>CAWKDT010000007.1:0-76439 GCA_963848445.1 Candidatus Dormiibacterota bacterium
CTCCAGCGTTCTCGCAGGCCGCCGGCGGACGCGCTGGCTCCCACGCATTCGGGTAAGCAATCGCGACCTCCATAGAATGGGCGCCGATCCCGCCGGATTGGCTCACAGGACGGAGTGAGGAACGCGAATGGAGAAACTCACGCACACGCCCGTCACCCTCGCGAGCGAGCCCGGCGCCCCGAGGTCCCAGGGCTCCCCGACGGAGGCAGCGGGCGCGTTGGCCGTCGAGATCTCGCATCTGCGCAAGACCTACGGTCCGCTGGTCGCGGTGGACGACGTGTCCTTCTCGGTCACCGAGGGCGAGATCTTCGGAATCCTCGGCCCGAACGGAGCGGGGAAGACCACCACGGTCGAATGCGCCATCGGTCTCCGGTCCCCGGACGCGGGAACGATCCGGCTGATGGGCATCGATCCGCAGGTCCACAAGGAACAGATCCATGAGATCACCGGCGTGCAGCTGCAGTCGGGGGCCTTTCCGGCCAAGTTGAGGGTCGGCGAGATCATCGACATGTACCGGTCCTTCTATCGCCATCCGGCCGACGTAGGCGAACTGACCAATGCGCTCGGGCTCGCCGACAAGCGCAGGTCGTACTTCCGATCGCTGTCCGGCGGCCAGCAGCAGCGCTTGTCCGTGGTGCTGGCGCTCATCGGCGGCCCCAAGATCGCGGTCCTCGACGAGATGACCACCGGACTCGACCCGCAGGCCCGGCGGGACGCCTGGGAACTCATCGAGCACGTTCGTGACCGCGGTACCACGGTCCTGCTGGTCACGCATTTCATGGAGGAAGCCGAGCGACTGTGCGACCGGGTGGCGCTCGTCAACTCCGGGCGGATCGTCGCGCTGGATACCCCGGCCGGCCTCGCTGCGCGGGCCGCCGGCTCCAAGACCGTCCGATTCGTTCCGTCGGCTCCGTTCGACGAGAGCCTGCTGACAGGCCTGCCGGAGGTGACCGCGATCGAGCACGACGGCAACCACATCGTGGTCTCGGGCACTGGTGAGCTCGCCACCGCCGTGATCGTCGCGATGCACAACGCGGGCGTCGAGACGCACGACGTGCGAATCGACGCATCGACGTTGGAGGATGCCTTCGTGCGACTCACCGGAAGGCACCTGCACGAAGCGGAGGAGGGAGCCCAGTCATGACAGCGCTCCCCCAGGCCCAGCCGCGAGCGCCGCGTGCCGCGTTCGGCAACATGGTGCTCAACGAGGCGAGGCTCGCCTGGCGGCAGCCTGCCGGGATGATCGCCGGCACCGGGATCGCCTTGCTGCTCCTCGTCATCTTCGGCGAGATCCCGGTGTTCAGAAAGGCTTCGGCCAATCTGGGCGGCTATTCGGCGTTCGACATCTACATCCCGATCCTCATGTGCTTCTCGATCGCGATCATCGCCTTCACCTATCTTCCAGGGCCGCTCGTTGCCTACCGGGAGCTCGGCATCCTGCGCCGCCTGTCAACCACGCCGGTGCCGGCGTACTGGGTGCTGGCCGCGCAGATTGTCGTCCAGACCTGCCTCATGGTGGTCACGCTGGCCCTGGTCGTGGTCGTCAGCGTTGTCTTCTTCGGCGTCAGCGCCCCAATGAGACCGGATGCGATGGTGCTGTCGCTCGCGCTCTGCATGGCCGCGCTGTTCGCGATCGGCTTGACGATTGCCGCCCTGGCCCGCACGTCAGGGGCCGCCCGCGGCCTCATGGCGGCAGCGCTCTACCCGATGATGTTCTTCTCCGGCCTGTACTACCCGGTCCAGCTGATGCCGGCCGTGATCCAGGACGTCAGCAACTACACCCCGCTCGGCGCGGCCGTGCAGGCGATCGGTGACTCATGGGTCGGCCAGTTCCCTCCCGCCCAGCCACTGCTGGTCCTCGCCGCATACGCTCTGGTGTTCGGATTCCTCGCGAAGCGCTTCTTCAGGTGGGAATAGCGGCGAGCGCCATCCCAATGCGAAGCTCAGCGCCGATGACGTCTTGTCGATCAGACGGATGGCCCGTTACGGGGTCACGTACCGTTCTTTAGCATCAGCATTCGGAGTCAGCCACGCGAACGTGGGATACATCGTGCGAGGGGAGGCGTGGCAGGCACGCGTTCGTGACGCCGGCGATCGAGAGGCGGCGCGGCGGCGCGGGGTCGGCGACGGTTTGCAGCTCGAGGCATAGGTACCCGTTCGATCGTCGCGTATGTGGTTGACCACGATGGCCTCAACCCTGCAGATGTCTGGATGCGGCGCTGCCGCGGACGACCTGAATGCGGCGGCAATGGCATAGTGAGCTGATGAACTGGCTTCAGGCGCCACTCGTGCCCGTAGGTTCGCGAACCTCGGCCTTGGTGGCGGGCCTCCTGGGCGGGTCTGGTAACCACGTTGTCCAGATCATCATCGGCATCGTGGTGGCGGCCGCGCTCATCGGCTATTTCCTGCTGCGCGTCGGGAGTCGAGGCGGCGGCGGGAGCGTTCGCGGCATTGCGGCGGCGGTCAGCGAACACGACGGCGACGTCGACCGCACGCGGGGTGGGCCTGCGACCGACGCGACCATGAGGTTGGTTCGTACCTGGAGTGGGATCGGCCTTGGTGCGCAGAGTGAATGGAACATCGCGATCGATGACATCGTGGTGGGTGCGATTGCGAACAAGGAGACCGTTGAGGTGTCCGTAGCCCCGGGGCACCACACGTTGCGTCTCGGGTCCGGCAGGCACCGCAGCCCCGAGCGTTCGTTCGAGGTCGCACAGGACGAGGTCGCCGCCTTCAGTTGCAACGGTCCGAGGTTCTGGCCACAGCTCCTGGCGGCACTCGTGAAGAACGATCTCTGGATCACGCTGCGCCGCGTGTGAGCTGCAGAGTGTGCTGTCTCAGCAGTCGAACATGAACCAGCACAACTCGTTGCGGAGCCGCTGGTCATCGAGCACGAGGTCCCGGATCTGCTCGGGGAGCTGAGCGCGCTGCCACCGGCACTCTGAACGGCCTGCCTCCACGGCAGCGTCTTCAGTCGCCGCCGCCCGCGCGGCCTTGATCGCGTAGGCGGCCGCTCCGAGTTCGTGCGCCGCCACATGGCCCACCGCGGCGGCCTGACCGGCGGCGTACGCGGCATGTCGCGGTGCCCCGCGCAGGTCTCTGGCTGCGGCGTTTGCATGGCCGCCTGCGGTCCGCGCCTCCCACCATGTGATCTCGCCCCGGGCCCAGGCACGCCCCAGGACGATCGCCCGACGTGGACGGTCGTCCTCGGGGCAGCGTCTGCTCGAAGTGACGCAGCACGTGTTCCGCGCAGTCGGCCGCCCACATCGCGAGCAGGCGATGATCGTCGTCCTGGAGGATCCCGCCGCGACGCACGGTGATGAACCGCGGATCTCGGATCTTGGGAAGGATCACCAAATTGCCCCGCTCGCTCTCGTTGTCGCGGGATTCCGGCCGTCAATCGGGCGACCGTTCGTCACGCTGGACCCCCTCCTTGCGGAGCGTTGCCTCATAGGCATCGAGCAACATCTTGTACCCGCGCCGCTTGGCCTTTGGGATGATCTGCAGGAACACGACCACGACGACACCGGTCCAGAGCGCCCAACCAAACGTATAGATCAGGTCGCCAAGCAGCCCGAGCGGTAGGGTCGTCGTCGAGGACTTGATCAGGTACCCGCCGACATCTGCCCCCAAACCGAGGACGAGGGCGACACCCAGGCTCCAGTACAGGCTTCGCTGCCCGAACGCGGACTGCCGCACAATCGTGAGGTTCTCGCCGACCCACGCCAGCATCGCGCGACGCTCCAACTCCCCAAGATCGCCAAAGGGGTCGTGCCCTTGTGCGCGGTCCACGTCACTGAACGTGTGGGGAGCGTCCATCGTTCCCGGTCCTTCAGTCATGGTCGAATCCCTCCCGATGGTGGAACTCAAGTCTGGCCGGCGTCAATCAATCGAACCACGGTAGCGCGCACCGCGCCGGCCGCGAGAGAGGACGAGATTGGCGCCGGCTGCCGACGCGGAGCTCGAGGGCCGCCGCATCCTGGTGCCCGCGGGCCGGTCCTCCGTCACTCGCTGAGCGGGCTCATCGCTGCAACCAAGGCCTGGCTCCGCTCGCGAGCAGGTCCCCCAAAACCCCCGGCGGAGGTGACGTTCGGCCCTAGCCCGGCATCGGAGTCGCGCGCGAGGATCGGGGCAGAGCGATGAGCGCGGCGCCACGGAGGTAGCAGCAGTGAGAATCATCAGAGATGTCATCGCGACCCTGCTGGTCGCGGCAACCGCCGTCATCTACGTCGATGTCGTCGGGGGCTCCACCGTGGGCTTCATCACGGATCCGCGTGGCGTGGCCGCCACCGGCCTGGTACTCGGTCTGTTTGCCTGTGCGGTCGCGGGCGAGTCGATCACCGTTTCGAAGCCGGGAACATGGCGGACGATCGCAGGCGTCCTCGTTGCCGCGGTCGTCGCCGCCGGCCTGCTGACGGTGATCACCAACAGCTGGGGCGTGCTCGCGGCGTTCATGACGGTGCTCGTCGTGCTCTGGGCGGGGACGACGCTGCATCACATGCTCAGGCCGTCGCCGAGCGTCATCACGCGGACCCACGCGACCCACGCGTAGCCCAGACCCGGTGGCGCCGGCCATCGCTCACGCGGGCCATCCGGAGCGCGGCATGCGGCGCCGATAATCGGCGCTGACCAAGCGGTACCGGGAGGCGCGATATTGACGGCCGGTGACGATCTCCGAACGATTCACTCGGGGCGGCCGTTCGAGCGCGTGGTGGAGCGGGCGCACGACGCCATCCACCAACGCGGACTGACGCTCTTCGCGGAGATCGACCACGCGCGGAACGCGCTCGAGGCCGGGCTGGAGATGCCGGCGACGCGAGTCCTGATCTTCGGGAGCGGCAAGGCGGGAACGCCACTGATGCTGCGAGCGCCCGACATCGCACTGGACCTGCCGCTGCGAATCCTCATCCGTGCACGGCAGGACGGAACCGCGGACGTCGTCTATCGCGACCCGGAGAGCCTCGCCGCGGCATTCGGTGTCGGCGATCTCGCCCAGGCAATCGCCGGCGTCCGGGCGATCGCCGAGGCCGCCGCCGGCTGAAATCCCTCGATCGCGGCCGGCGAGTCAGCTCCGCCGAGCGCCGCTGCTCCCTACGACGAGCCGGCGCCCTGACGGCGGAGGCCGGCTGTCGACGGCACGAAGTAATACGAGCCGGTGACCGGCCGCGCGTAGCGCGTGAGCGCGTCACGAATGCCATCGCGAAGTCCGGCCATGCTCTCCAGCATCGCGGAGAGCCGTTGCTGCTCGGCGCTGAACCCGACGAACATGGTTCCGTGGGCGGCGACCGTCCCGTACGGCATGTTCCGCCGGAAGATCTTCCCGATGCGATCCTGGTCGGTGCGACTCACGTGCGAGTCGTCGGCCTTGTCGTCGAGCTCGGTGCTGTCCGGTTTGGTCCGACCCATGACGGACTCCTGCTCGGCGATCGAGAGCGCCTCCCATGCATCCTTGTCGTGCGGCCATTGCTGCAGGAGCAGGACGCTCCCTCCGGCGCACGGGCTGTCCGCGGGGAACACCGCGATCTCAGGTGCGTCGACCAGGCTGGGATTCTCGGTCCCGTCGATGAACCCGGTCAGGTCGCGATCGTGCTGGTACGGCCAGCTCGCCGTCTCGGTGGCGAGCGTCGCGACCCGGCCGAGCGCCGCCACGACCTCCTTCGCCAGGTCGAAGAGGACGTCATAGGCGCTGCCGGAGAGCCACACCACGGCGTCGTGCTGGGTCGCCGGCATCACGAAGCCGTCGACTCCCACGACATCGTTGTTGAAGCCCGACAGCTCGGCGGGTGCTTCGTCGGGCGCGACGGCCCGCCACAGCTCGGGCCGGAATCCGACGACCAGATTCACGCCGCCGATCGTGGTTCTCGGCTCCCGGAGCGAACAGATGAGGCGCACGACGTCCGCGCCGTCGACTCCCGGCCGCGCATCGAACTCGAGGTAGGCATGCGAGGACGTTCCGAGCGCGAAGATGCCGGGCTGCGGGGTGGTCACGCGCGCCGCCGCATCATGCCGTCGATCTTAGGCGACGGCGAGATTTCAGGTCCGCGGCCGTCACCGGTCCCGAGCGCGGTTCGGGTCGGTAGCGGCGCGACCGCGATGGTTTGCAACCGTCGCCGAGACTGAATTCCCTCGCTCCAGGACCCGGCCGGCGCCCGGCGTATGCTCACGCTCCAGTTGAAGACCACTTCCCAACGAGGAGTTGCCTGAAATGCCCTCCGTTGTCGCCGGCGATCTCTCTGTGAACTACGAGACCACGGGGTCGGGTGAGCCGCTGATCCTCATCCCGTACCTGGCCGCAGACCAGGCCTGCTACGCATTCCAGGTCGGTGAGTACGCCAAGCACTTCACGTGCATCTCGGTCGACCTCCGCGGTGCGGGCCTGACCGACAAGCCCGGCGGCACCTACACCACAGAGCTCTTCGCGGACGACATCGCGTCGTTCATGCAGGCGATCGCCGTCGAGCGCGCCCACGTCATGGGCCTCTCGCTCGGCGCCGCGACCGGCATGTGGCTCGCGGCGAAGTATCCGGACAGGGTGATGAGCCTTTCGCTGCACAGCGCCTGGCCGAAGACGGACCCGTTCCTGCGAGCCGCGGTCGAGGGCTGGCGAGTGATGGCGAAGGGGCTCGACAGCGTGCCGGAGATGGTGATCCAGGGAATCCTCCCGTGGTGTCTCACCCCGGAGTGTTACGCGGCCAACCCCGACCTCATCGCCACGCTCGCGGACTTCGTGCGCGGTCGCCCGGCGCAGCCGCTCGACGCGTTCATGCGGACGTCCGACGCGGTGATCAACCACGACGCCCAGTCGCAGCTTGGACGGATCACGGCGCCGACCCAGATCACGTTCGGACGCCACGACATGGTCACGTCGACACGTTTCGCCGAACCACTCAGCCATGCCATCCGCGGTTCGGAGGTCGTGGTGTTCGAGGGATGCGCGCACGCGCCCATCTACGAGCACGTCGATGAGTTCAATCAGCGGACGCTGGCGTTCCTGACCGAGCACGCAGGGCAGTAGACCGGGGCGGGGATCACCGGACGAGCTGTTTCTCGAACCAGTGATGGGCATAGGGCTCGTCGTTGAAACGCTCGACCTCGACATAGCCGGCGGATCGATAGAGGCTGATCGCCTCGATGAGCGTCCCGTTGGTCTCGAGACGGACCGTCCTGAACCCGTGGGCGGACGCGCACGCTTCGATCTCGTGCAGGAGCCGGCGGCCGACGCCGAGGCCGCGCGCGGATCCGGCCACCCACATCCGCTTGATCTCGGCGGGTGCGTCGTCGTGAAACTTGAGGGCGGCGCAGCCGATCGGCTCGGCCCGGAGTGAGGCGAGCAGCATGAGCCCGGCCGGCGGGCGCAGCTCCTCGCTGGTTGCCGAGATGCCGCGGGTGGGATCGAAGCCGGCGTCGAAGCGCACGTTGAGCTCATCGAAGTAGGACTGCAGGCAGTACCGAGCGCCCGGATGCTCGGGATCGATCGGCGCGACGTCCACCATGGCGGCCGTGAGGAGGCGCTCCACGTCCGCCATCGCGCCGGTGAGGCGCGTGCGCTGCGCCGGGCTGAGCGGCTCGAGCAGGGCTGCCGCGAGATCGTCGCTCCGCCGGTTGAGCACCGCCCGCTCAGCCTTCCCCTTTCGCGACAGGCGTGCGGTGCGGATCCGCCTGTCCGCCGGGTTCGGGCCGACGGTGATCATCCCGGCGGACTCGAGGGAGCGCAGCAACCGGCTCAGATACCCCGAGTCGAGCCCGAGCTGGGTGCGCAGCGACCGGATGTCGCGCGCTCCGTCGCCGATCTCCCAGAGGACCCGGGCCTCGCCGAGCGGGCGATCGCGTGCCAGGAATCGATCGTCGAGCGCCCCGACCCTCTGGGTCACGATCCGGTTGAAGCGCCGGACCTGGGCGATGAGCGCCGAGTCCATTGTCTGACTCTAGTCAGAGAATGGGGGCGTGTGGCGTCCGCCTCAGCCGCACACCTCGCCGACCACGCGCAGCACGTTGTGCCAGGTCAGCTTCGTGAGGTCCTCGCGCGACCATCCGCGCCGGGACAGCTCCGCGATCAGGTTCGGGTAGCAGCTCACGTCGTCGAGCCCGTCCGGCAGCAGGTCGACGCCGTCGTAGTCGCCGCCGAGACCGACGTGGTCGACTCCGGCGACGTCGCGCACGTGGCCGACGTGGTCCGCGACGTCGGCGATCGTGGTATGTGGGCGAGCGTCGTAGGCCGCGAATTCCCCGGCGAACCGGTCGCGCGCATCGAAGTCCTGCGAATCGAGACCTTGCGCCGCCATCGCCTCGAGCATGCGGTCCGTCCACGCCTTGTGCGGTGCGGAGATGAAGGCGGGGACAAACGTGACCTGGCAGACGCCACCATTCCCGGCCAGGCGGTTGAGAACGTCGTCGGGCACGTCGCGGGTGTGATCCACCAGCGCCCGCGCGCCGGAGTGGCTGAACAGCACGGGCTTCGACGTGACATCCAGCGCCGCGTGCATCGTCGACACCGCGACGTGTGAGAGGTCGACGATCATCCCGATGCGATTCATCTCGGCGACGATCTCGCGGCCGAACGCGCTGAGCCCGCCGGCCCGCTCAACGTCGGTTGCCGAGTTGGCCCAGGCGGTGCTGTTGTTGTGCGTCAGGGTGAGATAGCGGACTCCGAGCGTGTGCAGCATGCGCAGCACGCCCAGCGACGATGCGATGGAGTGCCCCCCTTCGGCGCCGAGGAGCGACGCGATGCGGCCATCCTCGTGGGCGCGCTCGCAGTCGGCGGCCGTGACGGCCGGCGCGAGGCGGTCCGGATACCTGCTGACCATGCGGTGCACGAGGTCGATCTGCTCGAGCGTCGTCGCTACCGCCTCGGGCTCCGAGAGCGTGGACGGCACGTAGACCGACCAGAACTGCGCGCCGACTCCGCCGGCCGCCAGCCTGTCAAGGTCGGTGTGCGTCCGTCCCGCCAGCGACGAGCCGGGATCGGCTGCGCTCAGATCGCCGCCTGAAAGCCGCCGCAGGGCCCAGGGCAGGTCGTTGTGACCGTCGAACACGGGCGCCTCGGCGAGGAGCGCATGCGCCGCGCTGAGTTCGGCCTCGTCGAACTCGGGTCGGGCGGGCGGCTCATCCATCCCCATAGCCTCCCACACCGCGCGCAAGCCTGCCGGCACTCGCAACAGGAACCGCGAGCCGGAGCCGTCGGCGCTCAGCTCGCTGCACCGGCCCGGAACGCCTTGCGCGGTGAGGAACGGCGCACTAGCGTGGAGTACGTCGCACGTCATCACGAAAGAGGGCCATCCTGGGCGTCCTCGTGGTCGGCGTCGCGCCGCGGCAACTCTTCGACACCGTGACCGCCGTGCTGCTTGCCGCGGCAGGAGCGTTTCTGCTGCTTGGGCCGCGACAGGAGCGCCAGGCGCGCCCGACCGGCGGCGATGCCCGGACGCTGGTGGACCGTGGCGGGACGCGGTATCGGTACTCGGTGAACCTTCGGCTCGGCGTTGCGTACAGCGTCGTCGTGGGCTTCGTTTCGAGCTTCCTCGGGATCGGCGGCGGCATCATTCATGTGCCGTTGATGGTGGCGGCGCTCGGGTTTCCCGTCCACGTCGCGACGGCAACCTCGCACTTCGTGCTGGCGAACATGGCGGCGGTCGGGAGCATCACCCACGTCGCGACCGGAGCGTTCTCGAGTGGCACCGGGCTCCACCGAGCGCTCGCGCTCTCCGTCGGCGTCGTCGGTGGCGCGCAGGTGGGGGCATGGATCTCACAACGCATTCGTGGAACCGTCATTCAGCGCCTGCTCGCGCTCGCTCTCGCGGCGCTTGCGGCCCGTCTGTTGATCGGCGCCGTGTGAAGGGAGCCACGGAGCCTTCAGGGGCTGCGCGTATGGCCCAGCCTGCGATGGTCAGCCGAGCGGAGGCGGGTACGGGAGCGGCCCGTATATCGATGCGGGTGGCGGGCTCGGCACCGGGGGCGTCCCGTACCCACCGGCGTCGAGGCGGAACGGCGGGTACTCGTCGCGCATCAGCAGCGCGTAGACGAGTACGCGGAACACCCAGCGGTTCAGACCCATGACGAAGTCGAAGATGCCCTTCGGGTAGCGGCCGGTGAAGAGGACGGCGACCGCGGCGACGAACACGAGGATCGGGATGAGACCGACGAAGTACGCGCCGCCGGCCAGGATCGCAACGACGACGTACTGGGGAATCGCCAGCAACCACCACTTCACGAGCACCAGACCGCGCGAGAGGTGCTCCGGGTACGGCACGTCCAGCGTTGCCGGATAATCCGCCTCCACCTCGAAGCTGAACGGCGGATAGCGGTCGGTCCCGAGCGCGCTGTACCCGTAGAAACCGACCCGCCACGCCCATCGGAGCACCCCGACGTTGAAGTCGAAGATGCCACGCGGATAGCGGCCGGTGAAGAGAATCGCGAAGAACGCGAAGACCGTGAGCAGGAACGCCGCAACGAACAGGAACCAGAGCACGATGTAGTGCGGGATCAACAGCACCCACTTCACGAGCCACAACCACCGGCTCACCGGCTCGTCGAGCCGCCCCTCGATGCGAAGCGGGTAGCTGAGCGGGGCGGTGCCGGTGGCAACGGTCGGCGGGAGCGGCACCCCCGCCGGCAGCGGCGGCGGAGCGGGCAGTGGTGTCGAACCGCGTGAGCTGCGGTTGAGCGACCGGACGCCGAACGTCAGGAGCAGCACGGCGACGACCAACGCGACGACGCCACCGATCAGCAGACCGAGTGCGAGCCCGAACAGGAACGGCGCGCTCGCACCCAGCGATACGTCAGCGGCGACGCCCGGCGTCGCATCGGCGTTCATGATGACCACGGCCCACTGCCCGCGCGTGACGGTCCAGGTCAGTGTCAGCGTGCCGGTCCCGGTCGTCAGCGCCTGCCAGATCGGCTGCGACTGGGGCGCGGCCGGTGCGCCACCGCCGTGCGTGACATATGAGGCGCGGAAGGGAAGGAACCGGAGACCGGTCACCTCGTCGTAGGCGACGCCGTCGAGGTATCGAAGCATGTCGGCGCGAGTGGCGATGCCGACGAACAGCCCGGAGAGCGAGGCGGGGGTGGCGGTGGCGGTGACGGTGATGCGCAATTTGCCGAGCGCTCCCTGGCCGATCGACCAGCCGCGGCCACCCAGGTTGATGTCGACATTGGTCGACGCGAGGGCGTAGCCGGAGCCGGAGAGACGATCGCTCCCCGTCGTCAGGTAACCGGACGCGTCGCGTTGCGTCTGGTTGGCCCACATGAGCACGCTCCCGCCTCCGAGCAGCCCGATCGTCAGCAGCCCGAGCAGGCAGCCGATGACGACGAGCACGATCCCGCCAACCCGCGAACCATGGCCGCTCGGCGGGCCCGAGTCGGGAGCCCACTGCACAGTCATGGCCGGATAGCTCCACCACCGCTCTGGCGGTTCATCTCCTTGGCGATGTCCTGCTCCGAGATCGGGCGCCGTCCGTACACCTCCCAGGCGTGGAGCAGCACGCCGATCCCCCAGCCTCCGAGCACCCAGCCGGGCCAGAAGTACCCGTGCCCGGTCGCGAACCAGATGACCACCAACCCCACATTCACGATGACGTACGTGACCAGGTGCATCCCGAAATCGCGGCGCGCCGACAGGCGTTTGATGGCCGCCGCACGAGCCTCTGCGGGATCGACAGGCGCGTTGTCCATGGTGGGTGCGTCCTCCTGACGCCATTGTCGATGGTATGGGCGGAACCACCGTACGGCCCTGAGGAATCGGTTGCCAGAGGCGAACGTCACCACCGATCGCGTCCCACCTCGGGGGGCCGTTCGCGGCCCGCCGGAGAGCGGCGCCGGCCGAGTCACTATCATCGCCGCCAGTGCCGATCGCAGACAGGCTCGCGCTGTCCCCGGAGCGCCTCCGCCGCAGGCTCGATCCGGCGCAGCTCGGTTTCGAGACGACAGCGGAGGTCACGCCGCTCGAAGGGACGGTCGGCCAGCCGCGCGCGATCGATGCCCTCGAGTTCGGCCTCAAGATCCGCACGCCGGGTTTCAACGTCTTCGCCACGGGCGTCTCCGGATCGGGTCGCCTCACCACCGTGCTCGACCACGTCAGGCGAGCCGCCGCGGAACGCGCGGCTCCTCGCGACTGGGTGTACGTGCACAACTTCGCGGAGCCCGATCACCCTGTGTCGCTGTCGATGCCGGCGGGGTTGGGCCGTGGCCTCGCTCGTGACCTCGAGTCGTTCGTGGCGGACTCGCGTCGCGAGATCCGCCGCGCGTTCGACCACGAGGAGTACCAGCAGCGGCGTAGCGCGATCGCCGCGGGCATCGACGAGCAGGCGGCGGCGCTGCGCAAGGAGTTCGAGGGGATGGCGCTCGTCGCGGGGTTCGCGCTGCAGTTCACCCCGGGCGGCCTCGCGCTCATCCCGATCGTCTCGGGCCATCCGCTCACGCCACAGGAGGTCGACGCGCTGTCGCTCGACGAGCGCGAGGCGATCCAGCGTCGTGCCGGCGAGCTGCAGCGCAGCCTCGAGGTCGAGCTGCCGCGCCTGCACCAGGTCGAGCGTGACGGGATCGAGCGGCTGGCGGCGCTCGAGCGCGAGACCGCGCTCGCCGCCATCGCGCCGCTGCTGCACGTGCTCCGCGAGCGGTACGCCGGCGAAAGCGCGGTGCTCGAGCACCTCAGCGCGATCGAGGCTGACGTGCCCGAACACCTGGCGGGCTTCCGCCACGAGGCGCCACCTGCCGGCACGGTGCCGCCCGGTCTGCCGGGGTCCGCCGACGCATACGAGGATCACACGCTCCGGTATCGAGCCAACGTCATCGTCGACAACACGGACGCGACGAGCGCACCGGTGATCGTCGAACGCAACCCCACGTACTACAACCTGCTCGGACGCGTCGAGTACCGAGCGACGCTCGGTGCGATGGTCACCGACTTCCGCCAGATACGCGCCGGATCGCTGCACCGCGCCAACGGTGGGTTCCTCGTCGTGTACGCCGTGCACCTGCTCGAGCAACCCTTCGTCTGGGAGGCGATCAAGCGCGCGCTCAGCACCGAGCTCATCGCCGTCGAGAACCTCGCCGAGCAGATGACGGCGATCCCGACGACGTCGCTTCGACCGCAGCCGATTCCTCTCGACATCAAGGTCGTGCTCGTCGGTTCGCCGCGGCTCCATCGAATGCTGAGCGGCGCCGACGAGGACTTCCTCGGTCTCTTCAAGGTCCAGGCGGACTTCGCGCCGGAGATGCCATGGGCGGACGACAGCGTGCGCTCATATGCGGCGTTCATCCGGCGCACCGTCGACGGCGCCGGGCTCAAGCACTTCACCGCCGGCGGCGTCGCCCGAGTTGTCGAGCACGGTGCACGGCTTCGGGAGGATCAGCATCGCCTGTCGACGCGTCTCGCGGAGATCGCCGATATCGTGGCCGAGGCAAGCTACTGGGCGGGAACGGCAGGCCATGACCAGGTTGGCGCCGACGATGTCGAGCAGGCGATCGCCAAGCGCGCCTACCGTTCCAACCTCACCGAGGAACGGCTCCACGCGTTCATCGACGAGCGCGTCATCAGCATCGAGACCGACGGCGAGCAGGTGGGGCAGGTCAACGGGCTCAGCGTCATCGAGCTCGGTGGGCACAGCTTCGGGATGCCGACACGCATCACGGCGTCGGTGTCGGTGGGGCGGGGCAGGCTCGAGAGCATCGAGCGCGAGATCAACGCCTCAGGACCCATCCACTCCAAGGGTTTCCTGATCCTCTCGGGCTACCTCGCCGAGCAGTACGCGCAGGACCGTCCCTTCCCGATGCGCGCGACGATCACATTCGAGCAGTCGTACGACGAGGTCGAGGGTGACTCCGCATCGTCGACCGAGCTGTACGCGATCCTCTCAGCGCTGTCAGGGATCCCGATCAACCAGGGCATCGCGGTCACGGGGTCCGTCGATCAGCACGGCGACGTGCAGGCGGTCGGCGGGGTGAACGAGAAGGTGGAGGGCTTCTTCAAGGTGTGCTCGGCGCGCGGGCTCACCGGACGGCAGGGCGTGATGATCCCCGCGACCAACGTGGACAACCTGATGCTCGACCACGCCGTGGTCGATGCGGTCAGGGAAGGAAGGTTTCACGTCTGGGCGGTGCGCTCCATCGACGAGGGGATCGAGCTGCTCACCGGCCGGCCCGCCGGGATCATCGCGGCCGGCGAGTATCCGGAGGGCAGCGTGCACCGCCTGGTCGGAGAGCGCTGTCGCGTCGCCGCGGACCGGTTGCGGTTCTTTGCGGTGCAGGACGGCGGGGCCGGATAGCGCCGGGATGCAAAGCAGTGACCCACCGGCTGAGGGGCGCCGATGGGTCACTGAGGAGGAGCTGGTCGCTCCGGAGGATCGGGGTCAGGCGAGCTCGGTCTCGAGCGAGGGGGCGGTCCGGGGGACGGTCCGCTCCTGGCGGCGTGCCACGAGCAGGCTGACCAGCTCGAAGGCGAAGGCGCCGAGCACGGCCACGGCGGCGACGGTGAGGCCGATGGCTGCATAGAGGGCGTACTGGCCGATCTGCCACCAGCCGTAGGAGTTGAGGAGCAGGCCGCGCAGGGTGGAGCCCTTGAAGAGGGTTTCCACGGTGCCGGCGAGCTTGGCGTTGGTGGGATCCGCTTGAGCTTCAGCGCTCACCTGGGCATAGGTCTTGCCGGCGCCGATCTCGCCGAGGTGGACCTTGATGAAGTGGTCGGCGTAGGTCTCGGCCTGTGCGCCGGTGGTGAGCTGCTGGCCGGCGTAGACGCGCATGGCGGCGGCGTCGGCGGCGGGGAGGGCCTTGATGGCGGCGGAGTCGGCGGCGGGGAAGGTGATCTTCTGATCGGTGAGCTGGGTCTGGACCTGGGAGGTGGCGAAGCTGCTGCCCCAGAAGGCGAAGCCGGCGACGAAGGCGAGGATGCCGATCAAACCGACCTGGAGGACGAAGATCCGCCAGCGCAAACCTGTGGTCATGGTGGTAACTCCTTGTGGTGCCGAGGGCATCTGATGTGGTGATCCCATGCTCACCCGGAGCCCCAGGAGCGGCCCAGAGGCAGAAGCCATCAGCTTGGGGGGACCAACAGCCCATCCCGGGGGCAGCCTTTCGGCCCTCGCGCCGTCCGTCAGCGCAGCCGCCGGACCTCGGTTTCGGCGTGCTGGTGCCAGGGGACGAGCCGGATCCGCGCGTCGACCGCGACACACCCCTTCGGGGTCGCGATGATCGGATTGAGATCCATCTCAGCGAGCTGGGGCACCTCGTCGGCGAGCTGGGCCACTCGCAGGAGGACCTCTTCGAGCGCCGCGATGTCGCAGGGAGGAGCGCCGCGATAGCCGGCGAGCAGTGGTGCGCCGCGGGTCGCGCGGACCATCTCGTGCGCGTCGACGTCGGTCATCGGCAGGATGCGAAAGACACGGTCACCGAAGAGCTCGACCGCGACGCCGCCACTGCCGAACATCACCACGGGACCGAAGAGGGGATCGGAAAGCACTCCGGCGATCACCTCGACACCGCGCAGCATCGGCTGCACGATCGCGCCTTCCATCACCTCGCCGACGCGCGCCGACATGTCGATGAACGCCTGCCGGACATCCTCGGAGGTTGCGAGGTCGAGCCGCACGGCGCCGACGTCCGACTTGTGCAGCAGACGGTCCCCGGATCCCTTGAGCGCGACCGGAAAGCCGAGCTCCTCGGCGGCCGCGGCGGCTTGGTCCGCCGAGTCCACATGGGTCTCGCCGACGGTCGGGATGCCGAACGCCTGGAGCATCCTCACGCAGTCCCCGGGTGTGAGCCAGCCACCCTCCGGATGCGTGGCCAGATACACGTCGACCACCCTGCGCGCTCCCGGGAGATCGACACCGTGGAAGTCGGGGATGGTTCCCTCCGGGCGTTGCTTCCACTGCGAGTGCGCCGCAATCCGGCCGAGGGCACGCACCGCGCGCTCGGGGAAGGCGTAGCAGGGGATCGGCCGCGTTCCGTCGCGCAACGATGGAGGAACCTCGTCGGTGCCGAGGTGCACGAACACGACCGGCCGTTCGCCCGCATCGACCGCCGCCACCTCCCTGGCGACCTCATCGGAGTCAGTGGAAGCCACCTGAGCCATGACGACCACCGCCCCGTGGATGCCGGGTGCGTTGAGCGCGGTGTGCAAAGCGGCTGCGAAGCGCTGGGGGGTTGCCGCCGCGCCGAGGTCGATGGGATTGCTCACTCCCGCGTTGGGCCCGGCGATGTCACGCAGGACCTTCTGCGCGGCCTCGTCGAACTGCGGCACGCTGAGGCCGACCGCTGCGCAGGCGTCGGCTGCGAGCACCGCGGCGCCGCCGGCGTTGCCGATGATGGCGAGCCCGCGTCCGCCAAGCGCAGGCTGGTCAGCCAGCAGGGCGCCACAGTCCAGCAATTCCTCCAGCGTGTCCACGCGGATCACTCCGGCCTGGCTGAACAGCGCGTCCACCATGATGTCCGGACTGGCCAGCGCCGCGGTGTGTGACGCGGCCGCCCGCGACCCCGCGGTGCTGCGCCCCGACTTCACCACGACGATCGGCGTGGTGCGCGACACGATCGGCGCGACTCGCGAAAACATGCGTGGATTCCCGAACAACTCGAGGTACAGCAGGATGACCTTCGTCTGACCGTCCTGGTTCCAGTACCGGAGCAGGTCGTTGCTGCTCACGTCGCACTTGTTGCCCATGCTCACGAAGCTCGAGAGGCCGATCCCGGCTTTCACCGAGTGTTCGAGGACGGCGATCCCGAGCGCACCGGATTGCGACCCGAAGGCGATCCTGCCGGCGACCGGAAGCTTCGCGGCGAACGTGGTGTTCATCTGGATATCGGGCGATGTGTTGATGACACCGAAGCAGTTCGGCCCGACAACCCGCATCCCGCCGCGGTGCGCGTGCATCACCAGCTCCCGCTGCATGGCGGCGCCCGCCGAGCTGACCTCGGCGAACCCGGAAGAGATCACCACGAGTCCGTGCACGCCCTTGCGCGCGCACGAGTCGACGGCCTCGAGGCAGTGCTCCGCGGGAACGGCGATCACCGCGAGATCCACCTGGCCGGGGATCGCCTCCACGCTCGAGTAGCACGGCACCCCACCGATGGAGGCCGCGTTGGGATTGATCGGATACACGGGCCCGGTGAAGCCGGCGGTGATGAGGTTCCGGACGACGGTGTGCCCGATGTTCAGCGGGTCGCGCCCGGCACCGATGACCGCGACCGACGTGGGTTCCAGGATTCGCGAGATGCTGTGCACCCCGGCCATCCATGCGCGCCGCTCGATCGCGGCGATCGATTGCCCGGTCGGCTCGATGTCGAAGGCGAGGTGCACGATGCCGCTCTCCGTCGACTGGCTCTCACGGCGGTACCCGGCGGTCTTGAAGACCTCCAGCATCCGCCGGTTGTCCGCGAGCGTGTCCGCGCAGAAGCGGGTGATGCCGTTGCCGGGCGCGTAGGCGGCGAGGTACTCGAGCAACAGGCTGCCCACACCGCGACCCTGCTGGTCGTCGGCGACGGCAAACGCTACTTCGGCGAGATCGCTGGTGGCGAGCCGGTCATACCGCCCGACCCCGATCATCTCGTCACGAAGGAATGCGGCGAAGGCCATCCGGTCGTGGTAGTCGACCGTCGTGAAGTGGATCACCTCGCTGTCGTTCAGCTCGCGCCTGGGAGTGAAGAAGCGGTTGTAGACGCTCTCCGCCGACTGGTGCGCGAAGAAGGCGCGGTGCGCCGGGGCGTCGTCCGGACGGATCGGCCGGATGTGCACCGTGCTCCCGTCGGCCAGGACCGCATCGACCGCCCAGGCTGCGGGGTAATCCACCGGCAGCGTGCCGGTCATCGATTCCTTCGCGTCGCCATCGCCGACCTCCAATCGCCGGTCGTAGAGCCGGCCGGCGGGACAAGTGTCTCGCGACAGCCGCTCTCGGTGCGAGAATCGCTGCGATGAGCGACCAGGCGGACGTCCGGCGGCCCATCCGGCTCAGCGTCGGGGACGTGATGACGCCGGGTGTGGTCACCGTGACCCTGGACACCCCGTTCAAGCAGGTCGGAGAGCTGATGGCGGAACACCGGATCAGCGCCGTCCCGGTGGTCGACGCCGGCGGCGCGGTGATCGGGGTCGTCTCGGAAGCCGATCTGATGCTGAAGAGCGAGGCCCCGGAAGGCGAACCTGGGGGGTGGGGCCGGGAATCCCGGGAGCGGCGTGCCAAGACGCAGGCGCAGACCGCCGAAGACCTGATGACCGCGCCCGCGATCACCGTGGAGCCGGGGACGCCGCTCGCCGCCGCCGCCCGGTTGATGCGGAAGCAGGGTGTCAAGCGGCTTCCGGTGGTCGACGCCGGGCGGTTGGTCGGGATCCTCAGCCGCGCCGACGTCCTCAAGAGCTACCTCCGCTCCGACGACGACATCCGCAATGACGTCGTCGAGGGTGTGATCAAGGGCAGCATGTGGATGGACCCGGAGGCCATCGACGTCGCCGTCGAGGATGGGCTCGTCCGCCTGCGGGGAGAGGTCGAGCGTCGAAGCGAGGTGGACATCCTCGGCACGCTCGTGCTCGGTGTCGAGGGTGTCGTCGCCGTCGAGTCGGACCTCACCTTCCGCTTCGACGACCGTCACGTGACCCCGACGAAGGAGCAGCGCGTGTGATCGAACCCTCCACGACATCGAGTTCAGGGCACAGGTCACTACCATCTTCCTGATGACTGACGGGCGGACACGCGTCAACGAGTTGACCCGGGACGAGGCGATGCACCTACTCCAGCACCAGTCCTACGTCGGCCGCGTCGGGTTCGTGTCCGAGGGCCAGGTGCTGGTGCTGCCGGTGAACTACCTGGCGGAGGACGACGCCATCTTCTTCTGCACCGACGAGGGCACCAAGCTCAGCGCCGTCCGCGACGACGCGACGGTGGCGTTCGAGGTCGATTCGAACCGTCCCCTCTACCACAGCGGGTGGAGCGTCCTCGTCAACGGGAAGGCCACCGAGGTCACCGACTCCGATGAGCTGGACCGGCTGCGCAGGGGTCCGCTGAAGTCCTGGGCGGTGCCGGCGTCCCAGCACTGGGTCCGCATCTCGATCGACACCATCTCGGGGCGCCAGATCCCGGAGAGCTGACGATCGTGATGCGGGCGATGGTGCTCGACGCCCCCCGGCGTCCCCTCCGCGAGGCATCGGTTCCCATCCCGGAGCCGGACGCGGGTCAGGTGCTCGTCAAGGTCACCGCGTGCGGGCTGTGCCGCACCGACCTGCATGTCGTGGACGGTGAGCTGACCCGCCCGAAGCTGCCGCTCATCCCGGGCCACCAGGTGGTCGGGGAGATCGCCGTCGCCGGCGCCGGCGTGACCGATCTCAGAGCCGGCGAACGGGTCGGCGTCCCGTGGCTGGGGTGGACCTGCGGCACGTGCGAATACTGCCGGCGCGGGCAGGAGAATCTCTGTGAGCGCGCTCGGTTCACCGGCTACGACATCGACGGCGGGTACGCCGAGTTCGCGGTGGCGGACGCGAGATTCTGTTTTCGCATCGACCCGTCCTACAGCGACGTCGAGGCGGCGCCGCTGCTGTGTGCCGGGCTGATCGGGTACCGCGCACTCGCCGCGGCGGGCGACGGCTCGCGCCTCGGCCTCTACGGCTTCGGCGCATCGGCGCACATCGTCGCTCAGGTCGCCCTTCACCAGGGACGTCGTGTCTACGCCCTGACCCGCCCGGGCGACCTCGCGAGGCAGGACTTCGCGCGGGAGCTCGGGGTCACCTGGGCGGGTGACACGGATCAGCGGCTGCCCGAGCCCCTCGACGCCGCGATCATCTTCGCGCCGGCGGGAGAGCTCGTGCCCCTCGCCCTCGGTGCCGTTGCGAAGGGAGGCACGGTCGTGTGCGCCGGGATCCACATGACCGACATCCCATCGTTCCAGTACTCGTTGCTCTGGGGCGAGCGCTCGGTGCGCTCGGTGGCGAACCTCGCGCGGCGAGACGGCATCGAGTTCCTGGCGCTCGCGCCGCAGGTGCCCGTGCGCACCACGGTCGAGACGATGCCTCTCGCCGAGGCGAATCAGGCTCTCGAGCGACTGCGTGAGGGCCGGGTGCAGGGCGCGCTCGTTCTCACGATCACCTGACCCCGCCGCGTGTCCTCAGGTGGGGATCGAGATGCGGATGGTGGTCCCGTGGCCCGGCTGCGATTCGATGTTGAGCGTCCCTCCGATCGCCAGGGCGCGCTCCGCGAGATTCCCGAGCCCCATGCCGCGGCGCGCGCCGTCCAGGTCGAAGCCCGACCCGTCGTCGTCGATCTCGATGACGGCGCAATCGCGCTCGCGGCGCACCGAGACCCGGCATGTCTCCGCCTTCGCATGCCGGCTGACGTTCGAGAGCGCCTCCCGAACGATGTGCGCGATCTGCGTCGTCGCCAGCGCGAGCGGCTCCTCAAGCGAGGGGTCGACGTCGACGATCACGGTGATCCCCGCGCGTTCCTGGACCTCGTGCGCGAGCTGATCCAGGGTGAGCGTGAGATTGCCGGTCGTGAGCACGCTCGGCCGGAGCCCGAAGATGTAGCTGCGGACGTCGCCGATGACCCGGTCGATCTCCGCCACGTACTGCTGGATGCGGTCGGCGAGGCGGGGGTCGCTGAGGAGGCCCGCGGTGCCCTGCAGGCCGATGCCCACCGCGAAGAGCGATTGGATGACACCGTCGTGCAGGTCGCGCGCGATGCGCTCGTGGTCCTCGATCATGGTGAGGCGTGACAGCTCGGTCTGGGCGCGCGCGTACTCCAGCGCCAGGCAGGCCTGCTCCGCGAAGCTCTCGAGGATCGGGACATCGTGCGCGACGAAGGCGGGGCTTCCGGCC
This sequence comes from Candidatus Dormiibacterota bacterium, assembly GCA_963848445.1. GTDB lineage: Bacteria > Chloroflexota > Dormibacteria > Aeolococcales > Aeolococcaceae > Palsa-851. The sequence goes on from CAWKDT010000007.1 coordinate 20,777, forward strand.
CGGCGGCCCATCGCGAGGACGCCGTGGCCACCGGTCCGCAGCGCGAGCGGCACGAGGATCATGGGCCCGACGCCCGCGATGCTGACCATCGGCTGCATCAGACCCGAGACCGAGGCGTCGTCGAGCATCATCGTCGTGCCGGTGCGGATCACGTCCGCCGAGAGCGAGCCTGCGAGCGGCACCTCGACGTTCACAAGCTCGGCCTCCCCGGCGCCGTCGGCCACGAGGATGCGGAGGCCGTCCTCCTCGGGGACGCTGATGGATGCCATGTCGGCGCCGGCGAGCTCCCGGGAGTGGTGCGCCACGAGTTGCAGGACGTCACGCCCCGGGTCGCCGGCGAGCAGCGTGGTGGTCACCTCGCGGACCGAGTCGAGCCATCGCTCGCGAAGGTGCACCTCCTCGTAGAGCTGCGCATTCGCGATCGCAACGCCGGCCTGCGTCGCCAGGACCTCCAGCGACGCCTCGTCGTCGGCGGTGAACCCGGGCGAGGCCTGCTTGTCGGTGAGATAGATGTTCCCGAACACCCGGCCGTGAGCGCGGATCGGCGCTCCCAGGAAGGAGCGCATCGGTGGGTGGTTGGCCGGGAACCCGACCGAGCGAGGATCCAGGGCGATGTCGGCAAGGCGGAGCGGCTCCGGAGCGGTGATCAGGACCCCGAGGATCCCTTTGCCGGTCGGGAGGTGGCCGATCGCATCTCGATCCGCCAGGGTGAGCCCGGCGGTGATGAAGTCCGACAGGTGGACGCCGTCGGACGCGAGGACCCCGAGCGCCCCATACCGCGCGCCGGTGAGGTCGACCGCGATCTCGATGATCCGCTGCAGGAGCGCCGGAAGCGACAGCTCGGACGCCAGCGCAAGCCCGGTCTCCAGCAGGCGCTCCGCTCGGGTTGCGCTCACCGCCATGGCGGTGATCATACCGGCGGCCCTTCCGGCGAGATCAGCGCTTCAGGCGGCTCCGCGGTCTGCGACGCCCTCGGGCGGCGTGAGCGCCTCGGCGAGGTGGCGGAGAAACGACCGGACACTCGCCTCGGCGACGCGGTGCATCAGCAGCCGGTCGAGCCGCCGCCCGATCGCTCCGAGCGGTGGCTCGTAACGGCCGTGCAGCGTCAGCTGGGTGAGCTCGCTGTCCAGCGCCGTGATCTCGAGGTCGGCGCTGAGCACCGGGAACAGACCGGGGGTACCGGTCGCCTGCCAGGTGAGCGGCACCACCGTGACCTCGCCGCGCTCGAGCGGCTCGCCCACCGTGACACGGACCGTCTTGGAGAGCACGGGGAGCGCCTCCGACGGCCCGATGCGCAGGCGCAGGTTCTCGCCATCGGTCGCTGCCGCGCTGGCGAGCGGGGAGAGCCACTCCCCTCGATTGGCGAGCAGCCGGTCGCGCACCTGCCCCGCTCCGAGGGGCACGTATGCGAAGTCGTGCAGCAGCATAGTGTTCGTCACGCCGTCTCTCTTTCGAGGGATGGTGCCGTGAAAGGGGCGGACGGGATAGAGCAGAAGGTCATAAGGTTCCGAGGCCGTTGGGCCGATCGGGCCTGAATCGCTGGTAGAGTGCAGTTGTGCAGCCACAAGGGCAGGTCCGCATCCTGCTGTGCGACGACCATGAGCTGGTGAGGCGAGGCCTGCGGAGCATCCTCGACGGCGTGGGGGGACTGAAGGTCGTTGCCGAGGCGGCAGACGCCGACGCCGCGCTGAAAGCGGTCGAGGCCGATCCTCCGGACGTCGTGATCATGGATGTGCGGCTCCCCGGCCGCTCGGGGATCGAGGCCTGCCGGGACATCCGGTCGGCGTTCCCGGAGACGCGCGTGCTGATGCTCACCGCGCATTCGGACGACGAGGCGCTCTTCAGCTCGATCATGGCGGGCGCTGCGGGCTTCGTGCTGAAGCAGGTGCGCAGCGCCGACCTGGTGAGCGCGGTCCGCCAGGTGGCGACCGGCGCGTCGCTCCTCGATCCGACCGTCACCGCCCGCGTGCTCGCCCGGCTTCGGGGCGAGGGCACCGCCGGCGCAGAGGGAATGTCCGAGCTGACGCCCCAGGAGCGCAAGATCCTCGACCTCGTCGCTGAGGGGATGACCAACCGCCAGATCGCGGAGAAGGTGTTCCTCGCCGAGAAGACCGTGAAGAACTACGTGTCCAACATCCTCATGAAGCTCGGGCTGTCCCGCCGCGCCGAGGCGGCGGCGTACATGGCGCGGCGCCGTTCCAAGGATCGCGACTCGAGCGGCTGGTCCTAGCAGGACCTCGTTCGCGTCCTCGTCGAAACAGAGCTGAGCTCGGCCCCCTCCCACGTCACAGTGAGGCGGTTGGCGGTGAATGCTCGCGCATCTCGGCGTAGTGGCGGCGCCAGATGAGCTTGTGGATGGGGATCCAGCGCGGGATGTCGCGCAGCACGGGAATCACGGGAACGAAGATGAGCAGCAGGCTCAGGATCAACATCACGCCGACCACGCCGAGGTCCGCGTTGGCCGCGCTGATGCCGAGAAATCCCGTGTCCGATGTGAAGGGCGGGATCTGGTACCACATCGTGTACAGCCAGAGCCACGCCTGCCCGGGATAGCGCCCGGTCTCGTTCATCATTCCCCACTGGCTGCCGGTCAGCTGCTGATCCTGCGCGAGGTTGCCGATGTACCCGCCGTCGTCGAGGAACAGGAGGGCGCGGCTGAAGTCCGTCTGGTAGAAGTGATCGCTCGTCAGAAGGAGGGCGTCGAGCGCGCCGGATCGCGCCAGCGTGAGCATGCGGTCCATCAGCACGGGCACCGGACCGTAGTCGCCGCTCGCCACGTCGACGGTGCCGTCGCTGCCGACCGTGGCGTTGGCGAGCGCGTTCCCGTACTTGGCCAGCCAGGCGGTCTGCTGGTCCGATGTTGCCGCACTGTACGTCTGCATCGCCGCGGCGAGGTCGCTGTCGCCCGGCGTCGCCTGCGTGAGCGGCTGCAGCACGAAGTCGTTGGCCGTGTTGGTCGGGACGTGGATGCCGCCCCATGTCTGCGGGTTGAGGAATCCCCACGTCTGCACCGACCCGGTGCCGCTGTTGTACGGCGGTCCGTAGCTCGCGACATCGCTCGTTCCGGCCAGCTCTGCCTCGGCGGTGGTGACGAAGTCGACGGGATCAGCTTTGGACCAGCTCTGGATCGTGACGGAGGGGATGTCGGGGGATGAGAGTGCCACCGAGAGGACGAGCACGACCACGAGGATGCCGATCGTCGCGATGGTGAGCTCCTTGAGGAGGTCGTACGGGATCATGCGGACGCCCCGGTAGTACGTCTCCTTGTCGACGTGCCTCCGCTTCATGTCGTGGCTCCGGACGACGTGCCGGCGGGCATGGGATCGTCGATCGGACGGACCACGCCGCGGCTGCGCACCTGGATGATGTGGAGCACGACGAGCAGCGTCACCGCGATCGGGAAGAGCATCACGTGAAGCCCGTACTGCTGGCCGAAGTTGAGCGCGTTGAACAGGCCGCCCAACCCGGTGGAGTTGATCCCGTCCTTGGCGTTGATGGCGATCCACTGCGAGTTGAAGTTCTGCTGGATGAGGTACCCGGTGAAGGCGGTGACGACGCTCACCAGGAAGATGACGACCCCGACCATCCAGGTCGTCGCGCGTCCATCGCGCCAACCCGCGCCCCAATACTGACCCCAGAGGTGGAGCACCAGGAAGATGAAGAACATCTGAACCGACCAGAAGTGCACGCTGTTGAAGAAGTGGCCGACCGCTGAGATGTGCCACCACGCTGAACCGAAGAACGCGAGCACGACGCCGCTCACCACCACCCAGACCAGCGCCGCGATGCAGATCACGCCGAACGAGTAGACCCACGAGCCGATGTACGCGGGCTGCTTGGTGGGGAGCAGTTCGGTGAGCGGGAGGGTTTGCTCGACTCGATTGCGAACCGCGGCGGTCCAGCCGGACTCGTCCTCGGGTGCGTTCTGCGCCGGGAGAGCACCGGTGGGCGGGCCGCTCATCACGTCACCGGTCATCGGTGTGCTCCGAGTGCCGCTTGTGGCCGGGGAACGGCGCGAAGAGCGCAACGATGAAGAGCAGCACCATCACCCCGATGAGCACGAGGTTCGGCAGTGAGATGAGGATGAATCCCCAATGGAAGTAGGGGGCCGGCTCGTTCATGCATGGCTCCTGGTGGTGTCCGGGGCAATGTGCAAGACCGTGCCATCCCCGCCCGAACTCGCCAAGGGGCACGGGACACCGGCGCGAGGTGCCGATTGGCCCAAGGGTATGTGACAAACGGCCCTGGTGACCGTTCAGGACGCGATCAGGGCGCGGGCCTCGTGATCGATCTGAAGGTCCTCTCGCGCGCGAACAACCATCACGGCGACCCTGGCGCCGGGCGCGCTCACGGGCCCGTCAGTCCCCGGCGGCGGCGTCCGATCGGGCGGCGCGATGCCCAGGATTCCCAGCCGCTCGCAGATGGCGGTGCGGACCTCCGCGGCGTTCTCGCCGACCCCGCCGGTGAACACGAGTGCGTCGATGCGCTCGAGTGACGAGGCGAGGCCCGCGATCACTGCCGCTGCGCGGTGGACGTACACATCCCGTGCCAGCGCCGCCGCGTCGTCACCGTGGGCGGCCCTCGCGAGGAGCACCCGCATGTCCGCGGTTCCGGCGAGGCCGAGGGTCCCGGAGTCGTGTTCGAGGGCTCGCGACATCTCGGCCGCGCCGATCCCGCCGACCGTCTGCAGCCACAGGAGTGCCCCGGGATCGACACTGCCGCTCCGCGTTGCCATGACCAGGCCCTCGAGCGGGGTGAAGCCCATCGACGTGTCGACGCTGTGGCCGCCCCGGATGGCCGACACCGACGCGCCGGCACCGAGATGCGCGACGAGCAGCTGGAGATCCTCGGGGGCCCGCGCGAGCAGCTCGGAGACCCGGCGCAGCGACCACGCGCACGAGAGCCCGTGGAACCCGTACCTCCGGATCCCGAAGCGCTCGCGCCAGGAAGCGGGGATCGCGTAGGTCCGCGCCGCGCCGGGCATCGAGGCGTGAAAGCCGGTGTCGAAGCACGCGACATGCGTGAGACTCGTCGCGCGCAGCGCGTCGAGCATCCGCAGCGCCGGGGGATCGTGCAGCGGGGCGATCGTCGCCGCGGCATCCAGCAGCGAACGCACGCCGTCATCGACGACGACGGCGGTGCTGAGGTGGGGGCCGCCGTGCACGATGCGGTGGCCGGCCACGCCGACCTCCGGGTGCTGGGAGACGAAGCCGAGCATCGCGTCCATCACGGCCTGTTCCGCCGGGTTGCCGAGCTCGAGGCTCGCGATCGTGCTCTGGCCGTCGCCGATGACGCTGAGCTTCAGGCTGCTCGAGCCGGCGTTGACCACGAGAACCTGCATCGCGGACGGCGTCAGAAGGGCCAGACCCAGTCGCGGATCTCCGGCATGTCCTCGAGATTGGCGCGCACGTACTGGTGGTGCCGCTCGAGCATCGCAAGGCAGTGAGCCTCGAGCTCGGCGGCTTTCGGTGACGGGAGATGGAGGCGATCGAGCGCATGCAGGACGAGGTGGTACCGGCTCATGTCGTTGAGGACCACCATGTCGAACGGCGTCGTCGTGGTTCCCTGCTCCATGAACCCGTGCACGTGAAAACGCTGGTCCTCCGGCCGGCCGTGGATGAGCTGGTGCAGCGCACGGGCATAGCCGTGGAACGCGAAGATGACCTCGACGCTGTCGGTGAAGAGCGCGCGGAACGCGTCGGCGTCGAGCCCGTGCGGGTGGTATCGGGCGGGCACGAGCGCCATCAGGTCGACGACATTGACGAAGCGCACACGCAGGTGGGGCAGCCACTCGCGGAGCAGCGCCGTCGCGGCGAGCGCCTCGAGCGTGGGGATGTCACCCGCGCACGCGATGACGATGTCCGGCTCGAAGTCGAGTGCCGTGCTCGCCCATTCCCACACCGACGCTCCCCGTGCGCAGTGCGCGCGGGCGGCGTCGATGTCGAGATACTGCAGCTCGGGCTGCTTGTCGATGACCATGAGGTTCACGTAGCCGCGGCTGCGCAGGCAGTGATCGGCGACCGAGAGGAGGCAGTTCGCGTCAGGCGGGAGGTAGACGCGGACGACGTTCCCGCTCATGGACACCATCGTGTCGATGAGCCCCGGGCCCTGGTGGCTGAACCCGTTGTGGTCGTTGCGCCAGCAGGTCGACGTGAGCAGGATGTTGAGCGACGCGATGCGTGCCCGCCACTCGAGGGCGCGCGACGCCTCGAGCCACTTGGTGTGCTGGACCGACATCGACGCGGACACCATCGCGAACGCCTCGTAGGTCGCGAACAGCCCGTGCCGGCCGGTCAGCAGGTAGCCTTCGAGCCAGCCCTGGCACAGGTGTTCCGAGAGCACCTCCATGACGCGGCCATCCCGGGTGACGTTGACGTCGTCCGGGTGCGTCGGGTCCATGAGGCAGCGGTTCTCCACCTCGAAGACGGCGCCGAGCCGGTTGGAATTGGTCTCGTCCGGACAGAAGAGGCGGAAGTTCGACGCCGGCGCGTTGTCGGTGAACACGTCGCGCAGCACCTGTCCGAGTCGCGCGGTCGACTCGGCGTGTGCGGTGCCGGGATGCGCGACCTCGACCGCGTATCCCTCGTAGTCGCGGAGCGCGAGGTCGCGGAGCAGGACTCCACCGTTCGCATGAGGATTCGCGCCCATCCGGCGGTCGCCCGCCGGGGCGAGATCGCGCAGCTCGGTCACCAATCGCCCACCGGAGTCGAAGAGCGTTTCCGGGTGGTACGAGCGCATCCACGCTTCCAGCTGTTCCAGATGGGCCGGGTTCTGCCTCGGGTCGGCGATCGGCACCTGGTGCGCGCGCCATGTGCCTTCGATGCGCAGACCGTCGACGACCTTCGGCCCGGTCCAGCCCTTCGGAGTGCGCAGCACGATGGCGGGCCATCGCGGCCGCTCCGTGACGCCCCTGATCCGAGCGTCATCCTGGATGGCTCTGATGCTGGAGTGGCAACCGTCGAGCGCCGCGGCGAAATCACGATGGACGGATGCCGGGTCGTCGCCGGCAACCTCGACGACCTCATAGCCGTGCGCGTGCAGCAGGCTGCGCACGTCGCCGTCGGGCGCGCGGCCGAGCACCGTCGGCCCCGAGATCTTGTTCTCATTGAGATGCAGGATGGGAAGGACGGCGCCGTCGCGTGCGGGGTTGAGGAAGCGCACGCCCTTCCACGACCCTTCGAGCGGGCCGGTCTCGGCCTCGCCGTCGCCGACGACGCAGGCGACGAGCAGGTTGGGATTGTCGAACGCGGCGCCGAACGCGTGCACCAGCGCGTATCCCAGCTCGCCGCCTTCATGGATCGAACCGGGGGTCGGCACGCTGACATGGCTGGGAATGCCGCCGGGTGTCGAGAACTGACGCACCAGACGGCGCAATCCCTCGACATCCTCTGAGATCTCGGGGTAGATCTCGGAGTACGTCCCCTCGAGATACACGTTGGCGACCAGCGCGGGGCCACCGTGCCCGGGGCCGGTGACGTAGATGACGTCCGCGCCGGTCCTGCGAATCAGCCGGTTGAGCTGCGCGTAGATGAGGCTCAATCCGGGCGACGTTCCCCAGTGGCCGAGCAGACGCGGCTTGATGTGCTCGGGGCGAAGCGGCTCGGTGAGGAGCGGGTTTGCGCAGAGATAGATCTGCGCGACGGTGAGGTAGTTCGCGGCGTGCCAGTACCTGACCAATGCGTCGATCTCGGAGTCGGTGATCGAGGGGGCGGTGGGGCTCGCCTGCACGGTCCCCCTACGATAGGGCCGCTGTGCCGGTCCGCGGCGGATTCAGGGTCGCGGTCCGGCGACCGCCTGTCAATCGTCGGCGGGTGGTTGCTCCGCGGGAACGCCATACCGCTCCGGGGCGGCCTCGTCGATCGGCTCGGCGACCCAGGCGAGGGGGCAGCGACCCGGAGCGGCGCCTGACACCGTGAACGGGAGCCCGTTGGCGGGCGTGCCGCGGAGCGGGACAACGCGCAGGCCGGCGCATGGCGGCCGCCCCTCGTGCGCGCTCGGGCACATGCCGTCCTGGTCCGGCCCGGTGCAGAGCGCGATCTGGTGGCGGGTGATCGGATCGACGAGGCTGAAGAGCCGGTCCGGCGTTTCCATGGCATCAGCGTGGGATGGGCCGAGGGTCAGAAACAGTGCCGAAGGTCCCGAGGTCGTGCGTCCGACGACCATTGCGGGGCGCCTGACTCGAGGGCGGGGGATCGCTCGCTCGACGGGCTCGATCTCCTACATTGGGCGCGTGGACCTGCCCACGAAGTCATCGACGTGACGCCTGAGATCAGCTTTCCCCGGCAGCAGGCGCGAACGCGCCGCTTCAGCCTCGGGGTGCCGAGGAACTTCGCGATCGCCGCCGACGGCACCCGCGTCGCCTTTCTTCGCACGCGCAGCGGCAGTGATCAGTCCACGTGCCTCTGGCAGCTCGACGTTGCGACAGGAAGAGCCGATGTGCTCGTCGACCCGGCGGATCTGGCGCGGGAGTCGTCGGAAGCCGTCCCGCCGGAGGAACGCATGCGCCGGGAGCGCTCGCGGGAGCGCGCAGGGGGCATCGTCAGGTACACCGCGGACCGCGCCCTCGCACGGATCGCGTTCGACCTCGCCGGACACGTGTACGTCGTCGACATGGCATCCCGGGCGATCACGGAGATCCACACGGGCGGCGAGGCCGTCGATCCGCGCATCGCCCCGACCGGCGCATCGGTGGCGTACGTGGAGCGTGGGGCGCTGCACGTCGTCGCCGTGGACGGTGATGCGGCACGGACACTCGCGCAACCGGAGTCGTCCGAGGTCACCTATGGGCTTGCGGAGTTCGTCGCGGCCGAGGAGATGGGGCGGCAGCACGGGTACTGGTGGTCACCCGACGGTTTGCAGCTGCTGGTCGCCCGAGTCGATGTTGCTCGCGTGCAGCGCTGGCATATCGCGGATCCGTCGAATCCCGGCAGCCGCCCTGTCGAGGTCGCGTATCCGCGGGCGGGCACCGACAACGCCGACGTCACGCTGCACATCCTCCGCCTCGACGGCGCGCGCATCGACGTGGAGTGGGACCGGGATCAATTCGAGTACGTGACCACGGCGAACTGGTCCTCGCACGGTCTGCTCGTCGTCGTGCAGCCGCGTGATCAGCGCACGTTGCGCATCCTTGCGGTGGACACCGACACCGGTGCGACGTCGGTGGTCCGCGAGGACCACGACGAATTGTGGCTCGACATCGTCGGCGGCGTCCCCGCGTTTCTCGAGGACGGGACGCTGATCTGGACAGTTGACCAGGGCGGCGCAAAGCGGCTGGTCGCCGGTGATGAGGTCGTCACCGTGCGCGACCTGGAGGTGCGTGATGTGCTCGATGTCGACGGCGACGTCGTGCTCTTCACCGCATCGCTCGAACCGGCCGAGATCGCAGTCTTCACGTGGTCGCGCGCCGGCGGTGTTCGTGCGTTCCCAGGCCCGGGCGTCGACGCCGGAGTCAGCTCGGCGCGGCGGCGCGGCGGCACGACCGTGCTCGTCCGGCGCGGGCTCGATGTCGACGGCGCCGTGGTCACCGTGCACCAGCACGAACGCGAGGCGGCGCGCATCGAGTCGTTTGCCGAGACGCCCGCGATATCGCTCAACCTGCGGATGACCAAACTCGGATCACGCGAGCTGCGTGCCGCCGTCCTGTTCCCGTCCGGCCATCAGCCGGGGACTGCGAAGCTCCCCGTGCTCCTCGACCCCTACGGTGGCCCGGGGTTCCAGAAGGTGATGGCGTCGGCCGGCGCGCACCTCACCTCGCAGTGGTTTGCCGATCAGGGCTTCGCGGTGCTCGTCGCCGACGGCAGGGGAACGCCCGGTCGCGGACCCGACTGGGCTCGTTCGGTGCACGGCGACGTCGCGACCGCCGTGCTCGAGGATCAGGTCGACGCGCTCCACGCGGCAGCGAGCGAATGGCCCGACTTCGACCTGTCGCGGGTCGCGATTCGCGGCTGGTCGTATGGTGGATACCTGGCCGCGCTCGCCGTGTTGCGCAGGCCGGATGTGTTCCACGTCGCGACGGCGGGCGCGGCGCCCAGTGACTGGCACCTGTACGACACGCACTACACCGAGCGATACCTCGGTCATCCCGACGAGCATCCTGCGAACTACGCTGGAATGTCGCTGCTCGCCGATGCCCCGCGACTCGAGCGACCCCTGATGCTGATCCACGGCATGAGCGACGACAACGTGGTGGTCGCGCACATGCTGCGGCTGTCCGGCGCACTGCTGGCCGCGGGGCGCGAGCACACGGTGCTGCCGATCACCGGCGCGACGCACATGGCCAACGATGACGCCGTCGCGGAGAACCTTCTGCTCATCGAGCTTGCGTTCATCCGACGCGCGCTCGGAATCGATCCTCAGGCGACCGCTCGCCGGTAGGTCCGCGTCGCCCACCAGACGGTGAGCGCCGCGAGCCCGATCATCACCGCGAAGCCGAGGACGACGGTCGCGGACACGATGGTCCCCTGCGCGAGGTCCCGCGACGCCTCGACCGCATAGTAGAGCGGGTTCACGTGGGCGAGGCCCTGCATCCACAGGGGCGCGATCGAGAGCGGGAGCAGGATGCCGGCGAGCAGCGTGAGCGGCAGTTGGAGTCCGGTCACCACCGCGGCGAGGCTGCCGATCTGCCGGAGGATGATGCCGAGCGCGTTCGACCACGCCGACGCGATGACGGTGAGCAGGCTCAGGAGCACGACGAGCACCGCGATGCCACCCCACTGCGGATGGAATCCGAACGGGATCGCCACCGCGATGACGACGAGCGCGGGAATGACGAACATCACGACGTCGCGCAGCACCGTGCCCATGAGCAGCGCGAACCGGCTGGCCGGAGTCACCCGCAACCGCTCGATGACGCCGGTGTCGACCTCCCAGATGATGCCCCAGCCGGCGCCCATCCCCGCGCCGAATGCCATGAGGACGAGGATGCCCGGCACGAACACGTCGAGCACGCTCCCACTGCGGAAGTCCGGGCCGCCGGCGAAGGTCTGGAGCAGCGGCGCGAACAGCGCGAGGTAGAGCAGAGGCGTGCTCAGGCCCACGAACACCCAGGTCGGCTGGCGAACGGTTTCCACCAGCTTGCGTTTCCACAGGAGGCCGATCTCGCGAAGGAGATTCACGCCACAACCTCCTTGCTCGAACCGTCCGCGACGGTATCGCGCAGGGAACGTCCCGTCTGCTGCAGGAACACGTCGTCCAGGGACGGCTCCGCAACGGAGACGGAATCGAGCAGCACACCCGCGGTCCGCAGATGGTCGAAGACGAGGGGGAGCGCCTGGGCGCCGTCGGTGACGTACAGGCGGATGGTCTCGCCCTCCAGGCGGGCCTCGGTGACGAAGGGCTGGTGTGCCAGATCCGTCCGGAGGTCCTCGATCGACTGCCCGTCGGACCTCGGCCGGACGCTCACAACATCGCCGGCGAGCCGTCGCTTCAGGTCCGGCGGAGTGCCCTCGGCGACCACCTTGCCGTGATCGACGATTGCGACCCGATCCGCGAGGGCGTCGGCCTCCTCCAGATAGTGGGTGGTGAGGAAGATCGCCGTCCCGGCGCTGCGGAGCTTCCGCAGCTGGTCCCAGAGGTTGGCGCGATTCTGGGGATCGAGGCCCGTGGTCGGTTCGTCGAGGAAGAGGACGTCAGGCCGGTGCATGATCCCGAGCGCCACCTCGAGGCGGCGGCGCTGGCCGCCGGAGTAGGTGCGCGCGACCCGATCCGCGAAGCCGGCGAGCTCGAGCGATTCGATGAGCTCAGCCGCACGGCGTTCCGCGTCGGCACGCGTCGCTCCGTACAGGCTTCCCTGGAGCACGAGGTTCTCGCGTCCCGTCGCGGGGAGATCCGTCCCGCCGAGCTGTCCGACGTATCCGATCCGGCGGCGAACCTCGCCTGGATGCCGCCGGACGTCCACGCCCGCGACGAGCGCCTCACCGGCGTCGATGGGGAGCAGCGTCGTCAGCATGCGCAGCGTCGTGGTCTTGCCGGCGCCGTTGGGGCCGAGGAAGCCGAAGATCTCACCCGGGTGGACGGTGAGGTCGATCCCGGACACCGCCTCGACCTTCTCCCGCCCGTTGCGGAACCACTTGCGCAGCTGCGTTGTCGAGACGGCGGCATCACGGGAACTCATCGGCAACTCACTCATGGCACCCGCACCCTCACTCATCGATCCGTGCCGGTTCGCCGAGGTCGGGCCAGGGCAGCGTCCCGTCGCGAAGCTCGCCGATCACCTGACGCACCCACGCGAGCTCCGCTCGCCGAATCGCCTGCGCGTACTCCTCTTCGATGCCGAGCAGTCGCGGAAACTCCGTCATGCCCGGCGGCAGCATCTCCGCGTAGGCACCCAACTCGCGGAGTGCGCGCTCGAAGGCGTCGATGCGGGAGATCTCGGCCTCGAGCATCGCGGACCTGCGGGTGAGCGCGGTGATCGCGACATCCTTGCCGAGACCGAGGATGAACATGAGGGCCGCCGCGAAGTTCGGGTATTCCGGGGACGGCTCGGCGATCAGCTGCTGCATCCAGATGAGGAGGTCGTCGCGGCCGGCCTGGGTGATGCCGTAGACCGTCCGCTCAGGCCGTCGCCCTTCGCGACTCACCTCGAGCGGCGCGATGAATCCGACCTCGGCGAGACGCTGAACGGTGTCGTAGAGCGATGCCTCCTTGAGGCGCACCGCACGCTCATGGCCTCGCTGGAGCATCAGCACCTTCATCTCGTAGGGGTGCATCGACCGCTCGTGGAGCAGGTTCATCACCGCAAGGGCGAGGGGGGTCCGCGGGATGGCACGGTGCCGCCGCCTGGGCCGGGGTGCCCTCCGTGGCACGACGTCGATGGGTCCGTGATCACTCATCTTCGATTACTCGAGACCGAGTATACCACGCGCTCCGCGAGCTTGAGATCCCGAACCGAGCATCCGTGCCGGGGGCAGTGTGCAGGGCCACCCGACACGCTCCGCGAGCTTAAAATCCGAACCGAGCATCCGTGCCGGGGGCAGTGTGCAGGGCCACCCGACACGCTCCGCGAGCTTGAAATCCCGAACCGAGCATCTGTGCCCGAGGGCACTGTGCAGGGCCACGCGACACGCTCCGCGAGCTCAAGATCCCCACAGCGAGCATCCGTTGCCCTCGGGCCTCTTCAAAGCCAGCCGGATGCAGCGCGCTGCGGGAGCTGGGGGACTCTCGGCGCGGTCGACGGCGCCGCGGGGCGGGCACTCGCTCCAGCCCGACCCTGTCGAGCTTCCAGCGGCCCTTGGCGTTTTCGGGGCGCTCTACCGCCCGTTCCGGGCGGTTGACCTCCTAATTCAGCAGGCGTAGAGTTCAACGGTCAATGAATTAGGAGGCGCTGCCGTGTGGGCGATGATCGTCAAGGAGTTCCGCCAGCTCAAGCGCGACCGGCGGACGCTGGCGCTGCTGGTCGTGCTCCCGGTGCTGCTGCTGGTCGTCTTCGGCTACGCGGCCCGTTTCGATGTCTCGAACATCCCGACGGTGGTGGTGGGGCCGCAGGCGGAGGCCGTCGCCGGCCACCTCCACGCCCCGTTCGACGTCGTCGACATCGATCTCGCCGCGGGCCGGTCGCTCGCGGAGAGCCGGCTGCAGGATGGGAGCGCCGCCGTCGCCGTGGTGGCGGACGCCGGCCGGGTTGTCGCGCTCATGGACGGAACCCAGCTGTTCGCGGTGCAGGCCGCGCAGGCGGCGTTCGCTCACATGACACAGGCGGCGAGCGCCGGCGGGGTGACCATCCCGGCCTGAGCGTCCAGATCCTCTACAACCCGAACCTCTCGACGTCGTGGATCATGATCCCGGGCCTGAACGGTCTGATCCTGCTGTTCATCGGCACGCTCATCACGAGCCTCGGCATCGTGCGCGAACGGCAGGCGGGGACCATCGAGCAACTCGCGGTGATGCCGTTCCGGCCGTGGGACGTGATCCTCGGAAAGATCGTCCCGTATCTGCTGCTCGCGTCGCTCGACCTCATCGCCATCGTGGTCATCGGCATGCTGCTCTTCGGGGTTCCCTTTGTCGGCAACGTCGCGGCGTTCGCGATCGGGGCGCTGCTCTTCCTGCTGGTGACGCTCGGGATGGGCGTCCTGGTGTCGACCGTGTCGCAGAACCAGGGCCAGTCGATCCAGCTCGCGATCATGTTCGTCGTGCCGCAGATTCTGCTGTCAGGATTGATCTTTCCGGTCTCCTCCATGGCGAGCGGCGTGCAGTGGATCGCCTACATCCTCCCGCTCAAGTACTTCATCGAGATCAGCCGCGGCGTGATGCTCAAGGCCGCGCCGATCGCGGACATCTGGGTGCAGCTCGCCGTCCTCGCCGGGATGGCCGTCGTCGTGCTCGGGCTCGCGATGCTGCGATTCCGGCGCGACCTGGCGCCGAGCGCCCGTCGCGCGCGTGGCGCCGGAGTGACACCCGAAGCGGTGCCGTCGTGACGTGGGGGCTCGAGGATGCGAGCGTGATGTTCGGGTCCAGGGTCGCACTCGATCACGTGACCCTGCGTGTCGAGCCCTCGACCGTCGGCATCGTGGTCGGCGGTGACGGAGCCGGCAAGTCGACGCTGTTGCGAGCGCTCGTCGGCCTCGTGCGGCTGACCACCGGCGTCGCACGCCGGCCGGCGAAGACGGAGATCGGGTACGTGCCTGCCAGCGCCGGCCTCTACGTGGACCTCACCGTCGACGAGAACCTCGCATTCTCCGGAGGCGCGTACGGGTTGCGCGGCGCCGAGCTGACCCGGCGATCCACGCAGTTGCTGGATCGAATCGGTCTCGGGAACGCGCGATCCCGGCTCGGCGGGCAGCTGTCCGGGGGCATGCAGCGCAAGCTCGCGGTCGGTATGGCGCTGCTGCACCGCCCTCCGATGCTGGTGCTCGACGAGCCGACCACCGGCGTCGATCCGGTGAGCCGAGCCGAGCTGTGGCGGCTCATCTCGGGTGCGGCGGCAGAGGGAACCGCCGTCGTTGCCGCAACCACATACGTCGACGAGGCGCATCGGGCCTCGACGGTCCTGCTGCTCGAGCAGGGTCGCACCATCGCCCTCGGCTCGCCGTCCGACATCGTCGCCGGTGTCCCCGGCGCGCTCGGCGTGGTCCGGTCGGCGACGCAGCCCGCAGGGCTGTCGTGGCGATGGGGTGCGACCTGGCGGGTGTGGGCGCCTTCTCGCGACCTGCCCGCGGGAGCCGAACCCCTGCGCCCCGACTTCGAGGACGCGGTCATGATCGCCGCGCTCGCCGACGTGGCGAAGGAGGGCGCCGATGACCGCGCTCGCTGAAAGCCGGCGCGTCACGATGCGCTTCGGTTCGTTCACGGCGGTGGACACGGTGGACATCACGGTGAATGGCCGCGAGGTCGTCGGCCTCCTCGGCGCGAACGGCGCCGGCAAGACCACGCTCATCCGGTTGCTCCTCGGTCTCGTGCGCCCATCGCAGGGTCAGGTGCTGCTGTTCGACGCAGCCCCGTCGATGGCCACGCGACGCCGGCTCGGGTACGTGCCGCAGACGCTCGGTCTGTACGACGACATGACGGTGCGCGAGAACTGGACCTTCACCGCCGCCGCGTTCGGCTGCGTTCGGACGTCACTGCCATCGACCATCCGCGATGCAAGCGACGACCTGGTCGGCACGCTGCCGCTCGGGCTGCAGCGAAGAGTCGCTTTCGCCGTCGCCTTCTCGCACGAGCCGGAGCTGCTCGTCCTCGACGAGCCGACGTCCGGGGTCGGGCCGCTGAGCCGCGCCCGGCTCTGGCAGGACATCCGCGACAGCGCCGAGCACGGCACCGGCGTGCTCGTGACGACGCACAACATGGAGGAGGCGGCGCAGTGCGATCGCCTCGTGGTCATGGCGAGTGGTCGTGTCGTCGCGGAGGGCACGGTCAGCGATGTGATCGCCGGTCGCGAGGTGGTGCAGGTCGTGTGCTCCGCGTGGCAGCGGGCGTTCGAGGTGCTCGACGCCGAGGGCCTCATCGTGCAGGTGCAGGGCGACACGCTGCGCGTGCCGGGTTCGCCGCGCGACGTGCGGGAACTGCTCGCCGGCCGCGACATCCAGGGCGCGATCAGCACCGTGCCCGCAAATCTCGAGGAGGCGTTCGTGAGCATCGTGTCCGCCGGCGCACCCGCGTGAGCCGCAGCGGTCGCCGTCCCGGTGCACCGGAGACCCGTCAGGACATCCTGCTCGCGGCCCGGCGCTCGTTCGGAGCTCGCGGCTACGACGCCACCTCGCTGCGCAGCATCGCCAAGCAGTGTGATGTCGATCCCGCGCTGCTCGTCCACTACTTCGGCACCAAGGAAGGCCTGTTTGTCGCAGCGCTCGAACGCACCCTGCGTCCAAACCGTGTGTTCGACGGGCTCGATGCCCTGAGCATCACGGAAGCAGCCGAGACGATCGTGCGGCGGTATCTGCGCATGCTCGACGAGGAGCAGACGCGGGACATGGTGCTGAGCCTCGTGCGATCCGCGGTGTCGAGCGACCGCGCCGCAGCGATGTTGCGTGACTTCCTCGCGCAGGAGATGCTGACGTCGCTCGCCCTGCTCATCGACCGGCCGGATGGACTATTGCGAGCGTCGCTTGTGGTGGCGCAGTTGATCGGGATTGCAATGCTGCGCCATGTGGTGAAGGCCGGCGCGGTCGTCGGTGCCACCAACGACGACCTCGTCTCGAGGGTTGCGCCGGTGATCGAGGGATACCTTCGCTGACACGGCGCGCGCGGCGAGTGCCGCGCCGAGGCCTTGAGGGCTGACGACGACCATGCCGCAGGTCGAGATCGACGGAGGCGGGATGTACGAACGCTGCCAGCCGATGCGACGGCGCGCGTCATCAGCTCGTGACTGCATGGACGGGCTCCACGTCGCAGGGTCTTAAGACAATGGGAATCCAATGAACCGCGATCGCCTGAGGGGTGGAAGCGGTAGGAGCGGTGGACGCCGGCGACGCTCGGTCGGCGCGGCGTCCCACTCCTCCGCGGAGGGAACCGAACCGCCCGTCGGTCTCCGGAGGTGCTGTGACAGGTGGGATGCGACCTCGCAGCAGGTCGCCGATGAGACCGTTCTGTCGATTCCCCGGTGCGAAGGTGTGACGCGACAGCGGGAAGTGTGTGCCGGCCGGAGAACGAACGTGGGGGTAGCTTGAAAGCCGTGGTCATGGGAAGCGCGACGTCGAACCGCGCCACCGACGCACCGCACGCGGGCGTGGCGCTCCAGCCGGTCATCGACATCATCGACCACGTCGATCTTGGCTACGAGGCGCTGCCGCGCCCGGCTGAGGTCGGCGCGGACGGTGCGGTCGTGAGTGCCGCGCTGGCACTCGCGCAGCACACGGGACCTGCGCTGCTGCTCGTGCCGCTGCACCGCGGCGCGTTCGCGAGTGGCGAGCTCGACCTCATGGCGGACGCCCGCAGAGCGGGGGTGAACCCGGGAGAGGTCGCCTGGATCGTGCGGACCGGCACGGGACACCCACTCGACGATGTCGCGATGGCGAGGCTTCGCGAGCTTCGCGACGCCGGATTCCTTCTCGCAGTCGATGCGGTGACCTCCGCGGTGGACCGGCGATTCATCGCCGAGCTGCGGCCCGATTTCGTCTTTCTCGACGCCGGACTTCCGGGTCGCGTGATCGAGGACGACGTTGCCAAGGCAGATCTCGCCGCCACCGTGGTGTTCGTGGCGCGCCTGGATGGGCGCATCGTCGCCCGCGGAGTCGACAGCAAGACCACCGCCGCCGCCGTGGCGGAGCTCGGTGTGCAGTACGGTGTCGGGCCGCATCTCGCGAAACCGCTCGTCGTCGATCCCGACCTTGCGGAGCCCGGCGACGAGCTGGTGACGAGCGCCTCGTTCCAGCGACGTGAGGTGCGCGTCTTCCGCGAGCGCGGCGACACGCTGCGCGCCCCGTTCGAGCTTGCCACGCTGGACGCTCCCGCGATGGCGAACCTCGACGATCGAACGTTCGCGCGTTTCCTGGTCGAGACCGCGCGCACCCTGCAGGCCGAGCACGACCCCGACCGCATCCTGCGGATCGCAGCGACACGGCTCAACGAGGTGACCGCCGCCGACCGTCTCGCCATCTTCGAGGCCGACTGGGAGCACCACCGCTTCCGCCCGCGCGTGCTCGCCGGCGACGGGACCGAGGGGCTGAAGAACAGTGAGGTCTCGTTGAGCGAAGGCATCACCGGCTGGGTGTTCGCCCGGGCGCAACCCTACCGCTGCGCCGACACGGATTCGCACCCTGCCGCGGCGACGATCCCGGGGACGCGACGCGAGCCCGAATCGATGCTCGCGATACCGCTCATCGCCGGCGATCAGCGTCTCGGTGTGATCGACGTGTGGCGCAACGGGCTCGATGCGTTCAGTGAGGAGGATCTCGAGCGCGGCGCGCTGCTGGCCTTCGTCACCGCCGCCGCGTTGAGCAACGCGCAGATGTACATCGAGCTCGAGCGCCGCGCGCTCACGGACGCGCTCACCGGCCTCTTCAACATTCGCTGGTGGCGCGACATGGCGCCACGGGTGATGTCGCAAAGCCTTCGCACCGGTGCGGGTGTCGGCATCCTGCTCATGGACCTCGACCATTTCAAGGAGATCAACGACACGGCGGGCCACGCGGTCGGCGACTCGGTCCTACGAGCGGTCGCGCGTGCGCTGCGCCGGGTGGTCCGCGACAGTGACTACGCCGTGCGCTACGGCGGTGAGGAGTTCCTCGTCGTCCTCACCAACTCGACGGTCGACGGCGCGATGCGCGTCGCGCAGGCGCTGCAGAGCGCGGTGGCCGAGCTTCGCGCGCCGACCGCCGCACCCACACGCGTGACGGCATCGATCGGCGTCGCCGTCTTCCCGGATCACGGCCAGGAGCTGGACGACGTGGTCCTCGCCGCGGACCAGGCGATGTACCAGGCCAAGCGCGACGGTCGTGATCGGATCGCGGTCGCCCCCGCGCTGCCGGGCTGATCCCTCGCGGTGACCCGCAGCGAAGTGCGGGGCGACACGGAGTGGCTCGGGTCAGACGCCCGGAAACACGGCGCGCAGCGTGTCGAGCTCCACGCCCTCGGTGACAACGGTCGCCGGCGTGTGCGCGGCATCAAGCCTGCCGTAGACGAGCCGTATCCATGCCTCCGCCGGTAGCCGCAGGATGGCGGTGGCGGCCGGATCACTCGGCGCAGCCGGCGCAACACGCACCGCATCGCCGATCGACAGCCGGAAGGTGCGGTCGGGCTCGGTGGTGACGACCGTCGCCTCGAGGGGACCGTACGCCGCCTTCCCCGTGTAGGTCACAACGAGGTCGAGGCCGTCGATCATCTCCGTGGCGGCGTCGGCATCGATCGTCGCGGCTGGATCGCTCATCACGACGATGTCCCATGTGTGGATGGCGTGCTCGCTGAGCCGGATCTGAAGCAGGCGTCCGGCGTCAGCAGGTGCTCCGAAGAGCGACATCCGCAGTGACTCGAGTTGCTCGCGCGGGATCGTGTCGACACGCTGCAGGAACATGGTGTCGGTGCTGATGCTCTTCTGCGCCTGGTCCTCGGGTGTCATCGCGTCCCAGACATCCCAGATCCCCTGGATCTCGGACTGATCCGGCGGCTCCGTGCCGGCCAATCCCGCATCGAGGCGCAGTCCCATCGCCTGGACGCCACTCCCCAGGTGCGAGAGCACCTTCGCGATGGTCCACTCGCTGCAGTACGAGGGGCCGGTGAGCTGCTCGGGGGTCAGCGCGCGTGTCGCATTGTCGAGCCGCCGGTGCGACGCCCAGAGGGCCGCCGTGAGCTCAGGGAGCCGGCTCAACTCAGGGTTCTCCCACCGGCACGGCGGCGCTCTCGGGATTCACCGACGGACGCGCGGCAGGCGCGACCGGCTCCCCCTGCCGCCAGAGCGGCGACGGCCACCAGTTGCGGCGGCCGAGGATGACGACGAGCGCCGGCACGAGGATCGTGCGGACGACGAACGTGTCCATGACCACACCGAATGCCACGCCGTACCCGATCTGCTGGATCTGCGATCCTCCCGACGCTCCGCCGCCGGCGAACGCCAGGACCGCGAAGGTGCCGCCGAGGATCAGACCCGCCGTGGTCACCGTGGTGCCGGTGGCACCGATCGCTCGCCGGACCGCCTCGCGCGTCGTGTCATGGTGCGACTCCTCGCGGATCCGCGTCATGACGAGGACGTTGTAGTCGGAGCCGAGCGCCATCAGGAAGACGAACATGAGAAACGGTAAGACGAAGTTGATGCCGTCCTGGCCGCCGAAGTGCACAAAGATCAAGGCGGTGAGACCGAGTGCCGCGAGATAGGACAGCAGGACGCTGGTCACGAGGTAGAGGGGCGCGACCAGGCTGCGCATCACGATGGCGAGCAGGATCGCGATGAGGATCGCCACCACCGGGATGATGTGCCAGAGATCCGACGAGGAGAGTTGATCGACGTCGTACGCGAACGGCTGGATGCCGAAGACGCCGCTCGCCTGCGCCTCCACGCTCGACCCGACGCTGGTGGCCAGATCGCGCACCCGGGGGATGTCGCTGATCGGCAGCGCTCCGCCGTGCGGCTCGACCGCGATGTACTGGACGGTGCGTCCGTCGGCGCTCACGAAGCGCGCCAGCGCCTCGCTTGCCTGCGCGTTGCCCCCGGTGTGGATCGCGACGAGTTGCGCGGGCGTCAATGCCTGGCCGGAGAACGTCAGCGGACCCTCGACCGCGGCGAAACCACCGCTGCTCTGCAGCCGCGTCTCGATCGTCTGCAGGTCGTCCGCGTGCGACCAGATCGAGGTCGGGAACTTGAACAGGAACTCGGTCGCATTCAGATTGGCGCTGCCGTAGTGCTCGGCGACGAGCGTGTCACCGGCCGCCGAATCGGTGCCGGACGGCGCCGACTGGTCGGCGAAACCCGCGGTCGTGGTTCCGATCTGTCCGAGCGCGATCGCACCGAAGATGATCGCGCCGATGATCGCAACCGGGAGCGGACGGCGCACCACCCGTGCGGCGATCCTTCCGTAGACATTCGCGCGCGGGTTCTCGACCATGCGCGCGCGTGACGGCCAGAAGACAGCGCGTCCGAAGATCGCGAGGAGCGCGGGCAGCAGCGTCAAGCCCGCCATCAGCATGAGCGCGATGCCGATCGCCAGTGCGGGTCCGAGGCTCTGGTAGAAGTTGAACTGCGCGATGATCAGCGACATCAGCGCCGCGATGACGATGAGCGCGCTGAAGGTGATCGAACTCACCGACGGTGGCCACCGCACGACGGACCGCGTCCTTGGGTTCGAGCCCGCGACGCAGCTCCTCTCGAGTGCGGAACACGAGGAACAGCCCGTAGTCCGTTCCGGCGCCGAGGACGAGGACGATGAGGATGAACTGCGTGATCGCCGACACCTGGACGCCGAGGTGGGTCGCCCCGGCGATCACCGGGCTCGCCAGTGCGAGCACGAGCGCCGCGGGGAGCAGCGTCACCAGTGGAGCGAGCAACGCTCGGAATGCGATGAGCAGCAGCACGATGATGAAGAGCACCGAGAACCGCTGGATGTCGTTCTGCGACGTCTTCGACTGCTGCTGCTGATCGACGAAGCCCGGGATCGTTCCCGTGAGGTGGAACTGCAGCCCCGAGGCGTCGCTCGGGAACGTCGCTCGGATGGCCGCCACCAGCGCGATGGCGTTGCTGCCGGCGCTGAAGGGCGGCAGGTTCGTGACGATCTGCGCCTGCTCGGCGTGCTTGTCGGGGGAGAGCCCGAAGGCCTGAACGCGGAGGATGCCCGACAGAGCCCCGATCCGAGTCTCGATGGTGGTGATCTGCTGGATGTCGGCAGCGGTGAGCGGGCCTGCTTCACGTCCCGCCACGAGGGTCGCCACGCCGTGCTTGGAGTCCTGGAAGGGCTGGGCCAGGGCCTCCGCCTGCACCGACGGGGTGTTGGCGGGCAGGAAGCTGCTCTGCGAATCCTTGGCGACGTCGGAGATGCCGGGAAAGACCTTGACCGAGAAGACCGTGATGGCGACCCACGCGATCAGGATCGGCCAGCGGAACCGAACCGAGAAGACCCCGATGGAGCGGAACGCGTGGCTGGCGACGGGCTCTCGGTGCTGCATCTCCCCAGATACTACATGCCCTGAAGCATTTCCCCGCCTGTCCAGCGCCGGATGATCCACTCCAGGGCGATGAGCGTCGCTGCGACTGCGGCGAGCCCGAGGACCCACGCGAGGGCCGCAGTCGCGAGAGCGTCGGACTCGCGGTGCTCCACCTCACGCAACGATCGTCCTGCCAGCACCGCGCCTCCGTCGTATGGCACGACGACCGCCGCGATGCGAACGCCGGCACGC
This sequence comes from Candidatus Dormiibacterota bacterium, assembly GCA_963848445.1. Taxonomy (GTDB): domain Bacteria; phylum Chloroflexota; class Dormibacteria; order Aeolococcales; family Aeolococcaceae; genus Palsa-851. The sequence continues at coordinate 43,028 of CAWKDT010000007.1, forward strand.
GGCTCCCAGGTCACCCGGTCCTCACCACTCTGGCGGGCGGACGCGAGCACGCCTTCGGGCAACCGCGGTGTCGCGCGGTCGAGGCTCGCGGACGACGCGACCACATCGTCGTGCGCGTCATAGACGATCAGAAACGGAGCGAGAGACGAGGCGACATCGACGGCCGTGCTTGGCACGAGTGCTGCCGCGTCGCTCCCGGCCGCAAGGGAAGCTGCGGTGTCCTCGGCCATCTGAATCTGTGGATCGTTGGCTGACTGGCGGAGATTCTGCTGCACCTCGACGTACACCAGGCCGCAGACCACCGTGATCGCGGCCGCGAACGGCAACCAGCGCCAGAGGGAACGGATCAGGAGCGCGCGCATCACCGACGGGTGGAACGGCGCTCGATCCGCCGCGGTTTCAGGTGGTCGGGGCCCGCGCCAGCGCGGAGTTCTTCACCATGATCACGGCGAAACCGTCGTCGTAGACCTTCGTCCACTGCGGATCGACCTCGAGCGCAAGCACCGCGGGCGCGCCCGGCACGTCGATCACGTAGTCGATGTCGTGCTCCGCGAAGATCTGCTGCCAGTCGGGGCTCCCCGTCTCGACATCACGCATCTGGTCCATGATCGAATTGCCGAGCAGCGTTGCTTCGCCGAAGGAGAACACGCGCCGGTTCGGATCGGGATAGAAGCGATAGATCAGGTACCCACCCCAGCCGTACTGGTTGAACATGTGCGTCCCGACGTCGCGATGCGACGCCAGCCAGTCGGCCGCGCCGACGGGGAAGTTCGCCGCCGTCGCAGCGGTCTGGTTGGAGAGCGTCGAGCGCACGAAGATGCCCGTCCCGGCGATGGCGACCACCAGCACGGCAGCCGCGCCACCCAGGAGCGCTCGCCTCCTCGGAGCGATCCACTCGGCGACGCGATGGGCAGGTGACATGCGCTCCCAACCCGCCGAGAACGACCAGATGAGAATCGGCGTCTCGGCCGCGATGAACAGCGCCGCGTGGCGCACCGCCGACAGCGCCGCGATGGAGACGACGACGGTGAGACACACCTCCCACAGCGAGGGACGGCGGACCGCGAACGCGACCGGGATGAGCAGCAGCATCGCCTCGAACCCGCGCTCCTCCAGGACATGGAAGTTGGGGGACTGCCACTCGGCGATGAAGCTCTGCTGCACGCCGGAGAATTGCGGCTGGATCACGTATCCGTACAGGTTGATGCCGTGCGGGTTGAGGATTGCGGCGACCACGCAGCCCACAAACACGAGCACGAGACTGCGCGTGCGGCGCATGTGCAGGTCGCCATCGACTCGACGCACCCAATGGACCGCCTCGACGAATGCCGCGACCCCGACCGGAACGAGGCCGAAGAGGAATCCCCCGTGCAGGTTGGCCCACGCGACCATCACCAGCGGGAGCCAGTAGATGGCGCGAGACCGGCCGCGCAGATACCGGTCGAGCCACAGCAACTCGAGGCACGAGAACGCGAAGGTGATCATCTGCGGACGCGGTCCCCAGACGGCGGCGCCGGCGAGGCCGGCGATCCCGACGAGGATCGCGGCGATCAGCGGGTTGGACAGCTCGAGCTTGACGCGCCGCCAGATCAGCACGAACCCGATGAACGAGACTGCGCCGAATGCGAGTGAGACGAGTGTCAGGCCGCCGACCCTGTAGACGAGATACGCGGCGATCTCGGTGGTGTACTCGGGGTCGATCCATTGCTTGCCGGCGACGGTGAAGGTGAAGAGGTCGTGGGACACCATCTGGTGGTGGTCGACCATCCACTGCCCGGTCACGAGGTGCCAGAAGATGTCGGGGTCGCCACCTCTGCGCACGAGCACGCACAGGATCACGACGAACGCCGCGACGACGATCATCTGCCCCGGGGTGATGCGTCGGAGTCGGCTGACGACGGCGGCGGACATCAGGGCGGAAGGTTACTCAGTGCCGGGGTCGGACCGGCCATCGACCACCGCGCAGCCCTCGATGCGGCTCCGTGTCACAAATGTGGTGGCGGCGGTGCATACCTGATGTGGTCAACTCCCGCGCCCTCGAAGCCATCACCGTACACGTCATGACGGGTCTCTCTCGTCCGTCGGCCCCCGCCACCGCGATCCCGACCGGGTTCGACCGCCTGTTCGTCGAGGAATACCCGAGGATCGTCGGCATCGCACGACGGGTGCTCGCCGACCCGGCGGCCGCGGAGGACGTCGCGCAGGACGTGTTCCTCGATCTCCACCGGCGCTTCGGCGACGACCCGGGCGCGAACGCCCCGGCATGGCTGCGCGCCGCCGCGGTGCACAGCGCGCTCAACACCATCCGGGCCCGCCACCGGCGTGCCGCGCGGGAGTTCCGATACGCCGAGGGCGGAGCGGTCGACGGCGATCCCGAGGCCGCGCTCGAGGCGGCCGAGACAGGCCGCCTGGTGCGAGCGGCCCTCACCCGGATTCCCCGCCGGCACGCGGCCGTGCTCGTCCTCCGGTACAGCGGGCTCAGCTACACCGAGATGGCGTCGGCCTTGGGGATCGGGATCAACACCGTGGGAACACGGCTGCGGCGCGCAGAGGCGCGCCTGCGCAAGGAGGTCGGGGATGCATCCGTCTGACGGAACCCTGCGGCGCCGGCTTGACGAGCCGGTTGCCATCGACGCGGCAACGCGGGAGCACCTGGCGACGTGCGCCCGCTGCGCTGAGCGGCTGCGGCGCCTGGAGGCGACGGCATCGCGTGCTGCGTCGCTGTTCGCGGTCGCGGAGCCCCCCATCGACGTCGATGCTGCGCGCGGGCGGCTGGCGACCACCGAATCGGCGAGCTCGGCGCAGGCGCCGCGTCCGCGCCGCGGCCACGCACCCGCGCCCCGGCGGGCCGGTGCGGTGCGAGCGAGGCGGGTGATGGCGGGCGTGGCCGTCGCGGCGACGGCGAGCATCGTGCTCGTCGTCTCGGGCGCGTCCCAGGACTTCCTGAGCCTCTTCCAGCCCAAGCAGCTCGCACCTGTGCCGGTGACGGTCGCCGACGTGCGCTCCCTCGCCGGCCTCACCAATTACGGCCACGTCAACGGCGACGGGTCCCTGCAGGTGCGCGCCGAGCCGAGTGCCGCGGCCGCCGGGCAGGCGGCGGGCATCGCTGCTCCCGTGGTCGCGAAGCTGCCACCCGGGGTGCCCGCCACGCCCAGCTTTGCGGTGGTCTCCGGTGGTGTCGTGTCCTTCACGTTCGACGCCACGCTCGCTCGCGCCGCCGCAGCACGTGCGGGCGGCCGGCTGCCAACGCTGCCCGCGGGTCTCGACGGCAGCACCCTGACGCTGTCGATCGCTCCGGCTATCGCGGTCTCGTACGGTTTCGACCTGGCCTCGCTGTATCACGGTGGGGCCCTGCCGACCGGCTCCGAGGCCTTTGTGGTCGTCGCGTCGCGCACCCCGACCGTGTCGACGACCGGCGTGACCGCGCGCAGCCTCGAGGACTACCTGCTGTCCGTTCCGGGGATTCCCCCCGAGGTCGCGTCCGAGCTTCGCGCGCTCGGCAATCCGGAACAGACCGTCCCGGTGCCGATCCCGATCGACCTCGCGAATGCCGCGACGGTGAGCATCAACGGCGCGCCGGGCATCCTCATCGGGGATTCGACCCAACTCGGCAGCGTCGTCGTCTGGACGCACAATGGCACCGTGGAAGCGGTCGCGGGCACGCTGAGCTCCAGTGAGGTGCTCGGGGTGGCGCGCTCAGTGCATTGACGCCGGCTGCCGCGACGGAGTCCCCTGACGGCGCCGGCGAGCCGGCGGTGCGGACTGTGGAGCTGACGAAGCATTACGGGCCTTCGATCGCGCTTTCGGGCCTGACGATGGTGGTGCCGCGCGGGGAGGTGTTCGGATTCCTCGGCCCGAACGGGAGCGGCAAGACGACCGCCGTCAAGCTGCTCCTCGGGCTGACGCGGCCGACCGGCGGGGAGGCCTGGGTCCTGGGACATCGCGCCGGCAATCGCGAGACGAGGAGCCGCGTCGGCTACCTCCCGGAGCTCTTCCGGTACCAGGGGTGGCTGAGCGCCCGTGAGGTGCTGGCGCTGCACTGCAAGCTCGCCGGCATCGCCCGCTCCGAATGGTCGACCCAGATCGACGGCGCGCTTGCGACCGTCGGATTGAGCGGGCACGGCGACGCCAAGGTGGAGACGTACTCGAAGGGCATGCAGCAGCGCCTCGGTCTCGGCGTCGCGCTGCTCGGCAACCCCGAGCTGGTCGTCCTCGACGAGCCGACGTCGGCGCTCGACCCGGTGGGCCGGGCCGACACGCGGACGATCATCCGGCAGCTCCGCGAGCGCGGCTCAGCGGTCTTCCTCAACTCGCATCTGCTCAGCGAGGTGGAGCAGGTGTGCGACCGGGTCGCGGTGGTCTCCGGGGGACGCGTCCTGGCAACCGGCCGTCTCGACGAGCTGCTCGGGACGGGCGGGGTGCGCCTGCGCCTGACCGGCATCAACGGCGATGCACATTCGGCACTCGCGCGACGCGGGACCGTCGCGGAGCTCGACGGATGGGTGACCGTCGCCGGGGTGCCGGCCGACGCCATCCCTGACCTGGTCACCGAGCTCGTGACGAGCGGCGCGCGAGTGTATGCCGTGGAGCCGATGCACCAAACCCTCGAGGAACGCTTCCTGTCGCTCCTGCGAGACGAGGAGGCGCGATGGCAGCACTGACGATCGCGCGGCTCACCATCCGCGAGGCGGCCAGACGCAAGCTGCTCCTCGCGCTCGCGATCCTCACCCTCATCGTCATCGGGCTCACCGCATGGGGCTTCCAGCACCTGGCGACGCTGACCCAGCCCGACGGGACGCCGCTGCCCGCGAGCGAGGTGCGCCTGGCGACCTCGCAGGTGCTCGTGCTCGTCGAGTTCATGTTCAGCGGCGTGCTCGCGCTGAGCGCGGTGGTCGTTGCTTCGCCGTCCATCTCCAGCGAGGTCGAATCGGGTGTCGCCCTGTCGATCCTCGCGCGTCCGGTGAGCCGCTATCAGGTGGTCATGGGGAAGTGGCTCGGGTTTGCCGCGTTGATCGTCGTGTACGTCGGAGTCGCGACGGCTCTCGAGCTGTTTGCGGTCAATCTCACCGCCGGGTACGTTCCACCCGGCCCGGTGCCACTTGCGCTGTACCTGATGGGCGAGGGGGTCGTCGTCATGTCGCTGGCCCTGCTGCTCAGCACGATGCTCTCGGGGATGACCGCCGGGGTGATCGCCCTCGTGCTGTTCTTCCTCTCGTGGATCGGCGGCATCGCCGGCGCGATCGGCCAGGTCTTCGGGAACGTCGGGATCACCAATGCGGGGACCGTGAGCCAGCTCCTCCTTCCGACGGATGCGCTGTGGCGAGGGTCGGTCTATGAGCTCGAGCCGGTCCTCTATCGGGACGTCCTGGGAGCCACCACCGAACGGGCCGGCAACCCGTTCTTCGTCCAGTCGCCACCGTCGACGGCCTTCCTCGTCTGGACCGCCTGCTGGGTGGTGCTGATCGTCGCGTTCGCAGTGTGGCGGTTCCGCCGCCGCGAGGTGTGAGCCCCGGGCCTCAGGCGGGCTGTGTGGCGGCGGTCGACCGGCGCCGGGCCCGGTAGGCCCGCGCCTTCTCCTTGGAACCGCAGCTGCGCATCGAACACCACATGCCGCTGCCATTCTTGGAGTGGTCGTAGTACGCCCAGCGACAGGTGCTGCTCCGGCAGACCTTGAGCCGCGCCCAGGTCCGCATGAGGGTCGCTTCGACGATCGCCGTCGAGATCATGCCCAGGAACCGGTCGACGCCGCCGCAGTCGACGGTCAGGGTGGCGCCGCTTGCTGAGAGGACCGGACGGAGCGGTGCGTGACTCAGGAGCTTCTCCAATCTCACAGCGACGGCCGGGTCGACGTTCTCTCCTGTGTGTGCCTCGAGCAGATCACGCAACGCCTCGCGAGTGGCGACCAGGCGTCGCAGGTCCGAAGCCGTCACCGACGGCGCGATCTCAGCCTTGGAGTGCAGCCACGCAGCCGCAAGCGCCTCGGTGCGCAGCTCGTCCACCCCGTCGGGCATCTCCACGCTGTTGATGAACTCCTGCACGAGGGCCAGGTTTCCCGGGGCCGGAGCCCGGGACTCAGGTTCGCTCGTCGCGTCGTGCGGGGGGTGGTCGTGCTCGTTCATCGTCACCAGTATACCCATTTGACAAGTGATGAACAGTAGGGTAAGCTAGTCACCAGTCAACCACGTTGGGTGGTGATGTACAGAGGTGATGGTCATGTACGGTCTCGCACTCGTCGAGATGGCCCAGGTGGCTGAGCAGGAGCACATGCGGGATGCCATGATGGCGAGGGCGCGGGCGCAGGCGCGGCGTGAGCGCCGCCTCGTTCGTGGTCCGGGTCGCGCGGCGCGCGCCTGGACGGCGTTCTGGGCGCCTCGCAACGCCGTCATCGATTTCAGGCCCTGCGGTCCCGACTCCCTGACGGCCGACCTCCCCGCCAGCGCCGACTGCTAGGCAGGGAGGTCGCGGCCGGGCCGGTCGAGGACATTCGCCGCGATTCGCTCGGCGATGCCGCTCGCCACGGCCCGGCCGGCGAGGCTGGCGGGTTTACGCCCGGCCTGGTCCTGAAAGCACCGTACGAACTCGGTGCGAAGGCTGAGCCGGGGGTACTCGCGGACAACCTGCTTGCGAAGGTCCGCGGGCCACCACTCAGGGTGGCGGCCTGAGATGTCCAACCCGGTGGCGAGCTCCAGCAGATGACCCTCGGGATCCAGCGACGGGTCGACCTCGTCCCACATGTGGCGGACGATGATCTCGGCGGCGCGAGCCCGCCGTTCGACCGGCCATCCCGCACCGGCGCCGAAGACCCAGGCGACGTGGCCACCGGCCTCCTCGAAGGGAACGGTGTGGCTGTCGAACTCCGGGACGAGCCCGATGTCGTGCAGCATCGCGGACACGTAGAGCAGCTCCGCATCGAACCCGATGCCGTGGCGCGTGCCATACGAGACCGCCCACACATACGACCTGATGCAGTGATTCACCAACGAGGCTGAGCAATAGCCGGCGGAGACCTCTGCGGCGGCGCGGGCGACCCGGGTATCGGGCAGCGTGATGCTCGCGCTCAGAGTGATCAGGCCCAGAGCATGCGCGTGAACTTGGACGAGAATTCGTCGACGTCGACGTTCGGCCAGGTTCCTGCCGGGAAGAGTCCGCGTTCGAGGTACTGCCATGCCGCGGTGCGGTTGGCGCAGCCCGGCACGTCCGGCTTGAATGCGGGTCTCGCCGAGCGTTTGGGATTGCTCCCCGTGTGCTCCGGCTCGCTCGACCAGAGCACCGACCGATTCACGAGCGTGGGATCGGCGCCGACCGCCGCGCAGAACGCGCCCGCGAACGAGCCGTTGATCGGGTTCTCGTAGAACCCCGCGGTGAAGCCCGATCTTTTGAAGGCGGCGGCGTACGCCGAGACGTACGTCGCGGAGATGGGATCGCTGGTTTCGACATCACGGAAGATGGCGGCGCCAGTGGTGACACCGAGCATCCTCGCCCGCGCGATCGCCTGCTGAGCGTCCGCGGGTCCCGACGTGAACGAGCGGTTGGGATCGTCGATGAGCAGGATCGACACGCTGTTCGTGTGGATGTACAGCGCCTCGGTGCTCGAAAGCTCGCTGCTGTAGATGAGATATCGGCCCACGAACCTGGGATTGCCGAGATCTGTCTTCGTCTGCGCGAGGATGTTGCCGGATTGCACGTTGGAGACGGTGTCGATGCCCCACGGCACGCCGGCCGTCGCGACCGCGCCGGCCTGCGCATCGCTCTGCGCGTGCACGGCCTGCGATACGGCGAGGGATGCGATGGTCGATACCACGAGGCCGAAGGTCGACATGCGCGCAGCACGCTGAGCCATACGACGCCCTCCTGTGATCCGCCCATGACAGGACGACACGCGCCATGCTATCAGCGCCACCCGCGGTTACGATCGCGGCGTGTCGCGACCGGATCCGGGTATCAAACTTCGAGCGGCGACGATCGCCGACGTGGAGGCGATCGCGCGGCTGCATCTCGCGAGCTGGAGGTCGGCGTACCACGGCATCGTCCCGGATGCATTCCTGGAGGGGGTCACGCTCCAGAGCCGCGTCACCCGCTGGCATGCCGCGGTGTCAGCCGAGGAGTCGCCCGGAACCGAAACGATCGTCGCCGTCGACGGCCCGACGATCATCGGGGTCTGCAGCTTCGGCCCGCGCCGTCAACCCCTGTCGTCGACAACGGGCGAGATCTATGCGCTCCATGTCCTCCCGGCGTCGCGACGGGGCGGCCTCGGCACGATGCTGCTGGATGAGGCCGGGCGGCGCCTTGTCGAGCGCGAGTTCAGGTGGGCGTTCCTCTGGGTGCTCCGGGAGAACATGGACGCGCGCCGCTTCTACGAGTTACGCGGATGGTCCCTTGCGGGCGAGGAGTGGGTGGAGGAGCGTGACGGGTACTCGATCCCCGAGGTCGGGTACTCGATCGATCTGCACGTCTGACGGCCCGTCGGGTGTGACGGCCGTGCCGGGTGGCTGGCATGATCACGTGCCATGACCGACACGACCGCATTCACACCCGCAGCGCTGGAAGCAAACCAGAGTGGCCGGCTCAGCGACGACCAGCGCAAGCAGTGGCGCAGCGTCTCACGAGGCAACCGCAAGGGTGAGCTGAGCATCGCAGCGGTCCTGGTGGTCATCGGCCTGCTGGTCGCGTTCGCACCCGGGCCGGCGAAGTACGCCACCGTCAAGCCCATCATCGGGGCGGTCTGCCTGGTGATCGCCGCCGTGCTGGTGCTACGGGCGGTGACCGGCACCGACTCGATCACCGAGGACGTACGGGCCGGCCGCGTCGAATCGGTCGACGGCGCGATCACCAAGGCGCACATCACGACCCATGGAAGCAGAGGCAGCAGCACCACCACGCACTACTTCGACGTCGCCGGCAAGCGGATGGAGGTCTGGACGTCGATGTACGAAGCGGCGCCGGACGCGGGGTACGTGCGCGTTTTCTACATGCCGCGCAGCCGTCGCGTGGTCAATTTCGAGCGCCTTCCCGACCCGGCGGTGCCGGACGTGACAACGGTGACCCCTCAGCAGCTGATGCACGGGCTCGCGGCGAGCTTCCTGAACCACGACGAGAACGCCAGGGCGGAAGCACGCGCGCAGATGGCTGCAATGGGACACCAGTTCCAGGCGCAGCTGGCGCAGGCGGCGGTCCCACCGCCCCCGGAACAGCGTGACCCCCGCCCACTCGCACAGGCCATCCTCGGTTCGTGGAGCAGCAGGTTCATGACGGTCACGTTCGCCCCGGATGGCACGGCCACGACGGCAACGCCCGCGGGGAAGCAGCAATCAGGGCGCTGGTCGGTCGACGATCAGGGTCGTCTCCACGCGGGCATGGGCGGTCAGGACACCGTCGGTGAGGCGTGGGTCGTCGGGAACACGCTCACCGTCTCGACCGGCGCGATGGGGCTGACCTTCGAGCGCCAGGGGGGCTGAGATGAGCGGGATGGCGGCTGCACCGATGCCCGCGGTGTTCCTCGGACACGGCAGTCCGATGAACGCCCTGGAGCACAACCGGTACACCGAGGCGTGGGCGACGTTCGGCCAGTCGGTGCCGCGGCCACGCGCCATCCTCGTGGTCTCCGCGCACTGGTACATCGGCTCGACGGCGGTGACCGCGATGCCGGCGCCGCGTACGATCCACGACTTCTACGGGTTTCCACAGGAGCTGTTCGACTTCCAGTACCCGGCACCGGGTTCGACGGCGTTCGCCGAAGAGGTGGCCGACATCGTGAAGCCGGTCTGGGTCGGGCTCGACCACGACAGCTGGGGCATCGATCACGGCACCTGGTCGGTGCTGGCGCACGCGTTTCCGAAGGCCGACATCCCCGTCGTGCAACTCTCGATCAACGCCGCCAAACCGTTCGACTACCACGTGGATCTCGGCGCCAGGCTCGCGCCGCTGCGCGACGCGGGTGTGCTGCTGGTGAGCAGCGGGAATGTCGTGCACAACCTCGGTGGCATGGACTTCCGCAACCCGGATGGCGGATTCGACTGGGCGAGGCGCTTCAACGAGGCGGTGCGAGCGCAGGTGCAGGAGGCGCCGGCGGAGGTGCTCACCATGGACGCGCGCCCCGAATTCAGGCTCGCGGTGCCGACACCCGATCATTTCCTGCCGCTCCTGTACCTCGCGGGCGCCGCCGGGGCAGGCGGCCGCACGCTCGACGTCCTGGTCGACGGGTACACGTACGGGTCGCTCTCGATGACCTCATACACGCTCGACGCCACGTGTCCACGGGATCTGGGCGGCGACGCGCCGGCTGCGGAGTTCCCCGATCCCGCGGTGTTCCCACCCGACGAGACCAACGCCTGAGGAACAGATCACCGGAAGGTCCGTGCCGCTAATCTTGTGCTCAGTGGGAAGGAGGTGGGCGGGAGGCTGAAACAGGCGCGCGCGCCTGACCGTTACCTCTTCAGGCGAACGGAGCTGATGCCACCAACCATCACGTCGGACCCCCCTGCCGCCACTGCGCTCGAACGTCCCCACACGCAGCCGGCCGATGGTCCGATTGCGCCTGTTGCAGCGCCGCCTCCCCGGCGCTCACGCCGCCGCGCGAGGCTCGTCGTTCGGGTGGTACTGATCGCCCTGATTGCGGTTCTGGTGGCCTTCGAGGTCAACATCGATACCGGACCCGACGTGGCGACGGCCCCCGCGCTCGTGGTCGCGATCGATCGGGCGCACGGCTCGTTCCCGGTGATGACCGCTCCGGGCGAGCGTGTCGCCATGGCGCTCGTGGCGTCGGAGGACGGAAGCTTCTACTCCAACGACGGCATCGACATCCCCGCGATGGCACGCGGGTTCCTCGGCTACCTCACCGGCCATGACACGGGCGGCAGCACCATCGAGATTCAGCTCGCGCACATGCTGTACCCGTCCGCGACCGCGGGATTCTGGGGACGCGTGCACCGCGTGTCGCTCGCGCTGCAGTTCGACGCCCACTACACGAAGGCAGCGGTCCTCTCCATGTATCTCGACGCTGCCTACTTCGGTCACGGGTACTACGGCATCGGCGCGGCGGCCACCGGGTATTTCGGTGTCGGTCCCGGGCAGCTCACCTGGGGACAGGCCGCCATGCTCGCCGGGTTGGTGCAGGCGCCCACCGCTCTCGACCCGCACGTGCACCTCGCTGCCGCGGAGCGGCGGATGGGCTATGTGCTCCAACGTCTGGAGGGCGACGGCACGCTGACCTCGGCGCAGGTGACCGCGATTCTCCGGACGCCCGTGGGGTTGCTGGCCGTCGCCAGGTCTTCGGTGCCACCCTCTGCCGGCGCGCGTTGAAGGATCGACCGGTACCGGAGCAGCGGTCCAGCGGGTCGATCCGGCGGCGCGTCACCGCGATCGCCGCGGCTGCGGTGGTCGTGCTCGGAGCCATCGTTGCTGCGGTGGTGATCCAGCGCGACGCTCGGGTCGTGTTCCTCGGATCCATACCTGTGCTCACTCGCTGCCCAGTACGCGTCGTACACCTCGTGGTACGCCGTCGCGCATCCCAGCGCGCTGAACTATCTCGCCATCTCGAGCGGGTCGACCCAGGTGGTCGGCAGCGACTGCACGCCGGACGGCGGCGGCTGTGGCCCATACGGCGCGCGGGACCTCGGCACGCAGCTGTCGGCTGCGGGCCTTCCATGGGTGGCGTATATGGAGGGGATGCCCGCGCCGTCCGCTCGCGCGGCGTCGTCGGGTGAGTATGCGGAGAAGCACGATCCGTTCATGTACTTCTCCGGCGAGCGGGGTGCGGGATGCACGGCGCATGTGCTGCCGTATCCCGCTGCCGCTCGAATGGTCGCGACACCCGATCGCGGCGCGGCGCCCGATTTCGTATGGATCACACCGAATGTCGAGGACGACATGCACGACGGCAGCGTGGCGCGTGGCGACGCCGGGCTGCGCTCAAACCTGTCCGGAGTGGTCGTCTCACGCCCTCCTTCGGTTGAGCGACCACAGGTGGGAGTGAGTGATCGACGTCACACAGCACTGCAGAGGTCGACGTGTTTGGCGGTCAGGATGTGGGCGACGGCGCTCACCATGCGAGCACGGTCGATGGTGCCGGTGTCGGCGGCGGCAACGAGGGCGGCGACCGTCGTGCTCGTTACCGACGCCACCTTCGACGCCGCCGCCGTGAACAGGATCATGTCAGCGCCCGCCGCGACAGCCGCCACGACGGCTCTGGGGACCGAGTAACCGATGTCGGCGAGCGCGCCGGCCGACAGGGAGTCGGTCATGACCAGACCCTGGAAACCGAGCTGATCGCGGAGCACGCCGGTGATGAGGTTGGGCGCGATGCTCGCCGGCAGCGTTGTCAAGCCGGGGACGACCGCGTTGGCGATCATCACCGCCGGAGTGCCGGCGGCGATCGCGTCCTGGAACGGAATCAGGCCGGCGTGCTGCAGCGTCGTCCACCGTTGCGTCGACGCAGGAGCGACGTCCGTGTTGCCGGTGGCGGCGCCGAGACCGGGGAAGTGTTTGACCACGGGCACGACCCCTCCGGCCATGAGGCCGGCCATGAACGCCGACCCGTCCGCCGCGGCGGTCGCCACGTTCACGCTGAACGACCTGGTCCCGTCGGGATCGCGATCGTTGGGGCCCTGCCCCCCGTCCACGTCGAGCACGGGCGCGAGGTCCATGGTCACGCCTGCTGATTTCATCCGCGTCGCGGCGGTGGTCGCGAGCTGCCGGATCTGATCGGGAGTCATCGAGGCGCCCATCTCGCGTGCCGACGGGATGGACCCCACGATGTTCGCCATGCGCTGCACCACACCACCCTCCTCATCGGTCATCACGAACGGCGCGATGCCGCCGGGCGCTGACGCGGCGAGGTGCTCCAGGCTCGTCCCGAGGTCATCTGGCGCGACGGACCCGAAGAGGATCACGCCGCCCGCTCCCGCAGCCACTTCGCTGGTGACTGCGGCGACGTCGCTCTCGTTCACCGGGACGACGACGATCTGCTCCGCGAGGCGGATCAGGGTCCAGGAGGCGAGGACGCCGCTATTCGAGCAGGCCGTGGGGGAGGGGGTCGGCGCGGCGGACGCGGTCACCGGTGTCGTGGGCGAGACGCTCGGCGAGATGGCCGGTGACCCGCATCCGACAACCGTCGAGATCGCAACGGCCGGCCCGAGCAGTCCGATCCTTGTCCTCCGCATGGCTGTGATACGGAGCCCGCCCCGGAAAGGGAACGATTCGCGCCGGGGGCGAGGCCGGGCCGGGCCGGGCTAGGGGGCGGAGAGCGAGGGTGAGGGGGTGTGTGAGGCGTTGGCCTCGCCGGAGAGCTCGCGGAGGGTGCGGCCGCTGGCGCGGACGGTGAGCCAGGCGCCGAGGAGGAGGGCGACGGCGGCGAGGAGGACGATGCCGATGGCGAGGGTGGGGACGTTGATGAGCTTGAGGCCGGAGACGAGCAGGACGGCGGCGAGGGCGCCGCGGAGGAAGACGGTGGGTGCGTAGGAGGAGACGGCGGCGCCGGCGAGGACGCCGGGGATGCTGCCGAGCAGGATGGAGAGGGTGAGGGCGAACTGGAAGTCGCCGAAGAGGACGTGGGCGAGGGCGGCGGAGCCGACCATGGGGATGGCCTGGGCGAGGTCGGTGCCGACCATCTGGGAGCCGCGCAGGCGTGGGTAGAGGAAGAGGAGCAGGACGATGACCAGGGTGCCGGAGCCGACCGAGGTGATCCCCACGATGAAGCCGATCGAGGCGCCGATGGCGAGGGTGGGGAGGCGCTTGACGCGGAAGGGCTCGTCGCCGGCGGCGGCGGCGCCGCTGCGGTGGTCGAGGTACATCTTGAGGAGCAGGGCGGCGACGGCGAGGAGGAGGACGGAGCCGAGGGCGACGCTGATGATCGCCTCGACGCGGGAGGCGCTGCCGACGGCGCGGACGGCGACGACGCCGAGGAAGGCGGCGGGGACGGAGGCGATGGCGAGCCAGGCGGCGAGGCGCCAGCGGACCGTGCCCCTGCCGGCGTGGACGGCGGCGCCGACCGGCTTCATGATCAGGGAGGCGACCAGGTCGCTGGAGATGGCGGCGAGGGGTTGGATGCCGAAGATGAGCACGAGGATGGGGGTCATGAGGGCGCCGCCCCCCATCCCGGTGAGGCCGACGGCAAAGCCGACGATCAGCCCGGCCAGCGCGACATAGAGATCGATGTGCACCCCTGCAAGCCCCCCAATCGAACCCCGCTGCCGTTTGACGCCCTTGCGCTACTTTGGCGGAGGCGGCACTCTCACGTCAAGCTGGCGGACTCCGCCTCACTCCGCGGGGACGCACCGGTTGGCGCGATGTCCTTGCACCCACCGCATTCCCTAGGCTTCACGGCCGATGCCATCGCTCCCGCACGACGACCACGGGGCTGACCTCGCGTCCCGGAAGGCCGCGCAGCGCGGAATCCGCAACCGCGCGCTGACCATCGGCATGAGCGTCGTGCCGTTCGGCCTGTCCTTCGGTGCGGTCTCTGTCGAGACGCATCTGAGCCTGCTCCAGGTCTGCCTCCTGTCCCTCGTGCTCTTCTCGGGGGCGTCGCAGTTCGCGCTCGTGAGCGTCATCAGTGGCGGTGGTTCGTACCTCTCTGCGGTGGGGACCGCGCTGCTGTTGGGAGCCCGCAACGGGCTCTATGGCGTCCGCATCAACGCGCTGTTGCATCCCAGAGGATGGCGGCGTCTCGCGATGGCCGAGACCACCATCGACGAGAGCACCGCGATGGCGGTCTCCGAAGCAACGTCGGGGTATGCGCTGCGCGCGTTCTGGACGACCGCGCTGTCCGTGTACGTGCTGTGGAACATATCGACGGTCGTCGGCGCGCTTGTCGGCAACGCGCTCGGATCACCGGCGGCGGCGGGCCTCGATGCCGCGGGACCGGCGGCGTTCACCGCGCTGCTCGCACCGCGTTTGTCGAGCACCTCGATGCGATCCGTGGCGCTCGCGTCGGGTGCGATCGCGCTTGCGACTGTCTCAGTCGTGCCGGTGGGAGCGCCGATCCTGATCGGCGGACTGAGCGCGGTCGCGCTGCTACTCGTGATCGACCGATGAGGCTCTGGCTCGCGGTGATCATCGCGTCGTTGGGGTGCGCTGCGCTCAAGCTCAGCGGCTACGTGGTGCCGGCCCGGTTCGTCGAGTTGCGGGTTGCCCGGCGATTGCTCGAAGCGCTGCCGGTGACGCTGCTGAGTGCGCTGATCGCGGTCTCGACGTTCGCGACCGGCAGCCACCTCATGCTCGACTCACGGGCTGCGGGGCTCGCCGTCGCATTGCTTCTCGTTGCGATCCGCGCGCCGTTTCTTGTGGTGGTCGTCGCGGCGTGCGCGGCGGCTGCGGGTGTGCACGCACTGCACCCATAGATCCTTCGGACGCTGACGAGGCGATGGTCAGCCGCTGCCGACTTCGCTGAGCTCCAGGAGATGCCCGTCGGGGTCGCGGAAGAAACAGCGGACCTCGTAGCCATGGTCGACCGGCGGTGTCAGGAAGATGGCACCCCGCGACTGCAGCAGCGCATACGCGGCTCGACAGTCGCCGACCCGAAATGTCATCTCGCTGCTCACCCGGTCAGGATCGTCCGGCGGGGCGAATATGACCGTCGGCTTGTCAGCCGTGGGGCCACCTCCGGTGACGAGAAGGAGCCAGGTGCCCGCGAGCCGGAACACGGCGCTGGTTCCTCCGTACTCGCGCACCAACTCGGCTCCGACGACGTCGCGGTAGAAGGCCGTCGAACGCTCGATATCGGCGACGACCAGCAGGTGCGTCAGCTCGGCCTGACCGGGGAATTCCAACGTTCAAGTACCTCAGCGCTGCTCGGTCACGAGGCGCTGGCGGCCTGCAGGCTGAGTGACATCCAGAAGGCTGGACCGAACTGGGTCATGGCATCGTCGCCGCGCTCGAAACCGAGCGTGCTGTAGAACGCAACCGCAGTCGGATTCGCGACGACGTCGAGGCGGATGACGCCGAGCGTTTGCAGCCGCGCGACGACATCGTCGATCAAGGCACGCCCGATCCCCTGACGCATGAGGTCGGGCTCGACGAAGAGGCCGTCCAGCTCGCACGACGTGCCGCGGACGGGCGTGACGACGGAGAAGCCGCCGACGCGCTGCGCCACCATCGCCACCCGGGTGCGCCGGTCAAGCACATCGGACGCGGGCAATTGCACCGCCTCGGGGTGCGCCGCGAGGTCCTCACGGTAATCGGGCGCCACCAGCGAGGCGCGCATCTGCAGCGCCTCGAGCGCAGGAATCTCGTCCGGTTCAGCGTCACGGATGGCGATGCGCAGGGGCATGGCCGGCACCCTATCAGGCCCGGCATCCCGCCGCCGCAAGCGATGCGCCGGGGCAGCGCCGGACATCGCATCATTGCCGCATGACGCCTGAAGCATGGCGTGCGGCGATGCGCGAGTGGGCACTGCCCGAAGCCATCCTGTCCGCGGCGCCAGAGTCGCCGTGGGGATTCCCGGTCGAGCTGTTTCGCTCGCGGATGGAACGCGCGGCACCCGGCGGCCTCACATTCTCCAACCGCCGGGCCCGCGACGCGTTACCCGCAGGAGGAACCGTGCTCGACATCGGGGTCGGAGCGGGTGCGGCGTCGCTGCCGCTGCATCCGCGGTGCTCGCTCATCGTCGGGGTCGACTCGGCGGCGGATTCGCTCGCCGAGTTTCAAAGCCAGGCCGCGCACATCGGCGCGCCCGTCAGGACGATGCAGGGGGAGTGGCCGGCGCTGGCGAACCGCGCGCCGGCAACCGATGTCGTGGTGTGCAACCACGTCGCGTACAACGTGGCCGACCTCGAGCCGTTCGTCGCCGCCGTGACCTCGCACGCGCGACGGCGCGTCGTCATGGAACTGACCGCGCGCCATCCAACCGCTTGGATGGCGGACCTCTGGATGCGCTTCCACGGCCTGGATCGTCCCCTCAGGCCGGATGCGAACGACGCGGCGTCGCTGATTCGCGCCCTCGGGCTCCCGGTCCGCCGCCACAGCGGCGTGGAGGCGCGCGAGCACGGGGGTTTCGCGCGCCGTGAGGACGCGGTCGCGTGGATTCGCCGCCGGCTCTGTCTCGACGCGTCGCGCGACGCGGAGGTGGCAGACGCGCTTGGCGACCGGTTGCGATGCGAGGACGGGTTCTGGTCCGCTTCGGGCGGGGACGAACCCGTGGTCACCCTGTGGTGGGACGCGCCCGCGATCGCCGGTTGATCGCTCCGCGGCTGGCTGCGGCGCACCGTCGGGAGTAGGGTGAATCCGTGACCGCCGGACCTGCCGAGCAGCCCCACGAGCACGCGATCGGCGCGGATGCCGACCAGCGATCGCTGGTCTTCGCGCTCTGCCTGATCGCCCTGTTCATCGCCGGCGAGGTGGTCGTGGCGATCCTCGCCAGGTCGCTTGCGCTGCTGTCGGATGCCGGCCACATGCTCACCGACGTTGCCGCCCTCGGGATGTCGCTCGTGGCGCTCCGGCTGGCGCAGCGCCCACCGACCGGTGGGCTGACCTTCGGCCTCAAACGCGCTGAGGTGCTCGCGGCACTGGTCAGCGCAGCAACCCTGCTCGTCCTCGCGGCGGTGCTCGTGTTCGAGGCGGTCCTGCGGCTCGCAACACCGCCGGTGGTGCAGGGTGCCGCGGTGATCGCGACAGCGGCCGCCGGAGTCGTGGTCAACCTCGCGGTCACCCGGCGGCTCGCGCACGCCGAGCGTCGCAGCATCAACATCGAGGCCAGCTTCCGGCACATCCTCACCGACCTCTACGCGTTGATCGGCACGCTGATCGCGGGCGTGGTCATCGTCACCACGGGATTCGAGCGTGCGGACGCCATCGCGTCGATCGTCGTCGCCGGGCTGATGGTGTACGCCGGGATCCGCCTGCTCGGCCAGGCCGGACGCGTGCTGCTCGAGGCCGCCCCCGTCGACCTCGACCCGGAGACGATCGGCAGCGCCCTTGCGGCGCACCCCCATGTGGTCAACGTGCACGACCTGCACATCTGGGAGCTCACATCGGGGTTCCCGTCACTCTCGGCGCACGTGCTCGTCCATCCCAAGGACGACTGCCATGCCATCAGGCTCGACCTCGAACGATTCCTGGAGGACAGCTTCCACATCGAGCACACGACCCTCCAGGTCGACCACGCCCCGGCGGAGTTCCTCACGCTGGAGCGTCTCGTGCCCGAGCGCGCCCATCGCAGCGACTGACCGTCCCGGGATCAGCCCCTGCTCGTGCTTCGGACGCACCCGGCGCAGACGCCGAGGACCGCGAAGTGATACGGGCGCAGCTCGAAGCCGAGCCGGCGTTTCGCGCCCTCTGCCATCGCTGCGAAGAGATCCTCGGGCGCCTCGATGGTCGCGCCGCAGACTTCGCAGACGAGGTGGCCGTGTGCCTCGGTGGCGAGGTGATACGTGGCCGCCCCGTGCCCGAGATGGGTGTGGACCACCACGCCGAGGCGCTCGAGCTCCTCGAGGTTCCGGTAGACGGTGGAGGCATGCACATCCGGCGCGAGCTCCCGAACCACGGCGAGCAGCTCCTCGGCGGTCGGGTGCGCGGCGCCGGTGACGAGGGCGGTGAGCACGAGGCGCCGGGCGGTCGTCACCCTCGAGCCGCCCTCGCGCAGCTGGGCCACGAGCTCCTCGACGGTATTCGTCGGCATGGGATCAGGATAGCCGCCCTCGATCGCTGCCGCGCGGACGAAGCAGATGGCTTCTGGACGCTATTGCGTGCTGGTCGCATTTTGCTAAGCTCGAATCGTCCCGAGGTTGCGAGGCGTGAGGAGGCAGCTCATGGCAACGACCCCGTCCCGTCTGGCCCGGATCCGCGGCTCATTGACACCGCGTGAGTGGAGCCGCGTCGGCGGCATGGTCGGGTTCATCGTCGGCCTCTACGTCGTCGGCTGGGGGGTCTTCATCCTGGCGATCCTCCCGCAGCACTCCAAGCTCCTCGGCATCGGTGTCGCCGTCACGGCGTACACGCTCGGCCTGCGCCACGCCTTCGACGCCGACCACATCTCCGCGATCGACAACACGACACGCAAGCTGATGAGCGAAGGCAAGCGGCCGCTGTCGGTGGGATTCTGGTTCTCCCTCGGCCACTCGTCGGTCGTGTTCGCGCTGGGAATCGGACTCACGTTCGCGGCGAGGGCGATCATCGGCCAGATCAGCGACGCCAACTCGACGGTCGCGACGTTCGGCGGCATCATCGGCACCGTCGTTTCGGGCACATTCCTCTACCTGATCGCCATCCTCAACCTGATCATCCTCGTCGGGATCGTGAAGGTCTTTCTCGAGATGCGCAGAGGCCGCTACAACGACGAGGAGCTGGAGCAGCAGCTCAACGCCCGCGGGCTGATGAACCGCTTCTTCGGCAAGCTGATGAGGTCGATCCGGAGCCCCTGGCAGATGTACCCGGTGGGGATCCTGTTCGGCCTCGGGTTTGACACCGCCACCGAGGTCGCGTTGCTGGCCGCGACCGCCGGCGCGGCAACGGCGGGGCTGCCGTGGTACGCCGTGCTGAGCCTGCCGATCCTGTTCGCCGCCGGGATGGCCACCCTCGACACGCTGGACGGCTCGTTCATGAACTTCGCCTACGGGTGGGCGTTCTCGAAGCCGGTGCGCAAGGTCTACTACAACATCACGATCACCGGGCTCTCGGTGGCGGTGGCGATGCTCATCGGCACCATCGAGGTCTTCGGATTGCTCGCCGCCGAACTCAAGCTCTCCGGTGGGTTCTGGACATTCATGGCCGGTTTCAACATCAACGAAGCCGGGTTCATCATCGTCGGGCTGTTCGTCGTGACCTGGACCGCGGCACTCGCGATCTGGCGGTTCGGCCGCATCGAGCAACGCTGGGAACGCGCCGCCGCGCGCCAGCGAGCTACCTAGCGCTTCCTCCGGCGGCGTTCACGCCTTCACTCACTCCGTGGCGATGGCGCGGAGTATGTCGATGCGCGAGGCGCGGAAGGTCGGGATGATCGCCGCGAGCACCCCGAAGACTCCGGCGGCGACGGCGTAGAGGATCAGGTTGCCGCCGGGCACGGCGATCTCGTTGATGCCGAGATCGTGCAGCGATCCGGCCACCACCACGCCGAGGCCGAGCCCAACCGTCAGCCCGAGCACCGCTCCGAGGAGCGAGATGATCACCGACTCCCAGCGCACCATCGAGCGCGTCTGCGAGCGCGTCATCCCCAGCGCGCGCAGCACGCCGATCTCGCGAGTGCGCTCCAGGACGCTGAGCGCCAGCGTGTTGGCGATCCCGAGCACCGCGATGATGATCGCGAACGCCAGCAACGTGGTGATGAGATTGAGGAAGCTGTCGAGCGACGCGCCGACGAACGTCCGGTACTCGGACCGGCTCATCGCCTTGAGCAGCGGGAAGGACCTGACCGCCTGATGCAGCGCGGTCTCAGCCTGGCCCTGTGAGAATCCGGCGGCGGCGTTGGCGAGGATGATGTCGTCGCGCTGGTCGGGCACATTGGGTTGCATCGTCGCGAGCGAGACGATGTAGCCGCTGACCAGGGCATTGGAGTTGTAGATCCCGCCGACACGGATCCTCACCGTCGATCCCTGTGGGAAGTTGAAGCGCACCACCTGGCCGACGTGCAGGTTCGCAGCCTTCGCCTCGGTGGCGTCCACGACCGCAGTGTCGGCGGTGGCGATCGTCGACGCATCGCCGGACACCATGCTCAACGAGAGCACGCTGGAGAGGTTGGAGGGATCGATCGCGGAGATGCTCTGCGAGCTCCCTCCGATGAGCACCGACGTCGTGCGAACCTCGGTCACGTCGGTCAGCGCGGGATTCCGCCGCAGCGCCTGCGCGGCGTCGGTGTTGAAGGCGGGTCCCTCCGCGAACACGATGAAATCCGCGTGGAACGCGCCCTCGATCGCGTCGTTGGTGGACACGCGGACGGAGTCGGTGAGCACCGCCACGCACGTCACCAGCGCGAGCCCGATCATCAGCGCTGCCGCGGTGAGCGCCGTGCGCCGCGGGTTGCGACGGGCGTTCTCGCCGGCGAGCAAGCCGGAGGCGCCGCGAAGGTGGCGCACCGGCCAGCCGAGCACCGTTGCCACCGGACGGACGAGCAATGGCGCGAGAAGTGCGACCCCGAGGAAGACGCCGAGGAAGCCCGCTCCGATGAGCTGCAGCGTGGCGCTGCTCGATGTGAACAGGCCCACGGCGAGCGCGATGCATCCGAGCGCGAAGATGACGGTGCCGATCGCGATGCGACGGCGCGGCAATTCCTGGGTCTCGGGGAGCGCCTGCGCGAGGGCCTCAACCGGGGCGATCCGTGTCGCGCGTCGTGCCGGGAACGTCGCCGCGATCACGGTGACGATGGTCCCCACCAGCACCGCGATGATGAAGGTGCGCGGCAGCAGCGTCACGCCGCTCGTCGCTGCGGAGCCGAACACCGACAGCAGCAGCTTGGCGATGAGGATGCCCACCACGAAGCCAAGGATCGACGCGACGAGCCCGGTGAGCGCGGCCTCGATGAGCACCGACGTCATGACCTGCGCGCGCGTCGCGCCGAGCGCCCGCAGCAGCGCCAGCTCCCGGGTCCGCTGCGCGACCAGGATGTTGAACGTGTTGATGATCAGAAAGCAGCCGACGAACAGCGAGATGAAGGCGAAGACGAGCAGCGGCGTGCCGATGAACGTGCTGATCGTCGACTCGGTGCTCTGCTCGGCGGCCGCCGCGGCCTGCTGCCCGGTCTCCGCCTCGGCGTAGCTCGGGAGGGCTTGCGCGATGCGCTCGCGCAGCTCGATGTCGGTGACACCGCTCTGCGCGCTGACGAGGATGCTGTCGTACTTGTTCTGACCCTCGAGCACGCGCTCAGCGGTCGCCTCCGTGAACAGCGCGATGGTGGCGCCGGCCAGGTTGCTCGAGCTGCCGTATCCGGCGATCCCGGTGATCGTGAAGTGCTCCTCGACCCCGCCCTGAAAGACGATCGGCAGCGACTGTCCGACGACCAGATTGTTCTTCGACGCGGTCCCGGCGTCCACGACCACGTCGCCGGGACCCTCTGGAGCGTGGCCGCTGCGCAGTCGATACGGGGAAATGTTGCTGTCCGTGATCCAGTTCGCGCCGAACGTCGGAGGACCGTTGCCGCCGATCGGCTTGCCGTTGTCACCGATGAGCGTCGCTCCCTCGCGAAAGAGGTTCCCCACCGCGTCCTTCACGCCGGGAACGGCGCGCACCGTCGCCAGCAGCGAGGTGGGCACGGGGTGGTTCTGGCTCCCTCCGATGCCCCCGGACTGACCCGCGATGGGATGCCCGTGCACGGTCACGGCGACGCCCGCGTTCGCGGTCGCGAAGATGCTCGTGAACGTCGCGTTGATCGTGTCGGTGAGGATGAACGTGCCCGCGACGAACGACACCCCGAGGATCACCGCGACGGTGGTGAGCGCGAGCCGGAGCTTGTGGCTCAACAGGCTTCGCAGGCTGACCCCGACCACGATCAGCTCCTCGCGGTGCGGTCAGTCACCGAGATGACGCATGACACCGAGCACACCGTCAGCGGTCGGATCGTGCATCTCGCTGACCGCTCGACCGTCGGCGAGGAACACGACACGGTCCGCGTGCGACGCCGCGAGCGGGTCGTGCGTGACCATGATGATCGTCTGTCCCAGCGCGGAGACCGCGTGCCGGAGGAAGTCGAGGAGGTCGCTGCTCGACCGGGAGTCGAGGTTCCCGGTGGGCTCGTCGGCAAAGATGATCTCGGGCTGGCTCGCGAGCGCTCGCGCTGCCGCAACACGCTGCTGCTGCCCCCCGGACAGCTCGTTGGGGCGATGCTTCAGGCGGTCGCCGAGGCCCGTGATGCGGATCACCTCGGCGAGGGCCGCCGGGTCCGCCTTGCGACCGGCGATCGTGAGCGGCAGCACGATGTTGTCGTGCGCGGAGAGGGTCGGGACGAGGTTGAACGACTGAAAGATGAAGCCCACCCTGGAACGCCGGAGCATGGTGAGCTGCCGGTCGTTCAGTGCGCCGAGCTCGCTGTCGCCGATGTGCACCGTTCCCGACGTGAGCCTGTCCAGGCCCGCGAGGCAGTGGAGGAGGGTCGACTTCCCCGAACCGGACGGACCCATGATCGCGCTGAAATGACCCTTCGCGAACGCGACCGAGATCCCGTCGAGGGCACGCACCATGGCGTCACCCTTGCCGTAGACCTTGACCGCGTCGGTGGTGCGAGCCGCCACCGGCGTGACCTCCGTCACCGGCGCCGGCTCGATCGTGGCGTCGACCGTCACCCCGCGAGGGCGCCTGCTTCGGGGCCGGCCTGGATGGTCGCTGCCATACGCTGCCAGGGTAGACCAAGGCGTCCCTGGCGCCGTCGCAGCGCGCTCGTGGCCACTGCCCCGATGGGTGAGAGTATGGATCGGGCCCGCGCCGCAGCGCGCGAGGACGCTTGGTAGAGTGGATCGGTGACCGCGGCCGAACTCCCGATCGGCGAGCGAAAGGCGCGAGCCGTCGAGGAGATGTTCGATCGGATCGCGCCGCGCTACGACCTGGTCAACCGTGTCATGACCCTCGGCCTTGACGCGAGCTGGCGCCGCCGGGCCGTGCGTGAGCTGCGTCTCGACCCCGGTGCGCGCGTCGTCGACCTCGGATGCGGCACGGGCGACCTCTGCCGGGCGCTCGAGCGCGCGGGGCACGTCGCTGTCGGCGTCGACATGGCTGCCGGGATGCTCGCCCGGGCACACACCGCTGCGCCGCTCCTGCGCGCCGACGCGCTCCATCTTCCACTTCGCGACGCCTCGATCGACGGCGCCATCAGCGGCTTTGCCCTGCGCAACGTCGTGGACATCGCGGAGTGCTTTCGAGAAGCCGCGCGAGTGATCCGGCCCGGCGGTCGCGCCGTCTTTCTGGAGGTGTCGGAACCGAGGAGCGCCGCGCTGCGCCGGCTGCACGCCGTGTACTTCAGAAGGATCGTCCCGGTGATCGGCGGGCTCATCTCCGATCGCCGAGCCTACCGGTACCTGCCGGCGTCCACGGCGTACCTGCCGCCGGCGCCCGAGCTCGTACGACTGCTCGGCGACGCGGGCTTCGAGCGATGCCACCGCGTCCAGCTGGGCGCGGGCGCCGCGCAGCTCCTCATCGGGACGCGGCGATGAGTGCCGTCGACACCCGCGCCGAGGTCGGCAGCGCCACGCCCTTCGACCGCCATGGAGCGGTGCTCCAGCACGGTGATGCGTGGGTGACCGCGCCCGAGGGATCGTCGCTCGTGGCGGTCCCGGCCGGCGCCGATCAGGTCCGCCGCGCCGCGGCGCTCGCGCTCGCGGCCCTTGCCGGCTTCGATGGGAGGGGAGTTGCCGTCGGGGCGCTCCCGTATGACGGCTGCTGTGACGCTGTGCTCAGGATTCCCCGACCCGAGATGGAGCCGGCGCCCGTGCGCCGGGCTCCGGACGGGTTCTGGCAGGTCACGGTGCTGCGCCCCGATCCCCTGCCGGTTGCCTACGAGGCCGCGGTCGCGGATGCCCTTGCCGCCATCGAGGCCGGCGAGATCGAGAAGGTCGTCCTCGCGCGGAGGCTCGTTGTCGAAACGGACACGCCGATCGACGCCGGCCTCGTCGCGCGGCGCCTCAGCACCGCCGAACCAGGGAGCCTCGTGTACCTCATCACGCTGCCCGGCGGAGACACCACGCTCGTCGGCGCTTCGCCGGAGTTGCTCCTGCGCCGCGAGGGCCACTCGGTCGCCAGCGATCCGCTGGCGGGCACCGCGCGCCGGAGCGCCGACCCCGCACGGGACCGGGAGGTCGCCGGCCAGCTGCTCGCGACGGTGAAGGAGCAGCGCGAGCATCGCCTCGCATCGACCGCGGTCGCCGACGCCCTGTCACCCTTCTGCGCGGAACTCCGCGTCGATCCGGAGCCGTCCTTGCACGCCACCGCGACGCTCTGGCACCTGCGGACCGCGATCCGCGGAACGCTGAAGCCCGATCCCCCGGACGCGCTGACGATCGCCGCCGCCCTCCACCCGAACCCGGCGATCTGCGGCACGCCGCAGGCCGCCGCCGCGGCGCTGATCCAGCGCCTCGAGGGATTCGAGCGCCGCTACTTCGCCGGCATGGTCGGGTGGGTCGACGCCCACGGCGACGGCGAATGGTCGCTGACGCTCCGCTGTGCCGAGATCGCCGGGTCGACGGCGATCCTCACCGCGGGCGCCGGCATCGTCGCCGGCTCCGACCCGGCCGCGGAGGACCTCGAGACGGAGGCGAAGTTCGGGCCGGTGCTGCGCGCGCTCGGCGTGGAGCCCGCCGAGAGCTAGGTTCGGCTCATCCGGTCAGGGCGGTGGCAACCGTCCGCGCCACCTCGGCGCGAAGCTCCGCGGAGCGCTGCCGGTTGATTCGCACCCGCACCACCTGAACCCCGCCCGCCGCAAGCGCCTCGCGGATCGCCGGCACGAGCACCCCGGCGTGGTCGACCGTCCTGACGCCGGCGCCCGCGGCACGCGCCAGCGCCTCGAGGTCCAGCCCGTGCGGGGTCCCGAAGAGCCTCTCGAATTGATCGCCGGGCAGCGCCGCCTGGGGGAGCAGCGAGAAGATGCCGCCGCCGTCGTTGTCGACGACAACGAGCACCGCGCGCTCGCAGCGCCGCGAGCCCCAGAGCAGCCCCGCGGCGTC
The DNA here is from genome assembly GCA_963848445.1 of Candidatus Dormiibacterota bacterium. GTDB lineage: Bacteria > Chloroflexota > Dormibacteria > Aeolococcales > Aeolococcaceae > Palsa-851. The sequence continues at coordinate 68,596 of CAWKDT010000007.1, forward strand.
GTGCAGCACCGCGAGGTCGCCGAGGAGCGCGAAGGTCGGTCCGCTGACGGCGGCGATCCCGAAGGCGGTCGACACGCTGCCGTCGATGCCGCTGGCACCCCGATTGGCGAGGACGTGGATTCCGTCGCGGGGCGCCATGAACTGGTCGAGGTCGCGGATCGGCATGCTCGAACCCGCGAAGAGCACGCCGCCTTCGGGCACGGCGGCCGCCACATCGCGGGCGACCCGTCCCTCGAACGGCTCGTCCCAGGAGTCGAGCAGGCGGTCGGCGGCCTCGCGGACCCTGCGGTCGGCGTCCCGCCAGGCGTCGTGCCACCCCGAGCTCGTGGCCGGCATCGACGACCGGACGGCACGGAGCGCGCCGACGGCCTCCGCGGGGTCGGCCTCCAGGGTCAGCGTCGCCCGGCGGTCGGGATCGGCGACGATCCGGTCGGGGTCGACGATGAGAAGCCGGTCGGCGGCACGGACGAGCTCCTGGACACCGCGCGATATCGCGGCGGCGCCGAACTGCAGGACGAGGTCGGCGCGATGGCGGTCGCGGAACCCGGCGTCGGCGGCAAGCAGCGCACCTGCCGCGAGCGGCCCTTCGCGGCCGGACGACGAGGCGACCCGGACGCCCGAGACGGGTTCGGCCAGGAGCGGCCAACCCCGTTCGGCGCAGAGGTCGACCAGCCCGGCGGGAGGCCGGCGCAGGCGTCCGGCCACCACGACGATGCGGTGGCCGGTGCTCACCTCGCGCGCGAATGCCGCCGTGCGATCCACCCCGGGAGGTGCGACAGGGTCGAGGCCCGGGTCGGCGCGCGCCGGGGCGGCGCCGTCCTCCACGTTGCCCGTCGGCAGCAGCGGCTCCCGAAACGGCAGGTTCAGATGCACTGGACCGGGCGGGCTGCCGAGGGCGCGCGCGATCGCCCGAGCGCCGGCCGACGCCCAGTGGACGCGCCCCGCTGATCCGGCGACCGGGACGCCGGTGTCGCAGAACCACCGCACGAATCCACCGAACAGGTGCTGCTGATCGATCGTCTGGTTGGCGCCGACGCCGTGCAGCTCCGGCGGGCGGTCGGCGGTGAGCACGATGATCGGGACCCGGGACATCGACGCCTCGACCACCGCCGGGAGGTGATTGGCTGCGGCGGTCCCCGACGTGCAGAACATCGCAACCGGCGCTCCCGACGCGGCTGCGACACCGAGGCCGAAGTACGCGGAGGAGCGCTCGTCGACGTGCACGTGGAGCCGGAGGCCGGGGTGCCGCGCCGCGGCGAGTGCGATCGGTGTCGATCGTGACCCCGGGGTCATGCAGACGTGTGCGACGCCGCCGCGCACCAGCTCGTCGAGCAGCGCGGTGACGCATGCCAGTGCGACATCACCCTCGCCGGGTTCGCTCATGCCGTCGTCAGCAGATCCGCCGTCACCGTCGGACGGCGCGGCGTGATCCAGCCGCCGACGGGTACCAGCGGCTCGGTGACGACGTCCGACGCGAGCAGCGACGCGGTACCGGCGCCATGCGCAAAGGGCGAGTCGGGGAGCGCGGCGGCGAGCGCGACCACCGCGGCCAGCCCGACCGAGGTCTCGAGCGCGCTCGACGCGATGGCGGGCACCGCGGCCGCCTCGGCGGCGCGGAGCGCCTCGCGAACGCCACCGATGCGCTGCGGCTTGAGCACGATCACGTCGGCGGCATCGAGTTGATGCAGTCGCTGCGCATCAGCGGTGGTTCTGACGCACGATTCCGCGGCCACCCGCATCCCGGCGCGGCCGCGCAGCGATGCCAGCTCCTCCAATGTTGCGGCGGGATCCTCGACGAGCTCGATGTCGTACGCGCGCAACCGTGCAAGCATGCGCAGCGCGGTGTCGACGTCCCATGCGCCGTTGGCGTCGATGCGGATCAGCACGCGCGGTCCGCACGCCGCGCGAATCGCGGCGACCCTGTCGACCGAGTCCTCGTCACCGACCTTGACCTTGATCGTGCCGCACCCCGACGCCAGCGCCAGCTGCGCGGCGAGGTCCGGCGCAAGTCGCGGAATCATCGCGTTCACCGCCACGCGCTCGCGGACCGGCTCGGGAAAGGGGAGCATCGCCGCCTCGAGCGCCGAACGTTCCGCCGCCTCGCGCTCGTCGTCGCTCCAGCTTGCGAGTGGTGAACATTCGCCCCACCCGGCTGGACCCTCGATGAGGTACCCGCTGCGCCGCGTGACGCCCAGCACCGGATGGAGGAGGTCGACGCTGAACGCGAGCCGTCTCACGATGCGAGCAGCGCTCCGGCGAGCACCAGTCCGAAGACGAGCTCCAATCGCGTGAGTCCGACAAGCGTTGGGATGAGTGCGCGACCGGTCGCGCTCAGCGCGGTGCGCAGCGGAGGGATCGCGAGCGGGACGGTCACCAGCGTCAGCGCCGCCCACGCCGGCAGCCCACCGAAGAGCGCGCCGAGCGATGGCAGCACGAGCGCGATCGCGACGGTTGTGATGAGCAGCGTGCGGCTCCGCCCCGCCCCGAGACGCACCGCGAGCGTTCGCTTGCCCGCACCTGCGTCCGTGGGGATGTCGCGGAGGTTGTTGGCCATGAGCAGCGCACACGCGAGGAGCCCGACCGGGATGGCGAGCCAGAGCACCGTCGCGTCGAGCCGCTGCTGCTGCACATAAGCGGTACCACACGTCGCGACGAGACCGAAGAACGCGAAGACCGAGACCTCCCCGAGGCCCGCCGCCGCGTACGGTCGCGGACCGCCCGAGTAGAGGAGCAGCGCGAGGACCGCGGCAGCGCCGGCCACGATCAGCCACGGGGCCGTCAGCAGCGAGAGGACGACGCCGGCAATCGCCGCGATGCCCACCATCACGATCGCGGCGGTGGCGACCGCGCGAGGCGGCGCGAGCCCCGAGGCGACGAGCCGTCGCGGGCCCCATGCGTGCCGGCGTGTCCACGCCACCGACGCCGTCGAAATAGTCGTTGGCGTAGTTGACCGCGATCTGCAGGGAGACCGCCACCAGCAACGCCAGGAGTGACCGGGGGATGGAGACGGCGTGCCGCCCCGCCCATGCTGCGCCGACGAGCACCGGCACGATCGCCGCGACGAGGGTTCGCGGCCGGGCCCCGATCCACCAGACCGCGAGCGGTCCGGGTGCCGGCGCCGCCTCGGCGATCACGGACGCCGCGGAAACTTCCCGAAATCGGGTTTGCGTTTCTCCACGTACGCGTTGCGGCCCTCCTGCGCCTCCTCGCTCATGTAGAAGAGGAGCGTGGCGTCGCCGGCGAGCTGCTGCACCCCCGCGAGGCCGTCGCTGTCGGCGTTGAACCCCGCCTTGATCAATCGCAGTGCGAGCGGGCTCATCTCGAGCATGCGCCGGCAGACGGCGACGGTCTCCTCCTCGAGCCGGTCCAGCGGCACCACCCGGTTCACCAGTCCCCAGCGCTCCGCCGTGGCCGCGTCGTACTGCTCGCAGAGGAACCAGATCTCCTTCGCGCGCTTGAGCCCGACGGTCCGGGCGAGCAGACCGGAGCCGTATCCGGCGTCGAACGAGCCGACCTTCGGCCCGGTCTGGCCGAAGCGCGCGTTGTCGGCGGCGATGGTGAGGTCGCACACCAGATGCAGGACGTGGCCGCCCCCGATCGCGTAGCCCGCGACCATCGCCACCACCGGCTTGGGCAGGCGGCGGATCTGCACCTGGAGATCGAGCACGTTGAGGCGTCCGATTCCCGCGGGGTCGCGGTATCCGTCATCGCCGCGAATCCGCTGATCGCCGCCCGAGCAGAATGCGTCGTTGCCCGCGCCGGTGAGGATGATGGCGCCGATGTCGGGGTCGTCCCGGGCGAGCTCGAAGGCGCGCTCCAGCTCGAAGAGCGTGGTCGGCCGGAACGCGTTGCGGACCTCGGGACGGTTGATCGTGAGCTTCGCGATGCCACCCGACGTCTCGTACCGGATGTCCTCCCAGTCGCCGGTCGCGGCCCAGTCCACGATGTGCTCCACCTCAGGCTGATGTCGAACGAGAAGCGCCTGCACGCGCACTCACAAGCACGCTCGATGGTAGTCCGCCGGGGCGGACGCGGGCGGCCGGGGTACGCTCGGCGGATGCCCTCTTCCGCGCCGTGGCGAGCCTTCCGCTCAGGGGACCTCGTCGCGGTCGCACTGGCTCCCGGCAGGTCGTGGCTGCCGATCCTTCGTGCGGCTCGAGAGACGGGTGCGGCGGTCCTGCCGGTCGATGGTCGACTCTCGTCGGCGGAGCGGAGGGCGCTCCTTGCGCAAGCGCAGCCGACGCTGATCATCGACGAGGCCGGGTCCCGCCGCGCCCGCGGGATCCCGATCGATCCGGCGATCGCGCTCGTCATCGCGACCTCGGGCACCGGTGGCCGTCCGCGTTGCGCCGAGCTATCACGCGATGCCGTGGCAGGCGGCTGTTCGAGCGTCGGCGGACGTGCTCGGGGCGGGCCGCGAGGACCGATGGCTCTCCTGCCTTCCGCTGGCCCACATCGGCGGCATGCTCGTCGTCTACCGTCACCTGCTGCTCGGCGCGCCGCTGACGTTTCGTCGGAGCCTGACCATCGGCGTGATGGCGGCCTTGCCCGAGGTGCGCTTCACCTCGATGGTGCCGACGCAGCTCATCCGCATGCTCGACGGCGGCGCCGAACTGCGCCGGTTCCGCGCGATCCTCATCGGTGGGTCCCGCTTCGACCCCGATCTCGAGAGCAGGTCCGCCGCCGCCGGAGCTCGGGTGGTGCCGACCTACGGGATGACCGAGACCTGCGGCGGGGTCGTCTACGCCGGCCGGCCGCTGCCGGGCGTCGACGTGCGCGCCTCGCCGTCGGGCGAGTTGCTCATCCGCGGGCCGACGCTGATGCGGGGGTACCGCCTCGATGCTGACGCGACAGCGGCCGCGGTCGATGGGCATGGCTGGCTGCGCACCGGCGATGGCGGGGAGGTCGCGCGGGACGGCACGGTCCACGTCTGGGGGCGGCTCGCGGACGTCATCGTCAGCGGCGGCGAGAAGATCTGGCCGGCCGACGTCGAAGCGGCGCTCGCCGATCATCCCGAGGTTGCGGCCGTGATGGTCTCGGGCGCACGCGACCGGGAGTGGGGTCAGCGCGTGGTGGCCCGGATCGTCCCCCGCAATCTCGCAGCGCCGCCATCGCTCGAGTCCCTCCGCGAGCACGCCGCGCGGACCGTCGCGCGCCACAAGCTCCCGCGCGAGGTGATCGTCGTCGAGCACCTGGAGCGGACCGCCCTCGGCAAGATCCGCCGGCGCTGATTTGCGTGAGGTCGTGGGGGCAATACTTCACGCATGGCTGCCCTGAGCGCAAATGAAATCGAGCCGCGCCGTCTCCGCTGTGCGATCGTGCTGAGCGTCGAGGAGCACGCCTGCGCAATTCGGGCCGAAGGAGGCGTCGTCTCAGTTCGATTCGCGCCGGTGTTTCCTTCACCCCGGATTGAGCGGGTGTCTCCAGGTCACCTGGTGGCAGTCGCAACGTCTCCGGACGGAGTGGACGTGGTCGTGTGGCGCTGGTACGACGCAGTGGTGATCGGCGAAGAGGCTGCTGATTCGGTTCGGCTCTGGGAACCTGCACACGGTCAGGTCGTCGCGCGACGTCGGCGACCACAGCAGCGATACGAGCCTGGGACACGCGCCTACATCTCGGCAGGGCTGCCCGGGGCGGACTGGTGGGTCGCCGGCCCCGTCAATGGGCCAGCAGAGGAAGCAGATGTCGAACTCGACCAGGTGAGGCGGCTGTACACCGAAAACGCATTGTGGGCCGCGTCATTCGGACTGTGAGCCGTTAGCTCTCTCGCCGCCGGCAATCTCGCCGCAGGCGAGACCTCCGCGAATGTCGCCGGAAGCGCATCGATGAGTCTGGGGGACCTGAGCGTGGTCATGAGATGGCCGCGTCCGTCGACGCTCTCCGTGCTTCCACACTAGCGCTCATCGAGGCCGACCAGCAACGCTGCGTGAATGCGTTCCACCTTGCTCAGGGAGGCGGCTCCACGACGGCACTCCCGTCCATGATCTGGATGCGCCAGCCCTGCTCGTGCACCGCGCGGTGGTGCGGCCGGCACAGGGAGACCAGGTTCCCAAGCTCGGTGGGGCCGCCGTCCGCCCAGTGGATGATGTGATGACCCTCGGTCCACGCGGGGAGGCGGTCGCACCCCGGAAAGCGGCAGCCCCGGTCGCGGAGGTGCAGGGCGGTGCGGATGTGTGCCGGGACCGTGCGCGTGGTCCGTCCCACCGACAGCGGCATGGCACGGGTGCTCACGCCACCATCCCGATCCTGAACGGCAGCGGTCGCCGCCACCGAACCATCGCCGGTGGGCGGTGCCACCGTCACCACCGTCCGGGCCGCGTCGCAGGCGATGCGGCGGGCGGTTTCGGCATGGATCGGCCCCACCCCGCTCAACTCGGCCGGCTGCGCAGCGGCATCGGCGCCGGAACGCAGCGTCTCCGCGCTGACGGTGAGGGTGAGATGGGGCCGCTGCCCGTGCACATCGCGATGCTCACCGCAGCGCAGCTGGGTGGCAGCCAGCTCGACCAGGGCATCGGCGCGGCGCTGCGACGCGGTCCGCCGTTCTCCCGTGCTCAGGCCGTGGCTGAGGGCATCGATCGCGGTCTTCACCAGCGCTCCGCTCTCGGCATCGAGCTCACCGCGCAGGACGTACACGTGGTCATACGTCTCCTCGCACTCGAACCAGCGGCGCTCGTGGGCGTGGTTGTCATCCGCGAGGACGCCGTCCGGGTCGAGGCGCAGCCGGGTGGCCTGGGTGAGCAAGCGCATCGCCCCCGGCCCGAGCGTCTCCGCCGCGCCCACGAGGATGCTCTCGAACGGCGCCACCTGCTCCACACCGACGTCCTCGGCGAGGTGGGCGATCATCGCCACGTTGGTGAACGAGGCGCGCCCGGCCCGGGCGCTGTCCAGCGTGGCCGGCAGCTGGCCCAGGGTCCGCGCCAGGTGCACACGGTAGGCGGCCGCCTTCACGGTCATGCCGCAGCGCGAGCGCAGCCAGGACACCGTGCTCACCCCGCCGTCGGCCGCGGCGCCGTGCGCACGATCGAAGCGGTACAGGCGGCGGATGAACTCCGCCTCGAGGCGATCGCATCGCCCGCCGGATGTCGACCAGGTCCGCGCCCAGCGCATCGCTGGAAACACCGTCGATGAACTCGTTGACGAGCGCATCGACCGCGTCATCCAGACGGTCACTCGCCTGCGGTGTCGCGAACGCCTCCATACACAGCATTGTAGCAAACATCTGTTCGCCGCCGCCGCAACGTACGATCCACCCCGAGGACAGGTTCTCGCCAGTTACTGGCAATAACGTCTCGTGTGCCGCCGGTCCGGCCCGAGACGAGTTCGAATGACTTCGCACGCCGTCGGGACGCTCCACCCGGGTTCTCGAAACAGCGCACGTAACACGGCGACGCCCGGGCATCTTGCCGACGTCGTCAGCGGTAGCCGATTCGGTCGATGAGCATGGATACGTAGGATCGATACCATGGCGCCGTGTATCGAGCGGTGCTATTCACGGTCGTCGCGCTGTTCCTGCTGCTCGTCGATGCCGCGGCGGTCTATGCCAGCGCGACCGGCGGATCGCTTGTTCTGGCGCTGCTCCTGTGTATCCCCGGGCTGGCGATCATCGTGGCGATGTTCTTGGTGAGGTTCGACGCGCGGCGTCGGAGCAAGCGGAGATGGCCGCACCGCGGCGCGACGACGGACGAATACAACCCGTGGATCGGAGGTGGTCTCGGCCGGCATAAGTAGGGCCGTGGATCGATCGCGGGATCTGTACGCCGGGACGCCATCGGTAGTGACGACCGCTGCAGTGGCTTCCGGCGGAGTCTGAATTCTTATGGTTAGCCATGCTCGGGCAGGCGAGC
>CAWKDT010000008.1:0-209783 GCA_963848445.1 Candidatus Dormiibacterota bacterium
TAACGTCTTCACTAAGATTCCCGTCACTGACACCCGTGGTGTGCCCACCGAGCCGACCGTGCGCTCGCTTCGCGAGAGGGGGGGTGAAGCTCAACGTTACCGCGTTGTTCACAGCAGACCAGGTGCGGTGGGTGAGTCACGCTTTAGGGGATGGCCCACCATGTTTCATCTCAGTCTTCGCCGGACGTATCGCCGACAGTGGTTGTGACCCAGTGCCCATCATGCGCGAGTCTCTCGAGGTCATCGCCCAGCATCCGAATCAACGACTGATCTGGGCGAGCCCGCGCGAAGTTCTCAACGTCATTCAAGCTGACGCGATTGGCTGTCATGTGATCACCCTAACCGTCGATCTCGTCAAGAAGCTATCGAACATCGGCAAGAGTTTGGAACAATTCTCGCTTGAAACGGTTCGAATGTTTCATGACGACGCAGCCGCGGCGGGCTTCACTCTCTGAAAAGCGCTCGCATGAGTCGCAGTTCAGCCCGAGGGACGTTCGCGGTGGGCCGAGGCGTTCCGCGCTCCCCGTGTTATGTCGTGGTACGTCGCCGGTCCCGCGATTGCGTCGGACCTGATGGAGGTCGGACCAGCGAACGCATCGCTGCCGGACGTCTCCGCTGGTAGGCTGAGTCACTGGCACAAGCCTGCAGGGTCGCGGAGGTGTCAAACTCGGGTGCTGGCCCGAGCACCACGGCGCAATTCGTTATGCCACAACGACGGGCGGGTAGCTCAGCCGGTTAGAGCAGGGGGCTCATAACCCCACGGTCCCTGGTTCGAATCCAGGCCCGCCCACCGCCGGTACCCGCCAAACTCAGGACGCTGTCCATGCCCAGCCGGTACGCGACACGCGCCGCCGGCACCGTCCGTGCCCAGGGGTGTCAGGGCCCGTACCCGGGCGGGTGGCGCGCCGAGGGGTTACTGCCTAAAATGGCCGTAACCGGCCGGGGTCGAGTACGTGGATCTTATTCGACCCGACGCGAACGGCTGTTGCTACACTATGGTGTATGGAGGCGGTCGCGATACCGGAGGCGAGCAACGGTGTGCGTGCGGCCGTCGATACGCTCGTCGACGAGTCCATCGACGGGGTCTCGACCCACACGCTCGGCGCCGACCTGGTCGAGATCCGCCGGGCCATCGATCGCCTCGAGGCGGAGTTCGTCCGCCGCCTGCACCGCTTTGATCGTGGGCATGGAGCCGCCGCCGAGGGCGGGGTGAGCACGGTGTCCTGGCTGCGCTCGCGCTGCGGCATGACCATGAAGGCGGCCGCCTACCGGGTGCACCTGGCGCGGACGCTGGGCCAGTTGCCGGCCACGCTGGACAGCGCCCGGGCCGGGCGTGCCTCGTTCACCAACGTGGCGATGATCGCCCATCTCGCCGAGGAGGTCGGCGTGGCGCAGGTGGCGCCCCTCGAGAGCATCCTGGTGGGTGCCGCGGAGACCCTCGAGCCCGGGGCGATGCGCGTCCTGGTCCAGGCCACCCGGCTGCGCCTCGATCCCGACGGCGTGCTTGCGGACGACAACCACGCCTACGAGCGCCGCTGGTTCGAGTGCGAGGAGACCTATGCCCACGTGTACGTCCTGCGCGGTGAGCTCGATGCCGAGAGCGGGGCGCTGGTGAAGACCGCGATCGATGCGCTCAGCCACGGCCTGAGTGCCGGGGAACGGCGGACGCCGTCGCAGCGCCGCGCCGACGCGCTGGTTGAGCTTGCCGCCACCCAGCTGCGCTCCGGTGCGCACCGCGACGTGCACGGGCAGCGGCCCCGGGGCACCGCCGGGCGCCGAAGCACCGTCGGCCGAGCTCCGCGGCGTGGGGCCGATCCATCCCGAGACCGCCCGCCGCCTCGCCTGCGGCGCGGTGCGGGCGGTGTTGACCGTCGCGCCGGTTGCGGATGCCTCGGTGTCAGCGGGCGGTGCCGATCGGGGGCAGGACGGCGGCGGGGTCAGCACCGGTGCGCTGCCGCTCTCGGTGGGACGGGCCACGCGCACGGTCCCCGCACACCTCCGCAAGGCGTTGCACCTCCGCGACCAGGGTTGCCGCTTTCCGGGGTGCGACCGTCCGCCCGCGTGGACCGACGGCCATCACATCATCCACTGGGCGGACGGCGGTCCCACCGAGCTTGCCAACTTGGTCTCCCTGTGCCGCCGGCATCACCGCGCCGTGCACGAGCAGGGCTGGCGCATCCACATCGCGGACGGAGTTCCCGGGGTGGAGCCGCCACTGTGATGGCCGCAGTCACCGGTCCGGCTGCGTATCCGGTCGCCAGCCGCCTGCCGCGCGACAGCGTGACGATCCGTCCATCCGCTACTTCCCAGCGCGGCGACGCGCATCGTCACCGTGGAGCGCCGGTGCCCCGGACCGCGGCACGTAGGATGACGCCACCATGTCCTGCGATTGGCTGCTGGTCGACGGATCCAGCCTCATCTTTCGCGCCTACTACGGCGTCCCGAAAACAGTCAAATCGCCTGATGGGAGAGACGTCAACGCCGCCCGCGGGTTCCTCGAGACGCTCACCCGGCTCATCGGGATGCGCGATCCGCGCCACATCGCCGTCGCAGCCGACGCCGACTGGCGTCCTGAGTGGCGCGTCGCGCTGATCCCGGGGTACAAAGCCCACCGCGTCGCGGAGCCGATACCGCCCGGCCTCATACCGCAGATGCCGGTGATCGACGACTTCCTCGCCGCCATCGGCGTCGACACCGCCGGCGTGCCGGATTACGAAGCCGAGGACGTCATCGCGACGTGGACGGCGCATGCCTCGGGGTCCGTCGAGATCATCAGCGGCGACCGCGATCTCTTCGCGTTGATCGAGGACCCTCGAGTGATCGTCCTGTATCCGGAGAAGGGAGGCTGGACCGTCGTGGATGAGGCGGAGGTCACCCGTCGCTACGCCGTCCCGGGGCGCAAGTACGCCGACTTCGCGATCTTGCGCGGTGACCCGTCCGACGGGCTGCCGGGGTTGAAGGGCGTCGGCGCGGTCGCAGCGGCATCGATGGTCCGAACCTACGGCGGGATCGAGGGCATCGTGCAGGCAGGCCGGGTCAAGGAAGCGGATCGCGAGTACCTCGAGCGCGCGGTGCGTGTGGTACAGCCCGCGGACGGTCTGCCGATCGAGCTTCCCGCTGGAGCTCGCGCGTCCTACCCGGCCGATGCTGAGCGTCTCGCCGCGCTGGTCGAGCGGCACGGCCTGCAGGCGGCGAGCGCACGCCTCGTCGAGGCGCTGAACGGGCATCTTGCGAGATCCTGACCAGCGGTCGAAGCGCGTCGCGACGATCGTGGAGCAACCATACTCACGAACCAATGACGCGCTCGAGGTTCGATCGGGTCCAGGCGATCGGCATCGCAGTCGCGGTGGTGTCCCCGCCGCTCCTGACGCTCGTGCTCACGCGGCTGGAACCCTCCCAGGCCCGACCCTATGTGTTCCTCTACCTCGGCATCGTCGTCTCGCTCGGTCTGCTTGCGGGGCTCATTCCCGCGCTCGTCGCTGCGGCGCTTTCCTCCATCTTCGCCGAGTACTTCTTCCTGCCCCCGGTGAACAGCGTGAGCCTTGCCAATCCCAGCGACGTCCTGTATCTCGTCATCTTCTTCGCGACCGCGGGAGCGATGGGTGGCGTCGCCTCGCAGCGCCGCCGGTCTGTCATCACGGCCCGCGCGCTCTCGCGCACCCTGACCGAAGCAAACGTGGAGCTCGAGCGCCTGTACCGCGAGCAGGCGGCGGCCGCACGAACCGCGGTCCGGCTCGCGCAGACGCAGCAGCAGGTGGCGGCACTCCGCGACGCGGATCGGATCCGCCGCGAGCTGCTCCAGAACGTGAGTCACGAGCTGCGCACGCCGCTCGCCAGCATCCTCACGGGCTCCACCGTGCTCCTTGCTCGGACCGACCTGCCGCATCATGTTCGCGACGGCCTCGGCGGGATTGTCGCCCAGTCGCGACGGCTGGACCGTCTCGTCGGCGACATGCTCGACCTGGCACGCATCGAGGGGCACGCCCTCGAGCTGCGCCTCGAGCCCACCGATGCCGGTGAGGCGGCGGAGGCGGCGGCGGATCGGCTCCGGCGCGTCCACCCGGAGCGCCGCGTCGATGTCATCGTGGAACCCGGACCGGTGGAGGCGGTTGCCGATTGGGACCGGCTCGGTCAGGTGCTCGACAATCTGCTTGCGAATGCCGATCGGTATGCCCCGGAGGGCACGCCGATCGAGCTGCATGTGGCGCCCGGAGCCCGAGGCACGGTGGTCACGCGGGTCATCGACCACGGCCCCGGGGTGCCGCCGGAATTGCGGGATCGCATCTTCGAGCGGTTCGTTCGCGAGGAGCGGCCGGGCGCGGAAGGCACCGGACTCGGCCTCTCGATCGTGCGTGGCCTCGTCGAGGCGCATGCCGGCCGGGTGTGGCTCGACGACCCCGACCCGGGAGGCGGTGCTGTCTTCGCGTTCACGCTGCCCGCCGCGCGTGCCGACGTGACCGTGTCCGACGAAGGGCCGGCGCCGGCCGTCGCGATGCAGCGGTCGGGCGGCGCCGCCGACGCAGGCGGATCGGACCGATCAGACTAGATCGGTCGCCGCGACGCTGAGGCAGCGTCCTGATGCGGTGTCGACAGGACGTGGATGTCGACGTCGGTGAGCAGGTGGATGAGCTTGCGCAGGGTGCCGCGACGTCCACGCCCACGGGTGACGACGATCTCCGTGGCGAGGATCTTGCGCGCATAGCGCGTGAGGGCCGTCGCCGGATCGTGTTCGTAGAGCGTGATGAACGTCCCGTCGGCCTGATGGGTCAACGCGGTATACGTGCCGAGGAGCTGAATCTCCTCCTTCGACCGGGGCCGGTCGCGCACCGTCACCGCCGTCATCTTGCCGTCCAGCCGCGCCGCCAGCGCCGCGGTGCTGGCGATGACGTCCTCCATCCCCGGGCGCGGGGGCACGCAGAGCATGACTCTCGGCTTCACCTCCCAGGGTGACTCGATGCCTCGATCTCGCATGTAGGCGACGAGCCTGCGATCGGTGTGCTCCGCAAGAAGACGGAAGGCGAGCTCGCGCAGGGATGCGAGCACCTCCGGCCGGAAGGCTCGAGCCCGGGCTTCCGCCGCCTCGCTGGCGGGCACGATCTCGCCGCGCCGGAGCCGCTCGTCGAGGACGGACGGCGTCACGTCCACGATCTCGAGTTCGGTCACCTGGTCGAGGAACGCGTCGTCGACGACGTGGTGCGGGCGAATGCCCAGCAGCGGGCCCATGCCTTCGACCGTGCTCCGGATGTCCGTGAGATGGAGGGTCGCGATCAGCATCATGCCGTCGCGCAGGAGGCGGGGCACCGACTCCGTGATCGGTCGCCCCTTGGTGTCGAGGGCCGCGAGGTCGTCCACGCACGCGACCTCCGGGTTGCGCTGCAGCAATGCCTCGACGTCGACGATGCCCTTGAGCGCGGGCGAGTTCGGTCCCCCGAGGATCTCCAGGCCCTCGAGCGCGATCTCGCAGCAACTCCGGCTGTCGGTCTTCACCGCCGCGACGACGACGTCCGTGCCCCGCTGGTGGCGGCGGTTTGCCTCCTCGAGCATCGCGACGGTGGTGCCGCAGCCACGGGCGTACCCGAGGTAGACACGCAAACCTGCGCGGCTGGCGCTGGCGTGGAGGGCGCGGAGCAGCGCGTCCGAGTCCGGTCGCTGGTCCTGCGCGCTGTACGGGCCGCGGGCCGGCCCCGCGGGTCGGGCGACGATGTGAACGCTGACATCGGGCAGATCGGCGATCAGCCCGTCGATGAGACCGCGCCGGAGCCGTTCGAGCATGCCAGGGTGCGGCGAGTCGCCGATGACCACGTGCTGCACCCCAAGCTCATGCGCCACCGCGATGACCGTATCGGTGACCTTCCCCGGGCGCTCGATGTACCCACATTGCAGGAGCTCGGCGAGCTGCTTGGCCTTGGCTTTGCCCTTGTCTGTTGCGTCATCGTGCCGGTCGAGCACGACGAGCACGGTGCAGAACCCGCCGAACCGGCGTGCAAGGCGGCTGGCGCGACGGATGATCGGGCCACTGCTTGCGCCCCCGCTGACCGCGACGAGGACGTCCTGCGGCGCCGGGCGGATCGCACCGCGCGCGCGCCCGACCGTTTGCGCCACGAGCCGGAGGGCGATCTCGCGGAGCGCCGCAAGGTTGCCCGGTCGGAAGAAGTTTGCGAGCGCGATGTCGACCTTCTCGGGGGCGTAGATGTTGCCGTGACGCATGCGCTTGCGCAGCGCTTCGGGAGAGATGTCGATGAACTGGATCTCGTCGGCATTGTCCAGAACCTGATCGGGGAGCGTCTCTCGCACGGGGATTCCCGTGATGTGCTCGGCAAGATCCTTCACTGACTCGAGATGCTGGACGTTGACGGTCGTGACCACGTCGATTCCCGCGGCGAGGATCTCCTCGACGTCCTGGTAGCGCTTCTCGTGGCGGACCCCCGGCACGTTGGTGTGGGCCAGCTCGTCGACGAGCGCCACCTGGGGCCGGCGCGCGAGGACACCGTCGAGATCCATCTCCTCCATGAGCTTGCCGCGATACTCGACCTGGAGCCGTGGCACGACCTCGAGACTGCCGATCGCCTGCTCGGTGAGCTTCCGGCCGTGGCTCTCGACGAATCCCACGACGACGTCCTCTCCCTGGGAGCGCCGGTCGTGTGCCTCGCGGAGCATCGCGAAGGTCTTCCCGCTTCCCGGCGTGGCGCCGAGGAAGACGCGGAGGTGTCCGCGCCGGGCGGGGACCGTCCCGGCGACCGGGGGCGCCTCGGTGGCGATCGCGTCCGTCATCTCCGTCTATGATGCGCCGCTGTCACCCCACCAACAGCATCAACCGAGGCTGGACTGCTGCGCGTCGAGCGCGAGATTGAGCTGCAGCACGTTGACCACCGGTTCGCCGAACACCCAGAGGATGCGCCCCTGTACCTGTGACTCGATGAGCGCGTGCACCTTGCTCACGCTGAGCCCTCGCGCGCCGGCCACCATGTTCACCTGGGCGAGCGCCGCCGCCTCGGAGATGTCTGGGTCGAAGCCGGTGAAGTCCGACGTGACGAGGTCGATGGGAATCGGCGCCGAGACGCCAGCGGCCTCGTACGCAGCCACCGCGGCCTTGGTGTTCTCCAGCAGCAGTGAGTTGGACGGCCCGTAGTTGCTGCCGGCCGAGTTCGCTGCGTTGCAGGGCTGGAGCGCAGCGGTGCTCGGGTTCGATGTGTACGAGAGGCGGCCCTGGAAGTAGCGTGTGTTGATCGTGATGCGCAGGCTGCCGTCTGCGGCCACCTTCTCCTGCGGGCAGCTCTGGCCGATCTCGGTGGATCCGACGACCTTGCCGTCGAGGGTGATGAGGCTGCCGTTGGCCTGACTGTTGAAGGCGACCTGCGAGATGCCCATGATCACGAAGGTGTAGATCAGCACCATCGCGGCCAGCGCGACGGTGAAGCGGAGCCCGATCAGCAGCTCCCGGGGCCATGTGCGTGGATTCATGCCGTTCTACACCAGGTGAATCGCGTTGATGATCAGGTCGATGACCTTGATCCCGATAAAGGGCGCGATGATCCCGCCGACGCCGTAGATGAGCAGGTTGCGTCGCAGCAGCGCGCTTGCTCCGATCGCCCGGAAGCGCACGCCGCGAAGGGCGAGCGGCACCAGCGCGATGATGATGAGCGCGTTGAAGATGACCGCGCTGAGGATCGCGCTGTGCGCCGACTGGAGGTGCATGATGTTGAGGACGTCCAGCGGCTTGAGCGCCGTGTAGGCCGTGAACATCGCCGGGATGATCGCGAAGTATTTGGCGACGTCATTGGCGATGCTGAACGTGGTCAGCGCGCCCCGGGTGATGAGCATCTGCTTGCCGGTTTCGACGATCTCGATGAGCTTGGTCGGATCGCTGTCGAGGTCGACCAGGTTGCCGGCCTCCTTGGCTGCCTGCGTGCCGCTGTTCATCGCGACACCGACGTCGGCCTGGGCGAGGGCGGGCGCGTCGTTGGTGCCGTCGCCGGTCATCGCCACGAGCTTGCCGCCGGCCTGCTCCTGGCGGATGAGCTCGAGCTTGTTCTCTGGAGTCGCCTGCGCGAGGAAGTCGTCGACACCTGCCTCGGCGGCGATCGCTGCCGCGGTGAGGGGATTGTCGCCCGTGATCATCACCGTGCGGAGACCCATCCTGCGCAGCTCCGCAAAGCGTTCCGAGATGCCCGGCTTGACGATGTCCTTGAGGTGGATGGTCCCGAGCACCGCGTGGTTCTCGGCGACGAGCAGCGGCGTGCCACCGCCGCGAGCGATGGTCTCGACCTGGTCGTTGACCTCCTTCGACACGACGCCGTCGCCAGCCCGGCCCTCCGCGCACCATGCCGCGACCGCGTCTCCGGCGCCCTTGCGAATGCTGTCGCCGTTGTGATCGACACCGCTCATGCGGGTTTCAGCGGTGAATGGCACAAACGTCCAGGCCGTGTCGCCGGAATCCTCTGCCGCGCCGAAGCGTCGTGCGAGGGCCACGATCGAACGCCCCTCCGGGGTCTCGTCGGCGCGGCTGGCCAGGTCGGCGGCGCGCACCAACTGCTCCATGGCGACGCCCGGCGCGGGCAGGAACTCGGTTGCCTGGCGGTTGCCGAGCGTGATCGTCCCGGTCTTGTCGAGGAGAAGGGTGTCCACATCGCCGGCCGCTTCAACGGCGCGCCCCGACATGGCGAGCACGTTCTTCTGGAGCAGACGGTCGATGCCGGCGATCCCGATGGCGCTCAGCAGACCGCCGATGGTGGTGGGGATGAGGCAGACGAGCAGGGCAACCAGCACCGCCACCTCGATCGAGGCGCCGGAGAAGACCGCATACGGCTGCAGCGACACGACCGCGATGAGGAAGATGAGGGTGAGGCTGGCGAGCAGGATGTTGAGCGCGATCTCGTTGGGTGTCTTCTGACGGGAGGCGCTCTCGACAAGCGAGATCATGCGGTCGAGGAACGTCTCGCCGGGGTTCTGGGTGATCTCGATGACGATGCGGTCGCTCAGGACGCGTGTGCCACCGGTGACGGCGCTGCGGTCGCCGCCCGCCTCGCGGATGACCGGTGCGGATTCGCCGGTGATCGCCAACTCGTCAACGCTCGCGATGCCGTCGATGATGGTGCCGTCGCTGGGGATCACGTCACCCGCCTCGCAGACGACGATGTCGCCCCTGCGCAGGTTGGTTGCCGGCACCGCGGTCTCCTTGCCGCCGGCACCGCCCTGCAACCTGCGGGCGATCGTCTCGGTGCGAGTGCGGCGCAGCGCCTGCGCCTGCGCCTTACCGCGGCCTTCCGCGATGGCCTCGGCGAAGTTCGCGAAGAGGACCGTGAACCACAACCAGAGCGCGATCTGCCCGACGAAGCTGGTGTCGGCGACGTTGCCGACGATGTCCGCGATGAACACGTACGTCGTCATCACCGCGCCGATCTCGACCACGAACATGACCGGATTGCGGACCATGGCCCGCGGATTCAGCTTGACGAAGCTCTGACCGATCGCGGGGAACAGCAGCGCCGGATCGGTGACGCTGCTACGGCGCCGCCTGGGATGGTGTGCGGATGCGAGTGCCATGCTCAATGTACCGCGACGAGTTTGAAATGCTCGAGAATCGGCCCGAGCGAGACTGCGGGAAAGAAGGTCAACGCAGCGACGACGAGGATCGTGCCGACGAGGAGCGCGACGAAGAGCGGTCCGTCCGTTGGGAAGGTTCCTGCGCTCGCAGGCACGATCTTCTTCTTGACGAGGCTGCCGGCGAGCGCCATCACCGGGATGATGAAGAGGAACCGCCCCACCCACATCGCGCCCGCGAGCATCAGGTTGTAATACAGCGTGTTGCCGGTCAGTCCGGCGAATGCGCTGCCGTTGTTGCCGGTTGTCGACGCGAATGCGTACAGGATCTCCGACAGCTGATGGGGCGTCCCCTGGGTGGCGATGGGCCCGGCCTGCCCACCCGAGGTGAGCACCGCGATCGCCGAGAAACCGAGGATCGACGCCGGCAGCACGAGGATCGCGATGGCCGCGTACTTCACGTCACGGCCTTCGATCTTCTTCCCGATGTACTCAGGGGTCCGGCCGACCATGAGGCCCGCGATGAACACCGCGACGATCGCGAAGACCACCATGCCGTAGAGGCCCGAGCCGACGCCTCCCGGGGTGATCTCACCGAGCTTGATCAACACGAGCGGGATCAGCCCGCCGATCGCGGTCCAGCTGTCGTGCGAGGAGTTGACCGATCCGGTGCTCGTTCCGGTCGTGGCGGTGCCGAACTGTGCCGTCTGGATGGGCCCGAAGCGCGCCTCCTTGCCTTCCATGTTCCCGCCGGCGGACTGCGCCGAGGCCACCTGCGTCGCGCCGGTCCCGACGAGCGCCGGGTTGCCCTGCTGCTCCTGCCATGCGGCAACGCCGAAGGCGCCGATCAGGATGACTGCCATGGTCGCGCCGAGCACGATCCCCTGCTTGACGTTGCCCACCCATTTGCCGAAGGTGATCACCAGGCCGAACGGGATGAGCAGCACCGAGAAGATCTCGAAGGCGTTCGTGAATCCGTTGGGGTTCTCGAACGGGTGCGCGCTGTTGGCGTTAAAGAATCCGCCACCGTTGGTCCCGAGGTCCTTGATCGCCTCCTGTGACGCGACCGGGCCCTGCGCGATCGTCTGTATCCCGTTGGTGAGCGTATGGACGATGGAGTAGCCGCTGAGGTTCTCGATGGCGCCGTTGGCGACGAGCACGAGCGCGATGACGACGCTGATCGGCAGCAGGACGTAGAGCGTGCCGCGCACCGTGTCGACCCAGAAGTTGCCGAGCGTGCTCATCGTGCGGCGGGCGATCGCGCGTATGACGACGATCGCGATCGCCATTCCCATGGCGGCGCTGAGGAAGTTGTGCAGCACGAGCGCGACGATCTGTGAGAAGTAGCTCATCGTCGCTTCGCCCGTGTAGTTCTGCCAGTTGGTGTTCGTGGCGAAGCTCACCGCGGTGTTGAAGGCGAGCGGCGCCGGCACCCCGGGAAGGTTGGCCGGGTTGAGCGGAAGATGGTCCTGGAACCGCAGGATCAGGTAGGTGAAGCCGACGCTCACCACCGTCACCGCGAGGATCGAGACGAGGTAGCCGATCCAGCCCTGCTCGTGCTCCTCGTCGACGCCGATCACCTTGTACGTGAGGCGCTCGACGGGGCGGAGCACTCGGCTCAGCCACACGCGCTCGCCCTTGTAGACCTTGACCATGTAACCGCCGATGAACCACGCGCCGGCGGCGACCGCTGCGTACGTGATGATCGCGGCGATGATGTCGAGCGCCATCAGAAGCGCTCCGGGGCGACCAGCGCCACGATCAGGTAGATCCCGGCGATCAGCGCGATGATCGCGGAGACGATATAGCCGGCGAGCGCACCCATCTCAGATTCTCCGGAGGCCGGCGATCATCAGGACGCCAGCCACGAGCATCCCGAGAAAACACAGGATGACGAGCAGATCGAGTTGCATCGGTTCCGAGTATCGACCGCCCACCGTCAACGCTGCGTCAACGCGGTGTCAACATAGCGTCAACGAAATGGGCACCTGGATCTTGCTGCCGCGGACGGCGGGAGACCAAGCACGATATGGCGGTCCCGGCCGTCAGGCCGAAGCAGTCAAGAAGACTTTGTGCCGGGACCGAGCGCCATCCCCGCCTGGTCGGCCAGCGTCACCGCAGCGAGCAGCTGCTCGCGTGTGACTCTCGCACCCGGCTCAGCGAGGAGCACGTACCGACCCAGGCGCCGTTGCTGATTCTCCACCGCGAGCGTGATCTTCTTGCCAGGCAAACCCAGCGTGCTGACGCCCCACCAGAAACGTCCCCAGCTCACGTCGCCGGTACGCTCGATGAAGGGCCCCGGCTCGTCGGAGACGTTCGGCTCGAACCACGCCTTGCGTAACGAGAGGACGCGCTGCAGCTCGACCGCGACTGCCGAGACCACCTCGCTGCCTCCTGCTCCCGACGCCACCATCTCGGCGATCCCCTGGATACGCTCCAGATCGTCATTGGTCTGCGCTACGGTGCGTCGGTGCTCTCGGTTGCGTGCTGAGAGCTGGCCGACGATCAGTCCGCCGACCAGGAGCAGCACCGTCGTCTCGATATCCTGGGCGCTGGAGATCGTGGGCGAGCCGTACGGCTTGGTGAAGAAGTCGTCGAAGGAGAGCGCTGCGCTGATTGCCGCGATGATCGCGGTGAGCCGATTTCCGACGGCGGCGACGAGCGACACCACAACGGCCAGCCCGAGTGCGACCGTGGCGACGGAGATATCCCCTCGAAGCGGGATCAGGGCGGCGGCAACGCCGGCGGGAACGATGACCGCCGCGGCGGTCACGAGCGTCAGACGGAGCCGTGCGGACGCGATGAGTTCACGCGGCATCGGAAACCAAGTGTCGCACGGTGTCCATCAACGAGCCGTCAACGTGCCGGTCCGAAGCGATAGCCCTGACGGCCCACCGTCACGACGACCTCGGGATGCGAGGGGTCCGACTCGAGCTTGACGCGCAGGCGCTGCGCGAAGGTCCTCAGATAGTTGCGTTCGTTCGCGTACTGCGGCCCCCAGACGTGCTGCAGCAGGGTCCGGTGATCGAGGGTGATGCCGGCGTTGCGCGCAAGCTCCGCCAGGAGCAGCCATTCCGTCGGCGACAGGCGGACCTCCTGGTTGCCGCGCGTCACCGCGCGCGCTCCGAGGTCGACGCGAACCTCGCCCTGCACGACCACACCCGGCTGCTCGTCCGGGGGCCGGACACGTCGCAGCACCGCGCGGACGCGGGCGAGCAGCTCATCGGCACCGAAGGGCTTTGCCAGGTAATCGTCCGCTCCCAGGTCGAGCGCGCGCACCTTGTCGCTCTCCTCGCCACGCGCGCTGATCACGATCACACCAGGATGGCGACGATCCTCCATCTGCTTCAGGAGCTGCCAGCCGTCCACGAAGGGCAGTCCGATGTCGAGCAGCACGATGTCGATGCCGTCGCCGTCCTGCAGCATCTGCGAGGCGGTGATCCCATGCGCCGCCAGGGCGGTCTCGTACCCGGCGGAGGTGAGGGCCTCCGACACCACCTCGCGAAGGGCGGTGTCGTCCTCGACGACAAGGATCCGCGCTGGATGTTTTTCCATCAGCAGGATCCTGGCCCCGCCGGATCCGCGCCGGGGAGGACTCGGATGTTCTCCGTGGCGATCGCCGGCGGGTTGAATGCCTGGTGACTCGGGGAGACCAGCTCGACCTTGATCGTGTGCGGACCGGCCGGAAGGTCCTCGGGGATGTGCCACACGTCCACGGTCGGAACCTCGACGCCGTCGATGAAGACCGCCAGGTAGTGCTGCGAATCGGTGGCCGGCACCCGGCCCCCCGTTGCGGGGACGCCGCACACTGTGAGCGTGAGGGGCGACCCGACCTCCGCGCCGGGCATTGGCGACACGATGCGCACAGCGTACGGCGCGGGCTGCAGCAGGGCTGGGCTTAGCACCCAGCTCGCGATCAGGCCGCCGGCGCCGGCCACGGCGGCGACCGCCCCCGCCACGCGCATGGCGGTTCGCCGCACGACGAACACCATGAGCCCGCCACCGAAGATGAGCAGTGCGAGAGCCCACTGCAGCGGCAAAGGGAGGTTGCTGAGTATGTGGGCGATCACGAGGCGAGCCGAGCTCAGCTGGGCGCGACGGTGAAGAAGACCGTCGGGGTCACGTCCCGGGGGCTGAATGGAAAGTGGTCCTGAGCCACGAACTCCGCATACATCGAGTATTCGAGCCCGGACTTGACGGTGATCGGCTGCTGCAACGTGTAGCTCATGTAGATGAGCTGATTGTTGAGGTACAGGTGCACGTGGCCCTTGGTTGGCGTGATGTCGCCGGTGGTGACGGCCGTGATCGTGCCTCCGGTGATGGAGACCTTGACGAGCACGGAGGTTCCGTGGACAACCGACCCATTGACTGGCGAAAGGAGCGTGATCTTCACGGGCGTCGAGGGACGGTGGCCGAGGCCGCCGGATGGCGTGGGATAGGGGGTCAGCGTGGGGGTGGCGGTGCCGTGACCGGGCACGATCGTCGATGCGCTGTCGCACGCGCTCACGACGAAGAGCGTGAAGATCAGGAGGGCGAGCGTTGGACGGCGCATGGTTCAGAGTTCCCTGCCCCCGCCATTATGCGTCGCTGTCGGAGCGCGGCAGTCCGGTCCGATGGCCGCTGCACGCTGCCATCGGATCCATTGCCGCCGGATCAGCGCAGGCGGTACGTGGCCGGCCGGTCGTCCGTGACCGTGACCTTGGGGGCGTTCCGCTCCAGGATGCGGCGCACCTGCTGGGGCGTGAACGTGCCGCCGAGACGCTTGCGAATTGCCGCCACGGCGAGGGGTCGCGACGACGCCTTGAGCACCGCGAGAACCTTGTCGTCCGGGGTACCCCGCTCGGCCATGTGCTTGCCGTTGGCGGTCGCGGCTGCGCCACGAGATGCCGGCGACACCGCCGGCGCGGCTGCGGGCTCTGGGGCCGGTGCGGCCTCGGGTGAGCGCTCCGCCTCGTGGGGCGCAGGTGCCGGAAGGTCGATGCGAGCGGGGCGAGTGGAGCCTTCCCCGTGGAGCCGGGCCCACATCGCAGGCAGGTCGTCCAGGACCTGACGCACGAAGACCGCCGAGCCGCTGACCTCGATCTCGCGGTCGCCATCCCGAAGCCGCAGTGAGTGCGCAAGCGGTGCGGCCGGAACCTCGACGCGGGGCGACGGCCGGAACGGTGGGCGGGAGTCGGGTGGGAAGTTCTGACGGGGGCCCGAGAACTGTCGCGGGCCGGCGAAGCCGGGGCGATCGGAGGATGAGCGCCCCTGGTATGAGCGATCGTCAGGCATTGGTCTCCTGGTTATCGACGGTGTCCTCGTGGGAGCGCCCGCGTCCGCGTGGGGCGGACTGCTCGGCGACCGCCGCCGTGCCGACGACGTCGGCAGCCGCGTCAGGCTCCTGAGGGGACGGCGCGCTGGTCGTGACCTGATGGTTGTCATCGGGCAGGGTGATCTGTGGCAGATCGTCCTCCGGAGGCGGACCGAAGAGCCGCTCCTGGATCTTCGAACGAAGCGGTGACTGAATCAAGGCGAAGATGCCGCCGATCACGGCAGCGCCGATGAGGAGGTTGCGAACGCGGTGCGTCTTCTTCTTGGGGCGGATGGCCGTGCTCAGCCGACCGGACGCGTCGGCGATGCGCTCTCGCGCGGCGTTGCCCGCGGCGCCGACCTTCCCATCCTTCACGTTGGCCAGGTGTTCGGCTGTGTCCGCAAGCGTGCTTGCGGCGCGTTCGAGGGCGTGGCTCAGTCCCTCCGCTCCATGCTGCACTGTCGGACGGGCGGCTTGTCCTGCCTCTCGCGCGATCGTGACCGCGTGCTCCGCGAGCTCGCTGATCGATTCGGCTGCGCGACTGCGCGCCTCGGCGATGTCGCGTTCGAGGGTGGCGGCTCCGGTACGTCGACCCCGCATCCTGCAAGAACCTCCATGTTTACCAACCGAATTCCGGCCGGGAAACTATCAATTCTACCGGTGTGGTGCTCGCCCACGCTCCAGGATGCGCAGACGGTGACGTTATGCCGCGGACGAAAGCGTGTTCTTGAGGTCGCGCAGATTGATCGGAACGGTGTCTCGAGCGAGTGCGCTGTCCAGTGGCGCATCGAGGAACCAGCGGACGCGCGCCGCCGCGACCGGGCCCACGATACGGGCGAGGTCTGCTTCAGGCGCGGTGTAGATGGCGCGAAGTGAGGGGAATGAGCGGATGAGCTTGACCAGTGCGCCTGGTTCCAAGCCGTCGAGCGCTGCCAGGTGGCTCACCCTCCGGCGCGCGAGCGTTCCGGCCTCCTCAGTATCGAGTGGGAGCTGCAGCTCGATGGTCCTGGTTTGCATGGGTGAAGTGTAGCGAACAGATGTTCGACTTGTCAAATCAGCGCGACCATGCGTACGCTTGTGGGTGATGCCCCTCTACGAATACCGCTGCAACGACTGCTCGTCCGTGTTCGAGCTCCTCCGCCCGATGGCCGATCGCGAGGTCGCCGCCGTCTGCCCGAGTTGCGAGAGCCGCGCGAGCATGCCGCTCATCAGCCGGGTCGCCGTTCACGCCGGGTCCGGAGCGAACGAGGCGCCGTCGGCGAGCGGGGGTGGCGGGTGCTGCGGCGGCAGCTGCGGCTGCGGCGCGAACTGACCGAGGGTCAGCCGATCTCGGCGACGGGGATCGCCACGGCTCGCTGAGCCGTGCTGCCCGTCAGATCGAGTTCCGTCTGCATCACCGACGCGAGAAAGACGCGCCGGTGCGCCGGATGGGGACCGAACTCGCGTATCGCCGCACGGTGCTCGGGAGCCCCGTAGCCTTTGTTGCTGGCCCAGTTGTAGTGCGGCGCGTCGTCGTGCATCCGGGTCATCAGGGCGTCGCGATGCACCTTGGCGATGATCGACGCCGCCGACACCGCGGGCACCTTCCGATCACCGGCGACAAGTGAGTGGAGCGGACGCGACACCGGGATTCGGAGATTGCCATCGCAGCAGTACCCGTCGGCGTCGACCGCCTCGACGAGCCTGCAGAAGATCTCCACGTTGGCCCAGCCGAGGCCCCGCGCGTTGATGTCGTCCACGCTGACCTCGGCCACCGCCCAGGCGACGGCGCGCTTGCGGAGCACCGCCGCCACCAGCTCGCGCTGGCGGGCGGTGAGCAGCTTGCTGTCGCGCAGCAACGGGTGGCGGAAGCGCTGCGGCAGCACCACCGCCGCGGCGACAAGCGGCCCGGCGTACGCGCCACGCCCGACCTCATCCATGCCGCAGAGGCGGAAGCCGCGCCAATCGCTGACCGCGAAGGTGGTTCGGATGTAGTCGGGGACGCGGAACCGCGGCATCGGCTGGTGAGAGTGTAGTCGCCGGGTTTGCTACGGTGACGGGACCGCACCCACCCCGAGGAGGGCCGATCGCGTGAACGAGGTGCTCTGGACTGACGTCGCCCCGCGCGACGGTCTCCAGAACATCGCCGACACCATCTCCACCGGCGCGAAGATCCGGCTGATTCGAGGCCTGCTCGACACGGGGGTGCGACGCGTCGAGGCGACGTCCTTCGTGTCATCGAGGTGGGTGCCGCAGCTCGCCGATGCGCCGGCCGTGCTTGCGGGCTTCCCTGACGACCTGCCGCGTCTCCGCGTGCTCATCCCCAATCTGCGCGGCCTCGACATGGCGCTCGCACACGGGGTTCGCAACGTGCTGGTCACGATCGCGGCAACCGATACGTTCAATCGACGCAACGTCAATCGCAGCATCGAGGAGTTGCTCGACGAGATCTCGCTCATCGTCGAGCGAGCCGGTGTGCGGGACTGCACCGTCGACGTCGCCGTCTCGGTGAGCTTCGGATGCCCGTTCGAAGGTCCGGTCGCCCCCGACCATGTGAGGCAGCTCTGCGCGGATCTCGCGCGTCGCGGCGTGGCGGATATCGGGATCGCGGACACGATCGGCGTTGCAACGCCTGCCGAGGTGCGACATCTCTGCGCGCTCGCCGCCGCCGAGGTGCCGATCCAACATCTCGCCGTGCACGTGCATGACACTCGCGGGCTCGGTGTGGCGAATGTGGTCGCGGCGTATGAGGCGGGGGTCCGGCGTTTCGACGGCTCGGTCGGTGGCATCGGTGGCTGTCCCTTCGCCCCGCGAGCCACGGGCAACGTGTGCAGCGAGGACGCGCTTCAGGCGCTCGTGTCGCTCGGTGGCGAAACGGGGATCGACCTCGAGGCGATGTGTGGCGTGGCCGCCGCGCTTGCCGACGACCTGGGGCGCGCGCTGCCCGGCAAGCTCTATCGAGCCGGTGTCTGGAGCCGCGCTCCGCAGGACGCCGTCGTGGAGTCGCAGGTTGGCTGACCTGGAAGCCGAGGCATCCGCCGAGGAGGCGGTGACCGCCCGGCTGGAGCGCGCGCGTGCCGGCGGGCCGGAGCGGCATCGCACCAAGGTCGCGAGCCAGGGGAAGTTGATGCCGCGCGAGCGGATTCTGCGGCTCTTCGACCCCGGCACCAGGTTCGACGAGGACGGCCTCCTCGCCGGGTCCGACGACCCCGAGCTCGCCGCCGACGGTGTCGTCACGGGCCTCGGCACGATGCACGGGCGCGCGTGCGCGGTGATGGCCAACGATCCCACCGTCAAAGCCGGCTCGTGGGGTCCCCGCACCGTTGAGAAGATCGTGCGCATCCAGGAGACCGCCGAACGCCTGCAGATCCCGCTCGTGTACCTCGTCGACTCGGCCGGCGCGCGCATCACGGATCAGGTGGCGATGTTCCCGGGACGGCGTCACGCGGGCCGCATATTCCACATGCAGGTGCGGCTGTCCGGTCAGGTTCCGCAGGTGTGCGTCCTCTTCGGCCCGAGCGCGGCGGGCGGCGCGTACATCCCAGCGTTCTGCGACATCGTGATCATGGTCGAGGGCAACGCGTCGATGTATCTCGGGTCGCCGCGCATGGCAGAGGTCGTCGTCGGCGAGAAGGTCACCCTCGAGGAGATGGGCGGCGCGAGGATGCACTGCACCGTGAGCGGGTGCGGCGATGTGCTCGTCAAGGACGAGCCGGAGGGCATCGCGTCGGCGCGGCGATATCTCGAGTATCTCCCGCCATCCTGGCGGGGAGCGCCCCCGGCGCTGGCGGCGGTCGATGTCGCGGAGAGTGATGCGGACATCTCCGGTGTCATCCCCGCGGAGGCCGCGAAGGGTTACGACGTGATGGCGGTGGTCCGCGGCGTCATCGACGGCGGATCCTTCTACGAGATCAAGCGTCTTTTCGCACGCGAGATCGTCTGTGGATTCGCGCGCATCGACGGGCATCCGGTCGGCGTGCTCGCGTCGCAACCGCGGTTCAAAGGCGGCGTGCTCTTCGTCGATTCAGCGGACAAGGCGACGCGTTTCATCACCTGTTGCGACGCATTCAACGTGCCGCTCCTGTTTCTCGCCGACGTCCCGGGTTTCATGATCGGCACGGCGGTGGAGCGGCAGGGCATCATCAGGCACGGCGCGAAGATGATCGCCGCGCTCGCCCAGGCACAGGTGCCGCGGATTTGCGTGGTGCTGCGCAAGGCGTACGGAGCCGGGCTCTATGCGATGAGCGGTCCGGCGTTCGAGCCGGACTGCACGCTTGCACTCCCGTCGGCGCAGATCGCGGTGATGGGCCCCGAGGCGGCGGTCAACGCCGTGTACTACAACAAGATCCAGGACGTCGATCCCGCTGACCGCGACGCGTACGTCAAGCAGTTGCAGGACGAATACCGCGACGACATCGACATCTTCCGGCTCGCGTCCGAGCTCATCGTTGACGCGGTCGTGCCTCCTGACCACCTCCGCGCCGAGCTGGTGAGCCGCTTTGCCATGTATCGATCGAGGCGGCGTGCCGACGTGGCGCGGCACCACGCGGTTCCTCCCGTCTGAACGGGCGCGCCCCACGCCAATGGTGAACAGTGGCCTCTACGGCTGGCTCAACTCGATCGGCTATCTGGCGGTCGCGCTTTTCGTGGGGATCGAAAGCCTCGGGGTTCCGCTGCCCGGCGAGACGATGCTCATCACCGCCGCCGCGTTCGCCGCCACCGGCCATCTGTCGATCGCGGGGGTTATCGCCGCTGCCGTGGTCGGCGCGGTGATCGGCGACAACATCGGCTTCGGCATCGGTTGGTTTGGCGGATATGCCCTCCTGCGTCGCTATGGCAAGTACATCCGGCTCGACGAGCCGAAGCTGAAGGTGGGGCGGTACATCTTCATTCGTCACGGCGCGAAGGTCGTGTTCTTCGGGCGGTTCGTGTCGATCCTCCGCACCTACGCCGCCTTCCTCGCGGGGACCAATCGCATGCGGTGGACCCACTTCCTGATCGCCAACGCCGCGGGCGGGCTGGTGTGGTCGGTGCTCTACGGGGTCACGGCGTTCGAGCTCGCCGGCGCGATCTCCAAGCTCAGCGCCCCGTTCGAGATCGCCTTCGCCGCGCTCGCGGTGGCGGCGATCATCGGTGGGGCGATCTTCATCCGCACCCACGCGAAGCGGCTGGAGGCCGTGGCCGAGGAAGCGCTCCCGGGTCCGCTTGAGGGGTTCGACAAGTAGTGGTCGCCAGGGCTACGAACGTTTGTTCTATAATACTGGGATGTGTGATGGCGCAGACAAGCGAGAGGCGCTCGGCGGGCTGCTTGAGGCCATCCAGGCGTTCGTAGATGCGCCCGGCGAGGAGCATCCACCGGCTGAGCTCGGGGAGCGCCTGATCCGGCTCCGCCACGGCATCGATCTGCTCGAGCTCAGCTTCGCCATCGAGGCGGCAGCCTTTGCGGCGACCGAGGAACACGAGACCCAGGATTCCATGTCCGCGATCGACTGGGTGCGCCATCACTGCCACATGTCGGGGCTGGCCGCTTCCCGAGCGATCGTGGTCGGCGAGCAGGCGCCGCATCTCCCCGACAGCGTCGCCGCGCTCACCGAGGGGCGGATCGGCTTCGGCCACCTCGCCCTGCTGGCCAGCAGCGCCCGGGCGATCAGCGCGTCCCTGGGCGCGGTCCCATTCGACGAGCATCCGCTCCTCGAGCAGGCCCTCGAGCACTCGGTCAGCCGCTTCGGCTTCGACTGCACGCACGCCCGCCATGCGGCTGACGCGGCCGCCATGCTCGCCGAGCACGTCGACGCGGTCGAGCGGCGGCGCCTCGAGCTCATCAACTGCGAGGGCGGCGTGCTGGCGATCCGCGGGCTCCTCGATCCCGTCGCCGGCGCCACCCTGCGGACCGCGCTCGAACCGCTTGCCAAGCCGTGCGGCGCGGATGATCAGCGTGATCGCGCCCGGCGCCTCGCCGATGCCCTGGTGGAGCTCGCCGCGCATGGCCTCGACGCCGGCGCCCTGCCCGGCCGGGGCGGGCAACGCACCCACCTCCAGCTCACCGCCTCGGTCGAGACCGTCATGGGCCTGGAGGGTGCGGCCGGGGGCGACCTCGAGTTCGCGGGCGCGGTCCCCGCGGCCACGGTGCAACGCCTCGCCTGTGATGCGAGCGTGCGCCGGGGGCTGCTCGGGCCCGATTCCGCGGTGATCGATGTGGGACGCGCGCTCCGGGTACCCTCAGGTGCGGCCCGGGCCGCCCTGCGGGTTCGCGACGGTGGCTGCGTGTGGCCCGGCTGCGACCGCCCCGCCTCCTGGACCAACCCGCACCATCTGCGCCACTGGGGCCACGGCGGCGACACCGACCTCAAGAATCTGGTGCTGCTCTGTTTCCGGCATCACTGGTCGGTGCACGAGGGCGGCTGGCAGCTGGTCGCCACCGACGACCGCGGCGTGATCGCCGTACCCCCGGTCCACCGCCACCGTCCCTGGACCCGTGCCCCCGACGTGGGCGCCGTCGCGTAGGTTCGGCGGCGCCGGCAGGTGCGATTGCATGCCCGTGTGGGCATGCCTAGAACGACGGGTTGCCCACCGCGCCGCCGGACGTGCCCGGCTGCGAGCCGGTGGCTGGCGCGGAGATCAACTCGGCGCGCCACACCAGGCGGTTGTAGTCCTGCCACCATGGATCACACGTGATCATCGTCAGCTCGTGGCCGCTGGTCGGCGCCAGCTGGGTGACGCGGCTGGGCGTGAGATCCCAGCGGCCGCTGACCCGATAGACGTACGTCTGGCACGTGCGCGTCTCGATCGTGATGAGGTCGCCCACGTTGAGCTGGTTGATGTACTGGAAGTCCGGCTCACGATGGAACGCGATGATCACGTTGCCCTGCTGACCCGGGTCCGGGGTGCCGACGTAGTGGACCATCGACCGCGAGTTCAGGAGCGTCCAGGTTCCGTTCCCCGCCACCGCGGCGTAGTGGTATTGAGCCGGCGCGCCGAAGGTCACCAGCGCATAGTCGGTGGCCGAGCTGGTGCCGCAGGCAGGCTTCTTGGAGGCGTCCGGGTTGCTGCCGACGACCTTGGGCTGTGTCGCGCCGCCACCGTGCCAGTTGTTGAGCGCGGAGGAGTCGGCCTGCCCGCGCTGGAAGACGCCGATGAGGGGACCGGCGATCAGCGCGCTGCCGGCGAGGATAGCGACGACACCGAGCCCGAGCAACAGCATCCAGAGGCGTCCGGGACGGCGCGATCGAAAGCGCCCGAAGCGAGTGTGCGTGCCGGCAGTGACGTCAGAGGCCATCACTCACAGAATACCCACACAACGAAGTTGCCGCGGTCACGACCGCGCGACAGGCCGCCGGCCGGCGATCTACCGGTTGCGCGGGTTCCGTGGACGCTTGCGCCCGTAGGCCACTCCCTCGGCGACAGGATCGAAGGCAGCGCCCGGTCCGGTTGTCGGAGTGATGCCCTCGCCCTGCACGAACACCTTGCGGGTGCCCACGTCGATCAGGTAGGCGAGCGATCGCCCGCCCGACTGATCGGGGATCATCGAGACGTCCGCAACCGTTCCGGTTCGCCGACTGCCGCCATAGGGGAAGCTGACCCGTGTCCCCACCGCGATGGGGCCGCTCTCACCCTCTCGGGTCATCGAGGAGCGGCGCGGAAGCAGTCGCTGCAGTAAACGGGCTTGTCACCGCGTGGCTGGAAGGGGACGCGCGCGACGCCGCCGCACCCAGCGCAGGGAACTTCGTACATCTGGCGAGGGCCGTTGCTGCGGTATCCACCACCGCCGCCGCCACCGCCAAAGCCGCCGCCACCACCGCCGCCGCTCTGGCGACGCGCCGCCCGACAGCTGGGGCAGCGAGAGGGGGGGTTCGTGAGGCCACGAGAGGCAAAGAAGTCCTGCTCGCCCTCAGTCCAAATGAAGTCGACGCCGCAATCGCGGCAACGTAGAGTTTGGTCTACCGACACGCGCCTAGTTCCTCCGTCCGGCGCGTTGATCGGCGCCCGGGTTGGTGATACGTACCCCTAACAGTACACGGTCCGGGGGGACGTCGCCAAGGGACAAACCCGTGACGACCCAGCGTTATGACGGCGCTGGTACGATCGTGCGATCCCCGGACAGGAGCAGGCCGGAGCCGCACAGGGCGGCTCGGTGGCTGCCGGTGGGGTGGAGGGCCGGCTCCCATGCCAGCAATGCGGCACCGTCTGTTCACCTCCGAGTCCGTCACGGAGGGGCACCCGGACAAGGTGGCCGACCAGATCAGTGACGCGGTCCTCGACGCCGTGTTGAGCAGGGACCCGCTGGGCCGCGTCGCCTGCGAGACCGCTCTCAGCACCGGGACCGTCCTGGTCTTCGGCGAGATCACGACCGAGGCATACGTCGATATCGCCGGCCTCGTGCGCCAGACCATCAAGGAGATCGGGTACACGCGGGCCAAATACGGCATCGACTGGGAGACCTGTGGCGTGCTCGTCGGGATCGACGAGCAGTCGCCCGACATCTCTCAAGGGGTCAATCACGGCGGCGCCGGCGACCAGGGCATGATGTTCGGGTTCGCGTGCGACGAGACGCCCGAGCTGATGCCCGCGCCGATCCAGCTCGCCCACCAGCTCGCCCGTCAGCTTGCGGTCACCCGCCGAAACGGCACCCTCCGCTGGGCGCGGCCCGACGGGAAGACGCAGGTGACCGTCGAATACGACAGTGACGGACGCCCCCGCCGGGTGGACACCGTGCTCATCAGCACCCAGCACAGCGACGACGTCTCGCAGGAGCAGATCTTCGACGACGTGCAGCGCCACGTGGTCGAGGAGGTGATCCCCGCCGAGTGGCTGGACCCCGCCACCAAGCGGTACGTCAACCCCACCGGCCGCTTCGTGATCGGCGGGCCGATGGCGGACGCCGGGCTCACCGGTCGCAAGATCATCGTCGACACGTACGGCGGCTACGCGCGCCATGGTGGGGGCGCGTTCAGCGGCAAGGACCCGTCCAAGGTGGACCGCAGCGCCGCGTACGGCGCGCGCTGGGCCGCGAAGAACGTGGTCGCCGCCGGCCTGGCGTCGAAGTGCGAGATCCAGGTCGCCTACGCGATCGGCGTCGCCAAGCCCGTTTCGGTGCTCGTCGAGACCTTTGGGAGCGAGAAGGTCCCGATCGACACGATCGCCGCGCTCATCGACGAGTACGTCGACCTGTCGCCACTCGGGATCATGAGCGCCCTCGAGCTTCGCCGGCCGATCTACCGGCAGGTCGCCGCGTACGGACACTTCGGCAGGAGCGACCTCGATCTGCCGTGGGAGCGCGTCGACCTCGCGCGGCAGTGGGCGGAGGACGCCGGCACCGAGCCGCTTCTGGTCGCCGCCGCGACCGCCTAGCCCGGTCGGTTCGAGGCGCCTCGCGCATGGGCCTGCACATCCTCGTGCTCGCGGGGGGCAGCGGGACCCGTCTGTGGCCCCTGAGCCGGAGAGCGACGCCGAAGCATCTGCTGCCCCTTGCCCCGGGCGGTGAGACGCTGCTCCGGGCGACCGTCGAGCGAGTCGTCGGTCTGTGCGACAGCGTTCGCATCGTCACGGCGGCCGATCAGGCCGAGGATTGCCTCGGCGCGCTCGAGGGATTGCCGGTCGATCGCCGGGCGATCATCGCGGAACCCCAGGCTCGCGGGACCGGCCCCGCGCTCGGTCTCGCGGTCGGCCTCGTCGCCCGCGAGGATCCCGACGCGTGGATCGCCAGCGTCCACGCCGATCATCGTGTG
This sequence comes from Candidatus Dormiibacterota bacterium, assembly GCA_963848445.1. Taxonomy (GTDB): domain Bacteria; phylum Chloroflexota; class Dormibacteria; order Aeolococcales; family Aeolococcaceae; genus Palsa-851. The sequence continues at coordinate 24,538 of CAWKDT010000008.1, forward strand.
AGCGATCCCGAGGCATATCGCGCGGCGGTGCTCGCCGCCGCGGGCTGGGCGGCGTCCACCGACGGGCTGGCCACGGTCGGCCTGGTCCCGGCGGCTCCGGTCACGGGCTTCGGCTACATTGAGCTCGGCGCTGCGCGTGACCCGCAGGTGTGGCGGGCTCCGCAGGGGAGTGTCAGCGGCACCGCCGCGGCCGCGGCCGCGCTGCCAGCGTTCGCCGGAGTGCGTTTCAAGGAGAAGCCGAGCGCCGAGCTCGCACGGCAGTACATCGACGACGGCAGCCACCTATGGAACCTCGGCCTGTTCTCCTGGACGGCGCGCCGGTTCCTCGCCGAGCTCACCGCGGCGGATCCCGCGCTCGGCGCCGCCCTCGACGGGGTGGTCGGCGCCGTGCTCCGAGGCGACACCGCCGAGGCGACACGGATCTACGCCGAGCAGCGGACTCAGGCGGTGGAGCCGCTCGTCCTCGAGCGGACGCAGCGCCTGACGGTCGTGCAGGCGTCGTTCGGTTGGTCCGACCTGGGCGCCTGGTCAGACGTTCGCGATGCCCGCGTGGCAGAGGGCGATGACGATGCCGACGGTAACGTCGTCGACGGCGACGCCATCGTCACGTCGGCTCGAGGCTGCACCGTGATCGCCCGATCGGGGCGGGTCGTGGCCGTCGCCGGCGTGGAGGGGTTGGTGGTCGTCGACACACCGGACGCCGTCCTCGTGGTCCCTGCCGCGCAGTCGCAGCTCGTCAAGGACGTCGTCGAGCAGATCCACAGGTCCGGGAGAGACGAGGTCCTCTGATCTCCTGCCTATGGCGCGCAGGATCGCCCGGTCGCCCGGGTACGCGCCAGGCCCGTTTCCGGGAGCTGCGCAATCGCTGTGCTTAGAATGGGGCCGATGACGCCGAACCCGATCAGGTTCGGGACCGACGGATGGCGAGCCGTGGTCGCGGATGACTTCACCTATGCGAACGTGCGCGCCGTCGCGCAGGGCGTGGCGGCGTATCTCGGCTCGGAGGCCCGGCCGGTCGTGGTCGGGCACGACTCGCGATACTGTGCCGAGCTGTTCGCGCGAGAGGTCGCGCGAGTCCTGGTCGCGAACGGGCATCACGTGATCCTGCTCGACCGAGTCACCCCGACTCCCGCGGTGTCCTGGACGATCACCCAGCAGCACGCCGCCGGCGGAGTTATGGTCACAGCGAGCCACAACTCGGCAGAGTTCAACGGGATCAAGTACAAGCCGGACTTCGGCGGCTCCGCTCCGCCCGAGGTCGTTGCCGAGATCGAACGGCACACGGCCGAAGCCCTCGAATCCGGGGTCACCGAGATGACCTACGACGAGGCGGTCACGACCGGCCGCCTGCAGACCGTCGATCCGCTTCCCGATTACTTCGTGCAGCTCGGAAGGATGGTGGACCTCGACGCGCTGCGCCGGCACGGGCTTCGTGTGCTCCACGAGGCCATGTACGGAGCCGGGGCAGGCCTCATCGCGCGAGCGCTCGGCGGCGGCTCGACCACGGTCGAAGAGCTGCACGGCGAGCGAAACCCCGGCTTCGGCGGGATGCACCCGGAGCCGATCGACCGCTATATGCCCGAGGCGATGCAGCGCATGGCATCCGGAGCATTCGACCTCGGGATCGCCAACGACGGGGACGCCGATCGTGTCGGGATCATCGACGAGACCGGCCGGTACATCAACCAGTTGCAGGTGATGGCCCTCTTCGCGATGTACCTCCTCGAGCAGCGCGGCATGCGCGGGGACATCGTTCGTTCGATCACCACATCCGGCATGCTCGACGCCTTGGGGGAGCGTTTCGGGGTGACCGTGCACGAGCTGCCCGTGGGATTCAAGTACATCGGCACCAAGATGATGGAGACCGACGCGATCCTCGGCGGCGAGGAGTCCGGTGGCTACGCCTTCCGTGGCCACATCCCGGAGCGTGACGGCATCCTCTCGGGGCTGATGACGGCTTCGATGATCGTCGACTACGGCATGCCGCTCTCGCGGATCCTCGGCCACCTCGAGGCCCTCGTCGGCCCGCACGCGTACGACCGTCACGACATAAGGTTCCCGCGGGACGGGTACGAGGAGCGCAAGACGCAGGTCTACGCGCGGATGCAGCAGAACGAGCCGTCGGCGCTCGCCGGGAGCAAGGTGGTGCGGACCCGGACCGACGACGGGTTCAAGTTCTACATGGACGACGGGTCCTGGGTGCTGATGCGGATGAGTGGCACGGAGCCCCTGATGCGCGTGTACGCGGAGGCAGCCAACCAGGCTCGTGTGGAGGAGCTGATCAGCGCGCTCGAGCAGCAGACGGGCGTCGACGTCCCGGTCGCCGTGGGCTCGGGCGGGTGAACCACGCCGCCGGGGAGGTCGGGGCCGTCCACGCCGCGGGCGCGGGGAGGGTCGGCAAGCCCTGGGGGTACGAGTTGCGCTGGGCGATCACCGATCGCTACCTCGGCAAGCTCATCCACGTCGATGCCGGCCAATCGCTGAGCCTCCAGTACCACGTCCAGAAGGACGAGACCATCTTTATCACCTCCGGGGCGCTCGATCTCCAGCTCGAAGACGAGCACGGCGAGATCCAGGTGCACCGGCTGACCCCGGGGATGAGCGCGAGGGTGCGACCGGGCCGCAGGCATCGTTTCGTCGCTGTGGAAACCTGCGAGCTGGTCGAGGTGTCCTCGCCCGAGATCGATGACGTGGTGCGCCTCGAGGACAGCTACGGACGTGCCGGCACCTCGGCTCCCTGAGCTCGGGCCGACCGAGTTCTCCACCGTTTCCACAGGCCGACGTGGATAATCGAACAGGTTTTCGCCACCGCGGTCACGGCTATCTCGCCGACCAGGCGCGCAAGGCCCTGGGGATCACGGCCGAGGCGAAGGTGCTCGCCGAGATCCCGCTGCCGATGGTCCATACGGCCTTCGGGCTCGCCGTCGTCGCCGCCGAGGTGCTCCTCAGGCCCGAGGCCGTCGGGTCGGGCCGGAGCGCGCTCTACGACGCCGGGCTCGCGCTGCTGACCGGCCTCGTCCTGGTCGCCTACGACTTCCTGATCTATCCGTCCGAGATGCGCCCCGGCCCCGTCGGAGCCGCGCTCCCGATGGCGGCGGCGCTCTCCTTCGGGGCGCTGCTCGGCAACGCCCTGTTCCCGCTGCCGATCAGGATCGGCGGCGGGGTGATCGCCGCTCTCGTGATCGGCGGCGTGCCTCGCCTCGCCGGGCGCCGCGCGCTGGGGAAGGAAGGGTGGTTCACCAGGCTGCTCCGCGACATCCTCGGCATTGCGGTCCTGGCGCCGGTCCTGCTCGCCGGAGCGTCACCGACCCTCGCCCTCACGTCACGCCTGGCATTCGTGTTCGCGGTGGCGGTCCTGGTCAGCCTTGACGGCCTGCGCACCGAGCACGTCCCGATCACCTGGACCATCCTCGCGGCATTCGTCGTCGGCGCCGTCGTGGCCGGCGGCGCCGTGGTGGCCGGCGCCGGCACCGCGCACGCGGGATGGCGAGCGGCTGTCCTGCTGGTCCTCTGGTACGGCGCGCGAGGAGTTGCCGGAGCGCTCGGGACGACGACCAGCCGCAGCCGCGAGGTTATCGCGGAGTACGCCATCTTCATGCTCGCGGCGCTCGCCGGTCTGCTCTGGATCAGCCTCGCGCGTCTCTGACGGCGCCGGCGCGGCGGTCAGGAGATGCGCAGGCTCGGCCCCGACGTGCCGACCCGGGCGGCGGTGGTCGACTCGGCCGCGTGGAGACGCTCCACCTGCGCGTGCGAGCGCTGGACCTGGTCCGACAGATCGTGGACGGTGATCTTCATGGCCTCGAGCGCGCGGAGCTTGTACGTGTCGATCTGATCCAGGGCGGCGAACACGTTGTCCCAGGCTCGCTGAAGAGAGCCCATGTCGATGCCGGGGCTCGCCGCCTGGTCCTCGACCGTTGCGGTCTGCTCGCGAAGCACCGAGGACGTGCTCTCGATCATGGCGCTCGTCGTCTCGTTCACCGCCTTGACCTGATCGCTCACGAGTCGCTGGTTGGTGAGCGCCTGCGCCACCATCACGGCGGTCCGCAGCGCCGCCACGGTGGTGGTGGTGGCCGTGCGCACGGCGCGGATCAGCTCGCGGTTGTTCACCTCGACGACCCGAAGCGCCGCATACCCCTGCACGGCGACGGCGAGCTGGGTGAGGATCTCCTGACGGCGGCGCCGGACGGGATAGAGGATGTCCTCACGGAGCACCTTGGAGCGCTCGGGGTCGCCGATCGCCAGATGGTTGATCTGCGCCTCGAGACCGGTGTCGAGCTGCTCGGCCATGTACGCGTACTGCCGCAGCGTCTCCATCTGCGTCCACAGCGCCTTCTGCTCCTGCGCGATCGCGGCGTTGTCCTTGTCGAGCTCCCCGCCCCCTTCGCGTAGCGCCCCGACGATCCCCTCGATGTGGCTCTGCGACTTCTCGTACTTGGCGAAGTAGGCGCGGACGCGATCGCCGAACGGGATCACGCCGAGCAGCTTGCGCGGGCCACCGTGGGTGAGGTCGTGCTTGGCGGGGTTGAGCTCGTCGACCGACCGGCGCAGATCGAGCAGGCTCTTGGCGATCGGCGTGTCACCCTCACCGAGGCCGCGCATCGCCCGGGTCGGCCGGTCGAGGAGACGGTTGCTCATGTCGGAGGTGCTGCGGATCTCGCGGTCTGCCAGAGTGTCGATGTCGTCGACGCGCCGCCGGTAGTCGTCGCCGTGCACGTCGAGTGAGCGGATCCCCCCGACGAATGCGGCGACCATGCCGTCGATCCGCCTGGCCGCCTCGGGGTCGATGGTCACCTCTCGCTCCGCCTGTGCCGGGGCCACCGTCGTGACCGCCTCAGGCGGGGAGAGCGAGAGCGTGGCGGGGCTTGCGTCGGTGGCCGACGCCGTCTCGGGTTGGTCTGCCGTCACTTGGTCGCGTGCTCCTCGCTGGTGTCCGCCCCGGCCGCCGCCGGGTCCGTGATCGTGACAGGAGTTTGCCGCGCGCGCCGCCCGTTGCGGGCGCCGTTTCCATACTCGGCACCGTTCTGTGATGCGGAACCATTCCCGGAACCGGCCTCGGCCGTGGCCTGCGTGATGGCCGGAAGTAGTGAATGCCGGGCCAGCCCGGTCAGCGCGCCGGCCTGCTGGATGATCTCGGCGAGCGCGCCGGTGACGCCCTGCGCGCCGTTGAGCACCGTGAACTGGCCGACGTGCTCGAAGGGGGCCGCGGCGGCGGCGACGATCTCCGGGAGCTTCTCGGCGATCTGCTGAGCGATGACCGCCTCCTGGTTCTGGCTCAAAGCGGCGGCGCGCCGCTCGATGCCCGCGGCCTCCGCTTCCATGCGGGCCCGGATCGCGTCCGCCTCGGCGAGGCCCCTTGCCTTGATGGCGTCGGCGTCCGCCTGGCCGGTCAGACGGGTCGCATCCGCCTGCGCGGTGGCCTGCATCTTGAGGGCAGCAGCCTGCGCCTCGGCCTGGACCTTGGTCTGCGCCGCAACCGCCTCCGCACGGAGACGGACCTCCTGCGCCTCGGCTTCGGCCTGACGGATGCGCACGTCGCGTCCGGCCGCGGCGAGCGTGGTCTGCCGGTATGCCTCGGCGTCTGCCGGGCGGCGCACGTCGACCTGGAGCTGCTGCTCCTTCTGCTGCGCCTGCAGCTCGGCGACGCGGGTCTGCTCCGACACGACGGCCTGGTGGGCCTTCGCCTCCGAGAGCGGGCCCTGCTGCGCTGCCAGTTGCAGCGCCGTGTCCGTCTCCGCCTGGAAACCCGCCTTCTTGATGTTGGTGTTGCGCAGCAACTCGGCCATCTGCGCCTGGGCGATCTGCTCCTGGCTGACCGCCAGCCGCTCGGCATTGGCGCGCGCGATGCGCGCGTTCTGCTCGACCTCGGCCTGGTGTGGGGCGGCGAGGTTCTCGATGTAGTTCGACGGGCTGGTGATCGACTGGATCTGGAAGCTGTCGATGACGAGACCGAACGACTCCATCTCCTGCGAGCAGCGGTCGCGAACCTGCTGGGCGAACTTGTCCTGGTCGCTGATCATGTCCTCGACGGTCATCGACCCGGCGATGGCGCGGAGGTGGCCGACGAAGACGTTCTGGACCTTGGTCTCGAGCTCCTGCGCCGGACGGTCGAGGAATCGGCGTGCGGCGTTGGCGATCGACCGGTAGTCGTCACCCACCTTGTAGACGATCACGCCGCGAAGATCCACACGGATCTTCTGCTGCGAGACGCACGGCACCGCGATCTCACTCTCGTGCGCCTCGAGCGACAGGCGGCGCACCTTGGTGATGCCCGGCGCGACGAGGCAGCCCCGGCCCGTGACGATGCGGAATCCCATGCTCTCACCCACGCCGTCGGGGCGCTCGGTGGTCCGGAAGCCGGAGATGATCAGCGCCTCGTCCGGCTCGGCGACGCGCCACGCCGCGCGAAAGAGCAGCACGACGACGAGCAGCGCGCCGAGGATGATGCCGAGCAGCAGGTAGGCCAGCGTGGTCATCGAGGCAACCTCATGGTGTCCGTCGGCGCCACCTCAACGGTGCGGCCGCCCAGGCTACCCACCACAAGGACCTGGGAGTGTTTTGCAATCGTCGCTTCCTTGTCCGAGGCGCGTGCGAGGAATCGCTCGGTGCCCGCGCGAACCTCGATGATCACCTCACCGAGGTGTCCGGGGGTGATGTCGGCGGTCACTCTCGCGAGCTTTCCGACCACGTCTATCGCCATCCTTCATGCTCCAAAGCTGGAATCGATGGTACCCGCGCGCGGGTAGGTCGAACCCTTGACAAGTCCGCGCCCGCCCCGGCGATCGAGGCGTCAGCGGCCGGCCGGCTCGATGCCGAGCGGCTGCCGCGCGGCCAGGAGCGCGGTGTCGGCTTTCGCGACCACCGACGCGGCCGTGTCCTCCTCGCCGACCGTCGTCACCCCGACGCTGATCGTGTGGCCGCCGGTGCGCGCGGCATAGTGCCGGCGGATGTCGGCAAGGGTGCGCGCGGCGTCGGCCATCCCGACATGGATCAGCGCGCAGACGAACTCGTCGCCGCCGTACCGGATCACGAGGTCGTACGAGCGCACCCGCCTGCGGATCGCAGCCACCAGGTCGATGAGCAGGCGGTCGCCCGCCGCATGTCCATGGACGTCGTTGACCCGCTTGAGGCCATCGATGTCGAGGAAGATCACGACGATGCCGTCGCCGCCCATGCGGCGAGCGCGGTCGATCTCGCGCTGGAGAGCGTCCAGCCCGGCGCGCCGGCGCAGCGCACCGGTGAGGTCATCGGTCGCGGCCATCTCGGCCAGCTTGTGGGTGAAGCGTGCCGTCGCCCGGAGGCGGTCGAGCGCGGATCGCAGGTGGGCCGCGGCAACGCCGGCGAGCGCCTCGGGCTCCAGGCCCAAAGCGGTGGCGAGCACCTTGCGCGTGACCTCCGCCGAGAGACGCCGGCTCGAGCGGAACTCGGCCTGCATCGTCCAGCCGACGACATCGCGGGTGGGCCCTTCCAGCGTCTCGGCCGCCACGTCGAGACCCGGGCTCTCGGTCCGCGGCATCGGAGTGGTCTCGTGAGTCGGTGACATCACGGTGTTACACGTTACGCGCCTGTGGGCGGTTTCACTCCCAGGTCAGGTCACATGCCCAGATAGGCTCGCTGGATCTCCGAAGAGGCGATCAACTCCGCAGACGGTCCGGCGAGCGCCACCTGCCCGGTCTCGAGAACGTAGGCACGGGACGCCGTCTTCAACGCGAGGAGCGCGTTCTGCTCGATGAGCAGGATCGTGGTCCCTTTCGCGTTGATCTCGCGGATGACCTCGAAGATCGCATCCACCAGAATCGGCGCGAGGCCGAGGGACGGTTCGTCGAGCATCAGCACCTTCGGATTGCTCATGAGAGCGCGACCGATCGCCACCATCTGCTGCTCGCCCCCGCTCAGGCTGCCGGCGAGCTGTCCGGCGCGCTCGCGAAGTCTGGGAAACAGCGTGTAGACCCGCTCGAGGTCGGTCCGCATGGCCACCCGATCACTGCGCGTGTACGCGCCCATGTCGAGGTTTTCGCGAACCGTCATGCGCGGAAAGAGCCGCCGGCCCTCAGGCGCGTGTCCAACGCCCAGCCGTGCGACCTTCTCGGCTCCGAAACCACGAGTCGGTTTGCCGAACAGGCGCACCTCGCCTCTCCGGGGCCCGATGAGGCCACTGATCGTGCGCAGTGTGGTCGTCTTGCCCGCGCCGTTACTGCCGATGAGCGCGACGATCTCGCCCTCGCGGACCTCCATCGACACCTCGTGCAACGCGTTGACGCGACCATAGAAGACGTCGATCCCGCGCAATTCGACGACCAATGCCCCCGCTGCGTCCGAAAGCACCGCCGTGCCGGGCTCACTCACGCGGTGCGCATCTCGTCGTTCGCACCGGTGCCAAGGTACGCCTCGATGACGCGAGGGTCCTGGCGGACGTCGGCGGGCTTGCCCTCGGCGATCTTCTCGCCGTGATCCAGGACGACGATGCGATCGCTCACCTCCATGACGAGGCGCATATCGTGCTCAATAAGAAAGATCGTCAATCCCTCGTCGCGAAGCCGGGAGATGAGTTGCATCAACTCCCGTTTCTCCTGAGTGTTGAGTCCGGCAGCCGGCTCGTCGAGCAGCAGCAGACGCGGCTGGGTCGCCAGCGCACGGGCGATCTCCAGGCGACGTTGCAATCCGTATGGCATCTCACGGGCGTACGAACCGGCGTACCGTGCGAGACCGAGAAGGTCCAGGAGGCCGAGCGCTCGCTCTTCGACCGAACGCTCTTCCCGGCGGGCGCGGCGCGTTTTGAGAGCACCGTCCCACACGCGCTCATTCATCCACCAGTGGGCACCGACCATCACATTGTCCACCGCGGTCATGAACGAGAAGAGCCGGATGTTCTGAAATGTCCTCGCGATTCCCATCTTCGTGATCCGATGGGGTGGGACACCGGCAATCGAGGCACCGTCAAGCGTGATCGATCCCGACGTGATCGGGAAGAGGCCGGTCACGCAGTTGAAGGCAGTCGTCTTTCCCGCGCCGTTGGGGCCGATCATGGACAGGATCTCGCCCTTGTCGAGTTGGAAGCTGACGCTCGAGACGGCGAGCAGCCCGCCGAACCGCTTGGTCACGGTGTCGAGCTCGAGGAGTGCCACCTCAGGCGATTCCCTGCACGGCGGCGAGCGATTCGGTTTCGCCCGAGCTCTCCAGCTCGATGCGGCGCGCGCGGCTGGGGAGCAGGCCTCCCGGGCGTAACAACATCATCAGGATGAGCGCGATCCCGTAGAGCGGGAAGGTGAACGAGCTGAAATCGATGCTCGCCAGTGCCGGCACGTGCACGGTATTACTGACGGTCGTCGCCCATGCATTCATGTCCGGCAACACCCAGAAGATGACAAAGGTCAGGATGAAGCTGCCGAGGATGACGCCGGTGATGTTGCCGATGCCGCCGAGCACGATGATGCTGAGGACGGCGATCGACACCGAGAAACTGAAGTCGTCGGGCGATACGATGGTGACGAGCGAACCGTAGAAGGCTCCCGCGAGACCGCTCACGGAGGCGCCGATCGCGAATGCGAGCAGCTTGGTGGTCGTCGTGTTGATGCCTGTGGCGGCGGCGGCAACCTCGTCCTCACGTAACGCCACCCACGCTCGTCCGACCCGTGAATGCTCGATGTTGCGCAAGAGCACGACCACGACGAGTACCACCAGGAGGATGGCCCAGTAGTACCAGCGCGGACTCTCACTGAAATTGAGCGGGCCGAAGTGCGGCTGGTCGATTCCCGATATCCCGTTCGCGCCCCCGGTGAGATTGAAGGCGTTGTTGGTCGCAAGGTCGGGAACGATCTCTCCGAAGCCGAGGGTCACGATCGCGAGATAGTCGCCGCGGAGGCGCAGTGTCGGCGCTCCGAGGACGGCGCCGAACAATGACGCAATCCCTGCGCCAAGGAAGATGAGCACCCATAGTGGCAGGTGGATGCCGTGAAACGGCGATGCGAACGATGCGCAGGCGTATGCGCCGATGGCGAAAAAGGCGGCGTAGCCGAGGTCGAGCAACCCGGCGAAGCCGACCACGACGTTGAGGCCGAGTGCAAGCAGCATGTAGACGGCCAGTGACCCCGCAGCCCAGAGCAGGAAATCAGGTGCCTGGTGAAACATGAGGGGCAGGAAGAGCCCGAAGGGCAGCGCCGCAATCGCGAATGCCAGCGTCTGACGTCCGACGACCCAGCGACGCGCTCCGTAGACGAGGGCTCCCAGCGCGAATCCGTACATGGTCAGCCACACGGCGGAGTCGGTGAATGTGCCGGGATTGAAGGATCCGAACAGCGGCTCATCCTGAACGACGCTGTAGAGGAACCACACCACGGTGGTGAGGGCCAGTCCCACGAGACCGGCGACAAGTCGAATCCGGTCCGCACGGTGGCTGAGGCTCTTTCCTCTGACCCGAGCGGCCAGTTCCGCCAGTGGCGAGAGCAGCAGGATCAGCATGCAGACGCCGAGGATGTACATGAGGATGGTGCCGATCCCCGTCGGAGGAGAGATGACCGCGTCCTGTGCGCTGTATCCCACCCCCGCATCAAATGGGCCGACGAACCAGGGCAACAGCCAGCCCATGAGGAGCAGGGCTGAGGCCGTCGAGGCGAGGATCCAGAACACGGTGGTGCCCTGATTCCGCTGCCCGGCGCCGGGATCGGATCGCAAGAACGACCTGAGACGGTCAGGCACGAGTGGTCACCTCGATCCCGAAGAGCCCGACTGGGCGGAAGGTCAGGATGAGGACGAGGATCGCGAAGATCAGGGCCTCGCTCCATTCTCCGCCAAGGAGCGACCCGCCGAAGACGTAGATGATGCCGATGAGAAAACCGCCCACGCCGGCGCCGACGATGTTGCCGATGCCACCAAGCACTGCCGCTGTGAACGCGATGATGCCGAGGTGAAAGCCGACGTTCCATTTGAGATCGCCGTACTCGATGCTGTAGATCACCGCGGCAGCCGCGGCAAGCGCCGAGCCGATGAAGAACGTTGCCGAGATCGTGCGATTGATGTTGATGCCGCAGAGCAAAGCCGCCGTGCGGTCCTGCGCGGTGGAGCGCATCGCCTTCCCGAGCCGTGTGCGCCGCACGAAAGCGCCGAGCGCGAACATGAGCAGCAGTGCTGAGCCAACCACAAAGATATCCGTGTAGCCAACGCTGACTCCACCGATAGCAAAGGCCTGACCATTGATCCACGATGCCATGTGAGTGGGGACATTGTCCGGGCCTTCGCGAATCAGCATCACGCCCTCGATCAGGAACGAGACGCCGATCGCTGTGATCAACGGAGCGAGCCTGGGCGCGTCACGAAGGCGCCGGTAGGCGACGAACTCGATCGCCACCCCGGTCAATCCGGCCGCGATCATGGACAGCGGAAAGATGATGGCCAGGGCCAGCAGGAGACCCCCGAAGTTGTGGGTCGCCAGCGAATCGAGGTGCAACCTGTCGGCGATGAAGATCGCGTAGAACCCGGACACGGTGAACACATCGCCGTGAGCGAAGTTGATCAGCTCGATGATGCCGTATACCATCGTGTAACCGACAGCCACGAGCGCGTAGATCGCTCCCAGGACGAGCGCATTGTCGATCTGGTGACCCATGAGCGTTGCGCCGCCCTGGAAGTACGTTCCCACGATCGATGCCAGCATCACGAGCAGTAGCAGCAGCGCGAACTGCCGGGAGATCCATCCATAGGCGCCACGGAACAACGGCCCGATTGCTCGTGCGATGTTGCCCGCTTCGATCGAACGCGGTGCCAGTCCTGCCTGATCCACAAGGGTGGAGGTGACAGGTCGCCCGGTGGCACCACGAGCCGGTGGCGTCAGACGTGCGTCGGGTGTCCCGCTTGGGTCGCTCATCTCTATCCCCCGGCAGGAATAACACGAAGAAGGGGAGAGCGCCCGGCGCTCTCCCCCTGATCGTTACATGTCGTCGATCAGCTCTTCAAGGTGACGTTGCCGCTGGTGTCAACGGCGTAGGTGCCGTCACCCGTCCAACTGCCACTCGCAACCTTGTACAGGGTGAACCCGGTGTTGGTCGTGTCCCCGTTGGTGTCGAAGCTCGTGTGACCGAGCGCACCGTCGTAGGACGTCTGGTGCAACGCTGCGACCACGGCGTCCCGGAATGCCATGGTGCTGGAGGGCGGCTGGCCGCCGTTGGCGACAAGCACTGAGTGAATCGCCTGCAGCAGGATGTTCATGGCATCGTAGCCGTACGCCGTGTAGGGCTCCTTGGTGCCGTCGTTGTAGGGCGCGGGCTTGCTCGCATACGCCGAGGCGTACTGGGAGAAGAAGGTCGCCGAGCTGGCGAGCTTGGTGACGTCAGGGGCGCTGGTCGCGAAGCCACCCTCGGCCTCGCTGGTGTTGGCGCCGGAGTTTGCGTCGGTGATGAACTTGGTGTCCTGGCAGCCGTCGCCGCCGAGGAGCGGAATGTTCAGCCCGGCCTTGCCCATGTCACGACGCACCAGACCGCAACCGTTACCGCTGGTGCCGCCGAAGAAGATGGCCTTGGCGCCATCGGCTTGAGCGTTGCTGATCTGAGTGGCGAACGTCGTGGTGGAGCCGGGAAGGCTCGCAGTACCGACAACGGTGCCGCCGTCAGTCGTGGTGAAGGCCTTTGTGAAGATGAGCGCAAGGCCGCGGCCATACGCCTCCTGGTCGTCGATGACGTACACCTTGGTCGCGTTGAGCACCTTGGCCGCGACGTACGCATCGATCTCGCCCTGCTGGATGTCGCTGGCGATGACCCGGAAGTAGCTGTGCGCAGCGGGGTACAGCGATGCCGTGTCGATCTTGATGGTCGGATCGCTGCAGACCGCCACCACCGCGGTGAGGCAGGGGTTGGTGTTCGAGGGGCTGATCAAGGCGAGGTGGTTCTGCGATGCCACCGGGATCTCGGCCAGTGCAACGTTGGAGTTGAATGGCCCGACCACTCCCATGACGGTGCCATCCGACGCCAGAGCCGTGATGTTCGCCGCGCCTTGGGCCGGGTCATGGCCGTTCTTGAGCACCGTGGAGTCGTCCTTGCTGATGTACTTCAGGGTGCATCCGCCCAGGAGGTGGTGGGTGTTGGCCTGGGTGACCGCGAGCTCAGCGGCCAGCTGCGGGAACGGTCCATCGGTCGCATCGCCGCCGGTCAGAGGCAGGTCGGTCGCCACGGTGATCGTGCCGTGGCAGTTCGCGATGCCGCCGCCGCCGCTGCTGGACGATGTACCTGGGCTCGATGACGTGCCGCAGGCGCTCAAGACGCCAAGCGCGGCAATCGCGGCAATCGACAAAACCCCTTTGCTGGGCTTGACCATGTGTTGGGTTCTCCTCTCTCTGCGAGGCATTGCTGGTGAGGGACCCTGTGTACACTCGGCCGTATCGGGTTGTCAATCGCCCATCAGAACGAGGCGCCGAACCCGAGCCTTCCTCCATGGGGGCGCTCAACCTCGTTAGGATCCTCTCCATGGTCTTCGCCGCCCTTGCGAGCGGGCTGAGCGCAGCGTTCGCTGTGGTCGTCTTCCTCAGATTCATGCGGAGCCGGCGCCCTGCCTTCGCAGCGTGGACCCTCGGCCTCCTCATCTTTGCCGGCGCCGCCGGGTTCCAGGCAGCCGGCGAGTTGGGTGGCTTCTCCCCGGTCACCTTCCGCGGCTTCTATCTCCTCGGCGGCGTCCTCGGGGTGATCTACCTCGCGCTGGGCACCCTCTTTCTGCTGGCGCCACGGCGCATCGCCTGGGCCTGTGCCGCAGTGCTTGCGGTGATCACCGTGGTGCTGGCGATCGACGCTGCCGTGATCCCGGTCGACGCCGCGAAGCTCGGAACGGCGAAAGGCGTGCTCGGCGACGCGATCCAGCAGGGCACGCTCCTCTACATCGGGGTCGTGTTCCTCAACATCATCGGCACCCTGGTGCTCGTCGGCGGCTCCGCGTGGTCCGCGTACCGGTTCGTCCGCGACCGCGCGGGGATCGACCGCGTGATCTGCAACGTCCTGCTCACCGCCGGAGCCCTCGCGATCGCGGTCGGGTTCTCGGCGGCGAAGACCGTCGGCCTCGGCAACCTCGACGTGCTCGGCGCCTACGAGGCGTCCGGGATCGCCGTCATGTTCGTCGGCTTCCTCGCCCTCGGCAGGGTCGGAGTCCGGCGCACGGCCACATCCTCATCCGGGCCCGCGACCGCCGCGTCGAAACCGTGACCGAGTTGCTTGCCCCGGCCGACGCCGCCACCTGGCGGGACCGGGACGCCGAGCTCATCTCACCGGCTTACCACCGCTACTCGGATCTCGTCGTCGAACGGGCCGAGGGCGCGCACCTCCACACCGTCGACGGTCGCGACGTCCTCGACTTCGGCTGCGGCATCGCGGTCACGAGCCTCGGGCACGGCCATCCGGCGGTCGTGGCGGCGGTGCACGAGCAGGTGGACCGTCTCTGGCACACCTCGGTCACCACGCTGAGCCTGCCGATGATCGAAGCCGCCGCGGCGCTCGTGTCGATCACGCCGGCCGGGCTCGACCAGGTGTTCTTCAACAACACCGGCGCGGAAGCGGTCGAGGGCGCGATCAAGCTGGCCCGCCGCGCAACCGGCAGGTCGGAGATCATCGCGTTTCTCGGGGCATTCCACGGACGCACGTACGGGGCGCTCTCGCTCACCGCGAGCAAGTCGAACTACCGGCTCGGCATGGGCCCGTTCCTTCCCGGCGTCCACCACGTGCGGTACCCGCACTGCTTCCGCTACTGCACGCACGCGCCCGGCGCGCGCTGCGACCTCGTCGAGCGTGACCTCGACCTGCTCTTCGCCACGACGACGCCACCCGAGTCGGTGGCGGCGATCATCGTCGAGCCGATGCAGGGCGAGGGTGGGTACGTCGTGCCGCCGGCGACGTTCATGCCGATGCTGCGTCGCGTCTGCGACGAGCACGGCATCGTGCTGGTCGCCGACGAGGTGCAGAGTGGCTTCGGCCGGACGGGCCGCATGTTCGCGGTCGAGCACACCGGCACCGAGCCCGACATCATGTGCGTCGCCAAGGCATTCGGGAACGGCATACCCATCGCGGCGACGATCGCGCGCCACAGCCTCATGCGCGCGTGGCACCAGGGCGAGCACGGCACCACGTATGGCGGCAACCCCATCGCATGCGCCGCGGCGGTTGCGGTGATGCAGACGATCACTCGCGAGCATCTTCCCGAGCGCGCCGCGCGGCTCGGCAAGCAGGTGATGGAGCGCATCCGCACGTGGCAGGCGGACGTGCCGGCGCTCGCGGACGTGCGCGGTCTCGGCTTCATGATCGGCCTCGAGTTCATGGAGGACGGGCTCCCGTCGTCCGGTCTTGTGGATCGGATCGCCGCCAACGCCCTGGCGCGCGAGCTGCTCATCCTCTCCTGCGGCATCGACGGCAACGTCATCCGCCTCATCCCGCCGCTCACCATCCCCGAAGCCGAGCTCGAGCAGGGGCTCGACATCCTCGAAGCGGCCGTGCGCGAGGAGGTGGCCCGGTGACCACGGTTGCCGCTGCCATCGAGACGGGCAACCTGATCGGCGGCGAATACCGCCCGTCGGGAACGGGGCGGACCTTCGAATCGCACAACCCGGCGCACAGCGCCGACGTCATCGGTGTGTTCCCGCGAAGCGACGCCTCGGATGTCAACGCCGCGGTTGCGACCGCCCGCGCCGCGTTCGAGGGCTGGCGCCGGACGCCATGGCCGTCTCGAGCCGAGATCATCCTGCGCGCCGCGGAGCTGCTCGAGCAGCGCAAGGAGGACCTCGCGCGCCTCATGACGAGGGAGATGGGCAAGGTGCTCACCGAGGCGCGTGGCGACGTCCAGGAAGCGATCGACATGGGCAAGTTCATCGCGGGGCAGGGTCGCCGCGCCTTCGGCGAGACGGTGCCGAGCGAGCTGCGCGACAAATGGGCGATGACGATGCGTCAGCCGTTCGGCGTCGTGGGGTGCGTCACGCCGTGGAACTTCCCGATCGCCATCCCGTCCTGGAAGATCTTCCCGGCGATCATGGCGGGGAACGCCGTCGTCTTCAAGCCCGCCCAGGACACACCGGCCTGCGCGCTTCGGTTTGTCGAGGTGTTCGCCGACGCCGGCCTTCCGCCCGGCGTCCTGAACATCGTGTTCGGCTTCGGCTCCGAGGCGGGATCCGCGCTGGTCGAGCACCCGGACATCGCCGCCGTGTACTTCACCGGGGGCGTCGACGTCGGCCGCATCGTCTCCGAGACGTGCGGGCGGATGCTCAAGAAGTGCTCGCTCGAGCTCGGCGGCAAGAACGCGATCGTGGTGCTCGCCGACGCCGACATCGATCTCGCGGTGGACGGTGCGCTGTGGGGCGCCTTCGGAACCGCGGGGCAGCGCTGCACCGCGTCGTCGCGGCTCATCGTCGAGCAGGGTGCGCTCGACGAGTTCACCTCGCGCCTGCTCGATCGGACCTCCCGCCTCCGTCTCGGTGACGGCCTCGACGAGACCGTCGACGTGGGACCGGTGATCAACCAGTCGCAGCTTCGGCGGATTCATTCATACACCGACATCGGACGCGCCGACGGCGCGACGCTGCTCACCGGCGGCGAGATCGCGACCGGGGGTTCGCTCGCTGAGGGCTGGTTCTATCCGCCGACCGTGTTTGCAGGGGTCACGCGATCGATGCGCATCGCGCAGGAGGAGATCTTCGGGCCCACGACGGTGATCATGCCGGCCACGTCGCTGGACGACGCGCTCGATGTGGCCAACTCGACGCGGTACGGCCTGAGCCTCAGCGTGTACACGAACGATCTCCGTAAGGCATTTCGCGCGATCAACGAGCTGCACTCCGGCATCGTCTACGTCAACGCGCCGACGATCGGCGCGGAGATCCAGCTGCCCTTCGGCGGGACGCGCGACACGGGGAACGGGCATCGCGAGGCGGGCGGGCACGTGCTCGATGAGTTCAGCGAATGGAAGTCGATCTACATCGACTACAGCGGACGACTCCAGCGCGCTCAGATCGACACTGAGTGACCGCGCCCGTGACCGGACTCGAGGAGCGGTTCACGACGCACGAGGGCAAGCCGCTTCGCTACCTGACGGGAGGCACGGGTCCGCCGCTGGTCCTCTGTCACGGCTTCATCGGATCGGCTGAGAACTTCGAGGACTGGTTCTCGGTACTGCTCCCGCGTCGCACGATCATCGCCCCGGACCTTCCCGGCTTCGGACGGTCGGCGCCGATGGTGGGCGGGCACACGGCGTCGGCGCTGGCCCGCGCTGCGATGACCGCCGCGGCCGACGCCGGCGCCGAGCAGTACGACGTCGCAGGGCTGTGCCTCGGGTCGCCGGTCGCTCTGGCAATCCAGCGTGCGCGACCCGAGGCGATCGGGCGAGTCATCCTGCACACGCCGTTGGTCGCACCCTGGCTGGTCCGGAGCTGGTTTCAGCTCCAGATGACCTTTATGCTCGCGGCTCCAGTGTATCCCGGGATCGTCTGGCTCGGCCATCGGCGCGTGGTGAGCGACCTCTACAAGCGGTTCATGGTCGAGGGTAAGGACGTCGATCCCGCGGCTGCGCAGGCCAACTTCGACAACCAGTTGCGCGCCGACCCGCGCGCCGCTCGGGAATGGTTGCGCGACGCGCTCCACCGCGACGACCTGGCACAGGTGCGGGGCGCCGGCCGTCCGCTGCTGATTCTCGTGGCGGAGCACGATCGCATCGTCAACGTGCGCCGTCTCGAGGGCGCGGTCGCCGATGCAGCCGGCGTGTCCTTCGGGATCATCCGTCAAGCCGGGCATGCATGGAGCGAGGAACTCTCCCGCAGGCAGCGCGAGCTGATCGCAGCGTTCCTCGACGACCTGCCGCTGCCGGTGGTGGACAGCGCCGAGGTCGTCGCCGCGTAGCAACCGCTATGTGAACGTCGCGGCGGCCAGCTGCACGCTGGCGCTGTGGCGATCCCCGTGGGCGTCGATCCAGCCCACCACCACACGGTCACCCCCCTGGTGCTGCCCGAGCTGGACTCGCAGCTCGGCGACCGAATCGATGCGGACTCCGTCGATGGAGAGGATGACGTCCTCGGCGGCCATTCCCGCCACCGCCGCGGGTGCCCCGGGGTCCGCCTCGACGATGAGGGCACCCGGCGGTGTCGCGCTGTCCAGGGCGTGGATTCCCAGGTACGCGCCGTGGCCCTCGAGGATCTCGGGGTTGGGGGTGTGGGTCTCGACGTCGTGGACGAGCCCGAGCACCTGGTCGATCGGGATGGCGAATCCAGCGCCGGGGGTCGCCGATGCTCGCTGCATGGGATCGGTCGTCGCATCGAGGCCGACCAGCTTTCCCGACGCGTCCACGAGCGCACCGCCCGCTCCGTCGCGTGGCAGTGGCGCGTCGAACTCGATGAGCCCGCTCAGGGTCGCCGGGTCTGCGCCACTCGAGTCCGACGCCAAGACCGTCTGGCCAAGCGCGGTGACCGCGCCCTGGGTGCTCGTCGATGTCCCCTCGACGCCCGGCGCCGTGGTGATCGCCGTGACTCGATCGCCTCGGGCAACGGATGACGAGGTGCCGATGCTGGCGCGGGGAAGACCCGTTGCGTTCAGCAGCTGGAGCACCGCCACGTCGGCAGCGGGGCTCAGCGCGAACGTGCTTGCGGCGTATCGCGCACCGTTGCCGGTCACGTCCGCGGCGATGCTGACCGCACCCGCCACGACGGTATACGTCGTGACCACCTCCCCGGACGATCTGAGAATCACGCCCGTGCCAACCACCGTGGCCCCGGATTCGAGAGTCGTCGTCAGCTCGACGACCGACCGCGCCGCCTCCTTGGTCGGATCCGGGGCGACGCTGGTCACCAGCAATCCGGCGGCCGCGCTCCCCACGATCAGCGCGGCGATGCCGGCGACGATCACCTTGCGTCTCGCGGCCGTGGCCACCGGAGAGTCGGCGTCTGCCTCTGGGGTGTGCTCTGCCGAGCTCAGCCTTCCGTCCATGGCGTCCATCCATCTTGCCACTCGGCGCCGTTTGGCATTCAAGTCGCGGGCGCGCGACCTCGGCGTCGACAGGCCTGATCACCCACCTCACTACCATGTCGCAGGTGCCTCACGTCGACGTCTACCGGACGCTGCTGCGAGCACCGAAGATCCGCGACCAAGCCGTCCTCGGATTGTTCGCGCAACTCACACAGGGCGCGGCTCCGGTCAGTCTCGTGCTCGTCGTGCGTCAAGCCTCTGGATCACTCGCTCTGGCCGGAGCCGTGAGTGCCGCCCTGTGGATCGCTGCGGCGGTGGCTCGGCCGATTCAGGGTCGGCTCACCGACCGTCGCGGCACCCGGCCGGTGATGCTCGTCTGTGGACCGCTCCACGCTGCCGCGCTCATCGGGCTCGCCGCGGCGGCGCGGCCGGGGTTCGAAGCCTGGTCGCTGGTGCTGTTGAGCGCCCTCGGGGGCCTCGCGCTTCCGCCGGTCTCGGCGGCGATGCGCGTCGAATGGGGCCGGCGGCTTCCCGTCCAGGAGCGCACGGCCTCTTACAGCGTCGTGTTTCTCACGCAGGAGGTCGCGATTCTCATCGGGCCTCTGCTGGTGGCGGCGGTTGTCGCGATCGGGTCCGCAAGACTTGCGCTCGTCATTGCAGCGGGCATCAGCGGCGCGGCGTCCGTCGCTTTCGCCGCCCGGAGTGAATCGGCCATCAGTGGATCCGCCGAGCGCATGCCAGGTCGTGACCGTCGATCTGCGGCGATGCCGGCATTGCTCGGCGCAACCTTTCTGCTCGGCATGACGATTGGCACGCTCCAGGTGGCGGCTCCGATTCTCGCGCTGGCACGCGGTGCGCCGGCACTTGGGGGAGTGCTGATCGCCGCGCTCTCGATCGGTGGAATCACCGGCGCGCTGCTGTACACGAGCTGGCGCTGGAGCATCGATCCATCGACCCGGCTCCTCGTCCTGCTCGGCGTGGTCGGTGTTGCCGCGACGCCCCTCGCCCTGTCGTTGCCTCTGCTCCTCGTGGCTGTCTTGCTGGCGCTCGTGGGTCTCGGCGTCAATCCGGCGCTCACAACGACGTCACTGCTGATCGATCGGCACAGTGAGGCCCGCGCCGCGGAAGGATTCGGGTGGATGTCAACCGCCATCGGGGGTGGTACCGCGGCCGGCAGTGCGGCTGCAGGTTCGGTGGCGCAGCACAACGGGGTCGGCCTTGCCTTCCTCGCCGGTGCCGCCGCCGCGTACGGTGCCGTGTTGGTTGTGGCCGTGGCTCACGGCCGGCTGAGCCGCACCCCCGCCGACCTCACCGCGCGATTGACGGTTGGCGGATGACGGCGACGCCTGACCCATCGCCGACGGCTCAGCGCCGGTGGCCACCGCCCGCGTTGCGCGTCCGGCCGTTCCGGTGGTACTGGGCGGCGCAGTGGCCGACCCTCCTCGGCACGTGGATGCAGGTGGTGGCGCTCGGCTATCTCGTCTACCAGCAGACACGCAGCACCACCGCGGTCGCCGTGGTCGCGGCCGCGGACGGGATCCCCTCGGTGATCCTGTCGCTTGCCGGCGGCGTCCTCGCCGACCGCCTGCCCCGCCGCCGGATCCTCCTGGTCACCCAGTCGATGCTCGGACTCAGCGCCGGATCCCTTGCGGTGCTCGTCGCCACCCACCACGCGACCTTCGTCGCGATTCTCGTGGTCGCGATCGTCTTCGGCGCCACCGATGCCGCGGATCTGCCCACCCGTCAGGCGCTCGTGGCGGACCTCGTCGAACGCCATCTGGTCGTCAATGCGGTGGCGCTGGGAGCGGCGGCGATGAGCGCCACTCGCATCGTCGGGCCGTCGGTCGCCGGGCTCCTCATCGGATTCGCCGGACCCGCGGTCTGCTTCGGGTTCCTCGCGGTCGCTTATCTCGCGCCGATCGCCGTGCTGCTCACGGTGATCCCCAATGTGCCGCCGCTCCCGCGACGGGCGGGTGCCACCGCCTGGGGTGAGCTCATCGCGGGCCTGCGCCACGCAGGCTCCGACCCCATGGTGCGAGGCCTCCTCATCGTTGCCTCGGTGCTTGCGTTCTGCGGGGTGTCGTACATGCCCTTTCTGCCGGTGCTGGCCCAAACGCAGCTGCATGTCGGACCGCAGGCGCTCGGCATCATGTACAGCGTCGGCGGAGTCGGCGGGCTGATCGGCGGGCTTGCGATCGCGTCGATGGGACGCGGCGCCGGGCGTCTGCAGCTCATGCTCGTCGGCGGGGTCGTGTACGCGGGGAGCCTGTTCATCGTCGCGCACTCGGCGATGCTCGGACTCACGCTTCCTGCCCTGGTCGGCATCAGCTTTGCGTTCGTCGCGGTGAACACGTCGATGACGACGTTGCTCCAGACGGACACCGACCCAGCGCTGCGCGGGAGGCTCCTCGGTATCAACGCGACGATCTTCGCCGGTCTGCAGCCCCTCGGCACGGTCGCATACGGGTTGATCCCACACTCGGTGGGGCTCTTCAACGCCATCGGTGTCGGCGCGCTCCTGGTGGGAGCCACGACGGTGATGGTCGTGGTCACCCCGTCCTTCCGAGCGCGTGTGAACGCGCCGAACCTGGCCCACGCGGGCACCCCGGCAGCCCCCGATACACTGGCTTGAGGATGTTCCATCGAGGGCGGGCGGGAGGTATCGCCGTCCTGTGTGCGGCGGTCGTGACCGGCTGCTCCAGCCCCGGCCATTCGACCGGGCCCGGGGTCGTGGTCGCGCGCGTGGCGTCGTACCAGATCACGCTCGCGCAGTTCAACACCCGCTACCAGAGCGCCCTCACCAGCATCGAACAGGGTGGCGCCAGTGCCACCGACCCCGCGCAGACGACGCAACTCCGCGCAAGCGTGCTCCGCAGCCTGATCGTCGACGCGGTCATCCGCGAGGAGGCGACGAAGCTCGGCCTCGAGGCGACCTCAAGTCAGATCCAGGCCGAGATCGCCACCGACGCACAGCAGGCCGGGGGAAGGAGTGCGCTCGAGACCGAGCTCGCGGGCGCTGGGGGTTCAATCGGCCAGCTCGAGGATGAGATCAGCTCCGACCTCAACGAGCAGCGGCTCGAGGACCACTTCGCCCAGGCTCGGGTGGCGACTGTGGAGCAGACGCTCGCCACTGGGGCGAAGTTCATCGCGACAGCCAAGGAGTTCTCGGACGATTCCGGGACCAGCGCGAAGGGTGGTGACCTCGGGGTGCTCACGGCCGCCCAGCTCAAGACGTATAACACCGCGTTCGCCACCGCGGTCGAGACGCTGAAGGTCGGCGCGTACACCACCACCCCGGTCCACGATGCCGGCGGCTACGACATCCTGATGCTCTACTCGAAGACCACGAAGGGATGGGGCGTGCGGCACATCCTCATCTACGCGGGCACCCCGTACAACGTGATGGACCGCCCGCAGTGGTTCGTGGAGGCGCTCTTCACGGCGATCAACCAGCTCTGCGCCGCGAACCAGATCTCCGTGACGCTCACCAATGCGGGCGGCAATCCGTGCACGGCGCCGAGCCCGAGCCCCACGTCCGCAAGCCCGAGCCCGACCACGACGCCGACCCCCGCGGCCGGGTGAGGTGCTTTCTCGCGGTCCCGATCACCGATCCCGCGCTCGCTGAGGCGCAGCGGCTGGAGGCGTCGCTCCGCGAGCGCGTCACGGCTACACGATGGGCTCGGCCGGAAACCCTGCACCTCACGGTGCACTTCTTCGGCAATGTCGAGGACGAGCGCGCGCTGTCGGCGGTCGACCTGGTGCGGCCGATCGCGGCGCGAACCACCGCATTCGACGTCGAGCTGAGCACACTCGGGGGGTTTCCGCCACGCGGCACTCCCCGCGTGCTCTGGCTCGGTCCGTCGCGCGATGTCGCGCCCCTCACGGCACTCGCGCTCGAGTGCCGCACGGTGTTGGGTAGCGCCGGGTTCGATGTCGAAGAGCGCGCGTATCACGCGCACTGCACGCTGGGCCGTCCCCGGCTGCCGTGGAGCGCCGACGCGCGCGTGGCGTGGACGGCCGCCGTCGCGGAGTCACGAGTCGCCATGCGATTCACGGCTGCGCGCCTCGTGCTCTATGAATCGCACCCAGGCCCCGGAGGCGCCGTGTACACCGAGCGCGCCTCGCTGGACCTTGCGCCTCAATAGCAGGGAGATTGAAGGTCGCCCCATCTCGAGTGCGACGTCAGGAGGGAGCACACTCGTGGGGGCATGGGCCCTCCGCCTGGGTCGCTCGACGCTTCCAACCTCGGGTCACTACACCGTCATCGACCCAGTCGCCTGGGACCTCATGGGCACCCCGCCGCCGACGTGCGCCCTTACGTTGAAGGTCTCCTTGACGCCGGTCCAGCACTGACAGCGGCCTCCTGGGAAGCCGCGGCCTGCACTCCTTTAGACCAGCAACCTCACGCCCGCGGTAACCCCAACCACGACCTCTCGGTTTCATGATCATGACCAGGGGTCCAGTTCTGGGTGCGTTGGCGACAGCCGCGCTCCTGTCGGCATGCTCATCCCTCCCGTCGCCAACCCCCACACCACGACCCTCGCTCCCTACCGCGAGATCGGCGCCTGGAGCCACTGCAATGCCGAGTGCCTCGCCGAGCCCTACCCCGGCATTCCTTTCCGCCACCGGGCCGCTGTGCACCGCTCGGCAACTTCAGGTGCGCAGCGCCGGTGAGGTCGCGGCCGGCGCGGACAACGCGCTGACCCTTGTTGTGTTCACCGACCTCGGCCCTGGGCGGTGCGTCCTACGTGGGACACCGGTCGTCCACTTCCTCGCCGCAAACGGTGGCATCCTCACGACGGTATCGGTCAAGGACGCGCCCGGTGGCATGTTCCCCACGCTACCGAACAACGGCGTCGGTCTCTTATCGATGTCGATTGGCGCTGAAATGCCTCCGGTTCGTGGTCAAGCCGGGCTGCCGCTCCAATACGCGCACTCGATGTGCGCCACCGGTATTCGGGGCATCGCGATTACCCTCCCGACGGGAACGCTCACCACGTCCGTGCAAATCCAGGGCTCGAACTTCCCCGGCTGCCTGCCGGCGTCGGTGACGGTGAATCCCTTCCAGCCGGCCGAGGCGTACGGATACTAGGTCACCTCTCCCAACGCATAAGCGATTGCCGGATCAGTGGCGGTGACGCTCATCGTCACCGTGCGCCTGTACGTCTGAGGTTGCGTCAGCCGATCAGTCCGGTACGGCGCACGTTGGCCGCACATCCTCAGCGACGGCCGCCGAATTCCCAGTTGTGGATCTCGACCTCCGAGAACCCGCCAAGCCCCAGCCGCCCGTCCCCGATGAGGGCGTCCACGGCTTCGCGATCCGGCGCCTGAAGCGCAAGCGCGACTCCGACCGGTTCAGCATCATCGAGGGCCGTGAGTGCTCCGTACAGGATCAGCCGCGCAAGCAACTCCGCTGGGAGCGTCTGCGTCGACACCGGCCTGCGAAGATGCGAGCGGGCGATGATCAGAAAGCGTTCCTCTGCCACCTCCCCCGAGAACTCCCACATCGAGCGGCCAAGCAGGTTCTCGAATCGCCAGATGAAGTGTTCCGAGTAAAGGCCTGCGCGATTGTTCGGTTCGAGCACAACGAACTCGCGCGCCGCTGCGACGCTGGGCAACGCAAGGACGTGAAGGCTGCCGGTCGCGGTTTCGCGGGTCGCGTCAAGCGTCGGCCCGCGGGCGATCATCGACTGCGCGAATCCGTCCATGTACGACCAGTGTTCCTCCAGAAGTGCAGCGTCGCCACGAAGTGCTGTCGAACGGGCAGCATCTCGGCTGTACACGAAGAACTCCAGCGGCACGCGAGACATTGTATTTTCGCAGCGCCAGGGCTGAACCGTTCCTCCCACCTCCTCGGCGGACGTGCGTCTGTCCACGACGGGCTGAACGTGGTGTAGTAACCGTTCACGCGATTCACTGGTTAGGATCCACGTGCACGGAGCAGCGCTCACCATCGGGTTGGGACTTGCGATATCGCTCGGTGCGTGTGGCGCGACCGCCGTCCCAATCGGGCCGGCTGACCAGGCGGGCGGCACCGCGGCTGCCGTGGCCTCGCCCCCGCCGACGCCCGCGCCGAAGGGCGGACCACCGCCGTCATTTTCGCGCTGTGCCCCGGCCGCGACACCACTGCTGGGATTGGACAATTCGCCGGTCCAGGTCGGACCCAACTCGTGGGATGTGTTCGTGACCTCGAATCAGTGGCTCGGACCGGTGAGCGGCTCTACGGTTCGCTGGTACAACGTTTGGGCGGGAACGACCGGCGATGCCACCACCATCCCGGGGGTCGCAGCTGTCTGGGTCGACATCACCAGCCGCGGTTCGGATCTGTGCAGCACCAGCACGCTCAGGGTCGGAGAGTTCACGGATCGCGGCGCCAAGGGCAGCTTTCGCATCACCACCGTCAGTGGATCACGCGTGTACCTGAAGAATGGTGCCGACGAGGCTGTCTTCAGCCTCATAACCGACACGTTCACAAGCTAGGCCGAGGCGTCGACGCCACTCCTACAAACCAGGACGAGGCGGCGACGTCACCCTCGAAGAAGGAGTCCGATGATGGATGCCGAAACAACCGGCGCCGGCGGTCCTGAACACTCGCAGGAGTCGCCCCCGGCCAATCCGATGGCGGGGGAGCTCGTCACCGACACGCTGCTCGAGTACGACGGGGGTCGCCAGGTCACGGTGTACGTCCCACCGGATCCGCCCGAGGCAGTGGTGTTCGCCGCTGACGGTCAGGGGTTCTCGAAGTGGGGTCGATTCCTCGAAGCGGCCGGCGTACCGCCCACGATGATCGTCGGCGTGCACGGCCTTGCCGATGAGACGGCGCGGCTTCATGAGTACTCCCCGGTCTTTGACGCGGAACGGTTCGCTGCCCATGAGAAGTTCTTCGTCGAGGACGTCCGATCGTGGGTGTCTTCGCGTTTCGGGGTCGTGCTGTCACCCGACCGCACCGCGGTGTTCGGTTACTCGGCGGGTGGAGAGCTCGCGCTCGCCCTCGGGCTTCGCCATCCCGACTTGTACGGCGCGGTCTTCGCCGGCTCGCCGGGCGGTGGGTACAAGCCGCCTGACGAGATGCCGAGTTCGCTTCCGCGGGTATATCTCTTCGGGGGCACGCTCGAGCCGTTCTTCCTCGACAACGCGAACCGATGGGCGGTCGCGCTGCGCGACGCGGGAGCGGACATCGTGATGAGCGAGCGGGCCGTGGCGCACGGCGCCAAGCTGTGGCGAGCAGAGTTCCCGCTCATGGTGGCGTGGGCGTTCGGACGATGACCGTAATCGCCTCCGATCTGGTCTGTCTCACTGAACGTGGATCAGATCGCCTGCACCAGTCCGGTTCGCCCGGCGATGGCGAACCGGCAGCCGTTGTCGGAGCCCCATCGGTGAGTTTCCGATGGTCATTCTGCGGCTCTATCATCGGCGCCGAGAGCGCCTGAGCGGCGCTCGGGAGAGGTGCCGGTGCCCGGAATCGAGGTCGACGACGCTGACCTCGCCGCACGGGCTTGCTCCGGCGACGATGAGGCCTTCGGCCGGCTGTATCAGCGATACGCGCCACGGCTCTATGACTTCGGGGTCCGCTTGCTGCGAGACCCTGGGGCTGCCGAAGACCTCGTGCAATCGACGTTCGTGCGCGCGCACGAGCATCGTGACTCCCTTCGGGATGCAGCCAAGGTGAAGTCCTGGCTTTTCACCATCGCCCACAACCTGGCGATGAACCAGATCGAGGCGCGCCGACCCACGGAGGCGATCGAGGATCGGTGGGACCTCGCCGCCCCCGGGCGCGGACCTGAGGGCGAGGCCGAGGCCAGGGAAGCAAGGGAGCTGGTGTGGGCTGCCGCAGGCGGCCTGGAACCGCGGCAGTACGCCGTCCTCGATATGAGCGTGCGTCAGGAGCTCACGACCGCTGAGATCGCGGAGGTCCTGGGACTGCCCAAGGACCACGCCGCGGTCCTCGTCAACCGGGCCCGCGAGGCGCTGGGCAACGCCGTTCGATTCCTGATGGTCGCCCGCCGTCGTGACCATTGCGAACGCCTGGCGGCTTTGGTCCCGGCCGGGCTTCGGGCACTCTCCGCGGAGCAGCGATCGACGGTCGACTATCACATGCGACATTGCGAGGACTGCCAGCTCACGGCCCGGCAGCTGACCACACCCGCCGAGCTCTTCGGCGCGCTGGCTCCGGTGCCGATGCCCGGCGTGCTGGCTCAGTGGCAGGGGCACGGCCGGCCAGGCGGCGCGCGATCGCGAAGCCGGGTTCAGAGGTCTCAGCCGCCTCGACCGCGGTCCTGGCTGTTGCGTCCCGTTGCGGGCGTGCCCGCGCTCGCGGTGATCGCGGTCGGGGTCATCGCAGTTGGTTCGGCTGGGGCTCTCACCCTCATGCGGGATCTGGGGCGGCAGGGGAGCGTCGTGACCCCACCGACCCGGGGTGACTCGACCTCCTCGCCACCGACCGCCGCTGCTCCGCCGCCATCGTCGTCGCCGAACCTGAGCGCCTGCACGTCGCCGGTACCCGGGCCGGCGGCTCAGGTCACGGTGTGTCCGGCCGGAGCAGCGCCGGGACAGACGTTCACGGTGCGGTCCATCACCGCGTGCACCCCGCCGAAGATCTCCGGGTCCGGGGGTACCGGCACGGGCATCCCCGTCAGCCTGACGGGAGCCATCACTGTGAAGGCGACCGTGTCTCCAGGCCCTCAGGGGAGCTGGGTCGGCACGGTCGTGGTGCCGGTCGGCGCTCCAACGGGTCAGTACGACATCGAAGCGCAGTGCTCGCGGTTCTCGACCTCCGGCGGGCCCGACAGCACAACCTTCGACTATGCGCCGGTGCCCGTGGAGGTGATCAAGGGGCCATAGGGGGCCGGACACCGCGGGCCATTCGCACAGCTCTCCAGTCGATGACCGTTATCCGGAGCGCCCGGCCCTGTCTCACCTCAGAACGCGCCCCGCCGGGACGCTGAAATCTGGAGGTGAACCATGAGCAGGATGTTCCGTTTCCGCAGTTTGGCCAGCCGTTCGGCCCTATGGAGCCTTGTCGCCAAGCACCCCCGCCGCCTGGCGCCCGGCGTTCTCGCGGTGGTCGCGCTCGGCTCGGCGTCCCTCGCCGGGTGCGGCAGCGCCGCGGTCCTCAATGAGGACGGGAAGCTTCTGAGCTCGTCCCCATCAGCGGTTCCCGTGCCGAACGGTCTGCCGAAGAATTGGTCGACCCTGGCTATATCAGCAGCCACGGCGACCCTCACAGCCTGCGCGCAGTCGAACTCGTTGACCCCGGCCAACTGCCCGGAGCAGGACACCAATGCGGCGAGTGGATTCGCGACCGTCGAGGGAGTCCACTGGACCCTGTTCGGTCAGCCGCTCGCCCACGCCCTCGCGATCCCCGCCGGTCAGCAGGGCGCCGTCACGGGTGGATCGGTCGAGGTGTACGGCCTCTACCAGATGGACGTGTCCTATACGGTCTCCGGCCAGGGCATTCGACCGTACATGGACTATGCCGGCGGCATCGCCCACGCCACGATGACCTGGGACGGAACGTCCTTCCAGAACGTCACGTTCTCTTCCTCATCCAACCCGCTCGATCAACCGCCTCCTGGCGTCACGGTGATTCCGTTTGCGCGTCCCAGCCAGGCAACCGACGCCGCCGTCCTGGCAGCTGTCAGGGCCGGCTTCCAGGATTGCGTGAGTCTTCCGTTCCCGCCCTCGACGCCGCAGATCCCCAATTGCCCGCAGGCATCGTCGACCAACCTGGATGCGGCGACAGCCGAGTACGTGGAGAACAGCGACCCGATGCAGGGCGCGTTGGTCTCGTTCGACACGCAGCACGGCGACTTCGCGGTGACCGGCAGCTTCGACATGAACCTGAACTACACGGTCAACGAGCCCGGGGCCGAGGCAGACGGGGCGCATACGAACCGCGTGGCCGGAAACTACACGGCGACGGTGATCTGGAATGGGAGCGGCGTCCAGCTCCTCAATATCGCCTTGGCGTGACCTCTCAGCCGTGCGGGAAGAGCGGCCACGTCCATGTGGCCGCTCTTCCTGCCGGCCAACGCACCGTCAGCGGTTGGGGTGCCTGGAACACCGGCGTCGCCGAACGGATAATGACGCCGTGGACTCCACGGAGGTCGTGGCCGAACTCTGGCGCCGGATTCAGGCGCGAGACTGGGATGGCGTGGGCGAGCTGCTCGCCGAGGACTTTCTCCTCGAATGGCCTAACACGCGAATCCGGATCCGCGGCCGGACCAACTTCGTCGAGTTCAATCGCAGCTACCCGGAAGGCTGGTCGATCGAGGTCCTCCGGGTCATCGGAGCCGGAAGTGTCGCGGTGTCCGAGGTGCGGGTCCCGCATCCCACAGTCGGCCCGTACTACGCACTCTCGTTCTTCGAAGTCGCGGACGGACGACTTGTACGCGGGCGGGAGTACTGGGTCGAGGAACGCTACGAGGAACCTGCTCCAGAGCGTGCCCGATGGTTCGAGCCGATGTGACGGTCAGCCGCCGCGGCTGGTCAGCGCTGCACGCCCTCAGTCGCCGGTTGGCACGATTCCAGCGCCCTCAACCATGAGGATCACGGTGCGCTGTGGGGCCCGTGGTCGATGCCGCACCCCCTTCGGCACGCTGAACCCCTGGCGCTCGGCCAGCTCGACGGTGCGGTCTTCGAGATCGATGAGGAGCAGCCCCTCGACGACGTAGAAGAACTCATCCTCATCGTCGTGCTTGTGCCAGACATACTCCCCCTCGATCACCCCAAGGCGCATCACGCAGTCATTGATGCGGCACAACGTCTGGTTGTACCAAGGGTGCGTGTTGGCATCGACCAGCGCCTGCACGTCGATGAGCTCGAGTGGCGCGAAGCGGATATCCAGATGCGTGTCGTACGCGCTCTCAGTTTCCACAATGACCTCCGAAATCGGTGCTTCCTCTGGCTCAGCGCCCGCGTGGATCACCGAGCTCGGTGTCCACGCCGTGCTGCTCGATCGCCGCGGCGACGACATGACGGGGGAGGCGGTCCTGCTGGGACAACCCATCCAGCACGGCCACCGCGATGGAGCCCGCGTCCACCTCGAAATGACGGCGGAGCGCGCTGCGGGTGTCGCTCCGTCCGTAGCCGTCGGTCCCGAGCGGGATGAAGGGTCCCGGGACGAAGCGTCCGATCTGATCCGGCACGGCTTTCATGTAGTCGGTGACCGCGACGATCGGGCCGCCGTCGCCGCCGAGCTGCTCGTCGACGTACGCCACGCGCGGTTCGGCATCGGGGTGCAGCCGGTTCCAGCGCTCCACCTCGAGCGCATCCTGGCGCAGCAGCTGAAAGCTGGTCGCGCTCCAGACCTCGGCCGCGACATCGTGCTGCTCGAAGAGCAGTGCCTGGGCTTCGAGCGCGGCTTGCACGGCGGTGCCGCTCGCGACGATGCGGGCCCGATGCTTGCGCTCACCCTCGGGTGCGCGGTAGAGGTAGAGACCGCGCAGGATGCCGTCCTCACTGCCCGGCGGCATCGCGGGCATCGGGTAGTTCTCGTTGTACAGCGTGATGTAGTAGAAGATGTCCTCGCCGTCGACGTACATCCGGCGCATCCCGTCACGGATGACGGTCGCGAGCTCGTAGGCGAACGCAGGGTCGTAGATGCGCACGTTCGGCAGCGCGCTGAAGAGCAGTGGCGAGTGCCCGTCCTCGTGCTGGAGCCCCTCACCGTTGAGCGTCGTGCGTCCGGCGGTGCCGCCGAGCATGAAGCCCCGCCCGCGCGAGTCGCCAAACGCCCAGACGAGGTCGCCGACGCGCTGGTAGCCGAACATCGAGTAGTAGATGTAGAAGGGGATGACCGCCTGCCCGTGCGTGGCGTACGCGGTGCCCGCGGCGGTGAAGGTGCCCATCGACCCCGCCTCGGTGATGCCCTCCTCGAGGATCTGCCCGTCGGTCGCCTCGCGATAGGACAGCACCATCGCCGCGTCGACGGGCTCGTACAGCTGGCCGAACGGCGCGTAGATCTTCATCTCGCTGAACAGCGCGTCCATGCCGAAGGTGCGCGCCTCGTCGGGGATGATCGGCACGATGCGATTCCCCACCTTCGGATCGCGCAGCAGGTTGCGGAGGATGCCCGCGAACACCATCGTCGTCGACGCGGCGCGCGTGCCGCTGCCGCCGACGAACTCCGCGTAGAGCTTCTCGCCCGGCAGTTCGAGTGGCTTGGAACGCACGACACGGCGTGGCAGCAGTCCACCGAGCGCGCGGCGGCGGGTCAGCAGATATTCGACTTCGTCCGAGTCCTTGCCGGGGTGGTAGTAGGGAGGTTTCGCGTCGGCGAGCAGCTTGTCGCTGATCGGCAGCTGCAGCAGGTCTCGGAACGCGCGCAGCTCCGCCTCGCCGATCTTCTTGATCTGATGGGTCGAGTTGCGTCCCTCGAACCCCGAGCCGAGCGTCCAGCCCTTCACCGTGTGCGCGAGGATCACGGTCGGCGCGCCACGCTGCTCCAGGGCGAGCTTGTACGCGGAGTAGAGCTTGCGGTAGTCGTGACCACCGCGCCTGAGGTGACGCAGGTCATCGTCCGAGAGATGCTCGACCATCTTGCGCAGCCGGGGGTCGGGGCCGAAGAAGTGCTCGCGGATGTACGCGCCGCTCTCCGTCGCATACTTCTGGAACTCACCGTCGGGTGTGCGGTTCATCTGGTCGACGAGCACCCCGTGCACGTCACGCGCGAGCAATTCGTCCCACTCGCGGGCCCAGATCACCTTGATGACGTTCCAGCCGGCGCCGCGGAAGATCCCCTCGAGCTCCTGGATCACCTTCCCGTTGCCGCGCACCGGCCCGTCGAGCCGTTGCAGGTTGCAGTTGACGACGAAGGTCAGGTTGTCGAGCTGCTCGCGCGCGGCGAGTGAAAGCGCGCCGAGCGCCTCGGGTTCGTCGCACTCGCCATCACCGAGGAAGCACCACACGCGGCTGTCGCTCGTGTCCGCGATGTGGCGGTTGTAGAGATACCTGTTGAAGCGCGCCTGGTAGATGGCGTTGAGCGGCCCGAGCCCCATCGACACCGTCGGGAACTCCCAGAAGTCGGGCATGAGCCGTGGATGCGGGTACGAGCTGAGCCCGTTGCCGCCGGTCTCCTGGCGGAAGTTGTCCATCTGCGCCTCGCTGATGCGCCCCTCGAGATACGCGTGCGAGTACATCCCGGGCGCGGCGTGCCCCTGGTAGTAGATCTGATCGCCGGAGTTGCCGTCGTCCTTGCCGCGGAAGAAGTGGTTGAACCCCACCTCGTAGAGTGAGGCCGCCGATGCGTACGTCGACAGGTGGCCGCCGATCCCGTCGCTGCGCTTGTTCGCACGGGTCACCATCGTCGCGGCGTTCCACCGCACGATGCGGCGGATCCGTCGCTCCATCTCCTCGTCACCGGGAAACCACGGCTCCTCGCCGGGCGGGATCGTGTTGATGTACGGCGTCGACACGAGCGACGGCACCGGCACCTGGAGGCGCCGCGCGCGCTCGAGGAGCTTGCCGATGACAAATCGCGCCCGCACGGTCCCCTCCGCCGCGACCAGCGCGTCGAGGGACTCGAGCCATTCGCCGGTCTCGGCGGCATCCGCGTCGGGGAGTTGGTGGAGGAAGGCGTCGAACGTCATTTCGCAACGAGGATATACGCCCCGAACCCGCGGACCGAGTCCCGGAAGAGCGGATCAGGGACCAACCTGTGGTACTGTCTCAACAAGTGCTCGCGCATCGGCGAGCCATGCCTCTTGGTGAACCCTCTCCCCGCCGGCAATCGGCGGGTCTCAAGATTCCGGCACACGACACTCCAGCGAGGGGATTCTGGGATGGCGGAGCGATCCGGGTCCCGAGGTAACACGGTGACAACGTTTGAAACCATCGGCGTGCGTCCGCGCACGTCGAAGGCTCTCGGTGAGCACGGCTTCACAGAGCCCAACACCGTGCAGCAGGAGGCGATCCCGCCGCTCCTCGCACGGCAGGACTGCGTGATCGAAGCGCCGACCGGGTCGGGGAAGACGCTCGCGTTCGTCGTCCCGCTGGTCGAGCGCCTCGCCGGGCATCAGGGCCACGGCGCCCGGGCACTGATCGTCATGCCCACCCGCGAGCTCGCCACGCAGGTCAACGCGGTGATCCGCAAGGTCGATCCCGCACTGCGAACGGTGATCTGCATCGGTGGGGTCGGGTACGGTCCCCAGACCAGCGGGCTGCGCAACTCGCCGGACGTGATCGTGGGCTGCCCGGGGCGGATCCTCGACCTCGCCGCCAACGGCATCGCGCGCCTGCGCGACATCGAGTACCTCGTGCTCGATGAGGCCGACGAGATGTTCGACCAGGGCTTCGCACACGACGTCGAGAAGATCATCGCGCTCTGCCCGACGTTCGAGAGCCCCGCGCGCCGGCAGACCGTCCTTGCGTCGGCGACGATGCCCGAGTGGGTGCAGCGCATGATCACCAAGCACCTTCGCTCGCCGGCTCGCGTGCGCGTGGTCAACGAGCAGGTGCCGTCGCTCGAGCACGGTGTCATGACCGTCGCCAAAGCGCAGAAGATCGACGCGCTCTCGCGCTTGCTCCGCCATCAGCGCGCCACCGAGCTGAACCAGACGATCGTGTTCCATCGCACCAAGCACGGGGCGAAGAAGCTCGTGCGTGACCTGGTGCGGATGGGTCACAGCGCCGGCGAGCTGCAGGGGAACCTCTCGCAGAACGCGCGCGACCGGGCCCTCAACTCGTTCCGCGCCAACCACACCGAGGTCCTCGTGGCGACCAACGTCGCCGCCCGCGGCATCGATGTGATCAACGTCGGGCTCGTGATCAACTTCGAGCTGCCGGAGACGCCGCAGTGGCTGACCCATCGGGTCGGCCGCACCGCGCGCAACGGCGCCGAGGGCAAGGCGATCACCTTCCTCAGCGAGGAGGACGGTGAGCAGTGGCGCAAGCTGCGCCGGCTCGGAGCGCCGGCACTGCCGGAGATCGACGGGACCCTGCTGCTCACCACGGGGCAGTGGAAGCTCGGGGCCCCGCCGCGCGAGGCTACCCCAGCGCCTGCTCGAGGTCGGCCAGGAGGTCGTCGACGTCCTCAACGCCGGCAGACAGGCGTACCAACCCGTCGCTGACCCCGACCCGTCCCCGCATCTCCGCGGGGATCGACGCGTGGGTCATCAGCGCCGGGCTCTCGGCGAGTGATTCGACCGCACCGAGCGACTCCGCGAGGGTGAAGACCTCGAGCCGCTCGAGGAACCTGCGCGCCGCGTCGCCCGAGCCGACCTCGAACGAGACCACGCCGCCGAAGCGACCGCCCATCTGACGCCTGGCGAGCGCGTGTCCGGGATGCCGCTCGAGGCCGGGGTAGTGCACGCGAACCACGGCGTCGTTGCCCTCGAGCCAGCGGGCGATCGCGAGCGCGTTGTCACATTGCCGGTGCACGCGCATTTGCAGCGTCTTCAATCCGCGCAGCAGCAGCCAGCAGTCGAAGGGTGACGGCACCCCGCCCACCGCGTTCTGGTGAAACCGCATGCGTTCCGCCAGGGCGCCGTCCGACGTGAGCAGCGCACCGCCGAGGACGTCGCTGTGGCCGCCGAGGAACTTGGTCGAGCTGTGCATGACGATGTCGGCGCCCAGCTCAAGCGGGCGCTGCAGGACCGGGCTTGCGAAGGTGCTGTCGACGGCCATGAGCGCCCCGCCGCCGTGGATGATCTCGCCCACCGCCGCCAGGTCGACAACTCGCAGGAGGGGATTGGTCGGGAACTCGAGCCAGACGAGGCGCGTCCGTCGCGTCATCGCGGCGGCGATCGCGTCCGGGTCGGTCGGGTCCACCGATGTGAAGTCGAGCCCGTAGCGCTGGAAGACCTTGTCGAAGAGCCGGAACGTCCCCCCGTACACGTCCTCGGTGAAGACGATGTGGTCGCCTGGTTCGAAGAGGAACAGCAGCGTCGCCGTCGCCGCGAGGCCCGACGCGAACGCCAGGCAGTGGTCCGCTCCCTCGAGCGAGGCGAGGCACTCCTCGAGGTTCCCGCGCGTCGGGTTGCCGGAGCGCGTGTACTCGTAGCCCCGGTGCCGTCCGGGCGACTCCTGCGCGAAGGTGGTCGCCAGGTGGATCGGATTGACCACCGCGCCGGTCGCCGGGTCCGGTCCCTGCCCGACGTGCACCGACCGGGTGGCGAGCCCGTGCGGCTTCCGCGGCATCGAGGTCAACCGCGTCCGCGGTGCGCGACGAATTCGAGGAGATCGCTGCGGGTGATCACGCCGACGGGCTCGTCGCCCTCGACGATCATGAGCGCCGGCTCTCCCCCGAGCAGCGCCTCGAATGCCTCCTCGATGGGCGCGCCGGCCGCGACCCTCGCAAACGGCGGATCCATCGCCGTCGACACCGTGGTGGTCACCACGGCAGGGTCCCGGTAGATGCGGTCGAGGAGGGTGCGCTCCTGGATGCTGCCGACGACGTCGGTTGCCAGCGTCGAGCCGTTCTCGGTGACCAGCAGCTGCGAGATCCCGTACTGCTGCATGAGATCGATGGCCTCGCCCACCGACCTGCCCGCACTGACGCTCACCAGCTCGGGCACCCGATCGGTGTGCCCCTCGATCACCTCGCGAACCCGGGCCGGGACGAGCCGCTGCAGGTAGCCGTTCTGGCGCATCCACTCATCGGAGAAGAACTTGCTGAGGTAGTTGCGGCCCGTGTCGGGCAGGAGCACCACGATGACGTCGTCCGGCCGCGAGACCACCGCCACCTGGATGGCCGCGTGGAGGGCCAGGCCGCCCGAACCGCCGACGAGGATGCCCTCCTGACGAGCGAGCTTGCGAGCGGCCACGAAGGACTCGCGGTCGGTGACCTGGATGAACTCGTCGACGACGTCACGGGCGAACGTCCCAGGCCAGAAGTCCTCGCCGACCCCCTCGACCTTGTACGGAGCGATCGGCCCGCTGTAGATCGAGCCCTCGGGATCGGCGCCGATGACCCGGACGGCGGGGTTCTGCTCCTTGAGGTACTTTCCGACCCCGCTGATCGTGCCGCCGGTCCCGACCCCGCACACGAAGGCGGTGATCCGGCCCTCGGTCTGACGCCAGATCTCCGGGCCGGTGGTCTGGTAGTGCGCCTCGGGGTTGCGAGGGTTGAAGTACTGGTTCGGCTGGAACGCGCCGGGCACCTCCCGGGTCAGCCGGTCGGCCACCGAGTAGTACGACTGGGGCGACTCCCGCTCGACGTTGGTCGGGCAGATCACCACCTCCGCGCCATACGCTCGCAGGAGGCTGATCTTCTCCGCCGACATCTTGTCGGGCATGACGAAGATCATCTTGTACCCCTTGATCGCCGCCGCCATCGCGAGGCCGTGCCCGGTGTTTCCGGAGGTCGGCTCGACGATGGTGCCCCCGGCGCGGAGCAGCCCGCGACCCTCGGCGTCCTCGAGCATCGCCAGGCCGATGCGGTCCTTGACGCTCCCCCCGGGGTTGAGCTGCTCGAGCTTCGCGAGGATCACCGGCCGGAGCCCCTCGGTGACCCTGCTCAGCCGGACCATCGGCGTGTTGCCGACCAGGTCGAGGATGCTCTCGACGTACTCCACTGTCCGGCCATTCTAGTGCGCGGCACCAGGCGTTCCCGACTGCGTGGCAGCGGTGCATCGGCCCGCGGCGACGGCATACTGCACGGCGAATGGAGCAGGCCGGAAGCCGGGACTTCGCCGGACAGCGCACGTACGTCCCCGGCTACACCCTGGATCGTGGGATCAGTGTCGACCGGACGGGGGCGCTCGTCGCCGCGCACGACGCCGGCACCGGCTCGCGGGTGACGATCCGCCTGCTCAGCCCGGCGCTCACGTCCGACGCCGCGCTGCACCGTCAGGTGCGCCGGGACATGGGTGTGCTGGGTGCGCTGCGCCACCAGCACCTCCTCGCCGTCATCGCGTTCGACGATCGCCACTCCGCGGTCGTGAGCGAATGGGTGGATGCGATCACGCTCCGCGACCTCGTCAATCCGGTTGGCCGGTTGGATCCCGCGGCGGCGCTCGTGCTCTTCGACGACAGCCTCTCCGGGCTCGAGGCGCTCCACGCCGCCGGGGTCGAGCATCGCGACGTGCGCCCGGAAGCGCTGCTCGTCGACATCGGTGGCACGGGGATCCTCCGGGACGCGGCCATCCCGGCGCCGCCGCTCCATCGCGGCTGGCGCGCCGGCACTCCGCAGTACATGGCGCCCGAGCTGTGGGCGGGCCGGCCGCACACCGTCTCGACCGACCTGTATGCGGCGACCGGCGTCCTGGTCGAGTCGTTGACCGGGCAGCCGCCGTACCTCGGCACCGACCTCACCGGGCTCGGCCTGCAGCACACCCAGGGGGTGCTGCCCAGCGAGGCCGTACCGATGATCGCCCGGGCGCTCGTGATCAGCGGGCTCGCGAAGGACCCGCGCGACCGCCCGGCCGGCGCGTCGCTCTTCCGCCGCGACGTGGAGATCGCCGGGACGGCCTTTCTCGGGTCAGCATGGCGCGAGCGCGGCCGAGCATGGCTCGCGGCCCAGGTGGTGGAGCGCCTCGCGGATCCGGTCCCGGCGCCTCAGCACCTCGACGAGATCATCGACGACGACGAGGACGACGCGCCGATCGCCGGGATCGCCACGTTCTCACCGGAGGAGCCGCGCCGCGGCGGGGTCGGGTGGAAGGTGTGGTCGGTGGCCGGGGCGTCGCTGCTGGCGCTCACGGTGGCGATCATCCTGGCGGTCAATGCGCTCGGGGGGACGGGGCAGCAGGTGTCGCCGTCGGCGCCGCCGGCGCCCGTGTTCACACCGACCCCGATCCCGACGGACCCGGGCGGCGCGCCGACCGCGGCGGACACCGCCGGCGCGGCGACGGACACGCCCAGCCCACGGCCGTCGCCGACTCCGACGCCGACCGCGCCGCCGAACACGATGCCGATCAGCCTGCTCCCGTCACCGACTCCGG
The DNA here is from genome assembly GCA_963848445.1 of Candidatus Dormiibacterota bacterium. Classification (GTDB taxonomy): domain Bacteria; phylum Chloroflexota; class Dormibacteria; order Aeolococcales; family Aeolococcaceae; genus Palsa-851. Next base: position 62,321 of record CAWKDT010000008.1, read on the forward strand.
CTCCGACCCCGGCTCCGACCCCGACAGCGGTGGCGATCGCGACACCAACCCCGCGCTGACCTCGTCCGCGCAGACGGTCAGCGCGCGGGCGTCAGGCTGTAGGCGTCGGCGGCGTAGTCGTTCATCATCCGCGCCGCCGAGAAGCGGGGACCGTTGGTGCGCATCGATGCGCGGATGCGCTCGACCCAGCCGCGCGGGATCCCGTGCTCGTCGCGCTGATAGAAGAGCGGCATGACCTCGTTCTCGATGATGTCGAACAGGGTCGACGCGTCGCGGGAATCCTGCATCGCGTGATCGAACAGGATGTCGCCGGGGATGGACCAGCCGTTGGTGCCGTCGAACGCCTCCGCCCACCATCCGTCGAGCACCGAGAGGTTGAGGCCGCCGTTGAGCGCGGCCTTCATGCCGCTCGTACCGCTCGCCTCCAGCGGCGGCCGGGGGACGTTGATCCAGACATCGCATCCGCCGACCATGTGCTTCGCCATCGAGAGGCTGTAGTTGTCGAGGAACGTGAAGTGGCTCGCACCGGCGGGTGATCGCTTGAAGCCGAACAGGCTCTGCGCCGCGTGCTTTCCCTCCTCGTCGTGCGGGTGCGCCTTGCCGGCGAGGACGATCTGCACCGGCCGCTCCTTGTTCTCGAGCAGGTTGAGGGCGCGCTGCGAGTCCATGGTGAGCAGCTGGATGCGCTTGTAGCCGGCGAGGCGGCGTGCGAACCCGAAGGTCAGGGCGTGCTCGTCGAAGCCAGTCTCGGCCGCCTCGACATACCAGCGGGGCTCGTCGCGGGCGAGACGGCTCGCCACGCTGCGCTCGCGAACCATCTGCACGAAGTCGGCCCGCATCGCGTTGCGCACATCCCACAGCTCCGTGTCCGGGATGTCGTCGATGCCGCGCCAGGTCTCCGGATCGGCGGCGTGCTGCTCCCAGCCGGCGCCGAGGTGGCGGTCGAGCAGCGCACGCATGCGCGGTGCCATCCACGTCGGCACGTGGACGCCGTTGGTGATGTGACCGATCGGGACCGTGTCGGCGGGTCGCTCCGGGAAGAGCGCCTGCCACATCTGGCGCGCGACCTCACCGTGCCGGCGGCTCACGCCGTTGCGCGCACGGCTCATCTTGATCCCGAGCGGGGTCATCACGAACTGCTCGTGCGGGTTGTCGGGTCGCGTCCGGCCCATCTGCAGGAAGCCGTCGAGATCGAGCCCGACCTGGGCGGGATAGTCGCCGAGCACCTCGACGATCTCACTGGTGTCGTACCCCTCATTGCCGGCGGCCACGGGGGTGTGGGTGGTGAACACGGTGCGGTCCCGCGCCACAGAGAACGCCTCGTGACGTGAGCGCCCGAGCGCCATCTCGCGACGTGCCATCTCGAGCGGCGCGAGCGCCGCATGGCCCTCGTTGAGGTGCACGACGCACGGGTCCAGCCCCATCGCCTCGAGGATTCGCATCGATCCGATGCCGAGCAGCGCGTACTGTGCTAGCCGCGTGGCCCGATCCGCCACGTAGAGACGGCTCGTGATCCACTGGTCGATCGCCGAGTTCTCGGGACGCTGCGCATCGAGGAGGTAGAGTGGGGTGCGACCGATGTCGAGGCGCCACACCTGGACCACGACGTCGCGGCCGCGCAGCGGGACCGTCACCGTGAGCGGCGCGTCACCGTTATAGACAAGGGCGGCAGGAACGCGCTCGGGGTCGACCTGGAGCCAGTACTCGATCTGGTACCCGGACTGGTCCATGCGCTGCTGGAAGTACCCCTGGTGGTAGAGGAGGCCCACGCCTACCATCGGCAACGCCATGTCCGACGCCTGTTTGAGGATGTCCCCGGCGAGCACGCCGAGGCCACCTGCGTAGATCGGCAGCGACCGGTGCACCGCGAACTCGGCGCAGAGGAACGCGACCGGCCGTACCGGCGTGGCCCTCGACTGCATCGATGGGAGGCTCAGCTCGTGGCTCAGCATCTCGATGAGGGATGCGGTGCGATCGAGCAGTGTCGCGTCCCCGGCCGCGCGCTCGAGGGTCGCCGACGACGTCTCGTAGAGCAGGCGCACCGGGTTGTGAAAGCTCCGCTCCCAGCGATCGGGATCGATCATCCGGAAGACGTCGGCGCCGCCGGGCCGCCAGGACCAGAGGTAGTTGTACGCGAGCCGCGCCACCGGCTCCAGCGGCGCCGGCAGGCGCGCGGCGAGGTCGGCTGCCGCGCGGTCGATGTCAGGGCTGCCGTCGGTGAGCGTTGCGGTCGCGAGGTCGCTCATGCGACAGGACCGGCATTCGTCAGGGCGAGCTGCAGCGCCGCGATCCCCGCCGCGGGGCCACCTTCGTGCTTGAAGACGGAGGTGCCGGCGACGAGCACATCGGCTCCGGCGTCGACGCACGCCTTCGCGTTGCCCGCGTCGACACCGCCGTCGACCTCGACCTCGGTCGTCAGTCCCTGCCGTGCGATCTCGCGACGGAGCTGCTCGACCTTGAGCAATGTGTGCGGGATGAGCTGCTGTCCCCCGAACCCGGGGTCGATGGTCATGACCAGCGCGAGGTCGCACGCCTCGAGCACGTCGTCGAGCATCAGCGCCGGCGTGCTGGGGTTGATCGCCGCACCCGCACGGCAGTCGAGAGCACGAATCGACGTCAGCGTCCGGTGCAGATGCGGGCAGGCCTCGTAGTGCACCGTGATCGCATCCGCGCCGGCGGTCGCGAAGGTGCCGAGGTGCAGGTCGGGATTCACGATCATCAGGTGCAGCTCCAGAGGCAGCGACGTCGCGCGCCGGAGGACGCGGACGGTGTCGGTGCCGAACGTGAAATTGGGGACGAATACGCCGTCCATGACATCAACGTGGATGCGGTCGGCCCCGGTGTGCTCGAGCGCCTGTGCCGCCTCCGCGATGCGCCCGAAATCCGCGGCGAGCAGGCTCGGCGCGATCCGGATGGCGTCCCGGCACGGGTTCCACGTGGATCGCGGCATCAGCCGATTCTGCCAGACGAGGGACGGCGCTCCTCGAACCGCGCTGCGATCACTCCGCCGCGGCCGCGTCGAGGAACCAGGTGAGCGACCCGTCGACGGGGCGGATCCGGGACGCGGGGGTGTCGCCTCGAGCCGTTGCGGCGAGCGGCGCTCGTTTCGCCCCGCCGGTGACCAGGAAGGCCACCGCCGCCGCCGCGTTGATCGCGGGGAACGTGAGGGTCATCCGGTCGAAGGGCTCATAGTCGGCGAGCCCGCGCGTCGCCCATCGGTCGGTCACGTGGAGCGCGGGCGTGCCGGGGAAGAGCGAGGCGGTGTGCCCGTTCTCCCCGAGGCCGAGCAGCACGACGTCCAGCCGCGGAGCCCCCGCCGCCCCGGCGGGCAGCTGCGCACTGAGCAGCGCCGAATACTCGGCCGCTGCGGCGTCGAGGTCGGCGCGATCGGCCGGCATGCGGTGCACGCGGGTGGCCTCGATCGGCACGCGACTGAGCAGCGTCGTCGCGGCGAGATGGAAGTTGCTGCTCCGGTCGTCGGGCGGGCAGGCACGCTCGTCACCGAAGTACACATGCCACGCCGACCAGTCGACACGGTCGCGCCAGCCGGGTCCGGCGAGTGCCTCGTACAGGAGTCGAGGCGTGCTCCCTCCGGCGAGGGCGACCGAGCACGCTCCGTGATCAGCGATCGCGCGCAGCGACGCCGCGGCGACCCACGCCGCCGCCTCCTCGGCAACCGCCTGCGGATCCGCGCACACGATGCGGCTCCCGAAGAGGTCGCCGGTCGCGGCGGGACGGGCCTCGCTCACGGGCGATGCCAGGCACGTCCGTCACGTGCCATGAAGTCGTGGGATTCCTGCGGGCCCCACGTGCCGGCTTCGTAGTTCGGGCAGTTGACCCTGTCGGGAGGGTGCGCGCGCCATCCGTCGAGGATGGCCGTGCAGAACCGCCACGCCTCCTCGACCTCGTCCTCACGAGCGAACAGCGTCGGGTCACCGAGCATGCAATCGAGGAGCAGGCGCTCGTACGCATCGGGTGACTGCTTGCGGAACGCACTGCCGTACATGAATTCCATGTTCACCGACTCGATGCGCAGCGCCTGCCCGGGCAGCTTGGCGCCGAAGCGGAGCGTGATGCCCTCGTCGGGCTGGATGCGCAGGACGAGGAGATTGGGGTCGATCCCGTCCTCGGGCATCGCTCCGGACGCCACCGCGACGTTGCCCGAGAACGGCGAGTGGGGGACGCGCCGGAACTGGATCGCGATCTCGGTCGCCCGCTTCGGCATCCGCTTTCCGGTGCGAAGGTAGAACGGGGTCCCGGCCCACCGCCAGTTGTCGATGTCGACCTTCAGCGCGACGAACGTCTCGCGCAGCGAGTCGGGTGCGACACCCTTCTCATCGCGGTAGCCGGGGATCGGCTCGCCGTCGATGCGGCCTGCGGAGTACTGCCCGCGCACGGAGTGCGACAGCGCGTCGTCGGGATGGATGGGACGCACCGCGCGCAGGAGCTTCACCTTCTCGTCGCGCACCATCTCCGCGTCGAAGTTCGACGGTGCCTCCATGCCGACGATCGCGACCAGCTGCATGATGTGGTTCTGGACGATGTCGCGAAGCGCGCCGGCGTGCTCGTAGTAGGCGCCGCGGCCCTCGACGCCGATCAACTCCGCGACCGTGATCTGCACGTTGTCGATGTACTGGCGGTTCCACAGCGGCTCGAAGATGCCGTTCGCAAATCGGAACACCAGCAGGTTCTGGACGGTCTCCTTGCCCAGATAGTGGTCGATGCGGTAGATCTGCTCCTCGATGAACGCCCCGTGGAGGCGCTCGTTGAGCTCGCGCGCGGAGCGAAGATCGCGGCCGAACGGCTTCTCGATGATCACTCGAACAAAGCCCTCGGACGGCTGCGCGGTGAGGCCCGCGGCGTTGAGCCGGTCGGCGATCGGCACCACCGCGTTCGGCGGCGTGCTGAAGTAGAAGAGGCGGTTGCCCGCGGTCCCGCGTTCCGCGTCGGCCGTGTCGAGCGCCGTTCGAAGGACGTCGAGGCCGTCCGCGGCATCGATGTCGTACGTGACGTAGCGGACGCCGGCGGCGAACCGATCCCACACGTCATCGCGGAGCGGGATGCGGCTGTACTCCTCGAGCCCCTGGCGCATGTCCGCCCGGAACTCCGCGTCGGTCATCTCGGTGCGCCCCGCGCCGATGACGGCGAGCTCGGACGGCAGGCTTCCCTCGGCGGCGAGCGCGTACAGCGCGGGCAGAAGCTTGCGCTTGGTGAGGTCGCCGCTCGCCCCGAAGATGACGACGCAGCACGGCGCCGGCGTGCGTGCTCCGCGGTGCCCCTCGAGCGGCGGGCTGTCCGCGGTCAGGGTGATGCCGGCGCCTCCGTCGACTGCTCCGTCTTCACGGGGTGACCGCCGAACTCGTTGCGCAGCGCGGCGATGACCTTGTTGCCGAATCCATCGGGCAGGCGCGACTGGTACCGGGCCATCAGCGACAGCGCGAGCACCGGCGCCGGCACCGACAGCTCCATCGCGTCCTCGATCGTCCACCGGCCCTCACCGGAGTCGTCGACCCAGCCGCGCAGGCTGTCGAGCTGCGGGTCGCGTGCGAAGGCGGCCTCGGCGAGCTCGAGGAGCCAGGAGCGAACCACGCTCCCCTGGTTCCAGAGATGCGCGATGGCGTGCAGATCGAGGCGGCCGAAGTCCGGTTTCGCCTGCATGATCGCGAAGCCCTCGGCATACGCCTGCAGCAACCCGTACTCGATGCCGTTGTGCACCATCTTGACGAAGTGTCCGGAGCCGGGCGGACCGACGTGCAGGAACCCATCGGGCGGTGCGAGGGTCTCGAAGATCGGGCGCCAGTGCTCGACGGTGTCGCGCTCACCGCCGGCCATGAGGCAGTAGCCCACCGTGAGACCCCACACGCCGCCGCTGGTGCCCGCGTCGATGTAGCCGATGCCCCGCTCCGCGCTGCTCGCGGCGCGCGCGATCGAGTCGTGGTAGTTGCTGTTGCCCCCGTCGATGATGGTGTCGCCGGTGCCGAGCAGTGACTGCAGGCGCGCGACCGTGTCGTCGGTGACCTTGCCGGACGGCACCATGATCCAGACACCGCGCGGCGCTGCGAGTTGGGCGACCAGGTCGTCGAGGCTCGCCGTGGTCGTCGCCCCGAAGGCTTCGACGCTCGCGCGCGCCTCGGGGTTCGGATCGAACGCGACGACCGCGTGGTCGCCGTCGCGACGGAGCCGGTGCACCATGTTCGCGCCCATCCTGCCGAGTCCGACAAAGCCGATCTGCATGCTGGGGAGTCCCTCGTGGATGGCGGCGCTCAGCGCGCCGCCGCGGTGGCACTGACGGCGTCGGTGAGGCTGGCCAGACCCGCACCGAGATCCCCCCCGATATGAACGCGGATCACCCGGCGACCGTGGTGCCGCAGCGACTGCAGGTCACCCGCCGCCTGGGCGCGCTTGAGGACCGAGAAGGTGAACGGCTGTCCGGGGATGGGCACGTCGGTCCCGTCGTCAGCCGTGATCTGGATGTAGACGCCGGTGTTGGGACCGCCCTTGTGCAGCTGGCCCGTGCTGTGCAGGAAGCGGGGTCCGAACCCGAGCGTGGTCGCGAGATGGCGCCCGTCGCGGATCGCGACCCGAAGTCCCTGGAGGGCGCGCTGGTTGTCATCGTCCGGCGTGACATATGCCATCAGTGCGATGTAGTCGCCGGCGCGCGCGGTGTCCAGATGCGCGGCGAGCGCGCCCGCGGCACTGCTTCCATCAACGTCGCCGTAGACCCGCAGCGCGCCGTCGCTGACCGCCGGGTTCTCATCCGGCAGCGCGCCGCTCTGCTCGTACTGCTGCAGGACGGCGTTGGTGTTGTCCTTCAACTCCTTGACGTTGGGTTCGTCGAACGGGTCGATGGCGAGATCCGCGCCGGCGACCGCGGTCGCGAACTCCCAGCGGAAGAACTCCGCAGCCAGGTCGTACGTGTCGGCGAGGTCGAAGACGATCACCGGATGGCCCGCGCCCTTGAGCGTGTCGATCGAGCGGTCGAACTCGGCATCACCGCCGATGCGCAGGGCGACGAAGACGCGGTCGCCCGCGTAGACCTCGGGATCACCGATCGGCTCGTCACCGATCGGGATGATTCCCTTGCCCTCCTTGCCGGTGCTCTCGGCGATCAGCTGCTCCGCCCACAGGGAGAAGCCCTCGATGCTTCGCGGCGCGAGGATGGTCACCTTGTCACGGCCCGCGTCGTGCAGCGCTCCCATCATGGTGCCGAGGGTCAGCCCGCAGTTGAGGTCGCCGGGCACTCCGGCTGCGCAGTTCCTGCGCATGTCCGCGGCGCGCTGCAGCAGCCGGTCGCAGTCGATCCCGATGATCGCCGCGGGCACGAGCCCGAACATGCTCAACGCCGAGTAACGCCCTCCGATGTCCGGCGGGTTCTCGAACACGTGCCGGAACCGGCGCTCGCGCGCGGTTGCCCCGAGCGGCGTTCCCGGGTCGGTCACCGCGATGAAGTGCGAGCCCGGATCAGCGATCCCGGCGGCGGTGGTCACCTCCCAGAAATGCGCGAGATGCGACAGCGTCTCCAGGGTGGTGCCGGATTTGCTCGAGACGATGTACCCGGTCCTTGCGGGGTCGATCCCTCCGGTGACCCGCGCGATCGCGAGCGGGTCGGTGGTGTCGAGGACGTGGAGTGTCGGGTGCCCGGTGGCGCTCCCGAATGAGGTGCGCAGCACCTCGGGGCACAGGCTGGACCCGCCCATCCCGAGCAGCACGCAGTCCCGCCATCCGGCTTCGCGCACCTCGGCACTCAGCGCGGTGAGCGCGGGCAGCTGCTCGCGCATCGCCGAGACGACGTCGAGCCAGCCGAGCCGGTTGCGGATCACTCCTGCGTGTGCCGCGTCGCCGGGCTTCCACAGATCGGGGTCGCGATGCCAGATGCGCGTGGCGACCGCGGTCGCCTCGGGGGTATCGAGCGGCACGGCATCGGCTTTGCCGGCGTCGATGTGCTGACGTCCGGAGTACCCGGACGTCATCGAGTCGATCTTCTCGGCGATGCCACGGATCAGCGCGTTGTACGAATCGGCGAACTGCTTGACGCCGGCTTCGAGCAGTTCCTGTGTCACCGCATCCATGTCGATGCCGGCCTCGGCGAGCTGTGCCATGACGGCATGCGCTCCGGCGTAATCGGACCTCACGGTGTCGCCCGCGATGATGCCGTGGTCGCGGAACGCGTCGATGGTCGCGGGTGGCATGGTGTCGACGGTGTCCGGGCCGATCAGCGCCTCCGCGTAGACCACGTCGCGATAGTTGGGGTTCTTGGCGCTCGTGCTCGCCCAGAGCGGGCGCTGCACGTGCGCGCCGGCGCCGCGGAGCCGGTTGAACCGGTCGTCGTTGAATCGCCGTTCGAACAGCTCGTATGCGAGGACGGCGTTGGCGATCGCCGCCTTGCCGAGCAGCCCTTCGAGCAGCGCGTTGCCCGGATCAGCGGCGAGCTTCGCCTCCAGCAGCTTGTCGACGAGCGTGTCCACCCGGCTGACGAAGAACGACGCGACCGAGTGGATGTCGAGCGACTGCCCCGCACCGAGACGCGCCTCGAGCGCGGACTGGTACTGCTCGATGACCCGGTCGTGCATCGCGAGCGCGAAGATCAGCGTGATGTTGACGTTGCGGCCGTCACCGAGCGTCCGGCGGATGGCGGGGATCCCCGCGGGGGTGGCCGGAATCTTGATCATGAGGTTGGGACGGTCGACGCGCTCCCAGAGAGTCCGCGCCATCGCCACCGTCGCATCGGTGTCGTCGGCGAGCGACGGCGCGACCTCGAGGCTGACGAAGCCGTCCGCGCCGGCGGTGCGCTCATGCACCGGACGCAGGATGTCGGCGGCGCGCTGGATGTCGGTGATGGCCAGTTCGGTGAACACATCGTTGGGATCGTCGATGCCGGCGCCGATCAGGTCGCGGATCTGATCGTCGTAGAGCGACCCTTCAGCGATGGCCTTCTGGAAGATGGTCGGGTTGCTGGTCATCCCCGTGACGTTGTCCTCGGCGATGAGGCGCTCCAGCTCGCCGGAGGTGAGCAGGTCGCGGCTGATGAAGTCGAGCCAGACCGACTGACCGTGCTCGCCGAGTTGCTGGAGTGTCGTCGCCATTCAGCGCGCTCCGAGGCCGGCGGCGATGCCGTTCACCGCCTCGACGATCGCATCGGCGTCGATGCCGGCCGCCGCCATGAGCTCCTCGGGCGTCCCCGATCCGGGCAGCCCGCGCACCGCCAGGTGGGTCACACGAGGCGGCGTCTGCTCCAGCGCGAGCGCCTCCATCACCGCGGCGCCGAGCCCCCCCTGGGGGTAGTGGTCCTCGACGACGACGAGGCGTCCGCCGGTGGCGGCGCCGGCCTCGCGAAGGGTGGTGGCGTCGATGGGCTTCACCGAGTAGCAGTCGATCACGCGCACATGGACGCCGCTGCTCGACAGCCGGTCCGCGGCGGCGAGGCAGGCGTGCAGCGTGACCCCGGCGCCGATCAGGGTCGCGACGTCGTCCTCGCTCTGGCGGAGCACCTTCGCGCCGCCGACGGGGAAGTCCTCGCCGTTGTCGTAGAGCACCGGGTAGGCGCCCCGCGTGGTGCGGATGTAGCTGATGCCCGTGAGGTCCGCCATCGCCGCGACGAGCTTCGCGGTGGACACTGCGTCGCTGGGGTACAGCACAGTCGAGGAGTGCACCGCGCGCATCGACGCGAGATCCTCGAGCGCCATCTGTGACGGCCCGTCGGCGCCGATCTCCGACCCCGCGTGGGATCCGGAGAGGCGGATGCTCACCTCGGAGACGCCGGCCATGCGGATGAAGTCGTACGCGCGCGAGAAGAAGGCCGCGAACGTCGATGCGAAGGGCACGTAGCCCCGCACCGAGAGCCCGACCGCGCTCGCCACCAGCTGCTGCTCCGCGATGAACATCTCGAAGAATCGCTCCGGATAGGCCGCCTTGAACTCGTCGGCGTGCGTGGAGTTGCTCACCTCGCCGTCGAGGGCAACCACGTCCTGGCGCGCGCCGAGGGCGCGCAGCGTGTCGCCGTAGGCCTTCCGCGTCGCGACCTTGTCGCCGATCGCGTAGGTAGGGAGGGTCACGCTCCCGGCGCCGGCACTCGCGGCGGCGGGTGGAGCATCGTCGGGCGGGCGGACGCTGATGCGCAGGTCGCGGATGCCACCAAGCTCGGCGATCGCATGCTCCGCGAGATCCGGGGGGAGCGCCTTGCCGTGCCAGTTCTCCTTGTTCGCGACCTCGCTGACCCCCTTGCCCTTGACCGTCGAGGCGATGACCACGCTGGGGCGCCCGCCGGCCGATCGGGCGAGGGAGAGCGCGCCGTCGATCTCGCTCAGGTCGTGCCCGTCGATGACGATCGGCCTGCATCCGAAGGATTCGACCCGCTGGCGGTAGGCGTCGAGGTCCCACTCGAACTCCGTGGGCCCTCGCTGGCCGAGCCGGTTGACGTCGAAGATCGCGGTGAGGTTGGAAAGCCCGTAGTGGCTGGCCTTGTCGAGCGCTTCCCAGACAGACCCCTCGGTCAGCTCGCTGTCACCGCAGAGCACCCAGACGTGGTACGGGAGGTGATCGAGGTACTGCCCCGCCAGCGCGACACCGACGGCGATCGCGATTCCCTGCCCCAGCGAGCCGGTGGCGACGTCGACCCACGGGATGACCGGCGTCGGATGTCCCTGGAGCCGCGAGCCGTGCGTGCGGTAGGTGAGCAGCTCCTCGTCGCTGATCGCGCCGGCCGCCTTGTACAGCGCGTACAGCAGGGGGGAGGCGTGTCCCTTGGAGAAGATGAGATGGTCGTTCTCGGGCCGCTTGGGGTTCGCGAAGTCGTAGCGGAGGTGGCGTGCCGCGAGCACCGCGATGAGATCGGCGGCGGACATGCTCGATGTGGGATGCCCGGACCCCGCCTTGGTGCTGGCGCGAATGCCGTCGACGCGAAGCTGCTGGGCCACCTCGCCCACGAAGTCGAGGGCCGGGAGAGCTCCCGTTTCGACGCTGCCCGTCACGGCCATGAACGAACCTCCGGTGAACTCCTCTCGACTTCAATCATGCCGCGACCGCCCTCGTCCGCGTCACGAGGGTATTGGCTCCGGCCCCATGGGGTACAGTCACGGCTCGGGCGCGCGCCTATAGCTCAGTCCGGATAGAGCGTCTGACTACGGATCAGAAGGTCGGGGGTTCAAATCCTCCTGGGCGCGCCACCCCCGACCCAGGTCGCACGGGGTGCCCCGGACCTCAATCGAGCCGCTCGGTCACGTTCATCCCGCGGGCCGCAGCGGTGACGATGACCCGAGGCGCAGGCATCACCGGCGAGCCGCTACACCTTGAGGTGCTGATCGAAGAACGAGACGATGCGACCGCGCGCATCCCGGGCCGACGGCTCGTGGTAGCCGTTTGCCACGATCTTGCCCATCAGCACGAACAGCCGCGGCATGCTGTCGTGGGCACCCTCGTGGTCGTTGAGAAACCCGTGTCCCGCGTCCGGATACTCCTTGACGTCGTGCTCGACGCCATTCGACCGCAGGGCCCGGTCCAGGCGTGACGCCGCATTTCGCTGCGACCGATCCCGCCGGCCGTAGCTCGCCACGATGGGACACGCCCCGGCCAGCAGACGCTCCGCGTTCTTCGGCACGCCTCCGTAATTGACGCTCGCTGCGCTGAATCCGTGGCCGGGAGCCAGGAGCAGCGCAAACCCCCCGCCCATGCAGAAGCCGATCACCCCCGCCTTGCCGGTGCAGTCCTCAGCTCGCTCCAGCCAGCCGCGAGCGGCGTCGAGGTCGTCGAAGGTCGGTCCCTTGCGGGCGATGGCGTCACGCATGATGGATCGGATGCAGCCAGCCCAGGTCCTGCCTCGATAGAGGTCCGGCAGAAGAGCGAGGTAGCCCTCGCTCGCCAGCCAGTCGGCCTGGTTTCGGAGGTCCTGGCTCATCCCTCCGATATCGAAGATGACCACGACACCAGGCCACGGGCCCGCGCCCGCGGGTTTCGCCAGGTATCCCGGCAGGGTCCCACGCGGCGTCGGAATCGTCACCTCGCTCATGGCATCGAACGTACCCGCTGGGCAGCCTCCCACCTGTATGTAGTCGACCGTTCACCAACAAGTCGCCGGCTCAGGTCGTCGGTGCGAAGTATGAATTCACCGCCGACGAGGTGGCCTCTCGTCAGCCTGCCAAGCTGTCGGAAAGACAGTGATGGAGGTAGCGGATATGCGAGCTGCGTACTACGACGCCTTCGGCGGACCGGCCAACATCGAGGTCGGCGAGCGTCCCGCTCCGATTGCCGAGGCCGGCCGTGTGCTCGTGCGGACGCACAGCGCCGCCGTGGGCATCTGGGACGTCAGGATCCTGAGCTCGACGGTCGGGCGGACGGTACCGCCGGGCATTCCGGGTGGTGACGCGCCGCTGCCGCGCATCCCAGGGTTCGAGATCGCCGGGACGGTCGAGGTGGCAGCGGGCCGGTTCGCCGCCGGTGACCGCGTCTTCGGCACCCTGTGGGGGTCGGGCGGGGGAGGCTTCGCCGAGTTCGCCGCCCTGAGCCTCGACCGAGCCGCGGCGATGCCGGAGGGGGTCGACTTTCCCGAGGCCGCCGGCCTCGTGATCAGCGCCGGCACCGCCTACGAAGGGCTGGTCGACCGCGCCAGGCTGCAGGCCGGTGAGACGGTGCTCGTCACCGCCGCGTCCGGTGGGGTCGGCACCGCCGCCGTGCAGATCGCGAAGGACGTCGGGGCACGGGTCGCCGCCGTCGCGAGCGCTCGCAATCACGACTACGTCCGCGACCTGGGCGCCGAGATCGTCGTCGACTACCACGATCCCGACTTCATCGAGCAGTTGCGACGCGCAGTCCCGGGCGGGTTTGACGTCCTCTTCGACGGAGCCGGCAACCAGGTGCGAGACCAGGCGCTGGGGCTGGTCCGCAGGGGCGGCCGCGGCATCTTCATCATCGGCCCGCCGCCGGTTGTCCCTGATGGCGTCGAATCCCAGCCCTTCTACGCCACCGTCGGCTCCGAGCGGCTCGATGCGATCGCCCGGCTCGCCTCAGGCGGCGGGTTGCGCATGCCGATCGAGGCGGAGTTCCCCCTCGAGCGAGCTCGCGAGGCGATGGAACATGTCGGCACCGGGCACACCCGAGGGCGGGTCGTCCTGCGGGTCATCTCGTGACCCGCAGGATCTGCGGCACCTCATCGGCAGACTTGATCTCGGCGCCGGCGGTCAGCCGCGTCGCGGTCACGTCGACCGTCGGCTCCCTATCGACGCCGAAGGGCGGGGATGAGGACGGCGGCAACCGCGATGTGCATGAGGGTGAGGGTGGCTCTGGATGAGTTCGTGGCGCCGGCGGCGAGCGGCAGGCTCAAGGACGCGAGCAGGGCGACGATCGCCGCCGCCGTCCAGATGGTGCGAGCTCGACTCGTCCGACGTTCCAGTAGCGCGAGCAGTCCCCAGCCGAGCAGCGACGCAACGGCGGCGGCGCCCGCAACGTAACCGACGCCGACGCTCTGGGGAGCGCCGTCTCCGAATCGAACGAGCAAGTGGTCCCCGAGCAGCGGCACGGCGACGATCCAGACCGCGATGGCCGCGAGCGTGGACCCGGCGACGCTGAGCGCCCGCACCCGGTTCCGGCTGAGTAGCGGTGTGTCCCGGCCGGTCGATTCCAGTGTCGTTGTGGTGGTCACGGGAGTTCTCCTTTTCCGGTGGGCGGTGGTTGCTGCTTGGCGGCGGGTGCCGTCGAGCGGTAGACTTGCTTAGGCGGCTAAGGTTAGGTGCCTAACATTAGCCGCCTAAGTATCAGCGAGTCAAGAGGCCACGGGATGAACTTCGCTCAGGCAGACGCACTCAACGAGGCGATCCGTGCCATCGGGATCCGCCACCGCGCGCTTGCAATCGCGGGTCTCGCCCCGTTCGGCATCCACCCTGGGCACAAGCTGCTGCTCCTCGAACTTGCAACGACAGGCCCGAGCACCCAGGCGCAGCTCGCGGCCGCAAGCGGTTATGAGCCACCCACCATCACGCTGAGCGTGCGGCAGCTGGAGGCGGCCGGGCTGGTGGCCCGCAGGCCGTCACCAAGCGACCGGCGCGCCACAGTTGTCGACCTCACCGATGAAGGGCGTGCACTGTTGCCCGAGCTCAAAGCGGCCTGGCGCCGCGTCGCGGACAAGACCGTATCGGGCCTTACCTCGACCTCGGCCGACCAACTCATCGCGACGCTCTTGGATCTCGCCTCGAGCCTCAGCGCCGCGGGCGCGCCTGAGCCGGACCTCCCGCGCTACGTCACTGGCGGGAGTCGCTGACCAGCACCCCGAGGAGCGGATCCGATTCAGGAATGGTCACCCGGAGTCGTTCTAAGCTTCACCTCATGGAAGGCCGCTACGGATCTGAGGCGCGGTGATGTTCAGCGTGGTGTGGGGCAACTTCGCGCTGTTCGGGCTCCTGATCGGGCTCGTGTGGATCGCGGCGCTCGTGTTCTGGATCGTCGCCATCGTCGAGGTTGCGAAGACGCCCGACTGGCAGTTCCGCGCGGCCGGCAGCGAGAAGATCGTGTGGCTGCTGATCACCATCTTCCTTGGGATCATCGGCGCACTCGTGTGGTGGTTCGCGAAACGTTCCGAGGTGCTTGCGGCGACCGGAAGGATCCCGCCGCCCCCACCCGGCTGGTATCCCGAGCCGGGTGCCGGCTCACTCCGCTGGTGGGACGGGGTCCGGTGGACCGAGGCCCGTCACTACCCGCCTCCGCCCGCGTAACCACGTGGCCCCGGGCACGTTTGTACGTGCAGCAACTGCCCACTTCAACGGAGGTTCGGTCGTGACCCGGGTCATCAAGCTCGCGACAGCCGCCACCGGCGCCGCAGTCATCGCACTCGCAGCGTTCCTCCTTCACCCGCGGTCGGGAGCGCGCCGCCGGGCAGCCGCCCGTCGCGCCACCTCGGGCTTTGCGACCCTGGTCGGATCCGCTGTCGACCGGCGTCCGAAGCGCCACATGGCCACCGGATGGGACGAGACGCTCGCCGATCGCGTGCGCGCCGCCCTCTCGCTCGGCTTCGGCGACCTCGCGTCGGGATTGGAGGTCCGCGCGAGCCGCGGCGTGGTCACGCTCCGGGGTGAGGTCGACGAGCTCTCGGACATCACTCGATTCGAGACCGCTGTCAGGCAGGTCGGCGACGTCGTCGACGTCGACAATCTGCTCCGCCTCCGCATGACCGGGGTTCGGCGGCCGCGCGTCCTCACCGCGTAGCCGGAGGAACGCCCGATCGGCGACACTCCGCGGGTGTCGTTGCCGTTCGACCCACCGCTCGAGCCGATGCTCGCGCGCGCCGCGCCGGAGATCCCCGCTCAGGGCGAATGGCGCTACGAGCCGAAGTGGGACGGCTTCCGGGCGATCGTCTTCCGTGATAGCGACCACGTGCACATCGCGAGCCGCAATGCTCTGGCCCTCGAGCGCTACTTCCCCGAGCTGATCGATCCGCTCAAAGCGGCCCTCCCCGAGCGCTGCATCGTCGACGGCGAGGTCGTCATCGCGACCGACCACGGCCTCGATTTCGACGCGCTCCAGCAGCGCATCCATCCGGCGGCGTCGCGGGTGCGCATGCTGGCCGAGAAGACGCCGGCGTCGGTGGTGCTCTTCGACCTCCTCGCGCTCGGCGACGCGGACCTGCGCGACCGTCCGCTGCAGGAGCGGCGCGCCTCCCTGGTCGGCGCGGTGGCCAGCAGCACGATGGTGGGGGTGACCCCGCAGACGGCCGACCCGGACGAGGCGACGACGTGGTTCACGCACTACGAAGGCGCCGGTCTCGACGGCGTCGTCGCCAAGGATCCGGCGGGGCCGTACCGTCCCGGGGAGCGGCGCTGGGTGAAGGTGAAGCACCTGCGCACCGTCGACTGCGTCGTCGGCGGGTACCGGACCGCAACACGGGGCACGGGCATCGGCTCGCTGCTGCTGGGGCTGTACAGCGGGGACGGTGTGCTGCACTACGTCGGGCACACGTCGTCGTTCGACGCCGCCGAGCGGCGCGCCATCTTCGAGCAGCTGCAGCCGCTCGTCGCGGACGAGAGCTTCGGCCATGGGCGGACGCCCGGTGGTCCCAGCAGGTGGGCGCGAGCCGCGGAGACCTCCTGGACGTCGGTGCGTCCCGAGCTGGTATGCGAGGTGTCCTTCGATCACCTCCAGAGCGGTCGCTTCCGCCACGCTTCGCGCTTTCTGCGCTGGCGTCCCGACAAAGCGCCGCGCGACTGCGATTTCGAGCAGCTCTCGCCGCCGGAGACCTTCTCCCTGCAGGACATCCTGCTCAACCCGCACGCCTGACCAGCCCACTGGCGTAGAGTGCCGCGCGGTCATGGCAGGACAGGACTACAGCTCGTACCTCCGTATCGACGAGCTCCTCGACCTCCAGCACCCTCTCACCGAGGGCGCGCACGACGAGATGCTCTTCGTCGTCATCCACCAGGCGTACGAGCTGTGGTTCAAGGTCATCCTGCACGAGCTCGACCGCGCGGTTGCCGAGCTGCAGGCGGGACGCCCGCAGATGGCGATGGCGCCACTCGAGCGCACGGCTCGTGTCGACGAGCTGCTGATCCTCCAGCTGCGCGTGCTCGAAACGCTGACGCCGGAGGGATTCCTCGAGTTTCGAGACCCCCTGAAGCCGGCGTCGGGTCTCCAGTCGGGACAGTTCCGCGCCATCGAGGTGCTCGGCGGTCTCGAGGGCGCGATGCCGACTGATGCGGTGCGGCTCTCCGACCGCGACGTGCGCGAGCTGGAACGGCGCGCGAGCATGCCAACTCTGTACGGCGCGCTCTGCTCCAGCCTCCGCGCCCACGGGATGGATGCGCCGGCCGGTCCCGGCGCCGATCTGCGCGAGCGCCGCGTCGGGTCGCTCACCGCCCTGTACCGCGATCACACCTCCCCGGAGCGAGCGGTGCTGCACCGCGTGTGCGAGCTGCTCCTCGACCACGACGAGGCGATCTCGCGCTGGCGGTTCCACCACACGCAGATGGTCGCGCGCGAGATCGGGATGCGACCCGGCACCGGTGGCAGCCTCGGCGTCGCATATCTGGAGACGACGATCCCGCTGCGATTCTTTCCCGAGCTGTGGGAGGTGCGGAGCCGCCTGTGACGGGCCAACTTCCCGACAATCTCGACCGAAACTCGTGCGCCGCGCTCGATGCCGCGGACCCGCTCGCGGGGTTTCGCGACCGGTTCCTCATCGACGATGCGACGGTGTACCTGGACGGCAACTCGATGGGACGTCTGCCCAAGGCCAGCGTCGATCGGTTGACGCGCATGGCGGAGCACGAGTGGGGACGCATCCTCGTGCGCGCCTGGACCGAGTACGGGTGGATGGAATCACCGATGCGTGTGGGTGATCGGATCGCCGAGCTCGTCGGTGCGGCACCCGGTGCGGTGCTCATCGCGGAGAGCACGTCGGTGAACCTCTTCAAGCTCATTGTCGCGGTGCTCAAAGCGCGACCCGGGCGCCGCGTGGTGGTCACCGAGCGGAGCAACTTCCCGACCGACCTCTACATCGCGCGTGGTGCGGTGGAAATGCTCGGTGGCGAGCTGCGCGCGGTCGAACGCGAGGCAATCGCGGATGTGCTCGACACCGACACGGCGCTGCTCACGCTCACGCACGTCGATTTCCGCACGGGCGAGCGGCACGACATGGAGGCCCTCACCGAGGCGGCACATCGCACCGGCGCGCTCGCGCTGTGGGATCTCTCGCATTCCGCGGGCGCCGTCGAGATCCAGCTGCAGCGGGACCACGTCGACCTTGCGGTGGGCTGCGGCTACAAGTATCTGAACGGCGGACCCGGTGCTCCCGCATTCCTGTACGTGGCCCCGGCCCTGCAGGCCGAGCTTGCCAACCCGATCCAGGGATGGCTGGGACACGCGACGCCGTTCACATTCGAACCCGACTACCGGCGCGCGGACGGCATCAGGGGCTGGATGAGCGGGTCGCCGCCGGTGCTGGCGATCGGCGCGCTCGAGGTCGGTGTCGACATCCACCTCGAGGCCGGCGCGCGGCGAGTGGCGGACAAGGCCGCGCTGCTCACCGAGGTGTTCCTGCGGCTGTCGAAGGCGAGGCTGGGTCCGCTCGGCTTCGAGGCGGCAACCCCGGGCGACGCGCGCCGCCGCGGAGCGCAGGTCTCACTCCGCCATGGCGACGGGCTCGCCATCGTGCGCGCGGTCACCGACGGTGGCGTCATCGCCGACTTCCGGCCGCCCGACCTGTGCCGCTTCGGGCTTGCCCCGCTGTACACGCGATACGTCGACCTGTGGGACGCGGTCGAGCGGCTGGCCGAGGTGGTCGAGAGGGGCACGCACCTCCTCCCGCAGTACCGTGAGGAGGTCGCGATTCCCTGAGGTCAGCCCGACTCCGATTGGGCGCTGACCGTCACCGGCTTCCTGTCGCTTCTCTCTGTGTACGCCATGACGACCACACCGACCACGCGACGATGAGCACCACCATCCCGACAATGACCCACAGCGCGTAGTTGCTGATGGTCTCGGCGACCGACACCGCCGGTTGCCCGATGACCCAGCCCGCGGCGACGATCGCCCCGATGTAGGCGAGCGTCCCGATGAGATCCGCGAGGATGAAGATGGCGAAGGGCATCCCGGCCTCACCGGCGGCCATGTAGAAGAGCGGCGACGGTGCCGGCAGGAACGGCGCGAGCACCACGGTCCAGATGCCGAAGCGTTTGAAGAATCGCTCGCCGCGCGCCGCACGGCGGCGCCAGCGGGGGTCACTCGCGCTCAGGTAGTTGATCAACCCCCGGCCGTATCGTTTGCCCGCCCAGAAGAAGAACGGGTCCGTCATCATCGAGATCGGGATGGGGGCGATCAGGGCCAGGAGGAGGGGGGCCTTGCCGACGCGTGCGAACCCACCCGCCGCGACCATCGCCGAGATGCTGCCCCGCAGCGCGCTCAAGAGCACCGGGTTCCTGCCGAGCAGCAGCGGTGTCAGTGGCAACCCCGCGTAGTAGTAGATGGAGTTGACGATGATCGGCCCCACGCAGAGGACGTCCTTGACCCCGATGCGCGGGCGGGGGCGAACCGGCTCCGCCGCGGCGTCGACGATCAGCGTCTCGCTGTCCACCGGGCCATTGTCACCTCTTCCCGGAAAGGACGCCGTCAGGCGACGTCGTTGACCGGCATCTCGAGCGTGACCTCGGTCGGCGCGCTCCGCGCCTGGCCGGCGAGCAGGAGCACGACCGCGCCGACGATCAGCGCGGATGCAACGAGCGTCAGCGGCGTGACCGGCTCGCCGAGCACCACCGCCCCCAGCGCCACCGCAACGACCGGGTTGACGAACGCGTACGTCGAAGCGGCAGTCGGCGAGACGTGGTGCAGTAGCCAGATGTACGCGACGTAGCCCACCAGCGCGCCGATGAGAAGGAGATAGACGAAGGCCGCGACGGATGCGAACGACACCGCGCCGAGGTGCACGTGGCCGAGCTCCCCGTCCGCGATGCCCGCCAGGAAGAGGAGGACACCGCCGGCGATCATCTCCATCGCCGTGGCCGTCATCGGCTGCGCCGGCGCCGGCGCGTGACGGGCGTACAGCGAGCCGATCGCCCAGAACACCGGCGCGAGGAACACCACGGCGATCTGCCAGTGCCCTGCACCGCTGCCGCCGGGTCGCACCAGGAGGACGATCCCCGCCAGGCCGAGTGCAATCCCGGCCGCGGCGGTCCAGTTGATCCAGCGGCCCCCGAAGAGCGGCGCAAGCAGCGCCATCCAGAGCGGCACCGTGGCGATGATGAGCGCGACCAGCCCGGTGCCGAGATACTGCTCGCCCCACGAGACGCCGCCGTTGCCGAACAGCAGCAGGCAGAAGCCGATGATCGCGGCCGAGCGCCAGTGCGCAAACGTCAATCGCTCTCGCGGCGCGCCGGGGCGACGTGCGATCGCCATGAGGAGGAGTCCCGCGAGGATGAAGCGGGCTCCCGCCATGAGCAATGCCGGGATGGTCTCGATCGCGATGTGGATCGTCAGGTACGTCGAGCCCCAGATCACGTACACGGCCGCGAAGGCCACCAGGATCCGCGCACGGGAGGCGGCGGGACGCGAGCCCGTCGGACGCGATGTCAGCGGTGTGGACACAACAGTTGCCATTTGTTATGATACAAAGCCGTGAACGTACCGATACGTTATCACATCACCGGCCGGCGAGCCTCTGAGATCGCCGAGAGCATCGAGCGCGGCATCCGCGAGGGCGATCTCACAGCCGGCACCCGCCTGCCAACGGTCCGCTCGCTCGCCTCGCACCGGGGCATCAGCACCGCCACAGTCGCTTCCGCCTACCGCGAGCTCCGCCGCCGGGGGCTCGTCGCGGGGGCCGGACGCCTCGGTACGAGCATCACCCCGCGCGTCCCGCCGGCGCCGCGTGGCAAGCCCATCGTGCCGCCCGGGGTGTGCGACCTCCTCACCGGCAACCCCGACCCGGCGCTCCTGCCCGACCTGCGGTCCGCGTTCGCCTCGCTGCCGAGCGAGCCGGTGCTCTATGGCTCGGCGGGATCCGATCCCGAGCTGCTCGCCCTCACCGCCGCCCGCCTGGAGCGCGACGGGGTCCCGAGCGATCATCTCGCGGTCGTCGGTGGTGCGCTCGATGGTGTGCAGCTCGCGCTGATGGCGCACCTCACACCCGGAGATCGGATCGCGGTCGAGGACCCGTGCTACCCGGGAATCATCGACCTCGCATCGGTGCTCGGCCTCGCGGTAGTCCCGATGGCGATCGACGACCGCGGCCCGACGCCGGAGGGTCTCGCACGCGCTCTGCGCGCGGGCGCGTCGGCCTGCGCGCTCACCCCTCGTGCTCAGAACCCGTACGGATCGGCGGTCGACGCCGAGCGCGCCGCCGAGCTCAGGGCGGTGCTCGCCCGGTATCCGAGTGTGCTCGTGATCGAGGATGACCATGCGTTCGACATCACAGAACGGCCGTGCCACACGCTCTGTGAGCCGGACCGCCCACGGTGGGCGCATCTCCGCTCGGTGTCGAAATCCCTCGGTCCGGACCTTCGCCTCGCCGTCCTCGCCGGCGATCCGACCACCGTGGCCCGGGTCGAGGGCAGGCGTCTGATCGCTGCCGGGTGGGTGTCCCACATCCTCCAGCGCATCGTCGTCGCACTCTGGAAGGACCCGGACGGCGCCGCCCGCACCGGAGCCGTCGCAGCGACGTACACGCTGCGGCGCGAGACGCTCGTCAACGAGCTCCGGCAGCGCGGCATCGACTCCCACGGCAACTCGGGGCTGAACGTCTGGATCCCGGTCGCCCACGAGGACGCGACCGTCGCGGCGCTCCAGGAGCGTGGCTGGGGCGTGCTTGCGGGGGAGCGGTTCCGCATCGCCAGCTCGCGCGCCATCCGGGTGACCACCTCGCGCCTCGAACCCGCGGACGCCGCGCGATTCGCCGCGGATCTCGAGATCGCGCTCGCGCCGGCGCCGTCTCGCCTCAGCTGATCAGGTTGGCGGCGCAGCATCCCCGGCCCAGGCGGTTCCATGAGGACCGCGTTCGCGCGCTCTCCTTCGGGGGCGTCGCCGCGCTGTACGACCGCGCACGCCCGTCGTATCCGGCGGCGCTCATCGACGATCTCATGGCGTGGGGACCGCGAACGGTCCTCGACGTCGGCTGCGGCACGGGCAAGGCCGCGCGGCTCGTCGCGGAGCGGGGTTGCGTCGTCCTCGGAGTCGAGCCGGATCCGCTGATGGCGGCGGTCGCACGCGAGCACGGCATCGCCGTCGAACACGCCACCTTCGAGGACTGGGACGCGCGGGGCAGGCGGTTCGACCTCATCGTCTCCGGCCAGGCCTGGCACTGGGTCGACCCGGTCATCGGGGCCTTCAAGGCCGCTGACGTGTTGCGTGGCGGCGGGCATCTTGCCGCCTTCTGGAACGGCGGCCGCCACGATCCCGAGACACACGCCGCACTGGAAGCCGTGTACGAGCGTCTCGCCCCGGCCATCGCCGGGACCACCACCTCACTGCGATCGGTGACCGTGGACGGCGGCGATCGATTCGCCGCGTTCGAGGAGAGCGGCAGGTATTCGGTGGTCGAGGCGCGTGCCTATCCCTGGGACGCGGTGTACGACCGGGCGGGCTGGCTCGACTACATCGCCACCCACAGCGACCACGTGCAGCTGCCCGATGCGGAGCGGCGTGCGCTGCTCGACGCGGTAGGCGATCTCATCGACGCGCGGGGTGGAACCCTCACGTATCACTTCTCGACTGTGGCACTAGTGGCCACACGAGGCGTGTGATGGCCGTACCATCGCTCGCATGGTGACCGCGGTGGCCCGTTTTCGCTCGGTGAACCCCGCCACGGGCGAGGAGATCGAGACGTTCGACCTGAGTAGCGCGGGTGAGATCGACGCCGCGCTCGACGGCGCCGCACGCCGCGCCTCACGATGGGGGTTGACCCCGATCGAGACGCGCACACAGCTGCTGCGCGACCTTGCGGCCGTCCTCCGTCGCGACCTCGACCTCCATGCGTCGACGATCACCGCGGAGATGGGCAAGATCCTCGGCGAGGCTCGTGCCGAGGTCGAGAAGTGCGCCTTCGCCTGTGAGTACTTCGCGGATCACGCCGCGGAGTTCCTGGCCGACGAGCCGTCGCCGAGCGACTCGCCCGCGAGCTTCATCGCCTTCCAGCCGATCGGCACCGTCCTCGCGTGCATGCCGTGGAACTTCCCGTACTGGCAGGTCGTGCGCTGCCTTGCGCCCGCGGCCGCGGCGGGAAACTGCGTCGTGCTGAAACACGCGAGCAACGTCACGCGGTGCGGACTGCGCCTTGCCGACGCGGTGCGCGAAGCGGGCTTCCCCGACGGTGTGTTCACGATGCTGGTGCTGCCGGCGTCGTCGATCGCGGGACTCATCGCGGATCCGCGGATCAACGCGGTGAGCATCACCGGGAGCACGGAGGCCGGACGGAGCGTCGGCGGGGTCGCCGGCGCGAACCTCAAGAAGAGCGTGCTCGAGCTGGGAGGCTCGGACGCCTTCGTGGTGCTCGACGACGCCGATATCGACGCGGCCGCCGCCATGGCGTCGAGGTCGCGGTTCCAGAACGCGGGGCAGAGCTGCATCGCGGCGAAGCGATTCATCGTCGTGGACGCGGTCGCGGAGGCGTTCGAGGCCGCGCTGACCGCGCAGGCTCGGGCGATCACCATCGGCGATCCGACCGAACCGGCCACGAAGATGGGTCCGGTCGCGCGCGACGACCTGCGCGAGACGCTGCGGCGCCAGCTCGACGAGAGCGTCGCCGCCGGCGCCGAGATCCTCTGCGGTGGCGGTGCCCCCGACCATCCCGGGTTCTTCTTCGAGCCCACGGTGATCGGCCGCTGCGATCCGGGCATGACGGCGTTCACCGAGGAGACCTTCGGCCCGCTCGCGCCCATCATGCGCGTGCGCGACGACGACGAAGCCGTGGCGGTGGCGAACGACACCGTCTTCGGACTCGGTGGCAACGTGTGGAGCGGAGACCTGGATCGCGGGCTTGCCGTCGCGTCGCGTCTGCGCACCGGCGGTGTGTTCATCAACGGGATGACCCATTCCGACCCGCGCATCCCCTTCGGTGGTGTCGGCGACTCGGGTTACGGCCGCGAGCTCCATCGCTACGGCATGCACGAATTCGTGAACATCAAGACGGTGTGGCGACCGGCCGTCTGAGGCACCGTCAGAGGAGCGCACGCGCGTGAGCCATGTTGCGGACCAGGCCCAATCGCTGAGGCTGCGTCTGCTCTCGAGGCGTTGGGACGACCCACCGCGAACCGCAGCGAGCATCGACGCCGCGGTGTCGGAGCTCGCGGCGCTCCGTCGTGTCGCCGTTGACTCCGAGGACATCCAGACGCTGAACGACGTGCTCGCCGACGTCGCCGAGGTGCGCCGGCAGCTCGATTCATGAGCCCGGGCGGGCGTGTCGAGTGACCGCCGAGTACCCGTCGCAGCGCAGCACCGGGAGCGACGGATAGCGCGGGAAGCGCTGGTCGGTGTCGGCGAGGCCGCAGCGCACGAAGGTGGAACGCGCGCCGGGGACGAGCCGTTGATGGACGCACGAGTCGCACAGTCCCGCGCGGGGCGGTGGTGTGACGCGCATACGCGACATCGTGCGCGCGTGCGCCGTATGACTGCGTACCATGCGCGAGCCATGCCACCCACAACGATCACCGAGCACATCGACAAGGCCGTGCGCAAGATCGATCGCTCCACCGCCATCGATCACTGGGACCGCAACCTCGGCCGCTACGACGCCGAGGAGCTGATGGCCGAGGTGCTCGGACGGAAGCTCACCGCTGCCGTCCTGTCACGCCGGCTCGGCGCGGAGGACGGTCGCCGGTACGCGGCGATGGTGGCGCGCCGGGTCAACGGCGAGCCGATCCCGCGCATCATGGGGCACTACACGTTCCGAGGCCTCGACCTGCTGGTGCGTGACGGCGTGTTCGTGCCGCGCGCGTCGAGCGAGCTGCTCGCCGTCGAGGCGATCAAGGCGATGCGCTGGCGTCGAGGCAAGCGCGTCGCCGTCGACGTGGCGACGGGTGCCGGCCCGGTCGCGCTCGCGGTCGCCAACGAGGTGCGCAACGCCGAGGTGTGGGGCATCGACATCTCGGAGGAGGCGACCGTGCTCGGGCGCGACAACGCGCGGCGGCTCGGGCTGGTCAATGCCCACTTCCGCACAGGTGACATGCTCGCAGCCCTCCCCCGGCGCCTGCGCGGGCAGATCGATCTCTTCACGATCCATCCCCCGTACGTGCTCCGGAACGAGCTGAAGACGCTGCCGCGCGAGATCCGCGAGTTCGAGCCGCTGCAGTCGCTCACCGACAATTCCGATGACGGTCTCGGATTGGTGCGCCGGCTCGCCGAGGACTCGCATGCGTGGCTCAAGCCCGGCGGCGTCCTGCTCGTCGAGATCGGCACGTACCTGTCGAGGCGAACCCAGGCGGCGCTGCGGGCGGCGCATCTCGTCGACGTCGGTTGGGTCAAGGACTCGCTCGGTGTCACACGGGTCGTGTCGGGACGGACTCCGCCGCGCTGATCGCGGCGACCTCAGTCCTCCGTCATGCGCCGGATCCGGCAGCCCTTCGGGTCGTCCCCGCCGGGCTCGCGGATGATCCCGGCCGGCCGGTCAGGTCGGTCGCTCCGTCGGCGGCGGGACTGAGCGCCGCGAGCTCGGTCTCGAGGCGCTGGGCGCGCTCGGTGGCGCGCATCAACTGATGGCGGAGCGCATCCGTCTCCAGCTCAAGCGACACGTTGGCGTCGACGACGCGCAGCAGCTCCTCGCGAAGCAGCGAGGCCTGCAGGGTCGGATCGGGTTCACTGCTCATCGATTCGATGCGTGCGTGCTCGTTGTCGCGCCATCGCGCCACGAGGAGCGTTGCGGTGCCTTCCGGTGGGTGATACGCGCGCGCACCGGCCTCCACGACGCGCCGGATGATGGCCGGCCCACTCGCGGTGTTGAGCCGCTGTCGCAGGTGCAGCGGATGTCGCGGTGGAGGGTCGGTGAGCCGCAGACGCGGCCAGTAGATGCGCACCGCGCCGTCGTAGACGGAGAGCATCCGCAGGCGCTTCGTCAATCGATGCGAATCCTCGACGCGGGGCATCGTGAAGACATGCGCCAGCCCGCAGAGCTCGCGTGCGGTGAGCGCGGGGTCCCCCGCGTCCGCGGGATAGACACCCTCCTCCTCCTTGATCGCGCTGAAGACCACCACCGGGAGCCGCCGTCCCGGGTCGAGGAGGCAGGACTGCACCAGCCAGTCGATCTGCTCGGATCCGACGACCGCCTCGGCGGTGCTCCGCACGCGTTGCGATCCAGCGGTCGCTCCGCGTTCGACGAGATCCTGCAGGAGAACGACGAGCGGCGGTGACAGCGGCGACGGAGGGACTCGATGGTGACGCATGTCCTGCTCGACGGTGATGCCGATCTCGACGGAGCTGCCGGAACGCACGAGGTCGACGGTCGTGAGCCACAGTGTCGACGGGTCCCAGGCGTCGGGTCGATGCACTGTGATGTGACACAGCGCGCTGCTGCCCGACACACTGCGCAATGCGTTGATGCGGAGACCGTCCTCCTGGACCTCGCCCTCGAGGAGTGCTGCGGGCGCGGTCTTAAGACCGTACGTCGCCCACAGCCATGCCCGCTGAGCCGCGGCCTCGAACAGCGCAGCCCCGGCCACCCCCTTCCAGTCGAGGGTGAGTCTCGCCCCAAGGGCGCGGAACATTGCGCATCATCCTAGTCGTCGTCGAGGGCGCTGCGCAATGCGCTGATCACCCCGCGCGCGTGACGTTCCTCCTGACGCAGGTTGCCGAAGGCGACGCGGATCGCATACGCATCGTGCAGACGCGTATGACTCAGAAAGTAGCGCCCGCCGGTGTTGATCCGCTCGAGGATGCGTTGGTTCATCGTGTCGAGCGTCCCCGGGTCGTCGAGCCCGGGCGGGTGCGCGCGAAGGCATACGACGCTCAGTGGAGCCGGTGCGAGCAGCTCGAAGTCGGGCTCGGCATCCGCCCATCGCGCGACCAGCGACGCGTACCGGCAGTGCTCGCGGATCCGTGTCGCAAGCCCGTCGGTGCCGAAGTAGCGGATGACCATCCAGAGCTTGAGCGCTCGCATGCGACGGCCGAGCGAGGTGCCGTAGTCCATCAGGTTCGGTTCGCTCTCCTCGGCGCCATCCCCGGTGGTGAGGTACTCGGGCACGATCGAGAACGCGTCCCGGAGCACCTCCGGGCGGCGGGTCCACAGGACGCTGCAGTCGATCGGCGTGAACAGCCATTTGTGCGGGTTGAGGACGATCGAGTCCGCGCGCTCCGCTCCGTCGAGCACCCACCGGAGCTCCGGGGCGATCGCGGCTGCGCCACCGTACGCCGCGTCGACGTGCAGCCAGAGCCCGTGATGCTCGCAGACCTCCGCGATGGCGGCGACCGGATCGACGCTGGTCGTCGACGTCGTCCCGGCGGTCGCGACCACGGCGAACGGCCGGATCCCGGCCTCCAGGTCCTCCCGAATCGCCTGACGGAGCGCGATCGGATCCATGCGGAAGCGGCTGTCGACCGGAATGCGGCGGAGGCCTTCGCGGCCGATCCCGAGCACGATGCCCGCCTTCTCCACCGATGCGTGCGCCTCGGCCGAGGCGTAGTAGCGGAGCGGCGGGAGCTCGGGTCGCCCGGCCATGCCCAGCTCGCGGACGCGGAGGTCTGCCTGTGCCTCACGGGCGGCGGCCAGCGCGTAGAGCGTGCTCGAGGATGCGGTGTCGTTGATGACCCCGAAGAGCGGCTGCGGCAACCCGACCATCTGGCGCAACCAGTCGAGGGTCAGCGCCTCGAGCTCGCTTGCCGCGGGGGCGGTGCGCCAGAGCATCGCGTTGACATTGAAGGCGGCTGCGAGGGTCTCCCCGAGGATGCCGGGCGCCGAACCGCTCGAGGCGAAATACGCCATGAAGCCGGGGGACTGCCAGTGGGTGGTTGCGGGCACGAGCAGCTGCTCGACGTCGGCGAGCATCGACTCGATCGGCTCGCCCGCGGCCGGTGGCGAGGCCGGCAGCGCGTGGCGCAGCGCCCCCGGCTTCTCGGGGCTGAGCACCGGGTACAGCTCCACGTCGCGGAGGTAGTCGGCCGTCCAGTCCACCACGCGACGGGCCTCACGCCGGTAGGCCTCGGGATCCATGTCGCCGGCCCGGGGAGGTCCGGCAGTCGCGTCGTCAGTCATGGTGCCGGCGCATCGTGACGCGCGGGCGGCTCGACGCGCCGTGATGCCACCCGGGAGCGTCCGTCGAGAGCCCCGGCGCACAGCGCTAGACTGGAGGCGTGACCGCCTCCCTGACCGTCGCGGACGTGATGCACAAGCCCGCGGTGGTGGTGCCGACGAGCATCACCCTTGCCGAGGCGTCGGTGATCCTCGACGGCGCCAACGTGGGGGCGGCGGCAGTGCTCGACGAGCACGGCAAGCTCGCCGGGATCGTGAGCGAGCGCGATCTGCTCCGTTCAGTCGGTCACGGCATCGACCCGGCGAGCACCCAGGTCGCCGAGGTGATGACGCGGAACCCCGTGACGCTCTCCGTGGCCGACACCGTCGAGCGCGGGCTGGAGGTGTTCCGTGAGCGGCGCTTCCGGCACCTGCCCGTGATGGACGGAGAGCGGGTCGCCGGGATCCTCTCGATCCGGCACGTGGTCCGCGTCGCCCACATCGAGGAGGTCCAGCCGGCGGGCTCCGCGCCGCCGGGCCTTGCGCCTCGCGGGCTCGAGGGCGTGGCGGTGGCCGAGACCTCGGTCGGCGACGTGCGCGGCCAGGAGGGCTTCTTCCACTACCGCGGTTACAACGCGATCGAGCTCGCGCGACGCTGCTCCTTCGAGCAGGTCTGGCATCTTCTGGTCGAGGGTGAGCTGCCCGACGACGCGCAGCTGCGGGCGTTCACCAAGCTCACCGTCGAGTCGCGCGCCATCCCCGATGCGGTCGCGGAGCTGCTCCCGGCCATCGCGGCGCTTCCCGGGTACACACCGCTCATGGCGCTGCGCTCGGCGGTATCGCTCGCCGGCGCCGCCCTGGAACAGAAACCGACGCTCGACATCCCCCCGGTGGAAGTTCGCAAGGAGTGTCTGAGGATGGCGGCGATCGTCCCGGTGATGCTCATGCGCCTGCACCGCCATCACCTCGGGCTGGAGCCTGTGGCACCCGATCCGGATCTCGGCTATGCGGGCTCGTACATCCAGATGCTCACGGGTGAGCGCCCGGCCGAGCGAGCGACCCGAGCGCTGGAGCAATACCTCATCCTCACCATGGACCACGGCTTCAACTCGTCCACATTCACCTCGCGGGTGATCACATCCACGGGCTCCGACATCGGGTCGGCGCTGACCGGGGCGATCGGCGCACTCGCCGGGCCGCTCCACGGTGGCGCGCCGTCACGGGCGCTCGCCATGCTCGAGGCCATCGGCACGCCGGATCGCGCCGAGGAGTACCTCCGTCACGAGATCTCGTCCGGCGAGCGGCTCATGGGCTTCGGTCATCGCGTGTACAAGACCGACGACCCGCGTTCGACCCTCCTGCGTGACGTCGCCGCCGAGCTGGGCGGGGAGCAGGCGGAGTTCGCGCGTCAGGTCGAGCAGACGGCGCTGCGCGTGCTCAACGAGCTGAAGCCGGGACGTCGCCTGTACACCAACGTCGAGTTCTACGCGGGCGTGGTGATGAACAGCGTCGGCATCCCGCCCGACATGTTCACACCGACCTTCGCATCGAGCCGGACCGTGGGATGGACCGCCGCCATCGCGGAGCAGGCCGCCAACAACCGCCTGATCCGGCCCTCGGCGCTCTACGTCGGCCCGCAGGCGCCTCGACCCATCCCCGACGGGTATGGCGCGGCGCTGCAGAGCGCCCAACTCGCCCGCTGATCACTCGGTGACGCGCTGGTAACGAGCGCCATTTCCTTGCCGGTACAACGGAACCGCCTCGTCACCCGACCACAACGTGCCGGCCCCGCGCGTGATCGATGCTGTTGCAATGATCCCGGCATTCATACCCGCGTTGGTGGCCCTGTTGCAGTCGACCGTCTCCGGCAGCGAGCGGCGCGATGACGAACGTGGTCAGGGGCTCGTCGAGTACGGGCTGATCCTGGTCCTCATCGCCATCGTCGTCATCGTCGTCGTCGGCGTGGTCGGGCACCAGGTCAACAACGTCTTCTCGAACGTCAGCAACGGCCTGAACGCCTAGCGCGATCCGGCGTGCCCGGTGTGGGCACTGCAGGCACGCCCTCGGCACGGCAGCGGTCGCGGCTTCCCGTACCGTGGCGTGCCGTGGACTGGCCGGCGCGTGACGACGCCCAGCAGCGTGGCGATGCCACGTCGCCACGCGTGCCGCTGGCCGGCGTGGTGCTGTGCGGAGGCCGCAGCACGCGCATGGGGATCGACAAGGCGAGCATCGATGTCGGTGGGGCGACCCTCCTGCGGCGCGCGGTCGACCGTCTCGGGGAGGCATGCGATCCGGTGCTCATCGCTCCAGGCGGACTGCCACTCGCCGTCGAAGGCCGCGACAATGTCGCCGACGCGCTGCCCGGGGCCGGGCCGCTCGCGGGCCTCGTGGCGGCTCTGCGCTACTCGCCGCACCCGCTGCTCGCGGTGGTCGCGGTTGACCTTCCCTGGCTCGATCCGCGCCTGATCCGCCTGCTTGCCGGCCGCATCGGCGACCGCGACGTCGCGCTCTGCGAGTCCCCACGCGGCATCGAGCCGCTGCACGCCGTGTACGCGCGGGCGGCGCTGCCCGCTGCCGAGGCGGCGCTGCACTCGCGCGATCGGTCGCTGCGGAGCCTTGTCGGGCGGCTTCGGGCGGTGCGCGTGACCGAGACGGAGCGACGCGCCGCCGGGATCCCGGAGGGGTTCGCCCGGAACATCAACACCCCGGCCGACCTCGCCGACCTCAGGCGGGAGCTTCGCCGATGAGGGAGCGCACGATCGATGCAGCCGCGGCGAGCGCTTCGGATTCCGAGCTCCCCGCGGCGACGCCGACCTGCACGAAGCGGCCGATCACATAGGCTGCCACGGGGGCGTTCTGACGCTCCGTCGCGTGCGCGATGTCGCGAGCGATCCGCAGCAGCACCGCACGGTCGTGGAGATCGAGCGCCTCGAGCGCGCCGCCGCCGGGCGCCGCGTCGCTCAACGCCGACGCCAGACGGCGCAGCAGGTCGGATTCCTCTCGTCCCGCGTCCATGTTGCTAGAGTGATCTTGGCGCATGGCTGGCGAGAAGCGAAAACTCCTGCCGGGCCACCTCGTGGGCTGGAAGCCTTTCGGGCTGGGTGAGCAGCGGCCGAACAACTACCTCGAGATCTGGAAGGCCGCCGTCGAGAACCGCGACACGGCGGGCCGCGCCATCCGCATCCTCCGCGAGGGCGTCTGCGACGGCTGCGCTCTCGGGACGAATGGTCTCCACGACTGGACCATGTCGGGCGTCCACCTCTGCAACATCCGCCTGCGCCTGCTGCGGATGAACACGATGCCGGCGTTCGACCCCGGCGTGGCCCGCGACGCCGCGTCGCTCGCCGCCATGCGGGGCGACCACCTCCGTGACCTCGGACGCATCCCTCACCCGATGATCAGGCGGCACGGCGACGCGGGATTCGAACCGTTGTCGTGGCCTGACGCGATGGAGATCATGGCCTCGAGGGTGCGGTCGGCCGGGCCGAAACGATGCGCATACTTCCTCACGAGCCGGGGCATCCCGAACGAGACGTACTACACGGTGCAGAAGGCGGTCCGCGCCATGGGGTGCAACTCCATCGACAATGCCGCGCGCCTCTGCCATTCGCCGAGCACGGTCGCGCTCAAGCAGACCATCGGCGCCGGCGCGAGCACCTGCTCCTACACGGACTGGCTCGACGCCGACCTCATCGTCTTCATAGGCTCCAACGTCGCGAACAATCAGCCGGTCGCCACCAAGTACCTGCACTACGCGAAGAAGCGCGGCGCCAAGGTGATCAGCGTCAACACGTATCGCGAACCGGGGATGGAGCGGTACTGGGTGCCGTCGGTGCCGTCCAGCGCGGTCTTCGGGACGCGAATCACCGATCGGTTCCACATCGTCAACCCGGGCGGCGACATCGCCTTCCTCAACGGCGCGATGCGTCACACGCTGGAGAACGGGTGGCAGGATCACGCGTTCATCGCCGAGCACACGACCGGGTTCGATGAGCTGGACGCTTCGCTGCGCGCCCAGCCGTGGGAGCTGCTCGAGCGCGCGTCGGGGGTCACGCGCGACGAGATGGCTGAGTTCGCCCGCTCGCTGCACGCCTCGCGCCGCACGGTGATCGTCTGGAGCATGGGGGTCACCCAGCATGCCGCGGGCGAGGACACCGTGCGTGCGATCGCCAACGTCGCGCTGCTGCACGGCACGATCGGGCGAATCGGGTGCGGCCTGATGCCGATCCGCGGGCACTCCGGCGTGCAGGGCGGCGCCGAGATGGGTGCGTATTCGACGGTGCTCCCCGGCGGGGCGCCGATCCGTGAGGACACGTGCGCGCAGCTCAGCGCGCAGTGGGGGTTCGACGTTCCGGTCACACCCGGGCTCACCGCGCCGGAGATGATCGATGCCGCCGAACGCCGTGAGCTCGACGTGCTCATGTCGATGGGGGGCAACTTCCTCGAGGTGCTGCCGGACCCCCCGCGGGTGCACGCGGCGCTCGAGTCGATCCCGCTTCGTGTCCACCACGACATCGTCCTGAGCTCGCAGATGCTCGTCGAGCCGGCGGACACGGTCCTGATCCTGCCGGCGCTGACGCGCTACGAGATTCCCGGCGGGGTCACCGAGACGAGCACCGAGCGCCGGGTCATCTTCAGCCCGCACATCGACGGCGGGCCCGTCGAGGACGCTCGATCCGAGGCCGACGTCGTGCTCGAACTGGCGCGCCGGGTCCGCCCCGACCTCGCCGGCAGCCTGCGCCCGGAGACCACAGCCGAGGTGCGTGCGGAGATCGCGCGCGTCATCCCGCAGTACGACGGCATCCAGAACCTGTCCAAGGCGGGCGACCAGTTCCAGTACGGCGGGCGCCTCCTCTGCGTCGATGGGGTCTTCAAGACGCCCGATGGCAAGGCGAAGCTCAGCGTGGTCGAGCCGCACGTGGTGGAGGTGCCGGCCGGCTCGGTGCTGGTGACCACCCGCCGTGGGAAACAGTTCAACAGCATGGTCCAGGAGCAGAAGGACGCGATCACCGGCGCGCGGCGCGAGTCGGTGTTCATGAACCGCGTCGACGCGGAGCGCTTCGGTCTCCGCGACGGTGACGCCTGCGTACTGCGCAGCGAGGCGGGCGAGATGCGCGGCACCGTCATGCTCGCCCGCGTCAAGCCGGGATCCGTGCAGGTGCACTTTCCTGAGGGCAACGTGCTGATCCCGAACGGCCCGAGGTCACCGGCCTCCGACATCCCCGACTACACGACGATCGCGCGCGTCGAGCGCGCATGACCGCGCGCCACAGGCGCGTGATGCAGGTCGCGACGGGCCGTGGCGCCACCTGGCAGAGCGACGACGTCAGCGTCGAGGAACCTCTCGAGATACGCATCGGCGACCTGTCGCTCTCGGTGACGATGCGCACGCCGGGGGATGACTTCGATCTCGCCGCCGGGTTCCTCGTCACCGAGGGCATCGTCAAGGGTGCGGACGAGATCGTTGCGATGCGGATGTGTCCCGACGCGTCGGCGGAGACGGGGGAGCTCAACGTCGTCGAGGTCAGCCTGTCGAAGGCCGCCGCATCGCGCGCCATCACCCCGCGCGCCTTTTACATGACGTCCTCGTGCGGCATCTGCGGCAAGGCCAGCATCGATGCGGTGCGGACACATTCACCCTACGACGTCAGGGACGACCCACTGCGCGTGTCCGTGGGGCTGCTCGCCGGCTTGCCGGGCCTCCAGCGCGCCGCCCAGCGTGAGTTCGCACGAACCGGCGGCCTTCATGCGGCCGCGCTGTTCAACTCCGCGGGGGCGCTGTTGTGCGTGCGGGAGGACGTCGGGCGTCACAACGCGTTCGACAAGGTCATCGGCTGGGCGGCGACACGCGGCCTCCTGCCGCTGCGCTCGCATGTCATCCTGGCGTCCGGGAGGGCGAGCTTCGAGCTGACGCAGAAGGCGCTCATGGCGGGCATCCCCATGCTTGCCGCGGTATCGGCGCCGTCGAGTCTCGCCGTCGAGCTTGCGGAGACCTCGGGGATGACGCTGATCGGGTTCCTCCGCGGCGAGCAGATGAATGTCTACACGGGGTTTGAACGAGTGGTGCGCGCATGAGCGCGCCACCCGGAGTGCCGCGACGCCGCGCGGCCGAGATCACGGTGAGTGACAGCCGCCGCGGCATCGACAGCGACGACCGCAGCGGCGACGTCATCGTGGCGAGGTTCGCCCTCCTGCCTGCCGACGTCGTCGCGCGCGAGAGCGTGCCCGACTCCGTCGATGCGATCCGCACCGCGGTGCGCGAGTGCGCGGGCAGGGCCGACATCGTCGTGCTCACCGGCGGCACCGGCCTCGGCCCCCGCGATGTGACCCCGCAGGCGCTGCTGCCGTTGCTCGACTACCAGGTCCCGGGCATGGCCGAGGCGATGCGCCAGCAGGGGCTCGCTTCGACGCCACACGCGATGCTCTCGCGCCAGGTCGTCGGCGTCATCGGTGCGTGCCTGGTGATGTCACTCCCGGGCAGCCCGCGCGCGGTCGCCGAGTGCCTCGACGCCGTGTGGCCCGCGCTGCCGCACGCGCTCGACCTGATCGCGGGCAACACGAGGCACCCCGACGGAGCGCCCGAGCAGCAGGCCGCGGGCTAGGGCGACGTTGCTCTCCCGGCTGGTCAGCCGGGGCGCTCGAGGGGGCCGCTCTTGCCGCCCTCCTTGCGCACGAGCGCGACCTCGGTGATCGCGGCCCATCGATCGACCGCCTTGATCATGTCGATCACGGTGAGCCCCGCGATCGCGACTGCGGTGAGCGCCTCCATCTCGACACCGGTCGCACCTTCGACACGTGCGGTCGCCTCGATGACGACGCCGGGCGTCACCGAGTCGTCCAGGGCCAGGTCGACGTCAATATGGCGCAGCGGCAGGGGGTGGCACAGGGGGATCAGCTCCGACGTCCGCTTCGCCGCCATGATTCCGGCAAGGCGGGCCGTGTCGAGGACGCTGCCCTTCGCGATGCCGCCCGCGGCGATCAGCCGCACGGTGTCGACCTCGCAGCTCACGCGTCCGCGTGCGGTCGCGCTGCGCCTGGTGGTCGCCTTGTCGCTGATGTCGACCATGCGCGGGCGCCCGTCGTCGCCGATGTGCGTGAGATGTCTGGTGCTCACGGGGTCAAAGCACGCTCGGTGTGATGACGCGCGTCGACCCAGCGCGCGCCGTCGGGACGGTGCTCGCGCTTCCACACCGGCACCGTGCGTTTGATCAGCTCGATCGCCGCCTCGCACGCGGGGAACGCGGTGTCGCGGTGCGGCGCCGCCACCACCACGGCCACGCTCGCCTCACCGACCTCGAGCGTTCCGACGCGGTGCACGATGGTGATCGTCGTGATCCCGCCACGTTCGAACAGCTCCGTCGCGATGCGGCGCATCTCCAACTCGGCCATCTCCGCGTAGGCCTCGTAGTCCATGCGCTCGACGGCGACGCCGTCGCTGTGGTCGCGCACCCGGCCGATGAAGATCGCGACAGCGCCGTCGCGTGAGGTGCCCGCACTCGCGATCAGCCCGGCGACGTCGATCGCCGAGCCGGTGACCTCCACCCGGATCGCGGGTTGGTCCCCGCTGCCGCCGGCCACGGGCGGGATGAACGCGATCGTGTCGCCGCCGTGCACCGCGGTGGTCCATTCGCAGTAGTTGAGGTTGCGCGCCGCACGGATCGACCCCGCGTCGGCCGCGGCGGCGGGGTGCCGTCGGACGAGCGCGTCCCACACCTCCTGCACCGTGCTGCCGGCAACCCGGACCTCGGGGACCCCGACGCGTTCGCGCAGCGGACCGAAGACGAGCACCGTCACCTCATCCATCGGTCATCCGCCGATGTACGACATCTCGATCCGCTCGCCTTCGACCACCCCGAGCCCGCGCAGCTCCGAGTAGCGATCGTCGCGGCGCTTCCACCGGTCGGCGATGATCTGCCGCAGCGCATCGTCGTCAGCGCCCGAGCGCAGCGGTTCCCGCAGGTCGATGCCGGTCGTCGCGAACAGGCAGGTGAAGAGCCGTCCGTCGACGCCGAGCCGGGCACGCGTGCAGTCCCCACAGAAGGGGCGGCTCACCGAGGTGATGACGCCGAGGTCGCCGCCACCGTCGGCGAAGCGGTATCGACGAGCCACCGCGGTGGGGTCAGGGTCCTCCTCGACGAGCGGGTACACGCGGGATACGCGCTCGAGGATCTCCTCGCCACTCACCACGTCTGCGGCGCGCCAGCCGTTGGTGGTCCCGACGTCCATGTACTCGATGCAGCGCAGGCTCAGCCGCTCGCGTCGCGCGAAGTCGACGAGGTCGAGCAGCCCGTCCTCGTTGACGCCGCGCTGGACCACGCAGTTCAGCTTGATCGGCGCGAGCCCGGCCTCGCGTGCTGCGGCGATGCCGTCGAGCACCTCACCGACCTCCACCCGCGAATCGCTCATCGCCGAGAAGACCGCCGGGTCGAGCGAGTCGAGGCTGACGGTCACCCTGTGCAGGCCGGCGTCACGCAGGCGCACGGCCCACCGGCGCAGCAGCGCGCCGTTGGTCGTGAGCGCGATGTCCTCGATGCCGGTCGCGGCGATGCCCTCGACGATCTCCGCGAGGTCGGTCCGCACCAGCGGCTCACCGCCGGTGAGGCGGATCTTGGTCACGCCGAGCGAGACGAAGATGCCCGCGAGCCGCACGATCTCGCGCGCGTCGAGCGTCTCGGCGCGACGCATGAACCGGTGTCCCGGGCCGAAGCGCGTTTTTGGCATGCAGTACGGGCAGCGGAAGTTGCACCGGTCGGTGACCGAGATGCGCACGTCGCGAAGCGAGCGGCCGAGCTGATCGGTGCCGATCGCGACGGCCGGGGCCGCGGATACCGCCGTCATCGCAGCGGGATCGCCTCGACGACGGTGCCGGCCGGGACCACCTCGAGCGCCGCGGAGAGGACGAGCAGGCAGTCGGCGCGCGTGAGCGAGTGCAGCATCGACGAGCCCTGGTCACCGGCGCTGAACGCGCTCGGGATGTCACCGTCGATGTCGCGCAGCGTCGCCCGGGCGTACGTCTCCAGCCCTGCGGGCGTGGCCATGTCCTCGCCGAGACGCACGCGGATGCGGCGGCGATGCAGCTCACGGGCCCCCTGCATCTTGCGGATCACCGGTCGTGCGAACAGCTCGAAGGTCACCGAGCTGCTCACCGGATTGCCGGGAAGGCCGACGAAGACAGCGTTACCCACCCGGCCGGTGAGCACCGGCTTGCCCGGTCGCATGGCCACCCGCCATGTGGAGATGGTGCCCATCTCGGCGACGACCTCGCGCACCCAGTCATGGTCGCCGACGCTGACGCCGGCGGAGCTCACGACGACATCGAACGCTGAGGCGGCCTCGAGCACCTCGCGCACCAACTCCTTCGAATCGCGGGCGACCCCGAGGAAGACCGGCATCCCCCCGGCCTCGCGGACCGCGCCGGCGAGCATGGGCGAGTTCGAGTCGGTGAGCTGAGCCGCTCCGGGACGGGTGCCGGCCGTGACCAGCTCGTCGCCCGTCGCGAAGAGCGCGACGCGCGGCCGCCTGCCGGCGAGGATCCGGTCGTGCCCGAGCGCCGCAGCGACGCCGATGTCGATGCTGGTCAGCGCCTGACCCGGATGCAGCACGGTGTCGCCGGTGCGGATGTCCGCGCCGCGCGGCCGGACGCTCGTCCCGAGCGGAGTCGCCACCTCGATGAGGACCGTGTCAGCCTCGCGCGTGGTGTCCTCCTGACGCACCACCGTGTCCGCTCCGTGGGGCATCGGCGCGCCGGTCATGATGCGCATCGCCGTTCCCAGGGCGAGGGCTCCGGGCACCGCCCCGGCGCGTGATTCCCCCTCGACCGGGAGGCGCACCGGCGCCTGCGCGGTCGCGAGCGCGAGGTCGAGCGCGCGCACCGCGTATCCGTCCATCGCCGAGTTGTCGAAACCCGGCAGGTCCCAGCGCGATGACAGCGATTCCGCGAGGATGCGGCCCAGGGCGTCATCCAGCTGGACGGTCTCGGGTGCGAGCACGCCGACTGTGTCGAGCAGCCGGCGCTGCGCGCCGGCGACTGACTCGAGATCGGGGGTAACGGCGTGGGTCAGCGTCATCAAGGTCCTCATCCTCTGCCCACGTTGGGGTGCGCGACTACCATCATAGTCGCGGTCGGCACTGTGGTATTTCGACCCGGCTGGCCCCGGCGGAAAGGTATTTTCGCCACCTCATCTACTGTCGTACTCTTTGCAGTCTCCCACTGGTGGACCGATCGAGAGAATGTTGGGCTCCGGCCCGGAGGGTCTTGGATGTTCCCTGCGGCGTTCGACTACATCGCGCCGGCGACGCTCGAGGAAGCCCTCGGCGCCCTGCACCAGCACGGCGATGACGCCAAGGTGCTCGCCGGAGGGCAGAGCCTCATTCCACTGCTGAAACTCAGATTTGCGACGCCGGTTGTGCTCGTCGATATCGGGCATGTCGCCGGACTCGAGGGAATCGGACGGCAAAACGGGCATGTGCGGATCGGCGCCCGAACCCGGCACCGGGATGTCGAGAGCGCGACCGACCTGCGCGGAACCCTCGACGTGCTCCTCGATGCGGCTCCCCTCATCTCCGATCCCCTGATCCGCAACATGGGCACGGTCGGCGGTTCGATCTGCCATGCGGACCCCGCCGGCGACTGGGGAGCGGTGATGCTCGCCGTGGCTGCGGAGTTCGTCGTCCGCTCGTCCTCGGGCGAGCGCGTCCTCCCCGCCGCGGGGTTCTTCGAGGGCCCGTTCACCACGGGCATCCATGCGGACGAGGTGATGACCGAGATTCGCATCCCCGTCACCCCGGGACGGTCCGGCGGAACGTATCTGAAGCTGGAGCGGAAGATCGGGGACTTTGCGAGCGTCGCCACTGCGGTGCATGTCGTGCTCGGTGGCGACGGGCGCGTCGTGGCGGCCGGGATCGGCCTGTGCGCCGTCGGTGCGCAGAGCATCAAGGCGACGGCCGCGGAGGCGGCGCTGGTCGGTCAGACGCCGTCCGATGACGTCATCAACGAGGTGGCCCGGCTCGCCGCCGGCGCCGCGGAACCGAAGGCAGACATCCGGGGAAGCGCGGAGTACAAGCGCGACGTCGCACGGGTCTTCGTGCAGCGCGGGCTCCGGACCGCCGTCAACCGCGCGCAGGGAGCGACGTCATGAAGATCACGATCGAGATCAACGGCACCGAGAAGAGCGTCGAGGCCGAACCACGGACGCTGCTCGTCGACTTCATCCGCACCAGGCTGGGGATGACCGGGACGCACATCGGGTGTGACACGAGCAACTGCGGCGCATGCACGGTGCTGCTCGACGGCAGGCCCGTGAAGTCCTGCACGGTGCTCGCCGCGCAGGTCGAGGGCCGCAAGGTGACCACCGTCGAGGGTCTCGCCTCCGGTGGCAAGCTCCACGCGATCCAGGAGGGGTTCCACGCCGAGCACGGCCTGCAGTGCGGCTTCTGCACCCCGGGCATGATGCTGGTCGGCGCCGCGCTCATCGAGAGCAATCCCCACCCGACCGAGGACGAGATCCGCTGGGCGATCAGCGGCAACATCTGCCGCTGCACCGGGTACATGAACATCGTCAAGGCGATCCACCATGCCGCGGAGGCGACCGCCACCCGCAACACCGCAGGAGTGGCGTGATGGCAGTCGACACGCAGGAAGCCGCACGGCAGGCCATGGGTGGCATCGGCGTCTCGCTCGCGCGCAAGGAGGACGCGAGGTTCATCCACGGACAGGGCCACTACGTCGACGACGTCGTCCTGCCGGGAATGCTGCACATGGTCGTGGTCCGCAGCCCGCACGCGCATGCGCGCATCCGCAGCATCGACACGAGCGCCGCTTCGGCGGTGCCCGGGGTCATCGCCGTGGTGACCGGCGAGTTGCTCGCGCAGCACAAGCTCGCCTGGATGCCGACGCTGTCCGGCGACACCCAGGCGGTGCTCGCCACCGACAAGGTGCGCTTCCAGGGCCAGGAGGTCGCGTGCGTCATCGCCGAGACGAAGTACATCGCCGAGGACGCGGCCGCACTGGTCAGCGTCGACTACGAGCCCCTGCAAGCGGTGACGACGCCGCAGCAGGCGATCGGGGCGGGTGCGCCGGTGATTCGCGACGACAAGGAGGGTCAGACCGACAACAAGATCTACCACTGGGAGGCGGGCGACAAGGACGCGACCGACGCCGCGTTCGCGCGCGCCGCGAAGGTGGTGGCGCTCTCGACCTACTACCCGCGCTGCCATCCGTCGCCACTCGAGACCTGCGGGTGCGTCGCCGACCTCAACCCGGTGACCGGCAACGCCACGATCTACATGACGAGCCAGGCGCCGCACGCGCATCGCACGCTCTTCGCGATCGTCGCGGGGCTGCCGGAGGAGAAGATCCGCATCATCTCGCCGGATCTCGGCGGCGGCTTCGGCAACAAGGTGCCGATCTATCCCGGCTACGTGGTCGCGACAGCCGCCTCGCTGCTCATCGGACGGCCGGTGAAGTGGATCGAGGACCGCACCGAGAACCTGATCTCGACGGGCTTCGCACGCGACTACCACATGGACGGCGAGATCGCGATCGACGCCGACGGCAAGTTCACCGGCCTGCGCGTCCATCTGCTGAGTGACAACGGCGCGTTCTTCGCGGACGCGCAGCCGACCAGGTTCAAGGCCGGCCTCTTTCACATCGTCACCGGCTCGTACGACATCCCCGCGGCGCACATCGTCGCCGACGGCGCGTACACGAACAAGGCGCCGGGTGGGGTCGCGTATCGCTGCTCGTTCCGGGTCACCGAGGCCTCGTACTTCATCGAGCGGCTCGTCGAGAACGCTGCGGTCGAGACCGGTGTGGACCCGGTGGCGATCCGCCTCAAGAACTTCATCCAGCCCGAGGCATTCCCGTACAAATCGGCCTCCGGGTTCGAGTACGACAGCGGCGACTATCCACGAGCGATGCAGGTCGCGCTCGACAAGCTCGGCTATCAGGAGCTCCGCAAGGAGCAGGCGGAGAAGCGCGCCAGGGGCGAGCTCATGGGCATCGGCGTCGCCAGCTTCACCGAGGTGGTCGGTGCGGGCAAGGGCAAGGAGTACGACATCGCGGGGCTGCGCATGTTCGATTCCGCCGAGCTGCGCATCCATCCCACCGGCAAGGGCATCCTCAAGCTCGGTGTGAAGTCGCAGGGCCAGGGCCACGAGACGACGTTCGCGCAGATCGTCGCCGAGGAGCTCGGCATCCCCGCGTCGGACATCGAGGTTCGCGAGGGCGACACCGACAACACCCCGTACGGACTCGGCACCTACGCGTCGCGGTCGACGCCGGTGGGTGGCGCCGCCACCGCGATGGTGTCGCGCAAGCTGCGCGACAAGGGCAAGCTCATCGCCGCGCACCTCTTCGAGGCGGACGCCGCCGACATCGAGTTCGACCACGGCAAGTACTTCGTCAAGGGGTCGCCGGACAACGTCAAGACGATCCAGGACATCGCGTTCGCCGCCTACACGAACCTGCCCGACGGGCTCGAGGCGGGGTTCGAGGGCGTCACCTACTACGACCCCCCGAACATGACGTTCCCGTTCGGGACGTACCTGGTCGTGGTCGACATCGACAAGGGCACGGGGCAGGTGAAGGTGCGTCGCATGGTCGCGGTCGACGACTGCGGTGTGCGCATCAACCCGATGATCGTCGAGGGCCAGATCTGTGGCGGGCTCACCGAGGGATTCGGCATCGCGTTCATGGAGCTGATCACCTTCGACGACGAGGGCAACTGCATCGGCTCCAACTTCATGGACTACCTCATCCCGACCGCATGGGAGACGCCGCGCTTCGAGCTCGGTGAGACGGTGACCCCGTCGCCACACCATCCCATCGGCGCCAAGGGCGTCGGCGAGTCGGCGACGGTCGGATCGCCGGCCGCGTACGTCAACGCGGTCATCGACGCGCTGTCACACCTCGGCATCACCAACATCGACATGCCGGTCACGTCCGACAAGGTGTGGGCGGCGCTGCGCAGCAAGGGGGTGACCGAATAGACGACGCCCTCCTGACCCTGCTTGCCGAGAACGCCGCCGCAGGCCTCCCGTGCGCGCTCGCGACAGTCGTCCGGACCGAGTCGCCGACGTCCGCGCACCCCGGCGACAAGGCCGTGATCACCGCCGACGGCGGGCTCCACGGATGGATCGGCGGCAGCTGCTCGGACGCGCTTGTTCGCCGCGAGGCACTGGTGGCGATGGCGGACGGCATGCCGCGGCTCGTGCGCATCCGCCCGGACGTCGAAGCGGTCGAGACGCGCATCGGAGGTGAGCTGACCGTGGCCACGACCTGCCCGAGCGGCGGCACCCTCGACATCTTCATCGACCCTCATCTGCCCAGGCCGCTGCTCGTGGTGATCGGCGGGAGCCCCGCTGCGCGAACGCTCATCGAGTTGGGACGCGTCATGGGGTTTCGCACCTGCGGCGTGCACCACGGGGCAACCGAGGCCGATTTTCCCGGTGCCGATCGCGTGATCGCCACGCTGGACCTCGGCGCGCTGCGCGAGGAATCCGACTGCTGGGTGGTCGTCGCGACGATGGGTCACTACGACGATGACGCCGTGGCGGCGGCGCTGCCGCTCGCCGCCGCCGACATCGCGCTTGTCGCGAGCGAGCGCCGCACGGCGGCGGTGCTCGAACTCGCTGCGCTCGCGAGGCGTGTCCGAGGAGCAGCTCACGCGCGTCCGCGCGCCCGCGGGCCGGAGCCGGGCGGGCGCTCAGGAGGAGATCGCCCTGCACGCCCTCTCGGAGGTCGTCGCGCTGCGCCATGAACGGATCACGGCGGCGTCGGTCTCCGCACCGCCGGCGCTCGCCGGGTTCGCGGTCGACCCGGTGTGCGGCATGACCGTCGACACGGCCGAGGCCACGAACACCGCCGTGTACGAGGAGCGCACGTATTACCTCTGCTGCTCGGGGTGCCGTGAGCAGTTCGTCGCCGAGCCGGATCGGTTCCTGAGCGCCTCCGCCGGCTGAGTGGGCGCATCGAGGGCGGCCGGGGTCATCCTCGCAGCCGGCGCATCCCGGCGGATGGGCGAGCCGAAGCAGCTGCTCCCGGTGCGCGGCACGCCGCTGCTCGAGACGGTGATCGCCGCCGCCTGCGGCGCACACCTCGACGACGTTGTGGTCGTGCTCGGCGCGCATGCTGACGAGATCGCTGCCGGGGTCGCCTTCGGCCGCGCGCGCATCGTGCTGAATCCCGATCACGAGCAGGGGATGAGCACGTCGCTGCGCGCCGGCATCGCGAGCCTCGGACCCGAGGTGGACCGCTCGGTCGTCATCCTCGGCGACCAGCCCGACGTCAGCGCATCGCTCATCGACCGCCTGCTCGAGGCGCAGGCATCCACAGGCTTGCCCGCCGCCGCGCTGAGCTTCGACGGGCTGCTCCATCCGCCGGTGGTGCTGGCCCGCGCGTTGTGGCGCGACATCGATGCGCTGCACGGCGATGTCGGGCTTCGCGCGCTCGTGCGAGCGCATCCGGAGTTGGTCGCGCAGGTCCCGGCCGATCGCCCGGGAGCGCACCCGGTCGACATCGATACGCGTGAGGATTTCGACCGGCTGTCGGCGGACCCGGCGTGAGGGTGCTCTGCTAGCCTCGACCGGTCCAGCCAGGGAACCGGAGGTACGCACGTTGCCGCCACTCGTCATCGTCGCCGAGCAACTCATCGACGGCACCGGGCGTGACCCCGTCGAGGGCGCTGCCATCGTCATCGAGGACGGACGCATCAGCGCGGCCGGTTCGCGTTCCTCGCTGTCGATCCCGGAGGGCGCCGAGGTGCTCGAGGACGACGACATCACGCTGCTCCCGGGGTTCATGGACATGCACGTGCACCTGGCCGGCAACGGGACGAACCTCGTCAGGATCCTCATGACGCCGCCGTCGCTGTCGCTGCTCAACGCGGTGCCGAACTGCGCGAAGACGCTCGCCGCCGGCGTGACCACCGTGCGCGACTGCGGGCACACCCCGGTGGGCGTCCGGCTCGCCGCCGAGGCCGGGTACTTTCCGGCGCCGCGTATGGAGCTGGCGATCGCCATCCTGAGCCAGACCGGCGGACACGCCGACGACCTCATGCCCTGCGGA
The DNA here is from genome assembly GCA_963848445.1 of Candidatus Dormiibacterota bacterium. Taxonomy (GTDB): domain Bacteria; phylum Chloroflexota; class Dormibacteria; order Aeolococcales; family Aeolococcaceae; genus Palsa-851. The sequence goes on from CAWKDT010000008.1 coordinate 106,003, forward strand.
TCGCGGGTGGGGCTCGTCAGCGCCGTGGACCTCCCGCACGGCGTCGTCGACGGGGTCGACGGGATGCGTCGCAAAGTGCGGGAGGTGCTCCAGGCTGGTGCGGACTGGATCAAGCTCTGCACAAGCGGGGGCGTGCTGAGCGCGGGCGACCGGCCCGATCATCCCCAGTTCTCGATCGATGAGATCCGGGTGGCGGTGGAGGAGGCGCGAGCCGTCGGCAAACGCGTCGCCGCACACGCCATGTCCGCCGCGGGGATTCGCAACGCGCTGCTCGCCGGGGTCACGAGCATCGAGCACGGGTGCCTGCTCGACGAGGAGTGCATCGGGCTGATGAAGGAAAAGGGGGCCTACCTGGTCCCGACGCTCGTCGCTCCCAGGGACGTCGTCGAAGGTGCGAAGTCGAGCGGCGGCCTGCCGCCGGAGATGATCGAGAAGGCCGAGCGCATTGGAGGCCTCCACCGCGCCGCGATCACCGCGGCGATCGGCGCCGGCGTGAAGGTGGCGATGGGCACCGACTCGGCGATCGGCCCGCACGGTGGCAACCTGCGCGAGCTCGGTGAGATGGTCCGCTGCGGCATGACGCCGATGCAGGCGATCGAGGCGTCGACGCGCGTCCCCGCGGAGCTGCTCCGTCGCGGGGACAGGCTCGGCACGCTCGAGGCCGGCAAGCTCGCCGACGTGGTCGCGGTGCGCGGGGATCCGCTCGCCGACATCGACAGCCTTGCCGACCCGGCGCACATCCGCCTCGTGGTCAAGGACGGTCGCGTCGCGCACGACTTCCGCGCGCGCCTGGCCGCTCCTCAGACGTCGTCGCCGTCCACGTCAAGGGCCGCGTCGTAGGAGGGGATGCGCCAGGCGGCCTCCTTGCCGAGCAGGCCACCGTGGCCGAGTGCCGCGAGGTAGCGCGCGTCAAGCGGGAGACCCGTGTGGAGCCGCGCGAAGAGGATGTCGAGCGCGCTCCGGCGCGAGAACATCCCGCACGACGCGACGCCGATGACCGGCCGGCCCCGCAGATCAGCGATCCAGTAGCTGCTTCCGGGGTGCATGGGCAGCCCGCGCCGGACCTCGGTCGCTCCGGCTGCGAGGACGCTCTGCCAGGTGACATCGAGCGGATCGACCGAGGCGACCCCCACCGCCAGCACGATGTCGGCGGCCTCGGCGGCCGCGACGAGCGCCTCCTCGACACGGGCCGGGCTGTCGTCGATGTAGCGAACGGGCTCGACGGTTCCCCCGAACCAGGTGCTGCGGACCGCGAGCGAGCGCTCGAAGCGCGCCCGTGCCTCATCGCCGAGGCGCTGGCGGACGATCGCCGCAACGCGCAGGGGCAGGAATGGGCTTACCGCCACGACCTTCTCATGATCGCCCGCCGCAGCCGCCTGCTCGGCGGCGATCACCGAGGTCGCGGCGATGGCAAGCGGCGTGATCTTCACGCCCGGCGAGCGTGCGCCCCGCGTCCACGGGGAGCCCGTCGGGGACCGTGAACACCGTCACCCCGTCGACGGAGTTCACCGCGGCGAGCTTCTCGACGTCGATGCGGGCGAGTCCTCGCCATGCCGACACGAGGCGCGCCTGCGATTCGACCGGCGGACGTGCCGCCGTGCCCGGTCCGGCGACGGCCGCGGCGATCCGGACCGCGGCCGCATCCTCGCCGACATCGCCCTCGTCGAGCCAGAGCAGGTGCAGCTCGGACGGACGCACTTCGCTGAGCACGCCGCCGTCGTCGGGGGTGAGCCGGGTCCCCTTGGTGAGGACGGGCCGGCCGGCGCGGTCGAGCACGTCGCGGCACAGGACGGCGCCGGACCAGCGCGCCGCTGATCCCTCGACGGCTGACCCGGGGAGGACCTCCAGCCTCACCCGACCGGGGCTGCGGGCGCGGCGGACAGCGACCCGGCGTTCCTGCCCCGGCGGACCGCGATGATCTCCGCGAGGATGGCGATGGCGATCTCCTCAGGCGTGGACGCGCCGAGGTTGAGGCCGACCGGGCTGTGAATCCGGGCGATGTCCTCGTCGCCGAAACCTGCCTCGCGCAGACGGGCAACCCGCTTGGCGTGGGTGCCGCGGCTGCCGATCGCCCCGATGTACCCCGTCGTCGTGCGCAGGAGGGCGGTCAGCGCCGGGTCCTCGAACTTGGGGTCGTGCGCGAGGCAGACGGCGGCATCGCGGGGACCGAGGTCGAAGCGGGGCAGCGCCTCGTCCGGCCACGCCGCCACCAGACGCTCGGCATCGGGGATGCGCTCGGCGTTGTTGAATGCGGAGCGCGGATCCACCACCGAGACGGTGAAGCCGGCCGCGCGCGCCATGGTCGTCAGCGGGATCGCGATGTGCACGGCGCCGATCACCACGAGTTGCGGGGCGGGCACGATCGGGTCGACGAAGACGCGCAGGCCGGCGATCTCCTCGACCCCGGGGAGGCCGGAGGCGAGTCGCGGCGCGGCCGCCGAGAGCGTCGATGCCGCGGTGGCAGCCCCTCCGAGCGACCCGACCAGGCGGCCGTCGGCGGTGGCGGCCGCCCGGTTGCCGGCCTGGTCGCCGTCGAGCACGGTCAGGAGCGCGACCGCGCGCGATGTCTCGATGGCGGTGCGCACGGCCTCGATCACGGGATCCGAGCCGTCGCTCTCCAGGGTCTCGACGAAGATGTCCACCGCGCCGCCGCAGGAGAGGCCGACGGCCCATCCCATCTCGTCGCTGATGCCGTAGTGGAGGAGGCGGGGCTTCGCGTCACCGGCGATGGTGGCCTGGGCTTCGAGCACGACGGCCGACTCGAGACACCCTCCGCTCACCGACCCTGCCATGCGCCCGTCGCGGCTCACGAGGAGGCGCGCACCGGCGGGCCGCGGTGTCGATCCGGAGGTGCCGACCACCGTGGCGACGGCCACAAGGGGATCGGTCTCGCTCCATTCATTCAGGGTGGGAAGGAGATCTCGCATTGCATGAGTATCCGCCCAATCGGCAGGCCGTCACAACCCGCCGGGCAGGTGCGAGGGTGGCACAATGCCGGGAATGCAAATCGAGAATTCCTTTGCGGTCAACGCGTCCCCGGACCGTGTCTACGAGTTCCTGCTCGATGTGAACAACGTCGTCGGCTGCGTCCCCGGGGCGGAGCTGTCGGAGGTGGTGGATCCGGACACCTTCAAGGGCAAGGTCCGGATCAAGGTCGGCCCGGTGACCGTCAGCTATAACGGCACGGCGCACATCACGTCCCGCGATGCCGACACGCGGACCGCCACCCTCCAGGCCGAGGGGCGCGAGACCACGGGGTCGGGCTCCGCGCAGGCGACCACCACGATGGCGGTTGCCGGGGACGGGGAGGGATCGAAGGTCACGCTCACCACCGACTTCACCGTCGTCGGTCGTGTCGCCCAGTTCGGACGCGGGATCATGGAGGACGTGTCGCGGCACCTCGTGGGACAGGCTGCGGAGTGCATCCAGGCGAAGCTCGAGGCGCCGGTGGCGACCGCCACCGAAGCCGCCACCGAGGGAGCGCCTGCGAGCGCCCCCGCGGCTGCACCGGCGCCTGCCCCGGCGGCGCTCGACGCGGTGGCGCTGGGCCGCGCGGTCGCCAGGGAGCGGATCAGCCGCCTGCCGGTTCGCCCCCAGTGGATCCTGATGGCGGTGCAGGGAGTGATCGTGCTGCTCCTGATCCGCCGCTTCCGGCGGGCACGGCGGCGCCGCCGCGCGATGAACGGCTGACCCGTCGGGGAAGCTCCGCCAGGAGCCTGCCGAGGGCATCGAGCGCCTCCACGTTGTGGGCGCTGAGAAAGTCGTCGCAGTGGGGGAGCGCGGCAGCCATCCCGCGGGTCTCGGGCTGATACGCGCTGCTCCCCAGCAGCGGGTTGAGCCAGATGAGGCGGTGACAGCTGCGGCGCAGCCGGGCCATCTCGCGAGCCAGCTGCTCCGGGTCCCCGCGATCCCATCCATCGCTGATGATGAGCACCACGGCGCCGTGGCCGAGCACCCGGCGTGCGTGGACGCGCTGAAACGTGTGGAGCGCGTCCGCGATGCGCGTGCCGCCGCCGATGTCGTGCACCTGGCTCGCGACGTGGTCGAGTGCCGAATCCACGTCGCCGTGGCGGAGCAGCTGCGTGATTCTGGTCAGGTGTGTCGAAAACGCGAACGTCTCGACGCGCTCGCGGCGTCCGACCGCGTGTGCGAAGACCAGCAGGTGGCGCGAGTACCGGTCCATCGAACCACTGACGTCGCAGAGGATCACGATCGGCCGGCGTTTGGTTCGCGCGCTCGCTCGTGCGAGGCGGGGTGCGTCACCTCCCTGACGTGCGGCCGAGCGCATGGTGCGACGGAGCTCCACCGTGCCGCGCCGGTCGGCGCGCAGACGCCGGGTGCGGCGCTCGGCCACCCGCCACGGCGCCTGGCGGAGCAGGCGCCGGACCGCGGCGAGCTCGTCCCAGCTCATGTCACGGAAGTCGCGCTGCCGGAGCAGCTCCTCCGCGCTGTACCCCGCGGATGACGCGGGCGGCCCCTCGACTTCGCGCGCGACTCCGGGAGCGGACAGGCCCAGCGCGTTCATCCAGGCCCTCGCCTGTCGTGGGTCGAGCGCGAGCGGCCGGCTGCGCCCCGGAATCGAGCCGGCCTTGCCCTCACCGCCCGGATGCGAGAAGAAGATGTCGAACGCGGCGTCGAAGACCGGTCCCTCCTCGCGCCGGGTCACGAACACGGCGCGAAGCGCATACCTGACCTCGTCGGGTCGGGACAGATCGATGGCGAGGAGCGCCTCGCAGGCGTCGCGGACCCGCTCCGGACCGGTCGTCAGCCCCGCATCGCGCAGCAGGCGCGCGAACAGCGTGACGCTCTCGACGGGATCCGGTGCGTGCCCGATCACGCTCAGTGGCCGGCGAGCTCGGCGATCGCCTCCGCGCTGAGCTCGAGATCCTCCTGATGCTTGATCGCGGCACCCATCGTCTCGCGCAGCGTGGCGGGCGTTGCCTCCGTGTAGCCGAGCGCGGCGAGCGCTCGAGCCCAGTCCACGGTTTCTGCCACTCCTGGCACTTTGTAGAGGTCCAGCCCGCGAAGGCGCTGGGTCACCTCGGCGACCTGCCGGCCGAGCCGCTCCGACACCTCCGGGGCGCGGACGCGCACGATCGCGACCTCGCGCTCGAGGTCGGGGTAGTCGATCCAGTGGTACAGGCAGCGGCGCTTCAGCGCGTCGTGGACCTCGCGCGTCCGGTTCCCGGTGAGGATCACCAGGGGCGGGTGTTCCGCACGGACCGTCCCCAGCTCGGGGATGCTGATCGCGAAGTCGGCGAGGATCTCGAGGAGGAAGGCCTCGAACTCCTCGTCGGACCGGTCGATCTCGTCGATGAGGAGCACCGGCGGCACCGGGTCATGGTTGTCGATCGCGTCGAGGAGCGGCCGCCGGAGCAGGAACTCGTCGCCGAAGACGTCCTCTTCAGCGCGCGCCCGGTCCGCGCCCTCACCGAGCAGCCTGATGTGCAGCAGCTGCCGCGCGTAGTTCCACTCGTACGCGGCGTGTGCGAGGTCGATGCCCTCGTAGCACTGCAGCCGGATCAACCGCGCGCCGAGCCCGGCCGCCAGCGCGCGGGCCGCCTCGGTCTTGCCGACCCCCGCCTCGCCCTCGAGGAAGAGCGGCTTGCCGATTCGCATCGAGACGAGGATCGCCGTGGCAAGGCGGCGGTCGCAGAGGTAGTCATGGGCGCCGAGCAGCTCGACGACGGCGTCGACCGACGCCGGCTGCGCCACTCCGAATGATCCGTCCATCCGATGAGCGTGACGGCTCGGCTGTACGGCGGTCAAGCGACGCCGCGATCCGTGCCGTCGTCACGGCGCCGCGGATCAGATCGCGTAGACCTCGATCTCCGTCGCCTTGACGACCGCGAACACGCTGCCTCCCTCGGCGAGCCGCAGTTCCGTGGCGGCAGCCGGCGTGACCTCGGCGACGAGCGGGACGGGGCCGTCGAGGCGAATGCGCCACCGATCCCCCTCGGGGTCGAGACCCGCGACCTGACAGCGAAGGACGTTGCGGGGGCTGCCGTCGGGTGCCTGGCGGTACAGGGCAACGGCGCGAGGGTGGATGGTCGCGAGTGCAATACCGGTCACGTCGCTCGCGACCGTGAGCGCCGGCCCCCCGTCCATGGTGAATGCGCCGTCCGACACCGCACCGTGCAGCAGGTTCAGGCCGGCCATCCGCGCGATCCAGGGCGACCGAGGTCGCGCGGTCACCTCCGCGAACGCCCCCTCCTGGGTGACGCCGCCGTTCTCGAGGACGACGACACGGTCCGCGAGCGACGCCGCTTCCAGCGGGTCGTGTGTGACGAGCATGCGCACCCCGGAGAACGTGTCCAGGTGCTCTCTGAGTGCGCGGCGCAGCTCGATCCGGCCCGAGGCGTCGACGGCGGCGAGCGGCTCGTCGAGCAGGAGGACCCGGGGTTCGGTGACGAGCACACGCGCGAGCGCCGCGCGCTGCGTCTGCCCACCGCTCAAAGCCGATGGACGGCTCGATGAGTATGCCGTGAGGTCGACGCGCTCGAGCCAGTGACCCGCCTTCTCCTTTGCTGTCCTCCGATCGACTCCGCGCGAGCGCAGTCCGAACGCGACATTGTCGAGCACGCTCATGTGCGGGAAGAGACCGTGATCCTGGAACAGGAATCCCACCCTGCGCGCCTCCGGCGTCATCCACGTGCGAGCTGCGGTGTCCTCGAACACCGCACCATCCAGCTCGATGCGTCCTTCATCGACGGGAACGAGCCCCGCGATGACGCGGAGCAACGTCGTCTTCCCCGCGCCGTTGGGTCCGAGCACCGCAACCGTCACGTCAGGTGGCATCTCCACATCGCAGTCGAGATGCAGGCTGCCGAGGTGGGTGCGTATCCGCGCGTGCAGGGTCATCGAAGCGCACCGAGCCAGCGATCGCGGAGGACCACGAGGACGAGCACCGAGATCGCCAGCAGCAGCAGTGAGAGCGTGATCGCCATGCCGACCTGTCCCGATCCCTCGAACGAGCTGTACGCGGCGATCGGCAATGTCTCTGTGGTGCCCGGGAAGCTGCCGGCGAACGTGATCGTGGCTCCGAACTCCCCCAGCGCCCGTGCCCAGCACAACGCCGCGCCTGCGGCGATGGACGGCGCTGCGAGCGGCATCGTGACCCGCCAGAATCGCCGCCACGGTCGGGCCCCCAGTGTTGCGGCAACCTCCTCGAAATGGTCGTCGCGCTGGCGCAGCCCGGCATCGACGGTGACGACCAGGAAGGGAAATCCGACGAACGCCTCGGCGATCGCGGCCCCGGCGGTGCTGAACGGGAGCACGATGCCAAAGTGGTCGAGGACCGTCCCGATCGGTGTGGTCCTGCCGAACGCAGCCTGCAACGCGATGCCGCCGACCACCGGCGGGAGCACCAGCGGCAGGGTCACGAGCGCACGCAGAAGGCGCCGTCCGGGTATCGAGGTGCGCGCCAGCAGGTAGGCGAGGGGCACGCCGATGACCAGCGCGATGCCCACCGCGATCAGCGAGCACTCGAGCGACAGACGCAACGCCGTGAGCACATCGGTCGCGGAGATCTCGGCGGGGAGGTTGCCCCAGTCGACGTTGACGAGCAGCCCGATCAGCGGCAGGACGATGAACAGCACCGCGACCGCGGCCGGGATCACGAGACCGAGGAGGGGGCGTCGCGTGACGCCCCGGGTCACGGTGCCAGGAACCCGGCGCTCAGGAGCGCGGCATGGATGCTGCCCGAGACCACCTCGGCGATGTATGCCCGGGCGGCTGTCAGGTTGGAGCTGGTCTTCACCGCGGCGACCTCGTACGTGCCGATGACGTTCTGGGCGTCAGGGATCGGCACACCGGTGACCCTGCTCCCGGCGCTCACGATGTCGGTGACGAACACGAGCGCGGCATCCGCGTTGCCCGACTCGACCTGCTCCACCACCTCGGCATCATCGAGTTGGAGCGACTTCGGCGTGACCTTGACGCCCGCCATCGACAGCGCTTTCGCCGAGTAGTCTCCGACCGGCACGCTCGGATCCGCGAGGACGACCGAAATCCCGGGGTTCGCGAGGTCCGCGAGACGCGTGATGTTCCTGGGATTGCCCGGCGCCGTGATGATCTCGAGCTTGTTCCTGCAGAAGGACTGCGGCGTCTCGACGAGGTCCTTCGCGGCGAGCTGGGCCATGGTGCTGGTGTTCGCGGTGACGATCACGTCGGCGGGGGCGCCGTTGAGGATCTGGGTCACCAGGGTCTGGGAGCTTGCGTAGGAGTACTCGGCCTTGAAGCCGGGGTTGTGGGATTCGAGCGCCGCCTCTGCTCCGTTGAACGTCGTGGTGAGCGAGGACGCGGCGAACACGGTGATCGAACCGTTCAGCGGATCGGCGGTCGGTGAAGGCCCGTCCGAACTGGACGCGGTGGAGGACCCGCATGCGGCGAGCCCGAGCAGCGCGACGGCGGCGCCAGCCATCGGGCGGGATCCGGCCCTCACGGTTTGCGCTGCGACGGGTCGGACGACGCCGGCGGCAACTCGATGACGACGTTGGTTGCCTTGACCGACGCGACCGCGAGCATTCCCGGCGCGAGCCCGAGCTCCTCAACCGCCTCGCGGCTGATGAGCGAGCTGATCCGGAACGGCCCGGCCTGCATCTTCACGTGCGCCATCACGCCGTCGGTGACGACGTCGGTGACGAGCCCGGCGAAATGGTTGCGCGCCGACTCGGTCACCGGGATGGTCGGGTGGTTGCTCGCCAGCTCGACCGCGAACCTCGCCAGGGCGACCCCGTCGATCAGGCGGTGGCCGCCGCCGCTGCGAACCGTCTCGATGCGCCCCGAATCAGCCCAGCGACGGACGGTGTCGACGCTGACCCCGAGCAGCTCGGCGGCCTGCCCCATCTTGTACGTGGACATCCGCGGGACGATACCGCAAACGCGGTCTTCTTCTCAACCATACCTCGCTATTGCGCGGTAGATCGAGAAGGCCGTGGAGTGCTAGGCGTGGGCGATGGTGGTGATCGCGTGCACCACGTCGCTCGTGTAAAGGGGCGCGGGGTACGTGACCCGAAGGTAGCCCTGGGGGTCGATCAGATCGAGGAAGTTCGACTTGGGCAGGGCCAGGGGCTCACCCCAGGCGATCCAGGTGAGCTTGAGCGCCGCCTCACTCGGCCCGATCAGCCACCGCCACCCCGGATCCCACTTGGTCGACAGGTTGGTCTTCACGAAGTGCGCCACGTCTGCGGCGGTGCGGTCCGGCATCACGCTGACGATCAACAGCACCGGGTGGATGCCCTTGGGCAATGCCTGTTCCACCGCCACGATGTCCCGGCCCAGGATCGGACAGAGATTGACGCAGAGCGGGTCCATGAACGCGAGGAGGACGACATGTCCCTTCTCCGCGCTGAGGGAGACGGGGATGCCGTTCTGATCCGTGAGGCCGGTGAGCGGAGGCGTCGTCTGCCGAGTGAGGGGTGCGCTGATGACATTCGCCGACGGGGAGATGACAACCGCAGCCGCGGCGCTCGGCTTGGGGTGCAGGGTCAGCGAGAGGAGCGCCCCGATACCGATCCCACCTGCGATGGCGAGGATCGCGAGCATCGCCTGACCGCGTTTGGACCGAGTAGCGGCTCCGACGCTCGCCAATGGCTTCATCCGCAACCTCATGCTCCGGCAACCGGCCGTTCGTCCGGCACCCGGTTCGCGTATCAGCAGGTTTCGCGCCACCGGTGACGTTCAGGCGCCGCCGGTGCCATCCGGCAGATTATGACTCGGTGGTCTCGCCGCCACATACATGGCGTGTCGCTCACCGACGACGCGTCGTTTGGCACGAGCGTATGCTCCCCGCGTGATCCCGCACCGTCACTCGCGTATCGCCGCATCGGGGGGTGTCGTCCTCGCGTTCGTCGGGATGTGGATGGGTCACACCCTCGAGTACCTGCGGGTTCTGGGGTCTGCCGGGCTCCTGCAATCCCTCGTCAGCCCGGTCCACGCATACATGCTCCCGGTTGCCGGCGTGCTGGCGGTGCTCGGCGCCCTGTTCGGCATGCGCCTCTGGCGGGCGTGGCACGCACTCAACAATCGGCTCGATGCCGCGGCTGCGGGACTCCACCGGATCTGGCGCGGGCGTGCGGCCGTGGTTCCGCACCCGCCGGCGGCGCGCTCCTCGCCGGTCACGAGGCTCATCGCTGTATGGCTGCCGCTCGCCGCCGCCCAGACCCTGCTCTACCTCATCCAGGAGAACGTCGAGGCCATCGCGAGGGCGCAGCCGGCGCCCGGATGGGGAGCGATCACCGGAATCCATTGGGCGGCCCCACTGGTGCACCTGTACGTGGCTCTGCTCCTCGCCGCCGGACTCCGCATTTGCCAGGTTCTGCTCCGACGTCGCGAGGCTGTTGTGGAGCGGGTCGAATCCCTCCTGCGCGCAGCCGCACGCCGTACGAGCCGCCCCGCACCCGTCATCGCCGCGCCGGCGCTTCAACTGCATGCGGCGCCGCCGCGCTTCGGCCGGCATCGCTGGCGCAGGCCTCCTCCGCTGCTCCTCGGCTGCTGACCCACCGTCGGTGAGCCTCGGGCTCACCTTCGTTCGTCCACAAGTGAGGAGATTCCAATTGTCCAGAACCCGCCGCCGCGCGTCCGCGATCGTCGCCGGCACGCTGCTCGCCATTGCGACGTCGTTTGCAGTCGCATCGGCCCATTACGTCTTCACCGCAGGCAAGTACCGGGTCGCCATCGGGTGGCAGTTCGAGCCCGCGGGTGGCACCGACACGTACGTCGGCTCGCCGAACGCGATCCAGGTCTTCGTCGATATTCCGTCTGCGAGCAATCCCATCGGCGCACCGGTGAGCACCCTCAACCAGGACTGCACGCACCCCGACTTCCAGGTCACCGTGACCGTGGGCAGTACGACCAGCAGCCCATTCTGCCCGGTGCCGCTCTACGACTCGGACACGGGCAATGGCAGACTCGACGAGTACGACTATGCCGTGATCCCAACTGTCGTCGGCACGTACACGTTCCACATCTTCGGCACGATCAATGGGACGCCGATCGACCAGAAGGTGACATCGGGGCCGACGACGTTCGACTCCATCGCCGATTCCAGTTCCGTCGAGTTCCCGGTCGCGGTGCCCGCGACCGCGGCGGTGGCGTCGAAGGTGAACGCGGTCGATCAGCGTGCAGCGACTGCCCTCGCGAACGCGCGGTCGGCCACAACTGCTGCGAACAACGCGAAGAGCAGTGCGTCGAGTGCAACGCTCCTGGCGATCATCGCCGTCATCGTCGCGGTCGTCCTCAGCGGGCTCAACCTGGCAATCGGGCTGCGCCGCCGGAGCAGGTAGCCGTGCCGGCGCGACACTCCCTCGCGGTCGCCGCAGCGCTCGCCGCCGGGGCAGCCCTCGGGCTGCCCCTGGCGGTGGCCGCCCACGCGCTGCCGCAGAGTGCGATCCCGCCCGAAGGTGCCGAGGTCCAGACGGCGCCGAAGGTCGTCGAGATCACGTTCGGCGAGACACCCGACCCGAAGCTCTCGAGTATCACGGTTGTCAACGGCTCCGGGGCGAACGTCGATGCCGGCCCCACGACGGTCGTGCCCGGCCATCCCCTGGACCTCGAGGTGCCGCTGAAGACGATTGGCAACGGGGTGTACACCGTGACCTGGCGCACCGTGTCGGAGGTCGACGGACACCTCGCCACCGGCGCGTACGCGTTCGGCGTCGGGGTATCCGCGTCCAACGCGAACGCGCACGCGGCGAAGGCCGTCGTGTCGCCGCCGCCGTCGATCCTCGCCGTGGCGGCGCGCTGGCTGTTCTTCATCGGTGCGATGGGGATGATCGGGATCGCGGTGACCTGCCTGATAGCGCTGCAGGGTGTGCCGCGGTTCACCACCCGCTTACTGGGAGGCGCCTGGGCTCTGAGCGCGCTGGGCGCGGTGGGGATCGTCGAGGCACAGCGCGAGGCGGCGGGGCTCACAGTCGCCGGGGTCCTGTCGTCGTCGCTCGGGATGACGGCAACAGAGCGAATTGTGGCGGCCGTGCTGACCGGCCTCGCGGTCGTCGTCGGTGTCGCGGGATCGGGCTCGGTGCGGCGCGCCGCCATGGCCGCTGCGGCGGCCGGAGCCGCTGCCTCGATGTGGGTCGACGTCGCCGCGAGCCACGCGGGTGCGCAGGCGCCGGTCGTGGTGAATCTCCTCGCCCAGTGGGTGCACATCGTGGCGAGTGGCGCGTGGATCGGGGGTCTGCTCGTCCTCATCCTGGCGGTTCGTGGCCAGGCGTCCGAGACCAGGGGACGCGCGGTGCGACGGTTCTCGACACTTGCCGGCGTCGCCATCGTCACGGTCGCGCTCACCGGCACCTTCCGCGCGGTGATCGAGGTCGGGTCGCTCGGTCAGCTCTTCGGCACCCCCTTCGGGCAGCTGGTGATCGTGAAGGTCGCGCTGTTCGTGATCCTGGCCGGCCTCGGCGCGATCAATCGCTATCGCAACGCGCCACGCGCCTCGCGCGTGCTTCGCGGGCTGCGTCGTGTCGGGTCGACCGAGGTCTTGATCGGGGCCGCGGTGGTCCTCGTCGCAGCGGCGCTGGTCAATGTCGCGCCGCCGGTCGCATCGGCAGCGACCACGAGCCCGGTCAAGGCCACGCAGCTGGTCGTGACGGGTAGCGACTTTGCGACAACGGTGAAGGTCCGGCTCACGGTATCGCCCGGGGCGGCCGGCTTCAACGATTTCAAGCTGGGGGTCACCGACTACGACACCGGTGCGCCCATCCGAGCGTCATCGGCGCAACTGGAGTTCACGCAGCCACTGCGGCCACAGCTCGGCGAGTCGACGCTGACGCTCAAGCGCCAGTCGGACGGCACCTTCAAGGCTCGAGGCGGCAATCTCTCCATCGCCGGGATCTGGGAGGTCGCGGTGATCATCGAGAACGCGCAGCGCTCCACGGAGGTCCACCTGCAGCTGACGACGATCGCACCGGCCCCGTTGGTGACGGCAACACGCTTCAGTGGGCTGCCGACCCTCTACTCGATCCAATTGCAGCACGGCTGGCTCGCGCAGGTCTATCTCGACCCCGACAAAGCGGGCATGGACGAATTCCATTGCACGTTCTTCACGAACGCGAACGAGTTCGAGCGAGATACCGATTGCGTCGGTGACGATCGGCATGACGGTTCCCGGTGGCACACCCACGATCCTCGTCAGCCGCAGACTCGATCCGACCGGACACTTCGTCGCGGATGCGACCGTGCCCGAAGGGAGCGACGCGCTTCGACATCCTGGCCACGTCGACCTCCGGCGCCGCGATCGCGACCTATGCGGTGATCACTCCCGGGTCATGAAGGGATCGGACCCCCTGGCGCGTGAGAACGGTCAGCGAATCGCGGCGCTGATGAGGTCTGCGACAACGTCAGGGTGTTCGAGATACGGCAGATGTGCCATCCCGGCGAGCACCTCGTGCCGAGCGTCGGGAAGCCAGTCCGCGAGCTGCTTCGAGCGCTCGATCACGAAGGGGAGGTCGAGGTCGCCGCAGGCGACCGTCACGGGCATCTGGATCTCCTCGAGCCGCGACCACGCGACGATGCCGCTCTTGCCCGACTCCTCCGGGATGTCGTTCTTCAACGCCACCGCGTTCATCGCGAGCGCAAGGTCGCGCGCGGGACCCGAGACGCGGCCCTCGGGCGACCCGGGCCCGTCCAGCCAGAGCCACATCTCGATTCGGTTCACCTCGTCGATCTCGCCGGCGGTCTGTGCGTCCTCCCAGAGGTGGACGAGGCGTTCGGTGTCGGTGTCGAACTCGGTCGGCTCCGGCGCGCCACTCACCGACGGCGCGAGCAGGACGAGTCCCGCGACCCGAGCCGGGTCGGCAACCGCCGCGTCGATCGCGATCTCGCCACCCATGGAGCTGCCGACGAGCCATACGGGGCCGGCTGCCACCTGATCCAGCACCACCCGGAGGTCGTCGAGATGCGTGAAGCCATAGGTCAACGCGGAGGTCTCGCCGTAGCCGCGCATGTCGTATGCGACAACGCTTGTGGTGGGCTGCAGCCGTTCGGCAACCGCGTACCAACTCCTCCGGTCGGTGACGCCGGAGTGCAGCAGCACCACCGGCTGCCCGCTTCCGCCGCCGGGCCAGCGCTCGGCGGCAAGGCTGACGGTGCCGCGTTGCACCGTGAATTTCTCGGATGCCATCCGCCCATTCTGACCGTCGCCGGTGGAGGAGCGTGGCGGACTCGTGCTCACCGAGGGCCTCGACACCGCCGGCCGGGACCTTCGGACGGACATCCGCGCCATCCGTCGGTCCGCCGGCGAGGTCTGGATCAAGCCATTCGGGTCACCTGGACCAAATGACGCTCCGCGGTCAGTCCTCGGTGAGCTGTGCGACGCGGATGTGGTTCCCGAACGGATCGCGGAGTCCGAAGTCGATGCCGTATGGCTGCTCGGTGAGCTCCTGGGTGAACTCGACGCCCTTGGCGCGAAGTTCCTCGAACGTCGCGCGACCATCGAGGCACGAGAAGAAGAGGTGGCCTCCGGTCCGTCCCTTTGTGAGGAGGTCACGCACCTGCTCGGTCGTCGCCGGGTCCATCACGGGTGGTCCCGGCTTCTCGAGGAGGATCTGGTGGTTGCGATCACCGGGGACGTTGACCGTGAGGAATCGCATGAAGCCGAGGTCGTTGTCGGTGTGGACCTCGAGGCCGAGCTTGCCGACGTAGAACTCGAGCGCCTCGTCCTGGTCGAGTACGTAGATCTGCGAAATTCTGAGCTCGTGCAGCATGTTGGTTGGTTCTCCCGTGCGTTGATGCGTGAGTGCGACGCTACGCTCGCGCTGCGGGGCGTGCTTCTCCAAAACTGCTCGGTCTGCCCCATGCCATCGCAAAGCACGTCGGCGCCATGGCGACCGGTCCGCGGCGCCGATACGCCGAGGGCCCCTCGCCGACGATCTCGCGGAACGTCCGGCTGAAGGTGCCGAGGCTGGCGAAGCCGACGTCGAAGCACACCACGGTCACGCTGCTCTCGGGGCGGCGCAGCAGATACATCGCGCGCTCGACCCGCCGTCGCTGGAGATACCGGTGCGGGGTCTCGCCGAACGCCGCTCGAAACGCGCGGATGAAATGCGCGTCGGACATGTGCGCGATGGCCGCAAGCCGTGCGATGTCGAGGGGTTGCGAGTACGCCACGTCCATGGCATCCCGGGCTCGCAGGAGCCGCCGGTTGGTCTCCTCCGTGGCGCGGCTCACACGGCGGCTGCTCATCGGTGGGTGTCCTGTCACCACTCCATGCCGAGTGCGGATGCGAGGAATCCCGTGAACGGAGAGGCCGCCTTGCAGGCCGTCACGTAGCGATCCATGAAATCGGGCGAGCACGCGTCCTGGACTGAGCACGTCAGGTACCAGACGAAGGTCTTGCGCTTGAGGTCGTCGATCAGGGGGTGATCGGCGGCGAACCCGCGCGGCGGATTCTTGAGCAGCGGGCCGCGATCCTCGATCATCGGGGCGAGTCGCGGGTTCGCGATGATGCGCCGCCATCGGGCGCCATTGTCCGCGATCGCCTGACGCACGGCGCCGAGCATCGCCGCATCCGCGGCGTAGAGGCCGCCCGCCGCCGTCACCCCATCGGACGCCAGTTGCAGGAAGCATCCGGGTCCGGGCATGTGCCGGTCGACCGCGTCATGGCGGAACGCGACCTTCACCGCAGTGCTGTACGGATCCCGGTTCGGCGAGAAGCGGGTATCCCGGTTGATGCGGAACATCGACCCGCCCACCCTGCTGGGATCGGCGACGATGTGCGGGCTGATCTTCCGGAGCTTCGGCGCCACATCGGTGATGAACCCGAGCACCGGCTCGCGGACATCTTCGTCGTAGCGTGCGCGGTTCGCATGGAACCACTCGCGGTTGTTGTTGGCGGCGAGGTCGTGCAGGAAGTCGAACAGCGCGGGGGTGAAGTGCGCCCTTGCGTTGGTCATGACGTCCGCGCCCGCCGGTTGGTGTGGCTCATCGCCGCGAATATAACCGCCATGGGACGCCCCCTCGAGGGACGGTCTCAGGATCTCGAGGACGCCGGCGGCGTCGAGGGCTCGGCGGTGATCCGCTCGCGGCCGGAGCCGACGCGGATCAGTGCAAAGCATGCGAAGGAGATCACGGGGACGAGCAGATACCAGGCTGAGAACAGCGCGATCCCGACGCTGAAGGCGCACGACACGAGCGCGGCGGCGCGAGCGGCGCCGCGCAGGATGCGCACCGCCGCCGCCGTCGCCGCGACGTACACGGCGATGAAGCATGCGGAGGTCGCGCGCACGAGCTCGTCGGCATTGGCGTAGCCCGCGACGAGTGCACCGAGGAGGACCACGCCGATGACGAACACCACGAGCAGCGGCCTCCGCGGGATGCTGCGGTGCGTCTCGCGCCCGAGCCATGCCGGGAGTGACCCGGATGCGGCGAGGCTGGCGGCGAGCTTGGACGCGCCACCGATGTAGACGTTCATCGTGCCCATGGTCAGCGCGACGGCGAGGACCGCCGTTGCGGCGCGTCCCCAGGAGCCGAATCCGACGGCGATCAGATCCGCAAGCGGCACCTTCGAGGACGAGTGGGCGCTGACACCGACCGTCGCCACCGCGAGGCCGATGTAGAGGACGGTGACGGTGCCGAACGCGATTGCCATCGCACGCGGGAGCTGCGTCGATGGCTTTTCGAACTCGCCCGCGAGTTGCGCGACCGCCTCCCAGCCGACGAAGAGCCACACCAGGATGTTCGCGGCGGTCCCGATCGCGAGGAGGCCATGCGGGGCGAAGGGCGTCCAGTTGTGTGTGGCGCGACCGGGCAGCGCGATCGCCAGCGCGACGGCGATCACCAGCGTGAGCACGCTCGCGAGCACGAGCTGGAGACGGGAGGAGAGCCGCAAGCCGAGCGCGTTCGCGCCGAGCACGACCACGAAGATCGCGAGCCCCACCGATGCCGCAACGGTCGTCCCCGAACCGGTGAGGTCCGCGACGTAGAACCCGCCGATCAATGACACCGCGGGCGCTCCGATGAGCACTGCGGTGAGGAACCATCCGCCGGTCGTCGCCCCGGCCGCGGGGCCGAATCCGGTTTCCACATAGGCGGCCACGCCGCCCGCAACCGGGAGGCGGACACCGAGCGCCGCAAACGTCAGTGCGAGTGGCGCCGAGAGAAGGATGAGCAGCGCCCATCCGATCACCGATGCGGGACCGGCTGCCTGGACGGCGAGCGCCGGGATGAGCAGGACTCCCGGTCCGATGAGGGAGCCGACGTAGAGCGCGGCGCCTCGCCAGACGCCGAGCGTTCCGCGCTGCGCGCTCACGACCGCGATGTCAGTGGGGCGGTTCGGCGCTCATCGCGGCCGCCGAGCGCTTGCGGCTCACGCGACCGGATGGCGCCGGGCCGCGCCGCGCAGGGGCGGCCTGCTCACCTCAGGCCGCTCCCCTGCTGTCGGCGTACTCGGCATGGCTCTCGCGGCGAACGCGGGCGTCGATGACGCGGGCGGTGCGCCCGATGACGATGAGGTCCTCAGACCCGACCACGGCGGCCTCGGTGCGTTCCGATCGGAGCCGGCGCAGGCGGGCATCGTTGAGGAGGTCACGGTGTCGTTCACGGCCGAGTTGCAGGAGCACGTTCGGATTGATCATGCGGGTGATGCTATCAACCAATATGGACGATATCCGTCCTATATAATGACGGATGTGGATCTCTCCGTCGGGCGGTTGCTCACGCTCCTCGAGATGCTCCAGGTGTACCGCCAGCTCAGCGCGGCGGACATCGCGGAGCGCCTCGAGGTGAGCCCGCGGACCGTGCGGCGGTATGTCAGCGGGCTCCAGGACATGGGGATCCCGGTGGAGGCGGAGCGGGGTCCGGCGGGCGGCTACCGGCTCCGGCGCGGATTCAAGCTGCCCCCGCTCATGCTCAGCAACGACGAGGCGCTGGTGGTCGTGATCGGGCTGCTCGCGGCGCAACGTCTGGGGCTGTCGGCCTCAGGGGCGGTGGTCCAGGGGGCGCTGGCGAAGCTCGACCGGGTGCTTCCCGAGACCCAGCGCGGCCAGGTGCAGGCGATGCAGGACTTCGTGAGCCTCGGTCTTTCCCCGGTGGCTCGAGATCATGCCAATGCTGACACAATCCTTCGCCTCAGCTCAGCGGCCCGTGACGGGACCAGAGTGCGCCTGCGGTACCGATCGGCTGCGGACGAGACCACCGAGCGGCTCGTCGATCCGTACGGCGTCGTCTTCCAGAGCGGCCACTGGTACGTGCTCAGCTGGGACCACCTGCGCAACGCTCTGCGCACCTTCCGTCTCGATCGCATCCTCGACGCTGAGGTCACCACCGACGCGTTCCAGCGTCCGGACGGCATCGACGTCATCGGGACCATCGAGCGGACCCTCGCGGAGGTCGGGTCCGGTCATCGATGTGAGGTGCTGCTCGACCTCGGCCTCGAGGAGGCACGGGGCCGTGTGTCGGCGAGCGATGCGACGCTCGAGGCGGTGGAAGACGGCACGCTGCTGCGCTTTCGAACCGACGACCTGGACTGGGCCGCGACATATCTTGCGCGCCTGGAATGCGACCTGGTGGTGCTGCAACCGGCCGAGCTCCGCCCGGCGTTGCGGCGGCTGGCCGAGCGTCTGCATGCCGCAGCGCGGCGTCCGCGGCAGCATCTCCGGCGCGATTGAGCGCTGTTGGTTGACCCCCGTGCGGCCCGAGGCCGAGACTGTGCGTGTGTCACAGCAGGAGATCGACGCCTACCTCGCAGCGCTCGACGAGCCGGAGCAGTCGACGCTGCGCCGGCTGCGTGAGACGATTCTCGAGAGCCTTCCGGATGCCGAGGAGTGCATCTCGTATGGGATGCCAGGCTTCCGGGTCCGAGGCAAGATGATCGCCGGTTTCGCAGCCTTCAAGAATCACCTCAGCTACTTTCCGCACAGCGGGTCGGTGATCCCGGAGCTCGGCGAGGACGTCGCCGGCTTCGCGACGTCGAAAGGGGCACTGCAGTTCGGCATCGACATGCCGCTGCCGAAACCGCTGGTGGAGAGGCTCATCGCGGTGCGCATGCGCCAGGCCTTTCCCGCTGAGGGTCGCGGCTAGCCCGGGACCAAATACTCCGCTAAAACACGCCGTTCGACCCTATCGCGCCTGCGGCCCACGTCCGATAGTTGCCTCGATGCCTGCAGGAAGGCCAACCAGAGTGGCGGGTTGGCAATCGCAATCATCAACCAGGGCATCGCGGGAGTATGTCGATGCGCGTCGAGAGAAGGCGAGACCTCAGGTCGTGTACGTCGAACTGGCGGCAGGAGCCGGCGAGTCCGGATGAGCAATTCGAACGTCTGCTCAAGCGCCTGATGGTCGCGAACGCGTCAGAGCGTGCCGGTCGCAACGTCGTCTCCCCGGTGGGAGTCGACAGCGCCACGAATCGCCGCGGGGCTCCAAGCGCCGCCGGCCGCGTCGCGGTGGGAGCCGGGTCCGCGCGTCATCGCCTGCCCCACTGCTAGGACGGTTGCCCCGAGCCACCAACTGTTGACGGCATGCGCCCGCGGGTGGCGGCCGGCGTTCAGACCTTCGTGAGCTTCCCGATCGGGGAGGTGATGACGCCGTTCTTGAGGGCGAACTTCATCGTCGACCCCTCCGGGTATTTCGGGTCACTCGAGTCCTTCACCTCTGCGATCGCGACGGCGGTGTTGCCGGTGGTGTCGACCTCGGTGATATGCAGCTTGAGCTGCCCACCCGGGATGGTGGGGTTGCCGCTGTCGTCGTCGCAGGGGGATGGGGTCGGTGTCGCCGAGCTGCAGAGCACGCCGATCATGTAGCTGGCGTTTGCCGACTCGTCGCCGCTGACATCAAGCTGCGAGCCGTTGCCCTTCCATTCGCCCGCGAAGGGTCCTGGGTCCGCCCTGTTGACGGTGGTGACGGGGGTCGGAGCGGCAGTCTTTTTCACCGGTGCCGGGGTCGGCGTGGGGCTGGGCGTCGCCGCCGCGGTGGCGGATGGGCTCGACCTCGCCGCACTCGTGACCCCGGGGCCCGTTCCGTTGCCGCCTGTGCTGGAGCATCCGACCAGGAATGCGAGGACGAGCGGTGTGCCGAGGTATGCCAGTCGATACGGCGTGGTGCGCACAAGTCCCCCC
Organism: Candidatus Dormiibacterota bacterium; assembly: GCA_963848445.1. Lineage (GTDB taxonomy): Bacteria > Chloroflexota > Dormibacteria > Aeolococcales > Aeolococcaceae > Palsa-851. The sequence continues at coordinate 126,054 of CAWKDT010000008.1, forward strand.
TCAAGTATTCGGCGGCGCCTGCAAGTATGAGGGCCTTCACCGTACTCGTCTTGGCACAACGATAGGATGTGGCCCCACCGTCGATCTGCGAGGAGGATTCGCATGCTGAAGGACTGCAAAGCCCACGCCACAGTGCCGGTGGCCGATCTCGTGCCCGCAAAAGCCTTCTACACCGGGGTTCTGGGGTTCGACGAGGTGGAAAGCGAGAATGCCGGGGCCGTCATGCTCAGCTCGGCCGGAGGCACTCGCTTCGTACTGTTCGAGACGCCGAACACGGCCAGGGCGGGCCATACCCAACTCGGATTCGAAGTGGATGACATCGAGACCGAGGTCGCCGACCTGAAGGCGAGGGGCGTGAAGTTCGAGGAGTACGACCTGCCCGGATTCAAGACCGTCAACGGAATCGCGGACACTCCTCCGAATCGCGCTGCGTGGTTTCTGGACCCCGACGGCAACACAATCGGCCTCGTCCAACTCGGCTGACGCCGCTCAGCGACGCATCATCCGAACCAACACAAGCCCTGAGCCGACGGGGAGATTCGAACTCCCGGCCAGCGGTTTACGAAAATGGGATTTGGTGCATTTGAGGGGACCCAGGGGCATGGGTTGAACTCAAAAAGGCGTCGGCGACGCCGTTCGATGCCCTTCGGCACCCTCCCGTACCCACTGGATGTGGGTACGGATGTGGGTACGCGGCCCAACGGACGCGGGTGCCCCAAGGCTTGGCGGCCGCACCGGTTTTCAAGTTCGTCCCTGGTGCGTTCGGGCGTGTCCCAAGAGTGCCGTTTCGTATTGGAGGTCAGGCATCCGCGCAGGAAATCTGTTCGCCGCAATTCGGGGGCGACCGCGTCGTACGGTGTCAAATAGGGTGTCACCACCGGTCGCCGTTGTTAGCCGCGGCTGCTAGACGGCCGCTGGAGTCGTGACACCAGGGTTTTGACTGGGCGGCACAGCCGTCGGCGTTGCAACGGGACGACCCGCTGTGGCTAGCAAACGCCAGTGCGAACCATCCCACAGCCAGGTATCCGCGGTGTTTGGGCCATTGGGGGGTGTTTCCGAGCCCCCAAAGAGGACCACGCCATCACCATCGTCGGCCTGCACGTTCTGCCACGTCGGGGGTGGACCACCGTGCGAGGCTGGGAGCTCGGACCATCGGCTTCCGTTCCACGACCAGAAGGCTTCATCAACACCGGTCGCAAGCATCGAAGTGCCGGCGACCGCCTGCAGGCTCTGCAAGGTGCCGTTTTGGGCGGTGCCATTCACCCCTGCATCGGGCTCACTGCCGGCGCTCACCTCGACCCAGGTGGACCCCGTCCAGCGCCACGTACTCGAGCCTGCCAGCGCCCTCGCTTGCGAACTTCCCACCGGGCACGATTGGCCATCACGCACGTTATCGATGGCGTCCCTCGCGGTCAGCACTGCCACGACATGGCCGGTCTGCGGCTCATTGACGATCGCAGTTTCCGAAGACGGCAACTCGGTTGCTGGGCGTTGCAACTGCCAGTTGCTGCCGTCAAAGGTCCACGTCTCCGCTGAACATGACTGGTATTCCAACTCGCCAGGGATGCCCACCAGGACGACCTTTCCGGTCACGGCGTCATAAGCCATGTGGTCCTGCTGCAGGATCGTTTGGTCGTAGATCCCGTACGGGACGGTGGCTGTGCTTCGCCGTTCCCAGGCGTGGCCGGTCCAGAGCCAGGTGGCGCTCAAGTCCCCTCCATTCCCGGTGGCCCAACCACCAAAGAGGACCAGCGCCCGCAGCTTGGGGTCGAACACCATTCCAGCATCGCTTCTTGCCGCCGGCGCCTGCGCGGTGTGCTCCGGCCGCCAGGTCGATCCGTCGAAGACCCAGGTGTCACCGAGCGAGCCGTAGTCGCCCTGGCCCCCGAACATAACCACCTGCTTGGTATCTGGGTCGTAGCCGATGGCCGCGTCGGCCCGGGCCGGTGGCGTCCCGGGCGCTCCGGCGAGGGCAGCGAACGAGGTCGGCGTAGTGGACGAGAGGGCGAGACCGCCCACGACGGCGCCGGCTGCGATCACCGTGGCGAGCGTACCCACCACGATCATCCTGGCCGGCGATCCTGCAAGCCATAGACGACGTGCGGTTGCCACGACATCAGCCTACGCACCAACTCGTACAGGGCCGTCTCGGGTTGCGGGTTTGTTACGAACGCATTGACGCCGGCCGTAGCGGTTCTTGAGGTCGGGCTTGTGGTGTTCACCCGCATCCGTTGAGCGTTGCTGCCGATTCGATCGACGCTATCCGCCGGGAGACTCAATCCGCTAGGAGCCGGGGACGTGCGCCTGATGAGGTTTAGGTCTCAGATCTCGGGTCCCCGCCGCGCCGCCAACCGGCGGGGGTACGACGTCACGACGCCTGTAATGCGTTTGCCCTCGAGCGGGCACTTAAGGGCATGGTCAACTCTCTGATACTGCGGCAGAATGTCGCGGGGTGATCCACGGCCAATCGGCGCCAGATGCTGCCGAGTTCGAGGAGTTGCTCGCAGCAGAGCGCGGCCACCTGTTTGCCCTTGCATTCTCCATCCTGGGCGATGCCGGATATGCCGAGGACGCCGTACAGGAGACGGCGGCTGCTGCATGGCGAGGATGGGCGACCCGAATCGATCCGGAGCGCACTCGAGCCTGGCTGATGGCAATCGGGGTGCATCAGGCACTACACCGGCGACGCTGGCTCACCCGATCTTTCTCAGCACTGAGGCGGAACGCCGAGCGCGCTCAGATCGACCAGCACCTCGAGGCCGACGGGAGATACATCGACCTGCACCGCGCCTATGGTCGGCTCTCCCGACAGCAGCGGGCAGTGGTCTCACTGCACTACATGAGCGGGTACACGTTGACCGAGTGCGCCGACCTCATGGGATGCAGCACCGGAGCGGCGGCGAGCCATCTCTCGCGCGCGCTGAGCAGGCTCAGGACGGAACTGCAACATGAGTGATCGCGACGACAACGATCTCGGTTCCTCCCTCTCGGCATACCTCGAGGGTTATTCGACCTACACACGAACCGCGCAGCCGCTGCCGCACGAACGAGTTCCGGTCACGTCTGCGCGACACAGGCGCCTGCTGAGTTCCGCGGTCGCCGTCCTGGTCGCCGTGGTCATTGGCGTTCCTCTGGGGGTCACGCTCCTGCTCCATTCAGGCGGCACGCGCTCAGCCGCCGGTCTGGTGCAAGGGCCCGCCGAGGTTTCCGACTTGCACATGTTCAGTCCGACCTCCGGGTGGGCATGGGGTGGCGGGAGCGCTATCCTGCACACTACCGTCGGCGTCCAGCAGTGGACCATCGTCCCGCCGCCCGTTGGGCGGTTCAGCGTCATCGAAGTCGCGTGGGTCGATGCCCGGTCGGCTCGGATCCTCGCGTCGTCTGGGTCGACACAGAATGTCGGCACTTACCAGTTGGTGGGGTGGTCGACGGACGACGGCGGCGCCACATGGACGCAAGGGCAGTCCTTTACCGCGCTCGACGAGACGGTCCAGAGCATATATTCGGCCACCGACCTCGACTTCGTCGACCGGACACATGGATGGTTCTTCGACACGCAGGATGGGACCGAGGGATCCCCAATCATCATCTTTCGGACGATCGACGGCGGGATGCACTGGTCGCAGGTGGAGACGACGCCAGCGCGCGGGACCGCGGCGCCCGGGGCGCTCCCTGTTTCGTGTGCCAAGTACGGCATGGCCTTCGCGGACTCGACGACCGGATGGGTCGCCGGAGGGTGCGTCGACGGGGGGCCGTTCTTCGAGGTCTCGCATGACGGCGGCGCCACATGGCGTCCGCAGCCGCTCGACTGCGGCACCGGGTGCGCCGTCAACGCGCCCCAGTTCACGTCGCCGCTCGACGGCGTACTGGTGGCTGCGAACGGCACTCCTCTGCTGTTCGCCACAACCGACGGGGGTCGAACCTGGACCCAACGCGCCGAGCCTCCCGCGACCTTCGTGCACTTCATCAATGCCGATGATGGATTTGCCCTCGGACTGACCGGGAACAACAACCCGTCTGCTGTGGTTTGGACGACAAGGGACGGGGGGCGCTCGTGGCAAGAAGCGAGGCGGACCGCGGGATCGGGCGCGAGTGCGACCGGGCCTGCCTCTGATATCGATGAGATCGACTTTGTCAACGCAAGCCTTGGTTGGGCCACCCCGGTCGACATCAGTTCGGAGCCCGCCAACTATGTCGCGACCCCGAACACCGCGCCGTTCACCTTCTGGCAGACGCACGACGCCGGCGCCACTTGGAGTGTGGTCACGCCAACCTTCTTGCGAGGCTCGACCGTGGACAGCGGAGTCGTCCAAGGCACTCTTGAAGCCGTCGGCGGCGCCGCTCCCGGAACGCCCCGTCCGCTCAAAGGATCCATCACACTCCGTGACTCGGAGGGAACGGTATTCACCGCAACGGCAGGGTCCGACGGCGTCTTCTTAGTCAGAGTCCCCATCGGCACGTACACGATCACTGGCCGCAGCCCGCTCTATGACAGCGGCAATGCGGATTGCCCGTCGAGTGGGCCGGTGACCGTAACGGTCGGCGTGACGATCCGCGTGGTCGTCGCGTGCCAAGAGAAGTAACCGTCTTTGGCGCAATTCGCTGGCGCCCGCTTCCGTTGGGACGCTCCGACGACCTCCAATAGGGAGAGGGCATTGGCGGCCGGTGGGAGGATTCGATTACTTGAGGGCTGGACGGGCCTCGCGGTTCTTGAGGCCCGATCCGCCACGTTCGGTCGCGTACGCCGACGGGCGTGTCGCATTCGAACCAGGCATCGGAACGGCGATTCCGACGCGGAGAACCGGGAGTGACCGCGAAATAGGGTGTCAGCCACGTCCAGCGAGATGAGGCTGGCGGGGGCAAACCGCAAGTGCCTTCACCGTCGCTAACGTAGCAGCCCGAGACGACGCAGCTCCTCAGGATCGACGGGGTCGACGGTCTCCTTCACGGCGGCCTCGACGTCAGTCCGAACAGGATTGAGTAGATGGCCGACGGCCGCGAATGGGTCGGCCAGTATCCATAGCACCTCAATAGCAAATGCAAGACCGACCACCGCCAAAGCAATCACATTGGCAATCCCCCACTTTGAAGGAACAACGACGAGGGCGAGGCCGGCGAGGAAGAGCAACAAGCCCACGTCGTAAAGCCAGCCTGCACGCTTGTTGAATAGTGTGAATAGTCGGCGGTCCGCGGCCTGCTCCAAACGAAGGCGCTCGAGTTGTTCTGGGTGGAGAGTGACCTCCGGCTCCCAGTCGATGTAGGAGCTGGGCGCCGAGCCGCTGCGTACTGCGAGAAATGAGTACTGCATAACGTAAAGAAACGCGACTGCCGCAGCGGCGAGGCAGAGAACCGCCCACGGCGCAAGCGGCGTCTTGTTAGGGTCGGCGGATGTCATAAGGACCGCGACCGTCGCGAGTGCGAATCCAGCCAGAAGTGGCGACACTACACCGCCCATTCCCCTGATGGCTTCAGCGTCGCCGATGCTACCAGGCCGTTTCCAAACTCTTGTTGGATCGGATGGCACGTTTGACCCTACCGATTAGGGCAGTCGGCTGCGTGTGAACCCGCAGGAAACCCACAGTCGGGGCACTTCTCGCGGCGTGGCCAACCTTCTTCGGCCTTCACGGTACCGGGCTCGGTAGGGGAATCGCGCCGTCGAGGTTCGCGAATCTCGAACTCTGTCTCGTCGCCCATTTCTAGCGGTTAGGGCAGCTAGGGGCGTGGCCACTGGGATATCGACAATCAGGGCACGCCTCACGCCGGGGCCAGCCGCGCTCCTCGTCGGGCCTAGCGACCTTCCTCTGGGGCGGGTTGCTGTCCCTTCCTTGCTTCGAGCCGTCCTCGGAGCGCTGCGCCATGGATCTCCTCCACTGTCAGGTCAATATCGCTATACCCTACACCCCGTCAGACACGACGGACCAGAGGTGGCTCATGCCCTTCTGGTGCACGGATCGCTGCCCAGCAACGTTCGAGGCGTCGACGACGCGCCGGATTTCGGCGGTCCAGTCGGCGCCTGACATCTTCAGGCGGCGACATTCCGCGGCGGCCTCCGCCACTGCCCGACATACCGAGTTGATCTCCGACCACGTCGCTGTCGTGACCGCACCGCGCTGAAGCCGACTCAACGCGGCGCTGGCCGCTCGCCATCGGCGCTGCGCAAGGCGTTGCGCCGCCAGATCAGCCCGGCCACGGCTCCGGCGTTCTCGCCGCCGTGCGAGCGCTGCCTCCCGTGCTCGCCAGGTCCTCGCCCCTCGAAGCGAGAGGCGACCGCGAGCGGACGCCCAACGAGGCATCGACTCGCTGAGACCCTGCTGCCGTCGCCGATGTGCGCTGCTCCGACACGTTCCACCGCAGAAGCGCGGCGGTCGACCGGTGCTGCGTCGACGCAGGGCTCGTCGGCATGCAGCGCACCGCGCTTCCACACCCGGGGTTTCGTCATGAACAACGCGTTGCATTTCACGCATATTCAAGCCCATCAGGCGACAACAGAGCGCTTACATTTTGGGTCGGAAACGGCGAAAAAACCGCAGGTGAAAGTGTGTGTGATATGAAGGCGCGAGGTCGGGAACTGAGGGTGATGAGTGCGGGGGTAGGAGCAGTGTCTGTGAGGCTGCTGGAGCTGTGTCTGTGGGTGGGGCTTGTCGGGGGGCCTGCCGGGATGCAGGGACGCGGCGAAGGACGTCGGCGAAGGACGTGGCCGGATGGCTGGGACGGCGTCCATGGAGGCCCGGCGGAGGCCCGGCCCCCCATCCCGCGCGGCGCATGCTGAGCGCGTACCTGCACATGTGCCCCTGAGCCCGGCGACGACTCGGCCTGCACCCGGCCCCGTTGCATCGGTCGAGCCACGAGCGCGATCGGACCGGGTGCGCCAATTATCCGGCGGTCGCGGTGTCACGGTGGGACTGGACCTGCGGCGCCAAGTATCTGCCGGACTTGTACAAACCAACCCTGGGCGAAAAATGTAAGCGTCGCGTGAGCGTTCGCGCGTCATGCTTATTTCCGGATGATGGCTAGAGCATCCTCGCAGGCGCAACTCTCACTCGCGTGGTCCGAGCGCGCCTCGGATGCCATCGCGGAACAAACAAGCCAGGCGGTCAGCTTGCAGCTCAACGATGGAGTGCTACACAGGACCCTTTTGGTGGGTCCGTCTGAGGCATCCGACAATCTGCTCATGACGGTTGCCGAGGTTGCGCGCACGCTCCAGATCGGCCGTCGTCAAGCGTGGGAGATGGTTTGGCGCGGGGAGCTTCCAGTTGTCCGGCTCGGTCCACGGACTATTCGTGTGGCCCGGGTGGTACTGCAACGCTACGTCGTGGAAAGGAGTCGCCCGTACGGGACGTGAGCCGCAGGACCTGCCGGCCGCCGCCCACGGCCAGGCGCGCCCCGTATCGCTGCGTACGGCCATTGTTACGTTCCTAACGTTGGTTGCGGTCGTTACGCACCGCCTGCTAGGGTTCAAGCGTGAGGGCCAAACCTGTGGAAGCCCACCCGCCAAGCGTCACGCCGGTGGCCTACCCCACGTTGACGGACGCTGCCGAGATGGTTGGGGTGGCGCCCCCGACGCTTTCGCGGCTTCCCGATCTGGTGTATATCCGTGCAGGGGGGCGAGACCACCGGATTCCCGCAACCGAGGTGCTCCGGCTCACCCGACACTTCAGGCGACGCTCCATCGATGAGGTGGCGTTTGACCTCGTGGCGTACAGCGAGGCGCACGCCCCTGAGCTCGCTGAGGCCGTGGCGGCCGAAGTCGATGCGGCCGTCGCCACCTTGTACCAGGCCGCAGAGAAGCCGTCGATCGAAGCGTTCCTCCGTGACGCGCGGAGGTTCTTGCCGAGCGGGCTCTTCAGCCAGGTTGCGAAGGCCGTCTCCGCCGACGTCGAGGCACCCAGGACGGCGGCACCTCGGGCTGCAAAGGGGCCTACGGTCAGTCGTCGTCCGCGAGCGGCTGCACGAGGTAGTAAGGGCCGGAAGCCTTCCAAGCGGAAGGTACGGGAGCCCGTCTGAACCCGTAGCGCCGTGCGTACGCGTCGGCGACGACTTCGGTGGCCGCGAAGTACGCGACATCGGTGGGCCGTCCGAGCTTCGACCCGAGCTCGTGCAGGTATGTTTTGAGGATTGGCACACAGCCCTGGCTCGTCTCCAGCCAGTCAGGGTCGGTGCGTGTGGCCACGTCAGTCAGCAAGATCGGGAGCGCGACACTGGCATCCACGTGGAAGCCCACCGCCGCGGTCGTCGTGTCAGTTTGCAGATCCACGCAACGGATTGCCCGTCCTTCGCTGAATCGCCGATTGATAGCGGCGGCGTTATCGAATTCGCTCGCTGGCAACCGTGCGGGTGCGGTGCTGATCCGCCAGCGTGCCGCCGCACTCATCGGTGAGCCGGGAATGCGGTGGTCGATCGTCACGACGGTCTCGACACCGTTCGCTCGTCTCCGAGTGCGGACGCGGATGGCCGAGCGGATCCCTGCGATCTTCACCGACGCCGACGCGGCGACGCAGCAGAGTCCGGCCGGAGCAGCGCGGATGTGGTCGGCGAGAGCAGACTTGCCATCCGATCGACCGCGTCGCGTCGGAGTGAGTCCAGCACCCCCGTGTACACGTTGGCCGTCGTTGCGATGTTGGAATGCCCCAGCAACGCACTGACCGTCTTGAGGTCGACACCGGCCGCGAGCCACAGCGTCGCAGCGCCATGACGCAGGTCGTGAAACCGTCGATCGGGAAGGCCTGCCGTACGGAGGCGATCCTTGAACTGATGGGTCACGGTGCTGCCGATCAAGGGGTTGCCGATGCGGTTCGTGAACACGAGGTCGCCCCACGACCCGTCCCAGGCGGCACCGGCCGCAAGCCGCAGTTCTCGCTGACGGAGCCGTAGCGCGAACAGGACGGGAACCAATGGCGCGGCAATGGGCACGACGCGCACCGAGGAGCGGTTCTTGGGCCCCCACATCAACGTTCGACCCGCGAGATGGGCGGTGCTCCCGGCGACGCGCAGTGAGCCGCCGTCGAGGTCGACGCGGTCCCACGTCAATGCCAGCAGCTCACCGAGCCGCATCCCCGTCCACAGCGCTGTGGCGACGACCGGCCCGGCGATGTGACCCGTGAAGGCCTCGAGGATCGCCCGCGCCTCATCCGGGCTCATGGGTTCGATCGGCTTCGGGTCGATGCGGCGCGGATCGGCGAGGGCGGCGGCATTTCGAGTCACCAGCCCCTGCCGGATCGCGTCGTTGAGCGCTGTGCGCAGCACTGCTCGGGCGTGGTTGGCCGTGGCCGCGGTCAAGCCGGCGCTGATCATCTTTGCTGTGAGGCCGTTGACATCCCCGGGCGTGAGGCGGGTGAGCCCCACCTTCCCCAGGCGGGGAACCATGTGCCGCTCGACGAGGCCTCGGTAGCGGAGAGCGGTGGAGAGCTTGAGGTCGGGCTCGACCTGAGCGAGCCACGCGTCCAGGTAAGCCTCGAGCGTGAGCCCGCCGCGCGGAGGCTTGACTCCCTTCTGGAGTGCCGCCATGGCTTCGGCCAGCTTGGCCTCCGCCTCAGCTTTGGAACTGCCGTAGACGGACAGCTGCCGTCGCCCCGAGGACGCGTCGGGATCGTGGTAGGTGAAGCGCCCCTCCCAGAGCGCGGGCCGACCGGCTACCGCCGCTCGACGCTGGCGGATTCGAGCCCGGCTGTGCCCCGGCCTGACCTTGGACTCCACGCCCCGACGATAACAAGTTTCCGTGGGTACGATGTGGGTACGGCGCTCGGTCAGCGGCAGTCGAGAGCGAGATTTATATTCAAAAATGGAGCCGACGGGGAGATTCGAACTCCCGGCCAGCGGTTTACGAAACCGCTGCTCTACCACTGAGCTACGTCGGCAGGGGTGTCAAGCCTACCAAGGGCCCGGATGACCACCGCGTGGGGCGGCCGAGGAAGCGCCCGATCGCGGTGACCTCCCGGCCGATCCCCGCCTGCATCCGGGTCGACAGCCGCTCGAACGGCAGCACCGTCACCTCGGCCTCCGCCGGCGAATGCTGCAGGCCCCAACCGCCGACGATCCATCCGTCGACGCACACCACCGGACGAATCCACCCGCCCCCGCCGCGGTGGATCCATTCCTCCGCCTTCTCGTCGCCGAGATGATGGCGGCGCCGGTAGCCGAGCAGGAACGTGTCGAAGTGACCCAGCAGCCGGACGACCGGTTGCCGAGGTCCATCAACCGCGGCCGCCGAACGAAGCATCCGCAGCCCCGGCACCGATCCGGGGTACTCCATGGTTTCCCGCGCGATGCCGGACATCCCGGCCCGGGCCATCGCAACCGGCAGACCCGACCATGCGGCGAGATCACCCTCGGCAGCCGGACCGTATGCCGCCAGGTACCGCCTTGCGAGCTCGGCAAGCGCCGCGTCGCCGCGCGGACCATCGGTCCGCGGCACCCAGTCATCGAGCAACACGAAGCTGTCGGCCCGTCCGATCCTCGGTCCGGAGCAGGTGAGCCCGAGGGTCGCCGTCTGAAAGAGCAGGTAGATCATCGCCTGCCCTACCGGCTCCTTGAAGACGCCGCGCCGCACCAGCTCGTTGCGCAGCTCGCGCCTTGATCACGGGTCCGTTGGCAAGGGTCTTGCGGATCACGCGCACCGCACGTTGAAGGGTGGACTCGTCGAGGCCCATCGTCGCCCACTGCCGGGCACCGAGCCGGTTCACCCGTGGCCCGAACACATCGACCATCCAGCGCACATCGTCCGCGGCGCAGAGGTGCAGCGTTCCGCGCATCAACCAGGTCTTCACGACCGCGCGCTCGTGATCGAATGCGTGATCCACCGCGGTCGCGGTCAACCCGACGCTCCGCACCCGCAGCTGGTGCCGTGCCGAGTTCGAAGTCCTGCGCCTGGATGGCGCACACCGCTCGCGCGATCGCTGAGGGGTCGGCCCCCAACCGCGTGTCATCGGTCAGATGCTGCGAACGAAGCCGAGCCAGCCGCAGCGGGAGTGTGGAAGCGTCGCGCATCGGGGCGGTGGTGGTGTCTCGCCGAGGACCGCTCAGAAGAAGTCCGGCATCCAGGGAGCGCCGCCCGCGATCAACCCGTCCATCGCGCTGATAGACGCGGCATCGCCTTCGAGCACGCCGAGCCGCGCCGCATCCTCGGCGCGCAGCGTGCTCGAGTACCAGGACGACAGCACATCGATCCCGCATCGCACCTGGCCGGCGCCCCCCGGCGTCACGCGTCCGGCGCCTCCTTCCACCTCGAGGACCACTCGCTCCACGCCGGTCACGGGATCGGTCACCTCGAGCTCGACTCGTCCCGTGGCATGCGCCGGCCAACCCCGCGCGCGCATCGCACCACCGATGTCGACGATGCGCTGCATCCAGCAGATGTGCGCGCTGACCTCGACCTCTCGATGCGGCTCCGGAAGCAGGTGGAGCAGGGGTGACACATCGGGGAGCGCGGAATGGAGAAAGATCGTCTCGAGGCTCTGCGACTCGTTCGCGCCGAGGAACCCGAGCAATCCGCGCAGTGCGTCAGGCGTCGTGAAGATCAGCTCCTGCACGCGGAGGAGGATCCAGCGTCCCTGTCGCTCGGCCTCGTATCGGACGTAGCCGGTGATCACGTCGCTCTCGTACCACCCGTACTCATAACGGAGTTCGCTTCCGTCGTCGATGTTCCATTCCACCTGCAGCCACCACGCCGGGCGGTCGAGCGGTCCGTCCCAGCGCGCGAGGTGGGCACCGCGCATCGCCTCGACGGCGACGGGATCGGGGTCGCGCCGCAGCCCCCCCTCGCCGATGAGCCCGCGCAAGCCGGGCGTCCGCACCGTCTGCCGCAGGGTTTGCGCGCACACACCCCATCCCCAGCGGCGGTAGAGACGCACCGTCGCCGCATGCAGCGGCGCCAGCATCGATCCCTGCTCGCGCACCGCCGTGACGCAGTCGCGCATGAGCGCACCGGCGACTCCGCGGCGGCGGAACGCCGGGTGCACCACAACGGCCGACACCGCCTGCGCGGGCACCGAACGCCCGCCGAAGAACTGCCCGCAGGGCAGCAGGATGTAGCCGCCCGCCACCTCGCCGTCGATGCGCGCGAGGCGCACGGTGATGCGTGGTCCGGCGGCGTTGAGCCAGCGGAGCGAATCCGCTGCGCGGACCGCGAACGACGCCGCGTCGAGGCGCGCAAATGCCTCCCTGTCCGCGTCGCCACGCGGTCCGGAGACCTCGATATTGCCGGTCAAAGCTCGCGAGTCATGGGCAGCGCCCGAGTGTACTCGCGGCCCGGCCGCCCATAACGAAGCCTTCACCCGTCGCGCCGGACGGGAGTGCTACCTTCGAGGCACGTGGCCCGCGGGCCTCCACGGCGAGACGGAGGACTTGTGATGGCGGAAACAGCGACCGTTGCGATCGGTCAGCCCGGCTGGGCGGACCTCGGCAGCTCCGACCCGGCGGCGGCGCGCGCTTTCTACTCGGGCGTGTTCGGATGGCAGGCGAACGTGTCCGAGGATCCGGCAGCCGGCGGCTACGGGATGTTCACCCTCGACGGCAAGGAGGTTGCGGGCACCGGACCGCTCATGAACGAGCAGCAGCCCACCGCCTGGACGGTCTACGTGCTCGTCGAGGATGCCGACGCCACCGCGGCCAAGGTGAAGGCTGCGGGCGGCACCGTGTTCGCCGAGCCCTTCGACGTGATGGACGCGGGAAGGATGGCGATCGTCGCCGACCCCTCGGGGGGCGTGCTCGGCATCTGGCAGCCGGGCACCCACCGCGGCTTCGAGCTCAAGGGTGCGTCGGGCAGCTTCTGCTGGGCCGAGCTCAACTCAGCCGACATCGCCAAGGACTCCGCGTTCTACGCCTCGGTGTTCGACTGGGAGCCCGCCACCATGGCGATGCCGGGCATGGAGTACACCGAGTTCAAGCTCGCCGGCGAGAGCATCGCCGGGGGCACGCCGATGGCCGCCCAGACGCCCGCCGGCACACCGTCGCACTGGCTCGTGTACTTCGCGACCGACGACGTCGAGGCGACGGTCGCGAAGCTCACCTCGCTCGGCGGCGGTGTGCACCACCCGCCCACGGACATCCCCGAGATCGGCCGGTTCGCTGTGGCCCACGACCCCCAGGGTGGGGTGTTCGCGCTCCTGCAGCCCAACCCTCGCGCCGCGGCCTCGTAGAGACCGGCCCGTTTGGGACGGGCACGGCCACGGGATACCCTTTGTCCATGGACGCCGTGCCCGCCCCTGACGAGGCGACCCGCCTCGACGCCTATGACCACGTCGCGGTGGAGGAACGCTGGCGCCGTATCTGGGACGAGCGCGGCGACTATCGAACGGCGCTCGACCGCCCCGAGCGCCCCTTCTACAACCTGATGATGTTCCCGTACCCCTCCGCCGAGGGGCTGCACGTCGGCCACATCATCCCCTTCGCCGGTGGCGACATCTACGGTCGCTGGCGCCGGCTCATGGGCGACAACGTCTTCGAGCCGATGGGCTTCGACGCGTTCGGCATCCACTCCGAGAACTACGCGATGAAGATCGGCGAGCACCCGGCAGTCGTGATGCGTCGCGCCGTGACCAACTTCCGCGAGAACCAGCTCAAGCGGATCGGCTCGATGTTCGACTGGAGCCACCAGGTCAACACCGCCGAACCCGACTACTACCGCTGGACCCAATGGCTGTTCGTGACGCTTTTCAACGCCGGGCTCATCGAATGGCGCGAGGGAGCGGTCAACTGGTGCCCGTCGTGCCTCACCGTGCTCGCCGACGAGCAGGTCGAGCAGGGCCGCTGCGAACGCTGCCACACCGTGGTGCAGACGCGGTACCTCCGCCAGTGGTGGCTGAAGATCACGCGCTACGCGCAGGAGCTGCTCGAAGCGCTCGACACGCTCGACTGGTCGGAGTCGACCAAGACGATGCAGCGCAACTGGATCGGGCGCAGCGAGGGTGCGACCATCCGGTTCGACCTCGAGGGCTGCAAGCGCAAGGACGTCACCGTGTACACGACGCGCCCGGACACGCTCTTCGGCGCGACGTTCCTCGTCATCGGCGCCGACCACCCGGAGCTCGAGGACTTCGTGCCACCGGACCGGATGGGCCAGGTCAACGCGTGGCGCAACAAGTTCCCGCCCGCGGCGGCGGAGCCCGACTTCTCGATCGGCATGGAGCTCGGCTCGTACGGGATCCATCCGCTCACCGGCGCGCGCATGCCCGTCTGGGCCGCGCCCTACGTGCTCGGCGGGTACGGGACCGGCGCGATCATGGCTGTGCCGGCGCACGATGGGCGCGACTGGGCGTTCGCCACCGCGCACCACCTCCCGATCGTCGAGGTGATCAGCGGCGGCAGCGCAACCGAGGCTGCCTACGCTGGCGACGGGCTCATGGTCAACAGCGGCGAGTTCGACGGCCTCAGGGCGGAGGAGGGCAAGCGCCGCATCGTCGATCGGCTCGCCGAGCTGCGACGTGGCGAGACGAGCGTGCAGTTCAAGCTTCGCGACTGGCTCATCTCCCGGCAGCGGTACTGGGGGCCGCCGATCCCGATCATCCACTGCTCGAAGGACGGTCCGGTCGCGGTTCCCGAGGAGGATCTTCCCGTCCTGCTCCCCGAGGTCGAGGACTTCCGGCCGCGCGGCACCGGGATGTCGCCGCTCGCGACCGTCGAGGACTGGGTGAATGTCTCGTGCCCGAAATGTGGAGGGCCCGCCCGGCGCGAGACCGACGTCAGCGACACGTTCCTCGATTCATCGTGGTACTTCCTCCGCTATCCGTCGGCCGACTTCGACGAGGTCGCGTTCGACAAAGAGCGGACGGACACGTGGCTGCCCGTCGACATGTACATCGGCGGCAACGAGCACGCGGTGCGGCACCTGCTGTACTCGCGGTTCGTCATGCGCGCCCTGCACGACCTCGGCATGGTGCCCGTGCCAGAGCCGTTCACGCGGTTCCGCGCCCACGGCATGATCATCATGGACGGCGCCAAGATGTCGAAGAGTCGCGGCAACGTCCTCAATCCCGACGAGTACATCGACCGCTACGGCGCCGACAGCGTGCGCCTGTTCATGATGTACCTCGGCCCGTACACGATTGGCGGCGACTTCCGTGACAAGGGCATCGCCGGGATGCCCCGATTCCTCAACCGCGTGTGGCGCGCGACGCAACTCGCCACCGACGCCGACACACACGACGAGGCGCGCGAGCGCCGTCGCCACCGCCTCATCAAGATCGTCGGAGAGGACATCGCGGAGCTGCGCTACAACACCGCGATCGCGCAGTTGATGGAGTTCGCGCGCGAGGTCGATCACGAGGCCGCCTCCGGGACGGCGCGGCGCGTCGACGCGGAGACGCTCCTGAAGCTTCTGGCGCCGTTCGCCCCGTTCGTCACCGAGGAGCTCTGGCACCGCATCGGCCACGACACGTCGGTGCACGAGCCTGGGACGTGGCCCGCCTATGACGCCGCGCTCGCCGCTCCGCAACGAGCGACGGTCGCGATCACCGTCAACGGCAAACGCCGCGCCGAGCTGGAGGTCGACGCGGGGACGTCCGAGGCAGCGTTGACGGAGCTCGCGCTGGCACAGCCCCGGGTCGCCGAGCTGCTCGCGGGGCGCACTCCGCGCGCGGTGATCGCGGTCGTCGACCGCATCGTGAACATCGTCACCGGCTGACACCGAGGCGCATCGGCGCATGCTCGATGCCGTCCTCGATCCAGCGCTCGCCGCATTCCTCGAACCCGAAGCCGGCGTACCAGTCGACGAGATACGCCTGGGCGCTCAACACGATCGGCGGGCTGGACAGCTCGAGTGCGCGTTGCATGAGGGCGCTTGCACACCCGCGATCGCGGGATGACGCCGCCGTTGCGACACGCCCGATCCGGTGCGTGCCGTCGCCCTCGTCGAGGACGCGGAGCGTGCTGACGACGGTGCCGTCATCGTCCTCGATCCAGAGATGCAGTGTCGCGGGCTCGCGGTCGCGCGCATCGATGTCACGGTACGCGCAGTTCTGTTCGACGACGAACACGTCCTGACGCACCGCGAGGATCCCGTGCAGCGTTGCTGCGGACAGCTCGCTGAGGCGAGCGCTGCGAACCTCCGCCGGCTGCGTATCGCTCAGCTCGCCGCCGGTGTCACCGGCGAGGTGCAGAACGAGCACCGGTGCGCGGCAATAGGAATCACGCTGAGGCACTCCGGGCATGCCCGGGTGGTCGCCTCCACCGGCTTGGCGCGGCGCGCCTGCATGCGGTTGTACGGAACCACGAAGAAGAAGTACACGCCGGCGGCGATGAACACGAACGAGATCACCGCCGTGATGAAGGTGCCGTACAGGATATGGCTGCCGTTGATGGTGAGGGTCAGGGTGTCGAAGTTGGGCTTGCCGAACGGAATGGCGATGATGGGGTCGATGAGGTCTTTGACAAGCGCGCTGACCACGGCGCCGAACGCGACGCCGATGACGAAGGCGACCGCAAGCTGGACGACGTTGCCCTGGCTGAGAAAGGCGCGGAATCCTTTCATGGTGCGTCCTCCTGTCCCGTCAAATGATTGGAGTGACCGCCGGATGCGCTGAGCCCCGCCGGGCTGAGCATCGTGACACAGACACCGGTCCAGCAGTCACGGCTCCGAATGGTGTATCCATCTGCGTCCGGGGGTGGCGGGTCTCCCGGTTGGGAGACGTACCAGACGGCTGGGCCGGCCGATCCCGACGCCGCCGGCAGGGCGGTGAGGGTCGCCCCAGGTGGGTAGACGGCGGTGCCCCAGAACCACGGAATGCTCGATGCGATCGATCGCGTCCGCGCGTCGATCGACGCGTCGCCGTAGTAGAGGACGAGGAGGTATTCGCTCGGATACGATGCGATCACATCGTGGGCGCCTGCGCCGGCCTCGATCGAGGCGACCGCATCGGGCGTGTCCGGGTTGGTGATCACGACGAGCGTGATGACCGACGCTGCCGCGGTGACGGCGGCGGCGGCGAATGCGATTCGGCGCAACCGCAGCATCGCGAGGCTCGCGCCCAGCAGCGGGTAGAGGACGGCCCACGCCGAGCTCAGGTAGCGCCCGTCCTCCAGCGGGTGGATCAGGCTCACCAGGATCATCACCCCGACACCGGCCCCACCCGCAAGGCTCAGGAATCGCGCCGTCGCCGCGCCGTCAGGCGCGAGCCGGCGGCGGTTGAGGATCAGGGCGACGAGAAGGATGACACCGGCCACATCGGCGGCCAGCTCCAGCGCTCGCACCGCTCCGAAACCGCTGACCCAGGAGTTCACCGGCGGCCCCGTGAAGAACTGTTCGAGGCCGCCGGCCAGGCTGACAACGCCGAGCTTGGGCACCCAGAACGCACCTGCGGTGTGGCCGAGCTGCGCCCGTGCCACGACCACCCACGGCGCGAGGCTGACCAGCGTGAGCACTCCGAGCCCAGCGACGACGAGGACCGATCGAACCCGCGCGCGCCGGTAGAGCACCGCAACGGTGATCACCTGGGCCAGCACCGCGAACAGCGCGAAGTACACGGTGTACACCGCGAGAATCGCGCAGGTTGCATACAGCGCCCAGCGCAGCACTCGCGGCCGCTCGAGCGCACGGAGCAGACAGAGCGTCGACGCGAGCACCAGAGTCGTCGCGAGCATGTACATGCGAGCGTCGAGCGAGCTGACCACGAGTGCCGGTGCGATCGCGCCGATCACCGCCGCCCAGATGCCCCCGGCGTCGCCGGCCACCCAGCGCCCGAGCGCCGCGATGATCGGGATCGCCGCGACCCCGGCGAGGACCGGAAGCACGCGCAACATCTCGGGGCTCGACGACACCACCGCGAAGAGGCGCTCCACGAGGTAGAAGAGCGGCGGTGCGCTGTCGTTGCGGACCACATCGAGCATCGGCCCCAACGGCCGTTGCACGGCGAGCGCGGTGAACGCCTCGTCCCGCCAGAGCGGCTGGTAGCCGATCAGGGCGAGCCGTGCGACCAGGCCGGCCGCCGTGATCAGCCAGATCTTCCCGGCATATCCGCGCATCATTCGCGCCCACCATAGTGCCCGCCACCCTCGAACCACGGGCCGCGAAGCCCGCGATCGGCTCACCCGACGGGCACGATCCCCGGCTGCGGCACGACCTCGAAGACCACTGGGTTTCCGTTCAGGTCGGAGGCGACCACGCGCGCCTGGGCGGCGAGGCCGGCGCCCACGGCTTCGGCGATGTCGGCCCGCGACGGCGCCACCACCAACGAGTAGATGGCCGGGTTGCCGACCGGCCGACCCGGATCGACGATCGTCGGCAGACGCCCGGCGTCCAGGAACTGCACGTCCATGGCGTCGTACCCGTCGATGATCACCAGGGTGGACGGCCCGCCGTCCGTGGCGTTGTCGACGGCCGCGTTCGCCAGCGCGACATCGGCGAATGTGAATGGACCGTACCGATCGGCCAGCGGACGGGTGAGGTACGTGACCGCCGATGCCAGGCCGACAGCACCGATCGCCACCGCGGACAGGGCCCAGGTCAGGGACTGGACCCTGGCGGCGTGTCCATCGAGGATGCCCGACGCGATCCTACCCGCCAGCCCCACGAATTCCACGCACCCGAGACCGATGCACGCTGCGATGTACGGCTCCAGACCGAGGGAGCGCAGAAAGTGCGGCGCTCCGCCCTCGGTGGCGATGAGCGGCGGCAGCAGGAACACGGGCAGCCCGATGAGTGCGAGGGCATAGCCATGATCCTCGCGCCGCCGCCAGCAACGCCAGATGCCGAGCAGGAACGGCACGACAAGGACCGGCCCGAGCAGTGGCAGCGCGTTCACGTCGTGGCGGGCGTTGGGATCGCCCGTGAAGAGGAACATCCCGAGCGTTCGAAGCACGTGCACCGGGTAGCTGTCCATGGTCCCGACCGCGGGGTTGAACAGCGACACGGCCGCGGCGCGGCCGAAGTACCCCGAGGCGTCGGTGATCGCCGTGTAGACCATCGGCGCCACCACGATGAGGAACGAGGCAGCGCTCGCGACCAATGTCGGGCGGAGGCGCCGAAATCGCTCGCGATCATGAGTGCGCATCCACACCATCCATACGATCGCGAGCACCGGGAGCAGCTTCAGCGGCTGGTACGTCCAGAAGCCGAGCGCGATGACGACTCCCGCGATGATCGCGCGCGTCCGAGTCGGACGGTCACCCCAGCGGAGCAATGCGCCGAACGCCGCCGCTCCGACGAGCACCGTGATGATGTTGCGGAATCCGTCGCGCGAGACGGCGATCATCCACAGGGATCCGGCGGTCCAGGCCATCGCCAGGAGCGCCGCGCCTCGACCGAAGCGGCGCACTGCGATGTATGTCGCGATGACGCCGAGCACGCCGACGGCCGCAGCAGCGCCGCGGAGCGTCAGCACCGATGATCCAAAGAACCGGAACACCGCGGCGACGATGTACGCGTACAGCGCCTCGCGTCCCCCGTCGCTGTCGAAGAAGACGGGGTGGTAGCCGGAAATCGTGAGCAGGTTCTGGGCGCTGACACCCTCGGCCGCCTCGTCCGGGTAGAGCCCGCCAGGCTGGGTGTCGAGAGCCCAGAAGCGGACGGCGATCGCGGCGACGGTGATCAGGACGGCGGCCGTGGCTTCTACCGCGGTCGCCGTCCCGAGGCGTCTTGTGACGCCGGTTATGCGGGTGATCCGGCCCCCGTCAATTCGAGGCTGGATCGGTGCAGGAGCGTCCTGGTCGCCGCGATGCGGCAGGCCAGCATCTCCAGAACGTCATCGAGCTGGTCCCGCAGCACGGTTTCCAGCTCGATTGGGTGGTTGTCGATCTCCCGCAGCAGCGCCGACAGCCGGAGCGCCTTCTGATCGATCTTGGCAACGACCTCCTGCGGGGCGGCGGCCGTTGCGGTCGGGTGTGTCGGCTCCATCCAGGTCCTCCTGCGTCGGCGGTGGGGGATGTCTACGAAGAGAGTATGCAGCGGTGAGAGGGTTGTCCAGCGACCGTTTCGTCTCAATTACACTGGCGCTGGCCGGTTCACCGACCGGGCGCGGATGGCGGAATCGGTAGACGCGCGGGACTTAGGATCCCGTGGGGTGACCCGTCCGAGTTCGAGTCTCGGTCCGCGCATGGGGCCACCACCGACGAAAAGATGAGTACACAGATGACCGACACTCCAGGGATGACCGTCACGCTCGAGCGCAAGGCCGCTTCGCAGGTCGCGCTGCAAGTCGAAGCGAGCGCGGGCGAGGTCGACGCCGCGATCGAAGCGTCGTTGCGACGGCTGGCGTCCCGCGTCCGGATCCCCGGGTTCCGGCCGGGCAAGGCGCCGGCGGCCATGGTCGAGCGCGCGGTCGGCTGGGACGCCGTCCGGCACGAGACGGTCGATCACCTCGTCCCCGACCTCTATCGCCGCGCGGTGGACGAGGCCGGCGTCGAACCGGTCACCGACCCGGAGCTGGACCTCGGCGAGCTCGAGCGCGAGAAGCCGCTCCGCTTCACCGCGACGGTGACGGTGAAGCCCGAGGTCGACCTGCGCGACTACCAGTCGCTCCGGGTCCCCGTGGAGACGACCGAGATCACGGACGAGAACGTCGACGGGGCGATCCAGAGCGCCCGGCGCCGCCACGGCGAGCTCGTCGACGTCGACCGCGCCGCCCAGGCCGGCGACGTTCTCCGCTGCACGCTGGTCATGCGCCGCGGCGACGAGGTGTTGAGCGGTGGCGACGCCGAGGAGCGCGAGCTGGAGCTGGACCGTGAGCAGGTGATCCCGGCGATCGTCGACGGGGTCCTCGGGCTGACTGCCGGGGAGTCGCGGACCTTCGAGACCACCCTGCCGGAGGACTATCGCCAGGAGGAGCTGCGCGGCGCCACGGTGACCATCGACGTCACCGTCCACGCCGTCCGGGAGCGCACGCTGCCCCCCGAGGACGACAGCCTCGCCGTCCTGGACGGACACGGCACGACTCTCGACGAGCTCCGCGAGTACTACCGGACGAAGCTGACCGACGAGGCCGTCGAGCACGACCGGGAGAGCCACGAGGCGGCGGCGCTCGAGGCGCTTCGGGACCACGTCCGGGTCGACATCCCGGAGGCGATGGTCGAGCGCGAGATCGAGCGCCAGCTGGACGACCTCGAATTCAGGCTCGGCTCGCTCGGGCTGCCGCTCGACCGCTACCTCGAGATGAGCGGGCAGACGCGCGATGCGCTCCGCGCGGAGCGCCGCGATTCCGCGACCTCGCGGGTCCGGCTCGAGCTCGCGCTCGACGCGCTGGCGAACGCCGAGGGGATCGAGGTCGACGAGACCCAGGTCGAGCGCGAGGCGAGCGCGGTGGCCGAGGGTCGCCGGGTCGACGCGGCCCAGCGCAGGCGTCTCGTGGAGCTGGCGAGGCGGGACATGCGCCGCCGTGCCGCCGGGCAGCGGCTGCTGGAGATCGTCTCCCCGGAGGGGGCCACCGGCTTCGTCGCGACGTAGGCGTGAGGTCCGGGATGCGTGGGTAAGCTCTCCCGGGTGAATCAGCCGGTGATCAGCGTCCGCGGCCTTGTCAAGACCTACGGCAAGGTCGAGGCGGTGCGTGGCATCGACCTCGAGGTCGGGTCCGGCGAGATCTTCGGATTCCTCGGGCCCAACGGCGCCGGCAAGTCGACGACGATCAGCATCCTCTGCACGCTGATCCGGCCGACCGCCGGCGTTGCCGAGGTGGCGGGCATCGACGTCGTCAAGGATCCGAGCTCCGTCCGGGCGCGCATCGGGTTGGTCTTCCAGGACCCCTCCCTCGACGGGCAGCTCACCGGACGCGAGAACCTCGAGTTCCACGGGTACCTGTACGGGCTGCCCGCCGCGACCCGCAAGCAGCGCATCGACGATGCCCTGTCGATCGTGGAGTTGACCGAGCGGGCCGGATCCACCGTGCTCACCTACTCGGGCGGGATGCGCCGCCGCCTGGAGATCGCGCGCGGCATCCTGCACTACCCGCAGGTGCTGTTCCTGGACGAGCCGACCCTCGGGCTCGATCCGCAGACGCGCAACAAGATCTGGGACTACCTCCATGCGGTGCGCACGCGCGAGCACATCACGATCTTCATGACGACGCACTACATGGACGAAGCGGAGTTCTGCGACCGCATCGCCATCATCGACCAGGGGCAGATCGTCGCTCTCGGCACGCCCGCCGAGCTGAAGTCGAAGGTCGGCGGGGACGTCGTCACGATCACCACGCCCGACACTGCGGCGGCCGCGGCGCAGATGCGCAGCGTGATGCACCTCGAGACCTCGCAGGTGGACGGCACGCTGCGCGTCGAGGTCGCCGACTCCGCGTCGTTCATGCCGCGTCTGTTCTCGGAGCTGACCGTGCCGATCACCGCGGTGAGCGCACGCAGGCCGAGCCTGGACGACGTGTTCCTCAAGCTCACCGGTCGCGCCATTCGCGAGCAGGAGAGCGGACCTCTCGACCTGATGCGGAACATGGGGCGTGTGTGGGCAGGACGGCGGCGATGAGCGAGCAGGTGCTGTCGACTCCGACGATCCCGCGCGCGCACGCGGTCAACATCCGCGGGGCGACGCTGCGCGCCATCTACATGATCTGGAAGCGCGATCTCATCCGCTACGTCCGCGACCGCATGCGTCTGCTCGCGTCGCTGGCGCAGCCGGTGCTGTTCCTCATCGTGTTCGGGAGCGGGCTCAGCTCGGCGCTGAGCGGCGCGGGTGGCGGCTTCGGCGGGCCCGGCTCGACGCTGAAATACGTGCAGTTCATCTTTCCCGGCATCATCGGTATGTCGGTCCTCTTCACCTCGATCTTCGGCGCGATGTCGATCGTCTGGGATCGCGAGTTCGGGTTCCTCAAAGAGGTGCTCGTCGCGCCGATCCATCGCTCCGCGGTCGCGATCGGCAAGACCCTCGGCGGGGCGACGCAGGCGATGATCCAGGGGCTCGTCATCCTCGTGCTCGCACCGCTTGTCGGTGTGAAGCTGACGGTCGTCGGCGTGATCGAGTTGATCCCGCTCGTCTTTGTCTTCGCGTTCGCGGTGAGCGCGCTCGGTGTCGCCGTCGCCGCCCGGATGCGCACCATGCAGGGCTTCCAGGTGGTCATGAACTTCCTGATGATGCCCATGTTCTTCCTTGCGGGCGCGCTGTTCCCGCTCGGCGGCAACCTGCCCGCGTGGCTGTCGGTGCTCACGCGCCTCGACCCGGCGAGCTACGGGATCGACGCCCTGCGGCGGACGGTGCTCAGCGCCGCCGGGGTGCCGGCGCGCGTTCTCGACACCCTGGGCCTCACCGTCTTCGGGCAGACGCTCTCCCTCTGGACCGAGGAGGCGGTGCTGCTCGCGTTCGGGCTGGCGATGCTGGCATTTGCCGTCCACGGATTCCGACAGCGCGACTGAAAGGTGCCTCCTATAATGAAAAACGACATGAATCCGACCAATCTGATCCCGTACGTCATCGAGACCACGAATCGGGGCGAGCGCGGGATGGACATCTACTCGCGTCTGCTCAAGGACCGCATCATCTTCATCGGCACGCCGATCGACGATCAGGTTGCCAACGTCGTCATGGCGCAGTTGCTGTTCCTCGCGGGTGAGGACCCTGAGAAGGACATCTGGCTGTACATCAACTCGCCGGGCGGTTCGGTGTACGCGGGCCTCGCGATCTACGACACCATGCAGTACGTCGAGCCGCGCGTCGGCACCATCTGCATGGGCATCGCCGCATCGATGGCCGCGGTGCTGCTCGCCGGAGGCGCGGCGGGCATGCGGCTCAGCCTCCCGAACACCCGCGTGCTCATCCACCAGCCGTCGGGCGGTTTCAGCGGCCAGGCAACGGACATCCAGATCCACGCGCAGGAGATCCTGCGTGTTCGCCGCCGTCTCGATGAGATCCTTGCCCACCACAGCGGCAAGCCCATCGAGGTCGTCAATCACGACTCGGACCGTGACTTCTTCATGAGCGCGGAGGAGGCCAAGGACTACGGGTTGATCGACGAGATCATCCAGGGTCGCGTCAAGAGCATCGGATCGACACCCGGCGAGAGCAATGGCGGCCGGCCGCCCGGCGCGCCACCCGAGACCGACACACCCCAGGCGGGTGGCGGGGCGACGGCGCACGCGTGATGTCTGGGCGGCCCGGTGATGGAACGGACGGTGTGGGGAGCAGGCGGTGACTGAGCGCGACGATCGCCGGCGGCACACGCGTTGTTCGTTCTGCGGCAAGGGCCAGGAGCAGGTCCGCAAGCTCGTCGCGGGTCCCGGCGTCTACATCTGCGACCAGTGCATCGATCTCTGCCAGGAGGTCCTCGAGGAGGACAACCGGTCCACGACGACCAAGCGCGGCAAGCCGGGGACGATCCCGAATCCGCAGGTCATCGCCGCATCACTCGACCAGTACGTGATCGGGCAGGAGCATGCCAAGAAGGTGCTCTCGGTCGCCGTCTTCAACCACTACAAGCGGATCGCCCACGCGAAGACCACGAGCGATGTCGAGCTGCAGAAATCGAACGTGCTGCTGGTCGGGCCAACCGGATGCGGCAAGACCTTCCTCGCTCAGACCCTCGCACGCATCATCGATGTGCCGTTCAGCATCGCGGACGCGACGAGCCTCACCGAGGCCGGCTACGTCGGCGAGGACGTCGAGAACATCCTGCTGCGGCTGATCCAGGCTGCCGATTTCGACATCGCGCGCGCCGAGCGCGGGATCATCTACATCGACGAGATCGACAAGATCGCGCGCAAAAGCGACAACCCGTCGATCACGCGCGACGTCAGCGGCGAGGGTGTCCAGCAGGCGCTGCTGAAGATTCTCGAAGGCACCGTGGCCAACGTCCCGCCGCAGGGCGGGCGCAAGCATCCCCACCAGGACTTCATCCAGATCAACACGACCAACATCCTGTTCATCTGCGGTGGGGCGTTCGACGGCCTCGAGAAGATCATCGAGCACCGTCTCGGCAAGCGCACCATCGGCTTCAACAGCAAGCCGCGCGGGGTGCGCACCAAGGAGACCACCAAGATGCTGCGCGAGCTGCAGGCGCAGGATCTGCTGAAGTACGGACTGATCCCGGAGTTCGTCGGCCGTCTGCCCATCACGGTGGCGCTCGATTACCTCGACGAGGAGGACATCATTCGCATCCTCACCGAGCCGAAGAACGCATTCGTCAAGCAGTATCAGAAGTTCTTCGCGCTCGACGACGTCGAGCTCGTCTTCCACGAGGGCGCACTGCGAGCGATCGCCGAGCGCGCGCTCGCTCGTGGCACCGGCGCACGCGGGCTGAAGTCGATCATCGAGGACGTCCTCCTCAACAGCATGTTCGAGGTGCCCAGCCGCCCCGACATCAAGCGCTGCGTCATCACCGAGCAGGCCATCCTCGAGGGCGTCGAGCCGCTGCTGCTGACCGAGGAGCCCAAGCGTCGCGTCGGCGCCGCTGAGGAGGCCGCTCAGGAGCGCACGGCCTGACCGTGACCCGTCGTGCCATCGTCGTGGCCGCGGCGGCAGTGGTGATCTTCTTCGGGGTGGCGCTGTTCACGATCACGCGCATCGCCTCGGGCGGATCCCCCGGCTGTGCGATCGCCGTCGCGGTGCCCAACCTCCCGGCCCCGCTCCGAGCCATCGGAGGCTTCGATCAGTCGTTCGACGCCAACTCGGCCGAGCAGCTGGCCCAGGTCGCGTCCAACGCAGCCGGTGCGGTGAGCCCCAACCTCGACGGGACGACGCCGCTCCGGCCGGTCCGCGTCACGGCTGCCCGCCCGGGTCAGCCGGCTGCGATCGTCGTCCCCCTGAGCGCCCAGCAGATCACGGCCGGGCCTCCACGGGTTGCCGGGCTCGTGTCGTTTTTCGTCGGGTGCGGTGGCCGCGCCTACTTCGGCTCGGTCGACGACATGTCCGCGCTGGGCCCGCAGGCGCCGGCCACCTTCCCCGTGGTGACCGCGGCGATGGCGGCAGCCGAGCTGGGGACCACGACCCCCCAGCTCGTCTACACGCGGACCCCTTTCGCGCCCGAATGGCGTGACATGCAGTCCGGGGTGACGATCGCCGCAGGCGAGTGACGCCCGGTCGGCCCATATACTCAGTCGCCCCATGGAGAAGCATTTCGACTGGTCCAGAGTTGAGCCGAAGTGGCGTGAACGCTGGCGCGAGCTCGAGGTCGGTCACGCCGACGTCGCGAGCACCAAGCCCGTCTACGTCATCGCGCTGCCCCCGCCCAACATCACGGGCGCGCTGCACATGGGTCACGCATCGACCTTCTCCATCCAGGACACGCTGTGCCGCCAGCGCCGGATGCGCGGGTTCGAGGTGGAGTGGTGCCCGGGCACCGACCACGCCGCGATCGCCACGCAGAACGTCATCGAGCGCCAGCTCGCCGACGAGGGCACGACCAAGGAGGCGCTGGGCAGAGCCGCCTTCCAGCAGCGCGTCGACGCCTGGTACAGGGAGTACGGCGGCCTCATCTACGAGCAGATGCGGCGGATGGGGTATACGTGCGACTGGGAGCGATCACGGTTCACCCTCGACAACTCCTATGTGCGCGCCATCCGGTTGGTGTTCAAGACGCTGTTCGACGAGGGGCTCGTGTATCGCGGACCGCGGATCGTCAACTGGTGTCCCCGCTGCGGCTCGGCGATCAGCGACGAGGAGATCGACTGGCAGGAGCACACGGACACGCTCTACTACCTCAGGTATCCGGTCGAGGGAGGTGCGCACATCACGGTCGCGACGGTGCGCCCGGAGACCATGCTCGGCGACACGGGCGTCGCCGTGGCGCCCGGCGACGCGCGCTACAGCGCGCTGGTCGGCAAGCACGCGACTCTGCCGCTCACCTGGCGCGTGGTGCCGATCTTCGAGGACGCCGCCGTGCGCCCGGAGTTCGGCACCGGGGCGCTGAAGGTGACCCCCGGGCACGACCCGACCGACTACGAGATCGGCGCACGTCACTCGCTGCCCATCCTCAACGTGATCGCGCTCGACGGCACGATGGACGTCCCGGCGTTGCCGCAGTTTCACGGCATGCCTGCCGAGCAGGCGAGAACGGCGGTGGTGCAGGCGCTGCGCGCGCTCGGCGTGGTCGAGAAGGAGGAGCCGTACACCCACGAGGTGGGCCACTGCGACCGCTGCGGTACGGTGCTCGAGCCCCTCGTCAGCGAGCAGTGGTGGGTGCGCATGGCGTCACTCGCGGCGCCCGGCATCGGCGCCGTCGAGAGCGGGGAGATTTCGTTTCATCCGGCGCGCTACACCGACGTGTATCTCCACTGGATGCGCAACATCCGCGACTGGTGCATCAGCAGGCAGATCTGGCTCGGCCATGCGATCCCGGTCTCGACGTGCGCCAACGGTCACCGCTTCGCGTGGATCGAGCCACCGGAGCGATGCGTGGAATGTGGCGACACCACGCTCACCAACGACCCGGACGTCCTCGACACGTGGTTCAGCAGCGGGCTGTGGCCGTTCGCCATCTTCGGATGGCCCGACCAGACCGCCGACCTCGAGAGGTTCTACCCGACGGACGCCCTGATCACGGGGCGCGACATCATCTTTCTCTGGGTGGCCCGGATGATCATGACGGGCATCCGTTTCACGGGCCGGAACCCGTTCCACGATGTGCTGATCACGAGCACGATCCAGGCGCCCGACGGCAGCCGGATGAGCAAGTCGAAGGGCAACACCGTCGATCCGCTCGATCTCCTCGACAAGTACGGGGCCGACGCCGTGCGCGCATGGGCGGCGGTGGTGTCGACGAGCGGTCAGGACATGCGCTTCGACGAGGACCGCATCGCCGCGTACCAGCGTTTTGCCAACAAGCTCTGGCAGGTCACCAACGGGTTCATGCTCGCGCGGGTGGGCAACGGCTCGGTGGCAGAGCTCGATGTGCACCCGCCGCAGCCGGAGACGCTGCGGCCTGAGGATCGATGGATGCTCGCCGAGCTGGCCGCGGTGGTGAGAGCGTGCGACTCCGGGTTTGCCACGTATCGATTTCACGAGGCCGTCGACGGCCTGTATCGGACTGCGTGGAACTCGTTCTGTGACTGGTACGTCGAGATGGTGAAGCTGCGCATCGTCGACGCCGCGGACCCGGTGTCACGCCGCGCCGCGATATGGACGGCGGTGACGACGCTCGATGTCCTGCTCCGCCTGCTGCATCCGTTCATGCCCTTCGTGACCGAGGAGTGCGCGCAGCAGCTCCCCAACGCCGCGCCGACGCTGCAGCAGCGCCCGTGGCCGGTGGAGGAGCCACTCTGGAGCGATCCGGTCACCACCGCGGCGCACCAGGAGATCGACGAGGCGATCGACCTGGTTCAGCGCATTCGCGCGCTTGCCCACGACCAGGGCGTGCCCCGCGGCGCGCACGAGCGCATCCGGGTCGTCGTGCGCACGGTCGACGGCACCGCGCCGTCCAGGCACATCACACGCCTGATCGGCGGCATGGTCCCCGCTGGCGTGGTGGATGCGCACGAGCGTGCTCTCGAGCCGGTCGTGGTGGTTTCGGGTAGGCTCCATGCCGAGGTGGTCATCGCCGACGCCGCGCCTGACGGCACTGCGATCAGAAGTCAGATCGGCACCCTCGAGGCAACCGTGACGCGACTCGAGTCACAGCTCGGGAACCCCGCGTTCGTCGAGCGCGCCCCAGGGCGTGTGGTGGACGAGGCACGGCGCCGGCTCAGCGAGGCGGCCACACAGCTCGAGCTGCTGCGCAGGCGCCCGACGACTGGAGATTCCAATGGCGGCTGACCTGGGAACACTGCTGGTCGCGGGGATCGTGATCATCGTCATCTACGTCGTGGTGCTCTGGCTCGCGCTCGCGTTCTACGTCGTCCGTGACGCCCGCCGCAGGACGACCTCGCCGGGATTCACGCTCTTCGCGATGCTCGTGGGGTTCGTGCCGCCGTTCCTCGGTGCCCTGATCTACTTCATGGTCCGGCCGCCGCTCACGATGGAGCAGGTGCGCTCGCTGGCGATCGAGGAGCAGGTGCTGCTCGAGCCGCCGCTCGAAGGTGTGCCGACCCGCCCGTGCCCCACCTGCGGGCGCGAGATCGAGCAGGAGTTCATCCTCTGCCCGTACTGCAGGACCCAGTTCGCGCGACGCTGCACCGGGTGCGATCGCAGCCTCCGTCTGGGCTGGGGTGTCTGCCCGTACTGCGCCACCGAGGTCGGAGCGCCCGCGCTGACCCGCTCCGGCAGGTAGCGTCACCTTGCTGGGCGGTGGGCTCCAGCTGGCGCTGATCCCCGCGCCGCTGATCGTGGCGGCGGTGATCGTCTTCGGCATGGGCCCCGCGCAGGCTCGCGGCGCTCGTCTCGTCGCGGGGATCGGAGCGCTCGGCAGCATCGGGCTGCTGGCGATCGAGGCGCGATTCCTGGGCGGCGGCGGCCCCATCCAGGCATCGCTCGGGTCTCCGGTGCCCGGGATCGACTACCTGCTTCGCCTCGATCTCCCCGGCGCCGTCCTCGGGTTGAGCGCCGCGGTGGCCGGCGTGCTCCTGCTCATCGATCCGCGCCGGGAGACCCGCCAGGTGAGCGCCCTCCTCGTCGCCGTCGCCGGCAGCCTCATCGCGGCGCTCGCCGGCAACATGGTGATGCTCGTCGCCGGTGTCGAGATCGCGGGGGTCGGCACGCTGCTCATGACCGGCGCCGCTCGCGGGCGCCTGGGGCGGGGAGGGATGGTGTCGATAGGGCTCGAGCATCTGGCGTCGCTCGGCCTGCTCGTGGCGGCGGTCCAGCTGCTGGCGTCGACCGGGACGACCGACTTCTCGGCGATCCCCGCAGGCGCGATCGGCGCCAGCGTCGCCGGGCCGTGGGCCCTGGCCGGCGCGACGCGCCTCCTGTCGCCGGCGTACGTCCCGGTGCGCGGCAGCCGCACACCCACCGCCGCATGGGCGACCACGGGCGCCATCCCGTGTGGCGCCATCGTCATCCTCCGGCTCCGAGAGGTCGTCGGCGGCCAGCTCCCGGAGGGCATCGCGATCGCCCTTGCGGCCGTCGGTGGCGTCGCCGCGCTGTGGGCGGCCGTCGTCGCGCTGCGGTGGTCCGGCGTCCCGGCGGTTGTGGGGCGGGCGCTGTGCGTGCTCGCCGCCGCCCCGATCGTTGCCCTCTGCGG
This sequence comes from Candidatus Dormiibacterota bacterium, assembly GCA_963848445.1. Classification (GTDB taxonomy): domain Bacteria; phylum Chloroflexota; class Dormibacteria; order Aeolococcales; family Aeolococcaceae; genus Palsa-851. The sequence goes on from CAWKDT010000008.1 coordinate 156,020, forward strand.
CATCGCGAGCCCCGGCACGAGGGCTGTCGTGGCGGGGATCTGCGCGCTGATGCTCGTCACCGCGCTGACGCCCGCGTGGGAGCAGATCGGTCGCAGGGCGGCCGGCGGTGGGCTGGCGGCGCTGGCGCTGCTGTGCGCCGGCGCACTGCCGGTCGGCTTCGGCATGTCCGCCGTCATCCTCGAGCTTGCCGCGACAATCTCGATCGGACGCGCGGGGGTCGCACTTGTCGCGGCGCTCGGTCTCGCCGCCCTGCTCGGCGCCGCCGCCGCGGCCCGCGCGGCCGCCGCCGTCGCCGCGTCGCCCGCCGAAGCGCGGAGCGCCGGCGGCCCGATATCAGTGCTGGGCGTGGTTGCCACCGTGGCGGCGGTGATCGCGGCGGTGGTGCCCGGCGCGACCTCGACGACCGTGCTTGCCGCACTCAACACCCAGGGCGTGATCGAGCCGATCGGCGCCGCGGGAATCCGGAGCGCGGCCGGCGACTGGGCGGGAGGCTATCTCGTCGTGGCCCTCCTCGTCATCGCGGCCGGGGCGTGGGCGTTCAGCACGCTTGCCGGCCGTCCGCTGGTGAGTGCGCGCGCGCCGCGGCCATCGCCGGAGCCCGTGGCCCGCGAGCTCGCCCTCGGCCTCCGCCCCGCACGCACGATCAGGCCGGTGCTCCTGCGCGGATCCGCAGCGCTCGCCCAGATCGACGAGTGGCTGGTGGTGCAGCCGCAGCTCGCGCTGGTCCTCGGCGCAGCGGCCCTGGCGCTCGTGCTCATCCACTGATGGGCGTCTCCGCTCCGCTCCTCTCGGCCGCGGGTGTGATCGGCGCGGTCGTGGCCATGATGGTCGACGGGCGGCGCGCCGTCGCGATCGCGGTGGTCTCCCTCGCGGTCGGGATGACGCCGACCGCGGCAACCTTCGGCGGCGGGCCGGGCGTCGCCGTGCTCGGCGCCTGCGGGATCGTCGCGATCCTCTTCGCCTGGGCCGGTTGGATCGGCGGGCGGCGTCTCCCATGGGTGGCAGGGCTCGACCCCACGGTGCCGGCGTCCGCCCCGGGCGACCGCCTCTTCGGTCCGCGCAGCGTCCGCGCGTTCGGCGCCGCGATCTCGATCCTGATCGCTTCATGGGTCAGCTTCAACGTGCCGGTGGGGGAGGTCGCGGTCGTGCAGGGACTCCTGTTTCCGACGGCATACGCGTGGTGCTGCGGAGTGATCCGGCTGATCGTCGCGAAGACGGTCGAGGATCTCGGGGTGGGCGTCGCGATGGTGTCCATTTCCGCCGGAACCGCCTGGCTGCTGCGAGGCGGCACCGACTCGCTCTCCGGCGCCGCTCTCGTCTGCATCGTCGCGCCCGTCGCGGCGCTGGTCGCCGGCTGGCTGGCGGGGCGCAGCTCGCGTCGCGGCGTCCCGCGCCTCGACGTCAAGCCATGAATCCACTCGTGATCGCGGCGGTCTGGCTCGCCCTCGGCCTGGTCGCGGCGGTGGTCCTTCGCCGCCGGTCGGCGAGGCTCGTCGCCGCCGTCCCGCTGGCCGGCGCGGTGCTCACCCTGTTCGCCGCGAGGTCGGCGGTGCAGGCTGTGCCATTGGGCGGTCTGGCGGCCATCACCGGGCTCGACCGCGCGGGCCAGGGCGCGCTCGTCGCCGCCGGGGTGTCACTGGCGCTGGTCATCGCCCTCCATCCGTCCATCGACGTCTCGCTGGCGAGAACCATCGGGGTGGTCGGTGCGGCGGCCACCATCGCGATGGCCAGCACCGACGCGCTCGTGACGTCGCTGGTGCTCATGGCGGCGGTGGCCGCGTTGGCCCTCCGATGGATCGGCCAGTCGCCGGGGCGGACGACCATGGCCGCCGGCCGCGTCGCCGGGAGCGGAACCGCCGCGCTCGTCGCGGCATCACCCTTTCTGCCGCTCTCGGGGTTCACCACCGGTGCGCGCCCGCTCCTCGTGGGGGCGCTCCTCGCGTTCGGGGTTGCGGCGCTGCTCGCCATCTACCCGCTGGGGGGGTGGGCGGCGGGAGTCCTCGCAGCATTGCGGCCGCTCGACGTGGCGCCGTGGTTCGTCGTGCTGGTCCCAGTCGTGCTGATCATCGCGGAGCGGGTTCCGAGCGGCGTCCTCGGCGACGGGATCCCGGTCTTCGAGCACGTGTTGCTCGTGATCGGCCTGGGCAGCGCCGTGTGGGGCGGTCTCTGGGCGGTGCGCGGTCCCGCGAGGATGCGGTACGGCCGCATCTTCATGGCCGACGTGGCGTTGTGCATCGCCGCGGTGGGCGGCACTCGCGCGTCGCCGGCGGTGACCGGCGCGCTCATCATCGTCCTCACCCACCTGACCGTCGCACCGATCCTGCTCCGACCGCTCGACGCCGGATTGGCGTGGCCTCGTCGCGTCGCATCGGCCCTTCTCAGCGGCGTGCCACCGTCGCCGACGTTCTGGGGCCGGTTCCTGCTCCTCGAGGCGCTTGCCGCAGGCAACGTCGGGTCAACCATCGCCGCGGTGATCGCGATGACCGCGATCTTCGTCGCGACCGTGATGGCGTGCTCGATGAGGGGCCCCGTCGTCGCCGGTGCCACGTGGCTGGGCAGGCTGCCCGAGGCGGTCGCGTGGCTGCTGGTCGCTGCGGGGATCGCCATCGGGTTTGCCCCGCAGGTCCTCTCCGTATTCGTGTTCGGGAACTGAGGTGGATCCATTCGGCGTCCTGCTCGCGATCGTCGCGCTGGCCGTGTATCCCGGCGGGCTGCTGCTCGCATGCCTCGCAGGAATGACCTTTCGACTGTCCGGCATGCCGCGCGCCACGGGCCTCGACGTTCGCGGCCTGGCGGCCATCTGTGCGGCGGGGCTCGCCGCATCGATGGCAACGCTGCCGGGCTCTCCCGCCGCCTCACTGCCACCTCCCGGCGGCGCCACGCCCAACCTGGTGGCGGCGATGCTGCTCCTCTTCGTCGCGGGCTCGCTGATCGCGCCGGTGCCCTGGTCGCCGCGGCGCGGGATTGCCGTCGCCTTCGGTGGGGCCTCGCTGCTCCTGCTGGGATTCGCCGCTGCGTCATTCTCGATCGCCACGCTGTCCGGAGCGAGCGGTCTTGCGGCCACGGCCGCGCGCATCGTGGTCGCCATCGGGATCCTCGTCGCCCTGCCGGTGATCGTGCAGCCGCATCGCCCCGGTGGATCGGCGCCGGCCCGGGCCACGCTGATCGCCGCCACGGTCGAGGTCGTGCTCGCGATCCTGATCCCCGCCGGGCTGCACGCCCCGTCGACGGTGCTGTGGGTGCTCGGCCTCATCGCCGCGGCTGCCGTCTATGCGCTGCTCGTGCGGTTCGGCAGCGCCTTTGCGCAACGCGAGCACATCACCCTCGTGGCGCTCGCCGCGGCGTGCGCGAGCGCCGGCTCGCTGGCGGCAATCGTCGCCAGTCATGCGCTGTGACGCGCAGCGTGCCCCACCTGCCTCGATGAACTCGCCGTCACGTCGCGGTGCTAGCATGAATGACGAGTTGGCGCGAGATTCGAATGCGGCTGCCGCGCGCGTGATCGCCACGTGATTGGAATCGTGCTCGCCTCTCGGTCGCCTCGGCGGCGCGAGCTGCTGACCCGAGCAGGCATCCGTTTCCGGGTCATCGAGCCGCCGGACGACGTGGCGCTGCCGGCCGGGTTCAGCGCCGAGCTTGCGGTCCAGCTCGTCGCTCGCCAGAAGGCCGTGGCCGTTGCGGAGCTGGTCCCGGCGGGGACGTACGTCCTCGGCGCCGACACGGTCGTGGTCGGCCCGCGCGGACCACTCGGGAAGCCGCGCACGCCGGAGTTGGCGCGCGAGATGCTCGCCGATCTGCGCGGCAAGCGCCACACGGTGCTGACCGGCGTCTGCGCGATGTGCACCGGCGGCGAGCGCGAAGCGCTCGGAGTCAGCCGGTCCGCGGTCAAGTTCTGCGAGTTCACCGACGATGCCCTCGAGATGTACGTCGCCTCGGGCGAGCCGCTCGACCGTGCCGGAGCCTACGCGATCCAGGGGGGCGGGTCGGATTTCGTCGAGGCGGTGGCCGGCCGCATCGACACCGTGATCGGACTGGACGTCGGCCTTGCCCTCCGTCTCCTCGGTGAGATCGGATATCCGGATCCCCTGCCACGCACGACAGACATCAACCTCACCGCCACCCGGCAGCGACGGCCGCTCGCGCCGCTGCGGACCGCGAGCAGGATCTGACCGTTTCGCGGATCAGGCGGGTGTGCGCACCCGCGTCGCGGCTGGCGGCGATCGTCGCAGTCTCGGTGCTGGCCCCGACCGCGATCCTCCTGTCCTCGTGCAGCACCGACGCCGCGCAGCTATCGGTCACCATCACGCCGGACTTCTCCGGCGCATTCACGCCGGGCACCACCGACGGTGACTTCTCAGTGACGGTGCAGAACCTCGGGCCGGGCAACGCCTCGGGCGTGGTGATCCACGCGAACATGCCGCCCTCGTTCAAGTTCGCGGCGACCAACTCGATCGAGACCAGCGGGGCGGCACGGACGTCACCCGTCGATGCGCGTGTGGGCGGATCCAACCCGGAATGGGGGGTCTGGAACCTCTCATCACCGACGTCCCCGAACGGCACGATCGTGCACTCCTCGGTGACGATCGACTTCGGGGTCAACGTCACCGCTGCCCCCGACACGTACATGGTGCAGGCGCAGGTGGTCGACGACAATCTCACCAATGCGGTGGTCAGCCACCCGATCCAGGTCGAGGTGAACGAGGCGCCACGCCTCGGCGTCACGGCGTCGGTCGGCCCGACCTCCGTGCATCCCGGGGGTCAGGTGACGTATCGCGTGACGGTGACCAACACGGGAAGCGGCATCGCGCCGGATGTCGACGTTCTCGTGACTCTCCCGCCTGCGCTCACCTTCCAGTCGAGCATCATGCCGTTCGTGGGGAACGCGTCCCTGGAGCAGCCCATCTACCCGGTCAAGGGCGCGGTCATCGTGTTCTACGGTGGCTTCGAGCTGCCCTCGCAGACGACGCTCGGGCCGGGGAAGGTCACGATCGAATTCATCGCGGAATGCTCTCCGAAGCCCGGCAAGGGCCTCTACCCGGCGCAGGTGCAGGTCACCGACAGGCTTGGCGACCAGGTACACGCCACTAACGTCGCCAGCGTCAACGTCTTCTCGTCCTGACGCGTCACGGCCGGCCTGCCGCGACGTCCACGTGGTAACCTCGGCAATTGCGCCCGGTGTCAGCCGGCGTTCCTCAGTGGAGTGAACCCGCTCCCGGCGAGAGAGGCAGATGTACGCAATCCTTCAACACGGCGGTCACCAGTACCGTGTCGCCTCGGGCGACCGGATCCTCGTCGACCGCATCCCGGTCGAGGTCGGATCGACGGTGACGCTCGAATCCGTCCTGCTCATCGGTGACGGTGCGGAAACCGACGTTGCCAAGGGCTCGCCGGTCGAGGCGTCGGTCACCGCAACGGTCGTCGCGCACCGGCGCGGGCGCAAGATCCGCGTCTTCACGTACAAGCCGAAGAAGCGTCGCCGCCGCACCCTGGGATACCGCAGCCAGCTCACCGAGCTGCAGATCGACGAGGTCACCCGGGGAAAGGCGGAACCCAAGCCGAAGCCGGCGACGAAACCCCGGCGCGCAGCCGCACCGCATGGGGCGGAGGCCGCCGCTGCCCCGGTGAAGGCGAAGCCGGAGGCGGTCGAGACGCCTGCAGCCGCGGCATCGGCGGTCGAGGAGGCCGCGCCGGCCGCCGCCGCGGAATCGGCGCCGGAAGCCTCGGCAGCGGAGCCTGCCGATTCCGGAACCAGCGCCGCGGCGGAGCAGCCGGCCCCTAAGCGGAGGGCGCCGCGACCCAAGAAGGAGCCCGGCGATGGCGCATAAGAAAGGTGGCGGGAGCTCCCGCAACGGACGCGACAGCAAGGCCAAGCGGCTCGGCGTCAAGCGGCACAACGGCGAGATCGTGCTCGCGGGCACGATCCTGGTCCGCCAGCGCGGCACCAAGATCCTCGCCGGCGAGCACGTCGGCGTCGGACGCGACCACACGCTGTTCGCGCTGCGCACCGGGACCGTCGCCTACGATCAGACCGGCCACGACCGCACCCGCGCCAACGTGCGCGCGATGGCGATCTTCTCGGTCGGCGAGATGATCGAGGAACCGATCGCTGAGGAGCCGGTCGCAGCGACCGGCTGATCCGACGGCAACGCGCGGGTCCCCCTTCCTCGACGAGGTCGACGTCGAGGTCGTATCGGGATCGGGCGGGCGCGGCGCGGTCAGCTTCCGGCGGGAGAAGTACGTTCCCGACGGCGGGCCTGACGGCGGCGACGGCGGGCGGGGCGGCGACGTGCTCGTCGTCGCGGACTCGACCGACACGACACTCTCCGGATTTCGTGAGCGCCGTCGCTTCGCGGCGGAGGACGGCCGGCCCGGTGGCGGCGGCAAGCGCTCAGGGCATGACGGCACCGACCTGACGCTGCACGTTCCGGTGGGAACGGTGGTGCGCGAGGGAGACCTGGTGCTCGCGGACCTCGACCATCCCGGTGCGGTGGCGATCGCCGCTCGCGGCGGGCGTGGTGGTCGTGGGAATGCGCGGTTCGCCACGGCGACACGCCAGGCCCCGCGCGCCGGTGAGCTCGGCGACCCCGGGGAGCAGCGGCGGCTGCATCTCGAGCTCCGCCTCATCGCCGACATCGGGATTGTGGGCCTCCCCAACAGCGGCAAGTCCACGCTGCTCGCGGCGCTGACCGGGGCGCACCCCAAGATCGCCGCATACCCGTTCACCACGCTGCATCCCAACCTCGGCGTCGCCGAGCTCGAGGGCGGGCACACGCTCGTGCTGGCCGACGTCCCGGGGCTCATCGAGGGCGCGAGCCGCGGCGCCGGACTCGGCCTCGAGTTCCTGCGCCATCTCGAGCGGACGCGCGCGCTGATCCACGTCGTCGATGCCTCGGCGGGGGTGGAGGCGGCGCACGTCGCGCTGGCGACCGTCCGCGCCGAGCTGGTCGCCTACAGCGCGGAGCTGGCCGCTCGCCCATGTGCCTTTGCGTTCAACAAGATCGACCTGCCCGAGGGCGCAGCCGCCGCCATGGTCCTGGCCGGCGAGCTCCCAGGCTCGTTCCGCATCTCGGCACAGTCCGGCCAGGGCTGCCCGGAGCTCATCGAGGCGGCGGCCGAGCTGGCCGCGCAGGCCCGGCGGGAGTCTCCGCGGCAGGAGGCGGCCGGATCGCACCGCCTGTACCGGCCGAGGCCGCGACGCGTTGCGAGCAACGACGTGATCCGGGAGCCGGATGCGTTTCGCGTCGCCGGTGAGCTCGTGGAGCGCATGGTCGCCCGTATCGACCTCGACAACGACGAGGCGGTCGCCAGGCTGCAGCGCAAGCTCGCGGCCGCCGGGGTCGACGCGGCGCTCGCCGCGGCAGGCTGCCGCGAGGGGGACACCGTGCGAATCGGTGACGCTGAGTTCGCCTACAGCGAGGACGGGCTGTCGGCGTGAGCTCGGTGCTCGTCTTCGGAGGGACCTTCGATCCGGTGCACAACGGGCACATCGCGGTCGCGGCACAGGCTCGCGCGGCCGTCGGCGCCGACGCCGTGTGGTTCGTGCCGGCCTCGCTGGCGCCGCTGCGCGACCCTCCGGTCGCCACGCCCGAGCAGCGCTTCGGGCTGCTGACGGCGGCGGCGGGCGGCGAGACCGGGATCGAGGTGCTCGAGATCGCCATCCGGCGAGGCGGGGTCTCCTACACCGCGGAGACGATGGAGGCGCTGCGCGGCGAGCACCCCGGTGTCGAGATGGCGGTGCTCATCGGGGCCGACGTCGCCCGCACCATCGGGGAGTGGCATCGAGCGGAGGACCTCCTCGGCCGCGAGCGATTCGTCGTGGTCAACCGCACCGGCCCGCCGTCGCTCGAGGTGGCGGAGCTGCGCTCGCTCGGCTACAGCCCGTCGCGGACCACGCTGCTCTCGGTCGAATCCCCCGACATCAGCGCGTCCGAGGTCCGGAGACGGTGCGCGGCGGGGGAGTCGCTCAGCGGCCTGGTGCCTCCGGCGGTGGCGGCGATGATCGCCGCGAAGGGGTTGTACCGTTCCGGTGGGGACGATGCATAATGCCAATCGGATGACCTCCACGGAGCTGGCTGTGATCATCGCGGCCGCCGCAGCCGACAAGAAGGCGCGCGACGTGGTCACCGTCGACATCCGCGAGAAAACGACGATCGCCGATTTCTTCGTGATCTGTGAGGGCGATACCGACCGTCAGGTTCGTGCCATTACTGACAATATCACCGAGGTGTGCAAGGGCCATGGCGTGCGGCCGCTCGCCGTCGTCGGGATGAAGGACGCGTCATGGACGTGCGCGGACTTCAACTCCGTGATCGCCCACGTGTTCCTGCCGGGCGAGCGCACCTTCTACGACCTCGAGGGCCTCTGGGGCGCGCCGGCGGACGAGCGCGCCGGCTGACCGGATCGCCCTACGGCGCACCGTGCGCGATTGCCGCGGCGAGGTTCACCACAGCGAAGATGATCGCGACCGCGCTGACCGCGATCGACAGCCACAGCACACCGCGCTCGACGACGCCGAGGTCACGGCCGCCGATCGACCGCAGCGGTGGCACGACCGCACCGGCGACGCCCCCGGCGATCAGCCCGCCGATGTGCGCGTAGTTGTTGATGCCGATGTTGGCGCCGAAGAGAAACGTCAACGCCACGTTGAGCACGATGACGGTCGTCGCGTAGTTCCGCACCGTGTGCGTGATCCCGACGGGCACGCTCTTTCCCTGGATCCTGCCGAGCATGAGCAGCAGACCGACGAGGCCTGAGACGCCGCCCGATGCGCCGTAGGAGATTGCGAGGCCGGTCCCCGGCGCGTGGATCGGCAGGGCGCTCGCGCCTACCCAGAGCAGGCTCCCCGCGACAGCGGTGATGAGGAAGGTGCCGAGCAGGACGAGGCGTCCGTATAGCTGCTCGACCAGCCGCCCGATGAACAGCATCGCGATGCTGTTGAAGAGAACGTGGGTCACGTCCGAGCTGTCGTGGACGAACGCGCTCGACACGAATCGCCACCACTCAACGGTGCATCCTGGGCTGAGTCCGAACGCCGAGTAGAAGTCGGTGTTGGGGAGCGCACCGAAGGAACAGATGTCGGGGCCGGTGGAGGCGGCGCTTCGCGAGATGGTCGTCGTCTCGAACAGCCAGATCACGACGAAGACGGCGATGAGCCCGTAGGTCAGATACGGCTGGGTGATCATCGCCCGACGCACCGGTGCGACATAGCCTCCGGCCACGGTCTGCCGCTCGGCGAGGTCGACCGCCGCCAGCGTCGGGGTGGGTGCGCCATCGTGGACGGCGCGGGCCCTCGCGCGAAGCTCGGCGACCGGGGGGAGGTTCGGCGGCACGGGCAGGACGGCCCCCGCGTTGCCGCCTGCGACGTCGACCCAGGCGGCACCGAGCCGGACGGGGTCGCCGGGCGTGGTCGTCACCGACAGCGTGCCGGCCAGCGGACCGAGGGCGACCAGGAGGATGTCGCACACCTGGGCTCCCTGCTGGCGGATGCGATCCAACCCCCAGCGCCGGGCGGCTTCGCAGCGTGCCGCGAGGTCGGCGCCCGCCGCCGCGGGATCCGCGGGCGGCTCGTAGAAGGCGACGAGCGCCGCGCGCGGGCCGTTCCACATCGCCGCCGCGAGCACGTATTTCCCGAGGAGGTCGCCGAGCCGTCCGTCGCGCTGATCGGCCAGCCGGAGCCGGTACCGCGTCACCAGATCGAGCCCGATGAGGAGCGCGACCGGGCTCGGCCCCGGCGGAGCGGCGTGGTCGGGTGGTGCCGCGTCCGTCACCCGGTTCAGTCTACCGATCGCAGCCTGGCGCACCCCGGGGCCGCGCGGGCACGGGCCGAGATCATCCGCCGTCAGTTCGGCGGGAGCGTCGGCCCTGGGGTCGGTGACGGTCCGGGCGATGGCGACGGTCCGGGCGACGGGCTCGGCGGCGGTGGGGCCGCCTTCGGGCCCGCATAGGTGCAGGTCTGTGTCGGGAGCGGGACGGGGCCGTAATACGTGCAGTTGGTGCTCGCGCCGGGCTGCGTGCCGGGGACGTAGAAGTCGGCATCGTTGCCCGAGCCCACCGCGATGACGTCGGGCGGCTGCGAATACCACGTGTCGGGAACGCCCTTCAGCGCGGCCAGCATGTAGTCGTGCCAGATGGGCGACGCCCCGCTGTACCCGGACACGACGCCGTCGAGGTGACCGCAGTTGCCGTTGACCGGCTTGAGCCCGTAGTGCTTGAGGTCGCTGGGGCTGAACGGATCCAGATAGCTGGTCTCGCCGTTGACGACGTTCCCTCTGGCGAGCTGCTTTCTCATGAATGCCTGGTCGCTCTGCTTGAGACAGCTCTGCGTCGGGTTACCGACCATGACCGCGGTCACGAGGGTCGGCGTCCATCCCACGGCGAGGTTGTCGATGTAGAACGGCGCGGTCCCCGTCTTGGCGCTGACGCGGCGGGGGTTGAGCGTGAGGAATCCGCCTCGCCCGAACTCCCGGATGCGATTGTTGTCGTTGCTGGTGATCTGATCCATGATGTACGCGACGTTCGCGGGGATCACCTGACGCCCGGCGGCGGTGGCGTTGTAGGTCCACACGGTCTTGCCGGTCGCCTCCGCAACGATGCTCGTGACGGGCATCGGGTCGTGCTGCACGCCGAGGTCGGCGAGCGTCGCCGCCCCATCCGCCAGGTCGATCAGCTTGATGCCACAGGTGAGCGATCCGAGCGTGGCGGCCCACTGGTCGGGGGCGGGCCAGTTGTCGTACGTGTGGCCGCCGATGGTGCAGGGCTGATCGATCGACTTGGCGCCCATGGCGAGCTCGACATTCGAGATGTAGTTGATGCCTGTGGCGTACTCGGTCTTCACGGCCGGGATGTTGAACGAGTTCCCGAGGCACAGCTTGAGCTCGCACACACCGTGCGTACGGCGGTCGTCGTCGTACGGCTTGTAGGGCGCGCTGCCGGCGATCGGGAACGGGTAGTAGTCGTCAAGGATCGGCGTCGTCATCGTGAACTTGGTCGATGCGATGGCGGCGGTGTAGGTGAAGAGCTTGGTCGTCGACCCCAGCTGGATGGGAATGTCCGCCATGTTGACCTGACCGATGTTCGGATCGGAGTAGTTCCACGTTCCGACCATGGCGAGGACCTCGCCCGTCCTCGGGTCGAGGCTCACCAGCGCTCCGTCGCGCATGTTCTCGCTGTTGAACTCCTTCTTCACCTGGGTGTGCACGGTGTTGTAGGCGTCGTTCTGGTCCTTGGGGTTGACTGTCGTGTGGATGATGTAGCCGCCCGGGTTCGCGTAGCCCGGGAAGTTGGCTGCCAGGTATCCCTGCAGGTACGAGACGAAGTCCGGGTCGAGGCTCGGATCCAACTCCGTCCACACATGAAACGTGAGCTTCTCGTTGTAGGCGGCAAGCGCCTCGTCCTGGGTGATGTCGCCGTTGGCCTCCATCGCCTGCAGCACCTGCTTCTGGCGGCTCTTGGCGGCGGGGTTGACGGTCTCCTTCGACGTGTGGTTGAGGGGGTTGTCCGCCGACGGTGACTGGGGCAGTCCCGCGAGCATCGCCGCCTGAGCGAGGTCGAGCTGACTGGCGGGCTTCTGGAAGTACATCTCGGCCGCCGAGCCGACGCCGACCGCGAAGTTGCCGTAGAAGATCCTGTTGACGTACATCTCGAGGACCTGCGCCTTCGTGAAGTTCAGCGCGATCTCATTGCCGAGGACGATCTCCTTGATCTTGTAGTCGATGCTCTGCGGCGGGTCGGACCCTCCGTAGAGGCTGATCTTGGCGAGCTGCTCGGTGATCGTCGATCCGCCCTGGACGGTGCTGGAGCGGTGGGTCACATCGGCGATTCCCAACTCCACGAGCCGGGCCAGGTCCCACGATCCCTCGCTGTAGTAGTGGCGATCCTCGACGTCGACAATCGCTTTGAGAAAGAGGGGCGAGATGTCCGCCAGCGGCTCGTGGATGTGCCGGTACCCGGAGTTGTGAAAGACGTCGATCAGCTGGTTGCTGGCGTCGTAGACATCGGTGTCGATCTGGGGCTCCATGTTCGAGATCGTGCTCGCGTCCGGCAGCTGGCTCTTGTAGGCGTTGTAGCCGGCGAAGACGGCCCCGACGGTGCCCGCGCCGATCGCCGCGAAGACGGTGAGCACGATGAGGAACACGCGAAGCACACGCCCGCGGCGGCGTGGGGTGCGCAGATGCCGGTAGGCGCTCGCCCTCCGGCGGCGCAGCTCGGCTCGCGCCGCGGCCTGCGCGGTGCCGATCCCGGGGTTGGTCGAGCCGGTGGGTCGGGCGGCGCCGGGCCCGGGGGTCGTCGACCCGGGGGTCCGCGACGCCATCCTGGAGCCGTTCGGCAGGCCCGCCCGCCGGCGGCGTGCCTCCGGGCCCTCGTCGAGGCTCACGCCAGAACCGCAAAAAGCATGATCGAGATCGTCTCCTGACTGCCCCGCGGCGCGGCGCGGCGGCAGTGCGACCGAGTTCCTGGATGAAACGCCAGGACCCGGTCCGGGTTACGCCGGCCGCATCGCGACGGCGAGGATGAACAGCGCGGCGAAGAGCACGACGATGATCGCTCCGGCGAGGAGCGCGCCCGTGCCCTCCTCGATCCAGAACGGACCCACCCGGCGCCGATCCGGGGCGCCCTCATCCAGCGGCACCGCCATGGGTCCACCGTAGCAGGCGGCTCGCTGGAACGGTCGTATGACAATCCGCCACGCTCGCCGGGTGGTGCGATCGCCCCATGGCACAATCGGACGCCGATGGCAGTGACCGCGCCTGTAGCCACGCCCGCGTCCAGTCCGATCGCGCTCCCGCCCGCCCCGAGGACCGCCGAGGAGACGGGGCTGCCCTTCAGCTTCGTGTGCGATCTCGTGCTCAAAGTCCTCTATTTCAACGGCAGCATGCTCGGGCGGGACATCGCGAATCACCTCTGCCTGCCCTTCTCGTTCATCGACACCACCTCTCGATTTCTCGCCGACGAGGGGTACTGCTCCTCGACCGGCGTGCACACCGCGACCCTCGAGCCGGGCGAGCCGATCAACGCCGGCATGCAGCACATGATCTCGACGACCGGCCGCCAGCGAGCGCGTGAGCTGCTCGAGATCAACCAGTACGCCGGCCCCGCCCCGGTGCCGATCGCCGACTACACCGCGATGGCCGAACGCCAGTCGCACGTCGACGGGCAGGTCAACCGCGCCCGCCTGCACGACGCCTTCAGCCACCTCGTGCTCTCGGAGGAGGTGCTCGACCACCTCGGTCCGGCACTCAGCGCGCGCCAGGCGGTGTTCCTCTACGGGCCGCCCGGGAACGGCAAGACGACCATCGCCGAGGCTGCGGCCTCGCTGCTCGGCGCGCCGATGTTCATCCCAAGGGCGCTGTACGTCCACGGCGAGGTGATCCGCTTCTACGACCCGATCCATCACGAGCCCATCGACCGAGAGCTGCCTCCGCACGACCGCCGCTGGCAGCTCGCCAAACGGCCCGCGGTCAAGGTCGGCGGCGAGCTGACGCCGCGGATGCTCGAGCTGGGCTTCGACAACACGCTCGGCTTCTACGAGGCATCGATGCAGCTCAAGGCCAACGGCGGCCTCTTCCTCATCGACGACTTCGGCCGCCAGCAGAACATGTCGCCCCGCGATCTGCTCAACCGGCTGATCGTGCCGCTGGAGAAGAAGGTCGACTATCTCAACATCCCGCGCGCGGGATCGAGCATCCCGGTGCCGTTCACGTGCCTGGTGATGCTGTCGACCAACCTCCGGCCGCAGAACCTCATGGACGAGGCGTTCCTGCGACGCGTGCGGTTCAAGGTGCACGTCCCCGACCCGACGGTCGAGGAGTACAAGGAGATCTGGCGGCGCAACTGCGTCGACAACAGCCTGCGCATGGACGAGGGCCTCGTCGACCAGCTGCTCGAGCGCCACTACTTCGCGAAGGGCCGGTCGCTGCACGGCACCCACCCGCGTGACCTGCTCAACCACGTGATCCACGCCGCCCTGTACCTGGGCAAGACCGTCGAGCTCAACAGCGAGCTGCTCGAGCTCGCGTGCGAGACCTACTTCGTCGACTCGGACGAGTAGGGTGCAGACGGCCCCGGCGCCGTAGCCGTTTCCAGCGGCGGCCGGCGCTCGATGATCTGGTCGATCATCCCGTACGCGAGCGCCTGCTCCGCCGTCATGTGGTAGTCGCGCTCGATGTCCTTGCCGATCTGCTCCGTGTCGCGCCCGGTGTGCTTGTGGTACAGGTCGATCAGGAGGGCTCGCTGGCGGAGGATCTCGCGGGCGTGGACGTCAAGGTCGGTGGCCTGTCCCTGCATCCCCTGCGCCCACGGCTGATGGATGACGATCAGCGAGTTGGGAAGCGCGAGACGGCGCCCTGGTGCGCCTGCCGACAGCAGCAGTGAGGCGCCGCTCGCGGCCATCCCGAGACACGTGGTCTCCACCTGCGGGCGCACGTACTGCATCGCGTCGTACATCGCCAGCGCGGCCGTCATCGAGCCTCCCGGGCTGTTGATGTAGAGATGGACGTCGCGCTCGGCGTCCTCGCCCTCGAGGAAGAGGAGCTGAGCCGTCACGAGGTTCGCGAGATCGTCGTCGATGACCCCGCCCACGAAGATGATGCGATCGCGCAGCAGCCGCGAGTAGATGTCGTACGAACGCTCGCCTCGGGTGGTGCTCTCGACGACGGTGGGGACGAGGGTCATCGCCGGTCCTCCGCGGTTGGTGGAACGAATCCGATGCGGCGCCGCGCCGGCTCCGCCTGGTGCATGGCGAGGAACGCGCCGAACTGAGCCACGGTCCGCAGCGAATCGGCGTCGAGCCCCGAGGTCGCCACCCGGAGCTGCCGGCGAGGGTCGGCCGGCCAGGCGGGCTCCGCCTGTGGCCAGGCCCCGAGGCGGCTCCCGAGATCGGAGTAGACGGAGGCGATCGGCACCGCCAGCGCGTACGCGACTGCGACCAGCAGCTCGGTCGAGACATCCTTGCGGCCGCGCTCGACCTCGGACAGGTACGCGGGGGAGCAGCCGGCCTCGCCGGCGATCTCGCCGAGGCTTCGGCCCTGGCTCTCGCGATGCTGGCGGAGAACACCCCCCAGCTCGCGCCTGATCTCCTCGGCGGTTACGCTCAGAGCAGAATTCACAACGCTCAGAGCATATCACTGGAACCACGGTCCGGTGGAGTCAGACCCGCCGGACGGCCCGTGGCCGGTATCGTTCGCTCGTGATCGCCGTCGCCCGTCACGCAGGCCGGGACAGGCGGCAGGCGTGATGACGCACAGGAGGCCCGCGGACGTGATGCGCGAGGAATCGGGGTGACGGCGGTGCTGCTGTCGGTGAACGTCGGGAAGACGGCTGTCAGCGAGCACACCGACACCGGCATCACGGGCATCGACAAGCGGCAGTCCGCCGATCCGGTCGAGATCCGCGATCCCGGCCCGGGGACCGGGCTGAGTGGCGTCGCCGGCGACGCGATCGGTGATCCGCGGTCGCACGGCGGCACCGACCAGGCGGTCTACGCCTATGCGCGTGAGGACCTCGATGTGTGGCAGGCCGAGCTCGGCCGTCACCTGCCCGGCGGCGTCTTCGGAGAGAACCTCACCACCGAGGGCCTCGACGTCAGCGGCGCGCTGGTCGGTGAGCGCTGGAAGATCGGCGAGGTGTGTGTCCTCGAGGTAACGTCGCCGCGCATCCCGTGCCGCACGTTCGCCGGATGGCTCGAGGAGCAGCTCTGGGTGCGCCGATTCACCGAGCGTGGTGCGCCGGGAGCCTACCTGCGGGTGATCGTTCCCGGCCGGGTGCACGGCGGTGACCCGATCACCGTGATCCATCGACCGTCGCACGACGTCTCCATCGCCATGATGTTCCGCGCGCTGACCACCGAGAAGGCGGAGGAGGGACGGTTGGTCGCCGCGGGGGAAGCATTGCCCGAGAGGCTCCGCCGCCGCCTGCTGCCCTGACCGGAGCGCCCGCGGTCACGGCATCTCGCCGGGTCGCCGGTTGTCGCGATCGCACCAAGCGGTGAACGGCTATCCTCCGCCGATGCGCGTTGTCGTGCTCGGTGCGGGGTTCGGCGGTCTCGAGCTGACGGCCCGGTTGTCGGAGGAGTTCGGCGACGGAGTCGGCGTCGTTCTCATCGACCAGAGCGATACGTTCGTCTTCGGGTTCGCGAAGCTCGACGTCATGTTCGGACGGGCGACGGCGGCGTCCGTGCGGTACGCGTACAGGGACATCGTCAAGCCCGGAGTGCGCTTCGTTCAGTCGACGGTGCGGTCGATCGATCCGGCCGCCAAACGCGTGGTCACCGACTCCGGAAGCTTCGACGCCGACATTCTCGTCGTCGCCCTTGGTGCGGATCTCGACCCGGCCGGGACGCCGGGACTCGTCGAAGGTGGTCACGAGTTCTACACCGTTGCGGGCGCCTTTGCGCTCCGCGATGTGCTCGCGAAGTTCGAGGGCGGCCTAGTCATCGTCGGAGTCACATCGACGCCGTTCAAGTGCCCGCCCGCCCCGAGCGAGGCCGTCCTGTTGATACACGATTTCCTCGTGGAGCGCGGTCTTCGCGAACGCTCCGGCATATCGCTGGTCATGCCGATGGGCCTGCCGATCCCGCCTTCGCCGGCCGCATCGACCATCCTCCTCGACGCCTTCGCCGAGCGCGGCATCGACTGGGTCGCGGAGCGGTCGGTGCGGGAGCTCGACGCGACTCGCAATGTCGCGAAGCTCAGCGACGGGACGGAGCTGCCATACGACCTGTTCCTCGGTGTGCCGGTGCATCGCGCGCCGCAAGTGGTCGTGGAGTCGGGAATGACCGTGGACGGGTGGATCCCCGTCGACTCGCTCAGCCTCGAGACCGCCTATCCGGACGTCTACGCGGTCGGGGACGTCACGAGCGTCGGGACGCCGAAGGCAGGCGTGTTCTCCGAAGGGCAGGCGAAGGTGGTCGCGGATCGCATCAGCGCGCGCATCCGCGGCACCGGCACGGCGTCGAACTACGGTGGTCGCGGGACCTGCTACCTCCAGTTCGGGAAGGACCGGGTGGCGCTCGTCGAGGTCACCTTCATCCAGGGCGAGCGGCCCACCGGAGGCCTCGAGGGCCCTTCAGCGGCACTCGCCGCGAGCAAGGTCGAGTTCGGCGCCAGCCGCGTCCGGCGCTGGTTCGGCGGGGAGTAGCTACCGGGGCTCCGCTCGGTCGACATTCCAATGGCGCGAGACCGAGAGGAGCCACCCGCCGTCGTCGCGAGGCGTGAGGCCGAAGCGACTGATCGTCCGCTGGCCGCCCTCGTGATCGCCGTAGAGCAATTCGATCGAGATGCGATGCCGAGCCTGTATGGCATCACGCGCAGCCACGAACTCCGGGGTCGCGGGGTCACGGAACGCCCCCTGCCAGAAGCCGAGCTCGTTCGCCGGGATGTAGATGTCGCGCGTGAGCCGCCGGAAGGCGGCGACATCGGTGTGGTCAGGGATGCCCATCTGAGGGTCCGGCGTGAAGGACCACCCGTGCAGCACAGCGATGCCGTTGCCGCTGTTGCGCAGCGACATCGCGAGGTAGATGGCCCCGTCCGTGACCTCCGCGATCGCGCCGCTTCCGGGGACGTGCACCCAGTGGGAGTCCGCGAACCCCACCTTCTGGGCGGAATCCTCCAGCCGGGATGGCGTCAGCAGCGGCCGAAGGCTGATCTGCAGGGAGCGTTCCGCGGCCCGCGCGGTGCGGTTGCCGGACCGAACCGAGGCGAAGGTGGCGAAGGCGAGCACGAGCGTCGTCCCTGCGGTTGCAAGCGAGGCGATGGTGGCCCAGTCAGCCATCCGTACCCCGGATTGTGGCGTGCCCACCGATCACTTGAGCTCCTGGAGCTGGCCCGTCGCGAAACCGGGCAGGTCGACCGATCGATAGATGCCGCAGGCACTGTCTCCAAAGCCCACGACGGCGTTGGCCGACAGGACGATCCACTGCGATCGATGCTCCATGAGGTACTGGCACTCCGATCTGCGCCACCTGGGTCTGCGCCGAGCTGTGCGTGAGCGAATAGGGGTACCCGTACAGCAGGGCGCTGCTCGGCACCCCTGTCACCCGCTGCACATAGTTCGAAGCTCTCGCCGAGATACCCCAGGCGCCCTCCCCTCCCGCGTGAATCGTTGCGCGGCGTCGACGACGGCGATCAGCTGAGGTAACTCGGATGTCGTGTAGCCGTCAGCGGTCGGAGGGGCGCGAGGCTGCGCGTTGCGGCGACTGGATCGGTGGTTAGCAATAGCGACGAGAAGCAGAGGCCGACGAATACTCCGATCGGCAGCAACCGCGCCTTGTCCGTCCATGCGGCCCACATCGATCCGGCCTTCGCGTGCCAGAGCGTCCCGAACTCGTCCGTGCGCATCGCGACGGCAAGGAGCGTTGCGACGCATACACCGCATGGCAGCAGCATCGTCTGCAGCTGTCCCGCCGCGAATGCGCGGTTCATGTAGTACAGCAGCGAGATCGCGGCCCAGGTTCCGACGAATGTGAGCGTGATCGTCGCACGGTCGAGCAATGCATCCTCGCGCGCGCTGTCCCGCCGCCGGATTCTCATCAATGCCCAGCCCGCGGCAGCCGAGCACACGATGATCGGCACGACGACCAGCGCCGGGCCGGGGACCTGCATCGGTGCGGGACCCGAGAGAGCCGGCCGACTTGACGAATGCTCCGACGTAACCGAGGTTCAGCGGTGAGCGAACTGACGAAGAGGAACAAGTGGGTAGGCAGCGACCCCGACGACGAGTCCGCGCAGCCCAGACTCCAAGAGCACGTATCCGCGTCGCAGGCGTGGCGCCCATGAGGATCATGAGCCCGAAGACCGCCGTCGCCGCCACGCCGAAATCCTGGGAGTTCCAGGCAAGGAGACCGGACGCGCACCGATCAGCACGAGGTGACCGATTCGAGCCGTACCCCGGTAGAGGAGGACAAGATCCCTCCAGCCCGATCGCAGCGATGAGAAACCCGGAGAAGAGTCGAATCGGCAGCTCCTGCGAGAAGCTCGCGATGGAGCTGATGTCGCCGCTCACTCGGGAGGTGACCAGCGCGATGGGGACGACGAGCGCCAGCGCGAGCACGAAGAGCCTGGGTCGGAACGAGCGGCTGACGATCCACGCGGCGAGTAGGACCGTCGCGATGCTGAGAACCGTGAGGAAGATGGCCATGGCACCGACCATCGCCACCGGCGACAGCAGTGCCTTGAACGGCACGAAGAGCCAGCCGTACAGGGCGGTGTATTCTGGGATGAACGTGGAGTCGGGAACCTTGCCGACGACGGCGCCATCATGTCATTGACTTGATTGAGGTTGTTGCCCACGAACGGCATGTAGTCAACGGTTCGAATCGCACCGACGAACATCGGAAAGGCAACATGCGGTCACGACAACACCGAGCGCGATGCGAATCCATTTCGGAATCCGGCCAGGCTTCACGATGGTCGCCAGCGAGGATGACGAGCAGGACGACCCCCAGGGCCACGCGGTTGCCGAAGCCCTCCCAGTAGTACCAGCAGGAGCTGAGGGCGTTCGATCTTGTCGATGCCCCAGAGCAGGGCGCACGGCGGAGAGTAGTGCGATCGCGATGTCGAATCGCGTGTTTCCGAGGGTTGCGGAGGAACGCGGCTGTGAGACGACCATGAGCGATCACGAAGGCGAGGTAGATCGGCTTGTTGAAGTCACCCGTGCGTTGTTGTTTGTGGCGACGTGCCGGCGATGAGGATGAGGAGCGTGGCCCCGGCGACGCGGGGAACGAGTGTCTCAGCGTGCGGAACTCAGGCACTGGCGCTCGCGTTCGTGAGCCTCCGGCGCGGGATCGAAGCGTGCCGATCCTGCCGCACAGCCCCGGCCCATGATGGCACCGACCGACGAGCTCCGGCCCAGCGCCTGAGTGGAGGCCATGAGCAGCCCGGTCTGCGCCTCCCAGCACCTGGGGCACATGTACCAGTTACCGATGACACCTCTGCAATCTAGACTGGCCGGGTGCCTGACCTCGAGCGCCGACCGCCATCAGGGAGCCAGACACCATCAGGAGCGGTTCCGGCGAGATTCGACCACGACGTCGTGATCGTTGGAGGATGCGGTCATGTCGGGCTTCCGCTCGGCCTGGCATTCGCCTCACGCGGCGTTCGGGTGGTGCTCTACGACACGAGCGCCCCGGCGGTGGACGCCGTGAATGCCGGATCCATGCCCTTTCGAGAGGCGGGCGCGGAGGTGGTGCTCGCTCAGGTGCGGGGGTCGAAGCGCCTCCGTGCGACGACGGATGCCGCATCGATCGCCGGCGCCGAACACGTCATCGTCGTCGTGGGGACACCGGTCGACCGGTATCTGAGTCCCGACATCGATGCGGTGTCGCGTGCGGTCGCACCGTTGACGGATCACCTCATGAGCGGGCAGCTGATCATTCTGCGCAGCACGGTGTACCCGGGCGTCACGCGCGGCGTCGCGCGGATCATCGCACGCCTCGGCCGCGACATCGATGTGAGCTTCTGTCCCGAGCGGATCGCCGAAGGTCACGCTCTGGAGGAGTTGAGCAGCCTCCCGCAGATCGTGTCCGGCACCACACCAAGAGCTGTTGCGCGCGCCTCCGCGCTGTTCCAGCGGCTGACGACCGAGATCGTGGAGCTCACGCCCGATGAAGCAGAGCTCGCGAAGCTCTTCACCAACACCTGGCGGTACATCAAATTCGCTGTCGCCAATCAGCTGTACGCGATCGCCAACAACTCCGGACTCGACTACGAACGGATTCGTCACGCGGTGCGGCACCACTATCCGCGAGCCCAGGATCTCCCGGGCGCGGGTCTCACCGCCGGCCCATGCCTGCTCAAGGACACCATGCAGATCACCGCGTTTGCGGAGAATCGGTTCTCGATCGGACAGGCCGCGGTGATGGTCAACGAGGGCCTGCCGTTGTATATCGTCGGAAAGCTCGAGCAACGCTTCGACTTGAGTGAAATGACAGTCGGCCTTCTGGGCATGGCCTTCAAACCGGAGTCGGACGATATGCGTGCGAGCCTGAGCTACAAGCTCAAGCGCCTGCTCAGTGGGAAGGCGGCCCGAGTGCTGTGCACCGATCCGTTCGTCACCGCCGACCAGGACCTGGTGCCGTTGGGGCAGGTCATCGCGGAGGCCGATCTGCTGGTCATAGCCGCACCGCATCGGGAGTACGCGAGCCTCCAGCCGACTGTCCCGGTGGTTGACGTCACCAACCTCCTCAGTGGCGGGGTCGTCGTGTGAAGCCTCGCGTCAGCGTCGTCATCCCGGCTTATAACGAGGGCGACGCGGTCACACCCTTCCTCGATCGCATCTTCGAGGCGATCAGCCTTCCTGCGGAGGTCCTGGTCGTCTACGACTCGCCGAGCGACACCACCGTGCCCTTTCTCGAAGCCTATACGCGGCGCGACGAGCGTCTCAAGCCGCTGCACAACACCTACGGCAGGGGCCCTGCAAACGCGCTCCGCTACGGGATCGACCACGCCACAGCCGATGTCGTCGTGGTAACGATGGCGGATGGCAGTGACGATCCGATGCAGATTGATCAGCTGACGCGGTTGGTGGAACGAGGTGTCGTGGTCGCGTGCGCCTCGCGGTACATGCGGGGTGGCCAGCAGGTGGGCGGGCCGTGGGTCAAGGGGCGCATCTCCCGTCTCGCGGGTGTCTCCCTCAACGTGGTCGGCCGGGTTGGGACGCACGATGCCACGAACTCCTTCAAGGCATACTCACGTCAGTTCGTCCAGCGAGTCGGGATCGAGTCGGATGCGGGATTCGAGTTGGGGATCGAGATGGTCGCGAAGGCGCGCCGCCTCGGCCTCCCGGTGGCTGAGCTTCCGACGATCTGGCTCGACCGCGCGAACGGCACCTCGAACTTCAAGGTGAGATCGTGGATCCCGCGCTATCTGCACTGGTACCTGTACGCAATCGGGCTCAGCGACCGGACTGGGTCACGTGAGCGAGGACATCCCCGATGAGCAGGGTCATGGTGACCGGCGCCGCCGGATTCATCGGCGGGTACATCGTGGAAGAGCTGCTCGGGCGCGGGTACGATGTGGTGGGGCTTGACAACGAGTCGAAGTACGGACCGGTCACGCGGTCCTATGACACCCACCCCAAGTACAACCTCGTACGGGGTGACGCGCGCGATGTCGAGCTGATGACCGATCTGCTCAACGACTGCGACCACCTAATCGCCGGCGCCGCGATGATCGGTGGGATCTCATACTTTCACACCTACCAGTACGACCTGCTCGCCACCAACGAGCGGATCATCGCTTCGACGTGCGATGCGGCGATTCGCGCGCATCGCGACGGCTCGCTGAGCAAGGTCACCTACGTGAGCTCATCGATGGTGTTCGAGTCCACGGACTCGTGGCCGTCGGCGGAAGGTCAGGAGTTCCGGATCCCACCACCGAAGTCATCGTATGGCTTCCAGAAGCTCGCGGTCGAGTACTTCGCGCGCGCGGCGCACGGACAGTACGGCCTGCCGTTCACGATCGTGCGTCCGTTCAACTGTGTGGGCGTCGGTGAGGGGCGGGCGCTGGGCGACGTCGAGATCCTCAGCGGCAACGTCAAGCTCGCCATGAGTCACGTCGTGCCGGACCTCGTGCAGAAGGTGCTGAAGGGCCAGGACCCTCTGCACATTCTTGGCGACGGATCGCAGATTCGCCACTACACGTTTGGCGGCGATCTCGCGCGGGGCATCGTGACGGCAATGGAGAACCCCGCGGCGCTGAACGATGACTTCAATCTCTCGACATCTGAGTCCACGACTGTCATCGCGCTCGCTGAGCGGATCTGGCGGCGCATCAAAGGCCATGACGTCCCGTTCCGGTACGTGAGCGATCCCCCGTTCGAGCATGACGTGCAGCGTCGGATTCCCTCGACGGAGAAGGCGCGTCGAGTCCTTGGGTTCGAAGCCACCACGACGCTCGATGCCATGCTCGATGGCGTGATCCCGTGGATCGAGCACGCGGTCGAGACGGGGGCGATATAGCGCCGCAGGAGGTGGCATCCAGCGGGACGGCTGTTGCATGCTGATGCCATGACCCCACCACGCACCGTCCTGTGGCCCACGCTCCGCTATCGCGACGCCAACGCCGCCATCGCATTTCTCATCGCCGCCTTCGGGTTCGAGGAGGCCACCGTGTATCGCAGCGACGACGGGGCGGATGTCAACCACGCCGAGCTGCGGTGGCCCGGCGGCGGAGGAGTCATGCTCGGCAGTGCGCGGCCGGAGGACGAGGGCAGGGCCGCGGGAGTCGGCTCCATCTACATCGCGGTCGACGACCCCGATGCGCTGTACGAGCGCGCAAAGCGCAACGGAGCGACGATCGCGCGCGAGCTCACCGACCAGGACTACGGATCGCGGGAGTTCAGCGCACGCGACCCCGAAGGCGTGACCTGGAGCTTCGGCACGTACGCGGGCGCCGATGCAGGCGGTGAGTAGTCGGCCGGGCTGATCACCCGGCTCCGGGAGTCACCTCGAACGCTGCCGCCATGGTCCCGTGCCAGGGGGCCGAGGCGATCAGCCGCAGCCCGTGCAGCTTCGCGATGCAGCCGACGTTCCAGGGATACATGACATCTGGAATGCGCTGCGCACCCACGAAGATCACCTGCAGCTGGCCGAGGATCGCTTCGGCATCCGCGGGGTCGATGCAGGCATCGGCGAGCCTGAGATACAGCGGGATGCTCAGCGTTCCGAACTCGAGGCCGTTCGGCACCACCGGCGTCAGATCGGTGAGCCCCGTCAGCCACATTCCTGCATCGTCGCCGCCGTCCGTCATGACGAGCGTTCCGGCCGGGAGTAACGTTGTCATCTCCCTCAGCACGGTCAGATCCGCGGGGGTGACCAGCGATCGGGTGGCCACCTCGTAGCGGTATACGCGGAGCTCGGAGGCGGCGCCGACCACGACGCAGAGCACCGCGATGATCCCCAGCACCGCGCCCGCGACGTCGAGGCGTGCGACCACGGAGCCCAGACGCTCGTGAACGAATCCTGGGAGCGGCGCAGGTCGCGCCATCAGCAGCCACGCCGCCACCACCGCCGACACCGCCACCGCGACCGGCACGAGCCAGGGGCGCAGCTCGGAGAGCGGATCGAACAGCCCCAGCGGATACGTGTAGAACTGGAACTTGCCGATCATGGCCGTCCACAGCTGTCCCAGTGGATGGTGCGCGGCGACCGCGATGATCACCACCGCCACCGCGGCGATCGAGATTCCGACCTGCCGCCGCCGGGTGCGGGAGAGCGATCGCATGACGTCGGTGAACGCGAGGAATCCGGCGCCAAGGACGAGCGGGATCAGCCAGTACTGGACGCCGAGGATGCGGTCGGATTCTCCCCAGGGATAGATGAGGCGCCAGAGGCTGTTGAGGTTGTGGAGGTAGAAGTCGTCGACCATCAGGAGCACGAGGACGACCTGCGCCACCAGCACCCAGAGCAGCCGCCGGCGGATGAGCAGCGCGATGACGCCCACCACGTACAGCGCCAGCGTGATGGGACTGATGAGGTCACTTTGCGCGATGAATCCGAGGACCTGATGCACGTTCACCGGCGTGCTGACGACCGGGAGCACCACCGCTGACGGCTCCGTGGCGATCGGCGTCGGCACATGCGGCATTCGCGTCAGCACGGTGACCAGAAGCGCTCCGACGCCTGTTGCGCCGCCGGCCACTGCCGCGCGAACGAGCCCCTGGCGGAGCCCTTTGCGAATCGCCTGCACCGCCGCCACCAACAGCAGGGCGCAGCCGACGACGAGCGCGGTGAAGATCTCGAGGCCGTGGATTACCCAGATCGACGCGGCGATCGCGAACAGCAGCAGCGCGTTGTCGACGAGACGCCGGCCGCGGAAGATGGCGAGCACGACGACGATGAAGGGCACGACCAGTGTCGAGTCGACCATTTCCGGGAAGCGTCCGACGATCGCCTGGTCGGACGGAAATGCGAGGCCGAGGGCGAAGAGGGGGACGATCGCGGCGAGCGCTGCCGATCCGGTCGCTTCGAGCGTCAGCGACGTGAGCGCGAGCGGGATGAGCACGAGCGTCACGGCGATGATCGGAGCCATCGACATCGCCGGTGACGGGCCGCCGAGCCACGACACCACGGCCGCCGTCGCCTCGAAACCGGGTCGAGGCCTGACAAAGTCGGATGCCTCGAGCGGTATCGGAATCAACGGCAGCACGTCGTGCGTGCGCGCGATGGTGTTGGCGAGCCCCCCGTGCGTCGCCGTGTCCCAGTCGGGGGGCAGCACCTGTGCGTGCAGAGCCCAGATGAAGACGCCCGCCCCGACCAAGCCAACGATCAGCGCCGGGATCGGTACCCACCAGGGCGGAGCGGGGGCGGGATCAATATAGGCACGGCGCCACCGGTAGACGGCGGCGGCGCCGAGCACGGCGAGCAGCGGCAGCACCGTCAGCGGCTCGAATGGGATGTGCGCGTCGTGCATCGCCAAGCCGGCGACGCCGATGAAACCGGCCGAGAGGCCTGGGGACATCGCCAGGCGTTGCCACCAGCGCCAGTGCGGCGCAAGCAACGTCGCGAGGGCGAATCCAGGGAGCAGCGCTGCAGCCGCCACCCCGAAGAGGGATTGCGCGAAGTCGTTCAGTGGCAAGCTGGATCGAGCTCAGCGGCCCTTGAGGGTGGCCACTGCAAACACCGTGCGCGCCATGATCAGCAGGTCGAGCGCGACCGACTGACGCTTGATGTAGTAAAGGTCGTACGAGAGCTTGACCATCGATCCCTCGACACCGCTGCCGTAGCCGAAGTTCACCTGAGCCCAGCCGGTCAAGCCCGGACGCACCGAGAGTCGCGTGTTGTAGTAAGGAATGCTCGCGCGCAACTCATCGACGTAGTGCGGTTGCTCGGGCCGCGGGCCGACGACGCTCATCTCGCCGCGCAGGATGTTCCATGCCTGCGGCAGCTCGTCGAGGTGGAGGCGACGCAGCACCGAGCCGACCCTGGTGATGCGTGTGTCGTCCTCGCCGGTCCAGTGCAACTCCTGCCGCGGGTGCACACGCATGGTGCGCAGCTTCAGGATCTCGAACGGCTTCCCGAAGTGACCGACACGCACCTGCTTGTGGAAGACGGGACCACGGTCCTCGAGCTTGATCGCGATCCACACGAACGGAAAAAGGATGATGAGGATCACGCTCGCGACCACGGCCGCAACGATGTCGATGAGACGCTTGAACAACGCGTACACCCGCGACGTCTCCCCCCGCTGCTGGAGCGAGAGCAGCCAGGTCTGGCGGAGCCGCTCGACGAGCAGACGGCCGGTCAACTCCTCATAGACATCCGCGATCGACCGCACCACCATGCCCTTGTCGTAGCAGTCGACGAGGCTCTCGAAGAGCTCTGTGGACAGATCCTCCTCGGCGCCCAGGACGATCTGGTCGGCCTCGTGATGGGTGGCGGCAGAGGCCAGCCGGCTTCCGGCGTCGACGTCCTCCGGGTGGATCGTGCCCACCACCCGGTAGAGGCCCGCCATGTTCTCGTCGACCTCGGGCCAGACGCGATCGAGGATGTCCGCATCGGCGACGAGCACCAGGCGCCCGGCGAAGATCGCCCTGGCGAACACCCGCCGGTAGACGAGGCGCCAGCAGAGCACCGTGATCGACGCCAGCGCCACCCAGATCAGGATGGTCGGGCGGGTGACTCCGTACGGAACCGCGAAGAACACCGCGAGCAAGGCGATCGTCTCAAGAGTCACCGCCATCGCGACGACGCGGAAGATGCCGCGCACGCTCACGGCAGCGTGCAGATCGTAGGCGTCGACGATCAGCGCGGCGGCGAGCCAGATGGCCGTGACCAGCACCACGCCGAGCCACGGAATGGTCAGTTCCTTGTTCTGGATCGGACCCGAGCGCAGGTTGAACGCGACGATCAGCGAGGCGGCCACGAGCACGATGTCACCGCCGGCGATCAGCAGTTTTCGCTCGGAGGCGAGGATCCCTCTGCGACGGGCCGCGACCGTGGCGCCCGGAACCTCCTGGGCGATCATCCAGGCTAGCCTACACGCTGATCCCCGGATTGCGCCGATCGTGCCTCGGCGGCAAATCCGGTGTTTGGGCTTCTATCCCACGGCGATGATCGTGGCGGCCGGGCTCGCATACACCACCTTTCCGAGGCTGTCGAGATCGGCATCGACGTCGATGTCCTGGTGGACATGGTCGACAAAGAGATACCGCACTGAATATTGCTGAGTCATGACGGTCAGGGCATTCGCGTCGGCCTTGTCGAACACCGCGTCGTTCAGCACCTTCCGCTTTGCGAAATCCAGGCCCGGTGCGGTGCTGAGCGCGGCGCTGATCTGGTACCGGACCGGGTCATAGCCCTCGATGAAGACCTGCCGTTCCGAGACCGCCGAGTAGTAGTAGTAGCGGCCGTCCTGGTCGTCGGGATCGATCCAGTGGTTGTTGACCGCGATCACGGTGTCGACGGACGAGTGGTCGCGCAACCAGTCCAGCGCGGCCAGCAGCCCCGGTGTGAGACCACGCACCTTCCCGGGGTCGGCGCGGGTCACGGTGATCGGGACACTGGTGAGCACCCGCCCGAGAGTCGGTGCAAGCTCGATCGGCGAGGTGAGCGTGGTGGCGGCGGCAAGCGGGATCAGCCCCAGAGCGACCATCCCGGACCGCGGGCGGCCGTGCCGGCGGGCAGCGCGGCGCCCGGCCATCACCGTGGCGACGCACCCGGTGCCGAGGAGAAGGTACATGGCGACCTCCGAAGGAACCAGACGGAGCGTGATCGCCGTCACGGTCGCGGCGAGAATCAGGACCGCAGCCCAGAAGGCGAAGGCGACGGTGGCCGCGCGTTTCGATATCGCGATCGCGCTTCCCGCGTCACCCCACGCAGCGCGAAGTCCGGCAGCCGCGACGATGCACCCCGCGACGTAGCCGGTGTCCTGGAAGTAAACCTCGCTGTAGCCGACCTGGTGGAAGACGTTGGCGATCACGATCCCGGCCACGAGCATGCACAGGCACAACCAGAGCGAACGCAGGCGCTCCCGGTGCCTGCGGCGCAGCAGGTACAGGATTCCGGCGAGCGGGAGCAGCATTCCCGCGAGCCCTGCGGCGTAGGCCGGCGGCAACAGCACGACGCGCAGAGGGATTGGGATCGCGCTGCTGCTCGCGTAGATCACGGGCAGGGTTCGGCCGAGCGAAGCGAGGGGTCCGATCCCGGTCGAGGCGGCACCTCCTCGGTAGATGACGAAGAACGTGATCACGAAGATCGCTGTCTCCGCCCCGATGATCATCAGCGCCATTGCCGGCACCGGACGGCGCGCGATGCGGGCGACCACCACGAACAGTGCCGTGCCGCTGAGCAGGATCGGCAGAATTGTGGCTTTGGCGCCGGATGCGCCGACCATCAGCAGGATCATCAGGGTCCAGGAGCCAGGGTCGAACCGGTTCGCCGGTCTTGCCTCGAACAGCTCGAGCGTCAGATACAGCAGCGCCAGGAAGAACATCAGGCCGAAGGGGAGCGTCCAGCTGGCCCAGAGCTGATTGCTGAAGATGACGTCGAACGGTGGTGCCCCCTTCGTGTCGGTCGTGAGATCGAGCGGTCCGAGGAGGAACAGCACCGCCATTGCGACCACGCCCGTCCATGCCCCGCCCGCGATTGCCCGCCCGACGAAGAGCAGCTGGCATCCGATGACGACGATGGTCGGTACGAAGTCCAGCCGCAGCGCGATGATCGGTATCGACACATGCGTCACCTGGCTGACCGCGGCCATGTGGAAGAACACGAACCACTCGTACGGCAGCGGGACTCCGGACAGCCCGGGGTTGGTGGGTGGCCAGTGACTGAGGACCTCGGCGATCTTGCTCATCTGGTACACGAAATCGGGGCTGTACGCCACGGGCATCCGTGCCGACGGCAGCGGCACCTGCGGCAGGAACATCAGCGCCAGGTAGACGAGTCCCAGCGACAGCGTCGCCGCGGCCGTCCACATCAAGCGGCCTGACATGGGGGCGGCTGCTTGACCCTCGGAGCCGGACCGGGAGCGCTGCCGGATGACGAGGCCGCTGATCGCGGCCACCGCCACCGGGTACCCGAGGTAGAGGGCTCTCGCCCCGATCGCGGCGGTGGCGCTGAACGTCAGGACCTCGAGCGCGCTGCCGAGCGGCCAGCCGAGCGCCACCACCGCGAGGAAGCTCGGTCTGCGGCCGCGAAGGGCCCAGAGCAGCAGCGCCCCCGGGACGGCGACGAACCCGAGCTCATACCCGAGGAACAGCAGGATCCCGCTCGCGGAGACGCCCGACCACAGCCACATCACCACCGCGACCGCGATGACGAGCAGGGTCGGTGCCAACCCCCGGCGCAGCACGGGCGGAGTATCCACGATATATCGTGCTGGAGAGCACGATGACAGGCTCGAGGCGCCGGCACGATCCCGAAGGCACCCCGATGGTGAGCGTCGTCATCCCCGTGTACAACGAGGAGCGGCACATCGAGGCGTGTCTCGCCTCGGTGCTCGATCAGGACTATCCGGCTGAACGCTACGAGGTCATCGTGGCCGACGGAGGGTCGACCGACCGCACCAGAGCCATCGTCGAAGCGTTCGCCGCGCGGCATCCGAATGTGCGGCTGATCGACAACCCGGGACGGTTGCAGGCGGCGGGACTGAATCGCGCCATCCTCGCCAGCGCCGGTTCCGTCATCGCCCGTCAGGATGGGCATGCGGAATGGGATCGGGACCACCTCCAGCGCTGTGTGGATCTGCTCCTGTCGAGTGGCGCCGACAATGTCGGCGGCCGCCAGGACGCTGTTGGTGAGGGCGATTCGGGGCGGGCGATCGCCTGCGCGATGCGCTCGCCGTTCGGGGTCGGCGGGGCACGCTTCCGCTACTCCGAGCGTGAGGAGGACATGCCGACCGTGTTCCTCGGGACGTTCAGGCGCTCGGCGTTCGAACGCGTGGGCCTCTTCGACGAGGCTTATCCGCCCCACGAGGACTTCGAGCTGAACCACCGGATCCGCGCGGGCGGCGGGCGCATCGTGTACAGCCCGGCCATCCGGACGCGGTATCACGTGCGTGACGGGCTCGCCGCCCTTGCCCGGCAGTACTTCCGCTACGGGCGGGGGAAGGTGCGCGTCGCCCGGGCCGCCCCGGGCGTGATCCGGCCGTACCACCTCGCGGCCCCGGTGCTCGTGGCCGCAGCCGCTGTGGCGGCCCCCCTGGCGTTGACGGGGCGGGGGCGGCGCCTCGCCGAGATCGGCGCCGCCGGCTATGTCGCGTCGTGCGTGGCGGCCAGCGTTCCGGCCGGCGCGGGTGAACCGGCCGCGGTCCGGTGGCGGATCCCGGCGACGTTCATGGTGATGCACCTCGCCTGGGGCGCGGGGTTCTGGGCCGGCGTCGCAGAGGCGCTGCGAGGGGTCAGCACCGGTGGCGGATCGCCGCCGCGGCTGCCCCGCAGACCGGCGTCCGCGTAGTGGCGGGGAGCGCGACCCGTATTGTTCGCCCTGTGCCACCAAGGATCCCGCACCCGATGAGCGAGCGCCCGAACCCGCTGTGCATGGTCGGCGCCGGCTACGTCGGGCTGGTCACCGCGGTCTGTCTCGCCGATTCCGGGGTGGACGTGCGCCTGCTCGACATCGATCCCGACCGGCTGGCGATGCTCCGGGGTGGGAAGGCACCGATCCACGAGCCGCTGCTCGACGAACTGCTTGCCGGAGTGCTCGCGAGCGGACGGCTGAGGCTCCACGATGAGGCGGCAGCGGCGATGCAGGGAGCGGAGGTCATCATGATCGCGGTCGGGACGCCGCCGCTCGGGGACGGCCGCGCCGACCTCACCCAGGTGCGAGCGGCACTCAGCCAGGCGGTGCGCCACGCGGGACCCGAGGCCGTGATCGTCATCAAGAGCACCGTGCCACCCGGCACGACGGCGTCGCTCCGGCCACTGTGCCGGCGCAACGGGCGCACGGTGGCGTTGACGGTCTGTCCGGAGTTCCTCGCCGAGGGCAGCGCGGTCCGCGACTTCCGCCAGCCGCCTCAGGTCGTGATCGGCGGCGACGACCACGGCGCCTGTGAGCGCGTCGCAAGGCTCTTCGACCACCTCGACGCCCCGATCCGGATCACCAACTCCACGAGCGCCGAGCTGATCAAGTACGGGGTCAACGCATTCCTCGCTCTGAAGATCTCCTTCATCAACGAGATGGCCCAGCTGTGCGAGCTCATCGGCGCGGATGTCAACTCCGTCGCCGACGGCATCGGCACCGACGAGCGCATCGGGCGAGCCTTCCTCGGCGCCGGGCTCGGGTTCGGTGGTTCGTGCTTCCCGAAGGATGTTCGCGCGCTCGACCAGGCTGCCAGCTACCACGGACAGACCTTTGCGTTGCTCCGCTCGGCTGTGGAGGTGAACCAGCAGGCGCGGAGCCGCTTCGTCGCCAAGATCCAGCGGGCACTCAACGGCAAACTCGCACGGCGGCGCATCGCGGTGCTGGGTCTGTCGTTCAAGCCGGGCACCGACGATGTCCGGCAGGCGGCCTCCATCGACGTGATCCGGCACCTCGAGGATCTCGGCGCCTCGGTGGTCGCGACCGATCCGGTGGCCATTGCCAGCGCGCGGCCGCTGCTGCCGCGCACCGAGCTGGTCGCCGACCCGTACGAATGCGTCGCCGGGGCGGATGCGGTGGTGGTGGTCACGGAGTGGCCCGAGTACGTTCGCCTCGACTGGTCGCGTGTGGCGAAGCTGGTACGGCGTCAACTGGTCGTCGATGGACGCAACTGCCTCGAGACCGATCCCCTGGTCGACCTCGGCTTCACGTACATCGGCGTGGGCCGGCCGACGCGCAAGCCGCTCGCAGCCAGGGGCTCGCATGCGGCCACGGGCGCACCGGATCTGCTCACCGTGCGATGAGCTGGGCTCCGTCGCGCGTAGTCATCACCGGCGGTGCGGGATTCCTGGGCTCCCACCTCGCCGACCGGTTCCTGGCGGACGGCGCAGAGGTGATCTGCGTCGACAACATGATCACGGGCAGCAGGCGGAACCTGAGCCATCTCGAGAAGCAACGAGCGATTCTCGCTGCGTCGTCGAGGATGCCTGCGGCGCGTGGAGCGTCGATGGGAAGGTCGATGCCGTCCTGCATCTCGCGTCGCTCGCCTCGCCCGCGGACTACCAGCGCCATCCGGTGGCGACCCTCGACGTCGGCACGATCGGCACGAGGAATGCGCTCTGCATCGCGGAGGAGAAGGGCGCGCGGTTCCTGCTCGCGTCGACCAGCGAGGTGTACGGGGATCCGGCGGTGCACCCGCAGCCCG
The DNA here is from genome assembly GCA_963848445.1 of Candidatus Dormiibacterota bacterium. Taxonomy (GTDB): domain Bacteria; phylum Chloroflexota; class Dormibacteria; order Aeolococcales; family Aeolococcaceae; genus Palsa-851. The sequence continues at coordinate 188,234 of CAWKDT010000008.1, forward strand.
AGTCGTACTGGGGCAACGTCAATCCGATCGGACCCCGGAGCATGTACGACGAGTCCAAGCGAGCTGCGGAGGCGTATGCCATTACGTTCAGAGCGCCCGGAACATCGACGTGCGCATCGCGAGGATCTTCAACACGTATGGTCCGCGCATGCGGCGCGGACGATGGGCGCGCGGTGCCACAATTCATCAGCCAAGCACTCGAGGGCGCGCCCATCACCGTGTATGGAGATGGATCGCAGACACGTAGTCTCTGTTACGTGGACGATCTCACCGAAGGGTTGATCCGACTCCTGCACTCGGATTATGCGCTGCCGGTGAATCTCGGCAACCCGCACGAGGTCACGATTCGAGCCTCGCAGAGATGATTCGCGAGGCGTGCGGGAGCGCTTCGGTCGTCGAGCACCTGCCGCTGCCCATCGATGATCCCCAGCCGTCGTTGCCCTGACGTCACCGTGGCTCACGCGAGCTGGACTGGCGCGCGAGGGTGAGCCTCGAAGAGGGGTTGCGGCGTACCGTCGAATGGTGGCGTCAGGCCTTCGCATGAGCGCGCGCATTCCCGCTCCCGTCGACCATCGGGGCGGATGGAGAGCCACTGGTCGGCCTATGACGCGGCCGGAATTCAGACGACTCCTCGCTGTCGGAAGACCGGCACTTCTGGTTCCGCGCCCGCAACGAGATCATCAGCGCGCTGGCGTGAGCCGCTACGATCGACCGACCTTCCCGACGGGTTCCGCATCCTCGAGATCGGTTGTGGCAGCGGCAACGTGTTGCGGGTTCTGAAGCGTTTAGCGGCGGGGCGGGGTTGGGTCGAGGGGCTCGAGGTCAGCAGCCCGGCGGCTGAGGTGGCGCGCGACAGAGGACCGGTCTCAGCGATCACCAATGGACACCTCGCGGACCTCGACACGGTGGAGCCCTACGACATCATCGGGGCTTTCGACGTGCTCGAGCATATCCGCGACGACGCCGGCGTGTTGCATCAGATGCGGGCTCGGCTCAAGGGCTCGGGGCACCTCATCCTGACGGTGCCCGCGCATCCGGCGCTGTGGAGCGCCTTCGACGTTGCCTCGGAGCACATACGGCGGTACACGCGCACGGGCCTCACGCGCACGCTGCGCGTGGCAGGGTTTGAGATCGAATACCTCAGCTATTTCATGTTCCTCCTCTACCCGGTCATGTGGATGCGCCGGCCGTTCCTCAAGCAGGACAACCTGGCGGCGGTCTACAACTCCGAGTTCGTGATGATCCCGGGCGTCAATGAGGTTGCATTCCAGATCTTTCGGCGTGAGTCCCATCTCATCCGTGCGCGCCGCCGCCTGCCGATGGGGACCTCGCTCGCGGTCATCGCCCGTCCGCGCCCTGCGCGGTAGCCCTAGATCGCCTGCGTGCTCGCTTCCTGCGACGCTTCGTAGGTCGCACGGAGCCCGCGTGCGAACTCGGTCGGGGTGTAGGGGATGAGCGCCTGGAGCCGCACGATGTCCAGCACCACGGCGGTCACGTCGAACCCTCTGGCCGGCTCGAACTTCAGAACAGGCTGCCGGCCCGAGACGCCACGGATCGCTTCGACGATGTCGAGCACCGTGAGGCCGCGACCCGAACCGACATTGACGATGCCGGCATCGATTCGGTCGATGATGAGGCGCGTCGCGGCACCGGCGACGTCATCGATGAACACATAATCGCGGAGCGCCGAGCCGTCGCCGAAGATGTGCACGGGAAGCCCATTGGCGATCCGGTCGAGGAAGATCGCGACGGCTCCCTGATCCCGGTTGCGCGCCTGGTGCGGGCCGTAGACGTTCGCGCAACGAAGGATCTGCAGCGGTGAGCCGAACATGTGCGAGTACATGAGCGCATAGCTCTCGCAGGCGAGGTGCAGTGCCCCGTACGGTGATATTGGTGCTGCCGGCTCGCTCTCCGATACGGGAAGATGGCGAGGGTTGCCGTACACCGTCCCGCCGGACGATATGTACGTCAGCGCGATGCGCCGCGGCCGACGACGAGCGGTTTCGAGGACATCCAGCAGCGGCAGCAGCGTGCGCTTCGCCGCCTCGGCCGGTTGTGCCGCCGTCGCGGGTGGGGTGAACCCACCGGCGGAGAACACGATGTGGTCGACGTCACGTGTTGCGTCAGCGAGCACCGCCGGCCGGCAGACGTCCCCCACGATGATGCGTGCGCCGGCTGCTTCACCGGCGTCGGTCCGCTCGCTCCGTGACCGCGTCACGCCGGTCACCCGTGCTCCGGCCGCAAGCAGTCGTGCTCCGATGGCAGCGCCGATGAAGCCCCAACCGACGATCAGGACCCGTGGCAAGACCGGGTGCGATCCCTCCATCGCCGAATTATAGGAGCTCACCCGCGAGCGCTTAGCACGAGCGCGATGTCCTTGCAGGTTCCGCAGGGTATCCGGCTCACTCACGATGCGTCGTCGTCATCGGTCGTCTCGACGACGATGTACGTCGGCCGCTCCATGAGCCGTACATGCATCCGTGCCACGTACTCACCCATGATGCCGAGAATCAGCAACTGCACACCTGAGAAGATGGCGATGATCGACGCCAGGAACGGGAATCCCGGGACCGAGTTGCCCCCGAACAGGAAGCGCACCACGACCACGATCAACACGACGCCACCGAAGATCGTGAAGAGGAACCCGATCATGCTCGCAATTCGCAGCGGACGGCTGGTGAAGCCGGTGATCATGTTGAGCGCATGCTGCACGAGTCTCCCGAACGTGTAGTTCGACCGCCCTTCCGCTCGCGGCTCGTGGCGGACGCTCACCGCGGCGAAGCGAGTGGTCGCCCAGGTCAGCAGCACGTCGAGATGCATGTCCGGGCTCTGGAAGCGCTCGAACGCCTGCCGGAGATGCGTCCGAAAGATGCGAAAGGAGCTCACGCTCCGGGCGACGGGTGCACCCATCGCCTCCTCGAGCGCGTACTTCGTGATACGTGAGGCCGCGGAGCGCCACAGGCTGTGCTGTTCGGCCATCGGTGTTCCGTAGACGACATCGACGTCGTCCGTCAGGCGCTCCAGGAGCCGGCCGATCTCCTCTGGGGGGTTCTGCAGGTCGTCGTCAAGAGTCACGATGTATCGGTATCGAGCCGATCGGATGCCGACGAGCAGTGCGTTGGGCTGACCGAAGTTTCGCATCAGCCGGAGGCCACGAATCCGGACGTCATCGCGGGCGGCGGCGCTGATCACCCTCCAACTCGCATCGGGGCTGCCATCGTCGACGAGGATGATTTCGTGGGCAGGCGCAAGTTGGTCCAGCACCGCGGTGAGCCGTGGGAGGAGCAGCGGAAGCGTTGCCTCCGATCGGTGCACCGGGATGACTGCCGATATCCCCTCAGGTAGGCTGGTGGGCCGATCCACCGGTGCAATGTAACGCCTTCGCACGGTCCGAGGTGGCTGGGGGCGTGTGCCGCGATGCAGTCCCTAGCCGACGGCGACGATGGCCGCGTCCTGATTGCTGAATACGACGCCCCCGAGATGGAGCACAGCGGGATTCTGGGGCCCGAGGCGGCGATCGATGAAGAGGTAGCGAACCGAGTACTGCGCCGTCATGATCCGCAACGCGCTCGCGTCCGCCTCGGTGAACACCGCGTCGTTGACACGCTGCCGGTACTCGAACGTTGACGCGACAGCGCTCGGAGTTCCGGGTGTGACTCCGTACCGGATGGGATCGTAGGCCTCGATGAAGATCTGGCGCTCTGAGAAGGCCGTGTAGAAATAGTACTTGCCGTTCGTGTGGCCAGGATCGAACCAGTGATTGTTGACCGCGACCACGGCATCGATGGGCGCGTGGTCCCTCAACCAGTGGAGCGCAGTCAGGACGCCGGGAACGAGCACCGGCTGCGTGGGAGTGATCGGTGTTCCGGCGATGAACTTCCGAACTGAGGGATAGATGGTGACCGGCGCTGTCAATACCGCCGCGGCAAGCAGGGGAATCAGCGCCAGAGCGAGCGATCCGGACGCGGAGCGCTTGCGGGCGAGCAGTGCCATTGCCCACGCGATCACGAAGAGCACGCCGGCGGCAGCGAAGCCGACGTACACGCGCATGTTCGTCGCCGGGGTTTCAATCGACCGCGAGGCGATCTTGACGACTGCGATGAGCAGGACAACCCAGACCGCCAGCGCCACCACGGCGGCCTGGCGCGAGACAGGGAGCGAGCCGCCGACATCCCGCCAGGCCAGACGCAGTCCCTCGGCGGCGACGATCGCGCCGGCTACGAATCCCATGTCCTCGAAGTACAGCTCGCTGTAGGCGATCTGATGAACCACCGAAGTGATCAAGGACGCCTGCGATAGCATGCTGAGTGGGAGCGTGAGGAGCGGGAGTCTCGTGCCGATGACGTCGCCGAAGCAAATACAGGCCGCCGGCGAGAGGCAACCACACTCCGGCGAAATCGGCGGCGTACGCGAACGGCAGGGCGATGTCGCGGATCCAGGCGTGGTGAATGGTGTTCGCGAAACACGACCGGAGGCGTTCCGCTGAGCCAACGATGAAGCAGATTTGAGTGCCGGTGTCCGGAGCCCCCCGGCGTAGACCACGAGGGTATAGGTCGCGACGAAGATCACAATCCCGATACCAACGATCATCACGGCCGCTGCTGGCAGTGAACGACGGACGAGCAGGTGCAGGACGACATAGATCCCCGTGCCGACGATGATCACGGGCAGCACGGTCGCCTTCGCGCCCGACGCGCCGATCATGAGCAGTGCGATCAACGCCCACGAGCGCAGGTCCGGTCGCGTTCTCCACGTTTCCACCCGAATATGCTCGGTGATCAGATAGAGGATCGCAAGGAAGAACATCATCCCGAACGGATAGGTCCAACTGTCCCAGAAATGCACGAGGGCGTTGTCACCGAAGGGGCTTCCTTTTGCATGCAGCGATGAGATCAAGTGGCCCGAGTAGGAAAAGGATCACGACTGCGATCACGCCGGTCCACGCAGATCGGTTCCTGACGCGCCCGACAACGAGAAGCTGGCTTCCGACGACGAGCGACGGTCGGCAGGTAATCGAGCCTCAGCGCTATGGTCGAAATCGGGACATGCGTCATCTGGCTGGCTGCTGCGATATGGAAGAGCACGAACCATTCGTACGTTGAAGTGCGACGCTGTACAGACCCGGAGTGGTCGGTGGCCAGTGGTACGTGACTTGCGCGATCAAGCCCAGGAAGTACGGAAAATCGGGGTACTCGAAGTGAACACGTCGAGCCGGGAGCGGCGCGAGGGGAAGGAACATCATCGTGAGGTAGACGACGCCCATCGACAACGCAGCTGCCGACGATCCACATCGCGGTGGCCGGCATGCCCCGTCGTCCGGTGATCGCCTCCACCGTCACGCCGGCGGCGCCAGATCGCGAATGCGCTATAGAGGACGATGACAAGCATGGGATAGAGCAAGAAACAGTCCAACGAATCCCGATCGCAGCGGTTCCGCTGAATGCAAGGATCTCGAGTGCCTGGCCCAAGGGCCAGCCCAGGGCGATGGAAACAAGAAACGATGAGCGACGTCCGCGCACGGCCCAGAGCAATGCAACTCCGGGGAGCGCCACGAACCCGATGTCGTACGCCACGAATCGAATGACGTCGAGCGCTGAGACGCCGGTGACCAGCCAGCCCACCACGACAACCGCGATGACGAGAGTTGCAGGCGCGATCCCACGGCGCATCATCCGCGGAGTATCGCCGATTCCCCTAACCCGAAACGATGACGTTGGAGGCGGCGCCCGGAGGAGCGATCGGTGCGATCCCCTCGAGAATGCCGGTCACGACCCGGTCCATGGGCGGGTCCCAACCCTTGTCGAGGTCAGGCGCGCTGTCGACACGGATACGCGGGCGGCTCCGCCCGTCCTCCGTCACCGCCGCGAGGACCTGATGGAAGCGGAAGAAGAAAAGCACCGCGTACCGGCGCGCAAGCTCCCGGATGCGCTGCCGCTCCGCGTCGTCCGGAGGTGAGCTGAGCATCCTATCGGCGGCCTCCCAGTATTCGGCGGCCGTGTCCGGGTCGGACGTGAAGCCTCGCCCGCGGTAATGGGTATCGGCCGCCACCACCACGGGTACCCCGCGTGCGGCAAGCTCGAGCCCCACCGTCGATGTGTAGACGAGCCCGAGCTGCGCCTCATCCATGAACACATACGAGCTCGTGGGATCCTCGGGCTGGACAACTCGTACGTTCTCCGGCAGCACCGGCGCGTGGGTTGCGATGTGCTCGGCCATCCGCTCGCGTGTCGGGTGATTGCGCAGCCCGATCTCGGCAGGATGGATGCGGATGACGAGGTCGAGCTCCGGATGCGATCGTGCCCAGCGGATGCCGTCGAGCACCCACGCTCCCATCGACGAAAAGGCGATGTCACGCTCGAGCACCGCGCTGTCCCAGAGGATGTTGCAGAACATGACGGCGAGTGGACGAGCGGGGTCGAGACGAAGCTCGCGGCGGATTCGAGCGGTGTCCTCGACGCGTTGCCGCCAGAAGTTGTCGAGCGCCCCGCCACCGCTGCGACGCGAGTCGAGGTACGTATCGACGGCGGCGGACTCGTCGTCGGTGAGTGGCGTGTCGCGCGCGATCTCCCACACGCCTGCGGGCATCTTCAGCTGCGATGCGGCAGCCTCCGGCGTCATCACGATGCCGTCGTGGATGAATCCCTTCTCATACGTGCCGAAGGGGAGGCCGCGCTCGTGCGCGATTGCGCTCATGATGCGTTCGGCGAAGAAGGTGCCGTTCAGCATGAACACGCGCTGCGCGCGGGTCCGCTCCAGGATGCTCCGCAGCCCGCGGGCGATGACGATGCCGCTTGCGAGAAACGAGCGGTAGGTGTCGACGATCTCCGGCGTGTCGATCAACGTGCCCCGTGACAGGAACCAGGCAACGGAGATGCGCACCAACCGGCCGAGCGGGAGCCCCTGGTCGGCGTACGCCTCGCATTCGGCGATGGTGGTCAGCGCGGCGACACGCTTGCGAGCGATCTTCACCGTGATGCCGACGTCGAGCACGTCGTGCAGCGCCAGGCTCTCGAATCCGGCCGCGCGGATCGCTCCGCCCGCGTACTCGCGGCACGAGTGACACGGCATCGGCGGAGCCGCGTCGACCGGCATCACGTCACAGATGGGGAGGCGGCCGCCGCAGTAGGCGAAGATCGGCGCTCCGCCGCGCCGGAGGACGGCGTGGGCGAGGACGGTCTCGATGGCCAGGTGGGTGGACCAGCCGCGCCAGCTCATGAAGAGCACGCGCTCGGCGTCGGGTGAGGGCGTCTCCGCCGTCCTCGCGATGGCGCGCAGCGCCGTCCACTCCGGCGGGTCGAAGGGTGGAGGGAGGCCCACCAGGGCGGCTCCTTCACGTCCGCGGCCCCACATCTCGCGCATCCGGCGCTTCCACCGCGGGTGGTTCCACGCCCAGTCGAGGACCCGGCCGCGAACGGTTTGACCCGGTGTGCCGCCGTCCGTCTCAACTCCGCCGTCCACCCGGGGAACCTATCATCTCGTCGCATGCCGGCTCCCCGAAGCGCAGACGCGGCTCAGCCCGACGGGGTGGTCGAAGGCACCTCGTGAGCGCGCGGGTCTACGGGAATCCGGAGTTCCTGATCGGGACTCGCCAGGTCGGCCCCGGCCATCCCTGCTACGTCATCGCCGAGGCCGGGTCCAACCACAACCGCGACCTGGCGACCGCGAAACGGTTGATCGAGGTGGCCGCGGAGGCGGGCGCCGACGCGGTCAAGTTCCAGACGTACACGGCCGAGGGGCTCTATTCGCGGCGTACGCCTGACATCAAGTACCTCAAGGAGCAGGGCCTGCTCGAGCAGCGCGAATCGGTCTGGGAGCTCATCAAGCGTGTGGAGATCCCGTGGGAGTGGCACGCGGATCTCGCTCATCACGCCGCCGAGCACGGCATCACCTTCTTCTCGACCCCGTTCGAGGAGGCCGCGGTGGACGTCCTCGAGGGGGTCGGGGTTCCCGCGTACAAGATCGCTTCGTACGAGGTCAACCACCTGCCCCTGATCGAGCGGGTCGCACGGACCGGCAAACCGATGCTGATCTCCACCGGCATGGCATCCCTGGGTGACATCGAGCGCGCCCTCGACACCGCTGCGGCGGCAGGAGCCCGGGACCTCATGGTCATGCACTGCGCGGTCAACTACCCCCCGCGGTTCAGCGACCTCAACCTTCGTGCGATCACGACGATGCGCGATGCCTTTCAGATCCCCATCGGCTGGTCGGACCACACGCTTGGGCACACGGCCGAGGTGATGGCGGTGACCCTCGGGGCGTGCGCGGTCGAGAAGCACTTCACGCTCAGCCGCGATCAGCCCGGCCCCGACCACCCATTCGCGCTGGAGCCGGCGGAGCTCGCCGGCATGGTCACCGCGATCCGCGAGGCTGAGGATGCGCTCGGGTCGAGCGTCAAGCGCGTCACGGATGCCGAGACGGACCTGTACCGGCTCGGCCGGCGCAGCATCGTCGCCGCGCACGCCCTGGCGGCGGGAGCGGAGATCACGCGCGCGGACCTCGCGGTCAAGCGGCCCGGGTTCGGCATCCCGGTCGACGCGCTCGATCAGGTGGTGGGCAGGCACGTCGCCCACGACGTCGCCGACGACCAGGTGCTCCTATGGGACGACCTGGTCCGCTGAGCGCCGGCGAGCAGCCACACCTCAGGGTCACTCTGCGTCCCGCAACCGATCTGGACGCCGCCCTGCTGCTCGCATGGCGCAACGACCCGGACGCCGTTCGGTTCAGCGTGACGGGTGTCCCGGTCACGCCCATCGAGCACGCCGCCTGGATCTCGCGACGGATCACCGATCCGGGCACGCAACCTCTGGATCGCCGAGGAGGGAGGCACTGCCGGTCGGGCAGGTGCGCGTCGACATCGTGGAAGCGGTGGGAACGGTGTCGATCGGGGTGGCGCCGGGGCACCGGGGCCGCGGGCTCGGCACGGCCATCCTGCTTGCGATGGTCGATGCGATCGAGCGTGACGGGACGGCCCGGATGCTTCGTGCCCTCGTGCATCCCGGCAACGTGGCCTCGCTGCGGGCTTTCGAGCGGGCTGGGTTTCAGCGATGGACGGAGCCCGAAGGGGGCTTTCTCGTCATGGAACGCGCAGCAGCGGCGTCTTCCTGAGGCAAGGACCTGCTGCCCCGGCGACGCTCATCAGCGGCACTTGACGTCGGCGCAGACGGGACCTCAGTCCTCGGTCCGTTCCGCCTCTGATCGGCGCAGCGCGGCCGCGGCGATCGACCGACCCTCGCGTGCCCGCTGCCGCCGGGTCGCGACCCGTCGCTGCTCGCCGGCGATACTGGCGGCGGGGATCGCCGCGGTCCAGAAGGCCTCGCGAGCCAGGGACCGCGCCAGCAGCCCGATCGCGAACCGGCGCCGGCGCCGGTCGAGCGCACGCCGTTCGTCGGTCGCGCTCCAGGATGCGGCAACCGCCGTGAGGCGGGAGGCTACACGGTCGGTGGCGTTGCCGTCGACGAGCCCGAGCGCCTCCTCGTACCACGGCGCACACCCCGTCGCCGGCGCGAGCTGGTCCGTGAGCATCGCGCGCAGCACCTCGGGAGCGTCGGCGTGGCGGACGCAGGATCGGGGTGCCTCGTCGAATGGGATCAACCCCGCGCGGTGGCGCTCGTACTCGTCGCCCCACGCCGCGTACACGACGCTGCGCCGCGCCGCCACCGCCTCATAGAGAGCGGTGGTCTGAAACCCGACCACGACATCGGCCGCGATGATCAACGTGCGCGTGTCGGCGTCCTGATCGGCGACGGTGAATCCGCGCTCCGAGGTTGGGCCGGCGACGCCGGCCAGGCGTGCCGCCTCGGCGCGGCGATCCTGCTGTGGGTGACATTTGATGACGACCTCGCACGAACCCGCGCGCGCGAGATCGATGAGCGTCCGCTCGGTTGCGTCGCGGAGCCGCTCCCAGGTGCGCAGGCCCTTGCCGCGTCCGGCGCCGGGAACGTAGGCGTCGAGCGCGTACGAGAGGAACAGCACGCGGCGGCGGGACGAGGAGACCGAGACCCTGCGCGAGGCGTAGATATCGAAGCGGGGCTGGCCGGTGACCTCGATCCGCTCGGCGCGCGCCCCAGCACGGACCCAGAACGCCTTCTGGCGTTCGCTGCACACGGTCATGTAATCGGAGACGAAGGGCGCCTGCGCTTTCACCTCCTCGCTGAACACATGCATGGTCGCCTCCGAGATCGTCGTCTCCTTCTGCACGACGACCACCGGCAGCCCGAGTCGATGCGCGGCGGCGGGGAGGGTGCGGACGTAGAAGAACGTGTCCGATGGAAGGACGAGGACGTCGAAGGCGCGCTCGAGATAGAGGCGCCGCACCTCGCGTGCGAGCCAGGCGGCGTAGCGGCCGCGAGCCGCACCGAGCGCCGCGCTGTTGTACGCGTGCAGTCCGCGCGCGACATCGTCTCCGAGGAGGCGCAGGGCGTGATTGCGCAGGCGCTGATACGGAAACCGGCGCACATCGAGGCTGGGGTGCGCCTCCAGGGCGCGCAGGTCCTGGTCGAAGAAATGGTCCATGGCAAGCACGCGCAGCCGGGGCATCAGCGCACCCGTCGCGCCGGGAGCGCGAAGGCGGTCAGCGTCCTGCGCTCCTCGGCGCTCATCGCGAAGCGCGCGACCCCAGCCACGTAGATGACGCCCGCCGGAATGCAGACGAGGGCCACCGTGATGAGGCTGTTCGGCGGGAAGACCTCGGATGTGAGCGCGACGATGATGGCAAACACGGCAGCCCACGGGAGGATCGGGACGATCGCCTGGCGCAGAAACTCGCCGAAGCTCAACGACAGCTCACGAAGGACGAGGCGCACGTAGAGTGGAGCGGTGATGCCGTATCCCACGAGTGTTCCGATGATGACCCCGGACACCTGGAGGCGCTGGGCCAGCGCGATGGAGATCGCGAGATTGACCACCATCGCGGTGGTGACATATGCGGTGACCGCGCGGACGCGACCCATGCCGACCAGCATGGTGTTCGCGATGGTGGCGGTGCAGGTCACCAGCTGATACGTGAGGAAGAGCTGCGCGGGACCGGCGAAGCTCGCGTACCTGGCTCCGACCCAGTTGATGAGCAAGGGGCGCGCGAGGATCATCGCGGCGATCGTGACGGGCAACGACAGCGCGAGCGTGTATCGCGTACCGCGGACGAGCAGGGCGCGAAGCCGGATTCTCGATTCCAGCGCAAGGAGATTCGCCGCGGCGGGGACCACCGCGGCTGCCGTCAGCGAGAGCGGATATGACGCTGCCGACTGCAGCCGCGCGGCGAAGTCGTAGCCGGCGAGGAGCGAGGTACCGACGACTGCCGCGAGGATCACCTTGTCCATCTGCGCCCAGATCACCCCGTTGATGCGCGAGATGAAGACCCAGGCGCTGAAGCCGGCGAGCGGCCGCAGCGCGGAGCGCGTGATGAGCCGCGGCGAGACGCGCAGCTCGGGGCACAGCCTGCGCGCAGCCACGGCGTACCCGATCGCGGCGAACGCGGTGCCGACCACCATCGTCGCGCCGAACGCGACGACCCCGTGGCCGGTGAGCAGCACCGTGACTGCGAGGATCGTGTACAGGATCTGCCGCGACAGGTCGACGAGCTTGATCCATCCGTAACGCTGCAGCCCCTGCAGCACGCCGACAAAGGCCAGCCCCGGGAGCCCGAACAGCGCCTCGCCGGCAAGCAGGATGAAGAGCAGCCGGAGGGCGTTCTGGAGGTCCCGGGGCACGACGAAGAGATGCGAAGCGCCGAAGGAGAGGCCGATCAGGATCGCGATCGCGATGACCGCCGTCGCACTGAGCACGGCGAGCGCGGAGCTCACCACCTCGCCGATGCGCTCGCGCTGCCCGCGGCCGTCCGCGTCCGCGATGAACCTGGTGACTCCGGCCTGCAGGCCGAGGTCGGAGATGCTCAGGTAGCCCGCCGAGACTGAGAACGAGAGGGCGAGCACCCAGATCCCGTACGGGCCGCTCCCGAGGTGGCGCGCAGCCTGAGCGACGACGAAGAAGTTGGCGAGCAGGGAGAACACGCCGACCGCGCCGGTGATGAGCGTGTTGCGGAAAACGCGGCGCCCGTGCGCGACCTCGGGCGCGGAGTCGGTCATGCGGGGTGGGCTGCCTCGCGCTGCGCCAGATATCGCTCGTTCCGAAGCGGCAGTCCCGCTTGATCCCGCAGCGTCGGGTCGCGCTCGAACGCCGCGACGACGGCGTCGAGATCGGGGAGGGGAGACGGCGGCAGCAGCGACAGGAGCCTCGAAACTCGATCCAGATCCGCCGGCACATCGACCGTGAGACGCATCCACGACAGGTCGGGCTCGTGCGCGACATGCGCGGTCTGGAACTCGTCCAGATGCTCGCGAATCCGCACCGTCACATGCTCGCGCTCGTACGCGAGGGTCGCCTCGCCGTCGACGCGGAACAGGCACGCCGCGGTGAACGCTTCGACGTCGTATCCCTCCGGGAAGGTCGGCGGCTCGACGTTGCTCGCGTAGTCGGCGTCGCCCTCTGCGCGCGCGGCGACAACTCGGTCGACGACGCCCGGGTCCGTGAGCGGGCAGTCCGCGGTGATGCGGACCACCACGCCGGCGCTGTGCTCGCGGGCTGCCATCACATACCGCGTCAGGACGTCATCCTCGGGACCGCGGGTCACCCCGGCGCCGTGCGCCGCGGCGAGCGCAGCCACCTCCTCGTCGCGTGGGAGATCCGTCGTGGCAACCACCACATGGTCGACGAGGGTGGCTCGCGCAACGCGCTCGATGATGTGCGCGAGCATTGGACGGCCCTGCAGCGGCGCGAGCACCTTTCGCGGGAATCTCGTCGACCCGCAGCGAGCCTGGATGACCGCGACGGTCGTCATCACGCTGCTCGTGCGGCGATGAGGTCGCGCACGGCATCGGCAACGCGCTGCGCCCCGTGACCGTCGACCAGGGCGCGCCCGCGTGCGGACATCTCCGCACAGCGCGCGCGGTCGTCGAGGAGCGCGAGGCACGTGCCGGCCACGGCGGCCGCATCAACGACGACGGCGCATCCCGCCGCCGCGAGCGCAGCCGCCTGGGCTTCCTGGTTCGGCACCGCAGCGGTGATCACAGCGGGGATCCCGACGCACGCGGCCTGTACGGCGGTGGTCCCTGCGGCCCCCGCGTAGACGGTCGCCTCGGACAATGCATCGGCGAGGCTCGCCGGCGCGAGGAGCAGACGCTCGCGAGGGAGTTCGCGGGTCCCGGCATCGCGCATGTCGGGTCCGACCACACGGATCACCTCCGCCGTGTCGTCATGGTCGAGCAGATCCGTGCTGACCCGGGAGCCGATGCCGTCGAGGTCGGTTGCTCCGGTCGAGACGAGCACGGTGCGGCGGGCGAGGCCGCGGCTGCTCACGAGGGCGCGTCCCTCGAGGAATGAGGAGCGGAGCAGCGCGAATCGCGCGCCCCCGAGGAACGTGGCCGCACCGGCCGGTCGCAGTCGATCACCGCCGGGCGACGGGTTGACCGCGAGGTCGCAGTCCGTGGGAAGGCAGAGATCGTCGACCACCGTCAACGGCGCGCGCTCACGCAGACGATGCTGCAGCGCGACGTCGAAGACGTAGCCGTCGAGCACCACCACGCCGACGGTGGCCGCGTCGCTAACCGCAAACTCAATGCGCTCCGCGGTACCACCCCTCACCTCCAGCGGCACGTGACCACGATCGACGACGCGCGCTCGCAGCGCCGGGTCGCCTGCGGGCAGCAGGACCACCACGTCGAGGTCGCTGCGCAGCGCATCGGCGAGCGCGAGCATCCGCTCGAGGTGTCCGAGTCCGACGCCGCGACCGCAGTCGGCGGCCAGCAGCGCGCGAGGGCTCACCGTCGAACCGCGCGCGCCGCCGCCCATGCGTGGATCCGGCGCAGCGCGATGACGACGTCATCCTGGTCGGACGAGGTCATCGCCGGGTAGAGGGGAATGGTCACGAGCCGTTCGCAGAGGCGCTCGGCGCGCGGGGCGGTCCCTGGCCTGCCACCTCGTTCGCGGTACAGCGTGAGCAGATGCACGGCCGGGTAGTGGAGCGTCGCTTCGATGCCCTCGGCGCGCAGCGCGTCGATGACCTCGTCGCGCTCGCATCCGAAGGCGTCCGGATCGATCTCGACGGCGTAGAGATGCCACGCGCTCCGCCGTCCCTCGGGGCGAGGCGGGAGCCCGAGCCCGGGGATCGCCGCGAGTGCGGCGTCATACCGATCCGCGAGCTCGCTGCGCTCGGCGATCACATCGTCGAGACGGCGCAGCTGGGAGGCGCCGAGCGCGGCCTGGAATGACGTCATCCGGTGGTTGTCGCCGAGCACCGTCACGTCGTACTTCCACATCGCACCGGTGCGTTCGTCGGCCGTGCTGGTCATGCCGTGGTTGCGGCGCGTGCGAATCCCGGCCGCGATGTCCGGGTCGGCGGTGAGGCACGCGCCGCCTTCGCCGGTGGTCATGTGCTTCACGGGATGGAAGCTCAGCGTCGTGATGTCGGCGAGCGACCCGACCGGTCGCCCTTCGAGCGATGCGCCCAATGAGTGGGCCGCATCCGCGATCACGGGCACCGGGCGGGGAAGCGCGGCGCGCAGCGCGGGGATATCCGATGGGAGCCCGGAGTAGTCCACGGTGATCACCGCCTTCGTGCGTGGCGTGATCGCGCGTGCCACCGAGGCGGGGTCGAGGCACCGATCGTCGCCGACGTCCGCGAACACCGGCGTGGCACCGATGCGCAGCACCGCGTTCGCGGTTGCGACGAACGTCAGCGGTGTGGTGACCACCTCGTCGCCGGGGCCGATGCCCAGGGCGGCGACGGCGAGATCAAGGGCGACGCTGCCGTTGGCGACCGCGACCGCGTGATCCACCCTGCACCGCGCGGCCAGCGCATGCTCGAAATCAGCGATGGCAGCGCCTCCGGTGAGGGTGCCCGAGCGCAGCGCGGTCACCACCGCCGCGACGTCCGCCTCCTCGAGGTGATGACGTCCATACGGAAGCGGCCGCGAGCGGATCGGGGTGCCGCCGGCGATCGCCGGCGGACTGTCGACGCTCATCCCGCGGGCGCAGCCGCCGCGGGAGCCGGCGCCGGCAGGGTGGTCAGCAGTTGACGCAGCTCGGCGATGTCGAGCCACTGCGTGTTGCGATCGCTGCTGTATACGAAATCCGCCGCGACCGCGGTGCCGTCGGTGGCGCCGCGGGTCCCCCAGAACGCGTGCTCCGGCTCCACGACGTAGCACCAGCCCCTGTCGAAGGTGTGCCGAGCCTCCTCCGACGTGATCAGGGATTCGTGCAGCTTCTCGCCGGGCCGGATGCCGGTATAGCGGATCGGTAGTCCCGGTCCGATCGCCTCGGCGAGATCGAGCACGCGGGTGCTGGGAATCTTCGGCACGAACACCTCACCACCGGACATGGCGACGAAGCAGTCCGCCACGAACTGGACCGCCTGGTCGAGGGTGATCCAGAAGCGCGTCATCCGCTCGTCGGTGACGGTCAGCTCGCCGGACGTGGCCTGGGTGCGGAAAAGGGGGATGACGCTGCCGCGCGAGCCGACGACGTTCCCGTAGCGCACGCACGAGAGCCGGGTGTCGTGCTTGCCGGCGTAGACGTTCGACTGCACGAAGAGCTTCTCCGCGCAGAGCTTCGTGGCGCCGTAGAGGTTTGCGGGGCTCACCGCCTTGTCGGTGCTGAGGGCCAGCGCCCGCGGCACCCCCGCGTCCAGGCACACCTCGGCGACGTTCTGCGTGCCGAGGATGTTGGTCTTGATCGCCTCGAAGGGGTTGTACTCGCAGACCGGCACATGCTTCAGCGCGGCCGCGTGGATGACCACATCGACCCCCTCGACGGCGCGGCGGAGGCGATCGCGGTCACGGACGTCGCCGACGAAGAAGCGCAGCCGGGGATCGCCGAACTTCCGCTCCATCTCGGTCTGCTTGAGCTCGTCACGGCTGAAGATCCGGATGGCCTCGGGGTGCCATTTCGAGAGCGCGGTGTGGGTGAAGTGCTGACCGAACGACCCTGTCCCTCCGGTCAGCAGGATGGTCAGGCCGTCGAAAAAGCTCACAGTCGGTCCTCTTTTGTCGCCCGCATGGCTCGCCACTAGCCTACGGGACGTCCGCCGCCGGTGGCGCGCCGGGATCGTAGACGTCACGAGCTGGGCGGCGCGTGAGCCGGTCGCGGGCGAGACCGGGGAGGAAAGCAGGCTACGGTCGATCTCAGGGAGAACTTCCATACGCCGCAGAGCAGCTAATCTGTATTACGGACTTCCTGCTATACTGCGTCCATGGCTGAGGGTCATACGTTCGTTACCGTGCAGGGCCGAGGCCTTATCGCCATCCCGACCGCGATCAGGCGCCACTTCGGTTTGGATCAGCCCGGAGCGCAGGTCGAAGTCATCGAGCGAGAAGGGGAGATCGTGCTGCGGCCACACGTCGCCGTGCCCGCCGACCAGGCATGGTTCTGGACCGAGCGCTGGCGGCAGATGGAGCTCGAAGCCGACGAGGCAGTCGCCGCAGGGCGTATCACGACCGTTGAAGGTGTCGAGGAGCTTCTGGCCGACCTCGACTCGTGAGGTTCGAGCTGACCGAACCGTTCAAGGCCGATTACCAGCGACTGGCCGCGGATGAACGCGAGAAGTTCCGCACTGCGGCCCGTGCCTTCAACACGGCCTGCGATCAATTCGTCGAGACCAAGGACCCGTCATCGTGGCCCGGCGACCTGCGGGTGAAGGCGGTTGCCAATGCCCAGGGCATCTTCGAGATGACCTGGACCTTCAGCGGGCCTGACGGCCGAGCAACCTGGGAATGGACCACGGTCATCGACGCTGATGGACGCCATTGGCAGGCGGTGCGCTGGCGCCGGCTGGGAACTCATCGAGTTCTTCCGCGAACCGTGACCGCCGACGTCACTCGTCACAGCAGCCATTCGACCTCTGCCTTCTAGGCAGAGCTGACTCTCACGACCAAGGCAGCGGTCACCCGCTGATATCGAATTTGGTGGAGCGGAGGGGATTCGAACCCCTGACCTCTGCCGTGCGAGGGCGTGGGTGGCAAATCGAATACGGGACGGCCTGAGAAGGCCTGTTTGATCCGTTCCTTCGCGACGGTGGAAACGGCGAGACTGGCGCGGAAAGCGAGCGACAGACGCACTCATTGCGACCCAGCAAGTGCCCGACCCTCCCGCCTCGCGTATGCGCAGCCAAGGTTGACGCTCGCAGAATAGACGAGCCGCCCAGTCGACCCCGCTCCAGGACCAAGATCGCCCGCGCGCTGATGCCTAACTTCTGATCATCAATTTTGCTATGATGTAATCATAATGGTTGATCAACATTCCTCACCGCAGCGAGGCACAGGTCTCGCTTTCGTTCAACACTGGGATTGGGTGGCTGAAAAGGGACTTCTGCCGAAGAACACCGCCCTGAGCATTCGAACCTCGGTCTCGAAGATCCTCGGCATCGAGGAGGAGTGGGAGAGCGTCGACGTCCGCCGGCTCGATGTCGATGCGCTAATCGCCCGCTTTCGGAATCTTTCCAATCTTGCGCCGAACAGCCTGGCGACCTATGAGTTGCGGTTCCGCACCGGCCTTGCTTCGTACCTCGCTTACCTGGACAACCCCACGTCCTACCAGCCAAAGGGGCGCAGGCGTTCCGTCCGCGAGGACACTGCCGGCGTCAAAAGAGGAAGCGTGGGGATCCCGACCGGTCCGCCTCACGAACACCCTCCGGCGGCGCCGACGCATCACCAATCTGGAGGCACGACACTAGTCGTTTACCCGTTTCCGGTGCGCCCCGAGGTCTTTGCCGAGCTGAAGCTCCCCGCGGATCTCACTCTTGAGGAGGCGTCTCGTATGAGTGCTTTCCTGAAGGCCCTCGCCCTCGACGATCCGGGCGAAGGAAAGTGACGTGACTCTTGATGCGTTGATTCGCTGGCTGACCACCTGATGCCTGCTATGCAGGCGGTCTATTACCGAGAGAGCGATGGCAGCGAACCCGTACGCGTCTTCCTCAACGAGCTCGAGCCGGAGGAACGGGCCGTCCTCGACCTGCAAATCGACCGACTGAACATGCTTCAGGACGGCGATCCGCCTCTGCCGTTTCCTCACAGCTCGCAGGTTGAGGGTGATCTCCGCGAGCTGCGGTGCCACTACGGGCGACGCTTGTATCGCGTCCTCTATCGTCGCTCACGACGACTGTTTGTCCTCCTGCACATATTCAGAAAGAACTCCGATGCGGTGCCCGCCGCGGAAAAGGCAATCGCGACAGATCGGTGGGACGACTTCCAGCGCCGGATTAACGAAGTGCCCCGGCGAACTACACGCCCGGCCGGCCGTGATGCGCCGTAGCGGATCTGCGATGGCGAGCTCCTCTCACTTTTGATAAGCTGTCGGTGTGAACCCAAGCCCCATCGGGCGTTCTCACCGAGCGGCGATGGATGACGCTGTCACCGTCGATGCCCGATACCGTCGAACGCTTGAGCAGTTGCTCCCGTATGAACGAATTGCCCGTCAGGTGATTGGACTTCGTATGGAACTTGGCATCTCTCAGGACGAACTTGCCCGTCGGGTCGGGACAAGCGCCTCCGCGATCGCACGCCTCGAGAGCGGTCAACACCACCCCAGCGTTGAGACACTGAGGCGTGTGGCCGGCGCTATGGACCGGGAGTTGGTGATCAGTTTCAGTGAGGTGCGCTCGCCAAAGCGGAGGAAGCGCGAAACGATCACGGCTGAGCATCCCGAGGCACACCCAGTCCTCGTTTAGAACTGCCAGCACCGTATGGTGGAGCGGAGGGGATTCGAACCCCTGACCCCTTCCGTGCGAGGGCGCGGGTAGGGATTCGAATTCGGGGCGGCGCCAGGAGGCCCTTTGATCGGTTCCCTCGCGATGGTGGACACCGCGAGACAAGCGTCGAAGACGAGCAACAGCCGTGATCCGTGTGGGGCCGCGCCGGCGCCACAGGTGGCACGTGACATCGTCCTGCCGAAAGCCTCGCCGCAGCTGCCCGCCACGGAGCGCGATCTCGGCCTTGTGTTTTTGAACACGTTCGGTTATGCTCGTTCGCAGGCGGGTTGAACACGTTCAAAACTTCGGAAAAGGAAAGGCACGATGTACTGGACGATCATCGACTACTTGATCTATCTCCCCGCCAGCGTTCTCTTGACGGCCTGGGTCGCAACGACGCTCTTTCGGCACGGTCGCCGGTTCCTCTTGGACGTGTTCCACGGGGACGAGGGCCTTGCCAATTCCGTGAACCACCTCCTCCTGGTTGGCTTCTATCTGATAAATCTCGGCTACATCAGCCTGCAACTCAAGCTTGAGACTGCTCCCGGTTCTGCCGCCGGAGTCTTCGAGGCACTCGCGGGCAAGCTCGGGTTGGTACTCCTGGTCCTCGGTCTGATGCATTTCGGAAACCTGGGTGTGCTCGCGAAATTGCGACAGAACTCCCACTTGGCGCGCGGTCGACCGGGTCCCGTTGGTGCTCCTCCACCCCTCGCGCCGCCGCAGCTGGACTACGCCGCCCAGCCGCCGGCGATCGGCTGAGAGCGCCTGTGGCCATGTCCGCCTCACTAAGCGTCAAAGGTGAACAGACGCGCGAGCGAATCCTCGATGTCGCGCTCAGCCTCTTCCGCGAGCGCGGCTACGAGGCAACGACCATGCGCATGATCGCCACAGGAGCAGGTGTCTCCGTCGGCAACAGCTACTACTACTTTCCAACGAAGGAGCATCTCGTCCAGGCTTTCTACTGGCGCATGCACGTCGAGCGGATCGACGCCTGCCAGGCAGGGCTTGCGGAGGAGCGGGGGCTGCGTTCTCGGCTACGCCTCGTGATGCACGCCCGGCTGGACGTTGTCGGTCCGTACCACGCGGTGTCGGGGACACTTTTTCGCAGCGCCGCCGATCCGGCAAGTCCGCTGAATCCCTTCAGCGAGGCGTCGGCACGGACGCGGCAGGCGGGTATCGAGTTTCTCCGCGAGGTCGTGAGTGGATCGGACACGCGGCTGCCGCGCGATGTCGCGCCCACGCTCCCGCACCTCCTCTGGGTCTATGAACTCGGCCTTGTCCTCTTCTGGGTGCACGACAGGTCACCTGAGCAGCGCAAGAGCTACGAGCTGGTCGATGACACCACGGACGCGATCGTGCGGCTGCTTGCGCTCGCGCATCTTCCCGGCCTTCGGATCATCCGCAGGCGGATGCTGCACTGGGTGTCGTCGCTGATCGAGGACGGTGCCGCATGAAGGCGCACCGCATTGTGATTGCGGGCGGCAATGGCTTCCTGGGTCAATACCTCGCTGCTGCCTGGCAGGCGGCCGGATGCGAGGTTGACATCCTAACCCGTTCGCCGGATCGGACGAAGGTCGGGACACAGAATCGTTGGGACGGCGCATCCGTCGGCGGCTGGGAGCCCCTTCTAGAGAACGCGGACGCCATCGTGAATGTCACGGGGAAGAGCGTCAACTGCCGATACACGCCGAAAAACCGCCGGGAGATCGTCGAGTCGCGAGTGCGATCGGTTGAGTGCATCGGGAAGGCGATTGCAGCATGCCCCACGCCACCTCGCGTTTGGGTGCAGGCATCCTCGCTTGCCATCTATGGGAACCCCGGTGATCGCATCTGCGATGAGACGTCTCCGCTTGGCACGGGATTCTCGCCAGACGTGTGCAAGCAATGGGAGCAGGCATTCACGCGCCTTGAGCTCTCCGACACCCGCGGTGTGATCCTCCGGATGGGTCTCGCGCTCGGAGCAAATGGCGGAGCCCTGAGCACGTTGGCGCGTCTTGCCCGATTGGGACTGGGCGGGATCGTCGGAAACGGAAGCCAGTACGTGAGTTGGCTCCACATTGCCGACCTCGAGCGGATTGTCCAGCACTCGCTCGATCAGGACACTGTCAGTGGAATCTACAACGTGACCGGGCCGGAGCCTGTGCAGAATGCGGAGTTCATGTC
The DNA here is from genome assembly GCA_963848445.1 of Candidatus Dormiibacterota bacterium. Classification (GTDB taxonomy): domain Bacteria; phylum Chloroflexota; class Dormibacteria; order Aeolococcales; family Aeolococcaceae; genus Palsa-851. Next base: position 209,133 of record CAWKDT010000008.1, read on the forward strand.
GACCCTGCGACGGGTTGTCAGGAGACCCTGGAGTCCACCCGTACCAACCCCAGCAGTGCGAGTCGGAGCGTGGCTGATGCGGACCGAACCGGAGTTGGCGCTCGGAGGTCGGCGCTGCGTTCCAGGGCGCCTTACTGCCGAAGACTTCGAGTTCCGCTTCCCGCAGCTCGAGCCTGCCTTACGCGACGTCCTTGCAAGGCGCTGACGTTCAGCAGAGTACGGCCGGCAATCATCAGCTGTGGCTAGCGGTCGTAATCCCCAAGATGGCGAGTTGCGGGCCTCGGCGTGGCCAGGTGTGCCGGTAGCTCCCGGACTGTCCACTACCACGGCGCGAACTCGGGTGACATCCCCTGCCCGCGCTCGAACTCCAGCTGCGCATCGATCTCGGGGGTGAGCCAACCGGCGACGGCCTTGCCCTCGAGGTGGCGCGGCCCGCCGGCGGCGTCCTCCGCGCTGATGCGGGCCACTGCGCGCGTAAGCCGCTCGCGCACCGCCTCCTCGGACATGCCCCTCTGACGCAACTGACGTTCCACCTGGTCGTAGGCACGCTGAGCCACCAGGCGGTCGATCTCCTCCCCGGCCTCCACCCGGGTCGCCTCCTGGGCCAGCTCGGATCCGCCGAGCATCTCGACCAGGGCACGCTGCCGATCG
>CAWKDT010000009.1:0-192076 GCA_963848445.1 Candidatus Dormiibacterota bacterium
CATGCCGGACCGAGGGGCTCGCGGTAGGCACCCGCCCGGAAATGGCCATAGGCTGCGGGTTTTTCACGAAACATTGTCCGTGCTGTGGCGAACGCATGTTTGATACAATATTGTGTATGGAGGCGTTCGCGATACCGCAGGCGAGGGATCATCTGCATGAGGCAGTCGGTGGGCTTGTCAACGAGTCGATCGACGATGTCTCGACCCACGCACTCGGCGCGGATCTGGTCGACATCCGCCGGGACATCGATCGATTGGAGGCGGAGTTCGTGCGCCGCTTGCACCGCTTTGATCGTGGGCATGGAGCGGCGGCCGAGGGCGGGGTGAGCACGGTGTCCTGGCTGCGCTCCCACTGCGGCATGACCGTGAAGGCGGCCGCCTACCGCGTACACCTGGCGCGGACGCTGGGCCAGTTGCCGGCCACGCTGGACAGCGCCCGTGCCGGGCGCGCCTCCTTCGGCAACGTCGCCATGATCGCCCATCTCGCCGAGGACGTCGGCGTGGGGCAGGTGGCCCCGCTCGAGCGCACCCTGGTGGGCGCGGCGGAGATGCTCGAGCCCGGTGCGATGCGCTTCGTGGTGCATGCCACCCGGCTGCGCCTCGATCCCGACGGCGCGCTTGCGGATGACAACCGCGCGTACGAGCGGCGGTGGTTCGAGTGCGACCAGACCTATGGCGGGGCCTACGTCCTGCGTGGTGAGCTCGATGCCGAGAGTGGCGCGCTGGTGAAGACCGCGATCGACGCCCTCAGCCACGGCCTGAGTACTGGAGAACGGCGGTCGGCGTCGCAGCGCCGCGCCGACGCGCTGGTCGAGCTCGCCGCCACCCAGCTGCGCTCCGGTGATCACCGCGACGTGCACGGGCAGCGGCCCCATCTCACCCTGACCGTGAGTGCGGCGACGCTGCGCAGTGGCGCGGCTGTACAGCCGGGCGCCGAAGCACAGCCGGCCGCGTTGGGCGGCGTGGGGCCGATCCATGCGGAGACCGCACGCCGCCTCGCCTGCGACGCGGTGCGGACGGTCGTGACCGTCGCGCCGGTTGCGGATGATCCGGCCGCGACGGGCGGGGGCACGCATGCACTGCCGCTCTCGGTGGGACGGGCGACGCGCACGGTCCCCGCACACCTCCGGAAGGCGTTACACCTTCGCGACCAGGGTTGCCGCTTTCCGGGCTGCGACCACCCACCCGCGTGGACCGACGGCCATCACATCATCCACTGGGCGGACGGCGGTCCCACCGAGCTCGACAACCTCGTCTCCCTGTGCCGCCGGCATCACCGCGCCGTGCACGAGCAGGGTTGGCGCATCCATATCGCGGACGGCGTTGCGGTCGTGGAGCCCCCACCCTGACGCACGCGAATCGAAGGTTCCGAGGGCGCCGGCCCCGCTCAGACCGCGCGCAATGACACGACGGACCCGAGGGCGACGCTCGTCTTCGCGGCGTCAAGCACGATCGCTGTTGCTATGGCATCGTGGGCATCGACCGGTGGGGGGTTGAGTCCGCGGACGGCGTTGGCGAAGGTCGGGTAGAACAGATCCCACCGTCCACGCTCGGTCGGGTACGGGGCGGACGACGCACCGGCGTGCAGGATGCCGTAGCTGTCAGGTGGCTCGACGCCCCAACGCTCACCCAGCGCGGCCGGTGTTTCGCCGGCGCGGAGCCGGTCCTCCTGGGTGTCGCCGGCACTGAGCACGTACGTGGCCTCCGACCCGGTCACCCGGTACCGCGGCCCGGGCGCGTGCTGGCTCCAGCTCCCCCAGAGCTGCGACCGCGCTCCGCCCTCGTGCGTCAGCGCGACGAACACATCGTCATCGAGGCCGGACTCGCGGACTCGCAGCTCGGCATAGACGGCGATGGCAGGGCCCAGCAGGAGCAATGCCTGGTCGACGAGGTGGGCGCCGAAGTCGAGGACGGTGCCGCCGCCGGACATCCCCGGTCCTCGCTCCGGTGCGTAGCGCTCGAAGCGCGATTCCATGCGTGTGACTGTTCCGAGCCGGCGCTCGTCCATCAGCCTGCGGACGGTGAGGAAGTCGGAATCCCATCGACGATTCTGATACGGGCTCAGCAGCAGTCCACGCTCATCCGCCAGAGCGACGGTCTGACGCGCGGCCTCGGGATCGAGGGCGAACGGTTTGTCGCAGACGACCGCCAGTCCGAGGCGAAGCGCCTCTTCGGACACCGCACTGTGGGTGTCTGCCGGGGTGGAGATCGCGACCGCCTCGACACCTGCCTCGGCCAGCGCGGCGAGGGACGTGAACGTCGCCGTGCCCGGCAGTTCCCGGGTAACCTGCGCCTGGCGCTCGGGAGAGGAGGTCACGACTCCGACCAGCTCGCACTCAGGTGCCGATCTGATGAACGGCGCGTGGAAGTAGCGGGCGCCGGTTCCATAACCGATCAGGCCGAACCGCACGGGATTCACAGGCTGCCCTCCAGGTGTGTTGTACACGCGGCCGGCCCCGGTCATCGCTCGCTCGGGTAGACAACGCCGACGGCGGCACGGGCGGCGTCGAGGATCTCGAGGATCGCGATCGTATCGCCGTGAGGGATGAACGGGCTCTCCAGGAGGCCGGTACGGAGGCAGCGCTCGACCTCCTGGATCTCTGGTCCGTAGCCATGGCCCTGTCCGGTGAGCGGGTCCTCGGTCCGCGTCTGGCCGGCGTCGTTGTGGAGGATCAGACCCGCGGGGCGGAAGGCCTGCGGAAGCAACGTGATCCATCCCGCGCTGCCGAGTATCGCGGCCTCGTTGGGAGCATGGATCGGCGCCGACGTCCACAATTGGGCCCCTGGGCGACCGGCGTAGAGCCACTGCATCGCGACCGTCTCATCGGAGCCGGTGGGCGAGAGGGTCCCGACGGTGCGAACCTCGTCCGGGGGACCGAGGAACAGGTAGGCGAACGTCACGGGGTACACGCCGAGGTCGAGGAGCGCGCCGCCTCCGTTGTCGATGTCGTAGAGGCGGTGGGTGGGATCGAATGCGAGTCCCAGCCCGAACTCGTTGCGGACACCGCGCACCTCCCCGATCTCACCGTCGGCGATGAGCTGCTGAGCCTTGCGGATCAGCGGGTTGACCCGAGTCCACATCGCCTCCATGGCGAACACGCCGGCTCTCGTCGCGGCATCGAAGACCTCGCGTGCATCCGTCGCATTCAGGCACACGGGCTTCTCGATGAGGACCGCCTTGCCCGCGTCGACCGCCATGAGCGCCTGCGCCCTGTGGTGGGGATGTGTGGTGGCGATGTAAACCACGTCGACCTCCCGATCCTCCACGAGCGCCCGGTAGTCGCCGTAGCTGCGGGCGGCGCCGTGCTTGGCGGCGAACCGCGCGGCACGCTCGGCGTCGCGGGCGCCCACGGCGGCGACCACGTTGCCGGCGGTGAGGTTGATGTCGTGGCTGACGGTGTCGGCGATCCCGCCGGCGCCAAGGATTCCCCAGCGTATCGGACGGTCCTCGGCGATCGGTCCTGGCATTGCGCTCCTTTTGGCAGAAGTGGGCTGAGGAGCGACGCCATGGCCGTCCGGCCGCCTGGGAAGTCGCGGCAGGCTCTGACGTGAGCTCGGTGGACAAGTCTGCACACTCGGCTCCTCCTCGCCACCACCGGGCACACCGGCCTGGCCGGCGCCGGGTGTAGGCGACCACGTCGAGCCGTTGTCAGGGTCCCGTTACGGTCCGCCACCGGCCGCGCTTCACCGGGCGAGGCGTCCATAGACTCGCCCGGTGGCAGAGCAGGTCGCTGCCGTGGTGACGGGCGGGCACCCGCCGGAGCGCACCCGTTCCATCGGCGCAAAGCTCCGGTCGCCAGACGCCCGCAGGCGGGGATTGCTGCTCGTTCGCGCCGCGGCGATCGCGGCTGCAATTGCAGGGCTGCTCGACTTCGTCATCGCTCCGCTGCAGGGGCACTTCGGGGGCCAGTTCGAGGATTACCAGGATTACTTCGCCGCTGCGAGGGCGATCACACAGCACACCGACATCTACGCGACCTTTCTCAATCACATCCAGCCGATTCCGGTCCAGGGCTTCGACTACCCCCCGGTGATCGCGTGGTTGCTGCAGCCGTTGACATGGTTGCCGTCTGGGGATGCGGCGACGATATGGCTGATGGCCCTGCTCGCATGCAGCATCGCGGGCACCGCGATCATCGCCTACGAGTTGCTGCCCGCATCGTGGCCGCGGCTCGAGCTGACCGTGCTGTTCTCGTTCCTGTACGCGCCCGTCACATACAACCTCTGGCACGGCCAGATGAGCGCGGTCGTCTACCTCTTCCTCGCGCTCGCGCTCAGATCCTGGCTGCGCGGCCGCCAGGTCTCGCTCGGCGTGTACATCGGCATCGCGGCCTGCATCAAGCTTGCCCCGGTTCTGCTGGTCGTGCTGCTGGTACAACGGCGGTGGTGGAAAGCATGCGTGGCGCTCGCGGTCACGCTCGCGGTGGGAGTTGGGACCAGCGTGGTAGCACTCGGGATTGGAACCGTCCGCGAGTATCTGACCCAGGTCCTGCCGGTGCTGGCATGGCAGAACGGATGGGTGTACAACCAGTCCGCCGCGGGCGCCGTCAACAGAGTGTTCGACCATTCCGTGCTTGCATTTCAGCCGTCCTCGATGCTGATCAGCGCGGCGACGATCGCGATCGCGCTGTCCGTCATCGGCATCGCGGCACTGCTGGTGCGACCTGACGACCGATCCCGCGAGGTGCGCGGCGCGCAGTTCGCGATGGGGATCCTCGCGATGTTGCTGGCCGGCAGCGTGACGTGGTTCTGGCATCTCGGCGCAGCGCTCATCGTCCTCGCGGCGGTGGCCGGCCTCGCCGGCTCAGCCGGCGCTCGGCGGCCGCGCGGGCTGCTGATCGCGGGGCTGGCAGTCCTCCTCACGACAGGGATCCTCGCCCCGTTATTCATCGCATCGACGTCGATGTCAGCGCTCATTGCGCTCAGCCACTCGTGGTCCTGGTGGCTGGATCTCCAATTGATCTCGGCTCCGGCGTTCACCATCGCAATGCTGTTCGTCGTGCTGATGCTCGAGATCCGAAGGCCGCCGAAGGATGCGCTGCAATCCCCACAGAACGCATAGGCTCGTCGCGATGATGGGCTCCAGGTGCGCTGCGATTGCCGTCGTTGCGCTCTGTGCAGTGGCGGCGGCTTGTGGACGCACCGGAGCCGGCTCGCCGACCGCGATCACGACACCCGCGGCAACCCCATCCGGCCAGGCCTCGATCACATCGAATGCCCCGACACCACCGAGCACTGCGCACCCGCGCCCGTTCACCCTCTCAGGAGTCCGCGCATGCACGGCGTCGAACCTCCGCGTCAGCGTGCATGTCGCCGACCCGTCATACGTCAACAGCGGGCCGATGAACACCTCGTTCTGGGACATCGACGTCAGCGACATCGGCAACAGTCCGTGTTTCGTCGGACCGACCCCGAACGTCTCGTTCTATTCCGCCGGCGGCCTGGATTCGATTCCAAAGACCCAACCCTGGCCGGGAGACATCGTCTATCTCAGCCCGGAATCGAACCCGGCTCCTCCGTATTTCGGATCGGCGACCGGCGAGATCGACGTGCATCCGTGCCACCTGCAACCCGTCGCCCACATGCGCGTCGACTTCGGCACCGCGCAGGGGAGTGTTGACGTCACCCCGGGTCCCGCGGGCGGTTGGGGCACGCCGTGCCCGGTGAAGAGCGAGTCCTATTTCACCGAGCTGGACGGCCTGCCGAACGATGGAACAACGGGCGGCTACGCACCGCGCACCCAGACCGTGCTCACCGCGCCGGCGTCAGCACATCCAGGCGAGACTCTGCGATTCCTCGTGACACTCCAGAACATGCCGGTGGCCGGTCTCGGCTTGGGCACGCCGTCCCCGAACCCACCGATGACCTTCACACCCTGTCCGGAGTTCTTCGACGAGATCGAGGGTGTGATCGGCACATTTCACACCGCGCTGCTGGACTGCGCCAAGGCCGCGCCGATCCCCCCGGATGGCACCGAGACCTTCGCGATGTCCATCGACGTCCCTTTGAATGCGATGCCGGGGCCGGCGACGCTGATCTGGAGCCTCGCCGGGAGCCCCGCCGCGTATGAGGTCGCGCACAGCTACCTCGTGATCACGTAGCACGGCGCAGCCGGCACGGCGCCCTCGGCACAGCGCCAGCGTGGTGCCTCCGAGTGCAACGGCCCTCGGCGTCAGCCATGGACCACGATCGGTGTGAACGCCTTCCAGGTCGTGCCGCCGTCCGCGGTCCGGTAGTAGTGCACGCTCCCCACCTCGTGCGGAACGCCCTGCGCAACCACCGCGAATCCAACCTCGGCACCCACGAACTGGAAGAGCGTCGAGCCGTGCAGGCCGGCGACCAGGGCCGCCGGCAGAGCCTCGGAAGTCCAGTGAAGCCCGCCGTCGATCGTATGGAGCATGGACGGCTGCACGTTCGCGTGCGAGGCGCATCCACCAATGCAGCCTCCGGCCACCCACGCGGTCAACGGGTCTAACGTGATCGGGCCGGGGGCTCCGATACCGACCGCGGAGGTCGATGACCATGAGGCACCACCGTCCGTCGTGTGGGCGATGTCCCCGTATGAGTAGCAGCTCCTGCCATCCGGGCCAACGCACACCTCTGCGAACAACGATCCGATCTCCGGTGAGCTGAACACCGGATCGACCGTGTCATCCAACAACGTGACACCAGATGGCGCATCGGGTCGTGGTACGGCGACGCGACGCCAGGTGCTGCCTCCGTCCCGCGTGACCCCCACATAAGGATTCCCTCCCGGACATTGCGAGAGCGGATCGAAGCCCATCAGCGGAGTGACGAACGTGGGGTCGCCGAACTGGCACGCTCCCGTCTGCGTGCTCTCCGTCGGAGTTGGTTCGACCGTCTGATACGCAGTGACCCAGGTGGTTCCGCCGTCGGTGGTGCGCAGCAGCTCGACGGTCTGCGTCTGGCGGTCTGGCGACGTCGCGCCTGCGACGGCCCATCCGTGGTTCGCGTCGACGAACGTCAGGCCTGAGGCGCCCGCCTGGATGCGCAGTGCAACCCAGGTGCTCCCACCGTCCTCGGTGCGGTAGACCGATGTCGAAGAAGGTCCGGACGCGAGGTTCACCACCACCCAGGCACGCTGACCATCGAGCACCGTCACGTCTGAGATCACCCACCCGGAACCGATCCCACCCGGCGTCACGTCGAAGAACGTCGTGCCGTCGGTTGTGCGTGCCACAAGGCGCTGGCCCCACGCCCAACCTTCCGACGCCGAAAGCATGTGCAGCGAGAGAACCTGACCGGTCCCGACACCGGCGGTGGTCCCGGGAGGTGTCGTGACGGGCCTCGGCATCCGCGAGCGAGCAAGCATCAAGCCACCCACGGCGATCCCGGCGAGGACCGCGGCGGTGCATGTGCCGATGGCGATCGAGAACAGCAGGCGGCGAGCGGATCCTCGATGGCTGCGCGTGGCCGATGTCCGAGGTCGGAGCGCGCGGTCGTCATGCCACAGGTGCTCGCCCAGCCGCCGGAGGTCGGTCTGCAGCTCACTCACGGTTTCGTTCCGACAGCAACGCGCGCAACCGCCTGCGCGCGCGCTTCAGGTAGATCGCGATGGTGTTGGGCGACTTCCCCGTGAGACGGCCGATCTCCTCGTTGGAGAGGCCGTCGCGGTGCCGGAGGATGAGGAGCACGCGCTCCTTCGACGGCAACGACTCGAGATCCCACCGCACCAGCATCGAACGCAGCATGTCGTCCGACGCCGTCGGTTCCGCATCACCGCTCAGAGCAACCTCGCGGCGTCGCTTGCGCCACCCATCGATCGCCAGGCGCGTGGCAACGCCGATGACCCAGAGATCCGGCCGCTCGAGACCCCCGACACGATCCCAGCGCTGATAGGCGCGAGTCATCGCCTCCTGGGTGGCATCCTCGGCAAGTCCGACATCCCGGGTCGTCAACGCCACGATCGCCGCAACCTCTCGAGCGTAGTGGATGAAGAAATCGTCGAAATCGCGGTGTGCCACATCGGGTATCAACTCGGCGTCATCGCAACTCTGGTCATTCATCGGTTAACACGCGCGAGGCGCACCTTTGGGATACTCGGGGATCGGGAGCCTATCCGGCGCCCCGCACCCCCACCGTGGTTTCTCGCGGCGCGAAGTCCGAGGCGGTGAAACTTGACCCGTTAGGTCAGGTTTGCTACGGTCGCCGAGTATGGGCGACAGGGGCCTCCGACTGACGCGGCGCCGGTGGGTCGACCACGGCTGCTGCGGCTCCGCCATCTGTAGCCGGTAGGACCCCGACCGTCGAGCGCGATCCGCGCCCGACCGAAAGCCGGTGTCATCACCGCGACTTGTCTCAAACCGATCATTCGATGAGGTCTGTGATGTCCGCCACCGACGATGTGCTCAAGAACAACGCCGCCTATGCCGCATCCTTCGACAACGGCGCTGCAAAACTGACTCCGGCACGGGGAATCGCCGTCATCGCGTGCATGGATGCGCGGCTGCACATCAATGCCATCCTCGGTCTCGAGGTCGGCGACGCCCACATCATCCGGAACGCCGGCGGTGTGGTCACGGATGACGTCATCCGCTCCGTCGTCATCTCTCAGCGCTTGCTCGGGACCGATGAGATCATCCTCATTCACCACACCGACTGCGGCATGGTGACGTTCACCGACGACGCGGTGAAGGCGCAGATCAAGGCCGAGACGGGCATCCGGCCGCCGTTCGCGCTCGAGGCGTTCCCGGATGCCGAGGACGACATCCGCCAGTCGATCGCGCGGCTGCGCGCCAACCCGTTCATTCCGCGGCGAGACCGCATCCGTGGGTTCGTCTACGACGTCACAACCGGCAAGCTGAACGAGGTCGACGCCGCTGGGCTCGAGCTGACCGGATCGACGCCCGGTGTCGCTGACGGCGCGCTTCGCTGACTGAAGCCACCGCCCGGAGTCGCGCTGCGCATGCGCGAGCACAGTCGTGCATGCGCAGTGCGCTCAGCGCTTCTTCGGCCCCGCCCGGCCGGCGCTCTTGACCTTCGGCGGAAGCGTCTTCGCCCAATCCAGCGAAGCTTGCACCCAGGCTCGCGCTGACTCCAGATCTGACGCCCACGCCGCCGGGAGCGTTGTATATCCCCTCATCGGGCGCCCGGGCATCGGCGCAAAGTCCGTGCCGCCACCTCCGCGCAACCGCAGATCATCTGTCGCCGACAGGCGAACGAACAGGTTGTCGCCGAAGAGTCCGGTGAACATGTTCCCGTTGACGAAGGCTGCCGGATTGCCGAACATCGGACGTGCGGTCACGGCGGGATCATCGGGGAGCAGCGTTGCGAACGCGGCGGCTGCTGCCGGGCTCGGCTTGGGCATGGCCCCACCGGTCGCCGGGCTCACTGACCGATCTCCGGAGCAGCGGGCCAATCGCCGGGACGGGTGACAAGATGGTTACAAAGTCTGAATCGCATCGCCAACTCCTTTCGTGACCGGGGACGCATTGTGCGCCGGCGCATGTCGTGTGCGGTGGAGGAGTTGCGCACAGGCTTGTTCCTTGCTGCGTAATCGAGGTGCGCAGTTGTCCACATTGTGCACAGCCCATGCGCGTGTCAATCGCGTCGCGACGCGTGCATGCTGAGCGGTGTGTCGCGGTTGACAGACGGTCATGGCAGCGGCGTACACTCCTCCAATGAGGTTGGAGGCGGGCATGTCGGGGGAGTCACGACGAGCCGCCACTCAGCGCCGGATCTGTGCACGAGTGGGGTGTGGTGAGCCGGTGCACAAGGCGACGGCCAAGTACTGCAGCATCAAGTGCTGTGCGATCGACCCGGAACGCCACGAGCGTTTGCGCAACCAGGCACGCCGAGCGTCTGCGCGTCCCATTCCGATGCTGCGTCAGCTGCGATTCGACTTTCCGATGACACCGGCGTTCGATCCGGAGGCGCAGCTCACGCAACTCTGCCTGTCGCGCGAGGATGTGCCGGCAGGCATGTCCCGCCTCACCGGCTGACCCGCGCCCTTCCGTCACCAGGGAATCGCGACCGGCCGACTGCGTAGAATCGGCATCCCATGCCAGACGAGATCGTCGACGACGCCGCGGAAGGCGGCGCACCACTTCCAGCCCCGGCCCGGCCGACCCTCGAGATCCTTCGCCACAGCGCCGCGCATCTGATGGCCGCAGCGGTCGTCGAGCTGTTCCCCGGTGCACAGTACGACGTGGGTCCGGCGATCGAGGACGGGTTCTTCTACAACTTCCGTCTCCCTGACGGCCGGCACTTCGTCGATGACGACCTGCCGCGCATCGAAGCGCGGATGCGTGAGCTGGTGGCGGAGAAGATCCCGTTCGATGCGGAGGTCCTTCCGCGCGACGCGGCGCTCGAGCTGTTCAACGCCATGCACCAGGAGTTCAAGGTCGACATCATCAACCGGCTGCCGGATGATGTCAGAACTGTCGGCATCTACCGCACCGGCGAGTTCGTCGATCTGTGCCGGGGCCCGCACGTTCCTGACACCGGATGGCTCGGCGCCATCAGGGTCCTGCGCGTCGCGGGCGTGTACTGGCGCGGGGATGCGCGCAACGAGCAGCTGCAGCGCGTCTACGGCACGGCGTGGTTCTCGCAGGACGAGCTCGACGCGTACCTGCACCGGGTGGAGGAGGCGCGCAAGCGCGACCACCGGCGCCTCGGCGCCGAGCTCGATCTCTTCTCCTTCCCCGACGAGATCGGCTCCGGGCTCGCTGTGTTCCACCCCAACGGCGGTCTGGTGCGCACGCTCATGGAGGACTACTCGCGCAAGCGTCACGCGGAGAGCGGGTACTCGTTCGTGAACACGCCGCACATCACCAAGGAAGACCTCTTCAAGGTGTCCGGACATCTCGACTGGTTCGCCGAGGCGATCTTCCCGCCCATGGAGCTCGACGAGGGGACGAAGTACTACCTCAAGCCCATGAACTGCCCGATGCACACGCTCATCTATCGCAGCAGGATGCGCTCGTACCGCGAGCTGCCGCTCCGGCTCTTCGAGTTCGGCACGGTGTATCGCTACGAGAAGTCCGGGGTGGTGCACGGACTCACACGTGTCCGCGGGCTCACCATGGACGACGCGCACATCTTCTGCTCGCGCCAGCAGATGATGGGAGAGCTCACCTCCCTGCTCGATTTCACGCTCGGGCTGCTTCGTGACTTCGGTCTCACGGATTTCTATCTCGAGCTCTCGACGCGCCCCGAGGGGAAGGCGCTCGGCACGCTCGAGGAATGGGATGAGGCCACCGAGGCGCTTCGCCTCGCCGCGGCGGGACGCGACCTCGCCCTGGTGCTCGACGAGGGCGGGGGCGCCTTCTACGGACCGAAGATCTCCGTGCAGGCGCGTGACGCCATCGGCCGCACATGGCAGATGTCCACCATCCAGGTGGATTTCCAGTTTCCGCAGCGCTTCGACCTCAATTTCGTCGCCGAGTCGGGGGCGGAGGAGCGCCCGATCATGATCCACCGAGCGCTCTTCGGTTCCATCGAGCGCTTCTTCGGCATCCTCCTCGAGCACTACGCCGGGCACCTCCCGGTGTGGCTCGCGCCGGTGCAGTGCGCGATCGTCCCAGTCCAGGACGACAGCGAAGCCGTGATGGCCTATATCGGCGACATCGCCGGGCGGATGCGCGAGCGCGGCCTGCGCGTGTCCGTCGACGACCGCCACGGCGAGCGCATGCAGGCACGCGTGCGCGACGCGGAGTTGAAGCGGATCCCGTACGTCGTGGTCGTCGGGAAGCGCGACGTCGAACGCGCGGACGGCGTCGTCCGCGTGCGCGACGTGCGTCGCAATGTCCAGGAGGATGTGGCGAGCGATGTGCTCGTGGACCGCCTCGTCACCGAGGTCAGCGAGCGACGTCCCGAGTGAGACGGGGCCGGCGCGACGTCGTGCCGGACAGGCCGGCCGCGCCGCCGGCGCCGCTGCGCGGCGAGGCGAAGCTGCGAGCTGCTCTTCGGCAATTCGCCGTTCCCGTGGCGGGACGGGTGTGCCTCGACCTCGGTGCGGCGGCGGGCGGATTCACCCGGGTGCTGCTCGAGGCCGCCGCCTCCCGCGTCTACGCGGTCGATGCGGGATTCGGCCAGCTGCTCGGCTCGCTGCGTCAGGACGCCCGGGTCGTCAACCTCGAGGCAACCAACGTCGCCAGGCTCGACCACCGGCTGGTGCCGGACCGGATCGAGGTCGTGACGATCGACGTCTCATACCTGGCGCTCGCCGCCGCGGTCGCGCAACTCGACCGGATCGTGCTCGCTCCCAACGCCGATCTCGTCGGATTGGTGAAGCCGATGTTCGAGTTGCGCCTCGCCACGGCTCCGGTCGATCCGGCGCTTGTCGACGAGGCGACGAGGCGCGCGTCGGAAGGCATCGAGGCGGCTGGCTGGTGGGTGGTCGCGACGATGCCATCGCCCGTGGTCGGAGCCCGCGGAGCCGTCGAGGCCCTGATCCACGCGCGCAGGTGACAGCCGGGCCTTGCCGAGTTTGGCTTGCCGGTGCCCGTGTTATATTCAGCGGCCGACGCCCGATGTGGGCGCCGCAAAGCAGGACCGTCAGGTACGGCCCTCACCTTCCGGGCTTGCCTTGGAGGTCCAGCACCCGATCCCTGGATAGCGGAGCCGCTGTCCAGTTTTTTTGTCCATAAGGAGGCCGCGCCGATCGCATTCCGAGAGCTGAGGGTCAACGACCAGATCCGAATTCCCTCCGTCCGCCTGTTCGACGACACCACCGGTGAACCGCTGGGGATCGTCCCGATCGAGCGGGCGCGGGAGCTCGCCGCCCAGCGTGAGCTGGACCTGGTCGAGGTGGCTCCGCAAGCCCAACCACCCGTCTGCCGTCTCATGGACTATGGGCGCTTCAAGTTCGAGGCGCTGAAGAAGGAGAAGGAGAGCCGTAAGGAACACAACACCATCAACGTCAAGGAGATGAAGCTCCGCCCGAAGATCTCGGAACACGACTTCCAGACCAAGTTCGGGTCGGTACGTCACTTCCTCCAGGACGGCGACAAGGTCAAGCTCACGATCATGTTTCGCGGGCGGGAGATGGTGCACCAGGAGTACGGCCGAAAATTGCTCGACAGGATGGCCGAGGAATTGAAGGAGATCGCCATCATCGAGCGAAACCCGCTCGTCGAGGGCCGCAACATGATCATGATCATGAGCCCCCTCAACAAGAAGCACGCAAAGGGGGACCAGCACGGCGCCGAACGGCGTCCACCGCAGGAGGTCGAGGTGACCGTGACCGTCCCGGTGGAAGAGCCGAGCGCCGAACCAGGGAGCAGCGTCAATGCCGAAGATACGAACTCATAAGGGAACCGCCAAGCGGCTCCGCGTCACCTCGACGGGAAAGGTGATGCGGCGCAAGGCGTTTCGCTCGCACTTGCTCGAGCACAAGAGTGCCAAGCGCAAGCGGCAGTACCGGATGCAGCACGAGGTGTCCTCGTCGGACCGCCGCAAGGTGATCCGGCTCGCACCCTACCTTTAGGAGAGGGACATGGCCAGAGTGAAGCGTGGGGTGTCGGCCAAGGCCCGCCACCGCAAGATTCTCGAACTCGCCGAGGGGATGCAGGGCGCGCGGCATCGGCTCTACAAGAACGCCAACGAGGCCGTCATGCATTCGCTGGCGTACTCGTACCGCGACCGCAAGCAGCGCAAGGGCGACATGCGCGGGCTCTGGATCGCCCGGATCAACGCCGCGGCTCGCCAGAACGGACTTGCGTACAACCAGTTCATGCACGGCCTCAAGGAGGCGGGCGTGGAGGTGAACCGCAAGATGCTCGCCGACATCGCGGTGAAGGACGCGGGCTCGTTCCAGCAGCTCGTCGAGGTCGCCCGGGGCGCTCTGACCAAGGCGTGACCACCGACCTGCATCGGGTGGCGGCCGATGCCCTCGAGGCGGTCGCGGCGGCGCCGGATCTCGCCGCGCTCGACGCGGTCCGCACCCGATACCTCGGCCGCGGCGACGGCGAGCTGATCGGTTACCGGCGCGGCTTGGGGACGATCGCGGACCCGGACGCCCGCCGCCAGCTCGGGCAGACCGTCAACGAGCTCGTCGAGCGGGTCACCGGCGCGATCGAGGAGCGCCGTGGGGCGATCGAGCGGTCCCTGCACCAGCAGAGCGTCGAAGCGGAGGCACTCGACCTCACCCGGCCGGCTCCACCACTGCGACGCGGGCGCCTCAGCCCCGTGACCCTTGCCGCACGGGAGATGCGCCGCATCTTCGGGCAGCTCGGGTACATCGCGGTCGAAGGCCCGGAGGTGGAGTACGACCGGTACAACTTCACGCTCGTCAACCAGCCGCCCGGCCACCCCGCGCGCGATACGCAGGACACGTTCTACGTCGACGAATCGCGTCTGCTCCGCACCCACACCTCGCCGGTGCAGATCCGCAGCATGCTCATGCGCGGCGCTCCGCAGCGCGTGATCGTTCCAGGCAAGGCGTTCCGGCGCGATCACGACGCGACCCACATGCCGATGTTCCACCAGGTCGAAGGGCTCTGCATCGACGAGGGCATCGCCGTGAGCGATCTCAAGGGGACGCTCGAGTTCTTCGCGCGTTCATTCTTCGGTCCGGACTCCGTCCTGCAGTGGCGGCCGCACCACTTCCCGTTCACCGAGCCGTCGCTCGAGCTGGAGCTGGCGTGCGTGGGCTGCAGGGGCTCGGGATGCTCCCTCTGCGGGTACAGCGGCTGGCTCGAGTTGCTCGGCAGCGGGATGGTGCATCCGCAGGTGCTCCGCAACGGTGGTGTCGACCCCGGCCGCTATTCCGGCTTCGCGTTCGGGATGGGCATCGAGCGCGCCGCGATGCTCGCGTGGGGGATCACGGACATGCGCCTCCTGTACGACAACGACGTCCGCTTCCTCCGTCCCGTCGCCGCACCGGCTGCCGCACCGACGTGAGGGCTTCGCTGCGCTGGCTCCGCGACTACGCCACGCTCGACGCGCCCATCGACCGCATCGCCCGAACCCTCGTCGAGACCGGCACCGAGGTGGGAGCCGTCGAACCTGCCGGCGCAGGCCTCGTCATCGGCAGGGTCGCCGCGCTCGCCCCGGTCCCCGGGTCCACGCACCTGCAGTTCGCCGATCTCGACCTGGGCGCCCCCCTGTCGCCCTCGCTTGCCGAATGGGCGAGCGGAGCCGGCACCGTGCGCGTCGTCACGGGCGCGCCGAACCTCCAGGTGGGCAACCTCGTGCCGTACGCACCCCCGGGGACCCGGCCGCCGGCGATGGATGAACGGCTCGGGGTCCGGACGATCCGCGGGCAGCGATCGCCGGGGATGCTGTGCTCGGCGGTCGAGCTCGGCGTCGGCGACGACGCCGCGGGCATCCTCATCCTCGAAACCGGCGCTCCCGGACAGCCCCTGAGCGAGGTGCTCGACCTCGACACCGTGCTCGATCTCGACGTGACGACCAACCGTCCGGACTGTCTGTGTCACCTCGGCATCGCACGCGAGCTCGCCGCCGCGCTCGGCGAGGGGCTCAACGATCCGCCGGCGGCCGTGCCCGAGGAACTGCAGTCAGCCGCCGCAGTCGAGCTGCGCGCTCAGGTGCGCATCGAGGATCCGCGGGGATGCCCGCGGTTCGCGGCCCGCGTGATCGAGGGCGTGGCGATCGGCCCATCGCCGATGTGGCTGCGCCAGCGCCTCCGTGCGGTCGGGCTTCGCCCGATCAACAACGTCGTCGACATCACCAACTTCGTGACCCACGAGCTTGGCCAGCCGCTCCATGCGTTCGATCTCGATCGGTTCGTGGAGGTCGGTGGCACGCCCAAGGTTGCCGACGTCGTCGTGCGCAGGGCCAAGGCCGGCGAGCACGTCGTCGACCTACTCGGCGTCGACCGCGAGCTGTCCGGCGGCGACCTGGTCGTCTGCGCGGGGGCGACTCCGGCAAGCATCGCCGGGGTCATCGGCGGGGCCTCCACGGCGGTGACGGATTCGACGAGGACGGTCCTGCTCGAGGCGGCGAACTGGAACGGCCCGACCGTCCGTGCCACATCGAAACAGCTCGGGCTGCGCACCGACGCGTCGACGCTCTTCGAGAAGGGCCTGAGCGATCAGCTGCCTCCGGTCGCCCTCGAGCGAGCCGCCACGCTCGTCGCCGAGCTTTCCGGAGGGCACGTGCTCCGCGGAATGATCGACGAGTGGCCGGCGCCGCTGCCGGAGATCGGCCCGATACGGCTGACGGCGGCGTTCACCGGCAGTCTGCTCGGGATCCCGATCGACGCGACCGATGTCGCGACCACGCTGGCGCGGCTCGGATTTGCCGTGGAGCAGGACGGCGCGACGCTCGCGGTGATCCCACCGTACTTCCGGCGCGACGTCACCCTTCCTGAAGACCTCGTCGAGGAGGTCGGACGCATGCTCGGGTACTCGCGCGTGCCGAGCACGTTGCCGGGCCGCCGGACCGAGGTCGGCGCCACCGCGCCCGCCGCGGCGCCGGAGGACGCGATCCGAGACACCTGCATGGGCGCCGGGATCGACGAGGCGATCACGCTCTCCTTCGTCGCGCGGCACGACGTGCGGCTGCTTCCGGGGCTCGGGCGCGGGCGGGCCCCGATTCCACTCCGCAATCCGCTCAGCGAGGAGTGGAGCGTGCTGCGCACGTCACAACTGCCCCGGTTGTGCGCCGCCCTGGCCGCGAACGTCAACCGCGGGAGCGCGGACGTGATGCTCTTCGAGCTGGGCAAGGTGTTCTGGGATGGTGAGCGTGAGGGTCTGCCGGACGGGTCGACGGCGGACAACGTCGACCTCGAGCTACCGGCGCTTCCACTCGAGCCGCTGCTCCTGAGCATCGCAATCCATGTTGCGAGCGCATCCGCGGAGGACGGTGCGAGCGCGCTTCGCCTGGTGCAATCGGTGTTCGACCGGATCGCCGACGACCTCTCGGGCACCGCGCTGCGAGCCGAGCCCGCCGCGGAGCCGGGGCTCCATCCCGGACGGAGCGCGAAGCTGAACGTCGGAACGCGTGTCGTTGGGATGATCGGTGAGCTGTCGTTCGAGACCACCGCCGCGCTTGACGTCGCGGGACGCGTGGCGGTCGGCGAGCTGCAGATCGATGCGATCGCTCCCGCCGGGGACCGTGCGGTGCTCTACGCCTCGCCGCCGCGATTTCCCGCCATCGTGCAGGACCTTGCGGTCACCGTCGCCCTCGACCGGCTCGCGGGTGAGGCGATGGACGCGATCCGCGATGCGCGGCAACCGCTGCTCGAACGCGCCGACCTGTACGACGAATATCGCGGCAGCGGGCTCCCCCCGGGAAGGAAGGGATGGACGTTCCAGCTCACCTTCCGCGCTCCCGATCGAACGCTCACCGGGGAGGAGGCACAGCAAGCCCAGGATGCGATCGTCGCGGCGCTCGCCGCGCGTTGCGGCGCGGAGATCCGCCGATAACCGAGCCCGTGCGCGAGTGGTTTGCGCGCCCGACGATCGAGGTTGCGCGCGACCTCATCGGATGCATGCTGAATGTCGACGCCGGCACCGACCATTCGGTGGTCGCTCGGATCGTCGAGACCGAGGCGTACCTCGGGTTGGAGGACCCGGCCTCGCACGCGTTCCGCGGTCCGACGCCCCGGTCCGCGGTGATGTTCGGGCCTCCGGGACACCTCTACGTCTACTTCACATACGGCATGCACTACTGCGTCAACGTGGTCACCGAACCCGACGGCATCGCCGGTGCGGTGCTGCTCCGGGCGGCGGCGGTGGAGGAGGGGCTGGCACACGTCGTCGAAAGGCGCGGCGCCGCGATCGCAACCCCGGCGCTGCTCCGCGGGCCGGGAAATCTCTGCCGTGGCCTGGGAATCTCGCGAACGGACAACGGCCTCGATCTGATCGCGCCCGCGGCTCGCATCCACGTCGGCCGGCGCGCAGGGAATCCGCCGATCACGGTGAGCACGCGTATCGGATTGCGCCAAGCCGCCGAGCGTCCGCTGCGCTTCACCTGGTCGGGAGACCCAGCGGTGTCGAAACCGCCACAAAACGTTCCGGCACGCGACGCCGGGGCGCAAGCGGGAAAAAGAAAGGGGCCGGACTGAGCCGGCCCCATTTTTGTATTCGCCGTTTTTGATTCGGCAGCCCGGTAGGAAATTCCCGGGCCTCTTGCCGGCACCTCAAACCGGTGCCGAGGTTCGGAGACGCCCGACCCAAGCTCCCTGTCGAACACACCGCGTGCACTCGTCCTCTTCAGGACATCCCGGCGGTCACCGATTGCCCAGCAACCTGCACGGGGGCGCCGCTGTGCGCCGCGTCAGGGGCCCGTCAGCCGGGCCTCAACCCTCCGCGCGGCCGTGTCGGAGTCGCTGCCAGACGGTACGCAACGTTGGTATGGCTACCTCCGTCTGAATGGCCAGTTCCTACCCATAACCATAGACCCGATGCCGCCCGACCACAAGCACCTTGAGGCCTAGACTGGTCAGGAGGCTGCGCTAGAATCGGAACGTCTGTTCGTCTCGGAGGAACCATGTCCGGTCACAGCAAGTGGGCTGGGATCAAGCACAAGAAGGCGATCGTCGACGCGCGTCGCGGCCAGGTCTTCACCAAGGTCACCCGCGAGCTGACCGTGGCCGCACGCGAGGGCGGCACCGACGTCGAGGGCAACTTCCGGCTTCGGCTCGCGATCCAGAAGGCGCGCGAGGTGAACATGCCCGCCGACAACATCGATCGGGCGATCCAGCGAGGGGCCGGGGGCAAGGACGGCGTCCAGCTCGAGGAGGTTCGTTACGAGGGGTACGGGCCTCACGGTGTCGCTGTCATGGTCGACACCCTCACCGACAATCGCAACCGCACCGTCGCGGCGATCCGCAACGTCTTCACCCGCTCAGGGGGTTCGCTCGGTGAGGCCAACAGCGTCGCGTGGATGTTCAACCAGCAGGGCGTGATCCGCATCGACGCGAAGGGCCGCGATCCCGAGGAGCTCGCGCTGGAGCTGCTCGACGCCGTCGATGTCGGCGATGACGGGGATGTGAGCGTCGACGGCGGTGAGGTCGTCGTCACCGTCGCGCCGTCGCGCTTCGAGGAGGTCCGGCGCACCGTGGAGGAGCGCGGCTACACCGTCGACTCCGCCGAGGTCACGATGAATCCGACGACGTCGGTCGCCCTCGAGGCGGCCGAGGCAAGGTCCGTCCTCCGTCTGCTCGACGGGCTCGAGGAGCACGACGACGTCCAGCAGGTCTACGCCAACGTCGAGATCCCGGACGAAGTCCTTGAGTTGGTCGGCTGAGCCGCGGTCGAGCGCACGCCGGTGAGGGTGCTCGGTGTTGATCCGGGCCTCGCGCGGACCGGCGTCGCGGTCGTCGAGGGCGCACCCGGCCACCTCGTGCTCCTGCACGCCTCGTGCATCGAAACCGTCCCGCAGACCAGCGAGGCAGGGCGCCTCGCCGCGTTGTTCGACCTCGTCGTCGATGCCTGCACTGCGCTCCGCCCGGAGGTCGCGGCGGTCGAGGAGCTCTTCTTCTCGACCAACCGGCGTACGGCCATGCGCGTCAGTGAGGCGCGAGGCGTGGTGCTGTGCGCGCTCGCTCGCTCCGGCGTCGCCGTTGCCGAGTACACGCCGACACAGGTGAAGGAGGCCGTGTGCGGCTACGGCGCCGCGCGCAAGCCGCAGGTCGCGCGAATGGTGGCAAACCTGCTCGGGGTCGCCGCGGTGCCCGGCCCCGACGACGTTGCGGATGCGTGCGCCGTGGCGGTGTGCCACCACCACCGCGCGCGGCTCGGCCATCTGGCCGGCCGCTCCGCCTCACCTGCCGGCAGCCCGCTCGAGATGGCGGTGACGAGAGCACGAGCCGCGCTCGCGAGCGGCGCTCCGTGATCGCCCTCGTCCGCGGGAGGCTCGCGCAGGTCGGTGACGACCACGTCGTGATCGACACGGGCGGCGTTGGGTACGAGGTGTTCTGCCACCTGCGCACGATCGCCACGCTCCACGCCGCGCATGACCCCGAGGTGTCGCTCCACGTCCATACGAGCGTCAGCGACGACGCCATCCGGCTGTACGGCTTCGCCACCCAGGACGAGCTGCGCCTCTTCAGGCTGCTGATCGGCGTCGAGCGCATCGGCCCCAAGGCGGCGCTCGGCATCCTTGGTCGCGCCGAGCTTCCCACGCTGGTCCGCGCGATCGCGGAGGGCGATATCGCACTGGTCGCGACGGTCCCGGGGATCGGGCGCAAGACCGCCGAGCGCGTGATCCTCGAGCTGCGCGACAAGGTCGGCTCGCTCGAGCCGCCCGGGACGCACCATCCCATCGCGCAGCGAGAGGACGAGGCGGTCTCCGCCGCGATCGCGGGATTGGTCGGGCTCGGCTTCCGGGAGTCCGAGGCCCGAAGCGCGGTCTCGGCCGTCGCCGCGGGCGACGGCGATCACGACGTCGCGGATCTCGTCGGCGCGGCGCTGCGCCGTCTCGATACCGCGGGCGCGGCGCGCTGATGGACGAGCGCCTCGTCAGTCCCCAGGAGCTCGACGCCGAGCGTGCGGCCGATACCGCGCTTCGCCCCCGCCGCCTCGACGACTTCGTCGGGCAGACCGCGATCAAGGACCAGGTCCGCATCCTCGTCGAGGCGGCCCGGCATCGTGGCGAGGCGCTCGATCACGTCCTCCTCTACGGGCCGCCGGGGTTGGGCAAGACCACGCTCGCTCAGATCATCGCGGTGGAGATGGGGGTCAACGCCCGCCTCACCAGCGGGCCGGCGCTCGAGCACCAGGGGATGCTCGCGTCCATCCTCACGAGCCTCGAGGAGCGCGACGTGTTCTTCGTCGACGAGGTGCATCGCCTCAACCGGGCGGTGGAGGAGGCCCTCTACCCGGCGATGGAGGACCTCGCCTTCGACTTCGTCGCCGGCAAGGGCGCCGGCGCGCAGACCCTCCGGCTGACGCTCAACCGCTTCACCGTCATCGGCGCCACCACGCGCGCCGGAGCGCTCGGCGCCCCCCTCCGTGATCGCTTCGGGGTCACCTTCCGGCTCGACTTCTACGACACCGACGAGCTCGTCGCGATCGCCAACCGGTCCGCGCGGCTGCTCGATATCGACCTCGACCCGGAGGGGGCGATGATGATCGCCGGACGCTCACGCGGCACGCCGCGGATCGTCAACCGCCTGCTCCGGCGAGCTCGCGATTACGCGCAGGTGCGCGCCGCCGGCCGGATCGACGTCGGCGTCGCGTCCGCCGCGCTCGACGTGCTCGGGATCGATTCCATCGGTCTCGACGAGCTCGACCGGAGGGTCCTCGGCGTCCTCTGTGGAACGCTGGGCGGCCATCCCGTGGGCGTCCAGACGATCGCGGTGAGCGTGCAGGAGGATCCCGACACCATCGAGGACGTGGTCGAGCCCTTCCTGATTCGCAGCGGCCTGCTCGCGAGGACGCTGCGCGGCCGCCTCGCGACGGCGGCGGCGTACCGGCACCTCGGGCTGGCCGTTCCCACCGGCGCGCCGGGAGCGGCGGAGGCGCAGCCCGCGCTCTTCGAGCGTTGAGGTCGGCCGACTTCGACTACCCGCTCCCGCCGGAGCGGATCGCCCAGCAGCCGCTACCCGAACGCGACGCGTCGCGCCTGCTCCATGTGCGCGAGGATGGCCGCCTCGAGGATCGCCGCTTCACGGACCTGCCGGCACTCCTGCGCTCCGGCGATCTCCTCGTGGTGAACGACACGCGGGTGCGGCGGGCCCGTCTGAATGGGCACGACGCGGCGGGCCGCGACATCGAGCTGCTCGTCCTCGAGCACGGAACCGGCGGCCGCTACGAGTGCCTGGCACGACCCGCGCGGCTCGCCGCTCCAGGAGCGGTGCTGCGATTCGGCGCTGATCTCCAGGCGACGGTCGTTGCGCTGTCGGACGCTCACCCGGGCGGGCGGACCGTCACGTTCGACACGGAGGACCCCGACGCCGCGATCGAGGATGCCGGCACGGCGCCGCTGCCGCCCTACATCCACGACGGAATCGACGATCCCGACCGGTACCAGACCCTCTACGCGACCGGCTCTCCGGACTCGGCCGCCGCTCCGACCGCCGGGCTGCACTTCTCGGAGGCCGTCATCTCGCGGCTGCGCTCGGCCGGGATCGGGTGGGCGACCCTGCGGCTCGACGTCGGACTCGCCACCTTCGCGCCGATCCGGGCCGCGCTGGTCGAGGAGCACCGGATGCACGAGGAGCACTACGAGCTCTCCGCGGCGGCGGCGGCCGCGATCGAGCAGACGCGCCATGCCGGCGGCCGGGTGATCGCCGTCGGCACCACCGTCGTCCGCGTCCTCGAGACGTGCGCAGGCGACGACGGCACCGTCCGTCCGGGGAGCGGCCGCACCCGGCTCTTCATCCGCCCGGGACATCGCTTTCGCGTTGTGGACGGTCTCGTCACGAACTTCCATCAGCCGCGCTCCTCGCTGCTCGTCCTGCTCGCCGCGTTCATCGGTGACGAGCGCTGGCGGTCCGCGTACGCGCACGCGCTGGATGGGGACTACCGATTCCTGTCGCTCGGCGACTGCATGCTCTGCTGGCGCTCGCGGTGAGCGGCGCCTTCACCGTCCACGCGGCGGACGGCGCCGCGCGCGCCGGTGCGCTGACCACGGCGCATGGGGTCGTGCGCACGCCCGCGTTCATGCCGGTGGGAACCCACGCGACCGTCAAGGCCCTCCATCCCGACGAGGTGCTCGCGGCCGGCATCGACATCCTGCTGTGCAACGCGTATCACCTGGCGCTGCGCCCGGGCATCGAGCTGATCGAGCGAGCCGGCGGGCTTCACGCGTTCATGGGGTGGGAGCATCCGATCCTCACCGACAGCGGCGGCTACCAGCTCGTGAGCCTCGCCGAGGTCACGGCCGTCGACGAGGATTCGGCGACGTTCGTCTCCCCGTACGACGGGAGCCGGCTCCGGGTGACCCCGGAGGATGCCGTGCGTAACCAGGCTCGGCTCGGCGCCGACGTGCTCATGTGCCTGGACCATCCAGTCGCGCACGGCACGGCCGTCAACCAGGCCGAGGAGGCGACCGCCCGGACCCATCGATGGGCCGAGCGCTGCCGAGCGGCGCACCCCGGCGATGGCCGGCTGCTCTTCGGCATCGCGCAGGGAGGCTTCGACGCGGTGGCGCGAACGGAGTCGGCGCGGGTGATCTCCGGGCTCGACTTCGACGGCGTGGCGATCGGGGGCCTCTCGGTGGGAGAGCCCGTCGAGACCATGCTCGCGATGACCGAGGCGAGCGTCACGCAGATCCCCGCGGACCGCCCCCGCTACTTCATGGGGCTCGGGACCGATGCGGAGTTGCTGGCGGCGATCGGCCTCGGCGTCGACATGTTCGACTGCGTGGTACCGACCCGCCTTGCCCGCAACGGCAGCGCCCTGACGCCCGAGGGCCGGCTGTCGCTGCGCAATGCGGTGGCAAGCGACGACCTGGGCCCGATCGACCCGGGCTGCCCGTGCCCGGCGTGTGCCCGATTCTCACGGGCATACCTGCGTCACCTCTTCCAATCGGGCGAGATCCTGGCCCACCGGCTCGTCAGCCTTCACAACATCACCCACCTGGCCCGCCTCATGGAGGGCGCCCGCGAGGCGATCCGCGACCGGCGCTTCGCCGCCTTCCGCGCCGACCGTTCCGGCCGGATCGGCATTTCGCACCGGTAGACTGAACGACCGGTGTTCCGCATCACGCGCTTCCGCCTGGCCGTGGTCCTCCTTGTCGTGGTGGGGGCGTTCTTCATCGACGGCTACAGCCTGATCTACCGCTACCTGGTGGTCCATCAGCCGCTCGGCCAGACGCTCACCTCGGCCCCGTCGTTGCTCGGGCGCCCCCTGTACATCCACAAGGGCCTCGATCTCCAGGGCGGCACGGAGCTGACGATCGAGATCTGCCATGGCCTGAACAACCCCAACAGCGACTGCCGCAACGGGCCCCCGCACGGCGCATCGGTACAGAGCGCGCAGCAGGCGACCATCCCGATCCTGGACCTGCGCGTGAACTCCCTCGGCGTCTCCGAGGCGACCGTCGAGGCGCAGGGCGACGACCAGATCCTGGTGCAGCTTCCCGGGGTCAGCCTCCAGGAGGCGATCAACACCATCGGCACCACCTCGCGGCTCTACTTCGCCACCCCCGTGGCGGGGGCACCTGATCCGAGCAGCGCCTCGTTCCTCGCCGATCAGCAGGGCCACTACGACACCAAACAGTTCTCCGACCCGCTCTCGTATCCCACCGGCTACCACTGGAAGATCGACAACAACCTCGACGCGACCGACGTCAACTCCGCGACGGTGGGCACCGATCAGAACAACGGTCAGATCGCGGTCGACATCAACTTCAACTCACACGGCGCGAGCGAGTGGTCGAAGATCACCACCGCGGCGTACAACGCCTATCTCACGAACACGTCCAGCCCGCCGCCCCAGGCGCAGATCGCGATCTTCCTCGACAACAGTGTCCTCACCGCCCCGGTCGTGACGGGCGGCGGGCAGAGCAATCAGACGGAGATCACCGGGAACTTCACCTCCAACTCCGCCACCCAGCTCGCCAACCTCATCAGCGCCGGTGCGCTCCCTGCCGAGATCACGACGGTCGCGAGCACAACCGTCAGCGCGACCCTGGGGCAGCAGTCGGTGACGCTCAGCCTGATCGCGGGCGCGATCGGTCTGCTGATCGTCGTGATCTTCATGATCGGGTACTACCGGTTCCCCGGCGTGCTGGCGACGATCGCGCTCTTCGTCTACGCCGCGATCGTCCTCGCCGTGTTCAAGCTGGTCCCGGTGACGCTCACCCTCGCGGGGCTGGCGGGCTTCGTGCTCAGTGTGGGCATGGCGGTCGACGCCAACGTGCTCATCTTCGAACGAACACGTGACGAGCTGCGCCATGGACGAAGTGTGCCCGTCGCCGTGGAGACGGGCTTCCGGCGGGCATTTCCGGCCATTCGTGACAGCAACATATCCACGCTCATCACATGCGCCATCCTCGGCATCTTCGGCACCAACGTGATCAAGGGGTTCGCGATCACGCTCGCGATCGGCGTCATCGTCTCGTTCTTCACCGCGATCACCATCACGCGCTCCCTGTTCGCCTGGGTGCTCAACTGGCGGATGGGCCGGGACCCACGCCTGTACACGGAGATCCACGAGGAGTTCCACGACCACCCACCCAGGGGACGCTTCGACATCGTCAAGAATCGCAACTGGTTCTTCCTCGGGTCGCTCGCGGTCATCGTTCCCGGCATCCTCGCGATCATCTTCTGGGGGTTCAACCTCGGCATCGACTTCAAGGGTGGCAACCGGATCGACATCGGGCTGAGCCAGGCGCCCAGCCAGGCCCAGGTCGCCACCGTCGTGAACAGCGTCGCCTCAGACCTGCGCCCGGTGGTGCAGGCCGAGGGGAAGATCAACGGCAACAACCACTACGCCATCACCACGCTGCCGTCTGACATCGAGCGCGTCGTGCAGATCGACAATGCTCTCGATGGGAAGTTCACGATCGCCAACGATCCCAAGACGCACAAACCTGACGTCAGCCTGCAGCAGGTCGGCCCCACGATCGCGTCGAGCCTCGTGGCGGGGGCGATCATCATGATCATCGTGGCGGCGGCCGCGATCGCCGTCTATCTCGCGTTCGCGTTCCGGCGCCAGCGGGCGATCTCGCCATGGCGGTTCAGCGCATGCGCATTCTTCAAACTGCTGCACGACGTCTTCGTGCTCGCCGGCATATGGGCGATCCTCGGCCACTTCTCCGACCTTGGGCAGGTGGACTCGCTCTTCGTCACCGCCGTGCTCACCTCGGTGGCGTTCTCGATCCACGACACCATCGTCGTCTTCGACCGCGTGCGCGAGAACCTGCGTGTCGGGCCCCGGCTGACGTTCGACCAGGTGATCAATCTCTCGACGGTGCAGACGATGACGCGATCGTTGAACACATCGCTCACCGTCGTGTTCGTGCTGCTCTCGCTGGTGATCTTCGGGGGCGACTCGATCCGCGGCTTCGTGCTGGCGCTGCTCATCGGCATCGTGACCGGGACCTACAGCTCCATCTTCAACGCGAGCACCCTGCTGGTCGCGTGGGAGAAGGCCCGCGCCTCGCGGTCGGCCGCCACCCCCGCCGGGCGCAGGAGGGTGACTCCACGGACTGCGTGACCGCGTAGGGGTCGCCTTCGGCGGAGCCGCAACACACATGAACAACGACGACGTTCCGGGCATCGCCGCCCTGCTTCGCCCGTCGCTCGACCACCTCGGCCTCGAGCTCGTCGACATTCACTGGTCCGGACGCGGACGTGGGGCCGTGCTCCGGCTGGTCATCGACCGAGCCGACGGGGGGGTCACGCTCGACGACTGCGAGCGAGCTTCCAACACCGCGTCGGCCGTGCTCGACGCCTACGACCCCATCGACCACGCCTACCGGCTCGAGGTCAGCTCGCCGGGAGCGGAGCGGCCCATCCGCCGGCCCGAAGAGTGGACCGCCGCCCTCGGCCGGCGCGTGAACGTCCGGCTCCGCGAGGGCGACTCCGAGCTGGTGCTCGAGGGCCGGCTGATGAGCCTTGCCGGTGGGCAGGCGGAGATCGAGGTCCGCGATCGCCGTTCGACCAGGCTCGTCGGGTTCGCCCTCGATGCGGTCATCGCGGCGCGCATCGCCGTGGACATCTGATGGCAGCGCCGGCTCTGACGTTGAGCGCGTTGCGGGACCTCGCCGCCGCCACCCCGCTGAGCGAGGCGGACATCACCGGGGCGGTGGAGGAGGGCGTCGCCGCGACGTACCGGCGGCTCGTCGAGGACGATCCCCAGGTCCGGGCCCGGGTGAACCTCGAGGCAGGGAGCTTCGT
This sequence comes from Candidatus Dormiibacterota bacterium, assembly GCA_963848445.1. Taxonomy (GTDB): domain Bacteria; phylum Chloroflexota; class Dormibacteria; order Aeolococcales; family Aeolococcaceae; genus Palsa-851. The sequence continues at coordinate 26,723 of CAWKDT010000009.1, forward strand.
GGTCTTCCGGATCGAGGATGACGGCACGGAGCATGCCCTCGAGGTGGCGGTGCCGGACTTCGCACGGCAGGCGGCCGCGGCCGCGCGCACGGCGGTGGCGGAACGCCTGGCGGGATTGGAGCGCCGGCGCATCCTCGGCGAGGGCGCCACCCAGCGCGGAGGGCTTCGCGACGCGATCATCGAGCGGCGGATGGGCTCGGTCTGGTACGTCGATGCGGGAGGCGTGCCGGGGATGCTGCCGCCCGAGGAGCAGATTCCCGGCGAACGGCTGGCCATCCGTGATCACGTCAAGGTGGTCATCGTCGAGGGGCGGCGGCGGGGGCAGGACGCGGTTGTGGTCGTGTCTCGCTCACATCCGCAACTGGTCCAGCGACTGATGGAGCAGGAGGTCCCGGAGCTGCAGAACGGGCAGGTTGTCGTCCGCGCGATCGCGCGCGATCCCGGCCACCGCACCAAGGTCGCGGTCGACGCCCCGGACGGCGACATCGACCCGCAGGGCGCATGCATCGGCCGCAACGGGGTGCGCCAGCGGGCCGTCACCTCCGAGCTCGGCGAGGAGCAGGTGCAGATCGTCGCCTGGGCCGCCGACCCGGCGACGTTCGTCATGAACTCGCTGATCCCGGCCACCGCCCAGGAGGTCGAGCTCGACCCCTCAAACCGCACCGCCCATATCGTCGTCGCCGCCGATCAGCTGTCGCTGGCCATCGGACGGGGCGGCGAGAACGCCCGGCTCGCCGCGCGGCTCACCGGCTGGCGCATCGACATCCGCGGTGACCAGCCCGATGCGGGCTGAGACGGCGTGGCTGCCGCCGTCCCGGTGCGGACCTGCGTGGGCTGCCGCCGGACCAGGCCTCGCACCGAGCTCATCCGCCTCGCGGTCACCGGCGCATCCGGGCAGGTTACCCTTGATCCGGCCGGACGGTGCCCCGGCCGCGGTGCGTATCTCTGCCGCGAAACGGGTATCACCTGTCTGCGCCGGTCACGGCGGCACCGATCCCTGGCGCGCTCGCTGCGGGTCGGGGATGATGTAATCGACGAGCCCACCCTCGCAGCAGCGATGCGGGAGCTCGGCATGGAGGAATCGAGATAGCCACGGTCAAGAAGGTCACCCTGCCGGCAGGGCTCACGGTCGCCGAACTCGCCGAGCGCCTCGGCGTCTCCGGTCCCCAGCTGATCAAGTATCTGATGAGCAACGGGGTCATGGCCGCCCTGAACCAGACGGTCGACTTCGACACCGCGGCGCTCGCCGCCGATCACTTCGGATTCGAGGCGGAGTCCGAGGAGCCCGTCGCCGAGCCGGCCAAGGACGCATCGCCTGCTGGCGGCCGACGCAAGCATCCGCTGATCGATCTCTCCAATGCCGCTCCGGGGACGCTGGTCAGCCGTCCGCCGATCGTGGCGGTGCTCGGCCACGTCGACCATGGCAAGACATCGCTCCTGGACGCGGTCCGCAAAACCAAGGTCGCCGCCGGCGAGGCGGGCGGGATCACTCAGGTGATCAGCGCATACCAGGTCGAGCGCAACGGCCGCCTCATCACCTTCATCGACACCCCGGGCCATGCGGCGTTCACGGCGATGCGCGCCCGCGGAGCGGACGTGACCGACGTCGCGATTCTGGTCGTGGCCGCCGATGACGGGGTCATGCCGCAGACCGAGGAGGCCATCCAGCACATCCACGCTGCGGGTGTCCCCATCGTTGTCGCGATGAACAAGATCGACAAGGACGGGGTGAATCCAGATCGCGCGCTCCAGCAACTCGCCGAGCGCGGCGTCGTTGCCGAACAGCCCTATGGCGGCGACGCGCCGGTCGTGAGGACCAGCGCCAGGACCGGGGAAGGCATCGACGATCTGCTCGAAAGCGTGCTGACCGTGTCCGACGTCCTGGTCGAGCCGAAGGCGGATCCGAGCGGCCGTGCCGTGGGAACGGTCATCGACTCGCACCTGGAGCGCGGTCGCGGGGCCATTGCCACGCTGGTGGTCCAGAACGGCACACTTCGCGTCGGCGACAACCTCGTCGCAGGCTCCGCATTCGGCAAGGTGCGTGCCCTCATCGACGACACCGGCAAGCGCATCAAGGAGGCCGGCCCGAGCACCCCCGTCGTGGTGACGGGGCTCTCCGACGTGTTGATGGCCGGCGAGATCTTCGAGGTGGTCGAGACCGAGCGTGGCGCCCGCGCGAAGGCGGAGCAGCGCGGCCTCGCCGAGAAGCAGCGTCTGGCGCAGCCGGTGCGCCGCATCACCCTCGCCGATCTCGCGGCGAACGTCTCCGAAGGGGAGATGAAGTCGCTCAACCTCGTGCTCAAGGCCGAGGCGAACGGATCGCTCGAGGCCCTTCGCAGCCAGATCACGAAGATCGACGACCCGACGGTCAAGATCAAGGTGGTCGGTGAGGGGGTCGGCGCGGTCAGCGAATCCGACGTCAACCTCGCGGCGGTGACCGATGCGATCGTCATCGGCTTCAACGTCCGCCCCGACGACCACGCCCGAGCCGCCGCCGAGGCACAGGGCGTCGACGTGCGCTTCTACGACGTCGTCTACCAGGTGACCGACGACATCGAGAAGGCGGTCAAGGGGCTGTACCAGCCGACGATGATCGAGGTGACCCAGGGCCGCGCCGAGGTGCGCCGTGTCTACCAGGTGGACGGGCGGCCCGCGATCGCCGGATCCCATGTGCTCGACGGCCGGATCACGAGAAACGCGACATGCCGGGTCATCCGGGACGGCAAGGAGATCGCGCAGAGCCGCATCGATGCGCTCAAGCGCTTCAAGGATGACGTCCGCGAGGTGACCCACGGGTACGACTGCGGCATCACCCTGGCCGACTTCGGCGACTTCCACGAGGGCGACATCCTCGAGGCCTTCACGATGGAGCAGCAGAACGCATGACCGTTCGCCCCGGAGCTCGCACCCCGCGCCGTGAGCGGGTGGGCGAGCAGCTTCGCGAGGAGATCTCGGCGATGATGATCACCGAGATGAAGGACCCGCGTGTCCGGCTCGCCTCCATCTCCCGCACCCATGTGAGCCCCGATCTCCGCGAGGCGTGGCTCTCGGTGAGCGCCATCGGTGACGATGAGGACCGCCGGAACGTGGTCGAGGCGCTCCGCCACGCGGAGGGATTCCTGCGCGCTCAGCTCGGCACGCGGCTCGAGAACCTGCGCAGCATCCCCCGGCTCCACTTCGACCTGGACGAATCGATCGCGTACAGCGTGCGCGTCAGCGCGCTCCTGAGAGACCTCGTGGCGGATGTCCCCGGCGAGGCAGCCGCGGAGGGTCCCCAGTGAGCGTCGCCGCCCCCGTCACATGGCCGCGTCTGGAGGACGTCCTCGATCCGATCCGCCGGATCGTCGACGGCGCGGACCGGATCACGTGCCTCGCGCACAAGGACGCCGACGCCGACAGCCTGGGATCGGCACTGGGCTTCGCGCATTCGCTGACCGCGATGGGGCGCCGCGTGCGGACGGTCGTGCCCGAGCCGCTTCCGATCCTGCTCGACTACCTGCCGGGATTCGACACGGTGGAGACCGGCGGAGCGCCCCTCGGCGACAACGTCTTCACGTTCGACTGCGCCACGCTCACCCGCTTCGGCGAACGGCGTCCCGAGGTGGAACGGGCGGTGAACGTCGTCAACATCGACCACCACCTCAGCAACACCGCCTTCGGGGCGATCAACCTCGTCGATGCCACGGCGAGCGCGACGGGGCAGGTGGTGCACCGGTTGCTCGGCGCGCTCGGAGCTCCGATCACCCCCGAGGTCGCCACCAATCTCTACGCAGCGCTGCTGACCGACACGGGCGGCTTCCGCCACGAGAACACCACCGAGGCCGCCCTCCGCCTCGGGGCCGCGCTCGTCGCCGAGGGGGCCGATCCCGGATGGGTGGCACTCAAGAGCTACAAGTCGCGCTCCCTGTCCCAGGTCCGTCTCGAGGGGCTCGCGATCGCCCAGATGCACGCCGAGATCGGCGGGCGGCTGCTCTGGTCCGAGGTGACCGGGGCGATGCTCGAGCAGTCGGGCGCGGACATCCAGGAATCCGAGGGGATCATCGACGCCCTGCAGAGCATCGACACGATGGAGATCGCGATCCTGTTCAAGGAGACCGGCGCGGCTCGCGTCAAGATGAGCGTCCGGACACGCGAGCCGTTCGACGCGACCGACCTCTGCACGCCGTTCGGGGGCGGGGGTCACCGCCGTGCCGCCGGCGCCGAGTTCGGGGAGGCGCTTCCCGACGTCCGGCGCAAGGTGCTGGAGGTCGCTCGCCGGCTGATCGACCGGGGACGGTGACCGGCCTCGCCGCCGCGCCCGGGACCGGCCCTCGACCGGGCTCGGCCCTCGCGCGAAGAGGCGGGGTGCTCCCGCTCGACAAGCCCGCCGGGATCACGTCGTTCGACGCGGTTCGGCAGGTGCGACGCCTCCTCGGCGAGCGAAGGGTCGGCCACGCCGGCACGCTCGATCCCACCGCGACCGGCCTGCTGCCGATCTGCGTCGGCCGGACCACACGCTTCGTCGACTATTTCCACGCCCAGCCGAAGACCTATCACTGCGTGGTCCGTCTCGGTGAGCGCAGCGACACCTTCGACACCGAGGGGACGGTCGTTCCCGGCATGGACGCGAGCGGCCTCGATCCCGATCGGATCCGGGCCGAGCTGCGGCGATTCGTCGGGGAGATCGACCAGGTGCCGCCCATGCACTCGGCGGTCCGCCACGAGGGCAGGCACCTGTACGAGCTCGCTCGCGCCGGCGAGGAGGTTGTGCGCGAGCCGCGCCGGGTCACCATCCATTCGGCTGAGCTCGTCGACTTCCGCCCCGGAACGGTGGCCGAGGCCGAGATCGTGGTGGTGAGCGGGAAGGGCGCCTACATGCGCGTGCTGGCCGCCGACCTCGGCGAGGCCCTCGGTACCGGCGGCCTGCTCGGCTGGCTCTCGCGAACCAGCTACGGGAGCCTCCGTCTCGACGACTCGATCTCGCTCGACCAACTCGAGGCCATGGAGGACCCGTGGCAGGCGCTTCTCCCTCCGGATGTCGCGCTGGCGCATCTGCCCCTCGTCAGCCTGGGACCCGGGCAGGTCCAGCAGGTCCGGCGGGGGCAGTCGGTCTGGCTTCCCCGAACGATCCTCCCCGGCGTCGCCGGCGAATGCCGCATCCACGATCCGTCCGGCGAGCTGGTCGGCATCGGGGAGCTGAATGGGGGATTGCTGCGACCGACCAAGGTGCTCACCGCCTGACCCGGCGCATGGAACTGCTCCACGAGCTCCCCGCGCGGGCGGCGGGCGGCCCCGGGTCGGTGGTCACGATCGGCAGCTTCGACGGCGTGCACGTCGGCCATCAGCGGCTGGTCCGCCGCGTTCGAGCCACCGCAGACCGGCGCGGGATGATCGCGGTCGCGGTGACCTTCGATCCGCACCCTCGCTGCGTGGTCGACCCCTCGGGGTGCCCGCTCATGCTGACGAGCCTCGAGGAGCGCGTCGAGCTGCTCGAGCGTGCAGGGGCCCAGCGCGTGGTGGTGGTCGCGTTCACACCGGAGTTGAGCAGGTGGAGCGCGGAGCGCTTTGCCGGCGACCTCGCCGACCGGCTCGACATGCGCGAGCTCATCGTGGGACCGGGATTCGCGCTTGGCCGCGGTCGCGAAGGCGATGTCGAGTTCCTCAGCAGAGTCGGCGCCGGCCGCGGCTTCACCGTCACGAGCGTCGCCGCGTGGAACCGCGGCGGCAGGCGGGTCTCCTCGGGGCGGATCCGAGACGCCATGGGCGCGCTGCGGTTCTCCGAGGCGGTCGCCATGCTCGGACGGCCGTACGTCCTGACCGGCCGGGTCGAACGCGGCGAGGGGCGCGGGACCGGGCTCGGCGTTCCCACGGCGAATCTCGCCGTCGACACCGTCCGGTGCGTCCCCGGTCCGGGCGTCTACGCGGGATGGTGCGACGTGGGTGACGGGTGGCGCCCCGCCGCGACCGGCATCGGCACGCGCCCCACCTTCGGCGGGGGGACGATCACCATCGAGGCGCACGTGCTCGACTTCACGGGCGACCTGTACGGCCGCACGGTCCGGCTCGCGCTGACGAGGCGGCTCCGCTCCGAGCGCGCGTTCGCTTCGATCGCCGCGCTCAAGGTCGCGATGGCACACGACATCCAGCGCACGCGCGCGATCATCGGACGGGCCACGGCCCCGGGATGACCGCTCCCGCGTTCGTCGTGATGAACCCGGCGAGCGCCGGGGGTCACACGCTCCGGCACTGGCCCGCTGCCGCACGCGCGCTGCGCTCGGCCGGGGTCGCGTTCGACCTCCATCAGACGATCGCGCCGGGGGACGCCACCGGCGCCGTGCGCCGCGCGCTCGCAGCCGGATACCGGACCATCGTCGCGGTCGGCGGTGACGGCACGCTCAACGAGGTGGTGAACGGATTCTTCGACATGGACGGCCTCCCGATCGGCGACGGTGCGATGCTCGGGCTCGTCGCGAGCGGCAGCGGTGGCGACTTCCGCAGGACCGCCGGCATCCCGGGAACCTTCGAGGCCGATGCGCGGCTCATCGCCACCCGGTCGGTGCGCACGGTCGATGCCGGCCGCATCGACTTCGACGACGGCCGGCGGCGCTTCTTCATCAACATCGCCGACTGCGGGATGGGCGGAGAGGTCGTCGCCAGGGTGAATCGCAGCCGGCGCAAGGGTGGATCGCTACGTGGCAGCGCGATCTTCCTCGGCATATCGCTGTCGACCCTGTGGCGCTACGTGGCACGCACCGCACGGATCGAGGTGGACGGCGTCGCCTACGAGCGATCTGTGCGGAGTGTGGTGGTCGCGAACGGCTCGTACTTCGGGGGCGGCATGCGCGTGGCGCCCGACGCGGCGCTCGACGACGGCAGGCTCGACGTCGTGATCATCGGTGAGACCGGCCGCACACGCGCGATCACCGGGATTCCGTCGCTCTATCGCGGCCGGCACGTCCTGCGCGAGGAGGTGGAGGTGCACCGGGCCAGCGTGGTCCGGATCACCTGCGACGGCATCCCGATGCTCTTCGACGTCGAGGGCGAGCAGGTGGGCACGACACCGGCGACGCTGACGTGCCTTCCGGCCGCGATCACGCTGTGCGCCCCGCACGCCCGGGGAGGCCGCTGATCGCCGGTCTCCTGCTAGACTTGCCCGCGAACAATCGTGCCAATCGTCAGACCCAAATCCGAGATCATCGCGGAGCATCGGCGCCACGAAACGGACACCGGCTCCACTGAGGTCCAGGTGGCCGTCCTGAGTGAGCGCATCAGCTCGCTCACCGAGCACCTCCGCGGCCACCCGAAAGATCATGCATCGCGTCGCGGCCTGCTGAAGCTCGTCGGCCAGCGCCGCCGGTTGCTCGACTACCTGTCGGGAACCGACGTCGAGCGCTATCGGGCGCTGATCGGGCGTCTCGGTCTACGCCGGTAGTGTCGTCGCGATCACATACCAGACACCAGCAACACACACCATCAACCGACCCAGGGCCGGCATCGCTCAGCGACGTCGTCGCTCACAGGTGAGACGTTGGGGTCCGTGTGTCAGGAGGCGGTGCCGCCGCAGCAGCGCGAGCCGCAACACCTGATGCCCAGTCCCCAACACCTCACCGCTGCAGAGCACGGCGAAACGGAATGCTTCCGGCGCGGGTCACCACCAGGAGACACGCGTGGCCATCCCCGACAACCTCAAGAAGACATTTGAAACGGATTTCTGCGGCAAGCGGCTGATCGTCGAGACCGGGTACCTCGCCGAGCAGGCGAACGGCGCGGTGATGCTGCGCCTGGGCGACACCGCGGTGCTCGTCACAGCGGTCGCGTCGAAGGCGCCGCGAGAGGGCATCGACTTCTTCCCCCTCACGTGCGACTACGAGGAGAAGCTCTACGCCGCGGGACGGATCCCGGGCTCGTTCCCCCGGCGCGAGGGACGGCCGAGCGAGGCGGCGACGATCACCAGCCGGATGATCGACCGCCCGATGCGGCCGCTCTTCCCGAAGGACTTCCGCAACGACGTCCAGATCGTCGCGACCGTGCTGAGCACCGATCAGGAGCAGGACCCGGCGACGCTCGCGGTCACCGGCGCGTCCTGCGCGCTGCAGATCAGCGGCATTCCCCACGGCGGCCCCGTCGCGTGCGTCCGCGTCGGCATGCTCAACGGGCAGCTGATGCTCAACCCGACCCTCGCGGAGCTCAATGAGTCGGCGCTCGACCTTGTCGTCGCCGGCACGTGGGACGCCATCGTCATGGTCGAGGCGGGCGCGCACCAGATCTCCGAGCAGACGATGCTCCAGGCGCTGCGCATGGCCCATGACGAGATCCGCAAGCTCGTGGAATTCCAGCGCGGCCTGCACGACGCGATCGGCAAGCCGGCGATGAGCTACCCGTCGCAGAAGGTGTCGCCGGACATCACCGCGGCGGTGCACGAGCACGTTGCATCACGCATCGGCGCGGCAGCGAGGAATTCCGACAAGGCGTCGCGCGAGGCGGCCCTCGACCAGCTGCAGCAGGAGACGGTGTCCGCGCTGGAGGAGCGCTTCCCCGACGCTCGATCCGACATCGGCAAGGCCTACGAGTTCGAGGTCAAGAAGGCCGTCCGCAACGCGATTCTCCAGGAGGGGATCCGTCCCGACGGACGCCGGACGGACGAGATCCGCCCGATCTGGTGCGAGGTCGGCGTGCTCCCGCGCACCCACGGCTCGGCGCTGTTCACCCGCGGTCAGACGCAGGCGCTCTCCGTCGTCACCATCGGTTCCGGACAGGATCAGCAGAAAATCGACGGGCTCGGGCTCGAGAACTTCAAGCGGTTCATGCACCATTACAACTTCCCGCCCTTCTCGGTGGGGGAGGCGCGGCCGCTGCGCTCACCCGGCCGGCGCGAGATCGGCCACGGAGCGCTCGCCGAGCGCGCGGTGCACAACGTGATGCCGGACGAGGAGGCGTTCCCGTACGTGGTCCGGATCGTCACCGAGATCCTGTCGAGCAACGGCTCGACGTCGATGGCGTCGGTGTGCGGCTCGTGCCTCGCGCTGATGGACGCAGGCGTGCCGCTGGTGGCGCCGGTCGCGGGCATCGCGATGGGACTCATCACCGACGAGGGTGCGGAGCACGCGGCGATCCTCAGCGACATCCAGGGCATGGAGGACGCGCTCGGCGACATGGACTTCAAGGTCGCCGGGTCGGAGACCGGGATCACCGCCCTGCAGATGGACTGCAAGATCAGCGGTCTCAGCTGGGACCTCATGGAGCGTGCGCTTGAGCAGGCGCGCGCGGGACGCCTCCACATCCTCGGCAAGATGCGCGAGGCGCTCGCCGCACCGCGCACCGAGTTGAGCCCGTGGGCGCCGCGCATCGAGGTGATCAACATCAACCCCGACAAGATCCGCGACGTGATCGGCCCCGGGGGGAAGATGATCCGCAAGATCGTCGAGGAGACGGGCTGCCAGATCGACGTGGAGGACGACGGCCGCGTGTTCATCGCGTCGGCCAACGCCGCGGCTCGCGAGCAGGCGATGGCGATGATCCACGACCTGACCGACGACATCGAGATCGGCCGGATCTACAAGGGCAAGGTGTCCCGCCTCATGGGCTTCGGCGCCTTCGTCGAGATCATGCCGAAGAAGGAAGGCCTGGTCAGGATCGGTCAGCTCGCCGAGCACCATGTCGACAAGGTGGAGGACGTGGTCAACGTCGGCGACGAGATCATGGTCAAGGTCATCGAGGTCGACGACCGCGGCCGGGTCAACCTGTCCCGTCGCGAGGCGATTCGCGAGCTCTCCAGGCAGCAGCAGGAAGCCGCCGGCAACGGCGCCGGCGGTCCCGCGTAGCGGTCTCACGCGTGCACGCGGAGGGTCCGGCGGTGGCCATCGTCGGGGCGACCGGCGCCGCCGGGGGAACGCTCGTGCGCGTCCTCGGTGAGCGGCGGTTTCCGGCCGGCGATCTGCGCGTCTTCGCGAGCGCACGCAGCGCGGGGCAGCACGTGGCGACGCATCTCGGTGACATCGAGGTTCGCGAGCTGGAGAACGGCGCGCTGCGGGGCGCCGACCTCGTGTTCTTCGCCGCCGGAGCCGCGGTCTCACGCCGCCATGCCCCACGGGTTGCGGCGGCGGGCGGTGTCGCCATCGACAAGTCGAGCGCCTACCGGATGGACCCGGCGGTGCCACTCGTGGTGCCCGAGGTCAACGCCGGCGCGATTGCGGCGCACCACGGCATCATCGCCAACCCCAACTGCGTGGCCATACCGCTGACGATCGTCCTCGCGCCGCTCCAGCGTGCGTGCGGGCTGCGCCAGGTCACCGTGGCGACCTACCAGGCGGCGACCGGCGCCGGCCGCGGGCTCGCGGATGAGCTTGCAGCGCAGGCGCGCGCCGAGGCCGCGGGCGCCGCTCCCACCGCACAGCTCTATCCGCACGTGCTGCACGGCAATGTGGTCCCCGGCGGCTGGCCGATGCAGGGCGCGGACACCGAGGAGGAGGTGAAGGTGATCGCGGAGACGCGCCGAGTCCTCGACGCCCCGGAGCTGCGGATGAGCGTCACCACCGTGCGCGTGCCGGTCACCGTCGGGCACAGCGCCGCGGTCTGGGTGGAGCTGGATCGCCCCATCGATCCTGACGCGGCCCGCGCGCTGTTCCGTGATTCGCCGGGCCTCGACGTCATCGACGACCCGGCGGCGCAGGAGTACCCGACGCCTCGCTCGGTCGCCGGCAGCGACGCCGTCCAGGTCGGACGCATCCGCACGGACCGGGGTCGCGACAACGGGCTGGCGATGTTCTTCAGCGCCGACAACCTGCGCAAGGGCGCGGCGACCAACGCCGTGCAGGTCGCCGAGCTCGTGCTGCTCGAGCGGTGACCGAGGCGCGCGACGCGAACGTGCCGGCTTCACGCCAGGTCTCGGACGGACACTAGACTCCGGCAATGGTGGCGACCACCGAGGAGGTCCTCGAGCTTCACGGGCGGGTGCGGGAGTGCACGGCATGCCCCCTGCACCTCACGCGCACCCAGGCGGTGCCCGGGTACGGGCCCGTGACGGCGCGGGTGATGGCCGTCGGCGAGGCGCCCGGCGAGAACGAGGACCGCGAGGGCAAGCCGTTCGTCGGGGCGGCCGGACGCCTGCTCACCACGCTGCTCGAATCGGCCGGGCTCGACCGGCGCGACATCTACATCACGAACATCGTCAAGTGCCGGCCGCCGCGCAACCGCGATCCCGAGCCCATCGAGGTCGACGCCTGCAGCCACTTCCTCGATGAGCAGATCGACCTGCTCCAGCCCGACGTCATCCTGCTGCTCGGCCGTCACGCGCTGACACGGTTGCTGCCGGGGGCCGGCGGCATCTCGCGTCTCCACGGTGAGCGTCTGCGCCGGGACGACCGTGTCTTCGTGCCCCTGTACCACCCCGCGGCCGCGCTGTACAACGCCGGGCTCAGGGAGACGCTGGAAGCCGACATGCGGCGCGTGCGCGGCTACCTCAATGACGCCGAAGCCGCCCGCGCTCGGCGCGCCGGTGGGGCCTCGGCCTCCGAGATGCGCACGGTCGCGAGCGCTCCGGGCGGCGACCAGATGGACCTCTTTTGACCGACGCGACCGGGGTCGGCCAGCTGACCCTCATCCCGCTCGGAGGCCTGGGGGAGATCGGGCGCAACATGATGGCGATCGCATACGGCGACGACATCGTGGTCATCGACACCGGGCTCATGTTTCCGGAGCAGGAGATGCTCGGCATCGACCTCGTGATCCCGGACATCAGCTGGTTGCAGGACCGCGTCGCCAGCATCCGGGGCATCGTCCTGACCCACGGGCACGAGGACCACATCGGCGCGCTGCCGTACGTGCTGCCCCGCCTCCCGGTGCCCGTCTACGGGACCGCGCTGACCCTCGGGTTCCTGCGCAACAAGCTGCGCGAGCACGGCCTCATCGAGTTCGACGGAGCTGCACACGGTGCGAGCCGGCGAATCGCGGACGCTCGGGTGCTTCGAGGTCGAGTGGGTGCACGCGACCCATTCGATCCCGGACGCATGCGCGCTCGTGGTGCGCACGCCTGCCGGCACCATCGTGCACTCGGGTGACTTCAAGATCGACAGCACGCCGGTGCAGGGCGAGCCGCCCGACCTCGCCCGGCTCGCGCGCATCGGCGACGAGGGGGTGCTGCTCCTGCTGAGCGACAGCACCAACGCCGAGCAGGAGGGGACGACGCCGAGCGAGCGCACCGTCGGCGAGGGGCTCGCGCCGATCTTCGCCGGCGCCGAGGGCAGGATCCTCATGGCAACGTTCGCGTCCAACATCTCGAGGCTGCAGCAGGCGATCGACGCCGCCCGGGCGAGCGGCCGGCGATGCTTCATCGTCGGGCGCTCGATGCTCAAGAACATCAAGGTCGCCGAGGAGCTCGGGTATCTCCACGTGCCGTCGGGGATGTTCGTGTCGCCGAAGGAGCACGAGCAGGTCCCCGACAACGAGCTGGCGATCCTCTGCACCGGAGCCCAGGGCGAGCCGCTGTCCGCCCTGGTGCGCATCGCCGCGGGCGAGCACCGGATGGTGAGCCTCAAGGACCGCGACACGGTGGTGATCAGCGCCAACCCCATCCCGGGAAACGAGGAGTCGGTCCACCGGACCATCAACAACCTGTACCGGCACGGCGCCCGTGTCTTCAACTCCTCCCGCCATCGCGTCCACGCGTCCGGGCACGCCAGCCGCGAGGAGCTCAAGATCCTCCTGACGCTCACCCGCCCGCGCTACTTCATCCCGGTGCACGGCGAGTACCGGCACCTCGCGCTGCACGCGGACCTGGCGCGATCGGTCGGCATCCCGGCCGAGCGGGTGCTGGCGATCGACAACGGCACCGTCATCGCCATCGACGAGCACGGTGTGCGGGTGACGGGCGAGCGTGTGCGCTCCGGCTACGTGTACGTCGACGGGCTCAGCATCGAGGAGGCCGGGGACGTGGTCTTCCGCGATCGCCAGCAGCTTGCGCAGGACGGCGTGATCCTCGTGGTGCTCACCGTGGAGCGCTCGAGCGGGGCAGTGGTCGCCGGACCAGACCTCGTGTCGCGCGGTTTCGTGGACGACGACAACGACGCGCTCTTCGGCGAGGCGCGCGAGCACGTGCTCGCGCTCGTCTCGCGGCTCACCCCGGATGCGGGCTGGGGGGCCTGGCAGGGCGCGATTCACGAGGGCCTCTCGCGTTTCCTCTACAAGAGCACGAAGCGACGCCCCCTGATCCTGCCCCTCGTGACCGAGGTCTGACCGGCCGCCTCCAGCGGCCGGCCATTGGACAACCAAGGCACCAACGACCGCGGTCACTGGTTCATACGGTCACCGCGAGCAAACATCTGTGTAGTATTGGCACGGATGTTCGACACACCGCGCGGCGCCGGCGGCGTTGCAACCGGCCCCGCAGCCGCTCTTGCTCGGACGGTTTTGCTGATAGCATCCTGGCTGATCCAGGGGCATCGGTAGCCCGTCTTCCACGCGTCCCACATCGAGTTCACGCCATGGCTCGCTCCGCCCCGACCCGACCATCGCGCGGCCGTCAGCGCACCCCCGCGGCGCGACGATCCGCCCCGCGCTCACGCTCGCGCGGGTCGTCATCGACGCGCGCACCGCTCCTGCATCGCGATCTGCGCCGCGAGCTCACCGGCATCGGCGCGATCGGCCTCGGGCTGATCCTCGCGGCGGTCCTGCTGCTCCCGGGTGGCGGCGCGGTCGCCGGGCCGCTGCACGACGGCCTGTTCGCGGCGTTCGGCGCGGGCGCCTGGATCGGCGTCGCCGGTCTGGTGCTGACCGGTTCGCGCCTGTGCCTCTCTCCGGAGTGGCGTGCCGGCACCCGGGCGGCCATCGGCAGCGCGGTGGCGATGGCCGCCCTCCTGGGCCTGGCGGGCATGCTCGGCAACGACGCCGGCAGCCTCGGACGCTGGATCGGGGAGGGGGTGCGGCACGTGCTCGGTGGCGCCGGTGCCGGCGCCGCGTTCGTGGTCATCGCCTTTCTGGGCGTGATCCTCGCCACCGACCTCAGAACCGGCGCGACGCTCCGTGCCATCGGCTCGTGGTTCGCGGCCGAGAGCGCCGCCGCGCGGCGAGAACATTCCGCGCCGGACGCCGCGCCTGCGGGCCGCACCAGGGCCTTTCCGCCCGCCCCACCGGAGCACGCGACGGAGCTCGCCGGCGTGCCGGTGCCGCGCGCGTTAGAAACGCGAGCGCCCGCACCACCGCCGCTGCCTCCACCGGCGGCGTTCCTCGACCCGGAGGAACCCCAGGCAACCGGTGAGGATCTCGGCGAGCACGGGTTCACCCGCGAGTTCGAGGGGGTGCCCGCGACACCGGGTGGCGCCGCGCCCCCGGCGATCGGCCCGGTCCCGGAGGTCGGCGTCGGTCATGCGTCGCTCATCAACGACGAACCGGAGAAGGTGTGGGTGCTGCCCACCGCCGAGATCCTCGACACGATCACCGGCAAGCGGGAACGCCTCGCCGCCGAAGTTCGTGCCACAGGTGACAAGATCGTGAGCACCCTTCAATCGTTCGGCATCGAAACCCGCATCGTCGGCGCGAACAGCGGGCCGACGGTGACCCAGTACGAGCTGCAGCCCGCGGTCGGGGTTCCGGTGCGGCGGATCCTCGGCTATCAGACCGACCTCGCCCTCGCGCTCGCCGCGCCGATCAGGATCCAGCCGTTCATTCCCGGCAAGTCCGCGATCGGCGTCGAGGTGCCGAACAAGGCCGCGCAGCTCGTGAGCCTCAAGGAGACGGTCGAGTCACCCCCGTTCGTCGACCGGCGCAACCGCCTCAGCGTCGCGCTGGGAGCCGACGTGAGCGGCCACCCTGTCATCGGCGATCTCACGCGCATGCCCCACCTGCTCATCGCCGGCGCGACCGGGAGCGGCAAGTCAGTGTGCATCAATGCCGTGCTCGGTGGCTTCCTCCTGCAGGCGACCCCGGCGCAGCTGAAGATGATCCTCATCGATCCGAAGCGGGTCGAGCTCTCCAACTTCGCGGACCTGCCCCACCTGCTCGTCCCGGTGGTCGTCGAACCCGAATCCGCGGTCGCGGCGCTGCGCTGGGCCGTGAAGGAGATGGAGGAGCGGTACAAGCTCTTCGCGTCGCACGGCGCCCGCAACATCGTCGCGTTCAACGAGCGCGCGCCGGGGCTCGGCGTCGCCCCGCTGCCATACGTCGTGATCGTCATCGACGAGCTCGCCGACCTCATGATGGTGGCGGCCGGGGAGATCGAGGACCTCATCTGCAGGATCGCCCAGCTCGCCCGGGCGGTGGGGCTGCACCTCATCGTTGCGACACAGCGCCCGTCCGCGGACATCATCACCGGCCTGATCAAGGCGAACATCCCGAGCCGAGTGGCGTTCGCGGTGTCCAGCGGCGTGGATTCGCGAGTCATCCTCGACGAGATGGGGGCGGAGAAGCTGCTCGGCCGGGGCGACATGCTGTACCTGCCCATCGACGAAGGCAAGCCGCGGCGGTTGCAGGGGGCGTTCGTCAGCGATCGCGAGCTCGACACGCTCATCGCGCACTGGAAGACGCAGGGCAAGCCGGAGTACCAGGAGGAGATCTTCACCGTCGAGGCGACGGTGTCGTGGGCCCGCGACGCGACCAAGCGCGACCCGCTCTTCGCGAAGGCGGCGCACACCGTCGCCGCCGAGGGTAGGGCCGCGGCGTCCCTGCTCCAGCGCAAGCTGAGCATCGGCTACACGCGCGCCGCGCGCCTCATCGACCAGCTGGCGGAGCACCAGGTGGTGGGACCGTTCGAGGGCAGCAAGTCCCGCGACGTGCTGATGGACGTGTTCCAGGTCGACGAGCTCCTCGCCGACCTCGGCGAGGAGTAGCCGGGGGCGGAGCAGACCGAGCCGGCCCCGGCTGTCCGCGACCGGGTCGCGCTGGGGCCGGTGAAGTCTCGCTATCCTCAGCAGGTCATGCCGCAGGACCACAGCTTCGACGTCGTCAGCGAGTTCGACCGGCAGGAGCTCGTGAACGCGGTCGACCAGGCGAGGCGCGAGATCACCACCAGGTACGACTTCAAGGGTGTGACGGTGGAGATCACCCTCGAGGACGAATCCATCACGTTGCTGAGCGGTTCGGAGGCGCAGCTGCGCTCGATCATCGACGTCCTGCAGAGCAAGGCGCACCGGCGCGGCATCGACCTCAAGGTGCTCGACCCGCAGAAGCCGGAGCCGGCCGCGAAGGGAAACGTCCGCCAGCTGGTGAAGCTGCGCAAGGGGATCGGCGAGGAGCTCGCGCGCGATCTGACCAAGCGCATCCGCGCCCAGCACCCCAAGGCGCAGGTGCGCACCCAGGGCGACCAGCTTCGGGTGTCGAGCAAGGACAAGGACGAGCTGCAGGCGGTGATCCAGCAGCTCCGCGACCTGGACCTCGAGGTGCCCCTGCAGTACACCAACTACCGGTGACCCGCCACCTGACCCTGCCGACCCAGCTGACACTGCTCCGCCTGCTCCTGGTACCGGTGATCGGCTACACGCTGACGGCGACGTGGGCGTATCACGATCAGGTCAGCGTCGCGGTGTACGCATCGGCTGCGGCGACCGACACGCTCGACGGGCGGATCGCGCGGAGCCGGCAGCTGGTCACCGAGCTCGGCAAGTTCCTCGACCCGCTCGCCGACAAGGTGCTGGTCATCACCGTCCTGGCGATCATGGTGGGGCAGAACGTGGTGCCCTTCTGGGTGGTCGTCGTGATCTTCACGCGCGAGTTCGTGATCACCGGCCTGCGCTTCGTCGCCGCCGGGCAGGGGGTGGTCGTGGGCGCGACCCCGTGGGGCAAGTCGAAGACGGTGACCCAGAACGTGATGATCGTCCTGCTCATCCTCGAGCAGCCGTACTCGGCGCTCCACGTGGTGGCAACGGTGTTCGTCGTCCTGGCCGTGGTCACGACCGTGCTCAGCGGCCTCGACTACCTCTGGCGTTACCGCCGGTTCGTGATCTGACCAGGTGGACGAGGACGGCGCCCTGGACCGTCCTGAGGGTGCGGCCGTCCCGGTGCTGGCCGAGGACTTCCCGGACGCCGCTCGGCTCGGGGGCATGCTCGGCGACGCCGGGCTCACGATCGCCGTCGCGGAATCCTGCACCGGCGGTCTTCTCGGAGCCGCGCTCACCTCGATCGCGGGTTCCTCGCTGTACGTCCGCGGTGGTGTGATCGCGTACGCCGACGACGTCAAGGCGGATCACCTCGGGGTGTCGCGACTGCTGCTCGCCACCACGGGGGCGGTCAGCGCCGAGGTGGCCGAGGCGATGGCGGCCGGCGTCCGCGGCCGCTTCGGTGCGAGCATCGGCGTGGGCATCACCGGCGTGGCAGGCCCCGCCGCGAGCGAGCACAAGCCGGCCGGCCTGGTGTTCGTGGCCGTCGCGTCACAGCGCGGCGTGCGCAGGCTGCGCCTCGACGAGGACCACGGTCGCGAGGGCAATCGCGCGGCGGCCGTGCGCGCGGCGCTCGCCCTGAGCCTGGACGCCGTCGCGGAGCTGACGAGCGCCGAGCGGCAGCCACGGCACCGGGCGCAGGATCCCCGGTGACCATGCTCGCCGGCGCGCCTTTCCAACTCCAAACTTCGGGCTTGCCACGTCCGCGTGGACACTGTACAGTACAAATGTTCGCCCTTCCGGACGAGCCCGGACCGCCGCCCGTCGCGGCCATCCCAATGGCATTGCAGCCGCCTCTTCACTGCTTTCCACCATCGTTCGGAGTACAGCGTTGACAAACACACTGACCAGTCATACCATCGAGCCGGTTTTCGAAGTGAGCGGACGGCGTGCTCGAGCGCCTCGTGACGAGAGGAGTGATTCGGTGACGACGGAGCGGGATCGGGCACTGCAGACAGCCCTCGGACAGATCGAACGTGCCCATGGGAAGGGGGCGATCATGCGTCTCGGCGAGGTCCAGACCCAGCACATCGACATCATCCCGACGGGTGCGCTCACCCTCGACATCGCCCTCGGAGTCGGCGGCATCCCGCGCGGCCGCATCGTCGAGGTCTACGGGCCGGAGTCCTCCGGGAAGACCACGCTCACGCTGCACGTCATCGCCGAGGCGCAGCGTCGCGGCGGCGTCGCGGCGTTCATCGACGCCGAGCACGCACTCGATCCGCAGTACGCGTCACGCATCGGCGTGATCACCGAAGAGCTGCTCATCTCCCAGCCGGACACCGGCGAGCAGGCGCTCGAGATCGTCGAGGTCCTCGTGCGCAGCGGGGCGGTCGATGTGGTCGTGGTCAACTCGGTGGCAGCGCTCGTGCCCAAAGCGGAGATCGACGGCGAGATGGGGGACAGCCACGTCGGCCTCCAAGCACGGCTCATGTCGCAGGCGATGCGCAAGCTCACCGCGGCGATCAGCCGCTCGAACACGTCGGTGATCTTCATCAACCAGCTTCGCGAGAAGATCGGCGTCATGTTCGGCAACCCCGAGGTGACCACCGGGGGCCGGGCGCTGAAGTTCTACGCGTCGGTGCGGATGGACATCCGCAAGATCAACTCCATCAAGCAGGGGCTCGACGTCGTCGGCAGCCGCGTCAAGGTCAAAGTTGTCAAGAACAAGGTGGCGCCGCCCTTCCGTTCCGCCGAGTTCGACATCCTCTACAACGAGGGCATCTCGTACGCGGGGAGCGTGCTCGACATGGGTATCGACGCGCACGTGATCGAGAAGAGCGGCGCGTGGTTCTCGTACGGCGACATGCGCCTCGGGCAGGGACGAGAGAACGTCCGCGATTTCCTTCGCCAGAATCCCGAGCTCCTCGAGGAGGTCGCGGCCAAGGTGCGCCTTGCGACCATGCCCGAGCCGCAACTCCAGGAGGAGGCAGTCACGCTCAACGGAGCGACCCCGACGGTCCCGGTTTCCTGATCAACCGGCAGGCCGAGGCCGTTCCATGACGAGCACATCGCCCGCGCCCGCCGATCCGGACGACGCCGACAGTGCGGAGGCGGCGGCGCTCCGGATCTTGCGCGGGGCGGGGCAGTCGTCCGCGTCGCTCCGGCGCAAGCTGGAGCGGCGCGGATACAGCGAGTCCGCGGCGGCCGAGGCCGTCCGCCGGTGCGCCGCCTCAGGATACGTCGATGACGCCGCGCTCGCCGCATCGGTGGCGGCACGGCACCGACGTGCGGGCCACGGCCGCGCCAGGGTGGCAGCCGACCTGAAAGCGCGAGGAGTTGCCGCCCATTTGATCGACGACGCCGTCGCTGAGCTGACCGGCACCGAGGAGACCGCGGCGCTCACGGCAGCCCATCAATTGTGGGAGCGTGCCGGGGCGCCGGAGACCCGCGATCAGCGCACGCGCATGCGCGTGGCCGGCGCGCTGCAGCGGCGCGGCTTCGCTCCGTCGCTCGTTGTCCGGGTCATGCGCGACCTCACCTGAGCAGCACTCCGTCGCGGAGTCCCCATCAGGCAGACTGCTGTCATGGAATACGCGCATCTCGGACGATCGGGTCTTTCGGTCAGCAGGCTGTGCCTCGGCACCATGAACTTCGGTTGGCAGACGGATGAGCCGGCCGCGCACACGATCATGGACGCGGCGCTCGAACTCGGGGCTGAACTTCTTCGACACCGCCAACGTTTACGGGTTTCAGAAGGGCGAGGGCATCACCGAGCACATCATCGGTCGCTGGTTCGCGCAGGGCGGCGGACGGCGCGACAAGGTGGTCATCGCCACCAAGCTGTACGGATCGATGAGCGACTGGCCCAACGACACATTCCTCTCGGCCCGCAACATCCGTCATGCGTGCGAGGGATCGCTGCGGCGGCTGCAGACCGACCACATCGACCTGTACCAGATGCACCATCTCGATCGGGCCACTCCGATCGACGAGATCTGGGAAGCCATGCAGGTGCTCGTCCAGCAGGGCAAGGTGCTGTATGTCGGCTCCTCGAATTTCGCGGGCTGGACGATCGCGCAGGCCCAGGAGGCGGCGCGCGCGCGGCATTTCCTCGGCCTCGTGAGCGAGCAGTGCCTGTACAACCTGCTCGAGCGCCACGTCGAAGAGGAGGTCGTCCCCGCGGCGATGCATTACGGGGTCGGGATCATTCCGTGGAGCCCGCTGATGCGAGGCGTGCTCGGCGGCATCCTCACGAAGCAGCGCGATACCGGTCGCTCGGCGTCAGCCCAGACGCAGGACATCCTCGAGCGCCATCGCGACAAGGTGGAGCGCTACGAGGCGTTCTGCTCCAAGCTCGGCGAGCATCCATCCGCGGTCGGACTGGCCTGGCTGCTGCACCAGCCCGGCGTGACGGGGCCGATCATCGGCCCGCGCACGCCGGACCAGCTCCAGAGCAATCTTCATTCGCTCGACGTGCACCTCGACGAGGACGGGCTCGCCGCTCTCGATGCGATGTTCCCCGGACCGGGCACCGCTCCGGAGGCGTGGGCCTGGTAGCTCAGATCCCCGCGTGCGCCACCGGTCCGTGCGCTCGTTCGTAGCGAACCACCGGAATCAGCGAGACGAACGTGGTCGCTGAGAGGATGACTCCGAGCACCACGAGACCGTCCACGCCGAGCAGGTGGGCGGCGACGCCCCCCACCACGGCGCCGATCGCCCCGCCGCCGGCGAGCGCGACCGTGTAGAAGGACATCAGCGCGGATCGGTCCGCGGCCAGGCTCTCGGAGCAGTCCGCCAGATACGTGACCGCCGCCGGGCCGAACCCCGCCAGCCAGAGGATCCCGGCCACGAGGAACGGGATCACGAGAATCTCCCCGAGCGGCGGGAGGTGGTTGATGGCCAGCAGCGCGACCATCGCGAGCCAGGCGCCGGGTACGGCGCGCCGCATCACGATGGCCGGCCCGAGGCGTGGCACGAGCGGCGTCCACAGCACGATCCCGATCAGGAACACGACCACCCAGGCGATCAGGAAGACGCCGATCGCCCGCACATCGAAGTGGTGCATGAGCGCCTGCGACGGATCCGCCCGATGGCGGAGCAGCGCCGGCAGATTCGCGACGAAGGCGCCGATCAGTGCGAACGAAAGGATCCACCCCGGGAGGAATGTCCGCATCGGGCCGGGCCCGACGGCGGCTTGCAGCACCACGCGGAGCGAGTGGACCGGCAGCGGGGGGACGCGGGGGACGAAGACCAGGCAGACGATGGCCGCGAGCGCGTACAGCCCGGCGAGCAGCACGAACGCCCCGCGGTGCAGACCGAAGTACGCCACCGAGCCCAATCCGAATCCACCGGCGTAGCCGATGAGGGTCGCGGCTTCGAACGCGCCACTGGCGCCGGCGCGGCGGCGCCGGTCACCGGTCGTCGCCGCCGCCACGGTAGAGAGTGCCACGGGCACGAAGGCCGCGGCTCCGAGCCCCTCGAGGAGCCGCGCGCCGCCCAACTGCGCCGGGCGCACACCGAGTGCGACGAGCAGCACCGCGATGACGCACACCGCGGGACCCAGCACGAGGAACCGGCGCCGGCCGAAGCGGTCGGCGTAGCGGGCGATGATGGGCGCGAACACCATCTCCGTCAGCGCCTGCGCGGCGCCGACGAGGCCGATCGCAACGCCGCTGGGCCGGCCGCCTGCGAGGTCGCTCAACCGGAACTGCACCGCGACCCCGACACCGACGGCGCCGACCCGGAGCAGACCGCTCGCGATGAGGAGCGCGCCGATCGCCCGCGCGTCGGTTCTGCGGAGCTCCGACCCGCCGGACGCTTCCGGCGCGCCGGCATCCTCCCAATCGGTCACCCCTCAAGGGTAGCCGTGCGGCGGTCACCTGGTCGAAACATGCCAGGCTCACCCGCGCCTCGTACAATGGTGCGGTCTTCCCGTGGTGAACGACCGGCCGATCGTCGGCCGGCCCCGACCGGATCATCGAGACGTTGCGGGTCTCGCCCCGGTCCCTTTCCCCACGAGAGGCAGTCCCAATACGGGCGCATCGCGCCCGACCTCCGAGGTTCCCATCCCATCGGCATCGAGATCGTCGCCCTGATAGGGCTGGTGGTTGTTGCGGCCGTCTTTGCGGGCGCCAGCTGGGTGTACGCGCGTCGCAGCGTCGCCCGGATCCAGACGACCCATGACGCCGACACCGAACGACGCCTCGACCAGGCCCGTATCACCGAGCAGCAGGCGCAGTCGGTGCTGCTGGCCGCAAAGGAGGAGGCGGCTCGTCGCCGCGACGAGGCGGAGGCCGAGGTCCGCGAGCGCCGTGCGGAGGTCGCCCGGCTCGAACAGCGGACCAACCAGCGCGAGGAAGGCCTCGAACGCCGGCTCCGCGAGCTCGACTCCAACGAGCAGCGCTTGACGCGGCGCGAGGCAGAGCTCGAGGCGCTTCGCCAGACGGTGGAGGATGAGCGCGGGTCGATCACCCGAGAGCTCGAGCGTGTCGCGGCGCTGTCCGAGCAGGAGGCACGCGCCGAGGTGATCCACAGCGTCGAGGGCGAGCTCGTCCCCGAGATCGCGGAACGCATCCGTCAGGCCGACGTCGAGGTTCGCGAGCAGGCCGCGGTCCAGAGCCGCGAGATCCTCATCGCGGCGATGCAGCGCCAGGCCTCGGAGCAGAGCGGCGAGGCATCGGTCACCGTGGTGGCGCTGCCCTCCGACGAGCTCAAGGGCAGGATCATCGGCCGCGAGGGACGCAACATCCGCGCCCTCGAGGCGGCGACCGGCGTGGACGTCATCGTCGACGACACGCCCGAGACGATCGTGCTCAGCTCGTTCGACCCGGTCCGCCGAGAGGTCGCCAAAGCGACCCTCGAGCGTCTCTTCAGCGATGGGCGCATCCACCCCGCCCGCATCGAGGAGATGGTCGGCAAGGCTCGCAACGAGCTCGCGCAGCAGATCAAGCGCGAGGGCGAACAGGCCTGTCAGGACATCGGCCTCACCAACGTCCATCCGGAGCTGGCGCGGCTGCTCGGCACGCTGCGCTTCCGCAACTCGTACGGCCACAACGTCCTCGCCCACAGTCAGGACACCGCTGCGATCGCGGGGATGATCGCCGCCGAGATCGGCTTCGACGACCAGGTGGCCAAAGAGGCGGCGCTCTTCCACGACATCGGCAAGGCGGTCGAACACGACGTCGACGGTCCGCACGCGATCATCGGAGGTGAGATCCTCGCGCGGCTCGGACGGCCGGCCGCGGTGGTCCAGGCGGTGCGCTCGCACCATTACGACGAGGAACCGCGTTCACCCGCGGCCGCGATCCTCATGACCGCCGACGCGATCAGCGCCTCGCGTCCGGGTGCCCGCAGAGAGTCCCTGGCCTCGACGATCAAGCGGCTCGAACGCATCGAGGCGATCGCGAACGAGTTCCACGGCGTCGATCGGAGCTTCGCGGTGCTCGCCGGGAAGGAGTTGCGCGTGCTCGTCAAACCCGACGAGATCAGCGATGACGAGGCCCAGATCATGGCGCGTCAGATCGCCAAGCGCCTCCATGGTGAAGGCAGTTACAGCGGCCGCGTGAAAGTCGTCGTCCTCCGTGAGACCCGCAGCGTGGAGTACGCGAAGTAACGATTGCATCGCGCTCGCGGGCGCCCCGCTCTGCGGGGGGTCACAATCGCGGCCGATAATGTCCACGTCCTACTCACCGCTCCTACCTGACCCTGCCGGGGTGACACCCCCATTGGAAATTCTCAAGGTCTCAGCAACAAGCAAGCCGGTCGCGGTCGCCGGCGCGATTGCCGGCGTGATACGCACCCAGAAGAAGGTTGAGGTCCAGGCGATCGGCGCCGGAGCCATCAACCAGGCAATCAAGGCGATCGCGATCTCGCGCGGCTATGTCGCGCCCGGCGGTCTCGACCTGGTGTGCATCCCGTCGTTCATCGACATCTCGATCGACGGGGAGGAGCGCACCGGCATCCGTCTGGTCGTCGAAGTCCGCTAGCACCGGGCCCGCCGGATCGTCCCCGGCACACTGCTAGGCTTCGACGATGCCGTTGCCGATGCCGGTCCTCAGCGACTCTGCCCGAGGGTTCCGACCGCTCCCGCTGATCACGCGCGCGCCACGCCGCGAACCCCAGGTGCCGGTGCTCGGCCGCGCGCCACGGGTCCACCTGTGGCACATCGGGTGCCAGATGAACGATGCGGACCGCGAGGACCTCGCTGCGCAGATCGCTGACATCGGCTGCATTCCGGAGACCGCGCTCGAGGACTCGGACATCGCCGTGTTGATCACGTGCACGGTGCGCGCCAACGCCGAGCAGAAGGTGTTCGGAAAGTTCCGCGAGCTCATCCCGTGGAAGCGTGAGCGCCCCGGCCGCGCCATCGCGCTCACCGGGTGCATGGCGGTGGAGCACGGCGAGGCGCTCCTGGCGCGCCTTCCCGACCTGGATTACGTCTTCGACGTGCGTGAGCCCGACGGGTTCCTCGCGAAGCTCCAGGCACTGCACAGTCCCAACCTCGACGGCCCGATCGTCGTCCCGGCGCCTGATCGCCTGAGCGTATATGTCGCCGTCATGGGCGGCTGCAACGAGATGTGCACGTACTGCATCGTCCCGTTCGTGCGCGGTCGCGAGATCAGCCGCCCGCTCCCCGACGTGGTGGAACACGTCGAGCGGCTGGTCGCGCAGGGGGTGCGCGAGGTGACCCTGCTGGGTCAGAACGTGAACTCATACAACGACTCCCAGCGTCACGCGCGGTTGCCCGAGCTGCTCGCAGCCGTCGACGCGGTGCCGGGGCTCTGGCGGCTCCGGTTCCTCACGTCGCACCCTCGCAACGCAGTACCCGAGCTCTTCGCCGCGATGCGCGATCTGCCGACCGTCTGCGAGCAGCTGCACCTTCCCGGTGCAGGCCGGGGACGACGGGCTGCTCCGGCGCATGCGTCGTCTCTACAGCGTCGACGAGTATCGCGAGAAGATCCGCGCCGCCGTCGATGCCGTCGGCCCGCGCCTCGCCCTGAGCACCGACATCATCGTCGGGTTCTGCGGAGAGACCGACGCGGAGTTCGCCGGCACCGAATCGCTGATGCGGGAGCTGCGGTTCGACACAGTGCATCTCGCTGCGTACTCGGTCCGCCCGGGGACCGCGGCGGCACGCCGACCCGACGATGTCCCTCGCGAGGAGAAGCGAGCGCGGCTCAATCACCTCCTCGGGATACAGCGTGAGATCGCGGCGTCGCGCAACGCCGCGTACGTCGGCCACGACGTCGAGATCCTCGTCGAGGGGATCGCGGAGGATGGCAGGCCGTACGGACGGACCAGGGAGAACAAGGTCGCGTGGCTGCCGCCAGGGGCGGCGACGCCCGGTGAGCTGCGCGGCGCCCGCGTCGTGACCGCGAGCGCCTGGCAGCTGCACGTCGAGCAGGTCGGCGCCGCGGCGTGAGAACGGGCTCGAAGGTTCGGGCTCCGCACCTCGCCGCGGCCATGCCAGAGGCGCCGAGGCCGACGCTCGACCTCGACACCGCGGGTGACACGCCGATACTCCGCGAGTACCGGATCGTCAAGGCCGCCAACCCGGACGCCATCGTGCTCGCGCG
Organism: Candidatus Dormiibacterota bacterium; assembly: GCA_963848445.1. Taxonomy (GTDB): domain Bacteria; phylum Chloroflexota; class Dormibacteria; order Aeolococcales; family Aeolococcaceae; genus Palsa-851. Next base: position 52,083 of record CAWKDT010000009.1, read on the forward strand.
CCTCGGCGACTTCTTCGAGATGTTCGGCGACGACGCCGTCGCCGCCGCCCCGATTCTCGGTGTCACCCTGACGAGCCGGGGTTTCGGCGCCGCCGGCCGCCTCCCGATGTGCGGCGTGCCGCACCAGGCCGTCGTCCAGCACATCCGGAAGCTCCTCGAGGCGGGCCGGCGCGTCGCGATGTGGGATCAGGTGGGGGAGGTGGTCGCGGGAAAGCTCGTGCGCCGCGAGGTCACGAGGGTCCTGAGCCCCGGCATGGTGGTCGAGGCGGAGCTGCTCGACGACGCGGCGGTGCCGCGCTGCGTGGCGCTACTCACGGTGCGTGGACGCGTGGGCATCGCGGCGTTCGATCCCAACACACAGTACATGGAGCTGATCGAGATCCCCGGGGAGCCCTCCGACCCCGCGGTCGCCGATGAGGTCGTCCGGCTCGACCCGAGCGAGATGCTCGTGGAAGAGGGCGCGGGATTGCCCCCGACGCTCGTCGGACGCGCGCCGACGACGTCGCTCCCGAGCGCGGTCTTCGACGCGGGCAGGGCTGAGGAGCGCGTGCGGCGTGCCACCGGGGCGGCCGTGCTCGAGGGGTTCGGTCTCGAAACCGTCCCCGTCGCGGTTCGCGCGGCGGGTGCTGTGCTCGCGTACTGCGAGCGAGCGCGGATCGTGATCAGCGCGGAACTGCTTCGCTTCGGGGTCCGAGGGCCGGACAGCGCGATGCGCCTCGACGCGCACACCCGCGAGAACCTCGAGCTGTTCACGCGTCTCGGAGGAAGCGGCGCATCGCTCCTGCAGATCCTCGACGCGACGCGGACCCCGATGGGCGTGCGACTGCTGCGCGCCCGGCTCAACGAGCCCCTCAACGATGTCGACGGGATCACCCGACGCCTCGATTCGGTCGACGCGCTGCTCACCGAGCGCGACATCCGCCGCCGCCTCCGGGACGCGCTCGGCGGGATGCGCGATCTCGAACGCCTCGTCGCACGATGCGTGCAGGGAATCGCGACGCCTCGCGATCTCGGCGCGATTCGCGATACCTGCGGGGCCCTCGATGCGACATCCGCGGCGGCTCGAGGGTTGCCCCCGGGGACCGACGTCGCCGGATGCGCCGGCCTGTGTCAGGCCCCCGCCGGTCTCCGCGAGCGCCTCGACCGGCTGTTGTCCGACGACCTCCCCGCGCGCGCGTCGGACGGTGGCGCGGTGCGGGAGGGCGCCGACCCGGACCTCGACGGCCTCCGGGCCGCGGGGAGCGGCGCGCGCGCCTACCTCGCGACGCTGGAGGCCGCGGAGCGCGAGCGGACCGGGATCCGTTCGCTGCGGGTCGGATACAACCGCGTCTTCGGCTACTACATCGAGATCCCCAACGCTCAGCGCGACCGCGTCCCGGACGGTTACTCCCGCAAGCAGACCCTCGCCGGCGCGGAGCGCTACGTCACGCCCGACCTCAAGGAGCACGAGGCGATCGTGCTTCACGCGCGCGAGCGCGCCATCGCTCGCGAGGGGGAACTGCTCGCCGGCGCCGCGGCAGAGGTCGCCGCCGAGGCACGATCGCTCGCCGACGCCGCGGCAGCCGTGGCGGCGCTCGACGTCGCCCAGTCGCTGGCGACAGTGGCCGAGGAGCAGCGCTGGATCCGGCCACAGGTCGACGCGTCGTCGACACTCCGCATCGTCGGGGGCCGTCACCCGCTCGTCGAGCGCACGCTCGGCCCGGGCAGGTTCGTCCCGAACGATCTGACCCTCGACGACGACACACGGATCGTCGTGCTCACGGGGCCGAACATGGCCGGAAAGTCGACGTACCTCAGGCAGACCGCGAGCATCGTGCTGCTCGCTCAGATCGGCTCGTACGTCCCTGCGCAGGAGGCCGTGATCGGCGTGTGCGACCGCATCTTCACTCGCATCGGCGCGCACGACGACCTGAGCGGGGGCCTGTCCACGTTTATGGTGGAGATGGCAGAAACTGCCGCGATCCTCCGCCAGGCGACCGCGCGCAGCCTGGTGATCCTCGACGAGATCGGGCGCGGGACGTCGACGTACGACGGCGTGAGCATCGCGCAGGCGGTCGTCGAGTACGTCCACGACGCGCCGCAGCTCAACTGCCGGACGCTCTTCGCGACCCACTTCCACGAGCTCACCGTGCTGGCGAGTCACCTGGCCCGGGTGCGCAACGCCCGGGTCGAGGTCGTCGAGGACGGCTCGGACATCACCTTCCTGCATCGCATCGTCCCGGGCGGGGCGGATCGCTCCTACGGGGTCCACGTCGCGAAGCTCGCCGGCATTCCCGGCGGGGTGCTGATCAGAGCCCGGCAGCTGCTCGCCGAGCAGGAGCGCAACCGGCCGCTCGGCGGCCCTGAGCCCGCTTCCGACCAGCTCGTGCTCTCGATCTCCGAACCCGGCTCGCACCCGGTGGTGAGCGAGCTTGCCGCGCTCGATCTCGATGGGATGACACCGATTGCGGCGCTCAACAAGCTCGCGCAGCTTCGCGCGCAGGCGGCGCGATGATCGCCGCCGCTCCGATCCGCCGGCTGCCGCAGGTGGTCGCCGATGCGATCGCGGCGGGGGAGGTGATCGAACGGCCCGCGTCGGTGGTCAAGGAGCTGGTGGAGAACGCGATTGACGCCGGCGCCACGCGGATCGACGTCGCCGTCGAGGGCGGCGGTCTGGTCCGCATCGCGGTGGTGGATGACGGCAGCGGCATCCCCGGCGACGATCTCGAGCTCGCCGTGGAGCGTCACGCAACGTCGAAGATCGCCGCGGCCGATGACATCGCGCGCGTGCGCACGCTCGGCTTCCGTGGTGAGGCGCTCGCGAGCATCGCGGCCGTCGCGGACCTCCGCATCACGACGCGCACCGCCACGACCCCAGGCGCCGCAACCCTGCACGCCAGCAACGGCGTGGTCGTCGAGCGCGCCTCGGCGGCGAGCGCGCCGGGGACCATGGTCGAGGTGTGCGAGCTGTTCGCCGGTGCTCCCGCACGGCTGCGATTCCTGCGGTCGGTCGGCGCCGAGGCCGCGGCTGCGGTTCGCGTCGCCGCCGATCTCGCCCTGACGCATCCCGAAGTCTCGTTCACGTGCCGGACCGACGGCCGCGTCGTCCTGCGCACCGCGGGCGGGTCGCTGCGCGACGCGATCCGGGCGGTGCTGGGAGCGCGCACCGAGCGGGAGCTGATCGACCTTGATGCGCCCGGGGAGATCGCGATCACCGGAGCGATCTCCACGCCGCTCGCGCACCGGGCGTCGCGCAGCGGGCTCGTGCTGATCGTGAACCGTCGCCTGGTGCACAACCGCGCGCTCGCCGCCGCCTTCGACGAGTCGTACCGCGGCCTGATCCCGGCGGGACGGCACGGCTTCGGTGTGATCAACGTCGAGGTGGCGCTCGAGGCCCTCGACGTCAACGTGCACCCGGCCAAGCGTGAGGTGCGGTTCCGCGAGGAACGCGCCGTCTTCGCCGCAGTCCAGCGTGCATGCTGGGCGGCGCTGCGCGCCGCGCCGGCGCCGCATGCCGCCGAGTTCGCCGCCACGGGCCTCGTTGGCGACGCCACGCTCGAGCTCCGCGACGGGGAAACGCGCATCCGGCTCAGCGGCAGACCCGTGATCCGGCCTGGGACACCGACGCACGCGGTGACGGGTTCGGCGGAGCCGGCCGAGCCTGACGCCGGGCCGGCAGCCGGCGGGATCGGTGCCATGCCGGCGCCGATGACCGCCCTCGGCCAGGCGGGCAGCGGATTCCTCGTTGCGTCCGCGGGTGACGCCGTCGTCCTCATCGACCCGCATGCGGCGCACGAGAAGATCCTCTACACGGAGCTCCTCGCTCGCTGGCAGGAGGGCGCGGAGCGTCGCGCAGCGGAGTCGCAGCTGCTGCTGATCCCGGTGGTCATCGAGTGCGGTCCGGCCCGGGCCGCGCGCGTTATTGCCGAACATGACTTTTTCTCGCGCGGTGGCTTCAGCGTCGAGCTGTTCGGTCCGGGCGCCATCCGCTGCACGTCCGTGCCCACCGCGGCGGCGGGCGCCGACCCGGAGCGCCTGGTCGCCGAGCTCATCGAGCGCCTCGATGAGCCCTCTGCCGGCGGCGATGAGCGCCGGCACCGGCTCGCTGCACTGGTCGCCTGCCATGCCGCGGTGCGGTTCGGCGACCGGCTCGACGTCCTTGCCCAGCAGCGGCTGCTCGACCAGCTGGCCGCCACCCCGGGGGGCACGACCTGCCCGCACGGACGGCCGTCGGTGCTCGTCCTCGACGACCCCACCCTGCGCCGGGCGTTCCGCCGGCCCGCTCGGTGATCCGTCCGCCCCTGGTCATCGTCGGCCCGACGTGCACCGGAAAGACGTCGCTCGCGGTCGCGGCCGCACTGGCGCTGGCGCCGGCCGAGCTGCTGAACGCGGACTCGCGGCAGGTGCGCCGCGGGCTCAGGGTGGGAACGTGCGCTCCGGAGCCCGATGAGCTGCGGGGAGTCGCCTGCAACCTCCTCGACCTCTGCGATCCCGGGGAGGTCTTCACCGTCGCGGACTGGCTCGATGCGGCGCGCGGCTGCCTGGGGCGGCTCGACCGGAGCGGCGCACGCGCCGTGGTCGTCGGCGGCACCGGGCTGTATGTCACCGCGCTGGTGGACGGCTTCGACCTCGCTCGGGTCCCACCCGACCAGGAGCGCCGGGCCGAGCGCGGGGACCTGGCGTCGACCGCGGAAGGGCTGGAGGCGCTCGCAGCCGAGTTGCGGCGGCGCGACCCGGATGGCGCGGGATCGATCGACCAGCGCAACCCACGGCGTGTCATCCGCGCGCTCGAGATCCTCGACGCGAGCGGTGGATCGGTGCTCGCCACCCGCACCCGGTCGTCACCCCGGACGGCGGTGATGGCCGGCCTCGACGTGGCGCGCCCCGAGCACGAGCGCTGGATCGCGCGCCGTGTCGCGAGCATGTTCGACACGGGTGCCATCCAGGACGAGGTCCGAGGCCTGCTCGATCGGGGTCTTGAGCCCAGGACGATTGCCGGGTGCGGCATCGGCTATCAGGAGGCGCTCGACTACCTGGAAGGGCGCCTCGTCGTCGAGGCCGCCAGGGATGCGACCGTGCGCCGGACGCTCCGATATGCCCGAGCACAGCGAACGTGGTTCCGTCGCGACCCGCGTATCCGGTGGTTCCGGCCGGACCTCGCCGGTGCCGATCGTGTGCTCGAGGATGTCCTGGCGTTCGACCGGCAAAGCGGCGGGTGGGGGCCGGGCGAGGCTGCGTCCTGATCTCCCGGAACGACCCGGGGCACCGGACCAGAACATCCGTTTGCATTTTCCTCGTTCCCGTGCTACATTCCGCTGCGCCCCAAGCCGTGTGGAGGAAGCTCAACTTCAATGCCTGACACCCTGAACCCACGCCAGCGCCAAATCCTCGACTTCCTGCGCGACCACAGCCGGGATCACGCGTACCCGCCCACCGTACGAGAGATCGGACGAGCGGTCGGGCTCAGCTCGTCGTCGACGGTCCAGAACCATCTGAACACGCTCGAAACCCGCGGCTACATCACCCGCGACCCCGCGAAGTCACGCACCGTCGAGATCGTCGACGGCGATGCGGAGAAGGGGCAGAGCAACATCGTCCACCTCCCGCTGGTCGGCCGGGTCGCCGCGGGCACGCCGGTGCTCGCCGTCGAGAACGTCGAGGAGCACCTCGACGTCGGCACCGAGATCGCAGGCGGGGACAACTCGTACGCGCTGACCGTGCACGGGGAGAGCATGATCGACGCCGGGATCCGCGACGGCGACATCGTCGTGGTCCGGCCTCGGCGTGACGCGCCGGCGAACGGCACGATCGTCGTGGCGCGCATCGAGAACGAGACCACCGGCGAGAGCGAGGTCACCGTCAAGCGGTTCTTCAAGGAGTTGGGCCGTGTCCGCCTCCAGCCGGAGAACAGCACGATGGAGCCGATCTACGTGCGCGACGTCGAGCTCGAGGGCGTCGTCGTCGCGGTCATCCGGCTGCTCAAGTAGCGCCGTCCCGAGCGGCCGTCTCGCCGAAGGCCTACCCCTGCGGGCCGGCGCCGAGGTTCTCGAGCGACAGGCGCGGGAGCGATCCGAGATAGGCGTCGAGCGCCGCGGCGAGCTCGGAGCTCGCCTGGCCGTGCACGGTGACGCGGGTCCCGCCCTCGTCGTCGGCGACCGCGCTGATCGCGAGGTCCGGACGGTTGTCGAGCAGCAGCGGCACTGCTGGAACCACCGCGAGCGGCAGGAGCACGATCAGCACGGGGGTCACGGCCGTGAGGATGAGCACCGCGAGCACGATCGCGAGCGCGAGCAGCACCGCGACGTCGCCGCCGTAGCGGCGCCGCTGCTGAGGACGGAGCACGAGGTAGTTGGGGCCGCGCTCGGCGACCGCGATGCCCGGCATGCGGCGCGACGCGAAGTCACCGAGCACGTCGTCGGGGGACTTGCCGGTACGCAACGAGAACTGGTAGGGGCGAGTCCGGAGACGGGTCAGCGTTGGGCGCATGCTTCTGCGCATTTGTACCGCGTCGCGACAGCCAGGCGCGAGGTGCGCTAGCGTTTCCTCCGTGATGGGCCGCCCGCCGGCAACCTCGCTCAACGTCGACCCGGTGCTGTTGCTGCTGGCGGCCGCGCTCGTCGCCGTCTGGGTCTGGGTCCACCGTCGAGGGGCGCTCGAGCCCACCCGCGGGTCGAGGCTCGCGCTCGCGACCGCGCTGGGATTGCTCATCGCCGTGTGGATCAGCCCGCTCGGCACCCTCGCCGAGCACTACCTCCTGGCGGCGCACCTCTTCCAGGTGCTGATCCTCATGGGCCCGATTCCGGCTCTGCTGCTGCTCTCGCTGCCGGTCGACGCCGGCATCCCACCCAGGGCTGTTCCAAAGCCGCTGCGGCTCGCGGTGCATCCAATCGTGGCCATCATCACAATCAACGTTGCGTTCATCGCGTGGCACCTCACCCCGACGTACGACGCGGCGCTGGCCAACTGGTGGCTGTACGACGTCATGGAGGTGACCCTCCTGCTCGCATCGCTGCTCTTCTGGTGGCCCATCGTCACCCCGTGCTCACCGCCGGCGCACCGCCTCTCGGGGTTCGGCAAGCTCGGGTACATCATGCTCGCCACGATCCCCCAGACCTTCGGTGGGCTGCTCGTGGCGCTCGCCGGTCATGTGCTCTACCCGGGGTACGGCGCCGGCCCGGGACTAATCGGGTTCGACCCGATGACCGATCAGCAGATCGCCGGGGCGAGCATCGCGCTGGTCAGCAAGATCGCGCTGCTCGCCGCCGCAGGCGTCATCTTCATGAACCTCCTGAGCGCTGGATCGGACGATCGCGAAGATGACGACGGCGGGGGCGGTGGCGGGGGTTCCAGCCCGAAGGTGGATGCTCCGCATCCCGGCCCGACCGGGCTCCCGCGCTGGCTCGACGACCTCGGCGACGGTCGAACGACCGACGAGCCCCTCGTCCCGAAGCGGACGCCTAGGGTGCCGGCAGGTACAGGACCTCGCCCGGCCTGATCGCGGCTCCACCCAGGTGGTTGGCGGACTCGATCGTGGCGATCGCCTGCTCGATGTCGGTGCCCGGGTAGTGCGCGCTCGCAATGCGCCACAGCGTGTCGCCCGCATGCACGGTGACGCGTTGCTCGCCCTGCGTTCCCGATTCCGCGTACGCGACGCCGCCCACGACGACGAGCCCCGCGGCTGCGGTGGCCACGATGAGGGCGAGCCGTGCCGGATGGTTCCGGCGTCGTGTCCGCCCGCCGAACCGATGCGGTCCGAGCGCGTCCTGGATCACGTCCCTGCACCGAACGGATGTTCCATGGGTCCACACTAGCAGGGAACGGATGTTCGAGTCAAGCGTTCGAGGACACGGTGCCCAGGGCCGTCGGCACCCGATAATCGGACGGTGAGCGAGCGCACCATCCGGATCCGGGTTGGCGTGCTCATCTGGCGGGACGGTCAGGTGCTGCTCGTCCGTCATGAGAAAGCGGGACGCTCGTACTGGCTCGTCCCCGGGGGTGGCGTCGACCCTGGGGAAACCCTGGTCGAGGCTGCCGCGCGCGAGCTGCTCGAGGAGACCGGCTACGTGGTGGAGATCGGCCGGCTGCTCCTCGTCTGCGAGGCGATCGATCCACGTCCGGTGGGGCGCCACATCGTGAACATGGTGTACGCGGGGACGGTGCGGAGCGGCATCCTCACGGTCGGCACCGACAAGGCGCTGCGCGACGCCCGCTGGCATCCCCTCGAAGCGCTGACGGCCGTCGAGATGTACCCGCCGATCGGCGCCGAGCTCCTCGCATGCTGCACCGACGACGGCACGGGGCCCGTTCGGGTGCTGGGCAACACATGGCGCGCGCTCGACCCGCCGTCAGGCACGCCCCGCACGGACGGCTGACCCGCCGGCTCAGGCGCGCGCGGCGACCTCGTCGAGATAGTCCCCGAGCCGCCGGTACGCCGCGCGTTTGCGACGATCGGTGATCTCGGTGTAGACCTTGAGGGTCTCGAGCGTCGCGTGGCCGAGCACCTCCTGCACCAGGCGGACGTCGCCATCGGTCGCCTCGAGGAGCGTCGTGGCAGCGGTGTGACGGGCGGCATGCGGGCTGCGCAGGTTGCTGAACAGGGCGAACGTCTCGGGATCCGCTCCCATCCGGCGGCGGAGCGCGGTGAGCGCCCGGCGTGCGCCGTCGGTGGTCAGGCGGTTGTGCGGCAGCGCGCGACCGTGGGGCACGTCGGCGCGGGCGACGCTGATGAAGAGGGCAGGGGAGGGGTCGGGGCCGCGAAAGCGGAGGTAGTCCTCCACCGCCGCAAACGCACCATCGGTGCAGTACACCGTCCGGTATTTGCCACCTTTGCCAAGAACGCGGAATCCCTCGGGACGGATGTCGCCACGATCGAGCCCGCACGCCTCGGCGATGCGGCACCCGGTGCTGAGCAGCAGGTGCACGAGCGCACGGTCGCGGCGGTCCCGGAGGGTCTCGGCGGGCAGTGCCGCCAGCAGCCGCGGCACATGGTCGGTCGGGATCGGATGCGGATCCCCGACCACGTATCGCGGCACCGAGACCTGCCGGCTCAGCTCCGCCCCGATCCAGCCCTCGTCGTATGCATAGGCGAGAAAGCGGCGCAGCGCCACCAGCGCCCGAGCCCGCGACCGGGGGTTCGGCAGGACCTCGGCGAGCTCGATCTGGTACCTGCGGAGGACGGGGCGGTCGACGCCCGCGAGCAGGTCCGGGGCGAGCGGCCGCGTGCGCAGGAACGCGACGAACTTGGCGAGATCCTGGCGGTAGGCGCGCACGGTCGTGCTCGGACGGTTGCGCTGGACTCGCAGCCAGTCGAGGAACTGCTCGATCTGGTCCGGAAGCGCATCGGCCGGACCGGGGACCTGGTGCGCCCACGCCGGTTCACGTCGTGCGTGCGGTGCGGTGGGGCGAGTGGCGCGTCGGGCGGGCACGCTCCGTATTATCAGGAGCTTGGCGCGTCGTGAACGATACCGGCTTCATCGAGGGTGAACCGGATGAACTGCAGGGTCGCGCCGCGCTGGTCCTCGGGCCCACCGCCCGGGTAGGCGGCGGCCGACCGCACCAGCGGATGCCACGCGGCGAAACCGGGGCTCCGCAGAACCCAGGTCGCCGCCTCGGGCTTGGGAATCACCGCGCCGCGTGCCAGGACGTACAGCGCACGGCACATCGTGACGACCGCATACGCCTGGTACGGCCGGGCGAGCAGCCTCCCCGGGAACTCGAGCTGGGGCGCCCATCTCGCGCGCAGCGTGCCGAGCTGTGCCTCCCGCAGCTCTGCGCCGGACACCGCCGCGATGACCCGGCGGGCGGGCGGGCCGGCGAGACGGACCCCGTACCGGCGAACCATGTACTTCTGGATCACGAACTCGGACCCGAGAGGTCCAACCGTGAACCCCTCGCCGGGATGCAGCGACGCGACCTCCTCGAGCGGGACCCCTGGGCGGCGGAGCCACGCCGCAGGCACGAACACGGCGTCCAGCAGCTCCGCCCAGCGCTCGGTGTCCCTGCCGACCAGGGCCTCGAACTCCTCGTGAAGGAGATCGTTGGTCGGGCGCTCGGTTCGGTGATGGGTCGTGACCATCACATCGATGTCGCTCGTGCGCGGATTGAACGAACCGGTGGCGAGCGAGCCGTGCAGGTAGATGCCGGCGAACTGGTGGCCGAGCACCTTGCGCGTCGACTCGGTGAAGCTCTCGAGGAAGGCGCCGAGACCCGGCCCTCCAGCAAGCACCACGCGTGGATCGACGGGCATGCTCCTCAGCGTCTGGGTGAACGCCTCGCGCGTCCTGGGGTGCCGGACTGCGGGCCGATCGTCCACGGTCCGCTTCGTCGGTGTCCGTGGAACCGGATCATCACCTGAGGCATCTTTTCCGGTATCCCACGAATGCCCGGCTGTCGATCCGGACGCAACCGACCTGTCACGCAGGCCCCGGGTCGGCGCTCACAGGGATCACCCCGACCGTCGTGATTGCAGGACTGCCCGGGGGAGGTAGGAACCCGTCGCCGATCCGGATCGATCCGGCTAGATCGTGAGAATATGCATTATCAGGAGCTTTAGCAGCGCCTGTATCGCTCGTAGATCACGCGCGAGCCGAACGTCCTCGTCTCGACCAGGGACAACCGCACCTCCTCGGTGTGCGGCGGCAGGTAGGGCGTGCCGCCACCGACGACGATCGGGTTGCGGAAGATGCGCAGCTCGTCGACGAGGCCGAGTTGGATCGCCGCCGCGGCCAGGCCGGCGCCGCCGATCGACACGTCCTTGTCGGTCGCGTCGAGCGCCGCGGCGACCTCCTCGGCCACCGACCCCTGGGCGAGCCGGGCATTGCCCGCAACGCTGTCGAGCGTGTGGCTGAAGACGACTTTCGGGAGGTCACACCAGACGTCGGCGAACGCGGCCCCGAGCTCGCCGTCGCGCATCGACGGATCCGTCTCCCAAGGCAGCATGGTCTCGTACAGCCTGCGGCCGCACAGGTAGCCGCCAAGCTCGCGGACCTGTGCGATGTGGAAGCGAAACTGCTCCTCGTCAGGGACCCCCCACGCGATCCCTCCGTCGCGGTCCGTGACGTAGCCGTCCACCGAGACGCTCATCGAGTAGATCAGCATGCTGCAGGCATTGTGGCTGCCTCCCCTGAGGAGTCCGATGGGACGGTCCTCATCCTAAGGAGCTGCTCCCGCCCGGGCTTCGGAGACCTGACCGATGCCGCGCGCCTTTCTCAGCCGGCCCGCGCCTCCGGCGTCAGGGGTCGAAGATCGGGATGTCGGGGGCGCCGCACCCGGGGCATGCCGGCGCGACCCACAGGCCACCCGATGCCGACCGCCACACGACGTCGATCGCGCCGCCACCGTCGAACGCCACCGACGACGGGTCCGACCCCGCCGTCGCCCCGAGCTGCTCCGGTCCCACGAGCCCGATCGCGGACGTGTACAGCGCCGAGGCGAGCGCCCCGGTCGACTCACGGGAGTCGACGATCACCGCGCCGGGAGCCAGGTCCACCGCCGAGGGATTGCCGATGACCGCCACCACGCCGAGTCCGGCAGCCCCGCTCCACGCGCCGCCGTTGAGGGCGCCGTGCCACAGCTCGCCGGCACTGTTCCAGAAGACGTCGATGCTCCCGGCGGCCGCGCTGACCGTCGGGTCCGCGCTCAGCGGGCTCGAGGTGAGCCGGGCTGCGCCGGTCCAGCCCCAGGAGGCCCCGGTGTCCGTCCACAGGTCGCCGGCGGCATCGCGCCAGAAGACGGTGTCAGCACCTGGGTCGGCACTCACCGTCACGGGGTTGCCGCCGACGGCGCCCGAGTTGAGCGGCGCGGGGCCGCTCCAGGCGCCGTCGTAGCGATCGACCCACATCGCGCCGTCTGCGCCCTTCCAGAACACGTCCGTCAGTCCGGCGCCGGCGGACACCGCGCTCGGCGCGGAGCCGAGCGGCCCGAGGCCCAGCGAGGCCGGCGCCGACCAGGTGCCGTTGCCGAACCACCCTCCTGTGTAGGTTGACTGCCACAGGTTGCGATCGGCGCCCTCCCAGAAGGCCTCGATCATCCCCGGACCCCAGGAGATGAGCGACGGGTTGGAGGCGAGTGCCGCGTTCGCGCTCGCTCCCCCACTGATGTCGGTCGGCACCGTCCCCCATCCGCCGTTGCGGTATGCGAGCGTCCAGAGGTGGTTCGCCGAGTCGCGCCAGAGCACGTTGATATCGCCCGGCTGGTCCGAGACGGTCTCGGGCGCGCTCGCGACGTTGGTCGCCGCAAGGGCGACCGGGTCAGGCCATCCGTAGTAGGGCAGCGAGCCCGTCCCGCTCTGGTCGAGGTCGACCCGACCCGGGATCCCGGGGACCGACCCGGCGTCGCTGAACTGCCAGACCTGCCATCCCGTCCCGCCCCAGTTGTTGGCCGGGACCGACGGCGAGCTCACGCCCCAGTTCGCCACCCAGAGCGGGTCGAGCGTGAACGCCGATGAGTCGACGTTGCCGTTCCACCAGGCCGGCGCAGCGTAGATCGCCGGAAGCGATCCGATCGCGGCACTCACCGTGTCCACCATCGTGCGCAGATTCGCCACCACCACCGATCGCGGCTGACCGTCGGTCGTCTCGACGTCGATCGCCGGGATGAGGTCGCCGTTCGTGAAGCCGACCGACCGGAGCTGCGAGATCAGCAGGTCGGCCTGAGCGACCGGGCTCTGCGACGGTTCGAAGAAGAGGTACGCACCGGGGGTCACCCCCGAGGAGGTCGCGCCGCGCCAGTTGACCCCGAATGCCCCATCCGGGTTGCTACTCCCGTCCCCGGCGCGGATATACGCGAACGAGATCCCCGACGCCGCCACCGAGTGCCACGCGATCGACGTCCCCTGGAACGAGCTGACGTCGATCCCCTCCCTGACGCCCGAAGCCTGGGCGCCGACGACCCTCGACAGTCCGAGGGGGACGGTCAGAAGCGCGAACAGCGTGGCAGTGGCGGCGATCCGCGACCTCATGCCACCGCCGGAACGAGGCCCACCATCGGCCTGAGGATAGGCGCCGATCCTCTGCCTCGAGGATCCGTCACAGGTTCTCCATAGCCGCCGCCGCCCCGACTTGGTCACAGTCGCGCGGAGACAGTCACGCGAAAGGTTGGGTCCGCTACCCTGAGGCCGTGGCGCAGTCGACCCAGCAGAAGCCGGTCGGGAGAGCACCGGGGCCGAACGGCAAGTACAACGGCAAACCACTCACCAAGAAGCAGCGGCGGAACCAGGCCGCCGCCCGGTCGGTGTCGGTCAACGCGCGCCCCCCGTGGCAGTCGCCCACCGTGGTCACATCGGTGAGCGTCGGCATCGTCGCCGTCGTGCTGATCGTGATCGTGATCCTCAACCAGGTCGGCGGGGGTAACGCCACGGCCCTGACTCCGGTGCCGAAAGCAATCCTCACCGCCGTCGAGCAGCCGAGCAGCAGCGTCGTGGACACCGTCGGGACAGGCGGGAAATCTGGGTCGCTGGTCAAGCTGCCGGCGAGCGCGCTCCTCAGCAAGTCGAACGGCAAGACGACTGTCATCTACGTCGGCGCCGAGTACTGCCCGTTCTGCGCCGCCGAACGCTGGGTGATGGTGATGTGGCTGTCCCGGTTCGGCACGTTCCACAACCTGTCCGAGATCCAGTCCTCGTCCACCGACGTCTACCCCAACACCGACACCTTCACCTTCTACAAGTCGAGCTACACCAGCTCGTACATCAACTTCAGCGCCGCCGAGGTCCAGGACCGCAACCAGAACACGTTGGAAACCCCGACGACGCTCCAGCAGAACGCGTTCAGCAAGTGGGACCAGACGCCGTACACGACCGAGGCCGGCGGCTTCCCGTTCGTCGACATCGGCGGGATGTACAACCTCTTCGCGACAAGCTACTCCCCGGGCGATCTCGCGAGCCTCTCGTGGAGCCAGATCGCGGCCAAGCTGAGCAATCCGGCAGATCCCGTGACCAAGGACATCATCGGCAACGCGAACATCCTCACCGCCGCGACCTGCATCGCGACCGGTGACCAGCCCGCGTCGGCCTGCTCCTCCTCCACCATCCAGAACATCGAAGCGACGCTCAGAACATTCAAGGTTCCGACGAGCTGAGCTAGGCTGCCGCAGTGTCCTATCAGGTCATCACGACCGGATACGCGGTGCTCGCGCTCATCGCCGATGCGATGGTGCTGCTGGCTCTTGCCGGATTCCTCGTGTCGCGCGCATCGCCCGCGATGCGCGAACGCTGGGGCGCCTTCCGCGACGGCTTGACGCCCTTCGCGCTGCACGCGGCATGGATCGTGTCGGTGCTCGCGATGCTCGGGAGCCTCTATCTCTCGCAGATCGCAGGCCTGACGCCATGCGAGTTCTGCTGGTTCCAGCGCATCTGCATGTATCCGCTCACACTGCTCCTCGGGATCGCCGCATTCCGCGGTGACATTGCCATTGCGAAGCGGTATCTGCTGACCATGTCGATCGTGGGCGCCGGCCTCGCGATCTATCACTACCAGTTGGAGCACATCGCCGGCGAACCCACCGCCTGCTCTGTCTCTGCGCCCTGCAACTCGGCGGCGTTCAACATCTTCGGATTCATCTCCATCCCGTTCCTGTCGATGGCGGCGTTCCTGCTCATCACCACCCTGCTGCTGCTGGCACGCAGCGGCGAAGACGACATCGAGGAATACGCGGACGAGCCGATCGGGACGGAATCCAATGACGCGGTGGTGCCTACGTCGGCCTGACGCTCAGACGAGCTCCTCGAGGTACCTGGGCAGCATCTGCCGCCATGTCGACCAGTCGTGGTCGTACTCGGGTCCCCACGGGTCGACCCGGTTGGGAATGCCCTTGCTCCCGAGCACGTGGGCCAGTCGCCACAACTCGCCGACGTTCTCCCACCGCCCCTCCCCCGATGCGAGGATCGCGCGCCGCGAGCGCAGCAGCGCGAGATGCTCGCCGTTGAGACCGGGAAGGAAGTACGACGGGGTGGCGAAATACAGGTCGTCGCCGGCGTTGTCGCCCACAAATCGCGAGATGTCGTAGGTGCCGCTCATCCCGACCGCCTCCGTCACCACATCGGGGTAGTGGCAGAGCAGCGCAACCGCGTTGAAGGCGCCGATCGACGCCCCCGCGGTGATGACGGTGATGTCGTCGCTGTCGCAGTCCATGCGGATCATCGGGATCAACTCGTGGCGCACGAACTCGAGAAAGCCGCGCAGCATCGCGGCGCGGTAGCGAGCGTCGCCGTCACCACGGAGCATCGCCGCGCCCGAGACGCTGTCGCAGGAGTAGATCTTCGCGCGGCCCGCCTCGAGGTACTCCCCCACCGAGTCGACGAGCCACATCCGCTCGATCTCCTCGGCGTCGCCACCGGCGGTCGGGAACACGATCACCGGCCGGCCGAAGTGCCCCCACCGTGCCACGGTCACGTCCGACTCGACACGTGTCGAGTACCAGCGCTCTCGCCGCTTCATGGCCCGGAAGTCTTGCGCATCGGATGGACCCGGCGTGCGGCTACGGATAGATCAGGCGCGATTCTCCGGGGAACAGCCAGCCCAACCCGTCCAGGAGCCGGTCGCGCCAGTTGATCCAGTTGTGGCCGTCGAGCGCCTCGACGACACGGAGTTTCCCGGTCATCTGCTCGAGCACCTCGACCATCGCGCGATCCGGCTCCGCGAGCGGCTCGAAGGCGCCGTACGTGAGAAAGATGCGCTGCGTGACGGCCGTGGGCCGCTCCCGGACCGCGTTCACGAAGCGCACCACCGGCGCGAACACGGTGCCGTGCTGCGGCGCACCGTCGCCGCCGAACCGCAGCGACGGTGATTCGAGCAACAGCCCACCGTAGAAGCCCGGTGCCCTGACCGCCGCCGCCAGCGACGCCACGCCCCCGAAGCTCGCGCCGCAGAGCACCCTGCCACGAGGGTCGCCGCGGAGGTGGAGCGACCCCTCGAGGTGCGGGACGAGCTCGGCGGTGAGGAACCGGCTGTGCGCCGCCGTCGCCGCGTACTCGCGGAGGCGATCCTGGGGATGCGTGAAGGCGACGACGCAGTCCGCCATCAGCCGGCGGTGCATCAGGTTGTCGAGCACGGTCGCCATCGACGAGTGGTTGAGGAAGTCGCCCCCGTCGTGCACGACCATCAAGGGGAGCCGCCGGTCGCGGTGCATCCGCGCGGGGATGTACAGCGTGAGGTGCGCCTCGCGGCGGAGCGCTTTACTCGGCAGTCGTAACTCGACCAGCTCGCCCGCGACCGCCGCCGGATCCGGGTACGCCCAGTCGGGGGTCACGTACCCCTCCGCCTCGAGCACGAACTCGGACCCGATCGGATCGGTCACCACCCGATGGTTCAACGGGTCGTTGACGCTCTCGGCATGCTCGCCACGGCGGATCAGCAGCCGGTACTGCACGCGTGCGCCGCGTGGAAGCTCGATGGTCGCGTACCAGAGGTCGGTGCCCTTCAGACGCTTGAGGGGTAGCGGTATCGGCAGGCCCATGACGCGATGCTCGACGCCCACCCAGTCGGCCTCGCCGCGCCAGAGGAACGTGCAGGACGACCCTTCCACCAGCGGGATCGGGTGATCACGGAGCAGCTGATCGATCGCCTCGGGGGTGGCTCCCTCGGCGCGAAGGCGCGTGAGCGCGCTCTGGTGCTGCGGCTGCGCGGTCGGCATGGTCAGGCGGCTTCCGTTCCCCGCTGCACTCCGCCGTCCGGGCGGATCACGCCCACCGAGGCGAGGGCGGCGGCGCGCCCCAACTCGAGCTCGAGCCGGTCGCCGGGGTCGAGGAGCACGCAGACGCCGGGCGCGCAGCGCAGTGCCAGCAGCGAGAGCCGCTCGGGGTCCTCGGTGCGCAGACGGCCGGCTGCGGCGGGAAGGGCAACCATTCCCCGCGCGACGCCGATCCCGATGTCGTAGATCTCGTCCGGCCGCGCAGCGGGGTCGCCGTCGTCGACGACGACGATCCGCTCCGATACGGCCATGCATCCCGAGGACCACGCGATCATCGGCCGTGAGTCGATGAGCGGCGCGAGATTGCAGAGGTGCAGGCAGTCGTTGAGGACGCCGACGTGGCCGCCCGCGATGGCGATCGCCGCACAGCCCTCCACGATCGAGGCCACGTCGTTCCGGTGCGCGGTGATGATCGCCCGCTCGTGCGGCGGATTGGCGGCGTAGAACCGGTCGTACGCATCGCCGATCGCGGCGACGTGCGCGGCATCGAGATCGCGCACCGATGCGATCGCCGTCTCCACCACGCTGGACTCATCACCGCCGCCCTCGAACCGACGGCGCACCGCGGTGACGCCCGCAAGCGCATACCCGAGGCGGTCGAGGTAGACGTCGCGCAGCTCGTCGAGCTGCGTCCGGAGCAACCGCTCCGCCTCCGCATATTCCGGGTCGGTTCCGAGCACGTCGAGCCGGCGCCCGTACAGCCCGAGGTTGCGGGTCCCGCCCCCGAGACGCCGGTCGATCTCGGCGTCGTTGCGCTCGCCCTCCTCCCAGCCGGCGGTGACGAGCGCGACCGGTCCGTCGACCCCGAGCGCCGCCAACTCCGCGGTCAGGTCGACGGCATCGCCGAGCGGCCCGAGCAGGGTCACCCGGCTCACGAGGCGCGCACGTGCACCGTCTCGCCGACCACGTTGAGCATGTGACGGAGCGTGTCGTAGTCCGGGTGCACCATCCGGACCCACGCATTCGCCATGTAGCCGGCCTCGACCGGCTGCGTCGGCGTGCCCGCATCCGGGAGATGGGTGTCGAGCACCCACTCGCCGAACTGCCGCTGCACCAACTCGAGGCCCTCGTAGTGGCTGATCGTCCCGTCCCGATCCGGCCGCAGCGCGACGATGCCCGCCGCCTGCCGCCGCGAGAGACGCCGGTCCATGGCGCCGTGCACGATCGCGTTCGCCCACTCCCGGTAGATGTCGATGTCGTTGCCGGCGGCGTAGAGGTCCCACGCGCGCACCCCCGGCGGACGGCAGCCGATCTCGCTGAAGCGGAGGCCCTTGGGGCCGAAGAACCACTCCATGTGGGTCGCCGAGGTTCCGATGCCGAGCGCCTGGATCGCGCGCAGGCCCAGGTCGCGCACCTGCTCGTAGTCGGCAACCGTGTCGACGCGGTTGGTCGAGATGAACTGCGGGCTGATCCAGCGCTCGCGCATCGCCTCGAGCACGTTGGGGTAGTAGTGCGAGATGAAGTCGTAGGCGGGCCGCCCGTCGATGCTGATCGTGTCGTAGAAGCCCTCGTGCCCCTCGACGAACTCCTCGACCGCAACGTCGGCCGCGCCACTCGCGCCAAGCTCGGAGAGCGCGCGGTCGAGCTCCGCGTCGGAGTCCACCCGGCTCGTCCCCGACGCCCCTGCGGCCGCCCTCGGCTTGAGGATGAGCGGATAGCCGACCGCCTCCGCGAACGCGCGCACCTCGGCGGCGCTGCTCGCGGCCGTCGACTGCGCGGTGGGGATGCCGACGGTGCGCAGCGCCTCCTTCATCGACGGCTTGTCGCGGCACAGATACGCGGTCCGCACCGACGTCCCCGGGATGCCGCACGCTTCGCGCGCCTGCGCGGCGGCCATCGTGTGCGCCTCGATCGTCGATTCGAGGGCGTCGACCCACACCTTGCTCTGCGCGAACCGCACAGCCTCGACGAGCGCGCCGACATCGGTGACATTGCCGATCTGCTGGTAGTGGAGCATCCAGTCGCGCAGGTCGGCGTCGAGCCAGTCGGCGGGGCGCTCGCCGACCCCGATGACGGTCGCGCCCGCTTCGGCCAGCCCTCGCACGAACTCGCGCTGATTGGCGGGAAACGCAGGCTCGATGAAGACGATGTTCACGCGCAGATCGTACCCGGCGGAACCGGGCCGACCCCGGTCCCACCTGCCTAAACTCGCGAGGGCATGCCCAACGCCGTCTTCGTCGCCCCCTTCCTGCTCCCCGCGACCGTGCGGTTCGTCGCCGCCGCGGTCTCGCTGCCGGATGTCCGGCTCGGCTTGGTCAGCCAGGATCCGGAGGACCGGCTCAGCGACGAGCTCCGCGCAGCGCTCGCCGGCCACTACCGGGTCGCCGACGGCACCGATCCCCAGCAGATCGCCGATGCGACGCGCGCCATGGCGCGTCATCTCGGCGGCGTGGACCGGATCGTCGGGATGCTCGAGCAGTTGCAGGTCCCGCTCGGTGAGGTTCGGGATGCGCTCGGCATTCCGGGCATGGGCGCGGACGTTGCCCACAACTTCCGCGACAAGGCGCGGATGAAAGGCGTCTTCGAGGCCAACGGCGTACCGTGCGCTCGGCATCGGCTCGCTCGTTCGGTGGACGAGGCTCGCATCGCCGCGATGGACCTGGGCTTTCCGCTGGTGGTCAAGCCACCTGCCGGAGCCGGGGCACGCGCCACGTTCCGCATCGATGACGAATCCCAGCTCGCCGAATGGCTCGGCGTGGACCCGCCTGACGGTCATCGACCCGCGCTGCTCGAGCAGATGATCGTGGGGGCCGAGCACAGCTTCGACAGCGTGCTGATCGATGGCGACCTCGTCTGGCATTCGATCTCGCGGTATCTGCCGACGCCGCTGGAGGTGCTCGAGAACCCGTGGATCCAGTGGGCGGTGCTGCTGCCGCGCGACATCGCGATCGCGGAGTTCGACGCCATTCGGGATCAGGGTGTCCGAGGGCTGCGCGCGCTCGGGCTGCAGACCGGGCTGACCCACATGGAGTGGTTTCGCAGAGGGGGTGGCGACATCGCCATCAGCGAGGTCGCCGCGCGACCGCCGGGGGCGCAGTTCACCTCGTTGCTCTCGTACGCGCACGACGTCGACATGTACCAGGCGTGGGCTCGGCTCGAGATCTGCGGCGTGTTCACGCCTCCGGAGCGGCGATACGCGGTCGGTGCGGCGTACCTGCGCGGCCAGGGCAGCGGCGTCGTCCTCGCGGTGCGTGGTCTCGACGTGTTGCAGCAGGAGCTCGGCGATCTCGTCGTCGAGGCGCAGCTGCCCCGGCTCGGACAGCCACCGACCGGCACGTACGAGGGTGAGGGGCATGTGATCCTTCGCCACCCCGACACCGCGGTGGTCGAGGCGGGGCTGCGGCGCGTCGTCGAGGTCGCGCGCGTCGAGATGGGCGAGCCCCAATGAGCAACCCGACGGTGCTGATGATCTCGCCCGGGTATCCGGCGGAGATGCCCTTCTTCGTCCGCGGTCTTTCGCGCGCGGGGGCCCGGGTGATCGGCGCCGGCGACCAACCCGTCGCGGCGCTGCCACCCATGGCCCGCGAGCATCTTGCGGCGCACTGGCAGACGCCGGGATTCGACGACGAGGACGCGATTCTCCGCGAGGTCGCGCAGCACGCCGCGGGCGTACAGATCGATTACGTCGCGTCGTTGTGGGAGCCGACCATGGTGCTCGCGGCACGGATCCGCGAAACCCTCGGTATCGCGGGCATGACGGTCGATCAGACGGTGCCGTTCCGCGACAAGGAGCGGATGAAGCAGGTGCTCGACGCCGCCGGCATCCGCACGCCGCATCACTACCGCAGTACGACCGCCGACGGTGTGCGCGAGGCAGCGGAACGCATCGGGTATCCGATCATCGTCAAACCGATCGCCGGCGCCGGGTCCGCGCACACGTTTCGAGTGGACGGCCATGCGGACCTCGAGTCCGTGCTAACGCGTCTGATCGGTGTTCCCGAGGTCAGCGTCGAGGAGTTCGTCGACGGTGAGGAGTTCACGTACGACACGATCTGCGCGGCAGGTGAGGTCCTGTACGACAACATCGCGTGGTACCGCCCGCGCCCGCTGCCCGCGCGCCAGCTCGAATGGATCAGCCCGGTGACGCTGTGCCTGCGCGACATCGACGCTCCCGAGGTCGCGGGTGGACGCGCGATGGGCCGTGACGTCCTCAGGGCGCTCGGATACCGCGACGGGTTCACGCACATGGAGTGGTTTCGCAAGGAGAACGGCGAGGTGGTGTTCGGGGAGATCGGCGCGCGCCCACCCGGCGCGCGCACCGTCGACGTGATGAATTTCGCGAACGACACCGACCTCTTCCAGCGGTGGGCGGAGGCGCTCATCAACGGGCGCTTCTCGGAGGCGGTGGAGCGCCGCTACAACGCGGCGTCGATCTTCAAGCGTGCGCAGGGCCAGGGCAGGATCACGCACATCGAGGGCCTGTCGCGGCTGCTTGCCGAGCTCGATGAATGGGTGTGTGCGATCGACCTTCTCCCCATCGGCGCGCCCCGGCGCGACTGGCTGATGACGCTCATCTCCGACGGCATGGTGATCGTGCGCCACCCCGAGCTGCAGGCGTGCATCGAGATCGCGGATCGCTTCGCGACGGAGCTCCAGCTTTACGCGTCCTGAGGTCGGGTGCGCCGGGCGATTCCGTCATCCTGAATCGGTCCTCAAGCGAGTGCATGCTGGCGTGCGCGAGGCTTATCTCAGCACGACAACAACTTGCCACGGCTTGCAAGCGGGTGACCACGATTCGCCGGCAACCTTATGATGGTTATAGGCGCTGAACGAACATGCGAACGGTCGTGTCGGAAATCGGGCGGGAAGGGACGGTTCGGCTCGCGTTGAGCTGGGCGTTCGTCGCGTCCATGGCTGTAGCGCTCGCCGGCCTTTTCGTTCCGTTCGTCCAGCAAGGATGTCCTGCGAACGGGCTCTGCCTGCTGCTCAAGGTCTACCTTCCCCATACCGCCCTCGCCCAGGGGCAGGATGGACCGATGCTCCTAGCCCTTGTGGTCGCCAGCCTTGCTCTCGGACTCCTCGCCGTCCTTCGACTCTCGATGCTTCTCCTCGTCGCGAGGCTTCTTGTTTCTCTGGCGACACTCGCCGTTGCCTGTCTCGACACCTTCGACTTGACGCGCGTTGTCCACCTGCCCAACCCGTACGCCTTCCTCGTGCTCGCTCCCGGATTCGTCGTTGTCATCATCGGCTCGGCGCTCGGTTCGTTCCTTGCGCTGGTCCTCCTCGCGCTCGCAACGCTCCGGCACCGATCCCGGCGGTCATCGACGAGAATCGCGGCTGCCTGACCGTTTACGCGGTGCCACCCCCAGCTGATAGCGGCTCGAACGAGGAATGCCCTGTCCGGGCGGATCCACCCGCGTGAGTGGCGGTCCTCTTGAGGGCAAGGCGGTCCAGTTCGTCTCCGGCCGTCAAGGAGGACGTTCGCGGACGCTAATGGGATGGCCTGGCCCAGCGTTCTGGTACGACCGCGAAACGCCTCAGAAAGCGTGATGGCCAGGCGGGGTGGCATCCTCGCCGAGACCCACCAGCCTCGCCTCTAGAACCGAGTGAGATGAGAATTCGTTCATGAGGTGGGTCGGTCCACCGATGAAAGTCCAATCGTCGTCCCATAGCCGAGAGACGAGCCAAGAGCGATCGGCAGGAAACATGAGGTCGGGCAAGGAGCGCCCCCAAGAGGTCCCCAGACCGTGCTGCCGCCACGTGGCAGCCTGTTGCGCCCCTGCCTCTACGAGGACGTAATGCCACCCCGCGTACAAGGTCACCTTGGGCGCGTCCGGAAAGATCGTGTCGTCAACTCCGGTCTCGAGATAGCCAAGCCACCAGGGGTGGTCTACTGAGTTCTCGCTGAGCAGAGCGAGTATTGCCCCATCGTGGCTCTCCCACCTCTCGGCAGTATCCGGGATCACCACGGTGGCGTAGGCGTCGAAGACGGGCGGGATGGCCGAGGTAACCGTCAGACCTGATGTCGTTCCGACAACGATCCATTCGACGTCGGCATCTGTCCCGATACGCCAGGAACGGTCATCTCTGGGCAAGCTGACCACGCCGCCAGCATAGGGCGCTTCCGGCCGAACGGTCTCGGGCGGGTCTTAGTTAACGCTGACGATTGAGAGACATCCAGCCGCGTCGCAGGTCGTCGCCTTGCCCTAGGTACATCGCCGAACCCTGGCCTGGGTGAGCACTTAGTCATTCGCGCCAGGTTGGCCTCTCGTGGTGGTGCACCTGCTGGCTCCAGAAGGTTAGCCCGACCACCCACACTTGCAGCCATGCCAAGCGTGGTTACCCTCGCCGATCGGCCGGAACTAACGGAAGCCGTACGGAGCATGCCGACCGGAGTGCCGGCGTTCATGCTGAACGATCCAATGGGCTGGAACTTTGCCTCGCTGGCGGCACTGTTTCCTGGCTATCAGCTGGCGCTTCTTGACGACGACGCCACCGTCATCGGACGCGGAAATTCCGCTCCGATCCCTTGGGACGGCACGCCGGCCAACCTGCCGGATCAAGGCTGGGACGACGCCTTGGGGCGCGCGGTCCGCGCGTATGTCGCTCCCCGTCCGACACCAGCCGTTGCAGCCTTCCAGATCGTGGTGGTGCCGCAGCGTCGCGGACAGGGGCTGAGCAAACTCGTCGTCGCCGCCATGCGCGATAACGCCCGACTTCGCGGACACACCGACCTGGTAGCGCCCGTGCGCCCAAGCGGAAAAGATGCTGACCCGACGACTCCGATGGAGGAGTATGCGCGGCGTGTTCGCCCTGACGGCCTACCGGTAGATCCGTGGCTGCGCGTCCACGCCCGTCTCGGCGCAACCATCGTCAAGATCTGTCCCGCCTCGATGGCGATCGCGGGCTCGCTGAAGCAGTGGCGTGAGTGGACGGGTTTGCCTCTCGACCAAGACGGCATGATCACCGTGCCAGGTGCGCTCTCCCCAGTCCACGTGTCGATCGCTCACGACCGCGCTGTGTACGTGGAGCCCAACGTCTGGATGCGTCACGATCTCGCGTAGCGAGGGGTGCTGCAGACGACCACTTGGGTTCCGGTGCGCCGAGCGTAATGGTCATCCTGCTCGTCCGGTTTGGGAATCCAGCGGGGTTGAGAACACTCGGCTGCCCATGACCCGGGGCGAGCACCGACCGGGGTACGGCCACCAGCCTAGCCGCTCGCTCCCATTCGAAAGGGGTGGTCGGCGATGCCGCAGCTCTGCCCGATACCCACCCCGTGAGCACATCCTTCGTTGTCGCCTCAGGCTCTCGAGCCACCAGTGGTCCAGATAGAGGCAGGCGGCCTCGAAAGCCTCTTCCACTGACAGCGACGCGCACTCTGTGTCCATCCCGTCAGTCTATGGGGACCTCAGGGGTGATTCACGGATGCTCGCCTGCACCGCCGTCGCGTCTTTCGGGCCTCTCAAACTTGGGCGGCACATGCCTGGCCGCGTTCACGGCGTGACCCCGCTGAAGGTGGTCAGGGCACGCCTCGTTGCACGCGGGGCCGCGCTAGCATCTGCTGAATGAGGCCCATCGTCACGAACGCCCTCCTGGTGGCGTCCGTGCCTATCGGTGTCGGGGTTGGTCTTTGGATGGCGATGCGGACGTACCTCCCGTACTGTCCCGGCATCGGCTTGGGAACGCGCGAGATCTGCGCACCGCGGCCAACGTTCCAACTTGGACTGTGCGTCCTATGTGGCGCAGCGGCGGCGGCGGTGCTGATTCTGGTCTCGCTCACCGCCCGCCGTCCCGCCCCGAACTGAGCCACGACATTCAGTCCCCAGAACGGAACGCTGTGTTTTGGGCTTGGGCCTCAGGAGGTTCGGTCAGGCTACCTGGCTCAAGGTACATTCACGGACACTGGCCTGCAGCGGGCTTATGTCCTTCGAGCGAGGCGATCTTGCGGGATCTACCTCAGGCCAGGTCCGCGTCGGTCTGAGCGCGTGTCCGAAATGGAAGTGGGCTCGACCGGCGCATCCACGGCTGCTGACCCCGATCGCGACGGGGGTGCCGGGCCAGTAGGAGCCGGTCGCCCAGAACCCTCCGCGCCGAAGTCGGGGCCCGTGTCCCAAGATCGGCCGAGTGAGTGCGACCGCCTGGATACCGAGCGAACCATTCGTAGGACTCGGCGTGCAGCCCAGGATGCAACGTAACGGACTCCTCGTCGACGATGGTGCGGAACGCCGTCACGTTCCCCAACCAACACATAGCCCGTGTACGACATTCCCGCAATTCTGCCCTTTCTGAGGTCTCGACGCTGCCTTCTGACACGGATGACTCAAGGGGTCATTAGCGGACCCTGGCGTGGGCGAAGAACAACCTCCTTGGAACGGCTGCCGGTGCGTGATCCGAAGGAACCGGAACCCGGCGAATAGCGTCAATACGGTGAGATACATGGCCTCAGCCCTGCGATCCATGCTCGTCGGTGTTGCCGCGGTGACATTGGTGGCGGGATGCGCGCAGGGCGGCAGCACAACTCGTCGGTCTACGCCAAACCCGAGCCAACCAGTGCCTGCCGTCCCACTCCCGGACTGCGGAGACATCGTCATCCCAGCGGCGAATGCCTCCCCAGGCCTACTGATCACCCCGCCTGCCGCCGCCAGCACCGTCACGGTAACCAGCTCAGACGCGGGAGCTACGGTGTTCCTCACGACGCTGCAGCACCTGATTGTCGAGATCGGATTCCCGGGGCCTCCTGTTTGGAGTGGGACGCCTCAGGGCGCCGACGTGTTCTGGATGCCTCCCGCTGCCCCCAGTCCCGGTCCCCTCTACCGATCCGGTTCGGCCACATGCCCCGGGGGCAGCGCCGCTGCAGTTTTCACGGCCGTCGGCACCGGCGGTACGACCGTAGATGCGACCACTGACTCGCCGTGCTTCCACACTCATCCCGCCTGCGAGATGTCTCAACATGGCTTCGAGATCTACGTAGTCGTGCGGCCGCCCCGGTAGCACCCGGGGGGCACTCAACCGGCTCGAGGTACATTCACGGACACTGGCCTGCGCGCCGGTGCTCGTCCTTGACTTGCCCGGGAAGTCTGCGACAACGTCCCGAAGGTAAGGTCACTGGTCAGCAATCGGCCCCCGAGATCGCGTTCAGGGGCATTCGACCCAGACCACCTCGCGCAGCCCGTTCACACCTCCCGGAGTGGAAACGGAGACCCAGCCGAAACGGATCTGATGGTCCCCGAAGGTGCTCAGGCAGCTGGGCCAGCCACCATCGTGCCAGCCACCGCCGGCATCCTCCCACTCGCTCACCCCACCGTCCATCCCGTACGCCCACCCATCCGCCATCACGGTGGCCTCGGCGCTGATGAAGAGGCCGCCGACGCTCTGATTCCCCCCGTTTGAGTGGGCGGTGCCGGTCGAGACGTGGACCGTCGGATTCAACGTCCCCAGCACGTAGGCGCCCAGCGCGACAGCGACCATGACGGCCGGAAGGATCGACCAGGTGAGCAACCGTCGCTTCACGACCTCCTCCAGACGACAGGTCAGGACCGGGCCATCATAGGCCGCGCCCACCCCCTGTTTGCTTGCCTGGTCGCCCGTCGACCTGCTTGGCAGCCCAACAACTCAAGGGACCGGGATGATGTCGCCGAGGACCTCTCGGGCACGGACTGACTCTTCAAGAGACGGGCGCATTGCCTTCCCAATGATTCGTCGTCCGTGACCGGGGGCCCTTGTTGGGGCGATCAGCGGGGCGAACGTGACCTGATAGGAGCCTGTGCAAGAGGCCCGTCCCAGTACTGTCCGTCCACCTGCCGCTGACGCACCAACCTCATTCACCGCATCACGAGGACGAGGATGACAGGCGTCAGGATCGCACAGGCAACCGAGCACGTGGTCGTGGGAGTAGACACCCACGCCGATCTTCACGTCGCCGCCGCGCTCGACCCGCTCGGCCGCATGCTGGGCCGTCTCGAGGTCGGAACGAGCATGCGCGGATATACGCAGTTGCTCAAGTGGGCGCACACCTTCAGTCCAACCACAACGTTCGGTGTCGAAGGAACCGGTGCATACGGCGCCGGCCTGGCTCGTTTCCTCGTCGACGCGGGCTGCGAAGTCATCGAGATCAATCGGCCGGATCGTCGCGCCCGGCGCGGACATGGCAAGTCAGATCCCATCGACGCCGAGGCGGCAGCGCGATCGGTGCTGGCCGGTGGTTCGCTCTGCACTGCCAAGCGTGACCATGACCGCGTGGGCATGATCCGCACCCTCCGAGTCGCACGCCGCTCCGCGATCAAGATGCGAACCCAGGTGGGCAACCAGATCCATGCGCTGGTGGTCACCGCCCCCGACTCACTCCGCCATCAGCTCCGTGAGCTTTCCCTCGACAAGCTGATCGCCGTCAGCGGCGCTGCACGGCCGGGAACCGTCACGACCCCGAGCGCCTCCGTTCCGACGCTGCGTTCGCCAGCTTGTGTGGCGTGTCGCCAGTGCCCGCTTCCTCCGGGAAGACCAACCGCCATCGCCTCAACCGCGGTGGCGATCGCATCGCCAACAACGCACTCTGGCGCATCGTCATGGTGCGCCTCACCTGCGATCAGCGCACCAAGACCTACGTCGCCCGTCGCACCGCCGAGGGGATGGCCAAGCGCGACATCGTGCGTTGCCTCAAACGCTACGTCGCTCGCGAGGTGTTCCACGCGCTCCTGACACCGACCCCCGCGTTGACGCGCATCAGCGCTTGACAAGGCATAGGAGCATCATTGCCGACCCTGGCCTGGGCGGGCGTCTTCTCCCGGCGTGCCCTCACAGCCCGATCCAACCTGCGCCGCCGAAGAAGTAGCTCAACAGAAGGACTACCGCGATGAAACCAAGCGGCGCTGCCACAACCACCAGCCAGAACACGCGACGGCGAGCTCGACGTACGTCATGATCGGTGGGAAAGGCCACGAGGCAACTGTAGACACCGGCGTCCGCGATGCAGGCGCGTCAGGGGTGATTGACGGATGTCTGGCCTGGGCTGATGTCATCCCCCTGGCCCCTCGTGGGTTGCAACCTATCTCCCCTCCCATACTGTGGTCACCCGACTACGCTTCTCGGATGGATTCGCCGCCCACGGTGCCTTATCCGGGATGGAGCGAGGACACGGTCACGGTGCCGGTCAACTACTTCGAGGAGGGGCGGCTACCGGCAGTCTGCGTGGTCACGGGAGCGCCCGCCACATCGAATCTTCGCCGTCGGTACAGCACGACGCCCGGCTGGGTTGGCTGCCTGTTCTTTGTGAGCTGGCTTGCGCTGCTCATCGCCTGGGTCGCGACGCGCCAAAGCGCTACCGGTTACCTTCCCGTGTGCAACGCGGTGGCGGTGCGTGTGCAGCGCCGTCACGCTGCGACGGTTCGGCTTGCTGCCCTCGGCGGCGTGGCCTGGATCGCGATCATCCCGGTATCGGCCATTCCCGCGCTGTCGCCGGTTGCAAATCCACTCGGACTCGCGCTTGGGGGAGCCGGCTTGGTTGCGCTCATCTGCTCGGGGGTGGCGAGCATCATGGAAGCGGCGGCGCTCGGCGTCCAAGGACGCGTCGTCGAGGACGGGTTCGGCGCGCGCTGGGTCCAGCTGCGTGGCGTCCATCCGGCGTTCTCACGAGCGCTCGCGGTGAGGCTCGGACGCTGATAACTTCGCCGACGGTGGTGAACGGCCTCGATCACATCGCCTCGCCGCGTGGCCTTTGACGCACGCCGTGCCGCCGCCTGGCACCATCGTGCCACAAGCGCACGTTGCTCGGGCGTCATCCCACAATGCCGCGAGGGTACATTCGCGGATGCTCGCCTGCGCCGCCATCACGTTCTTCGACGCGCTCTGTCAACCTAAAGCCGTGGAGCTCGTACATGCAGACCCGGCCGACGCGGAGGCGCTACGAGACCTGCATCTCCTTACCTGGGAGGTGACGTACCGGCCTCATGCGCCCGAGGCGTGGTACCGCGAGCGACTCGTCGCGCATTCTTTACGCGATTGGGGCGAGATTGTCCGCTCCCAGACTGACCGAGGTGGCGGGGTACTGACCGCCAGATGCGGTGGGCGGATTGTCGGCCTCTGCCAGTACGGCCCGAGCGAAGACCATGATCACCTCACCGAGGAAGTGGGACAGATCCACCGCCTTTACGTGCACCCGGCACGACAGAGAATTGGCATCGGGCGATCACTACTCACCGCGTCGGTGGGCCACCTTCGCCAAGGCGGCGCGCGCACAGCGACCCTGTGGGTTCTCGAGACGGATCAGAGCGCCAGGGCCTTCTACGAACGCCTGGGCTGGAAACCCGACGGAGCCCGCCAAACTCATCCGCCCACCGACCTCCGCTACCGACTGCCCCTGCGCTGAGGGAGGCTGGTTGAGCCGGAACCGTGGTTTGGCCACTGGTTGAACGTCTCGGATGACGTTCGCTCATTGGTCACAATCCCACCCTCTTCTCGGTCTCGACCGGCGGCACTCGAGACGTTATTGCCAGTAATGGCGCGAACCTGTCCTCGGGGTGGATCGTACGTTGCGGCGGCGAACAGATGTTTGCTACAATGCTGTGTATGGAGGCGTTCGCGACACCGCAGGCGAGTGACCGTCTGGATGACGCGTGTCGATGCGCTCGTCAACGAGTCCATCGACGGTGTTTCCAGCGATGCGCTGGGCGCGGACCTGGTCGAGATCCGGCGGGCGAGTGGATCGCCTCGAGGCGGAGTTCATCCGCCGCCTGTACCGCTTCGATCGTGCCCACGGCGCCGCGGCCGACGGCGGGGTGAGCACGGTGTCCTGGTTGCGCTCGCGCTGCGGCATGACCGTGAAGGCGGCCGCCTACCGCGTGCACCTGGCGCGGACGCTGGGCCAGCTGCCGGCCACGCTGGACAGCGCCCGGGCCGGGCGCGCCTCGTTCACCAACGTGGCGATGATCGCCCACCTCGCCGAGGACGTCGGTGTGGAGCAGGTGGCGCCGTTCGAGAGCATCCTCGTGGGCGCGGCGGAGACGCTCGGGCCGGGCGCGATGCGCGTCCTCACCCAGGCCACCCGGCTCCACCTCGACCCGGACGGCGTCCTCGCGGATGACAACCACGCCCACGAGCGCCGCTGGTTCGAGTGCGAGGAGACGTATGACCACGTGTACGTCCTCCGCGGTGAGCTCGATGCCGAGAGCGGAGCGCTGGTGAAGACCGCGATCGATGCGCTCAGCCATGGCCTGGGTCATGGCGAACGGCGGTCGGCGTCGCAGCGCCGCGCCGATGCCCTGGTCGAGCTGGCTGCCACCCAGCTGCGCTGCGGTGAGCATCGCGATGTGCACGGGCAGCGGCCCCATCTCACCCTCACCGTCAGCGCGGAGACGCTGCGCAGTGGCGCCGGTGCCGCTGCGCAGCCGGCCGAGCTGAGCGGGGTGGGGCCGATCCATCGCCGAAACCGCCCGCCGCATCGCCTGCGACGCGGCCCGGACGGTGGTGACGGTGGCACCGCCCACCGGCGATGGTTCGGTGGCGGCGACCGCTGCCGTTCAGGATCGGGATGGTGGCGTGAGCACCCGTGCCATGCCGCTGTCGGTGGGACGGACCACGCGCACGGTCCCGGCACACATCCGCACTGCCCTGCACCTCCGCGACCGGGGCTGCCGCTTTCCGGGGTGCGACCGCCTCCCCGCGTGGACCGAGGGTCATCACATCATCCACTGGGCGGACGGCGGCCCCACCGAGCTTGGGAACCTGGTCTCCCTGTGCCGGCCGCACCACCGCGCGGTGCACGAGCAAGGCTCGCGCATCCGGATGGCTGACGGGAGTGCGGTCGTGGAGCCGCCTCCCTGAGCAAGGCGGAACGCATTCACGCAGCGTTGCTGGTCGGCCTCGATGAGCCATGGTGGGGAGGACGAAGGCACTCGATCGAAGCGGCCGTCTCAGGCCACGCTCAGGTCCCCCGGACTCATCGATGCGCTTCCAGCGACATTCGCGAATGCTCGCGTGGGCGACCTTCGCGTGCCTCAGCGCGTTTCAGCCTGCTTTGTGCGATCTTGTCGAGGGCAGTCGCGCTACCGCGAAGGAAAGTAGAAGCAAGAAGGCTGCGGCGCCCGCACCAAACAAGGTGCATTGCCAAGTGGCAAAGGTAGGCACCAGGCTAAGCCTGTCGAAACAGATCGCGTGGGCGCATGGGCTCTGATATGTCGTCAGTTGCGCGGTCCAGAGACCAACCCCCACCCCCACCGGCACGGACGCCGCCCGAAGGACGAGCGTGAGGATGCGCGTCATTCAGGAATGCTATCGCACTGTTTCGTCTGCTGAGCGAGCTGCGCCCCCTCGGCGACACACGCACTCTGGACGTCTCGCAAGCGCTCGGCAAGGAATCGATCCAGCGTCGGCAACGTGATCACGGAGCGCCCTCCACCATTACGCGGCCGGCGGTCGACCCTCGGGTTGTCTCCCTACACTGCCGGCATGGCATGCCGCATCACTGAGCTGGTCATCGACGCGGCCGACCCCGACCGGCTCGCCGCATTCTGGAGCCAGGTCCTCGGCTACGTCGAACTCGGCCGGGAGGAGGACGGAAGCATCGAGATCGGGCCGCGCGACACCGGCTTCGGCGGCCCGCAGCCCACCCTCGTCCTCGCGCCCAGCAACGACCCGCGGACCGGGAAGCTGCGACTGCATATCGACGTCAACGCCACCGACCGCGACCAGGAGGCCGAGCTGGAGCGGCTGCTCGCCCTCGGCGCCAGGCCCGCCGATGTCGGCCAGACCGGCACCGAGAGCTGGCATGTCCTGGCCGACCCAGAAGGCAACGAATTCTGCCTCTTGCGCACCCGGCTCGCGCCCCTCTGACCGGCTGCGTGGCGCCAAGCCCCTCGGCCACCCCGATGCCTCCAGTTCCCGTTCTCGTCAGTCGTCCGAGGACGTTGCGCGCCTAGCCATATTGGGGGACCCGGCCTGACCGAGCAGCAACTACCTCGGCGCTGATACGCACGTTCGATGGCCGTGTGTCCCATTCGCGCTGGTGACCTGCGCCGCGGCGTGGGTTGAAGTGGCCCGGTAGTCGCCGTTCTCTGTGCGACAGCCGGAGTTGCCCTCGGGAGCGGTCAAACGCCGGCGTCCGTCACCATCGGTGCACCATGCGGATCAGCAGCCTGTTCGCCAGGGGCGAACCACTCTTCTCGTTCGAGTTCTTCCCTCCCAAGGACGACGACGGCGCCGACCGCCTCTTTGCCGCCATCGCGGCGCTTCGCGAGCTCGAGCCCGCCTTCGTCTCGGTGACCCACGGCGCCGGCGGAAGCCGTCGCGACGACCGCACCGTCCGCCTGGTCGAGCGCATCGGGCGTGAGACCGGGCTGCTGCCGATGGCCCACCTGACCTGTCGCGACTCGACCGTCGACGACCTGCTCGCCGAGATCCGCGAGTACCAGGCAGTCGGCATCGAAAACGTTCTCGCTCTACGCGGCGACCCACCCAATGGCGAGGGGCGCTTCGTCGCTCATGAGGGTGGGCTCCGCTACGGCAGCGAGCTGGTGCGCCTGGTGGCCGACAACGCCGACCTCTGCGTCGGCGCCGCATGCTCACCGGAGAAGCACGTCGAGTCGGCGAGCCTCGAGGAGGACATCGCGGCGGCCATCCAGAAGGTGGACGCCGGCGCCGCCTTCCTGATCACTCAGCTCTTCTTCGACAACTCGGTGTACTTCGACTTCGTGGCGCGGCTGCGCAAGGCAGGCGTCACCGTGCCGATCGTCCCGGGCATCATGCCGGTGACCAACGTCGACCAGGTGTCACGCTTCACCGCCAAGATCGGCGCATCCATACCGCCGGCGCTTCGCGTGGCGCTGGAGTTGCGCGCTGACGATCCGGCGGCGGTGCTGCAACTGGGCGTGGCCTGGGCGAGCCTGCAGTGCACTGAGCTGCTCCGCGCCGGCGCACCGGGCGTTCACTTCATCACCCTGAACCGGTCTCCGGCGACCCGCGCGATCCTCAGCGCCCTGCGCATCGCCCGACCCTGGCTGCGCGATTAGTGCGAGGCATGTACTGATTGCGCCGTTTGGCGCGTTATGGATATGATTACCGGCACGGGGTCAGGAAGCGGTGAGACCGGTCGGTGCATCGGCTCCGCGAAGTCCATACGCGCACGAGGAGACCGGATTGCGTCGACGTTCCACGACATTTGCCGTACTGAGTGGCCTGTCCCTGGCGATGGCCTTTGCGATCCCGAGCGTGACCGCCGGTGCGTCGACGATGGAGGCGGTCGAATACCCGGTCCCGGTGTCGACCGGAAGCATCCTCGACCTCACGGCAGGCCCGGACGGCGCCGTGTGGTTCACCGAGAAGCAGGCCGCGACGATCGGCCGGATCACGCCGCGTGGCGCGGTGCATCTCTACCCGCTGCCCTCGCCGATCCCCGGCTATCCGTCCCCGCCGGTCATCGGGATCACGACCGGATCGGATGGAGCCCTGTGGTTTGCGAGTGCGGCGCCCTACGCCGGACGCCTCACGACGGCGGGCGTCTTCAGCTGGTTCCCGATGCCCGAAGGATCGATCTGGGTCACGGCTGGGCCCGACGGCAATCTGTGGTTCATCGAGGTCAACGGCCATATCGCAAAGGTCACCACCTCTGGCGTGGTCACCGACTTCCCTGCGCCGTCGAGCGGCAACCTCCCGACCTCGATCATCGCCGGCCCAGACGGCGCCATGTGGTTCAGCGAGGACGCGCAGATGATCGGACGCCTGACGACCTCCGGGGTCTACAAGGAGTACCCGCTGGATCACCCCACGGATTCCTCGTGTCTCGCTGCGGGCGCCAATGGGAAGGTCTGGATTGCCGAGGACGGCTATATCGCCCAGGTCTCCAGCACCGGAGTGATGAAGGACCATCCGTCCCCGGCGATCAGCGGTGTGGGCTGCCTCGCCGCCAAGGGGAAGCTCATGTGGTTCACCACCAGCAACGGCGTGGGGCACATGGCTGCCGGGGGTGTCTACGCGACCTTCGCGTCGTCATCGGGTCGCGGCTCGTCCGGACTGTGCCTTGGGCCTGATGGTCACATCTGGAGCAACGAGCTGACGAGCATCGCTCGATGGATGACTGTCTCGTAGTCAGGCGGTCGCGCAGCGCAGACAATTCACCTTGGTTCAATGAGCCTGCCGTTTTTCGACAGGCTCGGGTCAGTGCATGCGGCAAGGTTGAAACAGCAGGGCCGCCGCTTCCCGCTCTCCATCTTCGAGATGGTCACTTCGACCCGTCGTTTGCGCGTGTCAGGGTTCTGGGTTGCGTTGACCCAGCGCACCCATTCCCAGCGCGCCATCGGCGTGATGTCCTTCCATAGCTCCTGGATCTTCCGAGGGGCCGCTGCCAGCGCACTGTCAAGATCCTGTGGCACCTTCGGCTCCGGCCAGTCTTTTCGCGGTTCAATCTCGACAGTCGCGGTGGCACCCGCGCTGACGCCGGCGACCCGTTGAAGCTTGGCATCAAGTCTCATCCAGTGGCCGAAGGAGCCATCTGGTTCCAACACGGTCTGGAACTCATGGCCATTGATCGTCCCCTGCACTGCCACCTGCCCGCGCGAGGGCAGTTGTCCGCTTGCTTTCTCCGGCAGGCGCAACATGGTCGACTTGTCGATCACGTAGAGCGTGGCGTCGAAACGAATCGTCGGTGCCGCTGAGCGCTGACCCATAGTCGTCACTTTACTTTGCGGTCGAACGGCCGCGATCTGGGGCTGCGCAGTTGCCAGCGCATGACGAAAACGATGATGGCGATGTCCAGGATCACGCTCGCGAGGTGCGGACCCGCGGCTCCGAACGGTTCGACGAGGAGCGCGACGAGCACCGCTGCGGCCGCGACGCCGGCCCCGGACGCCGTGACGACGCGTGCCCACGAAAGATTCGCCATGAGCGCGAGGCCCCCGAGCGCGGCAACGGCTTGTGCGACACCCCCGACCAGAGCGGCGCCGCTCCCGACGCGCACCCAGGTGGGGGTGTACGTGAGCTCGTTCGGTCCCTGGAGATTGAGGAGTTGGGAGATCTCAGCACCGGCGACAACCAGCACCGTGATCGCTGATACCCCGAAGAATCCGAAGATCAGCAACCCAAGCGTGCGAGGTTCCGGCCACCAACCCTCGGGCCACATGCGGTGCGGCACGTCCATAGCTCACCCTCCATGAGTCCGCCGTCATCGCGGTCCGTCCAGCATAAGCGGATCCCGCGGCCGTCACCAGGGCCGAGGTGCGTGCGTGCGCGCGCCCGCGGTTCAGTCCGCGGCAGCGACCGCCGACGTGCCGACCGCCTGGAGCACCGCGGGCCGCTCGGCAGGTGCATCCGCGTGCAATTCCGCGATCAGGCTGTCCACGACGTCGTGCAGCGACCCGCCGGCCTCGACCACCTCACGCTGGCGAAGGTAGCTCGAGCCCCGGTCCATGATGTCGATGGCGCCACGCAACTCTGCGGTGCAACCGAGCCGTGTCGCCACCGGCGTGAGATCCTCGACGAGCTCGCGGATCGCCTGACGCAGGGGAACGGTGGTACCACCCTCGTCCATGATGATCGAGGCGTCGAGGCCGTGCCGTGCCGCGCGCCACTTGTTCTCTCGCACCAGCCACGCACGCGGAATCGGCAGCGTGTAGCCGCGGTCGATCATCACGTCGAATTGATGCACCAGGCACTGGCTCAGCGCCGCGACGACCGCCACCTCGCGCAGCGTCGGAATGCCGTCGCACACGCGCAGCTCGACGGTCCCGAAGCTCGGGTGCGGGCGGATGTCCCACCACACCTCGCGGATGGTCTTGATCGTCTGGGACGAGATGAGCGTCTCCATGAGCTGCTCGAACTGCGGCCAGCCGTTCAGCTGCCACGGCGGACCCGCCGTCGGCAGGCTCTCGAAAACCTTGGACCGCCACGACGCCATGCCCGTCTCGTGGCCCATCCAGTACGGGCTCGACGCCGACAGGGCGAGAAAGTGCGGGATGTACGCGGAGAGCGCGTTCACCATCGAGATGGCCTTCTCGCCGCTCCGCACGCCGACGTGCACGTGGATGCCGAAGATCTGCATCTGCCTGGCGGGCCACTGCATCTCGTTGACGAGCCGGAGGTATCGCGGGTCGGGGCTGATCTCCTGCATCGCCGGGTCACTGAAGGGGTGCGTGCCGGAGCAGATCAGGTCGAGATTGCGGGCGTCGGTATGGGTCCGCAGCTCGGCGAGCGTCGCCGCCAGGTCGTCCCGCGCAGCCCCCGCCGTGTCGCAGATCCCCGTGATGATCTCGACGGTTGATTGCAGCAGCTCCGGTTTCGCCTTGGGATGACCGGCCGGCCCGTGCGCCGCGCCCATCTCGACGAGGATCTCGTGAGCGCCTTTCACGAGCTCCCTGCTGTCCCGGTCGATGAGCTCGAGCTCCATCTCCACGCCGATCGTGGGCCGCGGGCTGGAGACGAATTCGATGGGCATCGTGGGGAGACAACTCTACGCCGCCGTCACGCGCTGATCACGGGCCCAGGCAGCGAGGAGACCCCGGAAATGCGCGATGAATTGCTCGTGCTCGTGCGCCGGAAACGTGCCCCGGACGGTGTCCACGATGATCCGGTCGAAGTCCTGGCTCTCGACCCACGCCACCGACAGCTCGTCAATCTGCGAGAGGTGCCGTTCGCAGAACTCACGATACCGGTCGACCTCGAGCTGCCGGTCGGCGATGGCGCGATATGCGGCCAGTTTCTCGGTGTAGCTGAGGTCCGCGCGATCCGCGACCGCGAAGTACGCCTCCGTGTCGAGGTCGACGGTTTGCAGCCGGCCGGTGACGCAGCAGAACACCACCCACTTGAGCAGGGTGCGGATCGCCCAGGGGAAGTAGTAGTGCAGGCTCGTGAGCGCGAGGTCCGGCGTCGCGTTCGCGTAGTCGATGGGATACACATCGTCGCCGCGGACGAGAGTCTCACAGCTGTTGAGCTCCCAGCGGAAGAACGCGTTGACGGTGCGAAGGATGCTCACCACCTCGTCGCCGGCATCGGGCTGCAGGAACTCGTGGTCCACGGAATACCGCTCGTGCATGGGGCGGTCGGGGTGGAAGTGCAGCACCATCGCCTCGGCGCCGATGCCGAGGCTGCGCGCGAACACGTCGAAGCCGTCCACCGCAGCCTGCAGGTGCATCAGGCGCTGATCGGACTCGTCGTAGGCGCGGTGCAGCGTCGCCGTGTCCTCGATGCGGCTCACGCCCACCCACGCCCCGCCGTCGAACGGCTTCATGTAGAGCGGCATGCCGACGGCATGCGCGACCGCCTCGAGGTCGAAGTAGCGGAGGTAGCGCTGGGCCGTCCCCGCGAAGCGAGGGTTGTTCGGCGGCACCTTGTTGGGCAGCATCCACGTCTCCGGCACCTTGAGGCCGAGGCGGATCATGGCGCAGTACGCCGCGTGCTTCTCCATCGCCTGGAACGTGAACGGGTTGTTGAGGAGGTGGACGCGATCCATGAGCGCCACCTTCTTCAACCACTCCCGGGGCATCGGATACCACCATCCCAGCCGGTCGATCACCAAGGAGTGGCGCGGGCGCATGCGCAGGTCGAACGGCTCGATGGTCACGCGCTCGGTCGTGAAGCGATGTGTCTCACCGCCCTCGCGAATCGTGAGATCGGCGCGGCCGAGCAGCGCCTCGAAGGCGGCCGGCCAGTCCTCCTCGACGCCGAGGAGCATGCCGATGAGATGCGTCTTCGCCATCGTGGATGGGAGTATGCGATCCGCCAACCGCCGACTGCAGGTCTGACGCCGGTCGGTCAGCTCCGGCCCGATCGGCCTCTCGTGTGCCCTTCCGCGTCGCCCCGTCCCTCGAGGGTCGCCTCGATCCTCAGCGTCCGCTCGAAGGCGGCCCAGACGGCGTCGCTGACCACGGTGCGCAGACCGCCTCGCTCGAGCTCGTACAGCGCCGCCGCCGAGGTGCCGCCCGGTGAGGTCACCATGTCGCGCAGCTCGGCGACGTGCTTGCCGCTCTGTAGCGCGAATTCCGCGCTTCCCTGCATCGTGTCGAGGACCAGCTCGCGCGCGACATGCCGCGGGAAGCCGAGGTGCACCGCGGCATCGGTGAGCGCCTCGATGAACAGGAAGATGTAGGTCGGCCCGGTGCCGCTCACCGCCGTGGCCATCGCCACCTGGCGCTCGTCATGGACCTCGAACTCGCGCCCGAGCGCGCTGAGCATCGTGCGGGTGCGCTGCTTTCCCTGCTCGTCGACGCTCTCGGTGGCGAACCAGACCGTGACGCCCCGGCCGATCTGCGCCGGCGTGTTCGGCATGCATCGAACGATCGCCGGGTGGTCGAGCCCGTCACCGAGCGCCCGCGTGCTCGCGCCCGCGATGACGCTGATCACCAGCTGCTCGGGGCGGAGCGACCCGCGCAGCTCGGCCATGACGCCGGCGAGCATCTGCGGCTTGACCCCGAGCAGCACCACGTCGGTGTTGCGGGTCGCATCCACGTTCTCCGCGGAGGTGCGGACGCCGTGCGCCGCGGCAAGCGCTTCGCGGCGCGAGGCTCGCGGATGCGTGCAGAGGATCTTTTCCGGCTCGACGAGATCGCGCTCGAGCAGCCCGGCAAGCATGGCCTCCGCCATCACACCGGTGCCGACGATGCCGAGCCGGGTTCCCCGAAGGCTCTCTGTGCTCATGTGACGGCAACCTTAGCGTCCCCGGGCACGCGGTCCGCCTCGGGGACGCGTGCAATGATCAGGCGGCGATGACCGATCTCAGCACACCGGGCGGCGACGACCGGCCTGTCTACCAGTGGCTGCCCGCCCCCGGACAGCCCGGAGCCAGCGACCCCGCGCCGTGGTTGCCCCCTCCCCCGCCGTCGCGTCCGCCCGCCGTGCAGCAGCACAGCCCGACGGCGCCGCGCCAGCAGCGCCGCCGGCGCGAGGGAGCCGCCGGCGGCATCCTCGCGGGCATCGCGGCATTCCTGAAGTACGGGCTCGTTTTGGTCAAGTTCGGCACTTTCGGACCGACGCTCATCACGATGCTGATCGCGATCTGGTTCTACACGCTCTTCTTCGGCCCTGCCTTCGCGGTCGGGATCGTCGTGCTCATCCTCATCCACGAGCTGGGCCACTTCATCGTCGCGAGGCGGCTGGGGCTGCCCGCGCGGCTCCCCATCTTCATCGGCCCGCTCGGCGCCGTCACCAACCTGCGCCGCGCTCCGGCCGATGCCGGCACGTCGGGGGTCATCGCCCTGGCCGGGCCCGCGATCGGCACGGTCGCGGCGCTCGTCTGCTTCCTGCTCGCCTCCATGGCCGAACCCGGCTACGCTCGCTATCTCCTGCTCGCGCTGGCGTTCTTCGGGTGCTTCCTCAACCTCATCAACCTCATCCCGGTGGGATTCCTCGACGGCGCGAAGGTCGCCGACGCGATCCCCGGATGGATGAACGTCCTCGGCCTCGTCGTGGTCGCCGCCGTGGTGCTCCTCCTCGGGAATCCGATCGGGATCCTCTTCCTGATCCTCGGGGTGTTCCACGTCGTCGGACGCTTTCGGAGCGCGGGCAACGGGACCGATCCCGCGCGGATCGCCGCGTCGAAGCGCGTGGGGCTCGGCGCCGCCTACATCGCGATCATCCTGGTGGCGGCCGGGGGGATGTCCGTGGCGAACACCGCGATCGCGAACAGCAACTTCGTCCCGGGAGTCACGTCACCGTCGACTTCGACCACGACCAGCCTCTGAGGGTTCGTGCCGGTCAGGGCGCCGGTGTCGGAGTCAGCTCGCAGTCCGGAAAGGGAAAGGTGATCGAGTTGTACAGGTCGCCGTACACATCGAGCTGGCTGCTGTCCTCGTAGTCGAATCCCATCAGCAGGGCGTGCGCCGCGTCGAATCTGAGCCGGATCTCCGCATAGAGCGGCAGGCGCGGCACCGGCAGCGGGGTCGGCGTGGCACCGGTGTACGAGGGGTTCTTCACGTACTCGTTCAGCGTGCCGGTGTATCCGCAGACGACGATCGTCACGGACATCGCCTGCGTGTAGCCGGCGAGGCCGGGCGGTCCGAACGATGCGAGGGTCGCCCCGGTCTCGAGAACGATGTTCTGCTTCCCCTGCTGCGGCAGGAAGATCGCCCCGTACGTCTCCTGCTGGAAGCTCCAGTCCTGCGGGTACAGCAGCGTGTCTCCGGCGGCTGATCGATAGGCGTTGAAGGTCCCTTGCGCGGTGAGCGTCGGGTCGGCCACGATCCAGCCGGTCACGCTCCGGCCCTGGACCCTGAACCAGCCGCCACCACCGCTCTGGTACCCGAGCACGGTGAACGTCGCCCCCTCGGCCGCGTCGCCGACGACGTTCGAGGAGCTCAGCGCGGGAGCCGAGTGGATGCGCAGCCCGAGCGGGCTGAGCACGGTCCTCGTGGTGCCGACGAGTTGCGGTGTCGCGCTCGGTGTCGGGCTGACGGGTGCGCTGGGCGTTCGGGAAGGCGTCGGTGAGGTGGTCGGCTGCGAGGATCCGCACCCCGCCAGGGACAGCGCCGCGGCCGTGAGGCCGCCACAGATCAGGCGGCGAGCACGCGCAGACATCCACTCACCGACGCGGCCAGGCCGCGCAGGTCATACCCGCCCTCGAGGAGCCAGAGGCTGCGCCCCTCGCAGTGCGTCTCGGCAAGCGCCCGGACCCGCGTCGCGATCGCCGAGTAGGTCTCGTCGGCCAGGCGCAGCTCGGCGAGCGGATCATCGCGATGCGCGTCGAATCCCGCGCTCACCACGATGAGATCAGGCTCGAACGTCGCGACCGCCGGGACCACGATCTCGTCGAAGAGGCTGAGCCAGCGGGTCCCCTCCGTGCCCGGTGGGATGGGGACGTTGACGGTCGTACCCGCCGCGCCCGCGTCGCCACGCTCATCCGGGCGCCCCGTGCCGGGATACCACGGGAACTGATGCAGCGATGTGTAGAGCACGGTCGGGTCGGCATAGAAGATGTCCTGCGTGCCGTTCCCATGATGCACGTCGATGTCCACGATCGCGACCCGCGCGGCGCCCGCTCCCTGCGCCACGCGCACGGCCATCGCCGCGTTGTTGAACAGGCAGAACCCCATCGGCAGATTCGCGGTCGCGTGGTGGCCGGGCGGGCGCACCACGGCGAAGGCGGCACGCGCCTCGCCGTTCATCACCGCCTCGGCGGCGCGCGACGAGCAGGCGGCGGCGTTGAGCGCGACCCCATACGAGTACTCGGTGCAGTACGTGTCGGCGTCGAGCCACCCCCCACCCTTCACCGCCAGGCCCTCGACGCGGCGGATCTCGTCCTCCGAGTGGACCAGCAGCGGCAGTGCGCGGCGCCCGGCCGGGGCATCGAGCCACGGCAGCGTGGCCAGCTCGGGGTCGGCGGCGATCCCCGCGACGATGGCGTCGACACGTTCCGGACGCTCCGGATGCCCCTGACTCGCGTGATCGGCCTGGTCGTCGTTGCGGATGAGCGCCAGCGGCACGGTCACGCCGATGCAACCGCCGAGCGGACCACCTCGATACGCTCGCGCAGCGCCCGCGCGGCCGCCCCCGGACCCTCCGGTGCGCTCGCGATCCCGCGGCTCACCGCGACGACGATCCCCGCTCCCCGGTGATCGAGCCCGGCCGCCACCGCGTCCTCGAGCGAGCCTCCCTGCGCTCCGACGCCAGGCAAAAGCAGCGGGGCGGCCGGCGCGGCTCGGCGGATCGTGGCGACCGCGGCCGGGGCGGTGGCGCCCACCACGAACCCGACCGAGCCGCCCGGATCGAGGCGCGCCCCCATCTCCACGATGTGCATGCTCACCGGGAGCCCATCCTCGAGCCGCGCGTCGAGGAGATCGGCGGCGCCGGGATTGCTGCTCCGGGCCACGAGGAACACTCCCCGACCCTCGTGAGCGAGGAAGGGTCGGATCGAGTCGCCGCCGAGCAGCGGGTTGAGGGTCACGATGTCCGCCCCGAGCACGTCGAACAGCGCTCGCGCGTATGCGGCCGCCGTGTTGCCGATGTCGCCGCGCTTGGCGTCGAGGATCAGGATGCGGTCGGAGGGAACGTGCGCGCGAAGCCGTTCGAGGATCGCGTACCCGCCCGATCCGTACTGCTCGAAGAAGGCGAGGTTCGGCTTGAAGGCGCAGACGTGCTCCACCGTCGCCTCGATGACGTCGAGGCAGTGGCGCTCGGCGTCGGCGGCGCTCGGGAACCCGTCCGGATCGAGCCCGGCGCAGAGGAGCGACCCGGACGCTTCGACGCACGCGTCCAGGCGTGCGACGAACGTCACGGCGCTACCAGACCTCCCGCTGCGTGCTCGGCTGGATCGCGCCCTGATCGGCGCGGGGCGCGTACGGGGCCTCGATGCGTTCCTGCTCCGTCGACGCGCAGAGCGGGCAGACGCGCGCCATCCTGCCGTCGAGGATCACCGCAGCGAGGCGGAAGATCGGGGTTGGCCGTCCGCAGTTGTCGCAGGGAGCTGTCACCGCCATGGCTGCCCCGATATTGCCACGCGGCGAGGGTCAGCCAGCGACCGGGACCGGTGCCGGGCGCGGCGGCGGCGTGCGGCGCGACAGCCGGGCCCGCTCGCTGATGTGCCGGAGCATCTGCGCCGCCTCCGCCTCGTCGCGACAGCGGGCCGACGCCTGCCAGCGCCTCCCCGCCGTGTCCACGTCGACCGTCGCCACCCGGAAGGCACGCTGGAGCGGCCCTGACTTGAGCCGGACGCTTTGCACCTTGACGAGGGGGACGACGATCGTCGACCGCTCCACCCTCCCCGTCCTCGCGTACACGTAGCGCTCGCCGAACCAGGCGGCGAGCAGGTGAAACGAGAACGGCGCCTTGAACCGCGCCCGCGCCGGCGGGCCGGCGTCCGGCGGTGGGTTGGGATGGGCGTCGGGCAGCACGCGAGCCAGCAACCAGAGTGCCTGCTCGCGGGTCGCCACCGGGATGAGCGTGCGCGCGACCTGCTGCGCGTCGCGGTCGGCCTGCCGCGAGACGGTCTGGCGGGCGACGTCGACCTCGAGGCGCGCCCAGCCGAGCATCCGCCAGAAGAGCGGCTCCACGACCCGGACCGCCTGGATCCGGCCGTACGGGATCGTCTCGTGGCGGCGCTGGAGCAGACCCCGATCGAGCCGGACACCGTCGCCCGCCTCGCTGATGGAGAAATCGAAATCCTCGTTGAAGGCACGAGCGGCCCCGAGCGCGCTGAGCGCAAGTGCGGTCAAGGCGGTCCCGAGCGCGCCGGCGCCGATGACGGGAGCGGCGGCGATGGCGCCGAGACCGGCGATCGCGATGAGCACGGGGCCGAGCACCTGCGCGCGCATGAGCAGCGCCGGCAGCAGCAGCCCGTTCTGGATGTGGAGCAGCGGCATCGCCGGCGGTTCGGGGGTGCCCGCGTCGAGCCCATGGGCCAGGGCCAGCAGCCGCGCCCGCACCACCGGCGCCTGGGCCGCGGTGAGGTATGCC
Source organism: Candidatus Dormiibacterota bacterium (assembly GCA_963848445.1). Classification (GTDB taxonomy): domain Bacteria; phylum Chloroflexota; class Dormibacteria; order Aeolococcales; family Aeolococcaceae; genus Palsa-851. The sequence continues at coordinate 95,049 of CAWKDT010000009.1, forward strand.
AGGCGGCCGTGCTCGCCGCCTCGTCCGGCGGAGACCACGCGCACCTCGGCAAGACCGAGGAACCTCCCCGCCAGGGGCGCGATGACGTCGACCGCCTGGATGCGCGCCAGGGGGATCCGCAGCGACTGACGTCTGATGAACCCCGTCTCGATCTGCAGGTTGCCGTCCGCGATCCGCCACCGCGTGACCACCCAGGAGATGACCCCGCCGACGCCGCCGAGGACGAGCAGGGAGAGGTAGACGATGAGCGACACGCTGAAGCCGCTGTCACGATGCTGGCCCTGCGAGTCGGCGATCGACGGCACGGCGATGACGAGAACGCCGATCAGCACACCGCCGAAGCGGACGACCGGGGAGAGCGGGTGCAGGCGCCGCCACGTCTCGCCGACCTCGGGCACCCCGGGTGGCGTCAGCGGTGGTGCGGCCCCGTTCGGAGGAGGAGGTTGCGCGGTCACAGGCCGGTCGCCTTCGCCTCCCCCACCAGTGCGAGCCGATCGCGAAGCGCGTCGGCATCGGCGCGGACGAGCCCGGGGATGCGGGCGTCGGTCGCCGCGGCGGCGGTGTGGAGCTGGACCGTGGCCAGGCCGAAGGCTCGATCGATCGGTCCCGCGGTGACGTCGATGAACTGCATGCGGCCGTACGGCACCACCGAGACCCTCCGGAAGAGGAGCCCGCGGGTGACGATCAGGTCCTCCTCGCGCTCCGCGTACCCCCAGGAGCGATACCGGCCCCGCTCCACCAGCCAGGCGGAGCCGGCGATCAGCGCGACGACGACCGGGAGCGCGACCACGGCGGGGACGTGGATCAGCAGCGCGACCAGGAGCGCCGCGAGGAACGTCGGAGTCCAGACCAGCGCCAGCTCGGTCTGGCGCGCCAGCCAGAAGCGCGGCGACAGCCGCTTCAAGGCAATCGGGCCGAGCGCCAGCTCAGCGGCCACGGGGATCGCCGGCGGCTGGTCCTGCGCATGCCGGGCACCGCATCATCCCCGCGCGGTCGACGCGCGCGCCGCAGGCGCATACCCAGCCCTCGCGGCGGGCAGGAACGCCGAGGACGAGCGCGTGCGCCTCCACATCACGGGTGACGACGGCGCCCGCGCCGATCATCGCCCAGGCGCCGATACGAATCCCGGTCACCACCGTCGCGTTGGCGCCGACGGATGCGCCGTCCTCCACCACGGTTGCCCCGTGCTCCCATTGCGCTTCGGTGCGAAGCGCTCCGTCGGGAGTCACCGCGCGGGGAAGCCGGTCGTTGGTGAGGACCGCCGCCGGGCCGATGAAGACGCCGTCACCGACGCGGAGGCCGCTGTACAGCAGCGCGCCGTTCTGCACCTTGCAGCGGTCCCCGATGAACACCCCGAGATCAATCGTCGCGCCCGACCCGATGACGCAATCGGAGCCGATCCGAGCCCCCCGGCGGAGGTGAGCGTGCGCCCAGACCTTCGTCCCCGTGCCGATCTCGACGTCCTCCTCCACCAGCGCGAGCGGATGGACGAAGGGCGGCTGTGGCTCGGTCACCCCACGAGCTATACCACACCCATCGTGAGATCCCTGATCACGGCGCGCACTGGACGTTTGGAGTGCGCCGGCGCACGATAGGCTCAGTACAGGAGCACGAGCCGATGACCGCAATGAAAACCCGTATCGAGAGCGACCTCCGGCGCTTCGAGCAGCGCCTCGGGATCGACCGCGAGGGTCGAACCGTGTGGGTGTGGCTGGTGCCGCTTGCCGTGGGTGTGATCGCCGCCGCGCTGGCGCCCTTCATGCCGGGTCTGCCGGATGCGATGGGGTGGCCGGAGCGGTTGGTCCTGGCGGTCTTCGCGCTGGTCACGATGACCGCGATCGCGTCGATCTACCTGATCTCCTTCGACAACGACCACAACCAGCAGGCGTCCGTCGAGGATTCACCGGGCCGGAATGACACCGGCGGCTCGAAGGCACCGACGCCTCCCACCGGATCGCCGCCGCCGCAGTGGGTGAGCGCGCTCGATTCGGTGAGCGACGAGACCGAGGATCCCGAGCGCGCGGGCGACCGCCCCGAGCGCCGGTCGCGCGTGCCAACCGGGGCGTCGCGCTAGATAACTCGCCTCAGTCGCGGGCGGAGACGATCTCGAGCCCGGCAGCCACCGCGTTGCTGAACTCGTCGCTCACCACCACGACCTCGCGTCCCGCGCGATCGAGCAGCGATCCCGCAACCGTCGCCCGGTATCCGGCGGCACAGTGCACCCACACGCGACCCGGAGGGATGTCGTCGAGGCGATCTGGAAGCTCGTGCAGCGGGATGTGCCGTGCCCCGGCGAGGTGCCCGTCACGCCATTCACCCGCCAGGCGCACGTCCACCACGACCTCACCGGAGCCGCCAATCGACTTCCTGAGGTCGCTGAACCCCGTGATGGGATACGAACTCGTGGGCAGATCGGCCCAGGGATCACCCGACCCGTCGGCGGGCTCACTCAGCCCGCAGGCGGCGATCGTGTCGATGCCGATGCGAACGAGCGCGCGGCGGGCGGCGGCGAGGTCCGCGTCGCTCTGCCCGATGAGGCTGAGCGGGCTGCCCCACGGCAGCAGCCACCCGAGGTGGGTGGTCAGCGGGTCGGAGAGCTCGAACCCCAGCGTTCCCGAGAGGTGGCGAGCCGCGAACGCACGGCGGTCGCGAAGGTCGATCACCCACTCCCCGGCCTGGGCCCGATCCACAAGGGCACGCGCATCGCTCCGTGACGGGAGTGTGAGGTCGACCGCACCGGTGCCGGCGCGGTTCCGCGGCGCGATGTACGCGTAGTAGCGCGGGAACGCGTCCAGACCCGCCACCAGTCGCGTGACGAACGGGTCCTCCCCCATCAGCAGCGCGGGGTTCTCGGCGCGCTGATGAAGGGCGTCGGCGGTGTCCGCGCCGCCCGCCGGAAAGCCCGCCGAACAGAGGCTGCCGAAACCATGGGTCGGCAGGATGGTCGCCGCATCCGGAAGCTCGGCGGACAGGCGGCGGGCCGAGCGGTGCTGCAGGTGGCTCAGCCGGTCGGTCACCCACGGTCCTGCCAGATCCGTCCGCCCCACGGAGCCGAGCAGCATCGAGCCGCCCGTGAACGCGGCGACCGGGAGGCCGTCCTCCTCGAGGAGGTACGACATGTGCGTCGGGGTGTGCCCCGGCGTATGGCGTGCTCGCAGGGTCGCCCCACCGACGGCGATGGATTCACCGTCACCGATCGCCCGCCTCGCGTACCCGACGGCCTCGCCGGCCGGGATGACGTGGGTGGCCCCGGTGACCCTGCAGAGGTCGGGGCCACCCGAGACGTAGTCGTTGTGGATGTGGGTCTCGAGCACGTGGCTCAGCGTGCTGCCATGCTCCTCGATGACCGACAGCACGCGATCGATGTCCCGCTGCGGATCCACGGCCACCGCCTCCGCTCCGGCGACGATGACGTAGCTCCGATCGCCCAGCTCGGGGGTTGCGATCGTGGCGATCTCCGCACGCACCCCTGAACGATCCCACAAGAACCCGCGCTCGAGCAGAGTTGACCGCTGCGAGCGCGTTCTGCCAGTCTGTGCCGACCGACATGCGCCAGCTGACCAGCCTCGACGCGCAATTCCTCGCCCTCGAGACGCCGCGCATCTTCGGCCACACCGCAGGCGTCCTCATCCTCGACCCCTCGACGGCGCCCGGCGGCACCATCACGCTCACCGATCTCCAGCGCCTCATCCTCGAGCGTCTGCCGCTCATCCCGGTCTTCCGCTGGCGCCTCGCCGAGGTCCCGTTCGGCCTCGACTACGCCTATTGGGTCGATGATCCCGACTTCGACATCGACTTCCACGTGCGGGAGCTGGCCCTGGTGGCTCCGGGCAGCACCGCCCAGCTCCAGGAGCAGGTCGCCCGCATCTTCGCCCGGCCGCTCGACCGCAGCCGGCCCCTGTGGGAGCTCTACCTGATCCACGGGCTCGAGCACGGCAGGGTTGCTCTGATGACCAAGATCCATCACGCGGTCATCGATGGGATGTCGGGTGCCGAGATCCTGGGATCGCTGCTCGATCTGAGCCAGGAGGGCCGGCCGGCGCCGGACCCGGACTTCGACGCCGGCGAGGCGCGCATGCCCACCCAGGCCGAGATGCTGATCCGCGGCCTGTTCGGTCTTCCCCAGTACCCGCTCCGCCTGCTCCGCTCGCTGCCGTCGACCCTGCCCCACTTCGAGGAGGTCGGCATCTTCAACATGCTGCCCGGAGCACGCTACGTCGGCGCCGCCGGGCGCCGGCTGGAGTCGATGCTGCGCCGGTTCCCCACGGTCGACGGGCGCCGCCTGCCCGCGCCTCCGCGCACATCCTTCAACGGTCGGGTGTCCGCGCACCGCCGGATCGTCTTCGGCAGGATCCCCCTTGATGCAGTCAAAGATGTCAAGAACGCCTACGGCGTCACCGTCAACGACGTGGTCGTTTCGATCTGCGCCGGAACCGTCCGCCGCTGGCTGATCAAGCACCACGAGCTCGGCGACGCTCCATTGATCACGCAGATCCCGGTGTCGGTGCGCAGTCCCGAACAGCAGGGCACCTTCGGCAATGCCATCCTGCTCATGGGGGTCCCGCTCCACACGGAGATCGAGGACCCCGTCGACCGGCTGCGCGCTACTCACGAGGCGCTCGCCGAGATGAAGGAGCGGCATCAGGCGTTGCCGGCAACGCTGCTGCAGGACGCAAACCACTTCATCCCGCCCGCCGTGTTCTCGCGCGCGGCCCGGATCACCTTCGCGTTCGCGAGCAACTCCCGCATGCGTCCGACCTGGAACCTGGTCATCTCCAACGTCCCCGGGCCGCAGTTCCCCCTGTACTGCGCGGGTGCTCGCATGGAGGCGATCTACCCCGTGTCGGTGATCACCGACGGCCTCGGCCTGAACATCACCGTCATGAGCTACGACGGCAGCCTCGACTTCGGCATCGTCGCGGATCGCGACCTCATCCCGGATGTCGGCAGGATGATGGCCTGGTTGAAGGAGGAGCTCGCATCGCTCGCGGTGCCGGAGACCGCGGACCTGGTCGCCCATGCGCCATCGCGGCAGCGCCGCCGCCGCCGGCCTGAAGCACCGCGGTCGGCGTAGGCACCCGGTACGCGGCCTCCGGCCGCGGGGCGGCGCCGGGAGCCGTCTATCATGGCTGCGATGGCAGAAGAGCAGATCGCATGGACAGGCCTCAAAACGGGTGAGGCCGTCGTCGCCAGCGACGGCACCGATATCGGCCGCGTCGTCGAGGTGGCTGCCCTCGCCGAGGAGGACATCTTCCATGGTGTCGTCTTCGAGCACGCGCGGCTTCGCAAGCACTACCTCGCTCCGGCCACGGACATCGCACGGATCACGACTGATGCGGTGCACCTCTCGGTCGGCCCGGAGCAGGCGGGACAGTACGAGGAATTCCAGCAGCTCCATGTGTCGCAACTCGGTCTGCGTGGTGTCTTCCGATGGAAGCATTTCGGCTGGAAGGACGCTGACGAGTAGTCGTCGCACACCCGGCTCGCCACACACGGGCATACGCCGGTCCGCAAACGTTTGAGAAGCAGCGTGTCCGGTCAGCGCCCCCCAGTGCTCGTCTTCGACCTCGACGGGACTCTGCTCGACGTGTCGGCTCGCCATCACCACGTCTACAGCAGCGTCTGCGGCGCGCTCGGCGGCCGGCCGCTCGAACAACCCGAGTACTGGCATCTCCGGCGTCAGCGCCTGGGCTGGCCGGACATCCTCGCTCGCAGCGGCGTTCCTGCGAATCAGTCGCCGGCATTCGAGAGCGACTTCGAGGCCCAGCTCGAGCTGCCCACCAGCCTCGGATTCGATGTGCTCTTTCCTGAGACGGTCCCGTTGCTCACAAAGGCCTCGGCCAGCCATCGCTGCGTGCTGGTCGCCCTCCGCGCTGCACCGATGGCTTTGCGAGCACAGCTCGACGTCCTCGGCATCACCCCGTATTTCGACGCGATCGAGCATGCGCCGGCTGACGGTGAGCCGGCATTCCAGGTCAAGGTCGGACTGATCCGCGCCGCGGTGCATGCCGACGGGCCCGGCGTGGTCATCGGTGACACGGAAGCGGATGTGATGGCCGCGACCTCGCTCGGGTATCGCTCCATCGCGGTCGCCTCGGGAACGCGCGACCGCGACATCCTCGCGCAGCAGGAGCCGGACCACCTCGCGGACGACCTTCCTGGCGTCGAGCACGCGCTGCGACTCCTCGGCGCGCTCTGAGATGACCGCGAGAAGCAACGGCGAAGCGCCGTTCGGCGTCGCGATGCACCGGCACCTGAAGCTCATCCATCAGATGCTTCGAAACGACCTCGAGGTGTGCAGGACGCTCGCCGTCGAGGTCGGTGCCGGGGTCCCGTCAGGCCGGATCGCGGAGCAGATCGTCGCGCTGCAGACGAGGAGCCCGATCTGGTCGCTGCAGGTCAACTGTCTCTACCACTGCCAGGTCGTCCATGCCCACCATCACCACGAGGACGCCGGCATGTTCCCGGCGCTTCGCCGTTCCAATCCCGATCTTGGCGGCGTGGTCGACCGTCTCGAGGCGGATCACCGCGCGATCTCGGGCTTGCTGGAGGCGGTCGAAGCAGCGGCGGCAGAGCTCGACGACAGTGGCGACGGCCCTGCCCGCACACGGCTCGTCGAGGGGCTCAACACCCTGGCCGATCACCTTCTCGAGCACCTCGCGTACGAGGAGGAGGCCATCGCCTCGACGATGCGCAGCTGGGAGCGCTGGCCGTCGGGCTACCCCTGACCGTTGTCCCCCGGTCGGCCGTGGTGTTCGAACCGAGCCGATCAGCGCAGCCGTTCGGCGAGGTAGGCCAGGGACAGGGGATATCGGTAGTCGATGCCCATGTGCGTCGCATCGAACAGCTCGAAGTGCACATCGGTCACGTCGATCCGCGTGAGCTCATCGCGGAACGCGGTAGCAGCGAGATCGAGATACCAGTCGTCGCGTGTGCCGGCGTCGATCCATACCGCCCGCAACGACCGCAGCGCCTCGGCGTGACGGGCCACCATGCGCACCGGGTCCCACGCGAGCCAGCGCGCCCAGATCTCCTCGCGCAGCCGGCCCGAGTGCGTGTCGAAGGGCAGCTCCGGTGTGCCGTCGTCACGCGCGGAGAAGCACGCCGCGACGCCGAGGATCATGACCAGGACGTTGTCGCATTCCTTGGTGAAGGCCACGCGCGAACGGAAATCCTTCCACCACGCGAAGATGTCGCCGTCATACTCGCGCAGGAGGCGTACCGCCTTCGCGAAATCGGGGACGTAGCAACACTCGTACAGCCCGTCGCCCGCGTGCGTCGCCATGCCGCCGAACAGGTCGGGACGCAGCATCGGCGTGATCATCGCCCCGAACCCACCGCTCGATTTCCCCTGGATCCCGCGATGTGCGGCGCCGGGCAGCGTTCGGTAGTGCGCGTCGACCCACGGCACGACCTCATCGCACAGATACGTGTGGTAGCGGCCCGTACCGGGCGAATCGACGTACTGGGACCCACCGTACGCGGTCCAGGCGTCGACGTACACGACGATGGCGGGCGGTGCCTCGCCGGTCGCGAACACACGATCGGCCGTGACCGGATACGAGTCGCGAAACGGTGAGCGGTTCAACCACATCACCCCCTGACCGGTGTATCCCTGGATCACGTAGATCGAGGGATATCGCGCGTCGGACTCGTCGTAGCCCGGCGGCACGTACACCCACAGCGGCCGCTCGGTCGGGTCGCCGAGTGGATTGCCGGACAGGACGCGCGAGTCGAGCACGTGTCCGAACAACCGGCCCGCAAGGGGCTGCTGCCACCACCGCGCAGGGTGCTGATCGTTGATGACGAATCGTCCTGCATCGAATCCACCCACCACCGTCACCTCGCGCGTGTTGCCGTGACTCCGAAACCCCGGAACGCTAGCGTAGCCTGATCGCGGGAGCGGAACCCAGGAGGACGCACGTCATGGAGCAGCGCCAGCTCAGCAGCGGAGGGCCGACGGTATCGGCAATCGGCTTCGGAGCGATGAGCTTCGCCGGTGTGTACGGCGGCGTCGAGGACACCGAGTCCGAGGCGACGCTCGCGCGCGCCCTCGAGCTCGGGGTGAACTTCATCGACACCGCCAACATCTATGGCGCCGGGCGCAGCGAGGAGGTGGTCGGCCGGGCGATCAAGGGACGCCGGCACGATGTGGTCCTCGCCACGAAATTCGGCGGTGGCGGCGCGCGGGGGCTGGGGAGACGCGAGAAGGTCCGCCCCGCGCTCGAGGCGAGCCTTGTCCGCCTCGGCACCGACTATGTCGACCTCTACTACCTGCACCGGGTCGATCCGACGACGCCGATCGAGGAGACGGTCGGCGCGATGGCCGAGCTCGTCACCGCCGGGCTGGTGCGACACCTCGGCATCTCCGAGGCCGCACCGGCGACGATCCGCCGCGCTCACGCGACCCATCCGATCGCGGCACTGCAGACCGAGTACTCGCTCTTCAGCCGGGACCCCGAGCGCGAGATCCTGCCGACCACGCGCGAGCTCGGCATCGGGTTCGTCGCCTACAGCCCGCTCGGCCGCGGCATGCTCACCGGCAGGTTCCGGCGATTGGACGACGTCGCCGAGGACGACTGGCGACGCGGCGTGCCGCGATGGCAGCAGGAGAACTTCGAGCACAACGCCGGTCTCGTCGCCCGCCTCGAGGAGATCGCCGAACGCCGGCACATCACCACGGCCCAGCTGGCGCTTGCCTGGCTGCTCCACCAGGGCACGGACATCGTCCCGATTCCGGGGACTCGCCGCAGCGCCAATCTCGAGGCGAATGCCGCGGCCGCTGAGGTGCGCCTGGACGGCGACGAGGTGCGAGCGATCGAGGCCGTCGCGTCGCCGGAACTGGTCGCCGGGGCACGCGGCTCCGACGTCTACATGGAGCGGGTCAACATCTGAGGGTGCGGCGGGACGGTTGCGATACGCTCACGAGCGTCCCAGCCATCACGACCTGAGGAGCCCCGCATGGCCGTCGAGAGCAGCGCCGATGCAACGTGGGAAGGCGATCTCATCCATGGAAAGGGTCGGGTGCGGCCCGCGAGCGGTGTGTTCCCCGAGGTGCCGTTGACCTGGCGCCAGCGGGCTGAAACGCGCGATACCGGCACCAGCCCCGAGGAGCTGATTGCCGCCGCCCACGCATCCTGTTTCTCGATGGCCCTCGCCCACGGTCTCGCCGGCGCGGGGCACCCGCCCGAGCGCCTCGAGACCAGCGCCAGGGTCGGTTTCGACGCCCCCGCCGGGCTCACCGGCGTGCACCTCAGCGTGCGCGGCACGGTCCCCGGCATCGACGCGGCGGCGTTTGCCGCGGCTGCCGAGGACGCGAAGGCGAGCTGCCCGGTCTCGCGGGCGCTCGCCATCCCGGTGACGCTGGAGGCAACGCTGCTCTGATCCGGCGCGATCGTCGCAGCCGGGTTCCCCGGAACGCTATCCCGAGACCGGTTGCGGATCGAGCTGCCGCCATACCGGCCCGCTCAGCGTCCACGTCTCGACCGGCTGTGCCGTGGTCCCGACCGTGGCAGGACCGAGCAGCAGGAACAGCGAATGACCGACGTCGGCGACCTCGGACTCCGGCTGGACGGGTACCGGCTGTATCGCCAGCGATTCCCAGTCCTGACCGCTCCACGACCACAGCTCGGGAAACAGCCCTCCGCTGAGATCGCAGGCGCAGAGGATCAGCCGGCCGGTCGGCGGGTCGAGGGCGAGCAGCGAACCATCGATCGGATTCACCGATGTCCTGATCGCCACCCACTGCGACCCCTGCCAGCGCCAGGTGGTCGGTTTCTTGCTGATCGCCGTATTGCCGGCCTCGGCGCAGCACCCCTCCGCCAGCATCGACTGCGAGACCGGGTCGAACGCGATGACCATGTCGGGATATGCCATGCCCAGATCCCCGCCGGGTTCACGCACCCAGCCCGATCCGCTCCAGAGCCAGGTTTGCGCACCCACCGAGCCGCCCGGCGATGCGGTGACCAGCATCATCTGAGCGAGCGCCGGGTCCCACGCCATGTTCGAGCCCTCGCCCGCCGGCGGGCCGCTCCCACCCCGGTTCAGCTCCTTCCAGCCCTTGCCGGTCCAGGCCCAGGTGTCGTTCACGAGCTGCCCGGGTTCGAGCCGGCCTCCGAAGAGGAGGATCTGCTTCGTCGCCGGGTCATACGCCGCCGCGGCGCCGAAGCGGCCCGGCGGGCTCACCGGCAGACGCGCCAGCGACCATTTGCTCCCGTTCCACAGCCACGTCGAGTTGTAGTTGTCGACCCCGCCGAAGAGCACGACCTGGTTCGTCGCCGCATCGTCCACCGCACTGAACCCGAATTGCACGTTGGGCTGGCGGGGGATCGGCGTCGACAGCACCCGCCGGGGTGATCCGGTCTGCTGTGCATGCTCGTCGGAGGGGGGACGCTGCGTCAGCGAGACGGCGATGCCGGCCGCCGCCGCCACCGCGATCGTACCGGCGAGGATGAGTTCCGGCCTCACCCCGGACCCCGGACGCTGGACCCCATGGGCTCAGGATAGATCCGGAAGCGACGGCCGGCCGCCCGCCCGTGCCTACTTCGGCGCGAGCTCGAAGTCGACCACCACCGGCGCATGGTCCGAGGGACCGGGACCCTTGCGCGCGTCGCGGTCGATGTAGGCGTCGCTGATCGTCGCGGCCACCGCGTGATCGAGGAGCACGAGGTCGATGCGCATGCCGTTGCCCTGGTGGAACATGCCGGCGCGGTAATCCCAGTAGGTGAACGGCCGCCCCTTCATCGCCCGGGGGCGGACGTCGTCGAGACCGAGGCCGACCAGCGCCGCAAGGGCCTCACGCTCGGCGGCGCTGACGTGGGTCGAACCGATGAAGGCCGCAGGATCCCAGACGTCGTCGTCGCCCGGAGCGATGTTGAAGTCACCGCACACCACCAGGGGTTTGCCCGCGCCACGGGCGGCCCGCAACGCGTCGAGAAGTGCCCGGAGCCATCCCAGCTTGTACGTGTAGTGCTCGCTGTCGAGCGTCCGCCCGTTGGGGACGTAGATGGACCACACCCGCATGCCCCCGCACGTCGCGCTGATCGCCCGCGCCTCGACGGCGAGGAAGCCCGGCTCCAGGTCGAACCCTCGGGTGACGTCCTCCAACCCGACCCGGGAGAGGATCGCGACGCCGTTCCAGCGCCCATCGCCGTGCAGCGCGAGCTCGTACCCCATCGCATCGATCTCGGCGCGAGGGAATGCGGCATCGGCGATCTTGGTCTCCTGCAGGCAGAGCACATCCGGTTTCGTCGCCCCCAGCCAGTCCACGAGGCGCGGCAGACGCGCGACGACGGAGTTGACATTCCAGGTGGCCAGACGCACGTGGCAAGGATAGGTGGGCGGCGGAATCGCTCGTCGCCGGGCCCCGCCCGGCGCATCGCGCCTCAGATCTGGGGACCGGTCTCCAGCTGGGCCATCGCCTGGTCGAGCAGCGCTGCCAGGTCGGCCGTGGGGTCCTCGAACACCGCGAGCATGACGGCCATCGCCACGCCGACGACCGCTCCGGCGAGGGCGCGAACCGCCAGATCATCCGCCCTGCGACCGGTGCGCTCGGCGAGCACCGTCTCGAGCAGTTTCATCGCCGAGGCGAACTGGTCGAGCATGGCCGCACGCAGCTCAGGCACCGCCAGGACGATCTGCATCCGCGACCGCTGGTCGTCGACCTCGTCCGGGGACAGGCGCCCGAAGGCGTCGCGGAACGCGTTGCGCAGCGCCTGGATCGAGTTGAGCTCGCGGGGCTGTCGCTGAAAGGAGTCGACGATCAGCGGGTCGAAATCATCCGAGAGCACGACATCGGCCTTCGTCGGGAAGTAGCGAAAGAAGGTGCTCTCGGAGATCTCGACCTCGTCGATGATCTGCTGGACCCTGGTTTCGTCATAGCCCTGGGTCGCGAACAGATGCAGCGCGTGCGCCCGGATCGCCTCGCGGGTTCGCTCCTTCTTCCGCTCCCGCAGGCCGATGGCCGGCCGGTCAGCGGCTTGTGACAAGGTCGCCCTCCTCGATCATCTTCTGCGGCATGGCGGCCTGCGTCGCATTCGTGCGCGGGAGGAAGAGCACGGTCAGCACAAGCCCGGCGGCCGCGATGCCCGCGGAGACGATCAGCGCGGTGTCCATCCCATCGGTGAATGCAGCCCGCACGGAGGCGAGGAGCGTGGCCGAGCCGATTTGATGCGCCACGGCGACGCCCGCGAAGACGCTCTGCTTGACCGCGTTCGCAGCTGCAGGCGGCAGTCCGGTGAGGACGAGGCGCGCGAGGTAGACGGAGCTGAGCGCGCTGCCAAGTACCGCGGTCCCGAGCGGACCGCCGACCTTGTTGGCAGCCTGTAGCACCGCCGACCCGACCCCGCTGCGCTCCTCGGACAGCTCGACGAGCGCGGCAGAGGCGGTGGTCGCCATCGCGAGGCCCATCCCCAGGCCGACGACCCCCATCCACGCCGCGACGAACGCGGTGGTCGAGGCGACCCCCGTCGTCGATCCGACGAACAAACCGGCAGCGAGCAGCGCAAATCCCGCGGCGGCGACGATCTTGGCGCCCACCGCACGCACGACCCGGTCGGCGGGGACCGCCCCCAGGATGAGGCCACCGATCAGCGGGAGGAGCCGCAGGCCCGAACCCATCGCGTCGGCGCCGAGCACGCCCTGGAAGTACTGGGGCATGGTGAACAGCACCCCGATCATCGACAGGATCGCCACGGCCGCCAGGATCACGCCCCAGGTGAACGACGCCGACCGGAAGAGCGTGATGTCCAGCAGGGGCTGGCCGCCCGGCCTGCGGCCGAGGTGACGCTCCCAGGCCGCGAAACCCACGAGCAGCACCACACCTCCGGTCATCGCCAGCAGCGCGCCGGTGTCGGTCCAGCCGTGCTGCCCCGCCTCGATCAAACCGTAGGTCAGCGCCACGAGCCCCGCGGCCGATACGCCGATCCCGAGGACGTCGACGCTGGGGCGATCGGTTGGCCGCGACTCGGGGACCAGGGTGATCACCGCGATGAGGCCGAGCGCCGCGACCGGGGCGTTGACGAGGAAGACCCACCCCCACCAGAAGTTGCTGAGCACCCATCCACCGAGGATCGGACCGATGGGCAGCGACAGGAAGGTCGCGGCGGCCCAGATGCCCACCGCCTTCGGGCGCTCCGCCGGTGTGAACAGCACGGTGAGCGCAGAGATCGCCATGACGATCACGGCAGCCCCCGCGAGCCCGAGCACCACCCGCGCCGCGAGGAACTGTCCGGAGGTCGTCGAGTACGCGCACGCGACCGACCCCGCCGCGAACAGCGCGAGACCGATGGCGAGGACCCGCTTGTGGCCGTAGCGATCGCCGAGCAAGCCGGCCGGCAGCATCGCCGCCGCGAGCACCAGGAAGTACCCGGATGTGAACCACTGGAGGTCCGATTCCGAGGCGTGCAGCGTCTTCGCCAGCGTTGGAAGCGCAACGGTGAGCACGGTGCCGTCGAGCCCGACCGCGAGGACGCTGAGGCTCACCGCGCCGAGCGCCCACCACCGCATCGATCCTCGTGGGGTCATGACAGCCACCTTTTTCTGACGGTTACCTCCTGATGATGGTAACACGCACATTCGCTGGACGCAACCGACGCGCCTGCCACGGCTGACTCGACCCTGCAGCGGGCGCTATCCTCCGCTCCACGCATCGGTGCGGCCCGGCTGAGGTGGAGAGCATGACGACGAAGTTCCTACTGGCGGAAGACCAGCTGCCGACGCACTGGTACAACATCCTCGCGGACGTCCCGGAGCCGCTCGGGGCGTTTCTGAGCCCTCGGACGCTCGAACCGCTGACGCCTCCGGACCTCACGCCGATCTTCCCGATGGCGATCATCGGGCAGGAGGTCTCCACCGAGCGCTGGATCGAGATCCCCGATCGCGTCCGCGAGATCTACCAGATGTGGCGGCCGACGCCGCTGTATCGCGCGAAGCGTCTCGAGAAGGCGCTCGACACGCCCGCACGCATCTTCTTCAAGTACGAGGGGACGTCTCCGGCCGGCTCGCACAAGCCGAACACCGCCGTGGCGCAGGCGTACTACAACGCCGAGGAGGGGATCAAGCGCCTCACCACCGAGACCGGCGCCGGCCAGTGGGGATCGGCACTCGCCTTCGCGGGTGGGCTCTTCGGCCTCGAGGTCATGGTGTACATGGTCAAGGTCTCGTTCCAGCAGAAGCCATACCGTCGCGCGCTCATGGAGACCTGGGGAGCGAAGGTCCTCCCCTCCCCGACCGATCGCACCGAGTTCGGTCGCAGTGTGCTCGCCAGGGAGCCCGGGTCGCCGGGGAGCCTCGGCATCGCCATCTCAGAGGCGGTGGAGGACGCGGCCACGCGCGACGACAGCCACTACTCGCTCGGTTCGGTCGTCAACCACGTGCTGCTCCACCAGACGGTGGTGGGCCAGGAGGCCCAGAAGCAGATGGAGATGGCCGGCGCGTATCCGGACGTCGTGATCGGTTGCGTCGGGGGTGGCTCGAACTTCGCCGGCCTGGCGTATCCGTTCCTCGCCGACCGGCTCGCGGGTAAGACCAACACACGGTTCATCGCCGCCGAGCCCTCCGCGTGCCCGACGCTCACGCGCGGGATCTACGCCTACGACTTCGGCGACACCGCGGGCATGGGCCCGGTCGTCCCGATGTTCACCCTCGGCCACAACTTCATCCCCGACACCATCCACGCCGGCGGGTTGCGCTATCACGGGGATGCGCCGTCGCTGTGCCTGCTCGTCAAGAACGGTTTCATCGAGGCGCGCGCGTACAAGCAGAACGAGTGCTTCGCGGAGGCTGTTCGCTTCGCGCGCAGCGAGGGGATCCTGCCGGCACCGGAGCCGTCGCACGCGCTGCGCGCGGTCGCGCAGGAGGCCGCCGCCGCGCGAGAGGCGGGTGACTCGCGCGTCATCCTCTTCAACCTCTCGGGCCACGGGCATTTCGATCTCGCCGCGTACGATGCGTACTTCGCGGGGACGCTCGAGGACGTCGAGCTGCCCCAGGAGCGGCTCGACACCGCGCTCGCGGAGCTGCCAAAGGTTGCGATGGGGGCCGCGTAGAGCGCAGAAGGATCGGCGCTCACGCGGCGTTCGCGTGAGCGCCGGCGATGACGCGATGCCGATGCGACCAGTGCCGCCTTGACGCCCGTCGCCGCAATTCGCCGCTGGTGGACACGTCCGACGGCGCCACTGGTCGCCGTCGCGATCGTCAAGTTCGCCACGCACCTGGCCACCAACGGCGTCTACGGCTTTCAGCGCGACGAGCTCTACTACATCATCAGTGGCCAGCATCCCGCACTCGGGTACGTCGACTACCCACCGGTGACACCGATGCTCGCGCGGCTCGACACGATGATCTTCGGCATCTCGCCGTGGACGTTGCGGCTGTTCCCCGCGCTCGCGGGGGCGACCGTCGTCTTCCTCACCGGCTTGTGCGCCCGCGAGATGGGCGGAAGCCGGGCAGTCTCCATCCTCGCGTCGCTGCTGGCGCTCCTGAGCCCCCTGCTGCTCGGCGCCAACTGGCTCTTCCAGACGGTGACGTTCGACCAGTTGACGTGGGTCATCGCCATCTACCTGATGCTTCGGCTCCTGCGCACCGGCGACCGGCGATTGTTCGTGCTGCTCGGTGTGGACCTCGGCGTCGGCCTCGAGACCAAGCTCACCATCCTCGTGCTGTGTCTCGCGATCGCCGTCGCGATGATCGCGTCACGCGAGGTGCGGCCGTTGCTGCGCACCCGCTACCCGTGGATCGGACTTGCCGTCGCGATCGGCCTTGCCGCACCGAATTTCGGGTGGCAGGTGGCGAATGGCCTTCCGACGCTGACGTACATCCGCAACCACAGCGCCGACATCGCAAACAGCGGCGGCATCGGGATGTTCGTTGAGGACTTCCTGCTCTTCACCGGCCCGCTCATCCTGCCGGTGTGGGTCGCCGGGATGGTGTTCCTCTTCCGTGACCGGCGCCTGCGCCCCATGGCCGTCCTCACCGTGATCGCCATCGCATTGCTGCTCCCGGAAGGCAAGGCGTACTACCCGGCGCCGACGATCCCGGTGGTCGTGGCAGCCGGCTGCGTCGCGGCGGGCAGGATCGCCTCCGCTCGCCGGCGGCATCTCGCGATCGGTGCCGCGGCAGCCGGTGCCGCACTCGAGATGGTGGTGCTGCTGCCGATCGCGCTCCCGATCGTCCCGACATCGTCGCTCCACGCCACCGGGTTGGATTCGCTGCGCACGGACTTCGCCGACACCGTCGGCTGGCCGGAGCTAGCCGCGCAGGTTGGGTCGGTGTTCGACGCGCTCCCCCCGTCGGAGCGCGCCGCCGCGTCGATCCTGGCGGACAACTACGGTGAAGCGGGCGCGATCGACGTGTACGGCACGGGACTCCCGCAGGCGATCAGCCCGCACCTCACGTTCTGGTTCTGGAAGCCGCACGACCTTCGGGTGAGCACGCTCGTGACCGTGGGCTTCGACCCCGCTGATCTCCGCTTCCTGTGCGGGACGGTAACCCGTGCCGGCAGCGTGACCATCCCGGACTCGGTGGCCAACCAGGAGCAGGGCACACCGATCCTCGTCTGCACGAACCTGCGGGAGTCACTCGACACTGCGTGGCCCGCTCTCCGCGCCTTCAGCTGATCGTCAGCGGGCGGCGGGGGTCGGTCGTCGACTGGTCGCAGTCAGCCCGATCGGCGCGGCGGGATTCCCTCGAACGCGTCGTCGAGCATCATTCGAACCGCGGCCGTGCCCGGAACGAGCGGATCGTCGCGACTGAGCTCGGCGACGCGGCTTGCGGCGTCATCGATCGCTGCCGGCGGCATGCCGAGCGCCCGAAGCGAGGCCGGCAACCCGAGCCGGCGCGCGAGATCGAACAGCGCCGCGGCCGGGTCATCGACGCCGAGGAGCATGCGGAGACGACCGATCGCCTCCGTGGCGCGGGGCGCGACCAGCGCAACCGCGTGCGGCAGCACGACCGCGTGCGTCTCGGCGTGCGGAAGGTTCCATCCACCTCCGAGGACGTGGCAGGTCCGGTGGTGGATGCCGCTGCCCGCCTGCGCAATGCAGAGTCCCGCGAGACATGCGGCGATGAGGTTGCCGGCGTGACCCTCGACGTCGCCGGCGTCGGCGACCACCGCCGGCAGGCCGGCCACCAGACGCCGGATCCCCTCCTCCGCCAGCACGGTCGTCATCGGGCTGGCGCCCCGGGACCAGAGCGCCTCGACGCAGTGCGCCAGCGCGTTCATCCCAGAGGCGGCGGCGAGCTTCGGCGGCATCCCGACGCACAGCTCGGGGTCGTACACGACGGCACGAGGCAGCACCCGAAGGTCCGTGCCGGTCCGTTTCACGCCATTGGTGGTCCTACCCCACATCGGCGTCATCTCAGACCCCGAGTAGGTGGTGGGGACGGCGATCAGGGGCAGGTCGCATTCGAGCGCGACCGCCTTCCCGAGACCGGTTGCCGATCCACCTCCGACGGTGACGATCAGCTCTGCGCCGGAATCGCGAGCGACCGACACGGCGGTGGTCGCCACCCCTTCGGGCACGTGCTGCGCCGCGACAGGGATCTCCGCTGCAATCGCCGCGCCCAACCCCTCACGAAGGCGTCGCAATGCCTCGCGGGCCGAGGGCCCACTCCCGATGAGCAGGACGCGCCCTCCGCCGAGGCGCGCGACCTCGTCGGGGACGCGCTCCAGCGCGCCCGGCGCGAGAACCACGCGTGAGGCGGACGCCGACCATGTGAACGCCGTGTCCATTCCCGTCACCATACGTCCGAGCCCGCCTGACCCCGAGGCCATGGTGTGGCGCATCCTGTACTGAATCTGACATCAAGGAGACACCACCATGGTTGATTCGGCAGTCGACTACGGGGCCAAGCGCGAGGCACTCACCCGGGCCTACCTGAAGCCGAAGGACGATCGCCCGGTCTCGTCAGCTCGCGGCGTGCACCACCTTGCCCTGATCTGCTCCGACATCGAGCGCACCATCAAGTTCTACACGGAGGTCCTCGGGTTCCCCCTGGTCGAGCTCTTCGAGAACCGGGATCTGCCGAGCTCGACGCACTTCTTCTTCGACATCGGCAACGGAAACCTGCTGGCCTTCTTCGACTTTCCCGAGGACCCGATGCCGGCAACCCGCGAGGCGGTCGGCGGGATGCACCACATCGCCATCGCGGTGCACCCGCAGCACTTCGACTCGATACGAGCGAAGCTCGACGCGCTGCACATCGAGTATTTCGGGCCCGACCGGGTCGAGAACTCCCTGTACTTTCACGATCCCGACGGCGCGCTCCTCGAGCTGACCCGCGACCCCCTCGAGGTGATGGAGGGCAATCCGCTCGGGGTGTGATCCGCCTCGATCATCTCGCCGGTCCGGCTCGGGATCGCGCCTGCATGGCCCCGCAACTCGGACGGGCGCTCGGCGTCCTCGCCGCGTGCTCGAGACTCGATGCGTCGCAACCGTTCCTCGAGCAGCGCACCGGCCTCGCTCAGCTCGCGTATGGCCTCCTGCTGTCCTGACAGCGAGATCGACAGCTGCAGGCAGAGGACGAGGAGGAACGCCAGGCCGAATCCCGACAGCAGGCCGGTGGGCGTGATCGGCAGTGACCGCGAGATGCCGCCGATCAACACGAGCGTGAGCGCGCCGCCGAGCAGCAGGATGGACACCACCATCCACCCGAGCGCGTACCGGAGCGAGAGCAGTCGCGCACGCGCGAGTAGGAACACGCCCGTGAGCAGGCCCAGCCCGCCGAACGCAACGATGAGCGACTGGGCGGCGACGTTCGTCATCGAGACGCCCCGGCGCTGCGACCGATCGGGACCCTCACGAGGGTCCGGCCTCCCAGTGCGTCAGCCGCACCGCTCGCCGCCCGGCCGGCCGGTGCCGCTGGATCCGCATCGCGGCCATGACGCGGACGACGTACCACATCGAGGCGAACGCCGACGCGGATGACACCCCCGACATGCGAGGGCGCATCCGCACGCCGATCTCCGCGACTCGGTGACCACCTCGTCCGGCACGCGCGATCGCCTCAACGGTGTCACCGAGATATTCGGATGGGTAGCTGGCGGCGAACGATCCGAGCAGGCGGCCGCCGATGGCGCGGAAACCCGATGTCGCATCGGTGATTCGCGTCCCGGTCTGCCGGGAGGCGGTGCGCGCGAGCGCACTCATCGCGAGACGTCGGCCGATCCCCACACCGCGACAGCCGTCGACGAACCGCGAGCCGATCACGAGGTCGGCCTGCTGCTCGCTCATGGCCGCGACCAGCCTCGGGATGTCGCGCGGATCGTGCTGGCCGTCGGCATCGCACTGCACGACCGTGTCATACCCGTTGGTCACCGCAAACCGGAAGGCGCAGCGCAGCGCACCGCCGACCCCGAGGTTCACGGGCAGATGGAGCACGAGCGCACCGGCCGCCAGGGCAACGATGCCCGTCCGGTCGGTGGATCCGTCGTCGACCACCAGCGCCGCATAACCCTGACGGTGGACTCCGTCGATCACCGCCGTGACGTTGCGTTCCTCGTTGAACGCGGGGATGACCACCAGGACGCTCCTTCTCCCAGCGTGCTGGCGGTAGCGGGAGGTTGTCACGGCCGGCGCGACCCGGCGCGGCGCAGCGCCCGAGCGACCGTCAGCACTCGGCGCTGGAACGGACGTGACCCCCATCGCCGCCACAGCCATGGCCCGAACGCGAGTGTCAGGACCGTGAGCAGACCGACGGTCAGGAGCAGCGGGTACTGCGAGTACGCGACGTACTGGAAGACGACCACGTGGTTTCCAGGGCCCACCGTCACCGCGACGAACCCCGGCACCACCATGTACGGCCTCGCCTCCCGCCCGTCGACGGTGACGCGCCACCCGGGATCGTACGTCGCTTTCAGCACCACCGCGGCGGTGCGCTCCGCGCTCACCTCGCCGGCAAAGTACCCATCCTGTGACTCGATGAGGACGTCGGTGCTCGTGCCTGCCGGGGTCGCGGGCGTCGAGCCGATCGCGAGGGTCGGCGCCGCAGCCGCGGCGCCGTCGAATGCCACCGTCGCGAGCTGCCCCTGGTCGAACGCCGTCGAGTGCAGAAACGGTTGCATGCGGGTCGCCATGTCGGCACGATCGGCCTCGACGACTCCGGCGGTGTCGACGACCTGGAGGTACCCGCTCGTTGCGACCTGCCAGAGGCGATGCCTGCCACTGCTCGCAACCGGGGTCGCGGTGACCGGTGGCCTCATCCCGCTCGGCATGAGGATGTATCGCACGTTGTACAGCCGGTAGTCGGCCAGGTCGTCCTCATTGAAATACGCCTCGTTGTCCGCGACGAGCGATGGGGTGCGCAGCAGGAAGCCGACCTCGTCGACGTCGCGATCCGCCAGGTACTCGTAAACGGGCACCGAGCCGATCGCATACTGATGGCCCCAGTTGCTCGGAAGCCCTGCGTAGGTGCGTCCGTCACCTTGTGCCTTGATGGTGGCGATGAGCGCGTCCAGCGCAGCGCCGTCGGTCTGATCGCTGCCCAGCTGGAACGCGATGCTCCGCGAGTCGCTCGCTGCGTACGCGGCGCGATCCGACCACGCCGGCAGCGTGAGCAGCACCGCCGCTCCCATGAGGCCCGCTGCAAGCGGGGCCACACGAATGCGCGGTCTCCAGCTGCGTGCAAGCCGGATCGCTCGGTCGCCGGCCCACGCGAGCCCAACCCCGGCGAGCACCTCGCCCGACAGCTGGACACCCATGATGTAGCGGTGCAGCAGCAGATCGCTGCTCCCCGGCAGCAGGTTCAGCACGAATCCGAATGTCGGCCGGCCGGAGAACAGTACGAGGCTGAGGGTCATGACACCGAGGAGCGCGCGAGCACGCGCGTCTCGACGGAAGTGACGGAGGCAGACGATCGTCCCGAGCAGCACGAGCAAGCTGACGACCGGGAACCTGCCGTAGTCGAAGATCTGGCCGGTGACCAGCCACCCGAACACCTGAGGAGCGCCCCACGAGTTCAACCAGAAGGTGCCTTGATTGAACTGGCTCAGATTGAAAAATGCGGCGCCCGTCAGCAACGGGACCACCACCCATGATGCGATGAGCGCGGCACCACCGAACACCACGACACCGCGCGCCGCTCGCCGCCAGAGCCCGCGTCGCACGGCGATCACGAAGACGCCGATGGACAGCAGTGCGAAGTACCCGGTGAGGAAGTGCATGGCGATTGTCAGGCCGACGGCAAGTGCGGCCAGCGCGTACCTCCCACGCCCCGTTCCCCCGATCGCGCGCCAGCTCAGGCCCCACGCGAGCGGCAGCAGGAACATGCCCCACTCCTGGGACCACAGCCCGTTGCCAAGCCACGTGTAGCTGAACAACTCGTAGCCGTAGCCGGTGACGCTGACGAGCAGTGGCGACACGAGGGCGGCGCCGCCGGCGACCCACGGGGACCAGCCGAGGAGCCTGCTTCCCGCGTAAACGCTCAACGGGAAGAGCGCGAAGAGGAGATACCCCATCCATCGCTCGCTGGACTCGGCTCCGAAAACGAGTGAGATGTAGGCGGTGATGACGTGCGGAAGGCTCTGATAGTGGGAGAACTGGGCATCGCCGAGGCTCAGATTTGGAAACCACCCGTCAAGCGGGAGCACGTGTCCCTCGTGCATCTGCTGCACCGCCCAACGCACCATCTCGAAATGGACGCTCTCGTCGTTGACGGGCTGGACCGCCGCGAGCTCGCCGCTGAGGGTGACCAGGCCGAAGGCGCACGCGCCCGCGACGAGGAGCAGCGGTGCCCACCGCCACCAGCGCGGCGCGGCGCGCTCGGGTTCCTCAACGGTCGATGGCGCGGTTCGGCGAATGGTGGCTCGGGTCGCCGGCGGCGCGATCACGTGTTGCGGGATGCGACGCTAGGGCTGCGGCACGGGCGACGGGCCCGCCGTGCGAGTGCCCGATGCCGACGCCGACGGAGTCGGCAGCCTCGATGCGAGCGTGCGGTCGAGCGACACCGCTCGCGCCCAGTCCGCGCGGGCCTCATCCATGTTGCCCTCACGCTGCAGCACGAAGCCGAGATTCAGCCACGCCGCGGCGAACGACGGCTGCAGCGACACCACCTTGACGTACAGCTGCTCGGCGTTCGCCGGGCTCGCAGCGGCGGTGTCGACCGCGAGGTTGAAGAGCGCATCGGCAAACGACGGGTTGATGTCGATCGTCGCCGTGTACTGCTCCACGGCCTCAACAGTGTTGCCCTGCAGGTCGTCGATGGTTCCGAGATCGTAGTGCGCCACCGCGTTGTATTGATCGATCCGGATGGCCTGTTGGTAGTCGCGAGCGGCTGTCGCGCGGTCGCCACCGAGCTGAGCCTTCAGGCCCTGGGTCACGAGGGTGACCGCGTTCTGGGACGGCGTTGCGGAAGGCCCGCAGGCCGCCAGGCCCATCAGCGCTGACGACAGAGCGCAAGCGCTGATGGCCTGTTTCCCGGAACCGATCACTCGATCAAACGGCACTGCATCGGGCACGGATCGGACTCAGGCAGTGACCGAGATCACGACTGCGGTAGTGGCGGACATCAGCTGGGGACGAAGCTGCCGATGCAAACGAACTTGACTGGCTCGCCCGTGACCGTCGAATTTGGTGTGAAGGCCGTTCCAGAGGCGTACGCGAAGACGATGGCGAGTCCCGGGTTCGCAGTGTCAGAGCCGTAGCACACGTACGCGGATGCGGCGGTGAATGCCGCTGATCCCGAGAGAGTGACGGCTATCCCCGTCGTTCCCGTTCCTTGAACCTCGTGCTCATCTGGCAGCGCAGTTCCGGCCGGGTTGTAGAAGGGGATGGAGCCCGTCGCTCCGGTAACCCCGGAAGCTCCTGTCGCGCCGGTCGCACCGGCAGCACCGGCAGCACCGGTCGGTCCGGCGGCCCCGGTCGGTCCGGTTGGGCCGCCGGAAGGTCCGGTCGGCCCCGTCGCGCCGGCAGCTCCCGTCGGACCGGTGGGTCCGGTGGGCGTGACCACTGCGTAGTACCCGAAGTAATCGAGGATGACGTCGGCGCTGCCGGCCTGGTTGAAGATGTCGATCTTCCCGTCAGAGCCGAGCTGCACCACCACCACGCTCTGTGTCGCGATGCCGGGTCGGGGGTTCAAGCTTGATGTCCCCGGCTTTGACAGCAGGTCCGGATACACGGTGACGAAGGTCGACTTCGTCACGTCGGTCATGGTCACGTTCATCACGATCGCCGTCGCACCGTCCGGTATTCCACCGACGCCTCCGGCGACCGTCCAGACATCGGTCTCATGCGAGGGCGAGAAGTGAAACGATGTGCTCGATCGGCTGTCCAGCACGCGCAGCGGTGCGATCGGTGTGAAGGCACTCTGCGCGGGCGGAGTCGCGTGCGCAACCCAGGGTTGCGTGACTGCCAGCGCAAGAGGAACACACAATGCGATTCCGACGGACCACCGTCGATGGTGTGCAACCTGGTCTCGATTCCGTCGTATGGCCACTTGGCGGCCTCCCACTTCCCGTCGAGACCCCTCTGGCCGCGGACCATAGATGGTCTGTATGTTGATGTCAAGTTTGATCTGAACGCGTGGTTCGGTGCCGGCACGAAATGTCAGATCCGAAGCCGATGTTGTTGCAGTTATTCGTATGTCGCCTTGCGTACCAAAGGAATCTCGGTGCAGCTGCGTCGCACGAAGAAGTCATGGATGCGATGCGATGCGTACACTGGGCTCACCATATGACGAGCCGAACGCACTCGACGTTGAGGGCCGGTCGCCGCGCGCTCTCGCTGGGAACACTGCTGGTGATCACCGGCTGCGCGTCGCATGCTTCCGCGGCGACTCCCGCGGGCCTCGACTCGATTCAGTCGGCGGTCACGTGTCCGCCACCGCCCTCCGGGAGCGCCATCGCGCATCCACCGCAGCGCTTCTCGACGCCACCGAAATCGGTGATCGGTCGCGACACCGGGTACTGCGCGTACCTCGACACCAATCGAGGCGTCATCTCGATCCGCCTCCGCCCGGAGCACGCACCCAACGCGGTGAACGACTTCGTGTTCCTGGCACGACAGGGTTTCTACGATGGTCTCCACTTCTACCAGGTATGCCCGGATCCGAGCAGCTCGGCGTGCCCCGCGCAGGCGCCGATCGCGGTCACCGGCGATCCCACCGCGTCGGGAGCCGGCGGGCCGGGATACACGGTCCGGGCTGACCCGGTCGTCGGTGACTACCTCTTCGGCGCCGTCGCGATGTACGGGCCCGCCTCGTCGACCATCGGCAGCCAGTTCTTCATCAGCAAGGGCGACAGCGTCAGCCTGGCGCGCAGGTACGACATCTTCGGACAGGTCACGGACGGCATCGCCGCGCTGGCAGGGCTTCAGCAGGGAGACACGATCCTCTGGGTCGCCGTCGAATCGACCGCTCCCGAACCGTGAGCCGGCGAATGCGATAATTCCGCCTGAGGCGAATTCGACGCGAGCCGGCGGGGACCGGGCCGAGGGAGGCTGGCAGGGTGACGGAGACAATCGGGGGAGCCGGCAGCACACCTCCGACCAACCCTCCCCCACCACCGCCACCGCCGACGCTGGACATCGGCATCCCGGGCGTCATCGACGCGGTGGAGATCGGGCGCGGTGGGTTCGCGGTCGTGTACCGAGGTCACCGGCAGAGCTACGACCAGACGGTGGCGGTGAAGGTGCTCGCCGCGGCCCTCGATGCGTCGAGCCGGCAACGCTTCGACCGTGAGGTGCGCGCGATGGGTGCGCTCTTCGGACATCCCCACATCGTCGGCATCATCAGCGCGGGATACACCATCGGGGACCGGCCGTACATCGTCATGGAGGACATGACCGGGGGCAGCCTCGCCGATGCGCTGCGCACGCGCGGCACGTACTCGTGGCAGGAGGCCACCGAGATCGGCGCGGGCCTCGCGAGTGCTCTCGAGGCGGCACACAGCGCGCACGTGCTGCACGGTGATGTGAAGCCCGAGAACGTCCTCTACTCGCGATATGGAGCGCCGAAGCTGGGGGACTTCGGTCTGGCCGCGCTCATCGAGGGGCCGGAGACGCGCAGCACCGCCGTCATGGTGAGCGTCGCGCACGCCGCTCCGGAGGTGCTCGACGGCGCACCTCGCACTCCGGGCACGGACGTGTACGCGCTCGCGTCGACGATCATGACCCTGATCCTGGGGAGGCCACCGTTCGCGCGTACCCCAGGCGAGGCGCCGGCGGCGATCTTCAAACGCATCTCGACCGATCCGCCCCCGGACCTCCGCGCCAGGGGCGTCCCGGAAGGGGTCTGCCGCGTCCTGGAGCGAGCGATGGCGAAGACTCCCGATGCGCGCTACTCCTCGGCGTCGGCATTCCGCGCCGATCTCGAACGGGCGCGCCAGGCCGCGCTATCGCCGGCGCAAGCCACCGGGCCTCCTGATGGTGACCTGACCGAGGCCTGGACGCCCCCCGGGATCGAGGCCACCCCCTTATCGATTCCGAACCCGGATCGTGCCGTGCCCGCGGCACCCGCGTCCTCGCCTCCCCTGGCGCCGGCCGGCATCCAGACCGCGCAGCGAGCCATGCCGCCGCAGTCGACGCCACCAGCACGCCCGCGTACGCCCGCACTTTCCCCACGCGTGCTCCTGGTCGCGAGCGGAGCGGCGGTGGTGCTCATCGCGGTGGTGCTGTATCTGCTGCTCCGAGGCCCCGGACCCGTGCCGACACCTCACCCGACGGGAGTCACCGCCGCGTCCGTCGTCCTCGCGGCAAACCCGGACCGGCTGGCCACCGTCCTGGCAAAGACGCCGTTCTCCCAGAGCGACATCCCGAAGACATGGTCGAGCGTTGGCGCGCAACTCGAGAACGTGCGGTTCTCGTCGGGACAGGTGGCGGCGATCGACGACCCCCTGCACGGTCCCGCGAGCGAGCTGGACGTGAACTATCTCGTCTACGCGAACCAGGGCGATGCCAGCTCAGGGTACGCCGGCTCTGGTCCTGTCCTCAGAACCGAGACGATGGTGGGGCAGTTCAAAATCACCGGTGTCAGCGATCCGATCAAGTGCGGCATCGGCACACCGACGGGAACGACGCAACAGTTCTGGTACTACGACTGTCTGGCGCGCAGCGGCAATGTCCTGAGCTATATGTTCGTGACGCTCACGAGTCGAGACGATGCGAGCGGCGAGTCGCTGGTCACCAAGATGTCCCTCGCCGCAATCAAGAACCTCGCAGCGATCGCCAGGTCGGTGCCCGCCGGCGCCTTCCCACCGCCGCCGAGCTCGTTCGCGCCCAGCGCGCTGTTCGAGCAGCTGCTGACCGCACCGTACGACACATCGCTGGTGCCCAGCGTCGTGTCAGCCCCGAGCATCCAGGAGGAGGGCGTCACCGTGGGGTCGACGGGACCCTTCAACCTGATCGGCAATCAGCGCGTCCTCCTCACGCTGAACGGGTCCAGCGCGGGCACGGCCGACGTCGGCAATTTCGTCGACTACTACATCTTCAAGACGCCCGCGGACGCACAGGCGTGGTTTGGCGAAGGGCTGGCTCCCTCCGGCGCGACGCAGACCGGGTCGATCGACTCGTCGGGATTCTCACAGCAGGTGCAGTGCCACACGTTCACGCTGCCCGCCACCGGTGCGAGAGCGTCCGTCGGCGCCTCGGTGTGCTACCTGCTCTGGGGCGACACCGTGATCGACTCGTTCAGCGAGAGCACCTCGAGCCCAGAGGCCGTCAACGAGGTCCTCGCGGTGACGCTCGCCCGAATGGCGGTCATGGACCTGGCGGAGACGGACGCGAAGTCGTAGGGCTGCGGCGCGGCGCGACAAGCAGTGATGGATCGCGCCGCCGGAGCAGCCACAGTGTCGCCGCCACCGCGGCAACGCTGATGAGCACCAGCATCCCGACATCGCTGAGCCACGTGCCCGCGGTGTGGTTCCATGCCTTGTCGATGCCGCCGAGCGGTGGCTGCCACAGGTTGAGATTCACCGTCGAGCCCACCGCATCGACGCCCCACTTGGCGCTGCTCAGCCAGCTGAGCTGGCCGAGGACCGGCTTGTCCCCTATCTGCAGCACCGGCAGCGACATGATCAGCTGCGCGACGACCAGCAGCACGAGCACGCTGATCGCCTTGTCCGCGGATCGCATCGCGGCTGAGACCATCAATCCAACGGACATCGCCGCGAGCCCCGCGAATGCAACGTCGATCACCAATTCGAGTGTCGGGCTTCCCAGCGCGGCGGCGGAGCCGTGCACCGGCTGGCGCGCCATGCCGACGAGCACGAGGATGACGGCCTGCACGATCGTCAGGGGCGCGAGCACCCCGAGCTTCGAGAGGACGTACGCACGGATCGACAAACCCACGAAACGCTCGCGCTGATAGATCGGAAACTCCTTCACGATCTCGCGGATCGAGTTGAGCAGCCCGGTGAGCGTCACCGTCAGCACCGCGACGGTCACGACGGTCTGCGCGAGCGCGTTGGGATGCGTGAACGCGTTCGAGCCGAGCGACGTGATCATCAGCAGCGCGAGGAGCGGCGCCTGCAGGAGGAGCAGCGCCAGGTTGCGCCGGTCCGAGGCGATCGTCGCCACGTAGCGGCGCAGCAGAGTCCAGGTCTGCTTCCGCCAGGCGCCGGCGGGCCGCGCCGGCACCGGCTTGATCTCCACTGCCCCCTGGGTTCCATCACGCGGTGTCAGCTGCAACTCGATGTAGGTCCGGTATTCCTCACTCGCACGGAACCGCTGATCCCACCCGACCTCGGGGTGCTGCTCCAGGTCGGTGAACACGTCCGCGAAGTCGTCGCGTTGGAAGTAGCGCAGCGCATCACCGGGCGGACCGAAGAACGCGAGCTTTCCCCCCGGCGCGAGGAAGAGGACGCGGTCGCAGAGCTGCAGGCTCTGCTGACTGTGCGTGACGATGATGACCGTACGGCCGCCGTCGGCGAGCGTGCGCAGCAGCGTCATCACGCCCTTCTCCATCCCCGGGTCCAAGCCCGACGTGGGTTCGTCGAGGAACAGCGGTGATGGCTTGGTCAGCAGCTCGACGCCGATGTTCGCCCGTTTGCGCTGGCCGCCCGAGAGGCGGGTGATCGCGAGGTCCGCACGCTCGTGGAGCCCGAGCTCGCGGGTCACCTCGTCAACCCTTCGCTCGCGCTCCACCGCGGGCACGTCGTCGGGAAAGCGGAGCTCGGCGGTGAAGCTGAGCGCCTGACGGACCGTCAGCTGCGTGTGAATGATGTCGTCCTGCGGCACGTACCCGATGCTCCGCCGCAGGTCGTCGTACTCCGCGTACAGGTCGCGACCACCGTAGCGGACGCTTCCGGAGTCGGCGGGCCGGAATCCGGTCATCGCGTTGACCAGCGTCGTCTTCCCCGCTCCGCTGGGACCGACCACGGCAAGGAAGCTCTTCTTGTCGAGCACGAACGTCACGTTGTCGAGCAGCACCCGGTTGTCCTCGGTTCGCACCGTGATGCCCTCGACCTCGATCCGAACGTCCTCGGTGACGTAGTCCTCGAGCGTTCCAGCGACGAGCCGGAGCCGGTGCCGGCCGACGGTCACGACATCGAGCTCGGCCAGGGGCGCCGTCGAGACCCGGTGTCCGTTGACGTACGTGCCGTTGTGGCTCTCGAGGTCGGTGATCGAGTACCCGGACGCCGAGCTCCAGCAGATCTCGGCGTGGTGCCGTGACACCGACTGATCGCCCAGGACGATGTCGTTGTCCGCCGCCCGGCCGATCGCGACCCGCTCGCTGCGGATCCGGTGGGCCGCCGCGATCGCGCCGAGATCGAGGTCAGCCGGCGGGGTTGCCGGGCGCGTGGGGACCGCCACGGCGGGCGGCGCCGGAGTGCTCGCGTTCATCGGCGGCCCCGCCCCCGGCGGCGGATCGAGGGGAGGCGGTGCGGGCGCTGCCGGCACGAGCCCGCTCGGGGCAGCGGCCGGGGGAGCTCCCGGAGCCAGCTCCAGGGTCGGCCCGTCCGCACCACCCAGATGGAAGGTGGTAGCGCCATCAACGGGACGCTCGGTGATTCGCTCAGCATCGAGGAAGGTGCCATTGCGACTCTGCAGGTCCTCGATCCTCCAGCACGCGCCATCCCATCGAATCGCGGCGTGGCGCCTGGACACGCGGGCGTCTTCATAGCGAAGGTCCGCCGACGCGTCACGGCCGACCACCAACTGCCTCGCATCGCTGATGACCATCTCCCGGCCGGCGCCTGTGACGCGGACCGCTGGCACAGGTCCCGTCGCCGGCGGCGCTGATGGAGGCGGGGGCGGCGGTGAAGGCTGCTCGGGCACAGGAGGGGCTGGAGCCTCCGCCGCGACGGTCTTGTGGAGCAGCTGCCATCGTGTCGTGTTCTGCTCGTCGTCCCACACCGGTGCCGCACCCTGGAGCTGCTGGAGCAGACGCTGGAGGTAGCCGGTGCTCTCGGTGGTGCGAACGTGATGCGTGCACTGGTAGGAGAGGTAGTCCTGGCCGCTCGAACTGCTGCTGTTGAGCACGAATGCCTGCTCGCGGTTGCAGCTGGCGCAGTGGGTGAAGATGAACAGTGGGTGGAGGCTGAGCAGCGGGTTGAAGCCCGCAGCCGGTTGAAGGACGTACAGCTGCCGCTCCGGATACGGGGAGTCGCTGACCCTCGGAGTCGGGAGCGCACGCGGCGTGTCGCCGGTGAGGTGCGTCAGCAGGTGCCGATAGCGGTGCGAGTCGGTCGCCATCGCGCCGAATTCGACCGACACCGAGCGGACGTAGTCGAGCTGGAAATCGGCGATGAACGCCATCTCCCTGTAGAGCTGACGCATCGCGGGTGCAAGCAGTTCCGCGATGACCTCGCGGTCGTGCGTACTCCCACGGGTCCCGTGGGCGAGCCGGTTGCGGTACCCCACGAGCAGGTCGAAGAACTGCTGCGTGGAGATCGTGCCGCCGGTGACCGCGGGCGCCGCCGAACCCAGGCTGGTCAGCACCTTGGAAAACCCTTGTGCTGCAAGGTTGATCTCTCCCGCGTGGCGCTTGCGAAAGAAGCCCTGCATCTGGGTGAGCAGTGGCCGCTCATCGCGCTGGTAGACGCGGAGGATGTCGCGCAGCCACGCCTCCCACCGGCCGAGGCTCGGACGCTGAAGGTCCTGAAGATCGCGATTGATCGTCGTGTCACGGGTGCCGTCCCGCAGGTATTGCGCGATCGCGATCGAGGCAAGGTACTTCAACGTCACCTCGAACAGATCGAGGAGGCATTCATGCGCCTCCACGGGATCAGGCGCCTGGAAGAACGCCCGCTTGTACGTCGCCACGAGCGGGTACGGATAATGGTCGTCGACCTCGCGGTCGATGCGATCGATCTCCTCCGCCGTCAGGACGCTGGTCATCTGTCGTCGATCACCTGGCTGGGCGACGCGCCGTCGGCGGCGATTCGATCAGCGCGCGCCGTGCGCCGGTTCAGCGCCCTGTAGGCAAGAAAACCGAGGCATACGCCGGCGATGTCGAGGGTCAAGCCGATGATCAGGTCGTATCCCTGCACCGCAAGCGGGCCCGCAATGAGGTGGCGGACGGCCGCGATGTTGCTGCTCGCGTTGACGACGAGCAGGAGCGAAACCGGGATGCCGAGGAGCCAGGTGACGAGGTTGAGCCTTCGGTCGATGGTCGCCGACCGAGTCTCCTGGACTCGCGCCATGTGCTCAGCGTGCTCTCGCTGCCGCTGTTCGAGGTAGACGTGCATCTCCCGAACCTCGGCCGCAACGGTGTCATACAGGCGCGGCAACTCGAACGTCTCCTGCCATTGGCAGTAGCTGCGGTGGTGGTGCTCCTCCTGCATCGTCTGTGCGAAATAGCCTTGCGCGGTGAAGGCAAGCAGCCGGTCGCGGATGTCGGCGAACGCCGCCGCCCTGGCCGTCTCGGTCGGGCGCTCGCCGCCGCCACCCCACTCCTCCGCGACCTCCTGCGAGAGTCGCATGAGCACGAAGCGCTGCTCGAGAGCGAGCACGAACAGGAGGAAATACTGAGCCCGTATGTGCCCGGGCAGGGTGATCCGGAAGAACTCGGTCGCCGGCGCGTCGAACGCGACGAAGCCTCCTCCGTTGAGCGACGAGAAGAACCACTGGTTGACCGCGTATGGCAGCAGACCCGCTCCACCGTCGTCGGCGGATGGGTGCACGAACTGCTCCGCATGAAAGAAGTTGCGCAACCGGTAGCGCACCGCCTGCACGTCCTCTGCGCGACATCCGTCAATGAAGAGCGACGCGTACGGCAGCAGCATGTCAGGGACGAAGATCTCGTGCCACCACTCGTGCGTTGCACCTGGTCGTGCTCCACCCGTGAGGAGGTCGGCGATCAGCTCGCGGAAATGCCGCGACTGCGGACCCGCGCTGTCAGCGGCGTCGGTCTGATCCCCGAGTGACGGGAAGAATGGCGCCGTTCGCACCTGCCCGTCGGCGCCGGCCACGCCGACCGTCCGCGTGGCGCGCACCTCGCTTGCCCGGCGACCGCCGATGTAGCGAAAGAAGTGAAGAAACGTGAACCAGTCCGAGAGCTCCGTCGACTCCGGCAGTGCGGAGATCGTCAGGAAGCCGACCCCGTGCTCGAAGAGCGCCAGCTCGATGGCCTCGATCACGAACGCCACCTCTCCCAGCCGAGTGACGAGCACCCAGTCGGCACCCGGGTGGGTGCGTCCGGCACCGAGCCCGGATGGCGACCGGAGCACCTCATCCTCAACGCGCCAGAGGCGGGCGGAGAGCGCCGCCCCGGAAGGCGGGTCGACGAACGCGGCCACGTGCGCGAGCATGTCGTCGGTGACGAAGGCCTGGAGGCGCCAGACGGGGCGCTCGGCCTTTCCGATCATTCGAGTCAACGCCGAGAAGCGCTCCGCTCGTTGCGGTAGCGACTCGGCGGGGAAGATGAACGGGTAGACGAAGCGGATGCTGGAGGCGGTGCGATCCACCGACGGCTTCAGCGAAGACGCGGCGTCTCCATAACCCACCCGCGCCGGGGCCACGCTCCCCACCCCACTCCCAGTGCTCTCCACGCCCGCAAGCCTCCCGACGCCGCTCCCCCAGCCGATGCGGCCTCGGCCGCTCAGATGTCGGATTGTCGCAGGGCCGGCGTGGGAAAGGTGCGCAACGCCCTGCGGCTCAGACAGGATGGGCCGGTACCGAAACTTATACCGTTATTATCATGAGGCGGTACATCCACGCTAGTATGTGCGGGAAGTCACCCACCCAGTCATCACACAGGGAGTTATCACATGATCGTTCTTGGGATCATCTGCCTCATTCTCGGGTTGCTCATCGGCATCCCGGTGTTGTGGACCATCGGCGTCATCCTCGTCGCAATCGGCCTGATCCTCGCGCTGCTCGGTATGGCCGGACATGCGGTGGGTGGCCGGGCTCACTACTACTGAGACTTCCCGGCGCGCGTGACCCGCACGGCACGCGGCTGAAATGGCGCGGGACCCGCCGCCCGCTCGCAGAAGCGTGGGCGGCGGAGTCTCGCTACCGGTCGGTTCAAAGCCCCTCCCATGCAGGTCCCCCGACCTGGCCTCCCCCTCGATGTCCTGGCTCGTCACCCCCGGTGCGCTGACTCTAGCGAAATGCGCCACAAGCGTCAATCGCCGAGTTTTACGCCGTAGGGCTACCGGCCCGCCGAACCGGGCGAGGAGATCGGCCGCCAGTGCGGATTATCGACGTCGCGCCGCGGTGACCTTCGCCGGGTATCGATGGGGCCGTTCGGCACTGTCCGCCAATCCGGCCGAGGGCTACGGTGGCTCATATATGAGTGGCCACAGAAGCGAGGGACGACGATGACTGACCATGTGAGCAGCGGACGCACGCGTGGTGCCGTCCAACGAATCGCCCTCGGGGCGATGGTCGTGATCGGCGCCTTTCTCATCGTGTTCCCCCTGGTGACAAACCTGCCGGGGAAGTCGAGCGCCACCGGCGACATGATGACGGCATTCCGCCCGCAGATGACCACCACCGCACTGGCGCAGGGGGTCACCGACGGGCAGGTCATGGCGGCGATGGGCCAGCAGATGAACACGGAGATGCTGCCCGCGCTGGCCGGGCAGTTGCACATGACCCCGGCCCAGCTCTCCGCGTACCTGGCAACGAACTACCCGGCGGTGGGCAAGGGTCTCGCGGAGTTCGGCACCATCCTCCCGTTCTTCGGGAACCTCAACGCCACGATGCAGGCGCAGCAGTCGAACTTCCAGCAGGCCGACCAGATTCCCACCAGCTACATGCCACCCACGTCGATGTCGTGGCTGTTCATCGTGCCGGGTGGGGCGCTCCTGCTCCTCGGACTCCTCGGCCTGGCACTCCCGCGCTCGGGTCGCCGGTTCATCGCCGCGTCGGGCGCGGTGGGCCTGATCGTCGTGATCGGACTCTTCTCAGTCTCGATGTACGGCAAGGCGACGGCTGCGGATCAGATGACGACCGCGTTCGCCCCGGTGTTCAGCGCCACCAACGTCCAGCAGGCCCGGGCTGACACCGCCACGGTGACCGCGATGGCCACACAGTTCACGCAGCAGACCCTTCCCGGTGTCGCCGCGGCGCTGCACATGACACCGGCCCAGATGAACGTCTTCGTCGCGCAGAAGTTCCCGGCGGTCGCAGCGGGGATGACCCAGCTGCCGCAGATCGTCCAGCGGATGCAGACGGCGACGGCGCTGATCGAGCAGAACGCGAACAACTACGCGCAGAGCGCATCGATCCCGTGGTCGCCCGGATCGATGATCTCGATGTTCTGGTTCATGATGATCTCCGCGTTGCTGGCGATCGTGTTCGCGGCCGGGGCGCTCCTGGTCACGGTCGGACGTGGGACCGTCGCGCGCGTGCCGGTGCACCGCCCGACGGCGGGCGCCATCCACAGCTGAATCTCTCCCTTGTGGTGAGGGGTCGGCGGTTCGCCGCCGGCCCCTTCCGCTGTTTCCGCGCCGCCCGTGCCTGATGCTGGTCAGCCGGCGCTGAACTCCTCCCCGGCGCGGAAGAATTCGGACTCACCTGCCCGGCGCACCTCCACCTGACCCGAGCCGAACACGCGCCAGCGCACCCCATCGCCGGCGATCGCGCTCATCTCGTCGATGCCCACAAACGTGTCGTCTGCCGCGAGTTCCGCGGTCATGAACCGCTTGACGCCCGGCAGGCTCGGCACGCGGTTCCAGTGCACGCCGAAGCGAGCGTGCTCGACCAGTCCGAGACCCACCGAGCGGAACCCGCGCCGAGTCGATCCGGCCGCGCGAGCACCGGCGACCATCGCGCCGGCGCTGCATCCCGCGTAGACGGCGCCACGTGCGAGCGCCCGATGGATCGCATCCAGCAGCGGCGTTCCGTCGAGGATCCGACCGAGGTGGACGGGGTTGCCGCCGGAGAAGAACACCATGGCGGCGCCGTCGATCGCAGTGATCCAGCCGGGCTCGGCGCAGTCATCGCGCGTCTTCACGTCGACGACGCGCGCTGGAAGCCCGAGCCCGGCATAGTGCGCGAGCGCCATGCTCCCCCATCGATCGAAGACCTCGTCCCCCTCTGGCGCGCTCGCGGTGGGGAGGACCGCGACGGGACCCGCCGGCGCCGGCCCCAGAACGTAGCGTTCCGCCTCCTCCGACCACGGGAGAAACTCTCCCGATCCGAGGAGCAGGAACCGTGGCATCGCGGGCGACCGTACCATCGCGAGACGTGAGTGCGGCTGCATGGCTTCGCCCGAATGAGTTGCGCGTCGGCCTCGGCTGCATGCGCATGTCGACCGAGGGCGACTGTGATGTGGACGTCGCGCTCGGCACGATCGCCGCTGCCGCGGACGCCGGGATCACCGTGTTCGACACCGCCCACGCGTACGGTCTCGACGCGACTGACCTCGGTCACAACGAGCGATTGCTTGCGCGGGCGCTTCGAGACTGCGGTGCGCACGCGACAGCTCGGATCATCACCAAAGGTGGGATGACGCGGACCGGCGGTGGATGGATCCCCGATGGTCGAGCCGGATCCATCCTGCGTGACTGCGAATCGAGCCTCGGCGCCCTCGACGGTCTGCCCGTCGACCTGTACCTGCTCCATGCGCCCGATCGGCGGACCCCATGGGCAACGTCGATCCGCGCTCTGGGTCGACTGCTCGATGAAGGGATGGTCCGGCGCGTCGGGATCTCGAACGTCAACCGCGATCAGCTGGACATGGCCCTCGACCTCGTTGATGTGAGCGCCGTCCAGGTCGCGATGAGCGTCTTCGACGACACCGCCATTCGAGGTGGAATCGTCCAGCGCTGCGCTGAGCACCACATCGCCTGCATCGCACACTCGCCGCTGGGTGGCCCGCGACGCGCGCGCACGCTCGCGCGGCGGGACATGCTTGCCGAGGTGGCGCAGCGCCACGAGGTGACCCCGGCGGAGGTGAGCCTCGCATGGTTGCTCGATCGTTCGCCGACGGTCGTCGCGATCCCGGGTGCGCGCCGTCCGGAGAACGCGCGCTCGTGTGCACGTGCCGCGAACCTCACGCTCCCCGCCGCCGACCTGGCGGCAATCGATCGCGCCCCGAGCAAGTCCGCAGGTTCGTCTCGCGGAGCTGACCCGGCAGCACGCAACAACGGCGAGGTCGTTGTGGTGATGGGCATTCCGGGTGCGGGGAAGAGCCGGCTCGCCCGCGACTACACGGGGCGCGGCTACGCACGCCTCAACCGTGACGATCGAGGTGGTTCGTTGCGGGGACTCGACGATGCACTGGACCGCGAACTGTCCGCCGGCGCGCGTCGGATCGTTCTCGACAATACGTACCTGACTCGAGCGTCGCGCAGCTACGTGATCGAGGTCGCGCAGCGCCACGGAATCGGGGTTCGTTGCTTCTGGCTCGACACGCCGCTGGCGCAAGCGCAGATCAATCTCGTCGAGCGGTTGCTCGAGCGATTCGGATCCCTGCCCGCACCGGACGCGTTGCGACTCCTTGCACGCCGGGAGGCCGGATTGCTGACACCCACGTCGCAGATGCGCGCGGTACGCGAGCTGGAGCCCCCCGCGGCCGACGAGGGCTTCACCGCCGTCGAGCGTGTCCCGTTCGAGCGCACGGCGGAGTCCGACAGCCGGGGGGCGGGTCTCTTCGTCGCAGCCGCCGCGCCGGCCCGGCCAGGCTGGAGGCACGCGCTGGGCGAGGTGGATCGGACCCTGCCCTGCCTCATCTTTGACTGGAACCCCGAGGGGTCGGCGGAGGCGCTCGACGCCGCAGTGGCGGAGGTGACGACCGGCGTGTCGGGCCCCGTCGAGGGCGCTCTCTGTCCGCATGCCGCAGGGCCGCCGGTCTGCTGGTGCCGGCCACCACTTCCTGGGATGGTCCTGGCGTTCGCCAACGCGCATCGTGTCGACCCGTCGCATTCGATGATGCTGGGCACGAGCACCGCCCACCGGACGCTCGCCACGGCATTGGGCGCCCGGTATGTGGATGTCTAGCCGAACCTGTCTGCGGATGCAGGTTGGGCACTACACTCGAGCCGACCCACCGATGGCATCGCACCAGTTCCGTTCCAACCTGCTC
This sequence comes from Candidatus Dormiibacterota bacterium, assembly GCA_963848445.1. GTDB lineage: Bacteria > Chloroflexota > Dormibacteria > Aeolococcales > Aeolococcaceae > Palsa-851. Next base: position 131,454 of record CAWKDT010000009.1, read on the forward strand.
CTCCTCCCATTGGTCGCGGTCGTCGCCGTGCTTTCGGGATGTGCCGTCCAGATCCCATCGCCGCTCACCCGCGCCGACGCGGCCCCACGGCATCCGGCGCCGACATCGAGCCCGCAGCCGTCGTTCGATATGACCGTGGCGAGCAGTCACATCGACTTCCGGGAGCCGGCCGTCATGCCGACCGGCGCCCCGCCGATCACCGCGAAGGCCGGGATCCTCGTCGATCTGAACACCGGCGAGATCCTCTGGCAGCGGAACCCTCACGCCGCACTGGCGCCCGCGAGCACCACCAAGGTCCTCACGTCACTCGTGGCGCTCGAGAACTTCAGCCCCGACCGTCCGGTCACGATCACTGCCGGTGCGCTGGGCCAGTCGGCTGCCGACACGCTCATGGGACTCAAGGCCGGTGAAACCTTGACCGTGACCGAGCTCCTGGAGGGGATGCTGCTCCCAAGTGGGGACGACGCCGCATCGGCGATCGCCGTCGACACCGTCGGAGCGTCGCGATTCGTCGCCGCGATGAACGCGCAGGTCGCGGCCCTCGGTCTCGCGGACTCGCATTTCTCGAACACATCCGGTCTCGACGCTCCGGGGCTGCGCGCTTCCGCCTACGACCTGGCCGGGATCGCGGCCTTCACCTACGAGAGCTTCCCCCTGTTCGACCAGATCGTGGCCACCGCCAAGGTGCAACTCCCCGGCTCCGTCGAACACGCGGCGTTCCACCTCCGCAACCTTGACGCGTTGCTGAACGACTATCCCGCGGCGGTCGGCATCAAGCCGGGATGGACAGGGGATGCCGGCGCGTGCCTCATCGGCATGGCGGTGCGCAACGGCCACCGCCTCGTCGCGGTGCTGCTGAACGCCGCCTATCCCGCGCGTCTCGAAGCACGACTCCTCGACTGGGGCTTCACCATCGAAGGCATGCGGCCGCTGCTGCCCCCAACACCTGCTCCCTCGCCGGCAGCACACGCCGGTTGAGCATGCGCAGGCTCTTCACCACGGCGGGCCACGACCAGGACGTCACCACCGCGGCGATCTCCGCGCTGCTGGCGGTCCCGAAGGGAACGTTCTGGCTCGACATCGAGGCACCTGACGATGACGACTACCGGCTGCTGAGCGAGACGTTCGGGTTCCACCAGCTCACGATCGAGGACGTCAAGCACCAGAATCAACGCCCCAAGCTGGACGGGTACGACACCTACACCTTCGCTGTGCTGTTCGTGGTCAGCTTCGACGGTGGGCACGTCTCGTTTCGCGAGCACCACCTCTATATCAGCGCCAACTTCATCGTCACGGTCCACCAGGAGCCCGAGCCTTCATTCGAGAAGCTCAATCAGCGAGTCGCCGAGTCGCCGGAGAGTGTGTGCCGCACCACCTCGTTCCTGGCCTACCTGGTCATGGACACGCTCGTTGACGCGACCTTCGACGCACTCGAGGCTCTCGACGACGTGGTCGATCGCCTGCAGGACGAGATCCTCGATGGAGCGACGACGGCCCAGCTCTCCCGCCTGCAGGAGCTGAAGCACGCGGCGTCGGAGCTGCGCCGGATCCTCGGCGCCCAGCGCGACATGTTCCAGCGACTGGTGACGCTCGCAGTCGAGCAGGATCGAGAAACGACGGCGTATTACCGCGATGTCTACGACCACGTCATCAGGCAGTACGAGACGTGCGACTCGCTGCGCGATCTCCTCACCGGCGCGATGGACGTCTACCTGTCGGTGGTCTCGAACCGGCTCAACACGACCATGAAAACACTCACGGTGGTGGCCAGCCTCTTCCTGCCGCTGACCTTCCTCACCGGGTTCTTCGGGATGAACTTCGGGTGGCTGGTGCAGCGGATCAGCACCCCGTACGCGTTCGGCCTCGGCCTCGCGCTCATGGCGGTCTCGATAGCCGCGCAGCTCTTCTTCTTCCGGCGCCGCGGCTGGATCTGAGGGGCCGCTCGTCCCACCGGCCGGCGGATCCCCGGGGGTCCGTCTTGCGATCGAACTGCGATCGGCGGTCTGTGTACTGCTCCGTGACCGGCTCGCCGAGCCGCGCGCAAGGAGAACCCCATGAGCCTTCGCTTCCCCGTCCGTGTCGATTCAGCGGCAGTGCACACGTCATTGAGCGTCATCGGCCTCGCAGTCGTGGCGGTGGCGGCCGGCCTGCTCACCGCCTGTTCCAGCGGACCGTCCCCAGCCGGGGCCGGCTCGGGAAACAACGGTCAGTCAGGCAACAGCGGATCGCAGGTGGCCTCATCCGGCGGCGGTGGCTCCATTGCGGACGGGCTCGGACATCCCGTCAACGTGTGTTCGCTGCTTCCGGCCGCTACCGCTGCCTCCCTCAGCGGCGAACCGATCACCCAGGCTCAGGAAGACGACACGCCCAGCTACAAGCTGTACACCTGCAACTACACGAGCGCGGACGGTACGACCGGCTTCGACATCAGCGTGCTCGCATTGGACGCGGTCGCCGGGTATGACGCCAGCGCCAGCGTCAGTACGGTCACCCAAATCAGCGGACTCGGCGACAAGGCGTACTCCAGCATCACGGGGACGATAGCCCTGTTCGGCAATGTCTCGATCAATGTCTCCAACCTGGCGTCTGCGTCCGCCGCCGAAGCGATCATCCGCAACCTGCAGCCCAAGCTCTGATCGCCGACGCGGGTATGCCGCGTCGGCTCGATGACCGCCTTGCTGGGCGGTGGCCGACCGGGCGCTTCTGCGCCCGGCGCCACCGCTTTTCCCTGGAGGCGTCCGGACTGTCCACGTAGGATTGCGGCGTGCGCGTCTGCATCCTTGGTCCACTTCGTGTTGAAGGGGGAAGTGGCGTCGTCGCCGCCGGCGGCCGGCAGCAACGACGCGTCCTCGCCGGACTGGCCTTGGGAGCCGGGCACCCGGTGTCATGGGATGCACTCGAGACCGCTGCCTGGGGGGAGGACGCCCCGGCCACGGCGCGGCACACCATCGCCACCCACGTGCTGCGACTCCGTGCTCTCGGTATCGAGATAGCGACTGCGCCTGACGGCTACAGCCTCGACACGCCCACCGACGTCGCTGAGTTCGAGCGGTTGCTCGGCGTCGCGCGGGATGTCGCGCCGACCGACCCGGCCGCCTCGATTCCGATGCTTCGCGACGCGCTGCAGCTCTGCCGAGGGCGTCCCCTGCCGGAGCTCGACCACGTCCCCGAGGGTGAGATCGAAGCCCGCCGCCTCGAGGAGGTCATCGAGGGAGCGCGAGAGCTCCTCCTTCGCACGCAACTGCTCGTCGAGCGCCCGGACAACCTCGTCGCACCCGCCCGCCAACTGGTCGGCGAGCAGCCGTATCGCGAGCATCGCTGGGAGCTGCTGATGCTTGCGCTCTATCGCTCCGGCCGCCAGGCGGAGGCACTCGACGTGTACTCCCAGGCGCGTGCGCTCCTCATCGAGGAGCTCGGCGTGGAGCCCGGCCCGGCGCTGCAGCGCATGCAGCAGGCGGTGCTCGCGCAGGATCCGGCGCTCGACGTCCCATCCGGTGCAAGCGCGGATCGCACGCCGTCGCGCTCGCGTCTTCCGGGCACCGCGACCCGGCTCATCGGCCGTGTCGAGGAGCGAAAGGATCTTGCGGAAGCGTGGGGCCGCGCGCGCCTGGTCACCCTGGTCGGGCCACCCGGCGCGGGCAAGACGCGTCTGGCGCTCGACGCCGCCGGCGAGGCGGGCGAGCCCGTGTGGTATGTCGATGTGGAGCACCTCCCTCCGACGGAGCCCGTCGCAGCCGCGGTGCTCGACGTGGTCGCACCGTCATCGCGATCGCTCGACGCATCCGACGGTATGGTCGAGCAGCTTCGCGACGCGGTGGGATTGGTCGTCCTCGACGGCTGTGAACGGCGCCGCGCCGAGGTCGCGATCCAGGTCCGCCGAGTACTTGCTGCCTGTGCGCAGATCCGGGTGCTCGTCACGAGCCGCGAACGCATCGGCGTGCTCGACGAGGCGCTGATCCACGTCGGTCCGCTGCCACCCGATGAGGCACTGGCGCTGCTGACGGATCGCGCGCGCCTCGTCAACTCGCGCTTCGCCGTGACGGCAGTGGATGCGACGACCGCCGATCGGCTGTGCGGTCTCGTTGACCGCCTCCCCCTTGCGCTCGAGCTGGTTGCTCGGCATCTCAACCTCCTGAGCGTCCGTGAGCTCACGACCCGTGTCGAGGCGGATCTCGGCCACTGGGCGGGACGTTCCGCGGGCGGCCGCGACGGGCTGTGGGTCGCCCTCGACACGAGCGTTGCGGCCCTTTCCGTCGACGAGCGCAAGGTGCTGGTCGCCTTTGCCGTCATGGTCTCGGACGCCGACACCGACCTCCTCGCCGACGTCGTGGATCCCGCGTTCAGCGGCGATCTGCACGAGGTCGTCGGGCGGCTCGTCGACGCGAGCCTCGTGCAGGTGCGAAGCGCGGTGAGCTCGAACTCGGTGCCAGCTGCTTCGCACCGTCGCGGTGCACACGCTCGAATCCGCCGAGGGTGGTGCCGTGCTCGCGGCTCGCGCGCGCTACGTCACCGCGGTGCTGCAGCGGGCCTCCGCGCTGGCGCCTCGGTTGGCGTCGCCCGAGCGGACCGATGCCATGCGGGAGCTCGACGCGGATATGCCCCACGTGCGCGAGGTGTTCGGGGAGCTCTGCCGTCCGGCGAGCGACACCGCAGCAACCACGCGCGCCTTGGAGGTGGCGACGAGGCTCACCGACTACTGGCTCGGACGCCGGCCGGCTGAAGGCATGGAGTGGCTGACCCGCCTCATCGCGGCGGCGGATCCACCGCCCGCGCTGCGGGCTGAGGCGCTCCTCCGCTGCGGGCACCTCGCCTACTGGCTCACCGACTTCGGCCGTGGAACCCAGATGGCATCAGGCGCCCGCGACGTCTTTCGTGAGCTTGGTGATCCTCTCGGTGAGGGCCGGGCACTGCGCCGCCTCGGCGCCATCGCCGCGGCGACCGACGATCTCGGGTCGGCACGACGGCTCCTCGAGGAATCGCTGGGCCGGCTCGACGAGACCGGGATCGAGGCGGAGATCGGGATCACGCTGCTGCATCTCGGATCCCTGCTCGCCGATGAGGGCGACACAGCCGCGGCACTCAACGCATTGCGCAGGGCACGTCGGATCGCGACCGATGGTGGCGACCCGCTCTCGCGCGGGCAGGCGCTCGCGGCGATCCTCACGGCCGACTGGAAAGGCGGCGACCTCGACGCGGCGATGCGTTCAGGCGGGGCCGCGCTCGAGATCTTTGCGGAGCTCGGCCATCGCACCATGGAGGGAACCGTCGCCTACCGGCTCGCCGCGGTCGCCCGCGGGATGGGCGACTCCGAGGCTGCACGCGCCTACGCGGAGCAGTCGATCGATGCGGGCATCGAGGCCAGCACTCGAACCACCGTCGCGCTGGGGCACCTCAACCTGGCGCGCCTCGATCTGGACGACGACCGTGTTGCGACGGCGGTGGGCCACCTGGAATCAGCGCTCGATGTCCTCGACCCCGGCGCCGACCGCTGGGTCCTGGTCGAAGCGCTCGAGACCGTCGCACGGCTGCTCGTGACACTCGGGCGACCCGGAGCGGGCGGCCTGCTCGATGCGGCGACCGCGATACGGCTGGAGATCCGCCAACCGGTTCCGCCCACCGAACGCGGCGACGTGCTCGCCATCCGCGCCCGGGTCGAGTCGCTCGGCGAGGACGTTCGAGATCTCTCAGTCTCGCCGGATGCACTGCACGCCGCAGCGACCAACGCGGTCCGCGACATCGCACGCAGCCTCCCCTCCTGACCTGCGATCGGGCGGCGATCGACGCCGCACACAGTGGCGTCGATCCGTTGTCCGCCGCCGTACGAAGGAGCATCTCGTGCCCACCATCATCGATCGATCGAACGTCCGCACGCGCGCAGTCATCAGCGTCGCCGCGCTCGTAGTCGCAGCGACGGCCATCGCAGGGTGCGGGGCAACGACCACGGGCGGGACCACTGGCGGGTCGACCTCGATCCCCTCGCTGTCGGGAGCCGGCGTGGCCACGCCCACCGGATCTCCCGGACCCACGAGCGGCCAGGTCGGCGACACGCTGGTGATGGGCGACGCGGGTGAAGACGTCGCTCACGTGACCCTGCTGAAGGTTTTCGATCCCGCAACCGGTTTCGACCCGAACATGACACCCCCTGACGGCACGCGCTGGGTCGGGTTCGAGGGCACCATCGTCATCAACGGCTCGCGCTCGGGCCAGGATTCGACGTCCGTCGACGTCATCGGCTCCGACGGCCAGACGTACGGCGCTGATACGTCCTACCACCTCAGCACCTTCGACGGATGCAGCGCGAGTTCCATCGACGTCGCTCCCGGCCAGACGCAGACGTTCTGCGCCGGCGTCGGGCTGCCGCCGGGAGTCACCGTCGCCAAGGTCGGGTACAGCACCGAAGGTGTGGATGGCAACGCTCCGGCGGTCCTCTTCTGGACCGTGGCTGATTCGAGCGTCTCAACGCCCACAGCCACGCCGAGCGACACGCCAGTGCCGACCCCATCTCCATCGGCGTCCCCAAGCCCGACAGCAACGCCGACGCCGACCACACCGTGACCGCGCTCGTCGAACGCTGGAAGCCCCGAGAGGGTTGGAGATCAGGGCTCCTTCGGCTCATCCTGAGGCGCCGGGCGCAGGTCCCGGCGCCTCAAGGCGTCGATGCCGAGGTTCCGGATCGGGAGCGCGCTGCCGATGCGACGAGCTAGTCCGTGGGGCTGGCTCGAAACCGCCACCGGCGCGTCCGATCGCTGTCACCCACTCACCGACACGATGACCGGCGGCGGTGTCCGCAACGTCTGCAGCACCACGCAGTATCGCTGCGTCACCCGCACGAGTTCGGTGACGTCTGCCTCGGCCGCATCGCTGTCGATGTCGAAGCGCAACCGGATGGCTTTGAAGCCGACCGGCGCATCACTCGCGACCCCCAGTGTTCCCCGAAAGTCCAGGTCGCCTTCCGCGAAGACGCGGGCGTGGCGCATCTCGATCCCACGTGCCGTGGCCACCGATGCAAGGGTCACGCCGGCGCAGGCAACCAGCGCCTCGAGGAGCATGTCGCCCGAGCACGCGAGGCTGCCGTCACCCCCCGTCATCGGATGCAGTCCCGCATCGACCAGCGCTTTCGCCGTCCTGATGGAGCACGATACCCCCGCGCCGACGTCGCTTTCGGCCCGGAGCGTGACTGTGGCGGCGGCGGGATCGGCCCGATACCGCTCCTTCAATGGAGCCTGCAGGGCCCGCAACTCGTCTCTCTCCATGGTGCCTCCTCGATCCCAACTCGATCTTCGGTGACTGTATCGCTGGAAGCGCATGGAGGTGGTACGGGTTCTAGACGCGGAGCAGGCCACCTTCTCAGTCCCTCGCGAGCACCTCGAATTCCGCGACGGAGCTGATGTTGACGCCGCCATGCACGCGTAGCGCGAGGAGGTCCGTGTCCCCGGTGACCAGAGCATCGGCCGAACCGGTCACTGCTATCGCAAGCACCTGATCGTCATCAGGATCTCGGCACACGCGTGGAACCTCAACCGGCCTCACCACATCGGCGATGGCCTCGAGCTCCGCTCGCGCCGCTGCAGCCCGATCGCCGGCCCAGCCACAGGTCTCCACGAGCACGGCCTCGAGCTCGCCGAGGATCGCGGGGCCGATGATCAGTGAGTGATCACCACGGAGGACGCCGTCGAGAAGACGTCGCGGCCATCCGCCAAAATGGAGCGCCGACACCAGAACATTGGTGTCGGGAACGGCCCGCACTCAGCGCGTTGGCTTGCGGCGGGAGCGGCTGCGGCGTGATTTCACGCCCTTTGCGACGCTGTCCTCAGTCAGGGCACCAGCCGCCGCTCGTTCGGCGCCGTACGTAAAGAGCTGATCCCAGCGTCTGCGTCGATCCGAGTACTGGCGGAACGCTTCGCGCAGAAGCTCGCTGCGCGTCCGGCCCTCCTGGTGCGCCAGGCGTCGACTTCGACCGCGAGCTCCGGCGGGAGAGAGATGGTCACTGTCCCAGTCGTGCGCATGTACTCATGCATAACACGAAGTCTTACCCACCAGAGCCGCGGAACGGGGTTGGCCGCCGCACTGAACCGACCTCCGGGACGGCCGTGAATGTCACTTCGCGGATGTGAATGTCGGTGTGATCAGGGTCCAGGTCGATCCCGCGTCAGTGGTCTTCCACAGCTGGGGCGGAATCGGGTTGGGCGGCAGCTCCATGTAGACGGGAGTGGAAACGGCCCAGCCGGTGGTCGGAGTGATGAAGTCGAGCTGCGATGTTTCGACCGGCCCGTTCCCGTGAATTGCTCCGTTCAGCGCCTGGCGCCAGCTGTTCCCGCCATCGGTCGTCGTCCACAGAACGGCAGACGGGTTGTCATTGCCGGTGAGCCCCATGGTGAAACCGTCATGAGCATTGACGAAATCCGGCCAGTTCCCAGGAGGCGGCGATGCGCTCGCGTTCCAGGTCCGGCCTCCGTCCCTCGTGACGAAAAGTCCGTATTCCCCGCTGCCACCGAACACCTCCCCATCCACCGCTGAGCTGAATTGCGGAGGATAGAGCGCGCAATTGATGCATGGGAACGATTGCGGGGTCCACGTCACGCCACCGTCGTGCGTAACGTCAAAGAGCGTCGCCTGCCCGCAGCTGCCGGCCACCCATCCGGTGGTGACGTTGAGGAACGTCATGCCATACGGAGAGCACCCAACCGGCAGGGCACCGCGGGCTGCGGTTCCGGTCGCGGGCGTCATCTCCACCTGTGACCAGTGCAATCCTCCGTCCACAGTGCGGTCGATGAATATGGGGGCACCGACCGCGGGTCCCTGGCTGTTGAAGAACCACCCGTGCAGCAGATCGACAAAATCCAGACTTGCGCCGACAGGTCCAGTGGTCGGATCCGCACCGGTTTCAAGCAGGACCCGGAACGGTTGGCCTTCTGTCCAGGTCGCACCTCCGTCGTCGGTCACCCACGGCGTCAACGTATAGGTTCGCTCGAGTTCATTGAGGGAGCCGGAAGGAGCGGTCAGGATTCGCGCCGAGTTGGGGCCCGCCCAGGCGACTCCGGTGATCAACTGGTTCCCGATTGGCGGCGGCACGATTGTCCATTGCCCCACACCGGAGTCGGTGTGCAGGACATCGTGGCCGCCTGCCCACGCCCAGCCCTGGTAGGCGCCGTACATCTTCAAGTCGAACACGTGCATCGTCGTGGTCGGAGCGCCGCCGATGACGCCGGTGCGAAACAGAACGGTGGCACCGATCGGAACCGCCACGACGATCACCACCGCGGCTGCAATCAGCGAGGTGAGCAGCCCACGGCGGCGGGGCCCGCGAGGGTGCTGTTCGAGCGCGCCCGGCGCGACGGTCGGGCCGACGCCGCCCGCCCGGTAGGTGGAGTGCAGCAGTTGCCGGATGTCGTCGTCGTCCATCTACTCACTCGCCTCTGGGTTGGTCATCAACTCCCGAAACCTCGACGCCGCTCGGGCGGTCCGCGCCTTGACGGCCGAGACCGTTATCCCGAGCACAGTTGCGGATTCCTCAACGCTCATGTCCATGAGGAACCGGAGCGAGAGGACGATGCGGTCGTCACGTTTCAACCGGCGCATCACCGACCGCACGTCGAGGCGCTGATCCACACCGGGTGGCCAGCTGATCGCCACGCCGCCGGAGCCGAGATCAGCTGGGACGGGCTTGCGTTTGCGCCATGAGCTCCGGCACTCGTTGACAACAATTGCCAGGAACCACGCTCGCGCGCGGCTGTCGTCGCGGAGTTGACCCATCCGCCGCCATGCCTTGAATGCCGCACTCTGCACCGCGTCCTGAGCGGCGCTCCGATCGGCCGAGAGTGCCTGTGCCAGGGAAAACGCGTCACCGAGGTGCGGCTCGATGAGGCGTTCGAAGCGCTGTTCGTCGTCGGAGTGGGCTGGGCGGACCGCAACGTCAGGCATGACGCCCGCTATTGAGGCAGTTCGCATATTGATGAGACGTCGCGACTCGGGAAAGGGACACACCTTCGAACCGATCGACCCTGCCTTTGGGAGCTGCGTGGTCAAGCAGGTGACCAAAACCGATCAGGAATCGAGAAGCACCGCTCACCAGGCAGACGTAGGCTGACGTCCATGAGCATCACCATTCACGCCAGCGCCCTCCCTCACGACGATCCCGACGCGTCCGTGGCCTTCTATCGGGACGTCCTGGGCTTCGAGGTCAGGACTGACGTGGGACAGGGCAGGATGCGCTGGATCACCGTCGGACCAGCCGGCCAGCCGAGCACATCGATCCTTCTGGCCCCACCCGCCGCCGACCCTGGCATCACCGATGAGGAGCGCCGCACCATCGCCGAGATGATGGCGAAGGGCACGTATGGTTGGATCCTCCTGGCCACCGACGATCTCGACGCAACCTTCGGGCGCGTCGAGGCGAGCGGTGCCGACGTGGTGCAGGAGCCGACCGAGCAGCCGTATGGGGTGCGTGACTGTGCTGTCCGGGATCCCGCCGGCAACCTGGTCAGGATTCAAGAGCTGCGCTGAGCAAGGAGGTCAGAACACATGTTTACGAAGAAAGGCGACGCTGCCGTCCTCGCCAAACTCGCTGAAGCCCCCGCGCCATACGGAGAGATTGGACAACGTCTGCACGAACTCGTACGGGAGAACGCGCCATCGCTGGAGCCGATCGTACGCTGGGGACTCCCGTTCTATGTGAAGGATGGTACGGACATCTGCTACATCAAAATGGGCAAGAACTTCATAGCGTTCGGCTTCGGAGAAGCGCTGAACCCGGCCCGCGAGGACGGTGCGCAGATGCACCCGGTCGTGTGGAACATCACTGCGCTCGACGCCGCGACGGAGGCCACGATCAGTGGGCTCATCCAGAAGGCGGTTGCCTGACATGAACGGGCAGCGTATGAACGGCGTCCTGGAGGTTGTCTTACCGCCACTTTTTGAGGAGATATGACCATGAGCCCTAACCTGCAGTATCGCAGATTTGCGATAATTGTGATCAAGAACGCAGGCCGTGACATACATGACCGAGCGAGCGACAGGCGCCGACCGCCGCGCATGGCCGACCCAGTGGCGGTATCCGCCGCCTGTTTCAGCGTACGTCGACGATGGCGACTCGATGGATCCCTCCCGGACTGTCGACACTCACCTCGTCGCCGGCGCGATGGCCGGAGATGGCGGCTCCCAGTGGCGAATCCAGCGAGATCCGCTGACGGCCGATGTCCGCCTCAGCGGGCACGACGATGGTGTACTCGGAGTCGCCGAAATCATCCCTCACCACGACAGTCGCGCCTAAGCCCACCGTACCGTCATACGCAGCGGCCTCGACGATCACCGCATGCCGGAGCATCCCTTCGATGGTCTGTACGCGGCCGTCGAGGAGACCCAGCTCGCGCCTGGCATCGTGGTAGGCGAAGTTCTCGCGCAGATCACCTTCGGCGCGCGCAGTGGCAACCCGCTGGACGATTTCAGGACGCTTGGCGTCGATGAGGTCACGCATCTCGGCGATGAGCGCGGCCTGGCCCTCTGCGGTGAGCAGGACTGGTCTACGGGGTGCCATTTGATGAATCTCCGGAACGGGCGGTGCTACATGGTCGCAAGCGCGTCGTCGATCGACCGCACTTCAGCGCTTGGAGAATCGTATGCTCAGCCAAGCGCCCGATGATCGGAATCGAGACCCCGAGAGCGTCCGTCGGGGAGACAGGACTCGAACCTGCGACCCCTGGTCCCCCAGACTAGTTCCTATTTCTCGATTCGGCTTGAGTTCGATGTACAGTGATTTCGTCGGGAAGTGGTTGGAACGACGACTAGAGCGCGTGGGATGGAATGCGCTTTAATCCTCGAGAAATACGTGAGTGAACCTTCGCTACGCAAACCTGCCTGCGATGGGCACTGCCCGAATGCCGCCAACTCAAGCGCTGTGGTCGGTCTCATTCGTTAGACACGGTGGCACGGTGCGCCCACAACCCTGAGATGCGATCGCGGATGCAAGACGCTGCCCCTCTACACGATGACGCAGAATCAGCAGAATCAGTCGCAACGCCACTGACCCACGATATGAAGCGACACCACCCCCGGAGTTGGTTCACCGCCAACAAGCACTAAATCGGCACTCACCGAGCCCGACCTTCCGCTTGCGCCACTGAGGGTAAGCGTGCCATCGGTTGATTGCCAGAATGCGCCGGATACCTCTTCGCGGACCGCCACCTTGGTGGCCTTGTCGTTTGCCTCAAAGTACGGGTCGGGCCATGGCTTCAGTGCATACGTGTGCCGGCCGACGTAGCTACCGTCCACATTCAGGTAGAGGAAGTAGCTTCGAGTAGCCCCTTGGAGAGGGATGGTGTTCATAAGGTTCGCGCCCGACAGCACACATGGCAGCGGTTTGAGCGCCAAGGGCACTGCAGCGCAGTCATCATACGCCCCGGTTAGTTTGATCTCGGTTGCCCCGCAAGCCGGAAACCGCGGCAGCGGCGACGGCGAGGAGTGCTCAGTCGGGGAAGACGGGAACAGCCGGCCCACCCCCCCCGTTACCAACCAGGAGCCGAGGCCGACCACGACGACTACCGCCGTCAACATAAGCCATGGTTTGGGCTGGCGCATCGGCTTTTAGATGTTGTGTTTCGGACGCTCAGCGAGTGTAGTCTGAACTCGTCAGCAAGCCGACGATCCCGGCTCGGAAGCTACACTGCCGGTGCCTTCATGCCGATGAGAGGTTTTGCTGGAAAAATCATCAATCCGAAGATGAGGGCTAGTCCCCGCAGGATTGAGCCACATGGATGGCCCTGGAAATCCCTGCACTGAGATCAACTTGTGCGTCCGTCGGGGAGACAGGGCGGCTCGAACCTGCGACCCCTGGTCCCCCAGACCAGTGCTCAATTGGGATGGACAGCTCGTATTCGGGAAAGAGTAACTTCGTCGAGTTTTGGTTAGGTGGAGCACTGCATCCCGGTAGTTGGAATCAGGTGGAAACCGACGGAATCTGCTGGGAAGTCGCCGACGCTCAGGAGTCAGTCACCGTAATGGTGGCTGCAGGTAAGCATGATCTTCATGCCCCTCCCCCTCGCGCATGAAGGTCATGCGCAGGGATCTCGAGGCCGATGCCGACCAGATGCCCGCCAGCGGAGGGCGCAACTCGTGAACTCGCAACGACGGATGGCTCTCGTCAGCGTCCAACAGGGACAACGCCTTGATGAACGCCCGGCGCTCGGCCGCGCTGAAGTCCTTGCCGGTCAGCGTCTCCAGACAGGTCGGGGTGAAGCGGAGAGTCCGATATGCCTCCGGGCCGTTCATCCTCCGACACGAGCGGCAATGTCCTCCGGCGTGCGCTCACGAAATCTACCGGCCTCGACGTCTGCGAGAGCCCGACGCACCTGCTCCATGTGTGCCTTCGAGTACGCCCACGAATCCTCGCGGGGGACGACGACGGTCGGGCGAAGCCTCACGCTCCCATCCTCGAGCTCGAGCTCGACCTGAGCGTGGCCCTCGATGCCCAAAGCAGCACGGACCTTCGCAGGGAGGGTCATGCGACCCTGCTCATTGACCTCAACAAGAACTCGCTGTGCGCTCATGTCAGTGACTCTATCGTCACTGCGTCACTTTGTCAATCTGACGATATGGGCAATCGGGCTGGGCGCCGGGCTCCGAAAGGCTGGACGCCTGTACGGCCCGTGGGCGCCCGACGGTGGTCAATCCGTGCCAAGACCCCGATCTCTCTGTCGCTTCGGGTCTGGTGGCCACTGCCGCCCGTGGAAGTAAGCAGCGAGAGAGCATCGAATGCGCGACGTGCGGCCGGCTTCCTTGCGAGGGCCGCCGCGAGCTCCGCAGGGACATAGACGGTGCGCGGCTGATCGTCGGCCTTGAGCTCGACGGTCACCTGGTCGCCGGCCTGCACGCCTGCCTTGGTGCGGACCTCAGCGCTCACCGGGATGAGGCGCCGCCCGCCCATCGTGCCGACGGTGCTGCGATACGTGAACCCGTTGATGTCTTCCCGTCCAGGCGAACCAGCGCGCGGAACTTCAGCGCGCTCATGCCGGGATCTCCGCAGCGACCGTCATCTTGGTAACAGTACTGGCTGGAACGGAGGCCGCGACCTGGCGGTATAGGTCTACCGCCAGCATCCCAATCCAGCCCCACGCGACGAGGAGCGCAAGCCAGAACGCACCCACCACGGCGATGCTGCTCGACCCCGACGCGACGACGAAGAACCCGGCGAGAAAGATGACGCCCGTGGCTCGCGAGAACATGGCCAGCTGCGCCCGCCCATCGGACGCGAGCCGGCGCGCCACCACGAAGCAGGCCGCGACGAGACCGAGGAAGCCGATGCCCGCACAGGCGATGTGAAGCGTGCCGTGCAGACTGAGAACTGTCGGGTGGCCGGCCGGGGTACCGGCTGGGAAGCCGTTCATCGGGTCCGCTACAAAGAGGCCGGCGCCGATCAGACCGAGGCCGAACAGACCGAGGAGGCGCGGACCCCAGGTCGCGGCGATGCCGGTGCGAAGCGCCCGGTGGACCCCGATCGCGAAGGCGATGACCATGAGCCCCGTGATCACGAAGTTGGTGATCTGGACCCAGCCCGGGCCGCCGTTGCTCAGCAGGCTGGCGTCGTCATGGGTGAGGTCGAACGACGGGCGGGTCAACGCCTGGCCCAGCACCACGAGCACGTAGAAGGGGCCGGCGAGCACGCCGTACCCCAGCAGACTCTTGGTGATCCGGCCGGCCGAGTTGCAGGCGGCTGCAGCCTTCCCTGCAGGGCGAGCGATTGTGGTGTCACCCATAGCTTCTCTCCTCTGTGGCGGATTATCGGGTACTGTACTGATCAGTACCTACATGAGCCGGCACAGTAGCGCGGTTAGTACTAGACTGTCAAGTACCCATAGGGAGCCCCTCTTGAGCACCACAGCCCCACCGTCGCGCAGCAAGCCCGCAGCCCGCCAACGCGCGGGCAGGATGGCCAGTGGGGCCGCCATACGTCAGGCGGCCACCGCGCTCTTCCTCGAGCGCGGCTACCACGGCACCAGCATGGACGACATCGCCGCGACCGCCCACGTGTCGAAGCAGACCATCTACACGCATTTCTCGGACAAGGAGTCACTGCTCGCGAGCCTGGTCCTCGCCAACTCAGACCGCGTCGAGGGCTTCCTCGGGACCATGGTTTCGGTGGTACACAACGCGACCAGCATGGAGGAAGGCCTCCGTGAGCTGGCCCGGCTCTATCTGCGCTTCGTCATCAGGCCGGAGGTGCTCCGCATGCGGCGCCTGGTCCTGGCAGAGGCGGGCCAATTCCCCGAGCTAGCGCGCACGTACTACGAGCAGGTGCCCCAGCGCGTGTACGCAACGCTGGCCGGCATCTTCACCGGACTTGCGCAGCAGGGCCGGCTTGATCTCGACGATGCAGACCGCGCTGCCCAGCACTTCGCGTGGTTGGTGTTGGGCACACCACTGGACCGCGGCATGTTCCACGACTTTGCCGACTCCGCAAGTACAGCAACCGATGAGACTGCCGACGCTGCCGTGCGCGTCTTCCTCGCGGGATATGCGGCTCGCTAAACGGCGGCCTGTTCCACGCGTGAGCTTGCTTCTCCGTGAACCTTCACGCTGCGGGCGTGCGGGAGCCGCGAACTCATCCAGCCAACCTTCCCGGTTTCGCTTACGCAGCCGGTGCTGCCCCAAAAAGGTCATGCAGGTGTCCGGTTTCACCCGTCGGCTCCGACATTCCTGATGAGCGTGCCGCCAGGCACAGAAGAGAAAGGACAATTGCGAGATGAAGTACATGATCTTGACCTTTGCGTCGCAGCAGAACTACGAGGAGATGGTGGGCAAGCCGTCGGCCGAGCCAGCCTGGACTCCGGAGGACTACGCCGCAATTGGAACGTTTATGCATGCCTTCAACCAGGACCTGCTCAACTCGGGGGAATTGGTCGAGACCCGCGGACTGAGTGCTCCGGTGCACACCCGTCGAATCACGCTCCGCCAGGGGGCTCCCGTGGTGACGGACGGACCATACGCCGAGGCCGAGGAGGTCCTCGCAGGGTACTGGATCGTCGAATGCGACAGCTTCGACCGGGCGACCGAGATCGCCACCCGTCTCACCGATTGCCCCGGACCGGAGCATGTCCGGGCGCGGGCCTTCGCGGACGTGCGGCCGATCGACGAGCACCAGCCGGACTACGAGGGCTGACCTGACCGAAGGCCGATGCCCCAGACTGCGACCGAGACCGAGGACCTGCTGCGTCAGCTGGCGCCGCAGGTTCTCGGCGCGCTCGTCCGCCGCTACGGCAATTTCGACCTGGCAGAGGACGCCACTCAGGAGGCCTTGCTCGCGGCCGCCGTGCAATGGTCACGAGACGGCGCCCCGAAGAACCCAAAGGGATGGCTGATCACAGCCGCGTCGCATCGGCTCACAGACCTCCTGCGCTCCGACCAGGCGCGTCGACGGCGGGAGGAGAGGGTGGCCCGGTGGGCACCAACAAGGGTTTGGGATCCATATGGCTCCGACCCACAACCGGCTGACGGTGACGACACACTCATCCTCTTGTTCATGTGTTGCCATCCATCCCTTTCCGTCGCGTCACAGATAGCGCTGACGCTGCGGGCAGTCGGTGGACTGACAACTGCCGAGATCGCGCGTGCCTTCCTGATGTCCGAGGAGACCGTGACCCGGCGTGTTACCCGATCGAAGCAGTCCATCAAGGACAGCGGCGTTCCTTTCGCCATGCCCGCAGCACGAGAGCTGTCGAGCCGTGTCGACGCCGTGCTGCGAGTGCTCTACTTGATCTTCAACGAAGGCTACGCCAGCACCATGGGCGCGAACCTGCAGCGCGTGGACCTTGCCGAAGAGGCAATTCGTCTCGCCCGCGCTCTTCGCGCCGCCGTGCCCGAGGACGGCGAGGTGGCCGGACTCCTTGCCCTCATGCTCCTGACCCACGCCCGGCATCAAGCGCGGAACGGGCCCGATGGAGCGCTCATTCCCATGGCTGAACAAGACCGCAGCCTCTGGGACCGCCACGTCATCCGCGAGGGTGTCGACCTCATCACGGCGACTCTTCCTCATGGACCAACCGGGCCCTACCAGCTACAGGCTGCGATCGCCGCGGTGCACGACGAGGCGTCGAGTACCGAAACGACGGACTGGCGTCAGATCGTCGCCCTGTATGGCGTTCTCCTCCGGCTCGACAACAACCCCGTTGTCGCACTCAACCATGCCGTCGCCGTCAGCATGGTCCAGGGCCCCGAAGCGGGTCTCGAACTGCTGAGACGCCTGGATTCCGACACGAGGATCAACGCCGACCGTCGCTTTCATGCGGTACGCGCCCATCTTCTCGAGATGACAGGCAAAATCGCGGCTGCGCGAGACGAGTACGAGACCGCCGCCCGCCAGGCGACCAACCTGCAGCAGCAGCGCTATCTGCAGCGGCAGATCGCGCGCCTGGACGCGCAAGTGTAGCCGGGACTGGCGCAGCGTCCGCGCGAGTATGCCGCTCCATCAACGCGGCAGAAGCACTTCCCACTTCGGCACAGCCGAGACCGCCACCTGCGGGAGCACGCAGCGACGGGTAGCGTTGCTTGTCGTCGCCTTTGCGTTCGTCCTTGATCTCATCGAAGCGACGATCCTCACCATCGCCCTGCCGGCGATTCAGCACTCGATGCACGCCAGCGGTCGGCGGTTTCCAGTTTGAGCCACGCTTGGCGGAATCTCGGGGAGACAGGACTCGAACCTGCGACCCCTGGTCCCCCAGACTAGTCCCCATTTCCCGATGCTGGCTGAGTTCGACTTGGAGTGCTTTCGTCGGGAAATGGTTGGAATGACGGCTAGAGCAGGCGTGTTGGAATCCGTTGGAATCGTCTCGACATCGACGCCGCTGGTGAAGAGCAGACGAACGAGGGTCCGCCGCGCGACGCGAGCTGTCCGTGACGGTAGGCTCCATTCTTGTTCGACAGCGACCCGACGCCCGACTCAGCGACCGGCGAGCATGCCGCGCAAGCGGTCGCGGTGATGCACGGTGATGTAGCCGCCGCGCTGGCTGATATCGCCTGCCGCGGCGAAGTCACTCAACGTTCGATTCACGCTTTCGCGCGTGGTTGCCACGAGGCCCGCCCAGGTTGTCTGCGAGAGGCGGAAGGGAATGCGCAGGCCTCCGCCGTCGACCGGCTGGCCGTACTGATCGGCGAGCTGGATCAGTTGCAGTGCAACGCGCGCACGAACGCTGTGGAAGGCGAGACCCGTCACCTGAGACGAGAAGCTCAGCAGGAGAAGGCTCATGGACTCCAGCATCCTCCGCATCGCGGCCGGGTGCGTCTCCAGGAAGACCAGGAGCGGCTCCTTCGGTAGGCGGGCGAGCATCGTGGGGACCAGTGCGATCACCGTGACAACTCGCTTGGCGCTCGGCGCGAAGAGCGCGGGATGGCCGAAGCTCTCGCCCGCGCCGACGACATCGTGGATGACCTGTGCGCCAAGTTCGCTGGTCTCAACGGCCTGCACCTGACCTTCCAAGACGAAACAGAGGTCCGACGCGCCATCGCCGGCGCGCCACACGATGTCTCCCGCGTCGTATCGGAAGAAGCGGAGGCTTGGGACGAGCTCTTCGAGCTGCTGGCGCGAGGTGTCCTGGAACGGGGGAATTCGCAGAAGGCTCTCGACAGCGCCGACAGGCGCTTCCATCGCCCGGCATTCTGTCACGTCCCGCCGGGTGTGATCCAGATCATAGCCGCGACCTGCCTCCGCTCGGTAGGGTGCCCGCGAACGTTGACCACCGATGCTGAAGCAGATATGGAGGACCAAGATGACCACTGATGTCGCAGCCGACCTGATTGCTCCCGTCCAAGCCTACATGGACGCGCTCAAGGCCCAGGACATCGAGCGGGTGCTCAGCCTCTTCACTGAGGACGGCTCGCTCATGGCCAACGAGGCTCCCACCGCGGTGGGTGGCGAACAGCTGCGCGCCACCTTCACCCACTTCTTCACGATGCTGCAGCTAGACCGCGACCTGCATGTCGACGAATGCTTCGCGGAAGGAAGCATCGGCTTCGTTCGCAGTCACACCACCGGCTCGATGACGATCAGGGCCACGAAGACGCGGATGGAGCTCGAGTCTCGGGAGCTGTTCGTGCTGCAGCGCTCGGACGCCAGCTGGCGGATCCGCTGCTACATGTTCAATGCGCCCGCGGCCGCGGAATAGGGTTAGCCCCCTGAGGCGAGAGTCACGCATTCTGCGAGCTCCTGGCGTGCCAGCCGAAGCTGCCGCTCGAGAGCTGTGGCTGCGGCTGAAGTCGTTCCAGTGACCCTGCCTGGCCCGGGCGACGGCCAGTGATCGCGAACCACCACATCGGGGCCCGTGACGCTTCGAAACCGCACTGGTTGAGCACCCGCGTCGGGACGTCACCGCCCGTCGCCACTGAGCTGAACAGATCGTGCTCGGTCCGTCGAGGCGAGTTCAGGGCGGTGTGCGCTGAGCCGGCACAGCTTGTACCCAACGACAAGGAGCCAGGCGGTCGCGAACAGGGCGTTCAGAATCACGGTGACGCCGTAGCCCGCGAGCGACGCGATGCCAAGGACGCCCGTCGCCAGCGCCAACAGCGCCGCCACCCTGCCGAATGGTCCCCTCAGCATCACCAGGCCGATGAGCAGGACGCCGGCGGACAGGATCACGATCGCGTATACGACCTCAAGAGACGACGACAGAACCGCTGACGCGTAGTTCGCGGCCGCGACGTCGGCCGCCCGCTGCATTGGATCCGTGGCCGCCGCGTACGTAGTGCTCAAGGAAATGAGCGCGGCGTAATTCGTCCACGTCACCGCCAGGTCGAGCACGATGAACGAAGCGACCAGCGCCGCCGCCACGGTCGTCAAGTCCCTGCTGACGCCGTGGAGCGCCCGATACAGCGCGAGCGTAACCGGGATATAGAGCAGATCCGTCGCCACCGACAGTCCGAGGATCACCCACCACACGGTGGTCTTGCCCTGCAGATACTGAAGCCATGCCGTCCCGCCAGTCGGTGGTGCTCCGACGTGTGCGTAGAGTGGAATAACGACCACGTACGCCACCCCCAATGCAACTGCCGCGATGCCGCCAACTCGATATGTCGACGTGGGGACAGGGTTCATGGGCTTGTGGTCTTGCTGACCTCGACCGCCGTCCTTAGCTGCATCATGGGCCCCCTTTTGTTGGCGAGCTCGACGTCTACTCGAAGCGATCGTCGCCACGGCCGTGCATCCGATGGCGGGATAGGGACCCGTCCCCCGGATCATATCCGTCCGTCCCAACGGGATCGCACGCATAGGATGTTCGCCCTTTCTGCGCCGCTCGATGGTGCTGGCGCCATTGCCCGGATAATCATCTTCCGATGACCCGGATCCTCTGCCCGGTGCTGGTCGGGCGGCACGCGGAGCCGGCGTGGCTGGACACCCCCCTGACCGCCGATCACTATCCTGCGATGAGGGTAGACCCGTCGCGCAGGCTTGGGGATGCGCCAACCTAGGCGGTGGTTGCCGACTCGCCCGAGGCTCGCGAGGCTGAGGCCAGGCCAGTGAGGCTAGCCGTGGATCAACTGCCTGAACGCGGGCTCGTCGCGGAGCGCATCCAGGTCGGAGTCGGCCTTAGCGGAATCGCGGAACTCCTCCGACATCTCGACAGCGTGCCGGAGGTGATCGAGCGCATCACTCGTCCGACCGCACTGACTCTCGCAGCAGGCGAGGTTGAAGAACAGCATCGGGTACTGCGGAGCGACTGCGACCAGGGCAACCAGGCGGTCCGCGACCTCCGCGTACTCGCCCGCCTGATAGAGGGGGGCGAGCGGGGCCCACAGTTCCCAGCCGCGCGGCTCGTACGCCTTTCCCGGCGTGCCCTCCAGCAAGATGATCATCGTCCCGTCCTCTACGGCGGAGGCACTTCGCCTCGTGCGGGGAGGGGCGAACACGAGAGTTCCGGCTGGCGCGTCGACCCGGTCACCGTCCAGCTCGAACGCCGCGTGGCCGCGCAGCACGAGAAAGAGCTCCTGGTCAGCAGTGGGGTCGTCGTGCTCGCTAATCACTGGGTCGCCCGCCGCTCGGGCCGTCCAGGCAGTCACTCCGAACGCCGTGATGCCGAGGCGGTGCCGGATCGGCCGGTAATGACAGCCTACGTCCGCGAATTCCTCGATCTCGTCCAGATGCGCAACTGCGTAAACAGGCATTGGTCCTCCGATCGTCGCCGCTTGCCCCTGCAGGTGATCACGAAAAGTCGCCAGTTCCGCTCACGAAAAGTCGCCACCCAGACGATCGGCGAACTATACCAGCGTGACCTCCTGTTGCCTTGTGAGCGTCAACTTGGTTTGTGGTCCGATAGCTTGTGCCTACGGACATCGACGCCGTTGCGTTGTGGAGCACGCGATCGACGATGTGGCCGGCGACGACCTGGTCAGCAACGACCTGGCCCCAATCCGCGAAGCCACGGTTCGAGGTCAGCACAAGCGTCCGCACTCGTAACAGCGACTTACGATCTAGAAGATACACCGCGCAACCTCTCGTTGCGAACTCAAGTCGGGAGTCCGTCGGGGAGACAGGACTCGAACCTGCGACCCCTGGTCCCCCAGACCAGCACCTAGTTCTCGATGCGGGCTGAGTTCGATTTCGAGTGGTTTCGTCCGGCAATGGTTGGAAAGACCACTAGTCCCTCCGTGTTGGAAAGAGCTGGAATCGACTGCAACTGCATGGAATTCGGGCGACACGGTGCGGGTTGAGGTTCGCAACCGGCGGTCAGGCCTATTCGTGGTCGACGAGATCTCGAAGAGCGGGAAGATCTGTGGTGAGGTACTCCCAGACGCGTTCCATCGCAACACCCATGTAAGCGTGAGCCACCACGTTACGAAAGCCGACGATGGCCCGCCATGGAATAGCTGGATGGCGTTCCTTGAGGTCATCGGAGAGCCCGCCGGCGGCATCGGCAAGAATCTCCATCCGCCGGACTACGGCGTCTTGCAGCAAGTGTTCGGCGAGAAAAGCTTCTCGGCCGCGAGCCGAGTATTGAGCAAGAAGGTCGAGGCACTCAGCGATGAAGCCCAGCAGCTCATTATCGGTGCTCACAGCACGCGTGCTTCACGCAAGAGTTGCGTACGAGTCCCGATATCCTGAATGCCCGCCTCATCGATGACATCAACGGACCGTCGGACGATGCCGACGCACGCTTCCCTGAATTCATCGAGCGCCGCGAAGTACGCCGCGCCCTTGAGGTCGGGGCGCACGGTGACCATGAGGTCCACATCGCTCTCGGCCCGAGCGGTGCCCCGCGCGACGGAGCCGACGACACGAACCTGCTGAATACCACGCGCTGTCGCGGCGGCACGGATCCTCCCGCTGAGGCGGCGCAGTTCCTCGGTCGACGGCGGAGTGCCAAGCCCGGGAATGATGGTCGTCGTCAAAGACCTTCCTGTGGCAGTGGCGAAGCGCTCGAGGAAGGACAGCGTGTGCGAGGGTCCGCTGCCGCTCTCGGCGCGTGCGATCACGGATTGGGTCGTCCCCATGCGTGCGGCAAGAGCAGCCTGGGAGAGCCCGGCAGCGCGCCGGTTGGCGCGGAGCGCCACGTAAAGCGGGTCATGCGGCATGGAGCCAGTATCGTATATTTGCGATAATCAGCGGTCGGTAGATTCTGGACTAGAAGCCGGGCGATATACCCAGGTGGCATCGATGTTCCGGCTCGCCCCTGGCGTTCGAAGGGCACGTCGCCACCAAAACCGACCTTTCCGAGCCTTGGTTTGGTCCCGACCTGGGCCGTCCTTTCGATCTCCATCGACGGATTCGAATTGTGGGTATGCGGCTCCCTGGCTTACCAGCCGACCCCCCATCCAGGCTGAGAGACTCTGCCGATGGCCGACGTTCCACCCGGACTCATCTTGCAATGGCTGACCGAACCGAGCATGGTCAACGCGCGTACGCGCCGTCAGCTTCTCACCTGCTGGCGCGATGTCTCAAATGCCGGAGGGGCGGTCGGCTTTCCGTTCTTGCCCGTGGAGGACGCGCAAGTCCTGCCGGCACTCGATGCCATGGTTGACTCGCTCAACCCGCTGGTCAACCGGCTACTGCTCGCGACCGTGGGCGAATCGCTGGCCGGTTGGCTGCTCTTGGCTGGCAACACGGCGAAGGTCACGGCTCACTGGGCGCGGGTGCTGAGAGTACAGACCGCCATCGCTCACCGCGGGACGGGCATCGGCCGGAGCATGATGACTGAAGTGTCTCGCGCCGCTCGAGACGACATGGGCCTCCAGCAGCTGCATCTGGAGCTGAGAGCGGGCCTCGGATTGGAATCCTTCTACGGCGCCTGCGGCTGGCGGGAGGTCGGCAGATGGCCCGCTGCGCTGCGACTGAGCGAAGACGACTACCGCGACGAGGTGCTCATGGTTCTGAAGTTACAGTAATGGAGCTCGACACTATACGCCGCAGAGTAATGGCTACCAGCATATAGTGTCGGGATTGGCAGCAACGTGCATCGCCAGAACCCTAACGTTGCAACCATTTCAGCGCCGCCGTCGGGGAGACAGGACTCGAACCGGCGACCCCTGGTCCCCCAGATTAGTCCTCATTTCCCGGTGAGCGTTGAGTTCGATTTAGAGTGGTTTTGTGGTGAATTGGTTGGCATGACGACTAGAGCGCGTGTGATGGAATCGGCTGGAATCGTTGAGAAATACCTCAGCGCTCTTC
This sequence comes from Candidatus Dormiibacterota bacterium, assembly GCA_963848445.1. Lineage (GTDB taxonomy): Bacteria > Chloroflexota > Dormibacteria > Aeolococcales > Aeolococcaceae > Palsa-851. The sequence goes on from CAWKDT010000009.1 coordinate 155,095, forward strand.
GACGGAGACCTTCGCCTATTCCATCGAGCCTCCTACCTTTCGCAGTACGGATCACGGCTTAGCAAACCTGTCCGTCAAACCGGAGCACGCCCACTCCCTTGGATCCCGCGTCAGCCGCCGCGGTGACCTATGCAAGTGGAAGCAGGATCGCGAATAGCGGAACCCGACGGATCAGTGCGCTACGTAGTTGCTCTGCCGACCGTCGCATTGAGGCTCCGCAGCGAGACCGAAAGCCAATCGGGGTCGATGGACGGGATGCCATGCTGCTACCCATGCCTAGTCTGACGATGAGCGGACTGTGCTCTATCTGACACAGCCTATCTCGGGAGCCGTGACCGTTGTGGTTGTGGCGGCGTGGATCGGTGTCGAGGCCTATGCCGCGCGTGGTGGTACCCGGCAACGCGATGCGGTGCAGGACGGCGGAACAAAGCGCTTCCTTGTTCTGACGCTCTATGCGGGACTTGCCGCAGCCATCGCGATCGCACTCTACATCCCGGCCACGCGGCTTCCCGCACCGGAGGCAGCTTGGTTCTGGACAGGAGTGTTCGTAGCGCTCACAGGTGCCGGCCTCCGCGCCTGGGCGATTCGGACGCTCGGCGAGTTCTTCACGCGCGACGTCATGATTCGCGAGGCGCATGTCGTGGTTTCACATGGCCCGTACCGTTTGCTCCGCCATCCCTCGTACACGGGGACCGGGTTGATCATGCTGGGCTTCGGCCTCATACTCGGCAGCTGGCTGAGCGTCATCGTTCTCGTTACCGCTTTTGCCATCTCCCATCTTCCTCGTATCCTTCACGAGGAACGCGTGCTCGGCGCACGCTTCGGCAGCGAGTACGAAGAGTTCGCGAGGAAACGGCGGCGACTCGTCCCCTTCCTTTGGTGAGTTGTGAAGCAAGCGGACTCCTCAGCTGCCGGGCGTACGTCGGATACGCCCGACGGCGTACGGCAAAAGCCGCTCCCAGGCGGATGACGGGGCCGTCCCCGTCGGCTACGGTGTAGTGCATGACCAGCCGTCCCCAGATCACCCTCCTGCGCGCTGAGCTCGCCGCTGTCGCAGCGACGTTCCTGCTCTTCTCGCTGCTCCATCTCGGCGTGAGCATCGGCCCGCTCAGCGACGCCCACAATCTGGACGGAGGCATCGCTGAGGCAATCCTCGGTGTATGCACCCTCGTCGCGTTCGTTGCCACATTCAGCCGTCCAGCTTCGGCATGGACCTGGGGCGTAGTGGCCAATGGCGTCGCCACCGCGGGCGTGGTGCTCGGTATCTATGCGACGCGGGGCGGGACCACGAAGCTCAACTTCGTATACCACCGGATCGTGCTCGGCGTGGTTGCGCTCAGTCTCGTCGTGCTCATCATCGGAAGAGCCGCACCAAGATGGCGACACAGTCCGATCCGATGATCGAAACGCACGGAGACGTGATCGCGAATCCGTTCAGCGGCGAGCGCATCGTCATCCGCAGGCACGCTTGCGACACCGGCGGACGGATTCTCGAGTTCGACCTCTACCTTCCCCCGGGCTCACATGTTCCCGCGGGTCACGTTCATCCTAGTCAGGAGGAGCGCTTCACAGTGCTCGAAGGCCGGATGCAGTTCCGCTTTGGACGCCGGCATTTCGAGGCAGGCGCTGGGGACACGGTCGTAGTGCCTCCTCGGACCGGGCATTGGTTCGGCAATGCCGGCGACGGCGTCGCTCATGCGCGCGTGGAGGCTCGGCCGGCGCTGCGGCTCGAGGAGATGTTCGCCGCGACCGCAGCGATGGGGGCGCATACGCGTTTCGGCGGACTGCCGAGGTTGAGCGAGCTCATCGTCGTCCTGCACGAATATCGCCAAGAGGTCGGCACGCCGGGCGTCGCCGGCCGCCTCCTGGGCGCCCTTCTCGCACCGACGGCGTGGATCCTGAGGAACCGGCCCGGATCACACGCGTCACGGTGACGATCGTCCTCGCGAGACAAGCGCGAACAGTATCGGGCCACGAGTGCGCGACGATCGCGCCCCGAGGGCCAACGAAGCTCGGTATCAGCTTCCGCCCCCTGCAAGCGGTCGCGCTCGGCCTCGATCCGCTGGCCGCGCTCGAGTCCCTGCTGAAGTACCCATTTCAACTATTCAGGGTCGCTGCGTACTGGAGCCGTCTCGAACCTCGGGCCGGCACGTTCGATCCGCTCGAGCTCGACCGGCAGGTTGACGCGGCGGAGCGCGCCGGCAAGCAGCTCATCATCTGCGTCGGCGCGGTCAAGGCATTTGGTTATCCCGAATGCTTTGTGCCTGCGCATCACCTGAACGCTCCGCTGCCCGAGGGTCAGCTCGTCAGCCGCGACACGCATCCCCGCCTTCTGGATGCCGCGCTGACGCAAGTCAGCCGCGTTGTCGACCGCTACAAGCAGAGAACGTCGGTTGTGGCATGGCAGGTCGAGCATGAAGCGGTCGACCCGCTGGGACTCGAACACTCGTGGCGTCTCGCTGCCAGCTTCGTCGAAGAGGAAGTACAAGCCGTCCGTGCCGCCGACCCGTCGCGGCCCGTTGTGATGAACGGCTTTCTCGCCGGGTCGCTGCCGGTGCGGGCTCATCAGTGGTGGCGCACGCGCGATCAGGGCGACTCGTTCGCAGTGGCGAACCGGCTGGCCGACATCGTCGCCGTCGACCACTACCCACGGCAGGCGGTGGTGGGCGCCCGGGGTTGGTCCCTGTACCTCACGGGTGGCGCCGGCCGGGGCGGACGGGGAGCGCTGGGCCGGGTGGCGGCCAAAGCGCATCTCTACAATCGCCGGTTGATGGTGACTGAGGGCCAGGCCGAGCCGTGGGAAACGTCGACGGTGCCACCGAACCCCTACGGACGATTCCTCAGCAGCTGCACGCCGGCCGACCTCGTCGACAACTACAACAGCTGCATGACCTGGGTCCGACAGGCGCACATGGCCTTGGATGCCTTTCTCTTCTGGGGTGCCGAGTACTGGCTACTCCGCCAGCAGACGGGCGATCCCCGTTACCTCGAGGCCTTTCAGCGCATCCTGGCGGAGGCATGACCGACCTCCCACAGCGCGGAGCCTCGCACACCGACGAGCTCGCTGCGACCCGGTCGCCACGTGCGCTCTGGGCGGGGATGGCACGACGCTGGCCTGTTCTCGCCGACCTGGTCCCTCCGCTCGTCTTGACCGGGTTCCTGCTCGCGGTGACCACGGGCCAGGCGCACTTCGCCGGTGGTGCGCACCGAATTGGCGTCGGAGGCTATCTGCTCCTGCTTGGCGCCGCGATGGCGCTGGCGCTCCGGCGGCATCTGCCATTGCTCGCGTACGCCGGCTCGCTCGCCTGCACCGGTGCCTACCTTCTCATCGGCGATCCCCCCGGGCCGATCCTGATCGCCCCATTTCTTGGGCTCGTCGCCCTCCTGGTCGCGACGAGATCACTGCCAATCTGGATCACGTCGGCCGTGGGTGGTGCCGCCGTTCTGTCGGTGGTGCACGGAGCCGTCAACGGGTGGACCTGGCCGGTCGCGGTCTTCGCGGGTGTCTGGTTGTGCGTAGCGGCGGCGGCGGCCGCCGCTCTGGATGCACGGCGGCGCTTACTGAGGGAATCGCAGGCCCGTGCCGCATGGACGCAGCGCAGCCGCGAAGAGGAGGCCCGGCGGCGCACCGTCGAAGAACGACTGCGGATCGCTCGCGAGATGCACGACGTGATCGGCCACAGTCTTGCGGTCATCACCCTGCAGGCCGGAGTGGCCGAGCATCTCCTCGCCAGCCGGCCCGACGAGGCGCGCAAAGCGGTCACCGCCATTCGCGGGGTGAGCCGGCAGGCGTTGACCGAGTTGCGCACCGAACTCGCCGCGCTCCGTGGCGAGGGGCTGGCCGACGCCGACCGCCGGCCGACACCCGGGCTTTCGTCGGTCCCGGCGCTGGCGTCGCAGATGCGCGACGCCGGACTGCACATCGAGGTAGACCTTCCCGAGGGCGAGTATCAAATCCCAGAGATCGTCTCGACGGCGGCGTATCGGATCGTGCAGGAATCGCTCACCAACGTGGCGCGGCACGCCGGCAGCGGCGCGACGGCGAGCGTGCGCGCGGTGGTCGAGCCCGACCGTCTGGAGTTGGAGATCGTCGATGACGGCAGCGGTGCGCGCACTCCCACAATCGAAGGAGGTGGGCTCCAGGGGATGCGCGAGCGTGTCGCGGCCCTGGCCGGGGCCTTCTCGGCGGGCAGACGGCCCGAGGGCGGATTCCGAGTATGGGCCTCGCTCCCTCTGGGGACGACGTGAGCGTCCGCGTGGTGCTCGCCGACGACCAGGCTCTGATCAGAGTCGGGCTGCGTGCGCTCATCGACGCTGAAGTGGATATCGAGGTTGTGGGAGAGGCTTCGGATGGTGAGGAAACAGTGCGCGTCGTGCGCCAGGAGCGACCCGATGTGGTGGTCATGGACATCCGCATGCCGGTCCTCGACGGACTGGAGGCGACGCGTCTCATCGCTGCCGACCCGCAGCTCTCCAGTGTTCGCGTGCTCGTCCTCACCACCTTCGAGATCGATGAGTACGTCTTCGAGGCGCTGCGCGCCGGGGCCGGAGGATTTCTGCTCAAGGATGCGGAGCCCACCGAGCTCTTGCGCGCCATCCGCGTCGTCGCGGCGGGTGATTCGCTGCTCTCTCCGGCTGTCACACGGCGCGTTATCGAGGCCTTCAGCGCCCGGCCGGCGCCAATCGCTCCGCGTACGAAACTGTTAGTCGACCTCACTGCGCGTGAACGTGAGGTTGTGGCGCTGGCAGGCTGCGGGCTTTCCAATGACGAGATCGCCGAACGGCTCGTGATCAGCCCGGCGACGGCGCGTACCCACGTATCGCGATCCATGCAGAAACTCGGTGCACGCGATCGCGCACAGCTCGTGGTCTTCGCGTATGAAAGTGGGCTCGTCTCGCCGGGCCAAGCGCTCGCGTAAGGAAGTCGTCACTGAGCTACGCTGCGGGGCGTAGCCGAAAGTGTCGCTTCCCGACGGACGACAGGACTACTCCGCGCCTCCGACGATGGTGCCGTTGACATCCAACACACAAATCGGAGGCACACGACATGCCCGGTTACTGGATCGGCGGCGGCTTCGGCTTTTGGTGGATCTTTCCGTTGGTCTTCGGCGCCCTGTGGCTCACCGTGATCTGCCTGTTCCTGTGGCGCGGTCGCCTATGGTGGAAGGGCAGCCATGGCACCATGCCAGACGCCAACGCGGTACTTCGCGAGCGGTTCGCGCGCGGCGAGATTGACACTGATGAATACCAGCGTCGCCTTCGCGTTCTCGAGGGGCGATGACCACGGTCCTCATCACGCAGCTGGCTGGCGCGGTGTTCGGGCTGGCGCAATTCGCGACCGGGCTCGCCGCATGGACGCCGCAGCTGGCCATCTGTGAGGCCATTGACCGAGTGCAGCAACGACGTCTGCCCGGTACGAGTCCGAGCGATTGGTTTCGGGCGGACTGACGCTCGTGGTGCGATTCATCCGATGGCCTCGTGCTGGATCACGCATTCTGCGGGGCGCGAGCTTCAGTCTCGCAGGCGCTGCTGGACTCTGGGCTGCCCTGCTTTTCACCACGGACCGTCGTGTCCCGCGGGGGACCATCCACCGCTTCGAGCACGTGGTGGCGGTAGTTCCGCATGCGGACGATGAGACCGTCACCTGCGGCGGAACGCTGCACCGCTTCGCGGTGTCGGGCGTGCGGGTGTAGCTTGTGCTGCTCACCGGCGGAGAGCGGGGAAATCCGGCCGGCGTTGTACAACCGGGACTCGCAGACCGCCGTCGTGCTGAGACCGTTCGCGCAGCGAGCGTCCTCGGCGTCTCCGAAGTGGTCCACGCGCGTTTCGACGATGGTGAGCTTTCACAACACGTTGACGAGCTCACCGCATACCTCGGAGTGCTCATCGAACACCTGCGACCGGATCTTCTTATCACCTACGATCTCGCGGGCTTCGACGGTCATAGCGACCATGTGGCCTGTGCGAACGCAGTCACCGCGGTGCGCCGCACGTCCTTTCCCGACGTTGCGCTCTGGTATGTCACGCTGCCACGACGCGTCCTCAGCCTGATGCGCGCTGTGGGTATCCTTTGCCGATCGCCCCCCGCTGAGCGTGTGGCAGCACGAGTATTTCGCGGAGGTTTGATATTCGGGCTCGTACGCCTTGGCACCGAGGCACACCGCCTCGTTTGGTGCGATCGCGTTGGAAACGACGAGGCCGCTGGCAGCGACGACGCCAACGCACGGAGCTCTTGGCGGCCTCCGGTGTGAAGTATCTGCCGGACGTCTACAGGGTCGATCGCCGTCGATCGCCGTCAGAACTGTGAGCGCCATGTATGCGCTGGACTGCCACAATCTCTTGCCATGGGCAGCGGCATCCGGCCTCAACCGTGGGGATCGATGCCTTTTGCAGGAGAAGCGATTATTCCGGGTTAGAGCACCAAGCCGTGCGGGCGCGCAGGCGCCCGAACACACCGCGCAACCCCTCGTTGCGAACTCAAGTCGGGCGTCCGTCGGGGAGACAGGACTCGAACCTGCGACCCCTGGTCCCCCAGACCAGTCCTTACTTCTGATCAATGCCCGAGTTCGATTTAGAGTGGTTTCGTGGGGATTGGTTGAAATGACGACTAGAGCAGGTGCGATGGAATCCGTTGGAATTCCGTCAACACGCAGCCACGTGTACCGGACATTGCTTCCCTCCCCCACCGCTCGAGACTTTGGGCATTCTGAGGCCGTCGCGCGCGTCGAGCATCTGAAGCCGCTGGATCTGGTGACTGGACGCTCATGTGCGCCAGCGACCATATGCCGATGGCTTCGCAAGCGCCTCTCGAAGGGTGTCCAGCCGTAGATCGTTATGGCGTGGGTCAAACACGCGCCGATTCGTCCCCCACGGCTAGCTTCCGGCGGCTGCCCCGCGGCCCGAGCTCAGCCACTCGTCACGGGTGATGGCGTACTCGACCTCACCGTATTCGACGCCGGGAATGCCGTCAGGGTAATCTGCCGGAAAGCTGCGCACATAGTGCATGCCGAGCGACGTCATCACCGCCTGTGACGGAGTGTTGACCGCAAGTGTCTGGGCAAAGATGCGGCGCAACCGGATGTCCATGAAGCCGTATCGCATCAGCTCACGCGATCCTTCAGAAGCCAATCCCCGCCGCCAATGGCGGCGCTGGATGCGATAGCCGAGGTCGGCCTGGTCGGTGCTGTACGGCTGGCCCGGCCCCTCGGGTGGCTGCAGGATCCACCAGCCAACGAAGTCCCGACCGACGAACCCCACCCAGAAGCCCAGTCCCGGCACGGTTCCGGCGGCTGCTATGCGGCGCTGATGGGCCTCCTTCACCTCTGCTCGTGTTCGAGCGCCTGGGTTGAGATAGCGCAACACCTCCGGGTCCGAATCCAGCTCGACCTCGAGCTCGAGGTGTTCATCGGCGAGCGGCACCAGCTCGATGCGGTCGGTGCGGAGTACGGGTTGCGTCACGCACGGCATGGTAGTGCCGCATAAGAGGTGGCCGAGAGCAACCGCGAACTGACCGCGTCCGTCAGGTGGTTCGGAGCCGGCGGGAGTGTCGGGGGAGGATCGGCACTAACCGTGGTCACGCAGGGCATCCTCGGTGACGACGGCTGCACCATCGAGCGCCTGATGCGAGATTTGGGCGTTCGCAGCGTCGTCCGGGGCAAGACGATGCGCACCACGTTCCCTGACGCGGCGGCGGCGCGGCCTGCGGATCTGGTTGACCGCCAGTTCCGTGCAGCGGCGCCCAATCGCCTGTGGGTGGCCGATCTGACCTACGTGAAGACGCACGCCGGCTGGGTTTACGTGGCCTTCATCGTCGACGTCTTCTCGCGCTACGTGGTCGGCTGGCACGCGTCTCGCTCCCTGCGCACCGACCTCGCGCTTGATGCCCTGGAGATGGCGATCTGGGCGCGTCGCGGCAAGCACCTCGACGGCCTCATTCATCACTCGACCGCGGCGTGCAATATCTCGCGATTCGATACACGGAGCGCCTCGCGGAGGCTGGCGCAGTCACGTCGGTCGGCTCGCGCGGCAACTCACACGACAACGCGCTCGCCGAATCATTCAACGGCCTGTACAAGGCCGAGCTAATCCGTCGGCGTGCCTGGCGCGGTCTCGATGACGTCGAGTTCGAGACTCTCGAGTACGTCAACTGGTTCAACCATCGGCGTCTGCATGGAGAGATCGGGATGATCCCTCCCGCTGAGCTCGAGGCCGCCCATTACCATCAGTCATCTCCAGTCGCGGTGGCTAGGAGTCAGTAACGCGAGTCTCTATGAAACCCGGGGCGGTTCACATGGATCCTCCTTCTTACCCTGGATTAGAAGCGAGTGTTGATCTTATTAGCAGCGCTGGCATGGTGGAATCCGCGGCTACACAGCCCTGAGTTGGGTTTATTCATGTGCGCTGAAACTAGTCCAATTGGGCTGACAGCGGACCATTCACGACGGTCATCCGACAAGCACGATGTTCGGCTTCACGGCTTGCACGTACCGAGTCCACGGGGCGATATTGCCACTGTGTATCTGCTCGAATCCTGCCTCCACAACCATCGGCTCGAGAAGATGGAGTGGGTTATGTCGCATCACCGGGCTGATCATCGGGCCCATCAGGCGTCTGCGGATTCCCTTTGCCGGTAGCTGGAACTCGGCAATCAGCAGTCGCCCGCCAGGGCGGAGGACACGAAACATCTCGCGAATCGCTTGAGAGCGCAACTCTTCGGGCAGGTGATGAATCATCAGATTGTTGACCACCACGTCATGCGACGCGTCTGGCACATCGAGTGATTCGGCCAGTCCCTCTGAGAACTTGCAGTTGGCGAACCGGTTGACCCTTCGGGCGTGAGCTATGCCCTCCTTCGAGGGATCAACTCCAAGTGCACTACCACTCGGAGTGGCGGCCTCGGCCATAACCCCGGTGAAATACCCAGTGCCGCACCCGACGTCAAGGACCTGGTCGCCCGGTCGAACACCACTCAGGCTGGCCAATTGCGCAAAAACGCGACGGCGCCGGCCGCCGTAAAAGATGGCGGAGTGCAGGTCATACCGGCCCACGTGACCCATGACCATGCCGGGCGTGCCCGAGCCGGTGGCCCCGTGCTGGAAGTGTGACCGTTTCATTTCTTGCCTCCTTGCTTGACAGGCTCACCACCCTCAGTATAATGAACCCATGTTCATGAATGCAGGTTCATCTACGCTACGATGACGGCGGTTGAGACCCGGGGCCTCACCAAGTCGTTCGGCGACGTCCTCGCGGTCGACGACCTCTCGTTCTCAGCCTCCGGCGGAATCACCGGCTTCCTCGGTCCCAACGGGTCGGGGAAGACCACCACACTTCGAATGATGCTCGGACTGGTTCATCCGACAGCCGGGCTCGCTCTGTTCGGAGGTCAAAGCTACGACCAGTTGAACACCCCGCGGAGAACGGTGGGCGCCATGCTCGACGCGAGCGGATTCCATCCGGGCCGTCGTGGTCGCGATCATCTTCGCATCGTTGCCCGAGGTGCGGGTATAGATGACCTCCGGGTCGATTCGGTTCTCAATGAGGTGGGGCTCGCGGACGCCGGCCAGCGCCGAGTAGGCGAGTACTCACTGGGAATGCGGCAGCGTCTCGGGCTCGCATCCGCGCTCATCGGTGATCCCGAAATACTGCTCCTGGATGAGCCGGCAAACGGATTGGATCCTGCCGGTATTGCGTGGCTTCGTGACCTTCTGCGCGAGCTCGCCGCCGAAGGCCGGACCGTCGTCATCTCGAGCCACGTGTTGAGCGAGCTCGCTCAAATCGTGACGGACGTGGTCATCATTAGCACCGGAAAGCTGGCCTTCGCGGGACCGCTCGCCGAACTGGGAACCGACACCACGTTGGAACAGGCTTTTCTTCGGCTCACGGGCGACGTCCCAACTGCATCGCAGTCGGTAGCCTCAACTCCGGTGCGGCAGACAACATGATCAACCTCATTCGAATCGAATGGTTGAAAGTGCGAACAACCCGGTCCCCTTGGTTCCTGCTTCTCGCCGCAGTCGCCCTGGTCATTGCAGGCGTTAGTGGCATCAGCAAAATGGGCGCCGACCTGGCCTCACCCGATACCGTCGGCAAGGCGGCCGCTCACGTAGGTTTGGTATCCCTTCTCTCCCTAGTACTGGGCATCCTGATCGTTGGAAGCGAATACAGGCACAAGACCATCACTGATACCTATCTTTCGACGCCTCGGCGTACCGGCGTTGTCGCCGCCAAGGCGGTCGTTGCCACTGCGATTGGCTTCGTGTTCGGTGTGGTGAGTGCCCTGACCGCCGCCCTGATGATCATCTTGTGGTGGAAGGTGAAGGGTGTGCCTCTTGATCTGACGAACAGTTCGCTTCGGGATACTTTGGTCGGAGGCGTGGTATGGAACGCCGCGTTCGCCGCGTTAGGCGTGGCGCTCGGCGCGCTGTTGCGGAATGTGACCGCCGCCATTGCTGTCGCGCTCGCTTGGATAGCGGTTGTAGAGGGAGTTGTTGGGCAGCTTGTCGGTGACCCGGCAAAGTGGCTCCCTTTTGCAAGCGGCACAGCGCTTGGAAAGGGTCCGACCTTGGGATCGTACGCTCCCATCCTGCAGTGGCAAGGGGCGGTGGCGCTGGCGTTGTACGCCCTTGCGTTCTTCGCGGTGGCGGTATCGACGACGGTGCAGGGCGATGTCACCTAGACGCCCGGCAGCACTGCGTGGAAGCAACGACGACACCAGTCTGCGTGATCACCTAATCGGCGCAGCAGCGCGCCTCATCGACGAAAGGGGCAGCGCAAACCTCACCGTGCGCGACATCGCGCACGAGGCCAAGGTCGCCGACGGCGTCCTGTACAACCATTTCGCTGACAAGGAAGAACTACTCGCCGAAGCGCTGCACGTCCACGTGGCCAACGTTATGCATACGATCGGGCCGTTTGCGGAGGCTGGGTCGGCCACCGTGGTTGAGAATCTTTCGACACTGATTACGCAAGGGTTACATGCGCTCTCGCGCATCGTTCCCGTCTTCGCGAGCCTCATGTCCGAGCCCAGAGTTATTGCGAGATTCCACCAACTACCCGGCGCCGCGGCTCATCAGCGTGCGCTTCCCGCAATGCTCGCGGGTTACCTCCGCGCGGAGCAAGGGCTCGGGCGCATCGATCCAAGCGGTGATACGAACGCCGCTGCGGCGATGCTCATCGGCGCGTGCCACGAACTCGTGTTGCCACGGCTGTTGTTAGGACCCACCGGTGGCCGACTAGAAGTCCCGCCAGGATTTGTGTCCGGAATCGTCTTGACGATGATGCGAGGAATTGGTCCTCACTCTGTGTGAGCAGTGACTAGGTGCGAGCAAAGGTCCTCATCTTGGCGAGCACCACAGAGCGTCCGTCCGGATCGGCCAAGACCACGAACCGGCCCCACGTTGCCTCTTGCGTCGGCCAAACCACCGTGAGCCCCCGGTCAACAGCTTCGCGTTCGCAGGCGTCGGGATCCGCGACGGCGAAACGAATTGCGGTGCCGCCAACACCTGTTCCCGCTGGGAAAATCCCTCGCTCGTCATGACCCTTGTCATTGCGATGAAGTACTAGCCGGCCCGAAGTATCGCCGACCACAACAATGATTTCATCCTCGAAGAGGACGGGCAATTCGAGAACATCGACGTAAAACGCCCTCGCCTCGGCGAGGTCCGAGACGAAGAAGATCAAGCTTTCCAGGCCTTCTGTATTCATCGCGGTGGACTCTACAACGGCAAGCTACGGATATTTGGAGCTCACCGGCAGCAGTGACGCTCGGCAGTAGCGTGAGACGCTAGCGCTCTACCGATATCCCTGTACTGAGATCAAATTTGCGCGTCCGTCGGGGAGACAGGACTCGAACCTGCGACCCCTGGTCCCCCAGACTAGTCCTTAATTCTCGATTCGGTCTGAGATCGACTTAGAGTGGTTTCGTCGGGAAATAGTTGGAATGACGGCTAGAGTGCGAGTAATGGAATCCGCTGGAATCGCGATCCATCCACGAACGTTCAGGTCCCCTGCGCATACAGAGCAGAGGCAAGAAGGAGGAAACCGTTATGAACGATGACGAGAGAAGCCTCGATGGGCCGGCAGCCGATGCCGTTAACCCAGCGGTGCTGTCCGCTGCCGTCGACCGGGGCACCTTCCAGGCCGATTTGGATAATTTACGTGCTCGGGAGAAGGCGCACACGCGAGAAGGCGACGCAATAGCCGCGGCTCGGCGGCGCCTACCCGTGGTCGAGGTAGACGCCCACCTCATGGTGATCGGGCCCCACGGGCCGATCACGGTGCTCGACGCCTTTGAAGGGCGCCGCCAGCTCATCGCCTACTACTTCATGTGGCGGCACCCCGGCCGCCCCGCCGCAGAGCAGTGTGAAGGTTGCACATGGGTCACCACCCAGGTCGCAGAGTTGTCCTACCTGCATTCTCGCAACATCACCTTCGCGGTCTTCTGCCAGGGTCCTTACGATGAAAGCATTCGCTACCGCGAATTCATGGGGTGGGACGTGCCGTGGTACTCAGCACAGTCCTCCCTCGACGCGCTCCTCGTCGGGCGCCCCGCCAACTCGATGTACCTTGTCTGCTACATCCGGGAGGGCGCCCGCGTGTTCGAAACCTACTGGACGAATGGCCGCGGCGTGGAGGTGATGGACTACAGCTATGCGCTCATGGACCTCACAAGGTACGGGCGCCAAGAGCCGTGGGAGGACTCACCCTCCGGGTGGCCGCAACAGCGCACCTACACGCGGACGAGCAGCGGCGCGCCGACATGGCAACCAGAGTGGCCCGGCGGACGCCCGATCGCTCAGTGGCCCCGCCTGGAAGCGGGACGCTCCGACGACCTCGGCTCGACCAGGCGTTGAGGGGTTCAGAGCATTGCCCTCACCCAGATCCCGCCCCTCAACGATAATCAGGGTCGGCTCCCAACTTACGCGCGTGAACGCGTCGATGAGGTGCACGCCCGGTTTCTCAGATCCGATGAGATCCTTGGCTATGCCGAGTCGTCGTGTCGCACGGCCTTGGCACCCTAGTAACGGCACGCAGGAGCGAAGGAGTCTTCTCGTACATGGAATGTCTCGTTGACGATGTCCCGATCTATTACGAAACGTTGGGGACTGGAGTGCCGATCATCGCGATTCACGGCAACCCGACTGATCATCGGTCCATCATGGCAGCGCTGCCCGAATAGAGCAACCAGCCGCTTCGGGCGACGAGAATAGTGCTGCCATGAGAGCCGCCCGCATTCACCGCTTTGGTGACCCGCTTCAGATCGACGACCTCTTCGACCCCGAAGCCGGTCCAGGTGAGGTGCTCGTCGACGTCGAGTTCGCCGGGGTAAACCCTATCGACGTCTGGGTGACGCAGGGCACGGTCGCCAACGGCGGACAGTCGCTGCCGTTCGTCCCCGGCCTCGAAGCCGTCGCCCTGCTGGATAACCGTCGGTACGTCGTCTATGGATTCGGGTACGGGACGACTCGGGATGGGCTGTACCGAGAGCGGGCGGCGGTGTCGGAGGGGGCGCTTTTCGCGCTGCCTGAGGGAGTGGACCCCGCCCAAGGCGCGGCCATGCCAGTGGCGGGCAGGACCGCTTGGTGGCTGGTCAATGACGTAGCGCCGGTGAAAGCAGGCGACCGAGTGATTGTGCTCGGCGCCTCGGGCGGCGTCGGATCCTTGGTTGTCCAGCTTGCGAAGGCCAGAGGCGCTGTAGTCTGGGGGCAGACGACTAGCCATGAGAAAGCGGAGTCGATCACCGCTGCTGGGGCTGACCGGGTGGTGGTCGCCAACGCGGACGACCTCGCGACCCAGCTGGGCGAGCTGACACCCACTATCGCCTTTGACGCGCTTGGCGGAAACTTCACCAGGGCGCTCGTCGAGGCGATGGATCTGGGCGGTCGGATAGGGCTTTTCGGCGCCTCGTCCAACCCGGAAGGGACGCTCGACTTGGTAACCCTCTATCGAAAGGGCGTGAGCCTACTTCCTGGCTCAGTGCCTCCGGATCGGACGCGGGCCGCGATCGAGGCCGCGCTTGCGGAGCTGGCCGCCGGGCGCCTGCGGGTCGGGGTGGACGAGATCGTTCCACTGGACCGCGCGGCGGAGGCTCATCGCCGGATTCTCGACAAGGCCGTTCGCGGGAAGCTGTTACTGCGAGCCTAGGGGGGTCGAAGTGTCGCAGGACCCGCCGGATGCCGGCTGTGTCAAGCATCAGGCGGACTCGCGGCACACCGCCGAGCATCTTCTTGGATCCGCGGTGTCAAGTATCTACCGGACTTTTACGCCGGTGCGGTTCGTAAAAACTGTAAGCGCTATGTATGCGCTGAGCTGCCACAATCTCTTGCTATGAGCAGTGGGATCCGGCCCTATCCGCCGGGAATAATGCGTTCTGCAGAAAGGGTCCTTATTTCTTGTTAGCGCACTACGCCCCGTTAGCCCGCTGCACAGCACAACCGCTCGCCGCGAACTCAAATTGCGCGTCCGTCGGGGAGACAGGACTCGAACCTGCGACCCCTGGTCCCCCAGGCCAGTACTCACTTGTAGCGGCGGGCTGAGTTCGACTTCGAGTGCTTTCGTCGGGAATTGGTTGGGAAAACGACCAATCCCCGCAAGTTGGAACTGCTTGAAATCGGTTACTCCCGGCGAGGTGCGGGACGGCCACACCGGAGCGACCGACCGGCTCAGCATAGGGACCCGCCGCGTAACTTACCGACGCCACTGAGAACGTCAGGCATTTACACCACGACGCGGGACTTGAGCGATGGAATCTGCCGACGAGCGTGGACCTGGTGAAGCGGGATTCACGTCGGGCGTCACTGCCAATGCAACCCACCCTAGCGGCTCAGTTCTCCGCGCGCTCCATTGCATCCAGGAGCTGCTCAGCCGCGGTCAGCTGTTCGCGCGGCGTGGAACTCAACTTTCGAATCCGCGCGAGGAGTTGGCGAGCACTAGCGACATCGAGGCGACCAACCGCCGCGACAAGAACGACTGCCTGTGCGACATCGATGGCGATGACCCCAAGTGCGGCTGCCACTCGCTTGCCTCGGCGCTCGTTGATCAGCGCGATCGCTCCGAGTGCTCGCGCACACGCAATGACGGATGCCTCCCCCGGATCGAGCCCGGCGATGGGAGGGGGTTCCGGTTCGGGCACACGAACGAGTTCGGGCTCGATCTCGAGGAAGACGTCCTGGTAGTCGGATCGTGTCCGCGGGCGGCGGGGATCCTCGTGAATGATCTCGGCTCGCACCGCCGCCGGCACCGCCACCCGGAACTCTTCCAGCAGGATCCTTACGAACCCGATCCGAACAGCGATGGACCAGAACGAGGTATCGACGACCGCATCGTGACGGGCAGCATCGGTCACCCGCTCTGGCCGCGGCCGTCCAGCCGCGAGAGGTTCGCTCCGAGCTCCGCCGCAGCACGTTCGAGATCGCTGAGCCAGTCGTCGTCGGGTTCGTCGAGGGCCACCTGGTGGTCGAGACATTCCTCGATGAACACCGCCCGGGGTAGCCCAGCAATCTGAGCAGCCTCAGCCGTCGACGCGCCTCGATGCATCGCCAGAAAAGCCTGATCCAATCGCTCCGCCTGCAGGCCGCGTTGTAGAGCACGCTTCATGGCAGTCGCCTCGGTCTCCCCCGTGAACTCCGTGAATTCAGCCCACTGCTGTACCTCAGCGGGCGTGAGCCGGACCGACTTTGTAATAGCGCGCTTTGCTGGTGCTTCTCTTCGCATCTATTAGAAGCATAGCACGACGGCTCGCGCGTATCGCACATTGCGGGGCTCGCGGCCCCGTAGCATTCCTCTCGTGCCTGAGGAACGGCCGGACAGCAAGTCGAAGCGGCGCGCCGATCGAGCGCTGGTTGCCGTCTATCACGAAGCCAAGCTTGCCGACCTTGTCGAGCGTGTCCGCGCCGGGCTGGCACGTTACGACGCGGGCGAAATAACCGCGTTCGACGTCGACCAGATTATTCATCAGTACACGCTCGCGGCCCGCGAGTTGTGGAAATTCTGTGGCACGACGGGGAGCCAAGCGCAGAATACCGCCTCCCTGCTCCTGCAGATGCAGCGGGATGGCAACGAACCGGACTGGTGGGCAGCGGGGCGCCGGGAGCGCTCATGAATCCGACATTCGCCAACTCAGGCCGGACTGAGAACAACGATCTGGGCACGTTTGAACGCCATTCGCCGTCGACCTCGACTGAAAGGGCCAGCGAAATCCAAAAGCGAGGTTGGGCCGGCGAGCGAACGTATCAGCTGCTCGTGCAGTTGGCGGAGATCGAGCCGCGGATTTGGCGTCGGGTGGTCGTGGCTGACACAACGCCGCTGCCACTCCTCCACCGCATCCTCCAGGTCATCTTCGATTGGAAGGACTATCACCTTCACGAGTTCAAGGTTGACACGGTGAGCTTCGGCGTTCCCGACGACGAATTCCCGCCTCCTCACATTGACGAGAAAAACGTGCGCCTGTACCAGCTCGCTCACGAACCTGGGGACCGTGTGGTCTACGTATACGACTTCGGTGACACCTGGGAGCACGACCTGGTCGTGGAAGACATGAGCGCTGCGGAGAATCCCTCCGTACCGGTCTGCTTGGATGGTGAGCGGGCGGCGCCGCCCGAGGACTGCGGCGGAGTCTCCGGTTACCAACAACTGATTGATGTGCTTGGCGATCCCAGCCATCCCGAGCACCTGAACCTTAAGCGGTGGGCCGGTAAATACGACCCCGAAGGCCTCAACCTCGACCTGATCAATCGCCGGTTGGCAAGACTCCCCCGCGGTCGGGCTCGCGCATGAGCATCACCGACACGCGCTCAAGGCGAGTGTCGTCCACCCGTACGCCTATAGGGGTCACGTGACGTCCGGAGAACGCGATCAGAACGCGAGCGAGGCGATGGTATTGCAGAGCAAGACCAGATGACAGGGAGACCGAGTCGGACAACACACAGTACGCGGGGGAAGATCGAGCACGCCGCGGGCGCTGTCGGCGACACCGAACTGCTGCGTGCGCCCGGTTCTCTCTCGACGATCCGCACCCAAAACTGTAAGCGCTATGTATGCGCTGGCCTGACACAATCTCTTGGTATGAGCAGCGCCATCCGGCCCCAACTGTGGGGAATGATGCCTTTTGCAGGAAAAGCCATCATTCCTGGTTAGAGCACTACATCCCGTTAGCCGACAGGCCCGCAGCGCACCGCACAACCGCTCACCGCGAACTCAAATTGCGCCGCCGTCGGGGAGACAGGACTCGAACCTGCGACCCCTGGTCCCCCAGACCAGCCCTTATTCTCCACCGCGTGCTGAGTTCGATTTAGAGTGCTTTCGTCCGGAAATGGTTGGAATGACGACTAGAGCACGGGTTATGGATTTCGTTGGACTCGCGTGGAAATGATGCGGCCGCTCGGCGTGTAGGCGGCCACCTTCTCAGCCCCGGGCCTCGAAGTCGGCGACGGAGCTGACGTTGACGCCGGCATACGCCCCAAGGGCGAGTAAATCCGCGTCCCCAGTGACGAGAGCGTCGGCCGATCCGGTGATGGCTATCGCAAGGACCTGATCGTCATCAGGATCGCGGCAGACACGTGGAATCTCAACGGGCGTCACCACCTCGGCGATCGCCTCGAGCTCGGCCCGCACTGCTGCAGCCCGATCGCCCGCCCAGCCACAGGTCTCCACGAGCACGGCCTCGAGCTCGCTGAGGATCGCTGGACCAATGATCAGCGCGTGATCACCACCGAGGACGTCGGCCAGGAGACGTCGCGGGCGTCCACCAAAGTGGAGCGCTGACACGAGTACATTGGTGTCGAGAACGACCCGCACTCAGCGTGATGGCTTGCGGCGAGAGCGGCTCCGGCGCGATTTCACCGCGGCTACGACGGCGTCTTCAGTCAGGGTGCCGGCAGCCGCTCGCTCTTCTCCATACGCAAAGACCTGATCCCATCGTCTGCGTCGCTCTGCGTACTGGCGAAACGCCTCGCGCAAAAGTTCGCTGCGGGTCCGGCCTTCCTGGTGCGCCAGGCGGTCGACCTCGACCGCGAGCTCTGGCGGGAGCGAGATGGTCACCGTCCCCGTCGTGCGCATGAGCTAACGATAACACGAAGTCTTACCCGATAAGCAGCCCAGAGGATCCGAAGCGGACCGATCCGTTTCCATTCCCCGCGTCGTCTTCATGGTGTCAGCACCCACCGCGACCCGACACTTTGGAGGTAGTCATGAGCGCAACAATCGCGAGGCCGGCAGAGGCCACCACCCTCATCAATACCCTGATCGTGGAGCCGGAGAACCAACCCGGGCTCGTCGAGCTGCTACGTGACAACACCGAAAATGTCGTCAGCACGCTTGACGGCTGGATCTCGACCACCGTCATCGTTGCCAACGACAGGCGCCGGGTCGTGATCTACTCGCAATGGCGCGACCTGGCGTCCGTTGAGGCAATGCAGGCCAACCCCGGCATGCGCGCGTACTTCCCGCGAATCGCAGCGCTTGCCGCCTTCGAGAGCGTCGCGGGCGAGATCATCTACGAGCATTCCGCCTGACGGTGTGGCAAGAGGAGAACGAACATGCCAGATCTCAGCGGAAAGCGGATCGTCGTCACTGGTGGTAGCGAGGGCCTGGGGCTCGCGATGGTTGAGGCCCTCGCTGCGTCGGGCGCCAATGTGACCGCCATCGCTCGCAACCCTGTGAAGCTCGCGGCGGCTCACCGGGTCGGCGCCACGGTGATCGCCGGCGACGCGACAGAGGCGACGCTCATGAACCAGGTCGTTGCCGACCAACAACCCGACGTGCTCATCCTCAACGCCGGCGCGCGGCTGCCGATGAAGCCGATCAATGAACAGAGTTGGGACGAGTTCTCGACCTCCTGGAACGTCGACGTCAAGGCCGGGCTGGTCGGCGTGCAGGCCGCGCTCAATACACCAATGCAGTCGGGTGGTCGGATTCTGATCACGTCGAGCGGCGCCTCCATGGTGTTGAGCGTGCCGTACATCGAACCCGAAAGCCTGCGGCTGAGTGGGGGTTACGTCGGCGCCAAACGGATGCTGTGGTTTATGGCGCATAGCGCGAACGCGGTGTCGCACGAGCGTGGACTGCGGCTTCACTTTCAGGTCCTCCTTCCCAGCCAGCTGATACCTGGCACGGCGCTCGGCCATCAAGTCGCTGCCGCCTATGCCGCGATCGAAGGGGTCAGCGCCGAAGAGCACGTGATCCGGCGCTACGGCTCGATCCTTCGCCCGGCGGAGGTCGGGGAGCGCGTCGCTGAGTTGCTTGGCGACTCGCGCTACGCGAGTGGTGTCGCCTACGGGCTTCGCGCGAATACCGACATCATTCCGCTCGACGTGGTCAGCACAAAGCCGTCATCCTGAACGACACTACCGCAGTGACCGATCATGCGCGCGAGGATCTCGAACGCTTGCTGGGCGAGCTCCGCCCCAAGCTCCATCGATACTGCGCGCGCATGACCGGCTCCGCGGTCGATGGCGAGGACATTGTCCAGGACGCAATGATCAAAGCCTTCGTGGCGCTTCCGAATGCCGGCGTCGTCGACAACCCTGAGGGCTGGCTGTTTCGAATCGCTCACAACACCGCGCTTGATTTCTTGCGCCGCCGCGCGCGCGTGCCAGTGATGCAGAACGAGGAGGCCCTCGAAATGGTCGCCGCTCCCGACTCCTTCGACCGAGACTACGAGATAGCCGCAGTGAGTCTGCGCACGTTCATGAGGCTTCCGCCGCTCCAGCGCAGCGCGGTAATCCTGAAAGACGTGCTCGGCCACTCGGTGGACGAGATCGCCTCGATCACCGGAGCCAGCGAACCCGCCGCGAAATCCGCGCTCCAGAGGGCCCGGCTGCGGTTGCGCGAGTTTGCCCGGGAGCCCGAGGACGTGGCCTTGCCGATGCTGTCCGAGGCGGCGCGCGCGCGGCTCACGGCTTACGTCGATGGGTTCAGGGCCGGTGACTTCGACGCGGTCCGCACAATGCTGGCCGACGATGTCCAGCTCGACCTCGTCGCCAAGCTGCGCAGGCAAGGGAAGAGTGAGGTCAGCGAATACTACGGGCGCTACGCTGCGGCTGGAGAGTGGGCGTTCGCAGCGGGGGTGGTCGACGGTCTCCCAGCGATGCTGGTTTATGACCGCGAGATCTCGCTAGAAACGCCCGCCTTTTTCGTCGCACTTCGTATCGAGCGCGATCGAGTGATCGCGATCCACGACTTCCTGTTTGCCCGTTACGCGATGGAGGGCATCACTGTCTATCGTCTCGATCACCCAGACCCGGCAAATTGATGGCTGGTCCCGTGCGGACAGTTCGAGCCACTCACGGTCTCAGTCTTAGACATCGCCTTCCAGCACCGGCCACGAGAAAAGACTGGTCGCGCTGAGTGGCCGAGCTCATGCTTTTGGACCGTACGGTCAACGGCCAGCCCGGCCTGGTTGGTCAGCTAGACAGTGTTACGGTGCTGGTGGCGGCGGTAGACGTCGCCGACGAACGGATCGCGCGCTTTTGGGGTGTCCGGAACCCGGATAAGCGCCGGTCCTGGACCCGGCTGATGCGGCCCGTACCGATCAAGCGCCTATGCGAGCCGGTTGAAACAGGCGGAGCAGCCGCCCGCCCGTCCGCTCCCGCTCCACGTCCCGTACCGATTCGAGTGGGGTGAGTTCACATCCGCGGCGATGTCCGCGTCCTCGATCGCTCGCGCAGGGCTGGCGCAACGACTGCCAGCATCGCGGCTGCCACAAGCGCAAAAGCGGCTGCATAGCCGGTCGCAGCGGCGAGTACTCCGAACCCGGCAGCTCCAATACCCATCCCGCCGTCATAGGCCGCGTTCCACAGAGCACTCACGGTGGTATACCCCGACGACGGCACGCGCGCGTACATCACCGCGAGGCTTGCATTTTGAGCGATGCCAAAGCCGGCACCGAAGAGAAATGCTCCAGTCACGAGCGCGGCGGGAATCGTGGTCAGGGCCAGTGTGAGCACTCCAGCAGCCGCAATGAGCACGCCAGGGACCAGCAGCGCGACCGAGCCATGGCGGTCACCATGCCGACCCGCGTAGACGCCGATGAGCATGGATGCGGCTGGTTGGATGAGCAGGGCGAGGACAACGAGGCCCTGCGCACCTTGCGAGACTGCGAGCGGCAGGTAGGTCACGATGACTCCTGCCGCGACCGTGGTGGCGAGAAAGCTCATCGCGGGTCGTAGCAATGCGGATGAGCGCACTCCGGCAACGACACCGAGCGGCACGCGAGATGGTTGCCGATCCGGCAGGCCTGGTACTGCCAGGATCGCCGCGAGAGCAACTAACCCGCCCGCAGCGAAGACAAGTGGATATCCCACACGCCCGATCAGCCACACGCCCAGTGGCAGGGCAACCACAGCCGGTACTCCGGCCACCAACCCGACCAGAGCCAATCCTTCGCCATGTCGTTCCGCAGGAATGAGCGAGGCGGTTAGTCCGCCTCCGGCCACACACGTGACAGCGAATCCAAGGCCACGGAGCACGCAGACGATGACGATCGACGCGACGTTGTGGGATGCAATCAGTGCAAACGTCGGCGCGCCGAGAAGGAACAGGCCGGCGATGAGTGCACGCCGATTGCCGTGCCTCGCAACCAAGCGGGGCGTGGCGACTTCGCCGGCGACGGCTGCGAATAGCATCGTGGCATTGGCAAGTCCCGCGATCTCGTTGCCTGTACCGATCGACGCTGAGTAAAGCGGCACGACGGAGAGGAGCAAATAGAAGCTCATCGATGAGCCGACCAGCGAGACGAAGCGCAGGAGGAGCGAGCGGCTGATCAGCGCAGGCCGGGTAGCCGCGGTGTCGTGGAAGTTAGTTCGTGGCGAAGCTGACCCGACGTCCCCGACCTTGTCGGTAGTTGTCACGGAGATTGCGACCTCGGCTCACGCGTCGCGTCGCTTGAGCATGACCGCCGCGATGGCCAGGAGCACCGCCGCCCAGAGGCAGAAGATTCCTAACCCCTGCCAGGGCGTGAGGAGGTCACCCGGTGCCTGCTGTGCCTTGGTGATGAGACTCCCGGCTGCGGTTGGTAGCAAGCCGTAGATGTGCTTGCCGACGCTGCCTGGTATCAGCAGAGCCATCGGCGTCAGTACCAGCACCAAGCCGATCACCGCGGTGATAGCGGCCGCGCTGTGCCGGACGATCGCGCCGACGGCAAGCGCGAACAGTCCGAGCACGGCCAAATACAACCCGCCGCCCACGACAGCGCGGAGCACGCCGGGATCGCTCAGCGTGATCGGGGCCTTGCTATGCAGGATCGGAGCGCCGACAGCGAACGAGGCGAACGAGAGCACCAGCCCCACCGCGAGAACCAACAGTCCGAACGCGGCGGCTTTGGCGGCGAGCATCGGAAGACGGGTGGGGACCGCCAACAAACTCGCGCGGATCATCCCGGTGGAGTACTCAGAGGTGATCACCAGAACACCGAGGACACAGATGGTCAGCTGGCTGAGCACGAGCCCAGAGCCCAGGATCGTGCTCGTGGGGTTTGCAAGGATCTCCGCCCGGGCCTGCGCACTGGTCCTAGTCCACTGCGAGACGGTGAGCGACGTGAAGAGTGCGGTGAACCCGAGGGTCAGAACGATCAGCAGGATCAGCGACCAGACCGTCGAGCGGACCGAACGGATCTTGGTCCATTCGCCCAGCAGAACCTGGCCAAATCCGGGCTTCTGGACTGCGAGCCCAACAGTGGGCGCCGCCGTGTTGGTCATTTGACATCCTCCGTGCTACCAACCGGAATGGAAGCGCCGCCGTACTCGACGGCCTCGCGGGTCTGCTCCATGAACGCTTCTTCGAGTGATCCACGCATCGGAGTAACCTCGGAGAGCACGAGGCCCGCGGCAACGGCCAGCTCCCAGATCCGCGTCGACTCCAGGTCGGCCACGTGCAGCGCGGCGTTGCCGTCGCTGGTGACCTTGCCACCGACCGCAGCGATCAGCTCGGCCAGCCGCCCAGCGTCCGGGCTGCGAACAAGCACAACTTCCTCGGTGTTGCGCTGGATGAAGTCTTCGGTCGAGCAGTCGGCGATGAGCTTCCCCCGCCCGATGACGATGAGGTGGTCTGCGGTGACCGCCATCTCGTTCATGAGGTGGCTGGAAACCAAGACGGTCCGGCCCTCGATCGCCAGGCCCTTCATCAGATTCCGGATCCAGACGATGCCTTCGGGATCCAGTCCGTTCAGGGGTTCGTCCAGCACCAGCACGGAAGGGTCGCCAAGCAACGCCACGGCAAGGCCCAAGCGCTGGCTCATGCCGAGGGAGAAGCCGCCGGCGCGAGCGTGGGCAACCTCTCGCAGTCCCACGAGGTCGATGACCGCGTCAACTCGCCGCTTGGTCAAGCCCTGCGTCTGAGCCAAGCAAAGTAGATGGTTGTAGGCGCTACGCCCCGGGTGGATCGCGCGAGCCTCCAAGAGCGCCCCGACCACCCGAAGGGGCTGGAGAAGATGCTGGTAGTGCTTGCCGTCGATGGTCGCGTCGCCACCGTCCGGACGGTCCAAGCCCAGCAGCAAGCGCATGGTGGTCGACTTGCCGGCTCCGTTGGGGCCAAGGAACCCGGTAACCAAGCCGGGTTCAACCTTGAACGACAGGCCGTCAACAGCCGTCTTCTGCCCGTAGCGCTTGGTGAGCTCCTTCACCTCAATCATCACAAGGGTCCTGGGCGGCCCAGCATGCGGGCCTGGGTTTGGGGTTCGACGGTTCTCATCGATGTCCTCCTCTGCGGCTCAACTCGTGCATCGCCGAGAATCCTCAGCGCACGTCAGCGACAGGATCAATCTGAGGGGCGTGTGACGCCGCGGGTAGGTGCAGATGTGTTCAGACTGGGCTGACAAATGTCATTCGGATCACCGATCAACGTGCAGCGGCGTCAGGTGATCTGGTCTCGCTTTCGGTCAAGGGCCTGGCGCGAAAATCAGCTTCATGACCGTGCGGCCGGCAGCGGGCGCGCTCGGGTCGCTACGCAGCGCTCGTCGCCGATGTTGGACGTCAGGCCACCCATCGTCTGCGGCGCTTTTGGGATCTCGAAACGGGTCAGAGCCACCCGGCGTCGCGGGCTATCCGGATGGCATCGATACGGTTGCGACCGGCAACCTTGTCGATCGCGGAGGACAGGTAGTTCCGGACAGTTGTCGGCGCCAGCGAAAGCCGTGTGGCAATTTCCGTCGTGCTGATTCCGGATTCCGCGGCTCGAAGGACATCGGTCTCACGCGCGGTCAGGGGCGAGCTGCCCGTCTCCAACGCGGCGGCGACCATATCGGCGTCGATCACTCGCTCCCCCCGTGAGATACGGCGGATGCCGTCGGTGAGCCTATCGGCGGGTGCTCCCTTGGGTATGAAGCCACGCGTGTGCACCTGAAGCGCTCGGAGTAGGTTACCCGGCTGGCTCAGCCCTGTCAGCATCAGCGTCTTGCAGCCGGGCACCCGGTCGTGAAGCTGCTGAGCTGCGGTGAGCCCATCGATGCCGGGTAGGTCGATGTCGAGCACCGCGACGTCGGGATGCGTGCGCTGGGCTGCCTCCACGACCTCGTCTCCGCGCTCGAGCTGGGCGACGACCTCCATGTCGTTCTCGAGCTCGATAAGCGCGACCAGAGCGCGTCGAATGATGTGCTGATCCTCGGCGATCAGGACACGAATCACGTCTGTCACTCCGGCACCTGGATCACCAGGCTGAACCACGACCCAGGAAGGTGGCGCGCAGCAACGGATCCCGACAATGCGCGGGCGCGCTCGCTCAGACCGGCGAGGCCGGTTCCATCACCGTCCGACTCCGGCGCACCATCATTGAGGACCTCAACGAAGACGTTGCCGCCACGATGTCCACCGGTGATCCAGCATACCTGAGCGCGGCTGTGCCGGAGGGTGTTGGCCACGCCCTCGCGGATACCCCATGCAACCACGTGCTCAACGGCTGGATCAACATCGGATAGGTTGAGGTCGACGCGCGCATCGACGCCGGCGGCAGAGAGCAATGCGACGGCTCCCTCAGCCTCCACGGCCACCGATACCGTGTGCTCGTCGCGGCTGATGGCGTGTATCCCTCGCAGTGCATCACGGGCCAGGCTCGCGACCCCGTCAACTTCGGCGCGAGCGGCGGTGATATCTCGGCTTAGCAGACGCATCGCGAGGTCACCTTTGAGCGCGATCGCCGACAGGCTCTGACCGAGAAGGTCGTGGAGGTCCCGGGAGACGCGCAGCCGCTCTCTCGCAACCGCCATCGCTGCCAGTTCAGTCCGTGCCCCGCGAAGCTCGTCAACGATGCGCACCAACCGTGCGGCGCCGTACAGCGACGCCGCAGTGGCGAGCAGGGTCATCGTCTCGTAGAAGATCGTGAAGGCGATGTCGGTGCCGGGATACGAGGAGCCGGTCAGCACCACGGCGATATCTGTTCCGATAATCGGCAGGGCGATGGCAATGACCAGCCATCGTCCCGTCAGCACAAGCGGCAGCGACGCGAGCACACAACCCTGCAGCGACGACCAGTTCCAACCGAACCACACCAGCGGCATGTAGGAGAGGAGTGCAAGAGCGAGGACGCTCCATTGCGCAGCGCGAGGCCGCCGACCGTCGGCAATCGCAAGGCCGTTTCTGATCTGAAGGACAAGTGCCGCTGCGGCCAACGGCAGCGCTGCGGCGGCAGGTCCCGTGCGTGGGCCGCCTCCGGGGTCACCGAAGACGGTGAACGTCGGGGCGAGCACGACCACGGCGAGGGTATCGGCGACGACCAGCCAACGCCACGACCAGGCGGTGCCGGTCGCCCTCCGGTAGAGGGTGTCCACAGCTCGGCTCATGTGACCGCCCCCACCTCGGTGGTCCATGTGTCGCCGGCGGAGTGCATCACCACTCGCACCGCCCCGTCGGTGGGAGTCACGCTGATCGTCACCTCGCGGGTCCTGCCGCTCAACACCTCCCCGAACGCCCGATGGAGCGCTCGTCGCCCCGCATCATCGAGAGAGCCCGCAATCTCGTCGGGTGGCATGTCGAGTCGGGCTTGAATCCCCGCCGCGGCGAGCAACGTCGTCGCCCCCTCCAGTTCGGTTCGAAGGGAGGACTCCCGGTACAGCCCCGCCACCCGCCGCGCGTCGACGAGCGCACGGCGAGCCAACTCCGCGAGGTCGGCCAGATCCTCCGCTCGACCCGGCGGATCGGCATCGAGCCGTGCCCTGATGGAGGTCGCCTGGCTGCCGATCCGCGCGAGTGTGACACCGACGCTCGAGCGCAGCTCTTCATCCACCCGCACCCTTTCTCGGAGCACGGCATGTTCAGCCAGCTCGACCCGCGCCGCCTGCAACTGCCGTGCGGTGCGGATGAGCCAGATGCCACTAGCCATGGGAAGCGCGGTGTAGGCAATGCTGAGGGTGAAGTACATCGCCCACTCGGGATGGCCTGCCGCGACGGTCAACGGGGTTGGCGCAACCACAAACAGGGCGAACAGCAGCAGTCCCCAGGGGAGGCGGACGACCACCAGGGTCAGCGCAGCCGCCACATTGAGGATTCCCACCCAACCCACTCCGACCACGGGAAGCATTCCGGCCAGGAACACGAGCATTGCCGGCAATGCCCACGCCTGCTTGCGACCCCAGATGCCCCGCGCGGCCGATGCTACGAGCCAAACCTGAACCGGAAGAAAACACCCAACTGCCGCCAGCACGATGACGGTGCGGGTCGCCGTGCCCGGCGACACAACGATGCTGTAGACCCGGATGGCCGGCAGCACCACGCTATAGGCGACGACCGCAGAGGTGGCAAGCCGAAATGGGCGGCCCGATAGCGGCGCCGCCGTACGCGTCACCCGGCGCCGTGGGCGAAGCACGAGGCTAACTATAACCGCGCGCTGCCATCCTCTCCTCGCCTCCCCGCGGCTCGCTGAGAACGGGCGAAAGGGGATGCCCTTCCGGGGCGGGGCTGGAGTGACTTGGGCTATTGGCATCGTCGAGCCAAGACGGGCCAACGCGGGGGCCGATAGTCACTGGACGACCCAAGCCGGCCGTCGAAGCGCAATCGACGTCCCGTCATCGTCTTAGTCTCGGCGTGCAACCGCCAGCTGAGGTAGAGGCGGATGTGGTCAGTCGACCGTGACATTTGTCACGAGCACTGCACCACATCGGCATCTACCGTCGCATCGGAGTCAACGCCAGCATGGACGCGTCGCATCAAGGAGGTTCCGTGATGGTCATCCACCAGAAACGTCCCGCGGCTCTTGGAAAGCGGAGGCATCGACGCGATTCCGGAATCCATCAGAAATCGAGAAGCGGCTTCGCAGCGCTGGTCGTAGGGTGGACGTGAGAACTTGAGTCGTAACAGAGGATGCTTGAGATGACCAGTGAGAACAGCCATCGGGGACCTTCGCCATTTCGCGTGCACTTCTTGGACCCTATCGCCCGCTTCATGATCCGGCGCGGTATGGCGCCCGGAGGCGACGGTCTGGATAGCAGCAGCCTCCGTGTCCTTGAGGTTCGTGGTCGGAAAACGGGACACCTGTACCAGCGACCAGTGGCCGTCTCGGCGGTTGATGGCCAGCGCTACATCGTCTCGCTGTGGGGCGAGTCAGCGTGGGCCCGCAACCTACGCGCCGACGCCACGGCGACGCTGCGGCGGGGAAGTCAGGTCGAGTCCATCAAGGGGCTCGAGCTGCAGGACCGTGAGGAGAAGGCCCGCGTCTTGCTTGCGATCTGCCGAAAGTACCCGTCCGTCTATCGGCGCTACTTCAAGGTCGATCCCAAGCAGGTGACGCTCGAACAGGCCCAGGATTTGGCCGCGCGGTATCCGGTGTTCAGAATCGAGCCCGCTGCCGCTGGCTCGCTCCAGGGATAACCAAAGGCTCAAACGCAACCACCTATGTCCAATCAATACTCGGAAAGGAGCGCGAACATGTCCCCGACGAAAAGGGCGACCAAGAGCCCGCAGCGAGCTGCGAAGGCCAGCAGCGGGAGCGGAAAGACATTCCAAGGGTTCAGCGACCAAGAGAAGGCGGCGGCGCGGGAGCGCGTTCGGGAGCTCAAAGCAGAGGCGGCCAAGGCAGACGGAGAAACTGAACTGCTCGCGGCGATAGCAAGAATGCAGGAACCGGATCGTGCGATGGCCAAGAAGGTTCACGCCGTTATCAAAGCCGCAGCACCGGAGCTCGCGTCAAAAACGTGGTATGGGATGCCCGCATACGCCAAGGACGGCAACGTCATCTGCTTCTTCCAAAACGCCGGCAAGTTCAAGGTCAGGTATCAGACGCTCGGCTTCAGCGACAAGGCGAAACTCGACGACGGCGCCATGTGGCCCAACTCGTACGCGCTCATGAAGTTGACTGCCGTCGAAGCCGCAAGGCTCACAGCGCTTGTGAAAAAAGCCGTGCGCTAGGATCAACCTAAGCGTCGAGGGACATGCTTCCAACAACTGCCAGTGAGCACCCGCACCCCGTTGGCCGGCAGGCCCCCAACGCTCCCCACAAACGCTCGCGGCGAGCTCCAATTGCGCGTCCGTCGGGGAGACAGGACTCGAACCTGCGACCCCTGGTCCCCCAGACTAGTCCTTATTTCCCGATCGGGTGCTGAGTTCGATTTAGAGTGGTTTCGTCGGGAAATGGTTGGAATGACGACTAGAGCGTGCGTTTTGGAATCCGTTGGAATCGCGTCAATCCAGGAGGGCAAACGGCGGTAACCCATACCCCCGCCGATTTCTCGACCGTGTGCATGCCACTCGCCCTGGTAAAAATCCGCGCTTCCAGTTGTGCTCCGTTCTCGCCGACACGATGGTGGTCCATCCAACCGGGGCAGGCCCATAGGTGACTCCGAGGCGACCGTGGTCTCCCCTAACCTGACAGGGTGAACGTCAAGCGCGTGCTCGAACACGTTGTCTACTTCCAGCACACCGGACCCCATGGCGAGGAGCTGCCTGGCGACCCGCAAGTTAAGGTATGGGATGACCCGTACCTGCCTGCGGACGATCAGCTTATGGCCATTGTCGGGGCCCTCAAAGAGCTCGACCAACCTGGGGAGGCAGTCGAATTGAGGGTGCGAAGTCAGAGCAGTGTGCAGTCGCCGGACACGCAGCTTCTCGGCACACTTCCCCTGCCGCGCCTCCTGGCACTCGTCCAGGTAACCCTGGAGGCGACGCATCGGTACTCGATCCGTATCTCCACCGAGGAGGTGCTCGCGGATCGGGCCACGAGGCGCCTGGTGCATGAGGGCTTTCACCCGGCTGTCGCGGCGGAGGGCAGCACGTCGTGGCTGCTCGAGGAGCACGCGGCGGACTTTGATTCCTTGCCGAGCTACGTTGACACGTTGATCGGTGACGTACTCGGATATCGAGACGACTATGAGGTTGAGGAGGATCCCGAGGGCGGGAGGTCCGTGTGACCGAGGTTCACAGCCGGCACGTCCTGCACCGCCTACCTCTTGGTGTTGGGGCGAACGAGGCCGTCGATTTCGTTCACCGCGCTGATCAGAATCGCCACGTCCTTGCGACCCTACATGTGCCCATCCTGGAGGAGCGCATGGGTCACCCGATGCTCGCGCTCGTGGATGACGAGTTCCTCGACCTGGCCGATGTAACGGTTACTGGCGTGGGCGTACGCCCCGCGACCCACGGCGACCTCGCATCACATCCTCGACGAGGTGGAACCGGTCAAGACCATTGTGGACGATGGAGAGGAGATGACTACGACACAGGCGGGTGATGAGGCGGTGGCAAGGGGACAACCTGAGGGCGGCGAGCCCAGCAAGGCAAGGGATGGCAAACCGCCCGGTGCCAAGCCGGGTGCGAAGGGCAGCGCGACAGATGACTTGCGATCGCTTCCCCTGGCCGAGGTGGAGAAGCGGTTGGGGTTCTCCGCGGACGGCCTCACTCAAGTGGAGGCCCAGAAACGCCTCATCCAGTACGGGCCCAACGAGCTCGAGGAGAAGAAGGCAAATCAGTTCCTGAAGCTGCTGACGTACTTCTGGGGGCCCATCCCGGGGATGATCGAGGCCGCAGTGATCCTCTCGGCCGTGCTCCAGCACTGGCCAGATTTCGTGATCATCCTGATCCTGCTCGGTGCCAACGCCGGCGTCGGATTCTGGGAAGAACGCCAGGCTGGCAAGGCCATCGAGGCCCTCAAGGCCCAGCTGGCGATCAAGGCCCGGGTGAAGCGTGACGGCAAGTGGATCACCCCGCCGGCGCGCGAGCTGGTGCCGGGCGATGTCATTCGCCTGCGGATGGGCGACATCGTGCCGGCCGACGCCCGCCTGCTGGAGGGCGACCCCGTCGAGGTTGACCAGTCGGCGTTGACCGGAGAGTCCTTGCCCGCCACGCGCAAGACTGGGGAGGCGCTCTTCTCCGCTTCGATCATCCGGCAGGGGGAGAGCGGCGCCCTGGTCTATGCCACGGGCGCGAACACCTACTTCGGCAAGACCGCGGAGCTGGTTCAGGACACCCAGACCATCAGCCACTTTCAGCGGGCGGTGCTCAGGATCGGCACCTTCCTGATCATCTTGGCGGCCGCCATGGTGGCGCTGATCATCATCGTTTCGATCATCCGTGGTGACCCCTTCCTCACCACTCTGCAGTTCGCTCTGGTGCTGACCGTGGCCGCGATTCCCGTGGCGATGCCGACCGTCTTGTCCGTGACCATGGCGGTCGGCGCGCGTCTGCTCGCCAAACAGAAGGCCATCGTCAGCCGGTTAGTGGCGATCGAGGAACTCGCGGGCGTGGACATCCTGTGCTCCGACAAGACCGGGACGCTCACCCAGAACAAGCTGACCCTGGGCGATCCGTTCAGTGTGAACAACGTCGCTCCGGAGCAAGTCATTCTCGATGCCGCGCTGGCGTCACGCGCCGACAATGACGACACCATTGACCTCGCCGTCCTGGCGGGCGTCACCGACTCCAAGGCATTGTGCGCATATCACGTCGTCCACTTCCAGCCCTTCGATCCCGTGCACAAGCGGACCGAGGCCACCGTCAAGGCCGCCGGTGGCAAGACGTTCCGGGTTTCGAAGGGCGCGCCGCAGGTGATGCTGGAGCTGGCGGCCAACTCCCGACAGGTCAAGGCCGACGTCGACAAGGCGGTCAATGCGTTCGCAGCGCGCGGCTTTCGGTCCCTGGGTGTGGCCCGCGCCGATGGGTCCGGCCCGTGGCAGTTCGTCGGCGTGCTGCCCCTGTTCGACCCCCACGCAAAGATGCCAAGGCGACCATCGCGACCGCGGTGCAGATGGGCGTGCAGGTGAAGATGGTCACGGGCGACGCCATTGCCATCGCCAGGGAGACCGCCGCCACACTGGGTATGGGCGCCGACATTCTCGACGCGGCGGGACTCGGCGACGTCAAGCAGCGTGCGACGACGGCGGAAGGGAAGTCCATCGAGCAGGCCGACGGCTTCGCTCAGGTGTTCCCGGAGCACAAGTTCCACATCGTGGAGGTCCTGCAAAAGCTCGGCCACATCGTCGGCATGACGGGCGACGGGGTGAACGACGCCCCTGCGCTGAAGAAGGCGGACTGCGGCATCGCCGTGTCGGGCGCGACCGACGCGGCGCGCGCCGCGGCGTCAATCGTGCTGATGAGCCCCGGTCTGTCGGTGATCATCGAGGCGATCAAAGAGAGCCGGAAGATCTTCCAGCGCATGAACAGCTATGCGATCTACCGGATCGCCGAGACGCTGCGCGTGCTCCTGTTCGTGACGCTCGCGATCCTCGTGTTCAACTTCTTTCCGGTGACCGCGATCATGATCGTGATGCTCGCGCTGCTCAACGACGGCGCCATCCTGTCGATCGCCTACGACAACGTTCACTACAGGAATCGTCCGGAGGCGTGGGACATGCGCCTGGTGCTCGGGATGGCCACCGTGCTGGGTGTGGTGGGGCCTGGCGGCCTTTGGCCTCTTCTTCCTCGGCGATCGCGTGTTTCACCTTGGCCATCCGCAACTGCAGACCCTCATGTACCTGATGCTCTCCGTGGCCGGACATCTGACCATCTTTCTGGCTCGCACCCGCGGCCCGTTCTGGTCAATACGCCCCGCTCGAATTCTCTTGATGGCCGTGCTCGGCACGCAGACATTGGCGACGCTCATCGCGGTCTTCGGGCTCTCATGACGCCGCTCGGCTGGGGTTGGGCAGCATTGGTATGGGGCTATGCCCTGATGTGGTTTCTGGTGACCGACCGAGTGAAGTTGCTCGCGTACCGGATGCTCGATCCCGTGAAGGCGGCGGTCCTGGCGGGGAAGCCCGTGCCGATCGCAGCGGCAGGCGCGCCGAGCGGCGGTGCAGGTGCTCAGCGGCCGGCGGCGGTCGCTGCCACGGCGAAGGTGGCCCCGTTCCATACCGACACGGATCCCGCCGGCCCTGTGTATCACGACCGGAGCGACTGTCCCTATGGACAGGAGATCAAGGCCAATGGCAATGACAAGCCGGGCAGGGCTGGCCGCCGCCGGTGCAATTGGTGCACCCATTCCTAGGTGAGGTCGGATCTGGAGATCGGCGGCTCCGCTGGTCGCGCGCAGCGCGGTGACGGGCGAGACACCACCGCTCAATGGCGGGGACGAACGATTGAAGCTCAGCAAGTCTGCACGAACACCACTCTTCTGCCCAAGAGGCGCCCACCCATCCGCGGGTCACCGTCGGGACGGCGACCGTCCGAGCGGCTGTCTGGGGGACTTCGTGCGCAGGCGGCGGCGGGATCGTGCGCGTCACCGGTGCCGCTGCGGCGACGGTGAGTGTCTCACCGTGATGTGTGATCTCGAGCGGCGCTCCTTCCAGCAGGGAGTAACGAGCCTGGTGAAGGGCAACCTCAATCTTCAGCTGCCGCCCGCGAAAGCAGAGGCCGAAGGCGAGGCGAGTAATCGCTGGGCTCGGGGGGGCAAAGGTCAGCGATCCATCGTGGTCGCGCATGCCCCCGAAGCCGGCCACTGCGACGATCCAAGCGCCCGCCAACGACGCCATGTGCAGACCATCGCGGGTGTTGTGCTCCAGGTTGTCGAGGTCGATCAAGGCGGCTTCGCCGAAGTAGTCGTAGGCCAACTCGAGGTACCCGACCTCCGCCGCGACCACCGCCTGGGTGCACGCCGAGAGCGACGAATCGCGAACGGTGAGCCGCTCGTAGTAGGCGAAGTCGCGAGCCTTTTCCTCCTGGCTGAACGCGTCGCCTCGTAGATGCAGTGCCAGCACGAGATCGGCCTGTTTGACGACCTGCTTCGATACAGATCGAAGTAGGGAAAGTGCAGGAGCAGCGGGTAGTGCTCCGGCGTCGTGTGCGCGAAGTCCCAGACCTGATGCTCGGTAAAGGCCTCGGCTTGGGGATGAACTTTCAGCTTGTTGTCGTAGGGGACGAAGATCGCCTCGGCGGCGTCGCGCCAGGCGGCTGCTTCCTCCACGTCAACGCCGAGCTCGTGAGCGCGATCCGGATGACGTTGGACGGCTCGAGTTGCAGACCTGAGGTTGTGCTGTGCCATCAGGTTGGTATAGACATTGTTGTCGGCGATCGCGCTGTACTCGTCGGGGCCGGTGACGCCGTCGATGCGAAATCGCCCCTCGGAGTCGTGGTGACCAAGCGCGCGCCAGAGTCGTGCCGTTTCGACGAGCAGCTCGACTCCGGCCTCGCGTTCAAACGCATCGTCCTCCACCGCCGCCTGGTAGCGATCGACCGCATGGGCGATGTCCGCGTTGACGTGGAAGGCGGCGCTTCCTGCTGGCCAGTACCCGGAGCACTCCTGTCCGGCGATCGTGCGCCAGGGAAAGGCCGCGCCAGCGAGCCCGACAGCTTGGCCCGCTCGCGGGCGAGGTCCAGGGTCGCGTGGCGCCAAAGCAGTGCGTCGCGCGCGGCGTTCGGGAGTGTGTAGGTCAGGACAGGAAGCACGAATGTCTCGCTGTCCCAGAAGGTGTGCCCGTCGTAACCTGGCCCGGTCAAACCCTTCGCTGCGATCGCGCGTCGCTCGCCCCGAGCGCCGGCCTGCAGGACATGGAAGAGCGCGAAGCGCACACCATGCTGCAGCTCGGCATCACCGTCCAGCTCAACGTCGGCGCGCTCCCAGAAGTCGTCGAGATACGCTCGCTGGCCGGCGATAAGCCCGTCCAGCCGGTCTGACGCGCCTCCGCGAGCGCCGCAGCGACCTGATCGCGCAACTCAGCGGTCGACCGCTGGCTCGACCATCCGTAGGCCAGAAACTTGACCACACGCAGTTTCTACCCCGGCTCGACATCCGCCGTGATGGTCACGCGCCCCAGGTCCCCGCCGCTCTCGGGCGTGCCCGCGTCGGTGCCAGGGGGGCCCTCAACCACGTGATCCATCCCCGCGGCCATCGTCAGCCCGCTCATTCTGGTGGAATGGACGAGGACGACCTTCGCTTCTCGCGCGGAGAGCTCCTCGGCGAGGAGCGGCGACAGCACGCCCGTGCCGGTGCGGGGATCGCCGCCGACGTAAGCATCGGCTCATTGGCCACGAGCTCCGACTGCACCACGAGGCGGCTCGCCGCTTCCAGCGGCTCAACCTCGTAAAGCACGGCGGCCACCGCCCGCTGCACGAACGAGACGAGGCGAACCGAGGACACACGCACCCGCCGGCCGGCAGGCGAGAGCCACTCGGCTTGCCTTCTCAGCACGCCGGCGCGAAAGTCGAGCGTCCGTTCGTGGTGACGCAGCTCGCCGAAGCGGACGTCGAACGGCTCATCGTCAACCAGCAGACGGATGATCTTGCCGTTGGTCACGTTGATGACAGTCTGCCCAGCCTCGGGGTAGCCGTAGCCGGACTCGCCATAGGACAGCGGACGGGCTTCGTAGAAACCGCTGAGGTACGTGCCGGGGAGACCACTGGGCTCGCCCTCGTCCAGATTTGCGCGCAGCCCAAGATGCCCATTGCCCAGGGCGAACAGCGATTCCGAGTGGACGAGCACGTCCAAGCT
The DNA here is from genome assembly GCA_963848445.1 of Candidatus Dormiibacterota bacterium. Taxonomy (GTDB): domain Bacteria; phylum Chloroflexota; class Dormibacteria; order Aeolococcales; family Aeolococcaceae; genus Palsa-851. The sequence continues at coordinate 189,928 of CAWKDT010000009.1, forward strand.
CAACATGGTCTCGCGCAGGGCCCACGGCTCCACGGCGAAGGCTGGATGTTGGATCACGAAGCCATCAACTCCGCCAGATCGGATACCACGATATCCGCCCCGTGGTGGCGCAACTCTTCGGCTTGGCCAACCCGGTCGACGCCGACCACCAGGCAAAGCCGCCCGCACGTCCCGCCGCCACACCGGCCAGGGCGTCCTCGAAGACCGCCGCGTGCCCTGGGGCGATACCCAGCGCGCGCGCACCGGCCAGAAAGCTGTCAGGAGCTGGCTTCCCCTTCAGGTGCTCCCGCTCCGCCGTGACGCCATCGATGCACTGCTCGAACAGATCCTCTATCCCTGCGGCGACCAGCACCTCGCGACAGTTGCTGCTGGACGAGACCACCGCCCGGTGCAAGCCACCCTGTCGCGCTGCGCGAACGTAGTGCACCGAGCCCTCGTAGGCTTCGACACCGTAGTCGCGGATCATGCGGAGCACGATCTCGTTCTTGCGATTGCCGAGTCCCACGACGGTGTCGGCGGTCGTCGGATCGCTCGCCTCGCCCTCCGCAAGGTTGATGCCGCGCGCAGCAAGGAACGAGCGTACCCCGTCGAGGCGCGGCTTCCCGTCGACATACTCGTCGTAGTCGGCAGCCGGATCGAAGGGTACAAACGGACCGCCTTCCATCGCCGCCCGGTCACACAGAAAACCATCGAACATCTGCTTCCACGCTGCGGCGTGCACCTTGGCCGTCCGCGTGAGCACGCCGTCCAGATCAAACAGGCACGCCCGCACGCCATCAGGGAGACCGAGCATCGAGGAAGCCTACGCTGCCGTGGGGATGCGGCCAACGGACAGCGCTCCGGCAAGACGCTCGGTCGGAGGAAGCGCGGTCTGATCTCGAAACTGCTTGGGTTCATGTGATGCGAGCCCTCGAGTGTTCCGAGGCAGCCATGCGCACCGTCCTCCGATAATGTCCTCCTGGGGGCGTGATCGTGGCCTTGGCGCAGATCTTCGCGATGTATTTCGCTTCCCCCACAGTGAAGGTGGACCGGGCTGCATCGCCTGCGGCACAGGACACGGGTCACCGTACTCCGCGTCGACCCAGGAGAGGTCCACCATGACGACCGGAATGCTGGAACCCGCACTGCTCAAGAGGATGAATGCGTACTGGCGGGCGGCGAACTACCTGTCCGTCGGTCAGATCTACCTCTACGACAATCCGTTACTCAGACGGCCGCTGGCCCTCTCGGATGTGAAACCGTTGGTTGTCGGCCACTGGGGCAACACCCCGGGCCAGAACTTCATCTATGTGCACCTGAACCGGGTCATCAAGAAGTACGACCTGGACATGTTCTACATCGCCGGACCAGGCCACGGCGGCCCAGCCCTGGTGGGTAACACCTCCTCGAGGGCTCGTACAGCGAGTTCTACCCCGAACATCAGCCAGGACGAGGCCGGATTCAAAGCGCTGTTCACCCAGTTCTCGTTTCCCGGCGGGATCTCGAGCCACGTCGCACCGACGACGCCCGGGTCGATTCACGAGGGCGGCGAACTGGGTACTCACTGAGCCATGCCTTCGGTGCGGCGTTCGACAATCCCGGGCTGATATCGTTGCCTGCATCATCGGCGACGGCGAGGCCGAGAACCGGACCCTCTGGCGACCGCCTGGCACTCCAACAAGTTTCTCAGCCCGGTCACCGATGGGGCAGTGCTGCCAATCCTGCACCTGAACGGCTACAAGATCAGCAACCCGACAGTGCTCGCCCGCATCGAGCCCGAAGAGTTGGACCAGTACCTGCGCGGGTGTGGATGGACGCCGTATTTCGTGGAGGCCGACGATCTCCGACGCGATGCATCAGCTCATGGCGAGCGCGCTGGACGAGGCCATCGCGGTTATCCAGCGCTTCCAGGACAACGCACGCAACGGCGGCGTCGCAACCCGACCACGCTGGCCAGTGATCGTGCTTCGCTCCCCCGAAGGGCTGGACAGGACCGAAGGTCGTCGACGGCCTGCAGATCGAGGGGACGTTCCGATCCCACCAGGTGCCGCTCCTCGTCGACGCCGAGCATCCGGATCACGTCCCGCTCCTCGAGCGCTGGATGAGGAGCTACAGGCCCGAGGAGCTCTTCGACGACGCTGGGCGGCTGGTGCCAGAGTTAGCGGAGCTG
>CAWKDT010000010.1:0-16677 GCA_963848445.1 Candidatus Dormiibacterota bacterium
AGCACGCTCCGCGCGTCCACGAGCAATGAGTTGCAGACCAGCGCCACGCAGCGCGACCGCTGCGCCCCGTCCATGATCGACGGGTCGGCGTGGCCGAGGCCGATCATCATGGCGCAGACGTCGGAGAAACTAACGTCAGGCCGCACGCGGCCGGCGCGCTGCGCGCGCTCGAACAGAGCACTCATCGCCTCGAAGAGTGACGCGCTGACCTCACGTTTGGCGGTGTCGAGGTCGAAGCCGGAAGCGGCCATCGAATCGGCCATCGCCTTGTAGTCGCCGAACTCATCGCTGACGCGGCGCACGAAGCCGACGAACCCATCGCCGGGATCCTCCGCGCGCCCCGCAGCCTCCGCGGCCGCAATGAGCGGTCGCATCCGTTCCTCGAGCAGCGCGCGGAACAGCGCCTCCTTGGTCGGGAAGTTGCGATAGACGGTGCCGACACCGACGCCGGCGAGCGCCGCGATCTCGTCGATCGACGCGTCCACGCTTCGCGACGCCAGCAACTCCGCCGCGGCCTGCAGCACACGTTCGCGGTTCCGGCGGGCGTCGGCGCGCAGCTTGTGCGCGGTTTCCCCGTGCTCACCCTCGACTTCGCTCAGCCCGACGGCAGGGTCGCTCGTGCTGGTCATCGGATTCCCCGGGAGCCTCGGTTGACAAGCGGAACCATCGTTCCGTATATTAGCTCGCAACCGGAGCCTAGGCTCCGATTCTACATCACAAGGATGGCGGAGGCACCCCCATGAACCCACGGCGATTCAACCCCTGGCTGGTCCTCGTGATTGTCGGCCTGGCCCAGTTCATGGTCATCCTGGACGCGACCATCGTCAACGTCGCGCTGCCATCGATCCAGCGGAGCCTGGGCTTCTCCACGGATGGGCTGCAGTGGATCGTCAACGCGTACGCCATCACCTTCGGCGGCTTCCTCCTCCTCGGCGGCCGCGCCGGCGATCTCCTCGGGAGGCGCCGGATCTTCCTGATCGGCATCACGCTGTTCTCCGCCGCCTCACTGATGAACGGCTTCGCCGGTTCGTCCAGCATCCTCGTCATCGGCCGCGCGCTGCAGGGCCTCGGCGGCGCGCTCATCGCGCCGGCGGCGCTCTCGGTGCTCACGACCACGTTCGCCGAAGGGCCGGGAGCGCACCCTGGCACTCGGTGTGTGGAGCGCCATCGCCGTGGGTGGCGGCGCCATCGGCCTGCTGCTCGGCGGTGTGCTCACCTCGTTGCTCTCCTGGCAGTGGATCTTCTTCGTCAATGTCCCGGTTGGTCTGGCGGCGATCGCGCTGGCCGTCCGCTTCGTTCCCGAAAGCCGCGTTGAGAACGCAAGCGGCGGGATCGACGTCACCGGGGCGGTCACGGTGACCGCGGGGTTGATGGTGCTGGTGTACGCGCTCGTCAACGCGCAGTCGGCGGGCTGGCTCTCGTTGCAGACGCTCGGCCTCGCTGCGGTTGCCGCGGCGCTGCTCACCACCTTCGTCGTGCTGCAGCGGCGGCTGCGCCATCCGCTCATCCGCCTCGGCATCTTCCGGATGCGCTCGCTGACCGGCTCCAACCTGGCGATGCTGCTGGTCGCGGCCGGCATGTTCGCGATGTTCTTCTTCGCCACCATCTACGTGCAGGAGGTGCTCGGGTACAGCGCGCTCAGCGCGGGACTCGCCTTCCTGCCGGTGACGGCCGGCATCATGGCGGGCGCCGGCCTCTCGCAGCAACTGATTCGTCGCCTTGGTGTGCGCGCCGTGGGACTGAGCGGCATGACGATCGCCGCCGTCGGGCTGATCGTCCTCAGCCGCATCCCCGTCGCCGGCACCTACCTCGGTGACCTGTTGCCGGGGCTCATGACGATGTCGCTCGGCATGGGTTTGACCTTCGTGCCCATCACGCTGATCGCCACGACCAACGTGGACAGCGAGGACGCCGGGCTGGCGTCAGGGCTGCTCAACACGTCGCAGCAGCTCGGGGGCGCGCTGGGGCTGGCGGTCCTTTCCACGATCGCTGCGAAGGCGACGGCGAACGCGCTCGGCGGACTGACTCACGCGCCCAGCGCCGAGGCGGCGGCCGCCGCGCTGGTATCCGGCTTCCGCCTGGCGTTCTTCGTCGGCGCGCTGATCATGCTGAGTGGCGCGGTGGTGCTCGCAGTCACCGTGCGCCGCAGCGACGTGGCGATGATCGACGGCGTGGGCGCGACCGGTCGTGTTGCCGAGGCACGCGTCGCCGAGGGCGTTGCCGAGGAGGCAGGCGTCGCGTAGCCCCTGCCGAGGCGTCCGGTAAGTCCCCGCGGACCGGGCCCGCCGCCTCGAAAGCGAGTGTTCGATCCCCCTGACAGCGACGCGTCGCCGCAGGCGGGCGCGCTCCACTAGCCCGTGCGAACCAGCGGTTCCACCGCTCCGGGGCCGGGGATCGCCTTGACGTCGCGCGGCCCAATCGGCTCGCCGCAGGCTGAGCACACCAGCCGGGCCTGCGATACCCGGCCGCACTCCTTGTGGACCACTTGGAGTGGGACGCCGTTCGGAGCGGCGTACTTGTCCCCCCACTGCCGCATCGTCGTGATCACTGGCCACAGGTCACGGCCCTTGTCGGTCAGCCGATATTCGAATCTCGGTGGGTGTTCGGTGTAGGGCACCTTGATCAGCACGCCGGCCTCGACAAGACGGGCGAGCCGCTGATTCAGGATGTTCCGGGAGATACCGAGGCGCGCTTGCAACTCGTCAAAACGCCCGATCCCCAGAAATGCGTCACGGACGATCAGTAGCGACCACCACTCGCCCACCACCTCGAGGCACTGGGCGACGGAGCAGTGCATCTCGGAAAAGCTCTTTCGCTCCATAGGGTCAGCATAGTCAGTTGCGTTATAGAACGCAATCCTGGTAGAGTCAGTTCCTTCATAGAACTGTTCGACCTGAAAGGAGAAGCGATGGCCTTGACCGATGGGAAGGTCGGAGCGGCGGGCGCTGATGCGGCGGTATCGCGCCAGCAGGCTTCTCCCGGGCTGGTGTTGGTGATCGTGTGCGCGGGCGTGGTGCTCGCAAGCCTCGATCTGTTCATCGTGAACGTCGCCCTGCCACAGATGGGCCGGGACTTTCACCTCCGCGGGGGTGGTCTCGGGGACCTCTCGTGGGTCCTGAACGCCTACGCGGTCGTCTACGCCTCCCTGCTCGTCCTGTTCGGGCGAATCGCCGAGCGCCATCGCCGCGAGCGGGGCTTCCTGCTTGGGGTGGCGTTGTTCGTTGCAGCTTCCGCAGCGTGTGGAGCCGCGAGCAGCCTGCCCATGCTGGTCGCATTTCGCGTCGTGCAGGCCGCGGGAGCGGCGCTGCTGACCCCGACCTCGCTCGGATTGATCCTGGCGAGCTTTCCTCCGGAGCGCCGGCACAGCGCCGTGCGGACGTGGACCGCGGTGGGTGGATTGGCCGCAGCCCTTGGCCCAGTGATCGGCGGGCTGCTGGTCGAGGCGAGCTGGCGGTGGGTGTTCTTCGTCAACGTCCCGATCGGCCTGCTGGCACTCGGGGTGGGCTGGCGACGGCTGCCGCACGTGCCCGGCCAGCGCGTGTCGCGGCCCGACGCCCTCGCGGCACTGATGGTCACCGTCGGAGTGGGCCTGCTGTCGCTCGGCCTGGTCAACGGCGGCACCTGGGGCTGGGGCGACGCCAGAACCGTGGCCACGCTCGCAGCTGCCGCGGTCGCGGTCGCGCTGTTCGCAGCGCATACCGCATGGCATCGGAACCCGCTGATCGACCGAGCGCTGTTCAGGCTCCGGCCGTTTACGGGCGCCTCCGCGGTGGCGATCCTGTTCTCAGCCTCGTTCGGGGCGATGTTGCTCTCGCGCGTGCTCTGGGCACAAGAGGTCTGGCACTGGTCGCCGCTGGTCACCGGCCTGTCGATCGCCCCGGGACCGCTCATGGTCCCCCTCTTCTCGTTCCTGGTCGCGGGGCGGCTGACCGCCCGCCTGGGAGCGGGAAGGGTGATCGCCATCGGCTCGACGACCTTCGCCGCCGGCATCATTTGGTGGGCGCTCGCCATGGGCCTGCGCCCCGACTACGCCGGGGAGATGCTCGGCGGGATGCTCCTGACCGGGATCGGCGTCGGCCTCACGCTGCCGACACTCATGGCTACCGGCGCATCGTCGCTTCCCCCACACGCATTCGCGACCGGCTCGGCAGTCGTCAACATGCTGCGCCAGGTCGGGCTCGCGATCGGCGTGGCCGTGCTGATCGCCGTGCTCGGTACCCCGCACTCGCCGGCGCAGGCGCTCATCGCCTACCAGCGGGCGTCGTGGGTGATCGCGGCGATCGCGCTCGCCAGCGCGCTTGTGGGGCTGGTGCTGTTGGCCGCCGGGCGTCAGGTCGTCGCCACTCCTTCCGAGACCGGCTTCGAGGCGGTGTCGGTCGCGCGAGAGCTACCGAATATCGACAGGAGAGATGAGATGCCAGCCACGGTCCTGCAATGAGCATGAGCGCCCGCCATGCGGCCAGAACGAAGAGCGCGCGGGCCACCGTCATCACCTCGCCCGCGGTCGGCGCACGCGCCACTTGCTACCAACCAACTCAACGAGAGGAACGATGATGTCGAACACAAACTCGCAGCCGGGCACACCGATCAAGGGTGCCGTCGCGCTCGTGACCGGCGGCCACCGCGGATTCGGCCGCGCCATGGTCGAGGAGCTGCTCGAACGCGGAGCGGCCAAGGTGTACGCAACGTCACGGTCGCCCCAACCTCAGCGCGATCCACGGGTGGTCCCACTCGTCCTCGACGTCGCCGACGACCGGTCCGTCGCGGCAGCAGCCGAAGCGGCCCCTGACGTATCGATCATCATCAACAACGCCGGCATCCTCCTGAACACGCCGGTACTCGACGCGCCGCTGAACGACATCCGCGCAGAGCTCGAGACGAATGTGTTCGGAATCATCCGCGTCGCACGCGCGTTCGCGCCTGTCCTCGCCCGCCACCCGAGCAGCGCGATGGTCAACGTGCTGTCGGTGCTGTCGTGGCTGGCGTTCGGCAGGGGCTATGAGATCTCGAAGGCCGCGGCATGGTCGGCGACGAACTCGCTGCGTGTGAGGCTGCGCGAGCAAGGCACGATCGTGACTGCGCTGCATGTTGCCTACATGGACACCGACATGGCCGCTGGCGTCACTGCCCTGAAGGCAGATCCGCGCGATGTCGCCGCTCAGGCCGCCGACGCGATCATCGCCGGCGAGTTCGAAATCCTCGCCGATGACACGACGCGTGCGGTCAAATCGCAGCTCTCCCAGGATGTGACGGCGCTGTACCCGCAGCTCACCGCCGCATGAAATGCCACCGCGTGGGCTGAAGCGGATGGCCGGGCACTACTGAGCATGGAGGCGCTCCGAGCGTGGGCAGCGGGAAGGTAGCGGCCGCAAGACCTCGGGAAGACGGATGCCCCCGGAGGATCCAGCGAGGACTCGCCACGACGGACCAGAGCAGTGGACCCTTGACGCCGGTCGAGGCTCGTCCGGTTATGTGACAGAGGTCACCGCTCGAGGGGCCAAAGGGCCCACCACAAACAATGTTGCGACTCGGATCGGCTAGTCCCGTCAAGGATCCTGCGCTATTCGCGCGACATGTGACCGGGCACACTCATGAAGGTTCCGGCGCGCATACGGCGTCACACCTTGCGGCGAGGAAGAGGACATGGCAGTCGACGAACAGGAGCGCGGTTCATCGGTGTCGAGTCACAGTCGGCTTCGTCGCCGCACGGCGTTGGTCGGTGTGGCGGTCGGATCCCTCATGTTTCTCGGCCAGTCCATCCCAGTCGTCGCCGCCGGAGGAGTGCAGCTGGACCCGGGGTTCACCATCAAGATGGACTTGCCCTTGGACTGCGAGTCAGCCTCGTTGGCCGCCGCGCTCACCATTCGAGGCATCAACGTCAACACCGGCGGGATCCCTTTGCAGAACTGGGTGTTCAACTCGTTGCCCAAGGACGGTCGCGCTTCGTACGTGAAGAACGGCGTTCGCTACTGGGGCGATGCCTTCCAGGCCTTTGTCGGCAGCGTGTACGGCTCGGAAGCCAATTACACCGGCTACGGGGTGTACTACGCACCGATCGCCGCCATTGCCCAGGAGGCGGGAGCAACCGTCGGCTTTGCGGGGACGGGCTACTCAACGCAACAGATCGAGGCGCAGATTCTCGATGGCAATCCGGTGGTCATCTGGGTTGACACCCGTAGTCTCAGCGGTGGAGGAACAGAGTATCCAGCCAGTTCCTACACGGCCTTTGACGGCAGGACGATTCCGTACAGCGCCTACGACCATGCGATCCTCGTCGTGGGCGCCTACCCCGGCCACAACCTCACGATCCTCGAAGACCACAGCGGCAATCGCTACACCTATACGGAAGCGCAGTTCACCCGCATGCTTTCGAGCTTCCATGGGATGGCGGTGGCCGTTGGTCCGCCGCTTCGCGTGAACTCTGTGAGCCCCAACAGTGGGCCCACCTCAGGTGGCCAGACGGTGACGGTGCGCGGGATTGGTTTCGGAACCGGCATGACCGCAAGTGTTGGCGGCACGAGAGTTGCGCCGTTTGCCCTCACCCCGACCTCCTTCTCCTTCATCGCTCCAGCGCGCCCTTCGGGGAGCGCCGACGTCCGGGTGAGCCGAACCGGCGTCTCGAGCCCGACCACCTCGGCAAACTCGTACACCTACTACGGCCCGGCAGTCGTCACCTCGCTCTCCCCGGCGGGAGGTCCGACCAGCGGCGGCCAGACCGTCACCGCAAACGGATACGGGTTCATCCCGGGCATGACGGCCACGTTGGGGGGCCTCCCGGTCACGCCGACGGAACAATCGCTTAACTCGTTCTCATTTGCAACTCCAGCGAACGCGGCGGGGTACGACCAGTTGGTGGTGACCACGAGCCTTGGCGTCAGCACGCCAACGATGTCCGCTGGCTACCTCTACAGCGGGCTCAGCAGCTACGTCCCGCTGACGCCGTTCCGGATCCTCGACACGCGATCAGGCCTCTGCGGTGCGCATACGTGTCGTGCACTTGGGCCCGGACGAACACTCACCCTTCAGGTCACCGGATACACGGATGCGCGCACACGCGAGTCGGTGCCCGCAGACGCCACCGCGGTGGTGCTCAACGTGCTGGCGGTGAACGGTTCGTCGTCGAGCCTGCTCACCGTCTATCCCAACGGGGTTGGACGGCCGCTGGCGTCCAACCTCAACTTCGGCGCACACGTGAACGTCGCCAACCTGGTCACCGTGGCGCTCGGCCAGAACGGCGCCTCGGACAACGAGCGGGAAGTCGACATCTACAACGCCCTGGGGACACTCAACATCGTCGTCGACGTGGAGGGATACTTCGCGCCACAGTCCGCGAGCAACCCGGCCGGGGAGTTTCACGCCATCGCGCCATTGCAAGTCTGCGACACGCGGGCTGGACAACCGGTCAATGGCTGCAACGCGGGACACACCACCGACAACAAGCTGGTGAACGGTGAGGTGCTCAAAGTGAATGTGAGCGGAGTCCCCGGCGGTGTGCATGGTTCGCCCGCGAGCCTTCCGGCTGATGGCACTGCCGGAGCGGCGGTGCTCAACCTGACCGCGGTGGCTGGCAGCCTGCCGACGTTTCTGAGCGTCTTTCCGACCCAGAGCGACGGAACGTGCGCGACTGGTCAGCCCGGCTCGTCAACCATCAACGTTGCAGCGGGTGCGGCCGCGGCCATCCGGGTGATGGTCCCCCTCGGTCCAGCCACAACCGGCGGGCCGAGTACCGACGTCTGTGTGTATAACGCCGTTGGGACGACCAACTTCATCCTGGATGCGACGGGATGGTTTGGATCGACTTCGGGCAGCCCACCGATTGGCGCGCAGTATCAGGCGATCGGGCCACTCCGGGTGTGCGATACACGCAAAGGGTCGGGCACGGAATGCTCCGGGCACCAGCTCACCTTCGGTGGGACCTTGCTCGTGGCCATGGCCGGCGTGGATGGCATCCCGGGAAGCGGGCCGGTCGCGATCATCGCCAATCTGACCGCGGTCAGCGGCACTCAAGGGACCTACCTGACGATGTATCCGGCGGACATGAGCCCCCGGCCCAACGCATCGGATCTCAATGTGATCGCGGGCGACACCCTGCCCAACCTCGTGGTGGTGGGCGTGGCGTCGGGAACTCACGCGGGTGACGTCACCCTGTTCAATGCGGCGGGTAGCATCAATGCGGTCGTCGACGTCGACGGCTGGTTCCAGTGACCACGGCGAGCTTCTCGACGCCGTCGAGGATGCGGCCCGCTCCGAAGTTGAACTCGGCGTCGGGCTGAGTGTGGAGGCGCTCCGCGCCTGGGCAGCCGCATGACACGCTCCGCCGTACGCAACCGGGTTGTGACACTGCGGTAGCCAAATGCTGGTGGCCACCGTGGTGCACTGGCCGTGCTGCCGCTCATGAACGCCACACCTGCCCGTTGATTCCCGTACGGCCGGCCGCGGCCCTCTTGTGCCTTTGCGCCCTCGCCGCCGTATCCGGCATCTCCGCACAGGCGGCTGCCACAGCGACTCCCGGCGGCAGTCCGAATCCGAGCCCGATCTCCGCGCCACGCCCTGAGGTCGTGCGGTTGCAGTCGAAGGCGCAGAAGTTGGAGCAGCAGATCATGGCGCTGCAGATGCAGGCTGTGCCGCTCGAGGCGCAGACCGTGCAGGCTGGGCAGCAGGCCGCCGCGGCGCAAACACAGCTGGACACCGACCAGGTGGAACTCGCCGCTGCCAACTCGCAGCTCGCGAAAACAACCGTGCTCACGCAGGCGGCGCAGGCGACGCTGCAATCGGACCGCCGCAGCCTGGCCGCGCTGATCGTCGCGAGGTACGTCGTCACCACCAACGGCACCGCACTCACCACGGTGCTGCAGAGCAAGACACTCCTGGACGCACTCGACACGATGGTGAGCTACGAGCAGGTGACCGACAACATGAACCGCCTGGTGCGCAATGTGCGCGCCAACGCGGACGAACTGACGGCACTGCAGTCGCAGCAGCAGTATGAGGAGCAGCAGATCGCCGCTCAAGCCGCCGCGGTGCAGACCCTCCAGGCGCAGGCCCTGCAGGAGCAGGCTCGCTACCAGCAGCAGGCATCGCGGCTCACCGGCCGGGCAGCGACCTTGATGCAGCGTCTGGAGGACGTCCTCGCGCAGCTCGCGACGTCCCAGGGGGTGCAGGCAGCGACATTGGGAGCCGCAGGCGGCGCAGCCGGCTCGATCAATGGAGCGCTGCCACCTTTTGCCTACGGCCCGCGCGTCGATAACTTCCCGTGGGGCCAGTGCACGTGGTACGTCGCATCGCTGCGCGACGTGACCTGGGGCGGTGACGCCTGGGAGTGGCTCATCGCCGCGGCGGCCCAGGGAAAGCACGAGGGCATCATCCCGAAGGTGGGCGCGATCGTCGTCTTCGGCCCCGGCAAGGGGTACAGCCCGCTCGGGCACGTCGCCTACGTGGAGTCGGTGGTGAACCCGACCAGCTTCATCGTCGACGAGGCCAACGCCTACGGCCTGGGAATCGTCGACCAGCGATTGGTCTCATCGCTCGCCGACGTCGAGGGCTTCATCTACTGACGTTCAGTGGCGCTCGTCATGCCTCTGTCGCGACGCCGAAGCACGTCCCGATGCAAGCTGCTTGCGCGCTCGGGTGGTGGAGATGTCGATACAGCACACGGTCGCTCGGCGCGATCCGCTCCGGTGACCGCTCCGCGAAACGCTTCACGACCCCTCGTCGCGCTGCGTTGCTGCACTCTCGGGGGTTGTCTCATCATGCAAGCGGTCACCCTCGTCGACCAGCGGACGAGCCGACGCCGAAAACGGTAACTCGGACTCGGTGCTGTAGCGAAACGACTGCTGTTCCACGAACCGCTGCTGTTTGGCCCGGCTGCGTTGTGGCATCTTCCTCCTCTTGCGTGAGTTTCCGCGCCGTGGGCGGCGACTGCCGATTGAGTCTGTCGAAGTCAATCGCCGTCCGAGCAGGCGGCTCACCGGAGTGAACAGCCCACCAGGGCGATATGCGGTCAGGCGGTTGCTGCGTGCGTCTCGACCGACTTGGGATGATCGATGCTTGTCTTCACCGCGATACGCTTGGGCTGTGCGCGCTGCGCCCTGGGGACTGTCACGGTGAGGATCCCGTCCTCGAAGCCTGCGGAGATTTGGTCGGGCTTGACCTCAGCCGGAAGACCAACCTGCCGGTATACCGAGTGCAGGTTCCGCTCACGCCGGAGGTAGGCGCCGCGGGTGACTTCCTTTTCCTGGCGGAAGTGCTGCGTAACCCGACCGACGAGGAGCTAGACAAACCATGCTCGCACTGACACCCATAACCCTCGATCCTGGGTCGATCCTGATCTGGGCATTGATCGGCCTGGTCGCCGGCTTCCTGGCGAGCAAGGTCATGACCGGTCACGGCAAAGGCATGGTGACCGACGTCGTGGTCGGTGCCGTTGGAGCCATCGCCGGAGGCTTCCTCGCTCGCTACCTCGGCGTGACCACCGCGATCACAAGCCACTCGATCTTCGTCGAAGTGCTCATTGCCTTCGTGGGCGCTGTCATCCTCCTCGCCATCCTGCGCGTGGTCGGTGTTGGCAAGCGTGGACGTCTGTTCCGATGAGGCGTTGTCGCCGCGTGCGACGGTGTCCAGGAGGGCCTGGGTGACGGCTAATCCACCGAAGGGCGGCCTCCAAGCCATGAGCAGAGTGCGCGGACTCCTGGTAGCGGTGACAGCCGTTGCGCTGCTGGTGGTCCTGCGCCGGCGTCGGCGCCGCACCAAGCCACGCTGATGGCAATCGTGCGACGCTCGCGCGGCGTTGGCCTCGGGGTCAAGGCCGGCGACACATTGCGTTGCAACCGATGCAAGATGACGTGGTGAGACTGGTGCACGGGCGGTTTCGGATCTATCTGGAGGAACCGGGGTGACTGTCAGAACTGAGGGCAAGGACGCGCGGCGCGAGTTCCACGGCACGGGACTCTATTGGAGTCTCCTGCTGGGTCTGATCCTCGCCATTGCGATTCTCATCGGCATCATTCAGAACTCGCAATCGGTGCAGCTCAACTACCTGGGGTGGGACCTCAGCACCCCCCTCATCGTGGTTCTGTTGGTCACGATCTTCGCCAGCGTCCTCCTCACAGCGCTGGTTGGCGTCGTTTGGCGGCACCGCCGGCGTGGACAGTTGACGGAACGTGAAGAGTTGCGAGGTCTGCGCAGTCGCACGTCAGGCGCTGCCGTCGCGACATCGGAAAGGCCGAAGCCCGAGAACACTCCGCCGCTCCGTTGAAGCCTCAACACCTCGAGCCGGCGGCCTCTCGAGATCGCCACAAGGAAACCCGCCGCTCCATTGAGAGCAGCTAACCTCTCATCAGCACGACTCGGCGCAGATGCGTAACGTCACGAAATTCGTTTATCACGTGCAGAGTCTTGCGATACTGAGAACGTGGACGAGAACCTCGTCGGCGGGACGGCGAACGCTGGCAAGGTAGTCCGAAGCGGTAACTTCGTCTTGCGGCCGACGAATCCCAACTCCCCAACGATTCACAGTTTCCTTAAGAAACTTCGTAGGACCGGCTTTCAGGGCGCATCGCTCCCTGTCGAGATCGGGACTGATTGCCGGGAACGCCTGATCTACGTAGAGGGCGACGTTCCCGTTCCGCCGTTCCCGGCCTGGGCCCAGTCGGACAAGGCCCTCGCGTCGATCACGAGACTCATCAACTCCTTCCATACAGCATCAAAGAAGGTCGCAATCCCTCAAGGTTCCTGGAGTCAGGAAATGGCAGATCCTGAGGGAGGGCCGATCATCTGTCACAACGACATATGTCTGGAGAACGTCGTCTTCCGAGGTGGTGAAGCCGCCTGTCTTCTCGATTTCGACTTCGCAGCTCCCGGGCGACCCATCTACGACCTCGCAGCCTTCGCCCTGATGTGCGTCCCCGTCGACGACGACCTCAGCGCCGGGCGCCGCGGCTGGGCGCTAGCCGATCGGCCAAAGCGCCTTCGCTTGGCAGCAGACACCTACGGCCTCGACGGCACTGGTCGCGTCGAGATGCTCGCTCATCTCGACCGATTGATGCAGCGCGGCGGAGTGTTTGTTCAACGGCGGGTGGAAGCGGGAGATCCCAACTTCATCCGGACATTTGACGAGATTGGCGGGATGGAACGCTACGATAGGCGGCGGCGGTGGTGGGAGATGAATCGAGCGGTATTCGCCCGCGCCCTGGATGCATGAGTGGCTCTCTGAGTGTGCCGACGTCTGCGCCAGCGGACCTGGCACTGGGGACCAAGGACGAGGCTTCACAGGCCGCTGTGAGCGGCGTGCCTGGCTCAGGGATCTCCTGGTCGTGGTCCTTGTCGAACGAGATGAGGTAAATCGAGCCAATCACCGTCACGGCGAGCAGCCCGAACACGGCGAGAGCGACGCTTCCGAACAGCCCCATATCGGCTGAAACACCCGGCAGGAACAGCACCACCAACGCGGTGATGAGGCCCAATGCTGGTGGCAGCAGCCACACCCACACGGTCCGCCCCTGGCGGTCAATCCCGAGCCTACCCTCCAGAAGCTTAACCGACTCAACCCGCCCGCTGTCCGAGGACTTCGCTACTTGGGTCCTCCTTGCATCACGGGGATCGCGTCGCACAGCGGCTGCCTGCGGAGGGCCGGCAGGTCAGCAATCCGCATCATCCGCGAGCATCGGAGGTCTGGACTCAGGCTGCCAGAGGCATAGGTCACCGTGCCCTCGTGAGACACCGTGGTTTGCTTGATCATCGCCGTTATCGCTGCCGGCGTGGTGATCAGCCGCGAGGCCCCTGACACCTAGCTCGGATCCCAATGTGATCGCGGGCGACACCCTGCCCAACCTCGTGGTGGTGGGCGTGGCGTCGGGAACTCATGCGGGTGACGTCAACGTGTTCAACGCGACGGGTAGCATCAATGCGGTCGTCGACGTCGACGGCTGGTTCCAGTGACCACGGCGAGCTTCTCGACGCCATCGAGGATGCGACCCAGACCGAAGTTGAACTCGGCGTCGGGGTCGTCGTCGTCGGCAAAGGCACCGGCCGCCAGCGCACGGTGCAGCGCAGGAAATCGGTTGGCGTCGGCGAGGCGCGCAAGGAGAGCGCCGTAGCTGGCGACGGCCGGTTCGGTGGCTGAGCCTGCGGCGATGTCGGCGGCCAGGGTCAACTCATTACGGACGAAGCCGCTCAGCAGCAGGATGGTCGACAGCTTCTGCTGCTCGGAGAGCGGGGTGGCCGCGAGCGCACGTAGACCGGCCTCGAGCCACGCGATGTTGTTCGGCCCAGCCGGGGGTCCGCTGATCGGCACGCGCAGTGCCCATGGATGACGGCGGTACGCGGCTCGGATGCCAATGGCCCAGCTGGTCAGACCGGTCCGCCAGTCGTTCGCAGGATGCACTGCAGCGGGCGGCGCGCCGATGGCCGTGTCGACCATCAGGGTGAGCAGCTCGTCCTTCGCGGCGACGTAGCGGTACAGGGACATGGTGCCGACGCCCAGCTCGCCAGCGAGGCGGGCCATGGAAAGGACCCCGATCCCCTCGGTGAGCGCCACCTTGATCCCGGCCGCGACGATTCGCTCCAGGGTCAGGCCCGGCTTGGGACCTCGTCCCGGGCGCTCGCGCAAACCCCAGGCCAGCTCGATGCCGGGCGGCAGGGCCGGCAGCTCCGGCGCGGCGTCGTCGCTCATCACACCGGCATCTGTCCCAGCAGTTGACACGGCTCCCTCTACTGCGTATAAGGTACGCTATATAGCGTATGACGTACGAAGTATCGCACAGAGGAGGCATTGCTGTGACCAAGGATCTGGCCATCGAGGCCGGCGATCTGACCAAGTCCTACGGAGGAACCGCGGTGCTCGACGGCATCGACCTTCAGGTCCCTCGCGGAAGCGTTCTTGCGCTCCTCGGACCCAATGGTGCCGGCAAGACCACCACCGTCCGTATCCTCGCGACGGTAACGCTGGCCGACAGTGGTGCTGCACGCGTCGCCGGCTTCGACGTGGTCTCTCAGCGGCACGAGGTGCGGCGTCGCATCAGCCTCACCGGTCAGGACGTCGCCGTCGACGAGCTGCAGACTGGTTCCGAGAATCTCACGGTGATCGGCAGGCTCCGGCACCTGTCCGCACGCGCCGCCCGCGCCCGTGCCGAAGAGCTGCTGGCGCTCTTCGACCTGGTGGATGCGGCCGACCGGCGCGTCGCGACGTATTCAGGCGGGATGCGGCGGCGCCTCGACCTCGCCGCGGGGCTGGTGAGCCGACCGGAGGTGCTCTTCCTCGACGAACCGACCACGGGCCTCGACCCGCTGAGCCGGCACGCGATGTGGGCGATCATCCGCGAGCTCACCACCTCCGGCGTCACCGTCCTGCTCACGACCCAGCACCTCGAGGAGGCGGACCACCTCGCCGATCGCATTGCCGTGCTCGACCGGGGCCGGATCATCGCGCAGGGCACGCCGGACGAGCTCAAGCGGGCGGTGGCGGCACAGCAACTCGACATCGAGCTCGTCGATACCGAGAGCTTCGATCAGGTCACCGGCCATCTCGGCCGGCGGGTCCTGCACGCCGATCGCCCCGTGCTGAGCATCGAGGTTGCGATCGAGCATGACGCCGCCGAGGTGCGAACGCTCCTCGATGAGATCGATCCAACGCGCGTACGGATCGCCCGGTTTGCACTGCAGAGCGCGAGCCTCGACGACGTGTTCACGAATCTCACCCGGCATTCCGCCGGCACACGCGAAACGGAGAGCACCCATGTCTGATCAGACGCCGGCGGTTGCACTTTCGGATCCACCGCGCCGTTCACTCGAGGTGTGGTCGACGAGCCGGACGATGATCACGCGAGCGCTGCAACTCACGCTGCGGCAGGTTGACGGGCTCATCACCTCGATCGCACTGCCGGTGATGCTCATGCTGATGTTCGTCTATCTGTTTGGCGGCGCGATCGAGCCGGGTGGTCGCTACGTCGACTACGTCGTTCCCGGCGTCCTGCTGGTCTGCGCAGCGTTCGGCGCGGGGACCACCGCCGTCAACGTCGCGCACGATCTCAAGGCCGGCATCATCGACCGGTTCCGCTCCATGGACATCGGCGGGGAGGCGCTCATCAATGGTCACGTTGTGGCAAGCGTCGCGCGCAACCTCGTGTCCACAGCGCTTGTCTTCGGGGTCGCGTTCGCCATCGGGTTCCGGACCTCAGCCGGGCCGGCAAGCTGGCTGGTAGCGGTGGCCATCCTCGTGCTGTTCATCCTGGCGCTCTCGTGGCTGGCGGCCGCCATCGGGATGCTGGCGCGCTCCGCTGACGCCGCCAACGGGATCGCATTCTTCATCAGCTTTCTCGTGTATCCGAGCAGCGCCTTCGTGCCGATCCACACGATTCCCACGTGGCTGCGCGGATTCGCCGAGAATCAGCCCGTCACGCAGGTGGTTGACACCATTCGAAGCCTCCTCGGCGGGACCCCCGTGGGCGCGAGCGCGTGGCACGCGGTGGCTTGGAGTGTCGGCATCATCGCGGTGTCGATTGGTCTCGCAGGCGCTTTCTTCCAACGTCGCACCCGCTGAGCGTGATCGATGTCCAGGGCGCTGCTCCAGCAGCGGTCGACCGCGATAACCGGGGTGGCTGAGCCACCCGCTGCCACCGTGGCGGTCTATCCTCACCGCGCATCATGGATCGGCCTGACCCGCCTGCGCTGTCACCAGAAGCGGCGCTCGACCGCATCGCGCACATCCTCGAGCGGCACAGCGAACCGACCTACCGGGTGCGTGCGTTCCGCACCGCCGCGGCGCGCGTGCGAGAGCTCGGGCCGTCGGAGGTGGCCAGGCATATCGCACGCGGCACGCTGCGCGGCGTCCCCGGCATCGGCCCTGTCACCGCGCAGGTGATCGCGGAGGCATACGCAGGCGACATTCCGGGCTACCTGCGCAAGCTCGAAACAGGCGACGACCGCAACATCGATGCCGGCGCGCAAGCCCTTCGGACGCAGCTACGTGGCGATTGCCACACACACTCTGACTGGTCCGACGGCGGCAGCCCGATCGAGGAGATGGCCGTGACCGCGCGAGCGCTCGGCCACGAGTACATCGTGCTGACAGACCACTCGCCGCGGCTCACCATCGCGCACGGGCTCAGCGCCGAGCAACTCCTGCAGCAGCTCGAGGTCGTGCGCGCGCTGAACGAGCGGCTCGCCCCATTCCGCATCCTCACCGGTATCGAGGTCGACATCCTCGAGGACGGAGCACTCGACCAGGACCCTGCGCTCCTCGCGCAGCTCGACGTCGTGGTGGCGAGCGTGCATTCCAAACTCCGCATGCCGTCGGAGGCCATGACGCCGCGGATGATCGCCGCGATCCGCGATCCCAACATGGACATCCTCGGCCACTGCACGGGTCGTATCGTCGTCGGACGCGGACGCCCCGAGTCGACATTCGACGCCGACGCCGTGTTCGCCGCATGCCGCGAGCACGACGTCGCGGTTGAGGTGAACTCACGTCCGGAACGGCTCGACCCGCCACGACGGCTTCTCCGCCAGGCGATCGGCGCCGGATGCCAACTCGCCATTGACACCGACGCGCACGCTCCGGGTCAGCTCGAGTGGCAGATCAACGGGTGTGAACGGGCCGCGGAGTGTGGCGCCGACCCGGCGATGGTGGTCAACACGCTGGGAGTGGAGGCGCTCCGCGCGTGGGCAGCGGGAGGGTAGCGG
>CAWKDT010000011.1:0-60029 GCA_963848445.1 Candidatus Dormiibacterota bacterium
GGTACGTCGCATCGCTGCGCGACGTGACCTGGGGCGGTGACGCCTGGGAGTGGCTCATCGCCGCGGCGGCCCAGGGGAAGCACGAGGGCATCATTCCGAAGGTGGGCGCGATCGTCGTCTTCGGCCCCGGCAAGGGGTACAGCCCGCTCGGGCACGTCGCCTACGTGGAGTCGGTGGTGAGCCCGACCAGCTTCATCGTCGACGAGGCCAACGCCTACGGCCTGGGCATCGTCGACCAGCGACTGGTCTCATCGCTCGCCGACGTCGAGGGCTTCATCTACTGACGTTCAGTGGCGCTCGTCATGCCTCTGTGGCGCCGAGGCACCTCCCGATGCAAGCTGCTTGCGCGCTCGGGTGGTGAAGATGTCGATACAGCACACGGTCGCTCGGCGCGATCCGCTCCGGTGACCGCTCCGCGAAACGCTTCACGACCCCTCGTCGCGCTGCGTTGCTGCACTCTCGGGGGTTGTCTCATCATGCAAGCGGTCACCCTCGTCGACCAGCGGACGAGCCGACGCCGAAAACGGTAACTCGGACTCGGTGCTGTAGCGAAACGACTGCTGTTCCACGAACCGCTGCTGTTTGGCCCGGCTGCGTTGTGGCATCTTCCTCCTCTTGCGTGAGTTTCCGCGCCGTGGGCGGCGACTGCCGATTGAGTCTGTCGAAGTCAATCGCCGTCCGAGCAGGCGGCTCACCGGAGTGAACAGCCCACCAGGGCGATATGCGGTCAGGCGGTTGCTGCGTGCGTCTCGACCGACTTGGGATGATCGATGCTTGTCTTCACCGCGATACGCTTGGGCTGTGCGCGCTGCGCCCTGGGGACTGTCACGGTGAGGATCCCGTCCTCGAAGCCTGCGGAGATTTGGTCGGGCTTGACCTCAGCCGGAAGACCAACCTGCCGGTATACCGAGTGCAGGTTCCGCTCACGCCGGAGGTAGACGCCGCGGGTGACTTCCTTTTCCTGGCGGAAGTGCTGCGTAACCCGACCGACGAGGAGCTAGACAAACCATGCTCGCACTGACACCCATAACCCTCGATCCTGGGTCGATCCTGATCTGGGCATTGATCGGCCTGGTCGCCGGCTTCCTGGCGAGCAAGGTCATGACCGGTCACGGCAAAGGCATGGTGACCGACGTCGTGGTCGGTGCCGTTGGAGCCATCGCCGGAGGCTTCCTCGCTCGCTACCTCGGCGTGACCACCGCGATCACAAGCCACTCGATCTTCGTCGAAGTGGTCATTGCCTTCGTGGGCGCTGTCATCCTCCTCGCCATCCTGCGCGTGGTCGGTGTTGGCAAGCGTGGACGTCTGTTCCGATGAGGCGTTGTCGCCGCGTGCGACGGTGTCCAGGAGGGCCTGGGTGACGGCTAATCCACCGAAGGGCGGCCTCCAAGCCATGAGCAGAGTGCGCGGACTCCTGGTAGCGGTGACAGCCGTTGCGCTGCTGGTGGTCCTGCGCCGGCGTCGGCGCCGCACCAAGCCACGCTGATGGCAATCGTGCGACGCTCGCGCGGCGTTGGCCTCGGGGTCAAGGCCGGCGACACATTGCGTTGCAACCGATGCAAGATGACGTGGTGAGACTGGTGCACGGGCGGTTTCGGATCTATCTGGAGGAACCGGGGTGACTGTCAGAACTGAGGGCAAGGACGCGCGGCGCGAGTTCCACGGCACGGGACTCTATTGGAGTCTCCTGCTGGGTCTGATCCTCGCCATTGCGATTCTCATCGGCATCATTCAGAACTCGCAATCGGTGCAGCTCAACTACCTGGGGTGGGACCTCAGCACCCCCCTCATCGTGGTTCTGTTGGTCACGATCTTCGCCAGCGTCCTCCTCACAGCGCTGGTTGGCGTCGTTTGGCGGCACCGCCGGCGTGGACAGTTGACGGAACGTGAAGAGTTGCGAGGTCTGCGCAGTCGCACGTTAGGCGCTGCCGTCGCGACATCGGAAAGGCCGAAGCCCGAGAACACTCCGCCGCTCCGTTGAAGCCTCAACACCTCGAGCCGGCGGCCTCTCGAGATCGCCACAAGGAAACCCGCCGCTCCATTGAGAGCAGCTAACCTCTCATCAGCACGACTCGGCGCAGATGCGTAACGTCACGAAATCGTTTATCACGTGCAGAGTCTTGCGATACTGAGAACGTGGACGAGAACCTTGTCGGCGGGACCGCGAACGCTGGCAAGGTAGTCCGAAGCGGTAACTTCGTCTTGCGGCCGACGAATCCCAACTCCCCAACGATTCACAGTTTCCTTAAGAAACTTCGTAGGACCGGCTTTCAGGGCGCATCGCTCCCTGTCGAGATCGGGACTGATTGCCGGGAACGCCTGATCTACGTAGAGGGCGACGTTCCCGTTCCGCCGTTCCCGGCCTGGGCCCAGTCGGACAAGGCCCTCGCGTCGATCACGAGACTCATCAACTCCTTCCATACAGCATCAAAGAAGGTCGCAATCCCTCAAGGTTCCTGGAGTCAGGAAATGGCAGATCCTGAGGGAGGGCCGATCATCTGTCACAACGACATATGTCTGGAGAACGTCGTCTTCCGAGGTGGTGAAGCCGCCTGTCTTCTCGATTTCGACTTCGCAGCTCCCGGGCGACCCATCTACGACCTCGCAGCCTTCGCCCTGATGTGCGTCCCCGTCGACGACGACCTCAGCGCCGGGCGCCGCGGCTGGGCGCTAGCCGATCGGCCAAAGCGCCTTCGCTTGGCAGCAGACACCTACGGCCTCGACGGCACTGGTCGCGTCGAGATGCTCGCTCATCTCGACCGATTGATGCAGCGCGGCGGAGTGTTTGTTCAACGGCGGGTGGAAGCGGGAGATCAGAACTTCATCCGGACATTTGACGAGATTGGCGGGATGGAACGCTACGATAGGCGGCGGCGGTGGTGGGAGATGAATCGAGCGGTATTCGCCCGCGCCCTGGATGCATGAGTGGCTCTCTGAGTGTGCCGACGTCTGCGCCAGCGGACCTGGCACTGGGGACCAAGGACGAGGCTTCACAGGCCGCTGTGAGCGGCGTGCCTGGCTCAGGGATCTCCTGGTCGTGGTCCTTGTCGAACGAGATGAGGTAAATCGAGCCAATCACCGTCACGGCGAGCAGCCCGAACACGGCGAGAGCGACGCTTCCGAACAGCCCCATATCGGCTGAAACACCCGGCAGGAACAGCACCACCAACGCGGTGATGAGGCCCAATGCTGGTGGCAGCAGCCACACCCACACGGTCCGCCCCTGGCGGTCAATCCCGAGCCTAC
Source organism: Candidatus Dormiibacterota bacterium (assembly GCA_963848445.1). GTDB lineage: Bacteria > Chloroflexota > Dormibacteria > Aeolococcales > Aeolococcaceae > Palsa-851. Next base: position 3,247 of record CAWKDT010000011.1, read on the forward strand.
CCTCCAGAAGCTTAACCAGGACTCAACCCGCCCGCTGTCCGAGGACTTCGCTACTTGGGTCCTCCTTGCATCACGGGGATCGCGTCGCACAGCGGCTGCCTGCGGAGGGCCGGCAGGTCAGCAATCCGCATCATCCGCGAGCATCGGAGGTCTGGACTCAGGCTGCCAGAGGCATAGGTCACCGTGCCCTCGTGAGACACCGTGGTTTGCTTGATCATCGCCGTTATCGCTGCCGGCGTGGTGATCAGCCGCGAGGCCCCTGACACCTAGCTCGGATCCCAATGTGATCGCGGGCGACACCCTGCCCAACCTCGTGGTGGTGGGCGTGGCGTCGGGAACTCATGCGGGTGACGTCAACGTGTTCAACGCGACGGGTAGCATCAATGCGGTCGTCGACGTCGACGGCTGGTTCCAGTGACCACGGCGAGCTTCTCGACGCCATCGAGGATGCGACCCAGACCGAAGTTGAACTCGGCGTCGGGGTCGTCGTCGTCGGCAAAGGCACCGGCCGCCAGCGCACGGTGCAGCGCAGGAAATCGGTTGGCGTCGGCGAGGCGCGCAAGGAGAGCGCCGTAGCTGGCGACGGCCGGTTCGGTGGCTGAGCCTGCGGCGATGTCGGCGGCCAGGGTCGACTCATTACGGACGAAGCCGCTCAGCAGCAGGATGGTCGACAGCTTCTGCTGCTCGGAGAGCGGGGTGGCCGCGAGCGCACGTAGACCGGCCTCGAGCCACGCGATGTTGTTCGGCCCAGCCGGGGGTCCGCTGATCGGCACGCGCAGTGCCCATGGATGACGGCGGTACGCGGCTCGGATGCCAACGGCCCAGCTGGTCAGACCGGTCCGCCAGTCGTTCGCAGGATGCACTGCAGCGGGCGGCGCGCCGATGGCCGTGTCGACCATCAGGGTGAGCAGCTCGTCCTTCGCGGCGACGTAGCGGTACAGGGACATGGTGCCGACGCCCAGCTCGCCAGCGAGGCGGGCCATGGAAAGGACCCCGATCCCCTCGGTGAGCGCCACCTTGATCCCGGCCGCGACGATTCGCTCCAGGGTCAGGCCCGGCTTGGGACCTCGTCCCGGGCGCTCGCGCAAACCCCAGGCCAGCTCGATGCCGGGCGGCAGGGCCGGCAGCTCCGGCGCGGCGTCGTCGCTCATCACACCGGCATCTGTCCCAGCAGTTGACACGGCTCCCTCTACTGCGTATAAGGTACGCTATATAGCGTATGACGTACGAAGTATCGCACAGAGGAGGCATTGCTGTGACCAAGGATCTGGCCATCGAGGCCGGCGATCTGACCAAGTCCTACGGAGGAACCGCGGTGCTCGACGGCATCGACCTTCAGGTCCCTCGCGGAAGCGTTCTTGCGCTCCTCGGACCCAATGGTGCCGGCAAGACCACCACCGTCCGTATCCTCGCGACGGTGACACTGGCCGACAGTGGTGCTGCACGCGTCGCCGGCTTCGACGTGGTCTCTCAGCGGCACGAGGTGCGGCGTCGCATCAGCCTCACCGGTCAGGACGTCGCCGTCGACGAGTTGCAGACTGGTTCCGAGAATCTCACGGTGATCGGCAGGCTCCGGCACCTGTCCGCACGCGCCGCCCGCGCCCGTGCCGAAGAGCTGCTGGCGCTCTTCGACCTGGTGGATGCGGCCGACCGGCGCGTCGCAACGTATTCAGGCGGGATGCGGCGGCGCCTCGACCTCGCCGCGGGGCTGGTGAGCCGACCGGAGGTGCTCTTCCTCGACGAACCGACCACGGGCCTCGACCCGCTGAGCCGGCACGCGATGTGGGCGATCATCCGCGAGCTCACCACCTCCGGCGTCACCGTCCTGCTCACGACCCAGCACCTCGAGGAGGCGGACCACCTCGCCGATCGCATTGCCGTGCTCGACCGGGGCCGGATCATCGCGCAGGGCACGCCGGACGAGCTCAAGCGGGCGGTGGCGGCACAGCGACTCGACATCGAGCTCGTCGATACCGAGAGCTTCGATCAGGTCACCGGCCATCTCGGCCGGCGGGTCCTGCACGCCGATCGCCCCGTGCTGAGCATCGAGGTTGCGATCGAGCATGACGCCGCCGAGGTGCGAACGCTCCTCGATGAGATCGATCCAACGCGCGCACGGATCGCCCGGTTTGCGCTGCAGAGCGCGAGCCTCGACGACGTGTTCACGACATCTCACCCGTCATTCCGCCGGCACACGCGAAACGGAGAGCACCCATGTCTGACCAGACGCCGGCGGTTGCGCTTTCGGATCCACCGCGCCGTTCACTCGAGGCGTGGTCGACGAGCCGGACGATGATCACGCGAGCGCTGCAACTCACGCTGCGGCAGGTTGACGGGCTCATCACCTCGATCGCACTGCCGGTGATGCTCATGCTGATGTTCGTCTATCTGTTTGGCGGCGCGATCGAGCCGGGTGGTCGCTACGTCGACTACGTCGTTCCCGGCGTCCTGCTGGTCTGCGCAGCGTTCGGCGCGGGGACCACCGCCGTCAACGTCGCGCACGATCTCAAGGCCGGCATCATCGACCGGTTCCGCTCCATGGACATCGGCGGGGAGGCGCTCATCAATGGTCACGTTGTGGCAAGCGTCGCGCGCAACCTCGTGTCCACAGCGCTTGTCTTCGGGGTCGCGTTCGCCATCGGGTTCCGGACCTCAGCCGGGCCGGCAAGCTGGCTGGTGGCGGTGGCCATCCTCGTGCTGTTCATCCTGGCGCTCTCGTGGCTGGCGGCCGCCATCGGGATGCTGGCGCGCTCCGCTGACGCCGCCAACGGGATCGCATTCTTCATCAGCTTTCTCGTGTATCCGAGCAGCGCCTTCGTGCCGATCCACACGATTCCCACGTGGCTGCGCGGATTCGCCGAGAATCAGCCCGTCACGCAGGTGGTTGACACCATTCGAAGCCTCCTCGGCGGGACCCCCGTGGGCGCGAGCGCGTGGCACGCGGTGGCTTGGAGTGTCGGCATCATCGCGGTGTCGATTGTGTCTCGCTGGCGCTTTCTTCCAACGTCGCACCCGCTGAGCGTGATCGATGTCCAGGTCGCTGTTCCAGCAGCCGTCGAGCGCGATAACCGGGGTGGTTGAGCCACCCGCCGCCACCGTGGCGGTCTATCCTCACCGCGCATCATGGATCGGCCTGACCCGCCTGCGCTGTCACCAGAAGCGGCGCTCGACCGCATCGCGCACATCCTCGAGCGGCACAGCGAACCGACCTACCGGGTGCGTGCGTTCCGCACCGCCGCGGCGCGCGTGCGAGAGCTCGGGCCGTCGGAGGTGGCCAGGCATATCGCACGCGGCACGCTGCGCGGCGTCCCCGGCATCGGCCCTGTCACCGCGCAGGTGATCGCGGAGGCATACGCAGGCGACATTCCGGGCTACCTGCGCAAGCTCGAAACAGTCGACGACCGCAACATCGATGCCGGCGCGCAGGCCCTTCGGACGCAGCTGCGTGGCGATTGCCACACACACTCGGACTGGTCCGACGGCGGCAGCCCGATCGAGGAGATGGCCGTGACCGCGCGCGCGCTCGGCCACGAGTACATCGTGCTGACGGACCATTCGCCACGGCTCACCATTGCGCACGGGCTCAGCGCCGAGCGACTCCTGCAGCAGCTCGAGGTCGTGCGCGCGCTGAACGAGCGGCTCGCACCGTTCCGCATCCTCACCGGTATCGAGGTCGACATCCTCGAGGACGGAGCACTCGACCAGGACCCTGCGCTCCTCGCGCAGCTCGACGTCGTGGTGGCGAGCGTGCATTCCAAACTCCGCATGCCGTCAGAGGCGATGACCCCGAGGATGATCGCTGCTATCCGCGATCCGAACATGGACATCCTCGGTCACTGCACCGGCCGCATCGTCGTCGGACGCGGACGCCCGGAGTCGACATTCGACGCCGACGCCGTGTTCGCCGCATGCCGCGAGCACGACGTCGCGGTTGAGGTGAACTCACGTCCGGAACGGCTCGACCCGCCACGACGGCTCCTCCGCCAGGCGATCGGCGCCGGATGCCGACTCGCCATTGACACCGACGCGCACGCTCCGGGTCAGCTCGAGTGGCAGATCAACGGGTGTGAACGGGCCGCGGAGTGTGGCGCCGACCCGGCGATGGTGGTCAACACGCTGGGAGTGGAGGCGCTCCGCGCGTGGGCAGCGGGAGGGTAGCGGGAGCGAGATCTCACGCGTACGTGGTGGCTGATGATTGTCGATTGAGGCTTGTTCGAATCGTCCACTACGCAAACAGGTCTCCGCATTGCGGAGAGGCAGGGTGGAGGCGGCATCCCGTCCCCGAGCGGCACCTTGCGGCCAGTGGTGAGCATACGCTATGGTCCGACCATCCATTGATCCGAAGGTCAACCTAGGCTCTTCCGAGCGAACAGATTCTGTAAGGCGCAGACGAAACCGTCTGAGTTTGGAGGTTCGAATGTCTCTGCCGTTTGACTACCACGGTGACTGGTCTCGGATTGCCAAGACGATCGTTCACACATCCCTGGGCCTGCAGGCAGGGGAGAGGGTGATCCTGCTGCATGACCCGACCTACTTCCCCGACCTCACCGAACAGGTCCGCATTGAGATCGTTCGATCCGGAGCTGTCGAACTGAGCGCGATCATGCCGCTCTCCCCAGCATTGGCGCAGGTTCGTCATCAGATGCGGATGCGCGAAACGCCTCGGTCCCGCGAGATGGAAGACAAGGCGATGGCCGAACTGTTCAACCTCGCAGATGTCTTCATCTGGCTGCCTAATACATGGGAGCACAACCTGTTCCAAACCGAGGACATCATTCGCAAGTGGAAGGGACGCGGCATTCACTTCCATTGGATTCCGGGGTGGTGGCCAATCTACGGACGTGACCCAGTACTCTTCAGACAACTCTCGGAGATGTATGAGCGAGCGCTCTACATCGATTACGAAGCGCTGGCCGCAACCCAAGAGCGCATATGCACGGCTCTCCGTGCCGGCACAGTGACTGTGACCACCCCGGGCGGCACCGACCTCAGCTTCGACTTGACCAATGCCAGGTTTCATCAAAACAACGGCAACGCCACGAAACAATACGTAAACGATAATGCTCGACCAGATAGCGCGCGCGATCGTGAGGAGGAATTGCCCGCCGGCGTTGTGCGCACTGTTGACGTGAGCAATGTCAGGGGAAGGCTCGTAGTACCCAACGAGACCTTCCCCGCATGGGTCGGCCGCTTCGTTGGAGAACTGCGCCTCGATTTCAAGGATGATCACGTGGTGCAAATCGACTCGCAATTCCATCGCGACTATCTTCAAGCGATGTGGGGACTGGAGACCGGCGCCAAAGATCGGATCGGAGAGTTCGTGGTCGGAGCCAATCCAGAGCTAACGCTGCTGCCCGGACATGAACACGACGGGGTCCTTCCATACTTCGGCTTTGGAGCCGGTGTCGTCAGGTTTGGGCTTGGCAACAATCTCGAATCCGGCGGGACGAACGACTCCAGCTTCCTGCACAACTGGCTGTTCCTGACCGACGCAACCGTGACTGCCGCCGGAACCACGATCATCGACGCGGGAAGGCTCGTGGTCTAGGGGCGCCCGAGGGTCGAATCACGAGTCCCAGCGCGGCTGATCGTGATCGAACCCATGCGATGTCGAGCGAGTTTGACCAATCGGGACGGTACCTCTGCGGTGCGAATCCCGCTGCAACCGGAATTGATCGGCGACCTCGTACACGGTGGCGTGATCACGAGGCTCCTGGATATAGCCGGCGCATGCGCGGTTGCGAAGCGGGTGGGGCATCGCGTTCCGACCGTTGACATGCGGATTGACTTCCTGGCTCCCGCAGGGCGCGAAGCGCGGGCGGATAGTCAGGGAAGGGGGACGAGCGCGCTCGATTCGGCGTCGCCGCGCTGCGCGCCTATACCGCGGCTCAATCTGGGCCGCCTGAGACGAGCGCCTTGCTCAGCTGAGCATCTGTCGCGATGTCGATGACTGTGTGCGCCATGGTGATCGCAGCCTCGATCAGTGCTGCATCGGCGGTCTCGGTGATCGCCGCATCGGCGAACTCTGGTTGATGATTCGTTGCAGGCAGTGAGCCGATCGCAATCATGGGTTGCGTCGACGGAATCACCTGCGAGACATTCCCCATATCGGTCGACGCCGCCCAGTGACGGCCGAGATCATCGTCGTCAAGAAAATGGCGTCCTCGCGCTTCGGCGTTTGCTCGGTACAACGCCGTGAGCCGGGCATCGTGCCGCATTGGCGCGTAGGCCTTGCGGCGCGGCGCGATTGTGAGCGCACATCCTGTGGCGAGAGCCCCCGCACGAAAGCAATCCTCGACGCGTCGACGAACGTCGCTCATCTCATCGAGGGTGCCCGCTCGAACCATGTAGGTCGCACGAGACGAATTTGGGATGATGTTTGGCGCATCCCCAGCACTCGTGATGATTCCATGTATGCGGCTCGATTGGGTGATGTGCTGACGCAATAGCCCAATCGCCATATGTGCAACGACGACCGCGTCTGCGGCGTTGACCCCGAGTTCAGGAGACGCAGAGGCGTGGGTGGCCTTGCCTTCGAACCTGACCTCGATCCAGTCAACTCCTATGACGGTCGGTGCGAGAAAGTCGTAGGGACCAGGATGCACCATCATGGCCGCATGGACACCGGCGAAAGTCCCCCCGTCAATGAGTTCGATCTTACCGCCGCCATTCTCTTCAGCTGGTGTGCCGATCACGCGAAGCTCGATGCCGAGATCGTCAACAATCGGCTGTAACCCGAAGCCCGCGCCGACGGCTGCCGCGGCGATGATGTTGTGACCGCAAGCATGGCCAATGCCGGGGAGTGCGTCGTACTCGGCGCAGATTGCCAGGCGCAGCGGGCCTCGACCTGCGCTCGCCACGAACGCCGTGGCTAGACCAGCGGGGCCGAGTTCGGTCGCGAAGCCATCACCCGCGAGCGCCTCCACGAGCCACGTGTGCGCCTGGACCTCTTGAAATGCGAGTTCGGGATGGGCGTGGATGTCGTGGCTGAGCCGCACAATCTCCGCGCGCTTGCGCGTGATGCGGTCGGTGGCGGCGCCCTTCAGGTCGGTACGTGCCGTCATGACGTGCGAAGAGCCTCCCTCGTCGAACGGTATCCGTCCACTTCTGGTTGGCCGCGACCGGCCGCCCATGGGCTATGCCGATCCACTTCGCTCACCTGATACGAACTCACCGTCCTTGAGGACGGACCAGATATCCTGGGTGTGCCTGATGTCGGCGAGTGGATCGCTGTTCAGGATGAGGAGATCCGCCCTCCGTCGCTTCTGCACGGTGCCGATCTCGTCCTCCTTCCCGAGCAGCGCGGCCGCTCTCCCGGTCGAGGCGCTGATCGCGTCCATCGGCGACAGGCCGCTCTGGACCAGGAGCACGAGCTCCTCATGCAGGCTGAAACCGGGTACGACCCACGGATTGCTCGCGTCTGTGCCCGCCGTAACCTTGACGCCTTCGCGCGCCGCCCGTCCGACAAACTCCATCTGCTTGGCCATCTCAGTCTTTGCCTGAACGAAGTCGTCCTTCGTGTAGTCGAAGTAATACACGTAGTTCTTCCACTGCTCCTGCACGTCTTCGGGTACGACATCCATGCCGGCTGGAGCAACGACCTCAGGGACGTCGCCTTTCAGAATGCTCTGCGACCAAGTGAGAGTAGGAGTCCAGAAGACCCCGCGTTCAAGGAGGAGTTTGATCAGACGCTCCGCGGATTCCGAGTCCGGCTCCGCGTAACGCCATGCGCGATAGTCAGCAATCGGATCCAGGGCCCGCTTCGTACGCGCGTTCCAGCGGTCGCGTAGGTCTGGGCCCAACAGCTCGGGACCCATTCGGACGTGCTCAAGCGAGTCCACGCCCAGCTTGACACTGTCCTCAACGGTGACGACGTTACCGACGTGTCCGGTGACCTTGACGCCCCGCCGGTGCGCTTCATCGGTGATCACACGCATGATCTCGGGCTGCAGCCAGACGTAGATCTTGAGGAAGTCGACGCCACCGTCCACGAGCCGCGCGACGGTTTCGCGGGCTGTCTTCTCGTCATCCATCACCCAGAGCCAACGCCACGGTGTTGGCGGGTCGGCCTTTCCGTCCAGCACCGGCCCGGCGCCGAAGAATCGCGGCCATCCCTCGTGTTCCTCTCGACAGAACGCCATGGCCTGGTCGGGATCGGAGTTTCCCGTGTCGCGGACCGTGGTCACGCCGTTCCGGATGTACGCACGCATCCAGATGTCGACGAGACCCGGTTGATCGTCCACCTTGACGTACGAGTTGTCGTTGAGGCCGGCAATATGCGTGTGGCACTCGATGAGCCCGGGGAGGATGTACTTCCCGGAGGTGTCCACGACCTCCCACGTCTCCGGGATTTCGATCTCCCCCTTGCGAAACACGTTCAGAATGCGACCCTCGGCCACCACGACAACCGGGTCCGGCACTGAAGGGCGCCCCGTCCCGTCGATCAGAGTGCCACCGACAAAAGCACGCGTCTCTGTCATTGTCCTGTTCTCCTATTCCCGCTGCTGTCAATTGTGCTAACTCCTGCCACGTGGATCAGACATGCATCGCGCTGTGTCGGAGTCCCCCCATCAGTTGGCCCCTAGATACGCCGACTGGATGTCCCCATTCGCTCGGAAGTGGTCGGGGCTGCCGTTGAAGACGATCACGCCCTTCCCCATCACGCTCACTCGGTCAGCGACCTCGAGCGCGGCATGCACGTGTTGCTCGACCAGCAGTACGCCGGTGCCCTCACGCACGATGTCGCGAATGATGTTCAGTACCTCGTGAACGACAATGGGCGCAAGTCCCTCGAACGGCTCGTCCATGAGAACCAGAGCAGGCCTGTTGACGAGCGCCCTCGCGATCGCGAGCATCTGCTGCTCCCCGCCGCTCAACTGATCTCCCCAGGATCGCGATCGCTCCCGCAGCCTTGGGAATCGCTGGTACAGGCTGTCGATTGTGGACCTACTGCCCCTCGCAGAGCGACTCACCACCCGCAGATTCTCGAATACACGCAACGAAGGGAAGATGCCGCGCCCTTGTGGCACAAGACCGATGCCCAGCCGCGAGATGCGATCGGGGCTCATCCTGTCAACCCTCTTCCCAAGAAAGGTGATCGTCCCCTGAGTTCGGCGAGTTCAGCCCCATGATCGACCGCACCAAGGTTGTCTTGCCCATGCCGTTTCGACCGACCAACGCCGTGACCTGGCCGCGCTCCATCTCGAGTGAGACGCCGCGCAGGACCAGCGTCTCGCCGTACGACGAGTGGCAGTCGACGATGCTCAAGAGGTCGCCGCTCATCAGTTCGGCTCCAGGCCATACGCGTCCGCGACGCGTTGATCCTTCCGGATGTCCTCCGGCGAACCATCCGCTAGGATGGCGCCTCGGTTCATGACGATGATCCGTTCAGCCATGGCAAACACCGCGTTCATGTCGTGGTCCACAAGGATCACAGTGACGTCACGGCCGAGCGCTTCGACGTCCCGGACCAGGCGGCCACCCTCCTCGACCGTGAGCCCCGCGGTGGGTTCATCGAGCAGTAAGAGGCGGGGCTTGGCCGAGAGCGAGAGTGCGAGCTCGAGACGTCGACGATCACCGTGCGAGAGCGCACCCGGCAGCACATGACGATGTGCGGAAAGATGCCACCGATCGAGCACCTCGCTCAACGCTGCCTCGTCGGGATGTGATCGCCGCAGCAGGCTATGTCCGTGCCGTGACGCCCGCTGTAGTCCGAGCCACACGTTCTGGCCGGCTGTCACCTCGGGAAAGATGCTCGGAACCTGGAATGACCGTCCGATTCCGGCGCCGGCCCGGCGCGATGGCGACGCCGTGGTGATATCTCGGCCGCACCAGCGTATACGTCCGCGATTCGGCTGCACCTGTCCACCAATGAGATTGAGGAGCGTGGTCTTGCCGGCGCCGTTGGGTCCGATGATGGCGAGCCTTTCGCCAGCTGTCATCTCGAACGACACGTCCACGACGGCCGCGAAGTTCGCGTATCGACGAGTGACATTGTCAACGGCCAGCACTGTCTCAGCCATCGCGCCCTCTGAGTCGCAGATGCGATATCACCAGCACACTACGTCGCGCGGCACCGACGAGGCCATTCTCGGCGAACATGACCACCGCGACGAAAACGATGCCAAGGAATAATGGCCAGGTCGCGGGAAGGTAGACGCTTCCGTAGTACTGGATGAGCGAGAAGACGATGGCACCAATGACGGACCCATAGAGTGTCCGTGACCCACCGATGAGCACCATGAACACCACCGTTCCCGACGCCAGCACATTGACGCTCGCGGGAACGACGATCCCTGTCTCGTATACGAACAGCGCCCCGGCGCCGCCGGCGATGACGCCCGCAATCACGAAGGTCACCCACTTGTACAGCCATGTGTTGTATCCGAGCGCCCGCATGCGACCCTCGTTCTGCCTGATAGCCGACAGCGTGATGCCGAAGGGCGATACCGTGATGCGCCTCAGCAAAACATACGTGAGCACCACACAGACCACGATGAATTCGTAGAAGCTGAGTGTGGTCCACTCGATGTTGAACGGTTCAAGAGTTGGATAGACGACACCAGCGATTCCCTCAGCACCGCCCGTGGTCAGCAACGGCCAGGTCTGGGCGACGCTGTACGCGAGCTGACCGAGGGCAAACGTGACGAGGAGAAAGTACACACCGCTGAGGCGAAGCGCGATCAGTCCAGCAAGGGCCGCTCCGATGCCAGCTGCGACCATCGCTGTTGGGATTGCGATCCAGGCCGAGGTCACGCCGGAATTGACCATGAGCAGCGCCGCGACATAGCCACCGATGCCGAAGAAAGCTGCGTGGCCAAGCGAGATCATGCCTCCGTACCCCATCAGCAGATCCAGGCTCATGGCAAAGATCCCGTAAATGAGCGCGGTGGCCGCAAGACTCTGCAGGTATTCGGGGAGGCCGAAGGGTACGAGCACGAGCATTGCGAGGACGGCAAGCCAGATGACGAGCCGCACCAGGGAGCTTCGGCTACCTGCGGATGTGCTTGCGAAGCGGGCCAACGTGCTGGTGAATCTCACGCCGACCGAACCTCCCGCCCGAGCAGTCCCCAGCGGCGGAACATCAGCACGAGAATCATCGTCAGGTAGATTGCGAAGTAGCCGAACGAACCGTTGAAGAGTCGTTGCCCCGAATGAGACGGCCAAGCCGATGAGCATGCTGCCGATGAGTGAGCCTGCGATCGAACCAACGCCGCCAACAATGACGACGACCAGTGACAGGACAAGTACGTCTGTTGCCTCGGACGTATACGCGCCGAGGATTGGTGCGGCCAGGAAGCCGCCAAGTCCGGCGATGAACGAACCGATCACGAAGACAACCGTGGAGGCGACACCGACTCGCAGTCCAAGCGCTCGGGCTGTGTCACGATCATCCATCCCCGCCCTCACGACTGCCCCAAGCTTCGTCCGGCGCTCCGCGAAGATGAGTATGGCGGCGAGAAACACGGCGAAGAGCGTGAGCCCAATGCGGGCGAACGGATAGGTGATCGACCCAAGCTGGATACTTCCTGTCAGGGGCGGCACATCGAACGGAACGATGGGCAACGCCCCCCAGATGAGCTGAACCAGCGTCGAGATGACGTAGATCAGGCCAAACGACATGAGGAGCTGATCGTCAGGCCGACCCGCCAGGCGGCGAAAGAGTCCTCGCTCCATGACGAGACCGAGCACAGCGCCTGCCAGGCCGGCGACCAGGCAGGCCACCACAAAGCCTAGCTTGGCCTGCACCGCGACCGACCACCCAACGTACGCGCCGACCATGAAGATGGCGCCGTGGGCCATGTTCAACGTGCCCATGACGCCCATCACGATCGAAAGCCCGGAAGCCAGCATGAATAGCACTGCGCCGAACGACACCCCGCTCAGAATGCCGAGGATCAGGGTGTGCATACCGGCCGCTATGCGCCCGAGTTCTGGAGCAGCGCTTGGCGGCTTAGCCTCCCCAAGCTTTGGGTGGAACCGCGGGCCCACCCAAAGCTGACGGCCCGGATGCCGGGAGAGCAGCAACCATCAGAGGACACGACATCCGCGTTGGCGTCGTAGCGCAGGTCGCTGCAGTTCAACTCCCGTTGCACTTGCCAGTGTCGTGGGGATCGGATTGATATGAGTAGCTCTTGAGCACCTTCCAGTAGTACTGGCCGGAGCTGTTGATGGCCATCTGCGTGATGAACTGACCGGTCAAGGCCATCCCATTTTCGCTGAAGCATGACGGTCCCTCGGGCGTGTTCCACTTCAGGTTCAGGAATGCGGGATGCAGCTTTGCGTAGCTGGTATCACCATCCGTGGTCTTCAGCACGTCGAGCAGCCCGTCCGCCATCGCCCACGCCGCCATCTGCGTGGCATTCGGTTGTCCCTGTGTTGGGTAGGCTGCGGTGAAGGCCGCGTTGAACTGCGTGGTCTCGGTGTTCTGAACCGTCGGCTCCCAGAAGTTCGATCCTATCGTGCCATTGAGCACTGGACCCAACTGCTGGTTGAAGGGATCCTGCAGATCGAACTCGAGAATGATCGGGATCTTGTTCCCCGACGCTTTGACTTGCTGGAGGAACGCCTCCGCGGTTCCGGGAAGGAGCCACATGACAAGAGCATCGGCATTGGGGTTGAGGTTGGACACATACGGGCCGACGTCAGTGGTGGTCAGCGGCACCCATTGCTGCTGCGTGATGCTGCCACCAAGGCTCTCGAACTCACTCGCAGCGCCACCGATGTAGTCGTGTCCCGCAACGTAGTCGGGGGCGATGGTATCGATGGTCTTATAGCCGAGAACCTGGTAGGCGTAGTCGCCGACGAGGCGCGTGCTCGCGACGTCCGTGCCAGGCCAGCAGAGGAAGTGCTTGTTCGCGGCAATGTCCCAAGGGCATGTCAGCAGAGTGAGCAGCGTGATATTCGCCTGCTTCGCATACGCGGCCACAGCCTCTTCTGATGACGAGAATGCAGGCCCGATAACCACGGTGTCGCCATCCTGCTCCACCAACGTCTTGAGGCTCTGAAGCGTCGTGGCAGGGTTGTTCGGATCTTCATCAGCAGTCGAGAGTTGAATCTGTCGACCTTCGAACTTGTTGCTCGCCTGCTTGAGGCGCAAATCAAGCCCGGCCTTGGCCCACGTGCCGTAAATGGCGTATGGCCCCTGGAACGGGTAGAGGAATCCGATCTTGATCGGCCCGGTGCTCGAGCTCGAGCTCGAGCTCGAACCGCAGGCCGAAGCAAGGCCTAACGCGAGCGCAACCATTGCGGCCACCGCAACCCGCGAGATCGCACTTCGCATAACCACTCGGCCCCGGGAGCCGTCGTATCGCGTTCGCTTTGGATGCCGCTTGCTACGGCCCGAGAAAGACTCCGTGAAGCGCTCCGCGCCAACAGACATCGCTGAGTCCCCCGTGTGACGAGATAAGCGACGGGCTCACCGTGGCTCGTAAGACCATCGGATTGCGTGATAGTCGGACCATAGCGTAGGAGGCCGACGGGCTGCAAGGGGGGCCGGCTACCTCATGCTGACGGTCTTGGATGAGGCTCCCGCGAACTTCGCTGTCTGGCGTCCCATTACAAGGACGACCAGCCGCCGTCGACGATCAGGATCTGCCCGGTCATGTACGAGGACGCATCGCTTGCGAGAAACATCAGCGCGCCGTCCAGCTCGTGAGGCTCGCCAGGGCGCCCCATCGGGGTGCGCTGCCTGACCCATGCGACTTGAGCCGGATCGACCAGCCCCTTATTGAGTTCTGACGGAAAGAACCCGGGAGCGATGGCATTGACGCGGACGCCCTGCCCCGCCCATTGGGCTGCGAGTTCGCGAGTGAGACTGACAACGCCCCCCTTGGAGGCGACGTAGCCCGCTGCGGGCAGGTAGTCGGCTGCCGATGCGAATGCCAGCACCGATGCCAGGTTGATGATGCTGCCCCGCCCCCGCGCGAGCATGACCGTGGCTGAAGCTTGGCAGCTCAGGAACGTGGCGGTCAGGTTGATGTCGAGAACCTGTCGCACCGCTCGTGCCGGCTCCGCGCCGGCCGGGCCTCTATAGAAGGCAGCACCGGCGTTGTTTACGAGGATGTCCAGCGACCCGAAGGTTTCAACAGCGCGTTCAATGAGCTCGCTGACGGCAGAGTCGTTGGTCATATCCGTGGGAACCACGAGGACATCGGCTTCCCCCAAGTCCACAGCTAAGCGGTGGAGGCGCTCTTCCCGTCTCGCGGCGATGACGAGTTCGAGCTCCGTGTCCGTGAAGGACCTGTGCAAAGCGCGCGCCCAAACCGGATGCCGCACCGGTGACGAGCGCCACACGTCCACGTATATCAAAGAGAGGGTCGTCCTCAGGTTGGGTCATCCGCCTCGCCGATTGCGCACCTACCGCCGCCTCCGTTTTGGCTAGAAGCCTGCGATTTCTCCCGATGCGCCTCGGCACGCCATCATCGCCCACCTCTGCGCGCTCTCGGCGGCCGATGCCCACCTGGCTTGTCGGCTGGTTCCTCGGGTGGGTGATAGAACTCAGTGATGTGGGCCCGGACCAACTCGGCCGCCCGCGCGCCATCGCCAGCCTCCACGGCTTCGAGGATCGCTCGGTGCTGCGATGCCAGCTTGCGGAGGTCTCGGACGGGATCTGGCCGCGCCCGGAGTGCATCCAAGAGGTAGCGCTGCATCGCTTCCCGGGCAACCTGCATGACCAGATGCATGGCGTCGTTCCTTGCGATGCGAACCAATGAAATGTGGAACTGAATATCGGCCTCTTCAAATGCTTCAATGCCGACGCCTTCGGCGCTCATTCGCTGAAGAGCCTGACGAGGCTCGGAGAAATCGCCTTCCTCGTGCCGCCTGGCAGCGATTGCAAGCGCTTCACCCTCGATGAGGCAACGCAGCCCGATCAGATCATCCAACGACACCTGTTGGAGCCGAAGGAGGTGTAGCAATGCGTCCTTCGCCGCGGTCGCCGAAGCGCCTCCGACGGTCATCCGAGCCGGGGATCGCCCGGTTCCCTCTACCAGTCCCTGCGCCTGGAGGGATCTGAGCGCCTCTCGAACCGAGGCGCGGCCAACCCCGAGCCGCTCCGCGAGTTCTCGTTCGGTCGGCAGCTGTGAGCCAGGCGCGAACTCGCCTTGGAGAATCGCCTCGCGGATCTGCTCGCTGACCTGCACGTAGACAGGGCTGCGCTCGACCTGCTTAAGACCCGTGCCCATTCCGCGTTCTCCAAGGATGACCTTCGGATTGCTGGATGGTCCGACCATACCGTATGCTCTTCCCAGCCTGCAACGGTGGGCAGCTTGCGGCGACGCCAGATTAATCAAAAGTTGGTCAGGTCCGAAACAAATGCGACGGAGTTGGATGAGCGGTCCACCGGCTCGGGCCCGCAGCGCGCCGGCCGGGCGTGCGAGCTCCGCTATGGGATCGCCGGCCGGCGCCCTTCTCGCCCGCGTTCGGAGGCGAGGTGGGTCCGCTGAGTCTCGTCGTGCAACACCGAGGGCGGAGGGCGCGGCCTGAAGGCCGAGCGGGCGGATGCGGATCACGCACGCTCAAGTCTCATTGATTCGCTGACTGAGCGCGTTGCGCACGTCATCGTTGACGCGTCCTCGATGGACTCCTATCGCAGCGATGAGGCGATGACGCTTGCAGCCGGTCAGCCGGCGGTCGTCGTCTTTCCAAGGACAACCCAGGACATTCAGAGCATCATGCGGATCGCACATCGCCATCGCGTGCCGGTGGTGGCCAGAGGTGCAGGCACTGGGCTCTCTGGAGGCGCAACGGCGATCGACGGCTGCGTCGTTCTCTCGCTTGAACGGATGAACCGGCTGCTTGACCTTGATCGGGAGAACCTGTATGCAATTGTGGAGCCAGGTCTCATCAACTCCGATCTGAATCGCGCGGCTGAGGAGGTCGGTTTGTCTTACGCACCAGACCCGGCGAGTCGCGATATGTCGACCCTGGGTGGCAATGTCGCGACGAACGCCGGCGGACTCTGCTGCTTGAAGTACGGCGTGACTCGCGAGTCCGTGCTGGGAATGACGGTGGTCCTGGCGGACGGTGAGATCATACGTCTCGGCCGCAAGACACTCAAAGGCGTGGCCGGCTACGATCTGACGGCGTTGTTCGTCGGCTCAGAGGGGACGCTCGGTATCGTGGCTGACGCGACGTTGAGGCTGCGCCCGAAGCCTCCGCCACCAGCGACGCTTCTGGCCTTTTTCCCGACGCTCGTCGCAGCCGGGGCTGCCACGGTCGCCATCCGCAGCCGCCTTGTTCCCGCAATGCTCGAACTTCTCGATCGCTTCGTGATCGCGGGTGTCGAGAACTGGAAGCCACAAGGGCTGGACACAGGCGCGGCTGCCATGCTCATCGCTCAGTCCGACGCGGGCGGGGAACGGAGTACGGCTGAGGTCACGGAAATGCAGAGCTGTTGTGTGGGGAATGGTGCGTCATTTACGGCCGTCACCTCGGATGCCCTGGAGTCCGGGGTGTTTCTTCAGGCTCGCAAACTCGCGCTACCGTCCTTGAAACGTCGAGGCTCCACCATGGTCGACGACGTCTCCGTACCGTGTTCGCAATTGCCGAACCTGCTCAATGAGATAGAAGCGGTAGCAACCCGCCATCAGGTGGAGATAGCGACGTACGGGCACGCCGGCGACGGCAACATGCATCCCACAATCATCTTCGACGCTGCGGATGTTGATTCACAGAGGCGTGCGGTCGCCGCTTTCGACGGAGTCGTCAGGGCTGCCATGCGGTTGGGTGGGACAGTCGCTGGCGAGCACGGCATTGGTTTGCTGAAGCGCGACTACCTGCGTGAGGAGCTGGGCGAAGAGTCGTTCTTGCTCCACCAGCGTATCAAGAGGCTCTTCGACCCGCTCGACATCTTGAACCCTGGAAAGCTGTTCTGATTCTCGAGGCCAGTCGGCGGCGCCTCACGAGGATTCAGCTAGCGAAATCAAAGGAGGGCTGCGTACCCGCTGACGCCGTTCTCGGCGGCTGGCATCCGTGAGGTTTCCCACCAGGCCGAGCAGCGAGGTGGCGACGAGGTCGGGGTCGGTAAGAAGGCCGAGATGATTGCTCCGAACCTCAATCACCGGCCAGCCCAGCGCTCGCGCCTCCTCCGCCGATTGCCGATAGGCGTCACTCAAGAAGGAGATACGCGCACCCGGCATCGGGCCATCCAGGAACAGTGGGGTAGACCTCCTCGAAGAGCGCCACGGGAAGCCGCGGACAGCCGGCGACAAAGCGCTCCCGGACATCCGGGTCGGGCAGGAGCTCAACCAGCCCGGCGTCACCCCACCATGCCGGCCAGGGCGCGACCCACCCGTCATCCTCCATCGCCCGCAGCCGCTCGACCGTCTCAGACGAAGCTGCCTGCATCCAGCTCCGGCCGGGATGCGGCAGCCTGGTGTCGACGAAGATGTAGCCGTGCACGCTGCCGACGGCGCGACCCAGTGCGGGGAGAAGCGGGCCGGCGCGGCTGTGGCCGACGAGGAAGGCCGGACCTGAGTCGAGGGCCGCGATGGCCTCGACCATGCGGGGCAGATACGGCGGGCCGAAGCCAAGGGCATGAGTGAGATCGGCCACCTGGACGTTCTGGCCTCGCTCGGCCAGAACCGCGCCGACGGGCTCCCAGCTCTCCGGTCCGACGAGCGGGCTGTGGACGAGGACGAGGGAATTTGCCATGCGTTGAGGATTTTGTTACAGCCGTCAGATCCCCGCATGCCGTTCTGACATGCCCTGCCTTCGAGTCACGGAACGGAACAGGGCCCATGACCGGGGCACTTTGCCAACTCACCCGCCCATAGGGTGGTTCCCAGAGGGCCAAATCAGTTGAGACAAGACACCAGCACCGACCATCCCGGCACGCCGAACCGCACCACGGCGCGGCGCCTTCGCGCATCGTTCTGCCTGGGGACCGTGTTCGCCATGCTGATCGTCCTGGTGCCGGTCAAGGCCCTCGCATCGGGCTCACCGCTCGTCACCCAGACGTTCGCGAACAACTCGACGCCGATCGGCCAGTGGTCGGTCCCGCCCGCCCCGAGCGGCTGGACCGACAACGCCTGCCTGACCGCGGGTCCGGTGGTGGCGACAACCTCGATCCCGAACTGTGCGTCGCCTCCCGACGCGTCCGGGGGCGGTGCGCTGCGGCTCACCAACAACGGCGGGAGTCAGATCGGCGCGGTGTTCTATCAGTCGAGCCTGCCGACCAGCCAGGGCCTCGACATCACGTTCGACACCTATCAATACAATGGCACCGGCGCCGACGGCATCGCGTTCACGCTCGCCGCAGCCAACCCCGCAAATCCCACACCGCCGACGGCCACCGGGCCGCAGGGCGGAGACCTCGGCTACGCGGCGAACACCACGGGCTCGCCGGGCACCGCCGGAATCCCCTACGGCTACCTCGGCATCGGGCTCGACGTCTACGGCAACTTTGCGAACACACCGCTTGCAGGTGGCACCGGATGCACCGAGCCGTCGCCACTCCTCCTCAATACGGCCTACCCGGAATCGGTGACCGCGCGCGGTCCAGGCAACGGCACGACGGGATACTGCATCCTCGGGAGCACCGCGACGACCTACAACGAGTCGAGCGGCGGCGGCAGCAACGGCGGCACGATCACCAACGTCGGCACCGGCAACACGCTCGACAAGCAGTCGTCGACGTCACGCACCGGCGGCTTGGTCCCGGTCGAGGTGGCGATCGATCCGTCCGCATCGCCCGTCACCACCGCGAGCGGCCTCGTGGTGCCGGCCAACTCCTGGATCCTTGCGTACACACCGCTCGGCACGTCGACCCAGCAGACGCTGCGGGGCGTGCTGCCCACCACCAGCAACAACGCCGCCCTCGCGACGTTCCCGTCGTCGTGGATCGACCCGACCACGGGCATCCCGTACCAGCTCACCTTCGGATGGACCGCCTCGACGGGTGGGTCCAACGAGTATCACGACGTCAGTCAGGTCGTCGCCTCGAGCCTGCTCGGGTCGCAGCCGGTGCTCTCACTGAGCACAACCGACAATGAGAGCGGGCAGATGCTCGCCGGCAACCACGGCGTCTTCCGTCTTTCGCCAGGCACGTCGGCGACCGGTGGCACCGAGGCGAACATGCTCACCGTCACCGACACGCTGCCGGCAGGCATGACTCCCGGCACCGCGACGAGCAGTGCCGACTGGGCGTGCACCACGTCCGGACAGACGGTCACGTGCACGTACACGCCGCCCTCGGCGATCACAGCCGGCACCGCATTGCCTGACATCAGCATCCCCGTGACTCTGTCGCTGGGGCTGAGTGGCACCATCACCAACACCGCGCGCATCTCATCCACGGACGGGCTGCCCGCGACGAGCAGCGACCCGGTGAACGTCAGCGCCTTCACCGCATCGGCATCGCCGTCGCCCCAGGCATACGCGCAGCCGGTGACGCTCACCGCGGCGCTGCCTTCGAGCGCAACGGGCACGGTCACGTTCACCAGCGGCACCACGACGCTCTGCACCGTGACCCTGCCCGCGTTGAGCTGCACCGCGAGCAATGCTCCCACCGGTTCGGACACCGTCACCGCGACCTACTCGGGTGACTCGAACTTTGCGCCGCAGACCACGACCACCACGTTGACGATCAGCAAGGCGACTCCCTCGATGACCGAGGCGGCCGCGCCCGCGTCGATCGTCCACGGGTCGCAGGACACGCTGTCATTCTCCGGCCTGCCCGGCGACGCCACCGGCACCGTGACGTTCGCATCGGGCGGGTCGACGCTCTGCACCGCCACGATTCCGGTGCTCAGCTGCCAGACCGCAACGACGCTCGCGGCGGGCACCTACGCTGTCACGGCAACGTATTCGGGCGACGGCAACTACAACGGGACGACCGCCACCGGCGCGAGCTTCACCGTGACCAAGGCGGACACGTCGTTCACCGAGTCGGCCGCACCGGCGAGCGTCCCGTACGGAACCCCGGACACGCTCTCGGTCTCCGGGCTTCCGGGTGGCGCGACCGGGACGGTCACCTTCACCTCGGGTGGCACCACGCTGTGCGTCGCCACGCTGCCGGCCGCAAGCTGCGCAACGCCGATCTCGCTGATCGTCGGCACCTACAACGTGACGGCGACGTACTCGGGAGACGGCAACTACAACGGGATGACCGCGACCGGCGCGAGCTTCTCGGTCACCCAGGCGACGACCTCCTTCACCGAGTTGGCCGCGCCCGCAAGCGTCCCGTACGGCACGGCGGACACGCTGTCCGTCTCCGGGCTCGCCGCCGGCGCCACCGGGACGCTCACCTTCACGTCGGGCGGTTCCACCCTGTGCACCGCCGTGTTGCCGGCCGCGAGCTGCGATACCTCAGCGAGCCTGGCGCCGGGGACATACCCTGTGACCGCGACGTACTCGGGTGACAGCAATCACTCTGGCGCGACCGCCACCGGCGCGAGCTTCACGGTGACAAAAGCAGACACAGCGATGACCGAGGCGGTGTCGCCACCATCGATCGGGTACGGGTCACAGGACACGCTTTCGGTCACCGGGCTGCCCGGCGGCGCCACCGGAACGGTGACCTTCACCGCGGGCGGATCCACGCTGTGCACGGCGGCCTTGCCGTCGACGAGCTGCCAGACGGCGACCACGCTCCCGGCGGGTACCTACAACGTCACGGCCACCTACACGGGCGACACCGACTACAACGGAACCACCGCGTCCGGCGCGAGCTTCGTGGTGACCAGGGCGGACCCGGTCTTCTCCGAGTCGGCTGCACCGGCGAGCGTCCCCTACGGCACCGCGGACACACTTTCGGTGACCGGACTGCCGGCCGACGCCACCGGTACGGTGACGTTCGCATCGGATGGATCCGTCCTGTGCATCGCCACCCTCCCGGCGTCGAGCTGCACCACATCGGACTCGCTCGACCCGGGAACATACGACATCACCGCGACCTACTCCGGTGACAGCAACTACAACAGCGCAGCGGTCACCGGTGCGAGCTTCATCGTCACCAAGGCGGACACGTCGATGACCGAGTCCGCGGCGCCGGCGTCGATCGCATATGGCACGCAGGACACGCTGTCCGTGGCGGGTTTGCCCGGTACAGCGTCGGGCACGGTGACGTTCACCTCTGGTGGAGCAACGCTCTGCACGGCAACGTTGCCCGTGACCAGCTGCCAGACCTCGACGAGCCTGGCGCCCGGAACCTACGACGTCACCGCAACGTACTCGGGCGACAACGACTTCAACGGGACGGCTGCCGCCGGGGCGACCTTCACGGTGACCAAGGCAGACCCATCGATCTCCGAATCCGCGTCACCGGCGACCATCGCGTACGGCGCGCAGGACACCCTCTCGGTCGCCGGCCTGGCCGGTGATGCCACCGGGACGGTGACGTTCACGTCCGGTGGATCCACGCTCTGCATCGCGACACTGCCGGCGACGAGCTGCCAGACGGCGACGAGCCTGACACCCGCGACCTACGACGTGACCGCCGTGTACGCCGGTGACAGCAACTACGACGCCGCGACCGCGACCGGCGCGAGCTTCACCGTCGTCAGGGCGAGCACGTCGATGCTCGAAGCCGCAGCGCCGGCGACCATCGCCTACGGCGCGCAGGACACGCTCTCGGTGACCGGAATCCCAGGCGACGCAACGGGAACGGTGACATTCGTCTCGGGGAGCACCACACTGTGCCTCGCGATCCTGCCGGCGACGAGCTGCCAGACATCGACGACCCTTCCCGCTGGGTTGTACGGGGTGACGGCGACGTACACCGGTGACGCCAACTACGGCGGCGCCACCGCCACCGATGCATCCTTCACCGTCACCAAGGCCGATCCCTCGATGACCGAGTCGGCATCGCCGGCCACCGTCGTGTACGGCACGGCCGACGTGCTGTCGTACGCAGGGCTGCCCGATGGCGTCACCGGGACTGTGACGTTCACGGCGGGGACCACCACGTTGTGCGATGCGGTGCTGCCTGCGACGAGCTGCCAGACCTCAGCCGCACTGTCGCCCGCGATCTACAACGTGACAGCGTCCTATTCGGGTGACACCAACCACACCGCAGCGACCGCGACCGGTGCGGAATTCACGGTCGTCAAGGCGGATACGAGCATGACGGTGACGGTCGCGCCGTCATCGGTCACCGTCGGCGCATCGGTGACGCTGTCGGTCTCGGGTCTGCCGACCGGTGCCTCCGGGACCGTGACCTTCACCTCGGGCACCACCGTCCTCTGCACCGCGACGCTCCCCGCAACCAGCTGCACGGCGACGGTCAGCTTCGCGCCTGGGACATACCCGGTGCAGGCCACGTACTCCGGCGATGAGAACTACAACGGGTCGGTCGCGGTCGGCAGCGGCCGCGATGGCGTGTTGTCGGTTCTTGCGGAGGTGGCGGTTCCCACGACCGGCACCGGACTTGACGAACGGAAGATCGGTCTCGGTGCGCTGCTGCTCATGGCAGGTGTGTCCCTGCTGGTCGCAGCCCGCGGTCGCTCGAGGAACGACGAGATCGTCTGACAGCTGATGAGCCGGGCGTTGCGCGTGTCCCAGGCCAATAGCTCGAGGGTCAGCCGGTTCAAGCGGTCTACGCCGGCTGCCCCAGGACACGCGAGCCTTCTGCACGCCGCGCGGCGGCCATGTTCCACCAGAGCGTCTGATGAGAATCGCGTATAGTCCAGCGGACGATCGAGCTCTTCCGCACCCCCGACGAGCGCTTCGCGGAGCTTCCCGGATATGACTTCGCTCCGCACTACGCAGACGTGGATGGCTTGCGGTTGCACTACGTTGACGAGGGACCGAAGAGAGGTGCACCGATCGTGTGCTTCCATGGCGAGCCGACATGGGCGTATCTGTATCGCAAGATGCTTCCACCGCTCGTCGCGGCGGGCTACCGCGTGATCTGTCCGGACTTCGCAGGCTTCGGGCGCTCTGACAAACCCGTCGACCCCGACTGGTACAGCTACGACCGTCACGTGCAGCTCACCAGCTCCCTGCTGGACGCGCTCGATTTGCGCGGGGCGACGGTGGTCGTGCAGGATTGGGGCGGCCCGATCGGTCTGCGCTGGGCTGTTGAACGCGATGATCGCGTCGATGCGCTGGTGATTCTCAACACCGGCATCTTCACTGGACGCGTGTCGAAAGGCTTCCTGGCATGGCGATCCTTCGCCGAGCGGAACCCGGACCTCCCGGTCGGGTTGGTGATCCAGCGTGCTACCCGTACGGAGGTTCCATCAGACGTGATCGCTGCCTATGAGGCGCCATTCCCCACCGCTGAATCGAAGGCCGGCGCAGCACGGTTCCCACTGCTCGTACCGACCGGCGACGCCGCGCCCGGCGCTGCAGAGATGCGCGCGCTGGCAGACGCACTCTCGCGTTGGGAGAAGCCGGCGCTGGTGGCGTTTTCGGACTCCGATCCCGTGTTCCCGCACCCCTGGGCGGGCCAGGTCTTCTGCGATCGAATCCCCGGCGCTCGGGCTCAGGTCACGATCTCCGGGGCCGCGCACTTTCTCCAGGAGGACAAGGGTGAGGAGATCGCCAAGGCGATCCTCGCCTTCCTGAGCGAAACGACCGACAGTGGCGCCGGAGTCGAGGCAGGCCGTTAAGAAGCGGCTGGGGGCGGGCCACGCCCGCCCCCAGTGCGAAGATCGGATCGGGCCGGTCGCTCAGCTGGAGGCGATCCCCTCCTGACTCGAGCCGCCGGGGACTGCTGCCGTCTGCAGCCACGTCAATGAGCCGTCCCCATTGATGGCGTAGACGTTCACCGACGAGCCGAGGCCAACCTGCGCATACAGGAAGCGGCCGCCGCTCTCGGTCAAGTCCGTGGCTCCGCTCACGCCCGACGCGGCCGTGGCATTGACCAGAGTGACGGTTCCGTTGTCACCGATGTGGTACTCGCTGATGTCGTTGCTGCCGGTGTTGGCGACATATGCGAAGTCGCGGGCCAGCACGATCCAGCACGCTGCGGCCTGCCCGTCGGCGACGGGCGTGCCCTTCGGTGTGATTGTGCCGTTGTAATGCACCTGGCTGGGCGCCAGATTCCCGGCCGCATTGACCAGGTCGAGCTGGCTTGCCGGTGCGAACGCGATGGCGAACGGGACGCTGGCGTCCGCCGTCTGGA
The DNA here is from genome assembly GCA_963848445.1 of Candidatus Dormiibacterota bacterium. GTDB lineage: Bacteria > Chloroflexota > Dormibacteria > Aeolococcales > Aeolococcaceae > Palsa-851. The sequence continues at coordinate 27,317 of CAWKDT010000011.1, forward strand.
CGGGGGAAAGCGCCAGGCGGTCGTCATTCCGGACAGCGAAGACATCGATGAAATTGTTGGTCTTTCCGGTGACGATGAGCTGCCGTCCATCGGGTGTGAAGCCCACCTCGGCGGGTGAGGCGAGGAATGCCGGTGGCGTCGTCTCAGTGAGCCCCAGCGGGCGAGTGCTATGGCTGATGGGATGCAACCGACCGTTGACGATGCGGAAGCCACTGACGTTGGCCGCTCCTCCGGCGTTCAGAACGTAGACCGCATCACCGTGCACGGCGATACTCGTGGGAAACGCCCCACCCGATGCGATCACCTGGCGAAGATTGAGCGTGTCGCCGTGGACTCCGAGCACCGAGATGGAGTTGCTGCCTGCATTGACCGCATACAGCGTCGACCGATGCGAGTCGTAGACGAGCGATCCCTGCGAGGCGAGCGGGTCGGACGCCGATCCCACCGACCTGCCGCCATCGCCTCCGGTCGAGTAGGTGGCCACCCACGTCAGGGTGCCGTCGTGGTGGCGGTCATAAACCGCGATCCCGTTCCCGGTGGGATCGTTGGTCTGCACGAACACGGCGGAGCCGCCGCCTTCGCCCGTGGTCGAGGCCTGCGCCACGACGCTCGAGGCCAGAGGCACGAAAACAGCCGCGGCCACAAGCGCGCCGCGGGTCCAGGGTGAGCTTCGCATCGAGGTTCCTCCGTGTGATGGTGGGTCACACGGCAGCTTCGTCGCGACGCATGACGCGCTGATGAAGCGGCGTCATCGGGCCGTCATGTTTCCGCGCGTCAGATGGGCAGCGAAAACCAGAAACGCGTCGTGCCCGGCCGGGAATCGGCGCCGACGGCGCCCCCGTCCGCTTCCACCAGCTGCTTGACGATGGCGAGCCCGATCCCAGCGCCTCCGCGTGTGCTGTCACGGGACTTGTCGATGCGGTAGAAGCGTTCGAACACTCGATCAAGGTCGGCAGGGGGGATCCCATCACCGGAGTTCGTGACGGCGACCCACGCCACGCCGCGGCGAGCTTCTGCGCTCAGCAGGACGCGACCGAGGTCGGGAGTGTATCGGGCCGCGTTCTGAAGCAGGTTGGAGAGGATCTGCGCCAGGTGATCGGGTTCGGCTCGCGCGCGAAGCGTCGCTGGGATGCAGGTCTCGAACTCGATGCCCTTGGCATCGAACGACGGCCTGGCAAGGTCCGCGGCAGCGCGCAAGCTCTGGGCCACATCGACTTCGAGCATCTCCGACGTGCCGCTTTCCAGGTTGCCCTCCGCCAGGAGGTCCAACGATCGAGCAAGGCGAACGAGGCGGTCCACCTCCTCGTGCAGGGACGCGAACTGTTCTCGTGAGGGAGGGATCACGCCGTCGCGCAGCCCCTCCAGGTAGCCCTGAAGGTTGGTGAGCGGGGTTCGCAGCTCGTGCGAGGCGTTGATGATGAAATCATGCCGGACGCGTTCCTGGTCAGCCAGGCTCAATGCCATCTGGTTGAACGAATCCGCAAGCGACGTGACCTCGGTCGGCCCCGCATGCGGCACCAGGGCGTCGTAGTCCCCCGCGGCGATCCGCCGCGCTGCGCGCGCGATGTCATCGAGCGGGCGAGCCAGGCGCATGGCGATGACGACCGACAGCACCGCGCTCACCACGACGGCGACGCCCACCGCGATCGCGAAGATCTCCGCGACGCCTCTGTCGAACATCGCCTGCGCTTCGGCTGTCGATGCGCCCGCCTGGGTCATCAACGTGTCGAAGCTGGAACGCGCGACGAAGAGCACGCCCACCGCGACCACGGCGATGGCGAGGAGGGTGACGATGAGCGTGCCCAGACTCATCCGCGTGGCGATGCGGGCCGGCGGCCACAGGCGGCCTATGCGCATTTCGCGCGGTAGCCCTCGCCCCTGACCGTCACGATGTAGCGAGGGTCATGCGCGGGCTCCTGCAGCTTTTCGCGCAGGCGACCGATGTGCACGTCGATGGTGCGCTCCATCGCGTCACCCAAGGAATGTCCGTACAGCGCATCGAGCAGCGCCTGGCGGGTGAGCACGCGTCCCCGTGCTTGGACGAGCGCGCTGAGCAACCGGAATTCGGCGGGAGTCAATGACAGCGTGGACGAGCCACGCCGGGCCTCGAAGCGGTCGACGTCGATCTCGAGATCGCCAAGGGTGATGGCCTCCCTCGGTCCCACCGTTTCAGGCGCGACGCGCCGGAGCAGAGCCTTCACCCTGACCACCAGCTCGGCAGGAGAGAAGGGCTTCGCAAGGTAGTCGTCCGCGCCCTCGCTGATGCCGAACACGCGGTCGGCGACCGCGCCACGGGCGGAGAGCATCATCACCGGGACGGTAGAACGCTCGCGCAGTCGCCGCAGCACCGCCAGTCCATCGAGCTCGGGGAGCATGAGATCGAGAACGATCAGTCGAGGTGGCTCCGTCTCGACCGAGGTCAGTGCGGCCCTGCCATCGGACGCGGTGGTGACGCGGAACCCGTCGCGCTCAAGGTACAAGCGCACGAGGGACACGATCTTGGGGTCGTCGTCGACGACGAGGATTGGCGCATTCATCTCAACCGGTGCTCCGCGCTTCATCCTAGCCGCATATTGTGAAGGGCCGGTTACGCCGGATCCCCTGCCTCATCCGCAGACGAGCGTCTCCCGGAACCGCCCACAAGGTCGTGCTGCGCGAGCGTCTGCACAAGCTGCGCGCTCCCCTCGACGAGCGCGATGCCGCCTTCCTTGGCACGCAGGTTGCATCGCTGCTCCTTCAACCGGCCTGCGAAGCCCGGTAGCTCTCCGGCCACTCCTGCAGCGCCCACAGGTTGCCATCCGGGTCGGTGAACCACGAGTAGAGCACGCCGCCCATGTCCTGCACCTCGCTCAACTCCGCCCCGCGGCCGGTCAGCGCGGCTCGCGACTTCTCCATGTCATCGACGACGAGATGGAGGCCCTTGACGGAGCCGGGCACCATCTCCGTGATCGGGCCCATCCCCGTGCCGAACACGATCGCGCACCCCGACCCCGGCGGCGTGAGCTGCACCACACGCATCTCAGGAGTCACCTGTGTGTCGTGCACGTTGCCGAAGCCGATCATCTCGTAGAAGCGCTTGGCTCGGTCCACGTCGGTGACGGGGATCGGCACGAGCTCGAGCTTCATGTCGGGTACGGGCGGAAGGTCGCGTTCCTGCATCTCCATCATCTCCTCACTTGGCAATCCGGTAATCGATGAACGTTGCGAAACGGGATTGCCGCACGCCGATCTGCTCGAGCTCGATCGACCGCGAGGATCCCTTGAAGAGCCGCTTACCGCCGCCGAGGATCAGCGGCGCCACGATGATCGTGAGCTCGTCGACGACGCCGGCCTCCAGCGCCTGGCGGATCAGTTCACCGCCGCCCTCGCCGCAGGCTCCGAGTCCCTGGTCCGGACCATCATCGGGCCCGACGAAGTACCCGTCCACCGATACGGTGATCCCGGCAATCACGCTTCCCATTCACGCGTCCTCCATGTGCTCCGCCATCTGCTGAGACAGCCCGCCCGGGCAAATGTCATCGGGCCTCGATGATTTCACCGCATCGGTACGGTCTGAAGCGATGCATGGGCGTCGCCCGGCGCTGCCGCCCCTTGAGCATGTCGAGGCACATTCGTGGCGATCCGGTACAGCCAGGTGCTGAGCTCGGAACGGGGGTGCCATCCTATGGATCCGACTGCGACTGGCCCCAGATCTTATCGCCGCCGTACCGATGAGCTCCGGACCGGTCGCCGGTCGAAGAGGACGTGCATCAACCCGCTGCTCAGGAGCTCACGATGGCCGAGAAGTCCGCGACAACGCTGACCGGGATCCTCAACGTGGCGGTGCCCGTCACCGACCATGACCGCGCGGTGCGCTTCTACACCGAGACACTCGGGTTCGAGATCCGCCGCGACGCCACCTTCGGGCCCGGGATGCGCTGGGTGGAGGTCGCGCCTCCCGGCGCCGCGACGACGGTGGCCCTGGCGCCGCCTGGCGGGCGTCCCGTGGGCGTCGACACCGGCATCCGCCTGCGCACGCAGGACGCGGAGCAGTTGCATGAGCAGCTCCGCGCACAGGGACGTCGACGTCGATGCCGACATCCTGCGCGTGCCCGGCGTGCCACCCATGTTCTCGTTCCGCGACGTCGACGGCAACACGCTCTTCGCTGTGGAGACCGAATCCAGATGAGCGGTGCGCCACCTCGCGATGTTGACGAGTACATCGCGCGCGCCCCGGCCGGAGCGCGCGCCGCGCTCGCCGAACTGCGGGCGATCATCAGGTCAGCCGCTCCGGAGGCTGAGGAGCGCATCAGCTACGGCATGCCGTACTACAACCTCAAAGGAAGGCTCGCCTATTTCTCGCTGCATTCGCACCATATCGGCCTCTATCCCGCCGATCGCGGGGCGGCTGAGGCCGCGGGACTCACGTCGCATTTCGTCGAGAAGTCCACGCTGCAGTTCCCGCTGGACCAACCGCTGCCCGCAGATTCGATCCATGCGTTCATCGAACAGCGCGCCGCTGCCATGGGTGCGCAGCCGGCGCAGCGCAACAAGAGGAGCTGACATGCAGACCACCGGCACACCCGGCGTGACGGCGCAGGTCGTCACTTCGAAGGACGGGACACGCATCGCGTACGACCGCCTCGGCGACGGGCCACCGCTCATCCTTGTGGACGGTGCTCTGGGGTTTCGCGCATTCGGGGGCCCACCGCACCTCGCGAGCCTGCTCGCCCCGTCATTGACCGTCCTCTGTTACGACCGCCGCGGCCGCGGCGAGAGCGGGGACACCCCGCCGATCGCCCTCGAGCGCGAGATCGAGGACATCGACACACTCATCGACGTTGCGGGCGGCCGCGCGTCCCTCTACGGCATCTCCTCCGGGGGTGCGCTCGCGCTCGAAGCAGCGGCCGCCCTCGGTGAGAAGGTGGATCGGCTCGCGCTGTACGAGATCCCCTACGACGGGAGCGCTGAGGGCATCGAGCGCTGGCACGCCTACTGCAGCGAACTCGACCGCCTGGTCGCTGCAGGACGAAGCGGTGACGCTGTGGAGCTGTTCATGCGCTTCGTCGGCGCGGGCGATGAGGGCGTGGCCATGATGCGTTCGCAGCCCGTGTGGCCGATGTTCGAGAGCGTTGGATCATCACTGCCGTACGACGCCGCGGCGCTGGGACCCGACCGAGTCGTGCCCGAGGCACGGGCCGCAACGATCACGGCAACGACGCTCGTGATGGACGGGAGCGCAAGTCTCGCGATCATGCCCTTCATGCGGGAGTCGGCTGAGGCACTCGTGCGAGTGGTTCCACATGCCGAGCACCGTGTGATCGAAGGACAACGGCACGACGTTGCGGCCGAGGTGATCGCACCTGTGCTGGCGGAGTTCTTCAGCCGAGGCTAGTGCCGTCAAGCCGGGGCCTTGGCTTCCGCGGCCCCGCGCTTGCGCGCATTGAAGTAGACGCGGAGGCCGACCGAGATACCGCCGAAGAGAACGAACAGCACGATCGCGGTGACGATCGGCGCCCTGCCGGGGTGCGCCGCCGTCGACTGCGGGCGCAGCTCAACCTCGAGCAGCCCGAACACCGCGAGTCCGAAGATCCCCGCCCACACCGCGCGGCTCCACGCGAACAACGTCCCTCCGGGAAGAAAGCTCAGCGGCAGCAGGCCGATGACACTGCCCACGAGCCCGCCGATGAAGAGCGAGGCGAGCAGATCCGAGCCCAGCACGCTGACGAACCCCGCACCCGGCAGCGTGGCCGCGCCGTGGACCGGGACCCATACGAACCACGCCAGGACCGCGACGATGAGACTCACCAGCGTGCCAAGGGCCACATTGCGGCCGGCCTCATCGCGAGCAAGTGTCCCCCCGAACGCGATGCCCGCGATCACGCCGTACAGGTAGCCGGGTTGGAACGCGGACAGGCGGGAGATGAGCACGCAGCTTGCGGCAACGAGCAGGCCCGCGGGGAGTGCGTGGAACTCCCAGTCCGTCTCACGTCCGCGGGCACGACGGTACGTGTAGTTGACCAGGGCCGACATCGCCACGCCGGCGAGGATCGCGAGGATGACGGCGAGATAGGTGACGACCGACCGGCCGTTGAATCCGAACTTCGGATCGTTGAGTCCGCCGAACACCGCGCCGACGAGGACCACCACTCCGAAGATGAGGGCGGAGCGTGGCTTGGATGCGGTCGCGGACGCTTCCCGGCGCAACTGCCGCAGCCAGCGGAGACGCCGCGAGGCGATCGCGCGTATCTCGTCGTAGTTCTCCTCGAAGGTGTGGTTGAACAGCTGCGAGGGGAACGTGATGAACAGGATGATGCCGAGGGTGATCGCCGCGTTGATGAGGCTGCCGCTCAACGAGGAGAACGCATCGCCGGGTGTCGACAGCGCCGAGGCGATGGACGACTCCTCCGGGTTGCCGGGCGGTGCCGCCGGCGGCGTTCGCTTTGCGCTCGCGCATGTCGTCGGGATCCGAGCGGGGAAGGAACTCCCGGCGGGGACGGCCTCGAGCACGACGTGCTCGATCGCCCCGTCGACCCCGACACCCCCCTGGCATGTCCAGATACCCGCGGTCTGCGAGTAGGTGCCGGTGATGAGGCTTGCGTGCCAGGCGCCCTGCGCGTCGCGCACCGCCGACACGACGTGGAAGGCGGTGGTGGCGTCGATGTATCCCCGCGGCGGATTGCACGGCGGCAGATGAGGTCCTCCGATGCCACCGGTCGTCGCATATGTGCCGATGATGTTCGCGCCGACCTGCGTCATCGGCTGGCTGCTGTCCGGCCCCGAGAACTCGATCGGAGAAGTGCTGTTGAAGCGAAAGCTGCCGCCGTTTGCATTCGGCGCGATGCCGATCGCGCACTGACCGGCGGCCGTGCAGGTGGACGTGAACGTGACGTCGTCGACGTTCTGGAATCCGGGCGGCTTGAAGTTCGCAAAGCGCGCACCAGGGCTGTATGCCGCGACCGTCTCCTTCAGCTGCCACGGGCCACTCAGCGTTGCGACGCCGACCGCCCCGCAGTCGGCCAGCACGCTGGTGGTGCCGGCCACGAAGAGGAATGCGAGCACCGCCGCGGCGGCGACTCCGCGCGCCGCACCGAGCACCCCCCGCTGTCGACTCACTACCGGCGACCCCTCACGACGGAACCCTTTGGACGGACTGATCCCCTCAGCCGTCCCGAAATGGTGACGCCTGACCAGGGCATCCGTCTATGGACCCGGCAGTGCCGGCACCGGGCCGGTGCCGCACCGCGGCCCCGGAACGTGTGGTTGGTGATCGTCGACCCTCACCAGGCGCCCCGGCGAGGGCCGACGGATCACCTCATGAGCAGTTCAGCTGAAGGTGAAGAAGTGCCTGAGGACGTTATGGAACGAGTTGTTGTTCCGCGTCACCGTCACGTTGCCGTTGATGCCCAGCCACACGCCGTACTTGTCGTCGAAGATCACGTTGTGCGTGATCGTGACGTGCAGGGGTCCGGCAGCCGAGAACACCAGGATGCCCGTGGTCACAAAGTCCTGCGCGGGAGGTCCATCGAGCGGATCGCCGGGCGCCAGCGGGCTGCCGACGTTGTTGCGGCCGATCACGTTGCCGACGATGCGGTTGCCGTTGAGGTCCTCGAATAGCCCGGGACCAGGCAGCGTGTGCTCGTGCATGGTCACACCGGCCAGTTCATTGCCGGCGATGTAGTTGCCCTCGACGAGGTTGTTGTACGAGGCGGTTCCCGGCCCCGCATTGGCGAAGAGCACGCCCGCTCCCTCTCCCTGCAACCCGTTGTCCGTGATGCGATTGCCGCGGATCACGTTGTCGTACACGCCGGCAACCGAGGGCTGCGGCTTGCCGTTTGCATCGAGCGCAAACGGGTTGTGCCCAGGAGCGGTGACGCCGCAGTCGAAGGGATTTCCGGTGATCGTGTTGTCCTCGACGAGGTTGCCATCGGTCGGGCCGAACTCGTCCGTGAGGAGGATGCCACCCTCGTTGCCGCTCACGTAGTTGTGGGCGACGACGGAGTGCGTGACGCCCATGAGATGGATGCCCTCGCCGCAGTCACCGGGGATCTGGCCCTGCGCGGCGCACTGCGGATAGGGCGAGTTCGGCGAGGGGGGAATCCCGCCGGTGTTGTTGCCGGTGACCCGGTTGTCCTTGATGCTCACGTCCGCGATCGAATGGCCGGCCAGCGTGCCGGTGGCGAGGATGCCCTCGCCGATGGCGCCGGTAACCGTGAAGCCCGAAATCGAGACATGCGAGTGCCGGATGGTCACGCCGGCGAGGCATGGAGCCTCACCCGGACCGTTTGGTCCCAGTTGATCGCAGGTGAACCTGGTCGTCGCGCTTGCTTTGATCGTGGCGTCGCGGCCTTCGAGGGTCAGCGGCTTCGATACGACGACGTCGCCGCTGTACGTGCCCTTGCACACGACCACGCTGCCCCACGCCGGAGCGGCCGCGACCGCCGACTGGATCGTCGTGAAGCGGGCGGTCGCGCACGACTCCCCTGAATTGCCGGGCTGTCCCTGACGCGAGACGAAGACCGTCCCCCGCTCGTGACCCCCGGTGCTCGCCGCGGCCACATTGAGGTTCTGAGCGACACCGGCGCCCGCGAGCAGCCCTGCCGTCAGCACGACTCGAATGAGCTTTGTACCTTTCATCGTTCCTCCATAACGCTGGTCGGACGTCCCCCAGCCGCTCTTGATATCACTCGCCCCAAGGGCCTGGAGAGTCTAGCCCTTCGTTCCGGGGACCGATGCCTGCCCATAGGGGGCTCGCCAGCGGCCTGGACTTACTCCAGAATTGGAGCTATACTAGGCCGACCGCATGGAGACATTCATCGACAAGGCCGCGCTGCTCCGCGAGCACGACATGCAGGTCACCGCCCAGCGGCTCGCGATCCTCCAGGCGGTCACCGACCGCCCCCACAGCACCGCGGACGACATCGACAAGGTGGTGCGAGCCGAGCTCGGTGCCATCTCGCTGCAGTCCGTGTACAACGCGCTCGAGACCCTCACCGACAAGGGCCTCTTCCGGCGCATCCAGCCGGCCGGCTCGCCGGCCCGCTTCGAGAACCGGGTCGGTGACAATCATCACCATCTCATCTGCCGATCGTGCGGCAGCGTGGTCGACGTCGATTGCGCCGTGGGCCACGCGCCCTGTCTCCAGGCCGCCGACGACGCCGGCTACCGGATCGACGAGGCTGAGGTCATCTACTGGGGCCGCTGTCCCAAGTGCCTTGCGGCAGCAGGCGTCGCGAACGATGAGTGAAGGCACGGCCGCGCCACGTGCGACGCCGGCCGGCGAACCGACCCGAAAAAGGCAAGACCGACCAGAACATCAGCAACCAGCGGCATGAGGCCGTGAGACCGGCGGAGGACAGATATGGCTGTGAGCGATAGCGACATCGACACCAAGTGCCCCGTGACCAACACCCCGTTTCGGCACCGATCGAACCAGGACTGGTGGCCGAACCAGCTGAACCTGAAGGTGCTCCACCAGCACTCGGCACTCGCGAACCCGATGGACGTGGACTTCAACTACGCGGCGGAGTTCAAGACGCTCGATCTCGATGCGCTGAAGCGCGACGTCATCGAGGTGATGACGACATCGCAGGACTGGTGGCCGGCCGACTACGGCCACTACGGGCCGCTCTTCATCCGGATGGCGTGGCACAGCGCGGGCACGTATCGAACCGCCGACGGCAGGGGCGGCGGCGGCTCGGGAGCCCAGCGCTTCGCTCCCCTCAACAGCTGGCCGGACAACGCGAACCTCGACAAGGCGCGCCGGGTGCTCTGGCCGGTCAAGGAGAAGTACGGCCGGAAGATCTCGTGGGCCGACCTCATCATCTTCGCCGGCAACTGCGCCCTGGAATCGATGGGCTTCACGACCTTCGGCTTCGGCGGCGGGCGCGAGGACATCTGGGAGCCCGACGAGGACACCAACTGGGGCTACGAGGCGACGTGGCTCGGTGACGAGCGATACAGCGGCGACCGCGACCTCGCGCGTCCCTTCGGCGCGGTGCAGATGGGCCTGATCTACGTGAATCCCGAGGGACCGAACGGCAACCCGGATCCGCTCGCCGCAGCCAGGGACATCCGCGAGACATTCGCGCGGATGGCGATGAACGACGAGGAGACGGTGGCGCTCATCGCGGGTGGTCACACGTTCGGCAAGACGCACGGCGCGGTCAAGCAGGAGTATGTCGGGCCCGAACCCGAGGGCGCAGGCCTCGAGGAGCAGGGCTTGGGCTGGCGAAACAGCTTTGGCACCGGCAAGGGCGATGACGCATTCACGAGCGGGCTGGAGGGCGCGTGGGCCAACAACCCGGTGCGGTGGGACAACGGGTTCTTCGACAACCTCTTCAACTACGAGTGGGAGCTGTCGGCGAGTCCCGCCGGTGCGCATCAGTGGATTCCCAGGGATCCCGCTGCGCAGAGCAATGTTCCGGATGCGCACGATCCGTCGAAGCGGCACGCTCCCGTGATGCTGACGACGGACCTCGCGCTGAAGGTGGATCCGATCTATGCGCCCATCTCCAAGCGCTTCCATGAGCATCCCGACGAGTTCGCAGGAGCCTTTGCCAAGGCCTGGTACAAGCTCACGCACCGTGACATGGGGCCGGTCTCTCGATACGTCGGCCCGCTGGTTCCGACCGAGCCGCTGCTCTGGCAGGATCCGGTCCCCGCGGTCGATCATGAGCTGATCAGCGCGGAGGACATCGCCGCGCTCAAGCGCACGATCCTCGCATCAGGACTGTCGATTCCCCAGCTGGTCGAAACCGCGTGGGCGTCGGCCGCGACGTTCCGCGGCACCGACAAGCGCGGCGGCGCGAACGGCGCGCGGATTCGTCTTGCGCCGCAGAGGGACTGGGAGGTCAACAACCCTCCCCAGCTGGCTCGTGCGCTGCAGGCTCTCGAAGGGATCCAGCAGGACTTCAACCGCTCGCAGTCCGGCGGGAAGCTAGTCTCGCTCGCGGACGTGATCGTGCTCGGTGGGTGCGCTGCGGTGGAGCACGCGGCGAAGGACGCCGGGCATGACGTCACGGTCCCATTCGCACCGGGCCGCACGGACGCAGCGCAGGAACAGACCGACGTTGAGGCCTTTGCCGTGCTCGAGCCGACGCATGACGGGTTCCGCAACTACCTCCAGGCAGGACAGGAGCTGCCGGCCGAGCATGTGCTGGTGGAGCGTGCCAACCTGCTGACGCTGACGGCCCCCCAGATGACGGTGCTGATCGGCGGGATGCGTGCCCTGAACGCGAACGTGGGGCAGTCCAGGCATGGCGTCCTCACCGATCGGCCGGGGACCCTGACCAACGACTTCTTCGTCAACCTGCTCGACATGGGGACCGAGTGGAAGCGATCCGCCTCATCGGACGGCGTGTTCGAGGGTCGCGATTGCGCGACCGGAGAGGTCCGGTGGACCGGCACCGCCGTCGACCTCGTCTTCGGCTCGAACTCGCAGCTGCGCGCGCTCTCGGAGGTCTACGCGTGCGCCAACTCGAAGGAGAAGTTCGTGCGTGACTTCGTTGCCGCGTGGGACAAGGTCATGAACCTCGATCGCTTCGACCTCGCCTGATCACCGTCGGTTCTGGTGACCGGTTCACGCCGGACCGGTCACCAGGGACCCACCACCATGAGGGGCCATGGACTCCTCATTCGACCTTAGCAAGGAAGTGATGACTCGGACTACGGATGTGCTTCGGGGTCGAAGTTTCTCTCAGCGGGGGTGCACGACCGCAAATGCCGCGGCAATCGTGCCCTGCCATGTCGCGGAGGCGACGAGACGCAGGTCGTTCAATCGCGCGATGCAACTGGCATTCCACGGATACAGAGGATCGGTGACGCGACGCGAGCCGACGAAAACGACGCCGGCTCGCTGGACGATCGCTTCGGCAGTGGCCGGGTCTTTGCAGGCATTGGCAAGCGCAGCCTCGAGCTGCACGCTCAACACGCCGTACTCGAACGAATTCGGGACCAGCGGTGTTAGGTCGGTGAACGCGGTGATCCACATGCCGGCGTCCGCCTGACCGTCTGTCATGACGAGCGTACCCTGTGGCAGCGAGGCATTCATCGTCCTCAATACGGTGAGATCGGCGGGCGTCACGAACGATCGTGTCGCCACCTCACCGCGGTAAGTGCTCAGGTCCGCCGCCGCGCCGACCACGAGGCAGAGTACGGCTACGATCCCCAAAGCTATACCCGCAGCGTCGAGCAACGTGCCGGTCGGTCCCAGCCTCTCGCGAATGAACGCGGGGGTTTGGACGCCGCAGACGATGGCAACCCACGCAAGGATCGTCACGAGCGCCGCGATGGCGAGCACGAGGATCCATCGATGCAGGTCCGACAGGGGATCGAAGTCGCCGAAAGGATAGATGAAGAATGGAAAGGCGCCGACTGACTGCGTCCACAGATGACCGAGCGGTTTTCGCGCGATGAAGACAGCAAGCGTGACGACCACGGTGGCAACGGTTGCGGCCAGTTGCCACCGCCTAGTACGCGAAAGTGATCGCATGGCTCTGACTGTGGCGAGCAACCCGGCGCCCAGTACGAGCGGAATCAACCAGTACTGCGCCGCGAGGATGCGGTCCGGGTCACCCAAAGGGTAGACCACACGCCAGAGATTCTCGAACTTGTGAAGGTAGAGATCGTCCACCATCAGTACGACGATCACGATCTGCGCGAACAGCACCCAGAGCAGGCGACGCCGGACGAGCAGCGCGATGACGCCGATGATGTAGAGCGCGATGACTACGGGGCTGGCGAGGTTCGTCTGCGCGACACCGACCAGCAGCGCGTGCAGCATCACCGGAGAGCTCGTTGTGGGAAGCACGACCGAGGATGGCTGGGTCGCGGTCGGTGGAGGCTCGTGTGGAACGCGAGTCAGCAACGTCAGGAGTACGGCGCCAATGAGCGCGGCACCTGCCGCCACGCCGATTCGGATCAGCCCATCGCGGGGAGACGCTCGCACCGCGCGCACCGCGGCGGCAACGATCAGGCCGCACCCGACGAGCGCTGCGGTGACCACCTCGAGCCCGTGGATCACCCAGATCGACGCGGTGATCGTCATGAGGAGGAGCGCATTGTCACGCGTCGATACGCCCCGCACAACGCGCATTCCGGCCACGATCATCGGAGCGATGAGGGTTGAGTCGACCACCTCGGGGTAACGACCGAGGATCGCCTGGTCGGCGGGAAACGCGAGGCCCAACCCGAATAACGGCGCAATCGCTGCGATCGCGACCGACCCCGTCGTCTCGAACGCAAGCAGCGAGAGCGACAGCGGCATCAGGAGCACAGTCACGGTGATGATCGGTGCCAACGCCTCAGGGGCTGAGGGTGCTCCGAGCCACGACACAAGGACGGACGTGGCCTCGAAGCCCGGACGAAGGCGGACGAACGACGTTCCTTCGACCGGTATGCGGATCAGCGGCAGCACGTCGTGTGCTCGCGCGATGGCGCTGGCAAGACCAGAGTGAACCGGCGCGTCCCAATCGGGTGGCAGGACTTGCCCGTGCAACGCCCAGGCGAAGACGCCGGCGCCGACCGCACCCGCGATGAGCGCGGGGACTGGCAACCACCAGGTAGTCACAACGACAGTCCCGCCGCGTGCTGACCGGCGCCACCGGAAGATCGCAGCGACACCGAGCACGAACACCAGCGGGCCGATGGTCAGCGGCTCGAAAGGGATGTGCGCGTCGTGCATCGCCATCCCGGCCACGCCGATCAACCCGCACGAGAGTCCGGGAGCCATCCCAGCACGTGCCCACCAATGCCATCGGGGGCTGATGAGGGTCGCCAGCGCGAAGCCGGGGAGCAGAGCCGCGAGCACCACGCCCGGGAGGGACTGCCCGAGGTCTTGAAGGGGCAATTAATTGGCTTGAGCAGAAATTGCTGATCGCGAAGCGACCCGCCGCTGACTGAAGAGAGTGCCGTCGTGAGGAACAGCGGCTCGATACGTCGCGCGTGGCGCCGCAGCTTGAAGTCCTCACGAGAAGGCACGCGGTCAACGGTCGACGGCGCGACGTCGACCCAGGCAGAAGACGGCTGAACCGTTCGCGAAACCCTTGCCTACGCGCCCCCGTGGGGACTGTCATGATTGGCGAGGCAGTCTAGCAGCACGTCGATGCCGCCGCATCGATGTTGGGCCATTCGATGCTTCTGCACGAGCAGAATGCGGGTTCAGGACCGCGTGTCTGCCATGAGGAAGATCTTGGCCGCGGAGCACGTCACCGTCGCCGGTGGCTTGCCACCACTTTGCGCAGAAGCTATATAGTCAGCGAGTGCCTTGCGATCTCACCTTGACACTTGACCGGCGAAGATTCGAGGCTCTTGGTGGATCTCAGGCCGCCCACGCCACGATTGGACACGTTCAGCGGCGGCTCGGTAGCAGTCACAGACATCCTGGCCGCCTACGCACCGGCGGTGCACTCTAGCCCAATGACCGGATTGGAACGTTGGCGCCTCTATGGTGCCGACGACCCAAACGTGATCGCGGGAGGCCAATCTCACGTTGTGAGCTTGATGACGGCCCTTGACGAAGACTTGTATCCAGCCGGACTTCGCGCAGCAGTCGCGTATGCCGCGGACTTTGCCGCCGGACCGTCGGACGACGACGATTATTGGGACTTCTTGGCGCATGCCGGAGCTGGCCGGACCGTGGCGGTTGTTTGGGATGGCAACCAGCACAACACCGCCTTCCTTTTGTCCCCTGAACCACCGTTCCGGGTGTACACGTCGACCGTCTGCGAACCGGGAGGCGAGCAAGGCGTCTGGATACCACAGGAGATGGTCCGCGACTTCTGGTCCGCGTCATTTGATCGCCTGGGTGATGTCCTCGCGCTCCTCTCTCGAGTCGCGCAGGTTCTCGTTCTTGGGACACCTCCTCCCAAGTCGGATCAGATCGTCCGAGCTACTCTCGCGAGCGACCCGTACTGGGCAGTCGTAGCCCGTGAGCTCGGCTTGGAGTTGGACAACGTCAGCGTTACCCCGGCAGCCGTGCGTGTTGCACTTTGGCGGGTACTCCAGGACCTCACCCGCGATCAAGCCGGCAAGGCCGGCGCGACGTTCATTCCCGTCCCCGCTTCGGCGATGAGCTCAGACGATCTGCTTCTGGACTGCTACGGAAACCCCGACGTCACTCATGCGAACTCGGCGTACGGCGAGCTAATGTGGCGGGAAATTTTCGCCTCGCGGGAAGGTTTGGTTCGCTCATGACGCTCAAGTCTTCAATGGATCTGCACACGATGGGCCATGAATCAGACGCATCTCCACGCCGCCGCCCGCATAGTCGGGCAATACCTGCCGCGTCGTTGCTGCCAGCGTCGGGTCCCATGACGTGGGGTCTCGCATGAGATCGGGGGACTCGCTCCTTCAGTTGTGGCGCATACGAAAGGCTGCACCCTACATCCCACTCGGCGCCAAGGTTCTTGACATCGGCTGTAGTGATGGCGCGCTTTTCAGAATCCTCGGACACAGGTTTGGGTCCGGTGTCGGCATCGACACGGGTGCAGTCCCGAACGACTACGGGCGGTTCAGGTTCATCCGCGGCGCCGCTCCGGACGCCCTTCCCCTGGACTCGACGTTTGATGCCATAACGATGCTCGCGGTGCTTGAGCACATCCCGCCCGACACGCAGCGTAGGCTCGCTGCGTCATGCACAGGGCTACTGAAGTTGGGTGGACGCCTGATATGCACCGTCCCATCGCCGAGGGTCGACAACTTGCTTCACCTTGGGCAGCATCTCGGACTGCTTGACGGAATGGCTGAGCACGAGCACTACGGATTCGAGCCCAGCCGGACCGTCCACCTTTTCACTGACAGCGGGTTCACCTTGCGACTTGAAAGGCGCTTCCAACTCGGGCTCAACAACCTGTTTGTCTTCGCAAATGCACGCGTGGGCGCACCTCGTTCGTAGGTTTATTCGGGGCGTTAGGGTCGCGTTAGAGGCGTCTCGCCTTCCAAGCCTACGGCCCCTTCGATGGCAGTCGCAGAAGGCGTGGCTGTGTTGTCCCGAATGCCGAGCATGCTCATCACGAAACTCGCGAAAACCGTTTGTATTCCACCGGCGATAAGCATCACGGCCACGATCAATGGACGCATCGAAGCCTGGGTGTCGAGATGGCCGTAGCCGCTGCGCCCCCAGTCCAGCACCGCGAAGACAACGATCCCCAGCCCCGTGAGCGTGAGCACGCCTCCGAACACGAGGCCCTTCTCGAGCGTGGCGACGCGAAAGAATCGGTCCATCCGATGGTCGGTCGGCAGAAACCCTGCCCTCATCCCGAAGACCTTAGTGAACGCCGCGAAGAGCACCAATTCATAGCCGATGAGCACGATTACGCTGCTCACTAGCATCGTGTGAACATCGATGCCTATTGAGCCGATGTAGCGGACGCCTCCGAGCAACCAGAGGGTCATGGCCGTGCCTGCCAGCATGAGAGTCAGCCCGGGGATGAGAAAGAGCCAGCGCGGGCAGAAGAGGAGCAGGAATCTCAGATGCCGCCAACCGTCGCGCCATGTGCGTAGGTGGGATGACCGCTTGCGACCGTCTCTGTGGAGGGATACGGGAACCTCACTGATCTTCATGTGCGCAAGTGACGCCTTGACTACGATCTCACTCGCGAACTCCATACCGGTTGTGTAGAGGTGCATCCGGGCGAAGGCTTCAGCACTGAATCCACGTAGACCACAGTGGAAATCCCGTACGTGCGAGGAGAAGAAGATTCGTCCTATCATGGAGAGCACAGGGTTGCCGATCCATCGATGTAACCACGGCATGGCACCCTTCTCGATGGTCCCCGCGAAGCGATTGCCCATGACCAGATCATCGCCCGCCCGCAAGCGCTCGACGATCGGCGACACTTCTCCGAAGTCGTAGCTCTCATCAGCATCGCCCATGATGATGTACCGGCCCGCTGATGCTGCAACGCCGCCTCGGATGGCCGCACCGTATCCGACTTCGTCAACCCTCACGACCCTAGCGCCATGCTCAAGCGCAATATGCGATGAGCCATCGGTACTGCCGTTGTCAATAACCAGGACCTCGGCGCGCAGATCCAACTGCGCGAGCGCCTCCCACGCCCGATCGACACATCGCCCTATCGTCGCGGCCTCATTCAAGCAGGGCATAAGGATTGACACTTCGATCGGGGATTTCACATCCGTTCCCAGTTGAGCATCTCGACTCGATGCTCGACCCTGTGTGCACCCATCCGGCGCCATCGCCTCTCCAGGACCATCACCGTGAGAAGCCCTCCTTTACCATCCACGAGATGACCAATCAGGGGCGACGGATGTTGATGCCCTCGGTAGGGTATCGGCGCCGAAGCGAGGGCGCAGCTGACCACGGAGGCGGTTACGTTGAATTGTGCAGGGAAGGTCCGGCAGAGCAGGATGAGTCACGATTGTCGCGCCCTAGGGCGACGTGGTCCGCGACGGCGACTCTTGGCTCTGGTCACGGCGGGCAGGCCTAACCAACCTCCACCGAATAGAACGGCTGCGGCGGGCACGCCGAGGGCACCAAGGGTCACGCTTTCAGGCCTGTACTCCATGGTCACAGTGTGAGTCCCTGCCGGTACGATGACGCCGCGAAGCGCAACATCTGCGGGGTAGATCGTCGCTCGCTTCCCGTCGACATAAGCCTCCCATCCCGGGTAGTAGGCATCCGCGAGCACAAGTACGCCCGGTTGGGACGTCGTCGTGGTCATTACCACTCGACTATCATCGTAGCTGTCGATGCGCGCGGGAACCGGGAGGAGGTTGTTCTTCGGCAACGGCCCACTCGTTTCAACGACGGCACTCGTCATCGGGTCGAAACCCGGACGAAGCATTATCGCAGTCGCATTTTGTTCAGAGGTGGCCCGAAATACGTGAAACACCACCTGTGCGCGGGGCGACGCGTCTCGATTGCGATAGATGCCCACACCGTCGCTCGCGACCTTCTGCAAAATGAATTGATCGGGCGGGAGCGCCGTCGTGCTGGGTAACGGCGGCGCCACGAGGATATATTCAACATTCAATGCATTGAAGAAGGGGTTGTGGATATACCTAGCGGCATTAGGAGGCAATCCGTCGAGGAGGTCGGTCATGCCGGGATCAATGAAGAGCCTCAGATAGCGGAATGTGCGCTCGATGTAGATGTCATCAAGATTACGAAGGTCATCGATGTTGAACGCTTGGTTGGTCGTTGGATAGAGTATTTGCGTGGCAGAGTAACTCCTTCCGCTCCCAGAGGGCATGGTGCGTTGCAGATAGTTGGTGGTGGGGGTAGGAGAAAGTGGGTCGTAACGCTCTGGTAAAGGAATGGCCGGCGTCGCAAGAAGAATCAGCTCGGCGGTGACTCCGCTGACAATCAGCACAGTGCCCAGCATGCGAGGCCATTGCACCGCTTTGGCAGCGATCACTACTCCGGCGGTGACGGTGATCAGAATCACGACGGTGAGCGCAACCTGGCCTTTGGACACCACCGCTCCAGCTGTGAGCGCGGGCGCGGCCGCGGCGATGGCAGCGGCGAGCACACACGCAATTACGAGTGCGTGGCGCGCCTTGACAGTGTCGAGTTGGACGCGTTGCAAACCAGCACCAGCGAGTAGCGCCACCGCAATTGAGACGAACACTCCACTATAGGCCCACAAGGCTATCTGGCCGATGATTGGGGCATCTCCTGCCAATTGGTCAAGCCAATCTGGGATTCCGACTGCCTTAGCCTCGACGATCAAGGCAGTCACGACGAGGAGTGTTCGCACTCCGCGAGGGAACGTGCGTGTGAATGCGCCCAGCAGCGCGAGGAAGATCACGCCGACACCAAACCAGTTGTCAAATGGAGCAAACCCGGCGCTCCATTCGTAATGGGGGCCAGGGCCCGTCCAGTGAGGCCCGACAAGGCGAAGGAGCTGCCGGGCATCCTCGGCGACAGAGGCCTGGTGCGACCCGGCTGCGTGTGTGGTCCAGCCTTGGCCTAGATACTCCAAGAAAGGCAGTATCTGCGGCAAGCCGGCTAGAAGGCCAACAAGGCCGCCCCCGAGCGCTGCGTAAACTGTGCGCGCGCTAGGTGGTCGCCTGCTGTGGAGCCACTCTGCCGTCAAACGAACGGCAAGGTATAGGACGAGCATTGCGAGGCAAAGAAAGTCCTCCTCAGGCATGCCAAAGAGGATTGTTGCGGCGACCGTGACGGCGAGGAGAGCGCTCGGCTTCCATGATGGGTTCCGTGTGCACCACTCGACTGCCAGGATGAGCAGCGGCAAGATTGCCATGATTCCGGTTTGGACTGTGGTGGTGCGCATCTGGAAAACGCCAGACATCATGTACGCTACCCCAGCGAGTGTCGCCGGGACAGGCCGAAGTCCCAAATACCAGGCGAGAGCTGTACAGCACAATCCGGCCAGCAATAGGCGTGACAACAACCACACGTCCCAAACGAAGGGCGTGGGTGAAGCGACCACCGGCCAGGTCAACGGGTTGAGCAACCCGTCGGATGGGTCTGCGACGAGTGGAGCTCCCAGCATGACATTCGCAGTCCAGAGCGGCAGCTCGCCGCTCGATAGCTCGTTATGGGCTTTGCGGATCTGTGGTACGAACTGCCACGCTGATGCGCCAGCGTCGACCTCGTTGTATCCGCTCGGTGGCGGCCCTGGATAGCCATAAGGTGGCGCTGTGCCTTCGGTTCCCGCGACGAGTTGGCCGGTGAGCAAAGTGCGCCCGTGAATGACAACGGCGCGATATGTGATACAGAGCACTGCTGCTTGCGCCAATACGATGAGACCTGCGATGACCAGCCGGCGGCGCCAAGGCGGCCTCTGCGTGAAGCTGCGGAACCGCTCGCGAAACCGATCTTCCTGAGGCGCCCCCGGGGGGACTGGCATGACGACAGTCCAGTCTAACACTGCTTCGGTGGACGCGCACCAACGTACCGTCGCCACCCGCATACCGAATGGCTTAGACCCCATATAGTGAGCCCGTGCGGCGCCATCATCTTGGAAATCCTCACTTTGACGCGTCGCCTCGATTACCGGGCGCCGAGCGGTTGATCAGGCACCTGTGCCGGGATGACGCAGCTGGCTGCCGGGGAGTCAACGCATTCCTGTAGAGTTCCGCCCGCATGTGACGGACCATCCCTATCGTCGCCAGCCGGATCGCGCCTTTTGGTCACGCGCCGTCTCGACCAGCTTCAACCCCGCTGATCTTTCCACCGCCACGGAACGGCTGATGCACACGGGAGACTGCGTTGTGTCAGCCGGAAGCTGCTTCGCAGCCCACATGATCCCCTGGCTCGAAGCGGCCGGCTTGACCTATGTTCGAGCGGAACGACCCCACCCACGCTTTCTCCACTTGCCCGAGAACCTTGGGTATTCGAGTTTCAGTGCCGCATATGGCAACATCTATACTGCCCGACACCTGCGACAACTCTTGGAGCGTGCCTACGGGCGTTTTCAGCCGGTGGAGGATCGTTGGTACGCCGGGAGTCATGTGATCGACCCGTTCCGGCCTGGCTTGCGTTATCCCGCGCGTTCCGATCGAGAGTTCGACCTTCTGACCGCCCAGCATCTTGAAGCCGTCCGGGCAGCCATTGGCGCAGCAACCGTTTTCGTGTTCACGCTCGGTCTTACAGAGGCCTGGGAGTCAGCAGCCGACGGAGCGGTCTTCCCCGCCTGCCCGGGAACCATTGCCGGCACGTTTAGCCCCGAAAAGCATCGATTCCACAACTTTGGCGTTGAAGAGGTACGTGAGGATCTCCGCAGTTCGGTTACGCTGCTCCGCACTCACAACCCCGAGTTGCGCGTCATCCTTACAGTCTCGCCAGTCCCCTTGGTGGCGACCGCGACAGATGAGCACGTCTTGATGGCGACGTCCTACAGTAAGTCGGTTCTGCGCGCCGCCGCAGGCGATGTCGCAGCAAGCGAGCCATCTGTAACCTACTTCCCTGCGTTTGAGATCGTCACGGGGCCGCAGGCGCCAGAAACCTATTTTGCCTCGGACAGGCGTCATGTGACAGACGAGGGAGTTCGCGCGGTCATGGAGGCTATGCTCGCCAATAGCGATGTGACTCTCAGAAACGTAAGCCCCGGCCGCTCCTTGCCTGCTCCCGACTCACCGCCACAGCCGGAAGCATTCTCGGTAGCGGGCGAACTCTCGCGGTTGGTGGCAGAAGCCGAGTGCGACGAGATGCTCTCCGACGTTCCCACGTAATCCACCTGCAGAAGTGTTGAACGGTCGAGAAGACCAGTGCGGCTCAACCCGAGCCCAAAGCCGAAGGCAGAGCATCGCCGTCCCTCACGACGATCAATGTCACTAGGCCTCAGGGGGCGACAACATCAGTCTGCGATCATTTGAGCCGAGGCTCGCGCGGAATCAGCTCTGGACTATGTGCGATACCCCTGGGCCTAAGCCTTGGTCGAGTCAGCCGACGTTGTTCACAGCCGAAGCAATCGCGTCACCGATCAGCACACGATATGCGTCGCGATAGCCGGACGAATCATGGCGGCGCTGAATGGCGTCCCTGCCTGCAAGTCCGGCGGTCCGGCGCTCGTCAGGTGTCATCGAAAGCACCCGGTGCATCGAGGCGATGAACGCACCCATGTCGCGCGACTCGAAGAGCCAGCCAGTGACGCCATCCTCCACTATCTCTGGCACGCCAAACACATCTGTGGACACGACCGGAACGCCGAAGGCCATGCACTCCAGCATTGAGCGCGGGAGGGACTCGATATCCGATGCAGAGACGAGCAGGTCCGAGAGCGCATACCACTTCCAGATATCTGTGGTGATCGGCACGAATGTGATGCGTTCAGCACACGAGGAGTCCGCCACGATTCGATGGATGGCATCCGAGTATTCGCACGGGTGGTCGCCGACCAGGATCAACACCGCAGATGGATGAACGTCCGCTACCGCCATAAACGCCTCGACGATGGAGGCTTGCGATTTGCGCTCCTCGAAGACGCCCATTGCTAGCAGCACCGTCGCTTCCAGAGGGATGTTGTGCTCATATCGCGCTCCTGCGCGGTCAAAGTCCCGAGCGAACGCATCGATGCGGGCCGTGTCGACGCCGTAGGCGACCACGGTTCGATGTGTGGCATCCGCAATGTGCGCGAACATCTCGCTGGTCGCGTTCGCTTCAAAGACCAACTTGTGAGCGGCATGTAGCGCCGTCTCCATCTGTCGCCGGATGTACCCCGAGGCTGCGCTCGCTCCGAAGTTGAGCGCGATCCAGTTGGAGAGCTCGAAGCTCTCGTGGATTGCCCATACGAACGGCAGCCCGGCTCGGAGGCACGCATCGCCGGCGGCCCACGGCCCGAGCGTGTTGAGGAGGGCCACGTTGCAAGCCGAGCTCCGGATGAGCATTGCGCGATCGCGAACGTAATCCTCGTATCGTCCGATGTCCCCGTACGGTGGATCCTCGAGGATCCTGACCTCGATACCGTCAGTCTCCAGTCCCTGGCGAAGGACGCCGTCCGTAGGTGCAACGACGATGCAGTGAGCAAGCGTCGGTGCGAGCTGTCGAAGCAATTCCGAAAGATAGAGCTGGCCACCTCCGACCGCGAGGCTGTGTGTAAAGACCAATAGGCTCGGCGGGGTCGGACCGGCCATCGCCGGGGTGCGTGGCATGGCCGCCAGTGCAGCTTCGGTTCGAGCCCGTACTGCGCGCACTCGGGCCTCGTCGATCGCTCGGCCGTCACTGACGGCCCGGACGTGGCGCGGAGGCACGGCGATCGTCGTGCCGTCGAGCGCGTGTATTGTGATAGCGATCTCCAAGCGGCCGATATCGGCCGGAGCCAGCGCGCCTCGATATTCGAAGCCCGTCACCGGACCCAGGCGTCCTGCACCATACCGTTCCACGTCGGAACGCACCACGCGGAGGCGTGCGCGGCCGGCGTATCGACCGTTGAGATGAATGTCGATTCGCGACGCGGGTTGCGGCCCCACGGTTGCCCATCCCTGCACGATCAGCAGATCTCCGTGAACTTCGGCGCCTTCGGGCGGCGTATCGAGGTAGCCCTCGAAACCTTCGCCGATCAGCGTGTACATCCTGTGCCCGATTACTGAGGACATTCCCGAGTGCGAGGTCGCGATCACCTTGACCCGCAGATCGCCGAGTGGCCATGGCGTCAAGTCGACAGTCGCGGCCCAGCCGCACGCCACGGCTGCCGGCTCATTGAGGTTGAGCGGCACATCCGGACGTGCGACACCCAGGGCGGCGCGGATCGTCGTCATGTCGTTGAGCACGAGATCGACAGTTGCCGCCGTGCGCGTGCCGACGAGGGCCCATCCCTCGAAGGTCACCGAGTTCCGGCCAATGGTCAGAACGTCGGGACGGTCGAACGCCCCGCGTGGGGGCACGGTATCGCGCGCCGCGCGGCGGCGCGCCATGAAGTTGAGCAGGGCGCGTCGCAGCGGCCTCGCACCTGGAATCGCCCGGACGATCGAGCGAACCCTAGCGGGAGTTCGCTGCATCAACCGCTTCCGCGTTCGCTTTCAACACATCCCAGGTCATTCGCACGCCGTCGCCGATCGATGTTGCCTCGTACGAGATGAGGGCGCGTAGCTTCGAGATGTCGAGCACGATGGCGTTGACATCATACGGACGTCTGGGGACGAACTCGACCACCGGCGCGCGTCCGACCGCGGCACTGACGATTTCAAGCAGTTCCAGAACGGAATGCCCCGACCCGGACCCGACATTCACGATCCCGCAGTCAACTCGATGGAGCACCAACTTTGAGATCGCAGCCGCGACGTCATCGACATGAACGTAGTCTCTGATCGCTGAGCCGTCGCCGACGATCGCTACAGGGAGGCCATGATCAACTCTGTGCAGGAAAACGGCCACCGCGCCTTGAGAACCACTGGATGATTGTCCAGGGCCGTACACATTCGCACAGCGAACAACCCGCGTCGGGAAGCCGAACGTTCTCGCGTACATCTGTGAGTACACTTCACCGGCCAGGCGGGACACCCCATAGGCGGAGACCGGTAGCGGTGGATCCGTCTCGACAGCAATAGTCGCCGCAGGATTACCGTAGATGGCACCGCCCGAGGAGACGTACGTAACGCTGATGTCCGGAACCTTTCGCGCCGTCTCGAGCGTGCAGAGAAGGGGGGAGAGCGCTCCGAGAGCATCCTCGATCGGCCGGTGTGCGGCACTGGCGGGATCAAGTCCGCCGGCCACGTATACAACGTGGTCGAACTCCTCGCATGGACCGCTCGACGACATCGGGATCCACTGCATCCCCGATCGACAGATCGATGTTCTGCCGCCGTGAGAGCAGCGTCCGTGCGGTCTCAGACCTGGTGAGCCCACCAACATGGGCACCGTCGTCGAGAAGGCGATGCCCGATAGCCGCGCCGAGGAAACCCCAACCGATCACAAGGACTCGTGGAGTTCGAGCGCTCGATTCCCTCACTTCGCGGCCAGTATAATCGGGAGTTGAAGAAGTGTCTGCCCTTCCCGATGGTGTCGCCAGAACGCCGGGGGAACACCCGCCCGAAGAGCGCTTCCTGCCGGAAGTGATGAGCGACCAGCTGATCGAGGCAGAGCATCACGCCCGCTACCGATTCGCCGGCGCTGTTGTGTCGGGACGGCGCGTGCTCGATGCGGGGTGCGGAGTCGGCTGGGGAAGTCAGGTCCTTCTCGACTACGGCGCTGCGTCGGTCGATGGGGTCGACATCGACGAATTCGCAATCACCGAGTCGATCCGGCGCTGCCCGGCGGGAACGTTTGTTCAGGCTGACCTCATGCACCTACCCTTTCCAGCGCACGCCTTCGACGTGATCGCCTGTTTTGAGGCGATCGAGCACGTGGAGGAGCCTCTTCGCGGACTCGACGAATTCCGACGCGTCCTCGCGCCGGGCGGCATCGTCCTCGTTTCCTCTCCCAACCCCGGCGTATACCCGGCGGGCAATCCGTTTCATCGCCATGAGTTGACGCCGCAAGAGTTGCTCACGGCCATGGGGGAGCGGTTTGCGCACACCGAGCTGTGGCGTCAGCACAACTTCATGGCATCGGCCTTGCACCAGGACGGGGCTGAGCAAGCCGGTCCAACCGGTGCTGCGCCGCAGGTCGCCCTTCTCGGAAAAGTTGGGCCCGGCCGTGACATCTACAGCGTCGTGGTCGGCAGCGACGCTCAGCTCCCGCTCATGCCCGCGATGGTCGCACTGGTCTCGTCACGCCAGGTTGATGACCTTGCGATCGCCGGGGAGGCCATGGTCGAGGAACGGGCGCGCTACCTCGCGGACCATGAACGCATCGTCGAGGAGCGCACCCGCCTTCTCGATGAGCACCGAGCCGCGCACTCCGAAGCTCAACGGCTCCACGAAGACGTCGTCCGCCTCGAGACGGCCGCGCGGCACCACGCTGCTGAACTTGCTCGCGCGCAGGCTGAACGGGACCGCGCGTGGCGGCGGTTACTGGATGCGGAGCAGGACCTTGCGCGGTCGGAAGCTTCGAAGCGACAGGCGCAAGCCAAACCCTGAATCGTGCACCTCTGCTTCGTCTCTGCCCCTCGCGGCAGTGCCTTCATGCGTGAGTTGCTGGAGGTGGTGGCAGATGCCGTCGCAAGCGCCGGTGGCGAGGTGTCGATCGCCACCGGTGGGTTCCCAGCCATGGCGTCGCCGTGTGCGTACGTCGTGATTCCCCACGAGTACTTCGCCCTGACCGCTCCCGAGGATCTCCCGGACGCCGCCCAGCGAGCGCACACGATCGGTTTCTGCGTCGAGCATCCCGGCAATCAGACGTTCGAGACCAGCGTCACACATGCGCGCACCCTCGGTGGCGTTGTCGACATCAACGCGGACTCGGTGGTCGAGATGCGGCGTCGCGGGCTGCCGGCTGCACGATTCACGCTCGGCTACAGCCCCCGTTGGGACGTGTGGAAAGGCGCCGACGACACCGAACGCCCTCTGGACATCACGTACCTCGGCACGACCGACGTTCGCCGCAATCTCATCCTCGCGCAGCAGGCTGAGGAACTGTCCGTGTGGAAGACGCGTCTGCTCATTCCGCCGCATGAAATGATGTATCGCCCGCGGCAGGACTTCCTGATGGGCGAGGCCAAGCTGCGCCACCTCGCTGCGACCAAGGTGCTCCTCAACCTGCATCGAGGCGGCTCACGGTGTCTTGAGTGGGTCCGGGTGTTGGAAGCAATGTGCAACGGCTGCGTGGTCGTCTCCGAGCACAGTGAGGATTTCGATCCGCTGCTCCCCGGGGAGCACCTCCTGTTCTCGAACCCCGGGAGGATCGTCGCAACTGCGTCGGCGCTACTGCGGGACCCTGAGCGATTGACCTCGATACGGCAGTCTGCGTGGGCCGAGACCAAGGCGCTGGACATGCGGTCCTCGGCGCTCCGCCTGATGGAGGTGGCCGACAGCATCACGTCCCACGGCTCACCGCCGAGAGCGCGACGAGTGGGCACGACCCCGCAACGGCCTGGTGCGCACCCGATGGTTCCGGAGCCCCCGCAACCGGCCTCCGAACTCCCGTCACTTGCTCACTGGGCAGAGGCGTTGGCGGCGCCCGTTGGCCGTGATCGGGCGGCGGCCCTGACGGTTGGCAGTGCACGAGTTCGGGGGTATCGTAACGACGGAAATCCTCAAGAGCCCCGGCGCAACTCGACGGGTTGTGGCACTGATTCCTGACGTGAAGCGCGATGCCCGCCAGGAGTCGCGCACCCTCGAATCTCTCGCAGCGCAGGGCGCTGCCGTGGCCGCGTGGATAGGTGGCCCCGAAGCGCTTCCGACGGAGGCGCCGACGGAGACCGAGGGTGCCGGCGCCACCCTGAATGCGCTGCTTGGCGCTACCGAATCCGAGCTCGTCCTGGTGGTGGAGCCCGGGCAGGAGCTTTTCTCCAACTGCGTACAGAGGCTCCTTCAGGCGCTCGACGCAGCGCCGGAGGCGGTGGCCGCCTACGGATTCATGGCCGATCCGACCGCTGGCGAGCTCTGGAACGCGCTCCCGTTGGAGGGTGAGCGGCTCGAACGCCGCGCGTATCTCACCGCCCCTTTCTTGATCCGTCGCTCGACGCTTCTCGGTCTTGGTGGGTTCTCAGAGGACCCGGTTCTGAGCGGGTATGAATACCACGATCTCTGGTGTCGTGTGGCTCGACGGGGACACGCGGCAGCGTTCGTACAGCAGATCCTCGGGCGCGGCGCGCGGCCACGACCCACCGGCTCTGCGATTGCGGCGCTGGCACCCGAAGTGAGCCTCGAAGCACTGCAGCGAACGGATCCGACTACCCGATGAGCTACGCAAGGCCGATCGGGCGACCGGCTGCAATGA
This sequence comes from Candidatus Dormiibacterota bacterium, assembly GCA_963848445.1. Lineage (GTDB taxonomy): Bacteria > Chloroflexota > Dormibacteria > Aeolococcales > Aeolococcaceae > Palsa-851. Next base: position 54,543 of record CAWKDT010000011.1, read on the forward strand.
TCGGCCTCGGGCCGTGGCCCTTACTCCGCGATGATCACCGGCGTGCCGATGGGCGTCCACTGATACGCCCAGCGCATCACCGGCGTCGGCAGGTGGACGCACCCATGGCTGGCGATGGATGTGTTCTCGCTGCCGGGGCCGAACGCCGAAGCCGGCTCCCACGAGGCATCGTGGATGAAGTAGCCGCCGGTGTCGAACTCCATCACCCACGTGACGGTGCCGGTCGGATACCAGAACGGCGACCCCTTCGGCCACGGCGACACCATCGTGAACGGCGATGTCTTGTAGAAGACGTGGAAGGTCCCTGTGGGTGTGCGCAGATAGGGACGGCCGGTGGTGATCGGGGAAGCCCGGACCACGCACCCGTTGCTGTAGAAGATGGCCTCCTGGACCGTGAGGTTGAGCGTGATCACCTTGCCCGACGGGACGGCGTGGCCGCACTGATCGGCGCTGAGCGCGGCCGCGACCGTGGTCTGCAGCGCGACGATCCGCGCCCCCACCGCGTTCAGCTGTGACGCTTCGCGTGCCGCGCGGAAGGCCGCGTCGACGCTCTGGTACTGCGACAGGAAGGACGACGCGTTCGGGACGCCCTCGGCGACGGCCTGATCGACGCTGTACAGGGTTGGTGGGAGGGCGGTGGCGACGTGGCCGTTCAGCCCGAGGAGCGTCTTCAGCGTCGTGACAGCCGAGACGAGCGCGCGCAGCGTGCTCGTCGCATCCGCATGCGCCGCCATCTGCGCGCGCAGCGTCGCGGTCAGCGCCGGCACCTGACCGAATGACAGGTTGTCGCGTCGCGCCTTGGTCACCGCCGAATTCGCCTGCGCGAGCAGTCCATTCACGCCGCTGTAAGCACCGACCTCGGCATTGAGCTGGTTCACGAGCGCCGAGTTGCGCGTCGTCGTGACGTCGCCGGCCCATCCGCTGATGAGCCGCTCGACGGCCACCGGCGTCGCGGCATCATCGAGCTCCTGCTGCCACCGCCGTTCGGCGCTCACCGCAGCCGCGGGGACATAGGGCGACAGCTGGGCGGCCATCTGCTCCCAGCTGGTGAATACGACTGCCGCCCCTTCGCGGGCAGCGACCAGCGCAGCCGTCCATGCGCGCGCCGTACGTCCGTCGAGCTTGTCGAGCACGTCCTGCCCGGTGCCGAACCACCACTGCGGCGACCAGCTCGGGGCGCTCGAGTAGACCGAGCCGGCGAGCTGCTTCCGGAGCGGCTCGACGCTCGCCTCGGGCTCTCCCACCGAAGTGTCGGCCGTCCACCGCTGCTCGAGGGCGGCAGCGCGGTGGGCGAACGAAGCCTGGCGCCCGCTGGCGAGGGCGGTCATCCCCGCGGCCGTGCCGACCAGCGCGACGCTGACCCCCGCCGCCACGATCGGCAGTGCGCGCATCTCCCCATCATGCTACCGGACTGTCAAGTCCACGTGAAGTGACGGCTTAATGTCACACGTGCACGGAACGACGACGGTCGCGGTCCGGGTCCACGCCAGGGCAAGCGTCGCCCGACGCTCGTGGGACGGTCAGACGCTCGCCGTCTGGGTGGTCGAACCTCCTGCCAACGGAGCGGCCAATGATGCCGTGATCAAAGTGGTAGCTCAGTGGCTGCACGTACCGCGGAGCGCGGTATCCTTGCGTTCAGGTCGCTCCGCGCGCATCAAATTGATCGCGGTGGATGGGGATGTCGAGCTTCCTGCTCCGGACACCTGTCCATGACGGCTGCGGGCCGAGTCCGAACGCTGACGCAGGGCCGTCGTCATACCGCCCCATGAGTGAAGGCCATCGCGTCGTGGGATCAGGTAGAGGCAGACTGCAGCGGAATCCCGAAAACGACCATCCGGTCGCTTTGGTCGAGATCGCCGTTACAACGACGTAATCCGCGAAGGAGATCACGCTCTGAGACATCGTAACGCTGAGTTCGGGAGCCGTTCATGGTACGGGCGCACCCTGAAACCATCAACTGATGGAACAGGAGGTCACCATGGCGTGCTGGTATTTTCGATGCAGGGAGCTCGCGTTGAGCACATTCGATCAACTCAGGGACCATCCGCGACGCGGACAGGCAATGGTCGAGTACGCGCTCATTCTGGTGCTCATCTCGGTTGTTGTCGTCGCCGTCCTCTCGCTCACGGGCAAGCACGTCAATAACCTCTTCTCCAACGTCAGCCACGATCTGGGCAGTCTCAGCACCGCCGCCGCGAAGCACAAGAAGACCAAGTAACGCCCGCGCCTCGGACCGCGGCCGGCACGCCGCAGTCGGGAGTGGTATCATGGAATGAAAACCGACGCGTTGGTTTTCTATAACAGGATGGCACTCAACCCCTTCTCCGGCCCAGCGGAGCGCCGGCAACGGCTCGCAGTGATGACACGGCGCAGCTTCGTGATCCTCATGGGTTCGCTCGCGGCGCTGGGATCGACGCTCTTCGGAGGCGTCGAGATCCTGCGGTTCCTGTTCCCAGCATCCATCGATGACGAGCCGCCCCCGATGTTCGTCGTGAGCGTGCCGCCCGAGCAGATCACGGTCGATCGACCCTACATGGACTACGGGCACCGCACCGGGATCATCCTCGACGACGCGGGCTTCTATGCCGTGCAGCTGATCTGCACCCACCTCGGATGCACTCCGAATTACGTCACCAACGTGACCAACGGCTCGGGGGTGGCTCCTTCCGTCGCCGATGGCCGCGGGATCCGCAAGACCGCTGAGCGGATCCCCAACGGCTGGGCATGTCCCTGTCACGGCAGCCGCTACTTCATCGATTCGACGAACTTCTACGGACCGGCGCCACGGCCCATGGACTGGTACGACATCCAGTTCGCGCCCGATGGGCTCCTGGTGGTCGACCGCGCGACTCTGGTGGTGTCGCGAGGCCCGGGGGATACGACCGCACCGCTGTGGCGCCTCGATCCCGTCACGAAGAAGAGCAACGGCAAGACCTACGGGGTGTAGCGATGAAGCCCTGGAGCGGGATCATGATGCTGTTTGCGGGGTGTCTCACGCTGGTCGCGATGAGCGGCTGCAGCAACGGTGGGGGCGCGGCCACCAACACGTCGGCGTCGGGACCGCCTGTCGGGTCGGCGGGCGTGAATCTTGGCACTCCATCTGTGCACCTCCAAGCCACGGATCAGCTCACGTTCACCCCCGCCACGCAGACCGTTGCGGTCGGCGAGATCGTGCAGTGGACGAACACGGGCACGGTGGTGCACACGGTCACCTTCGACGCCTACCCCTACCTCAGCGACCCGACCCTCGCACCGGGAGGATCGTGGGAGGTGAAGATCACCAAGGCGGGGACCTACCCGTATCACTGCACGATCCACGCGGGGATGAACGGGACCCTGGTGGTCACCGCGTCCTGAATCTCGTCGGTCAGCCCTGCCGGCCCGTGATCATGGTTCCGTGTCCGGCGCCGGCCCGCGGCTCGTCGCGGCTGGCGGCTGGTTCCCCACGATTCCAAAGCAGGCTTGCAACTGCAACTCGAGCGCCGGTACGGTCAGAGCCCCTGGTACGACTGTGATCACCGCACCGCCGGCACTGTAAAAGGCGGTGATCGGCATGCCGATCCCCCCGAGCGCATCGTGCAGACCGCTGGCTTGCAGGCCCCGGGTGTCGCGCGCGAGCGGCCACGAGGTGATGCCGAACTGCCGCGCCATTGCAAGGCCGTCGCCGGTCTCCATCGAATTGATCCCGATGAACGTGACTCGACCCACAAGAGCGCGACTGACCGTGGCGAAGCCGGGAAGCTCGCTCCGGCAGGCGCTGCACCATGAGGCGAAGAACGTCACCACCGCCGGTCTGCCCTTGTAATCCGCGATGCGGACATCACCGGCGCCGTCAAGGCGCGGGAGGACGAAGCCGGTGGGATTCGTTGAGAGCGCGTTCGTCGCGGGCTGGCCCCGCGCGGTCACGTGGGCGATGATCAGGACGGTGCAGAACACAAGGGTCACGATGGCGGCGGCGGCCACGCCCGCGAGGCTCAGCGTTGCGCGGCGGGGAGTCGCCGGCATCACAGGTTCACCGGCGATGACGTCCCGAACTGGCTGAGCCACGTCAGGTTGCCGCTCACGAGCAGCAGGCCGAAGAGCAGCAGCAGCCCGCCTCCGGTGAGATTGATGATCCGACGGTGCTGATTCAACCGATGCAGGAGCTTCTCGAGACGTCCGGCAAGGGCGGCGACGAGCACGAAGGGCAGACCGAGACCCGTGCAATACAGAAGCATGGCGGGGAGACCATTGAACTGGTGGAGCGCCGCAAGGCTGAGGATCGCGGTGAGCTGGGGCCCGACACACGGCGTCCAACCCGCGGCGAACGTCAGCCCGAGAACGAACGACGGCAGCATCCCTGCCCGTCGCGGGACGACGACAAAGCGCGTGTCGCGCATCAGGAACTCGAGTCGGAGCACTCCGAGGACCTGAAGCGCCAGGAGGATCACCATCGAGCCCGCGACCACATCGACCGCCACGCGATAGTGCTGGAAGAGCGAGACATCGAGCGCGCTGAAGACATAGAAGAAAAGCACGAACACAAGACTGAATCCCACGGCGAAGCCGACGCTGTTGATCACAGGCCTGGGCCGGTCGTCATGGGAGCCGGCAACATCGGGGCGATCCGTGCTGGCGCGCGCACCGAGATAGCCAAGGTAGACCGGCAGGAGCGGAAAGACACATGGGGAGAGAAAGGAAGCCAGGCCGGCCAGGAACGCGAGGGGATAGTCGACCTGGATCGACAGTGCGCCGATCACGGTGCGGGCCCCGCATTGGCACACGGATGCCGTGCCGTCAGTCGCCGCTCCATCCTCGGGTCACGAGGCGCTCGAGATCGCGTGCGACGCCGCTCGCCGGCATACCCTCGAAGAACTCGATGTGGGCGATGTCGTCCGGCGTGTACGCGATGATCTGGGCCGCGTGATCAACGAGGTAGCCGATCCCCGTCGTTGTCGGCACCGGGGAGGCCAGTGTGACCTGAGCCACCGCCTGGGCAACGTCGACCTGCGCCTTGGTGCCGGTGAGCCCGATCAAACCGGCATCGAACCTACCCAGCCAAGTCGCAAGGACAATCGGCGTGTCGCGCGCCGGGTCAGTGGTGACGAAGACCACTGCGATGTGCGCGCGGACGGCAGCGGAGACATCCTTGAGAGCAAAGGCGACCATTGCCATGTTCTCAGGGCAGATGTTGGGACAGTTGGTGTATCCGAAGTAGAGCAGTGTCACCTTGCCTGCGGTGTCGGTTCGCAGGTTGAACGGCGTATTGTCGTCGTCAGTCAGCGTGAACGACGGCTTGGTCAGCGGCGGGCGAATCGGTGCGCCGGTCCACTGGTAGCCCACTGGGGAAGGCGTGGACGTGCCGGGAAGCCCGCATCCAGCAAGCACGACCAAGGGCATCAGGCATGCAACGCGAAGTGATGTCAATCGTGCTCCCCCGCCAGTGTCTCGGGTCGCGCTGCCGGTCCGGGGCGCAGGCACTCGGTGAGACTCTCGACGTGGCTCGCT
>CAWKDT010000012.1:0-107554 GCA_963848445.1 Candidatus Dormiibacterota bacterium
GTGGACGGGTTCGGCGAGCGCGTTGTCGTAGGAGTCGCGGCCCGATTCCACGGAGGGGACGGCGCCTTCGTCAGCGAGGCGCTCGGTGTACCTCGGCGGGAGGTGTTGCCCCCATCTCCGAGTGGTGCACGAGGCCTCTGAGATCCGCCCCGCTGCGCGCCCACCACCGTCCGATCTTGCCTGGAGCTCACTGACCTTCTAGAGCCGGCGTAGCCAAAGCGATCCCCCGCCGTTAGCAGCATGGTCAAGGAACCCGGGGAAGGCAATGTCGACCTCTCGTCGAGCGTGCTGCAGCGCCCACTGGGCGCCCAGCACGACCTGGAAGCCGGAGTTGAACTGGAGGAATGCCTCCACGAGATAGTTCTCGTTCCATCCCCAACCCTCGCGCACCCATTGCTCCGGGTAGTCACCCGGCAGGAAGACGTCGTGGATGTGCACGTGGACGCCCGATCGTAGACGGGGGAGCACCTGCCCGAAGAGCCACACCACATCGCCCCCGGTGCGCACCGTGTGGGATGTGTCAATGAACAGTACGTCCCCAGCATCAAGCGTTTCGAATCGGGACAACGGCACATCTTCAACCTTCTGGACAATCAGGTCGGTGATACCGGTCACTCCCGCGAGCAGGAATCCTCGAGGGTAGGGTTCGATGCAGGTGAATTGCATACCCCCATTGAGACACTCTCGATTGACGCGTGCCGTCACGAGCGAGGAGAACCCACTCCCGACTTCGATCATCTCCCGCGGTTCGAGATATCTCAACACGCCTTCGAGGATCCAGGCATCGAGCGCAGGAAACTGCCCGTTGCTTGTGTAGTAATCGCTGTCGTCGGGGTGCCCGTCGAGTCGAAGCTCCAGCCGTTCCTGTCGTCCTAGGACCTCAACCAGAAAGCTCCGCTGCCCCGAGGGGTTCCAGTCGATCCCTGGCTGGTCATGAGGCTGCGCAGGCCAGATGCGAGAACGCGTGGGCTCGGCCAGGAGAGCGCGCGCGTCGTACATCGGGGAGTAGTAGTGACCGACTTCGAACCTCACTGGTGGATCGGTCGAATCGGGCTGCTCCGGGTTGAGTTGGTTATGCACGTGGCAAGTGTGTCATTACGCGTCTACCCCTTGGCCGCAGCGGCGTCCAGAGTGCGAGCGGCGCCTTCGACGACGCGCCATACGCCTCAAATGCGCTTCCGGCGCGTGTCCCTCCGGCCTCGGGCAACTGCATCGGGAAACGCGGACACTTCTGAGATTGCCGATTATACTTGCCCGCGAAGTGAGGGATTTGACTGGTCAAGTGCTGCGGGTCCTCGTGATCGGTTGGGGCTTCCTCGGCGCTGCGATTGGGCACGGCCTTCTCGACGAAGGTGCAGATGTAGGGGGGCTCACGCGCTCTGAGAGCTCGCGAACGATAGCCTCGCGTGCCCAGGGGATTCCTCTGACGATTGGAGATGCAGGCGATCGCGATACCGTCGAGTCTGCGCTGCGAGACGTCGACCATGTCATCTACGTCGCCGGCGGACTCGATCCGCCGACCGCCGCGCGGAGACCGGTCGAGGATGCTGTCGGAACACTGTCGCCACTGCTCTGCACACTCGAGCGACTCCGCCGTGTTCCCGACGTCAGCTTCACGTACATCTCCTCGGGGGGTGCCGTCTACGGCAACCCCGAGGCCACGGTTGCAGCTGAGACTGATCCAACCCGGCCGGTTTCATCCTATGGTGTCTCACGCTTGGCGGGTGAGCTGTACACACGAATGTACTCGATGACCTTCGGCATCACCGCACAGGTCATTCGCTGCGCGAATGTATACGGGCCCGGACAACCATCCAGCAGCCCTCAGGGAGCGGTGGCGGTGTTCCTGCATCGGCTTGCCCTCGATCTTCCCGTCGTTATTGTTGGTGACGGGACGTCAGTGAGGGACTATGTGCACATCGATGACGTTACGGCCGCCATCTCGCGATTGGTGCTCCGTCGCGTCAACTGCGGCGTCGTGAATATTGGATCTGGATCCGGCCATACGGTTCTCGAGCTGCTCGATATCGTGAGTGCGACCGTTGGGCACTCACCGGTGATCGAGTTCGCCCCGCGGCGGATTCACGATGTCGACGCGATCGTCCTCGACATATCAAAGTTACGCTCACTCATCTCCTTCGAGGCAAGGACGCTCCGCGAAGGGGTGCGAGCGACATGGGACGCGCGCAACGGTGGCAGTGTGGCCACGGGTGCTGTGGATGGGATCGATCTCCACTAAGCTGCGGGCCCTCGTGCGCGCAGTGCCCGGAGCGAGGCCGCTACGCCGGGCGATCCTCGACTTCTTGACGACGCGGAGTGCGGCCCGAGACACCGTCCCACCGCGTGGCGATTTCGACCATCCCGAGGGCACGACCGTCACCCGCGAGCCGGTGACCTTCGGGGGTTGGGCGCTGGTCGGCACGCGCAAAGTAGCGAGCGTCGATCTCGTCTTCAACGGCGTCGTGACCCAACGTGCTGTGCTCGGTGGCGCACGCCCGGACATGAGGCGTGCGCTCGGCGAGCGCCGCGCTGTATCGTCATGTGGATGGTCGGCGACCGTTAACCTGACTTCGTGGCCGCGCGGCGCGCTCCACGTCCGGGCGATCGCGACCTCCCGTTCGGGAATGTCCACGGTGATTGGTGAGCGTTCCTATGCGGTGGTGGGTGAAGGGTTCGAGGGCTATCTGGATACGCCGTGCGAGGGTGAGGAATTGCACGGCGACCTGTTGGTCGTGCAGGGCTGGGCCACCATCGAGGAACGACCGGCGGCGCGGATCGACGTCGACATCGACGGTCGCCGCGTCGGGCGTGCCCGTCTTCGCCTGGCGCGGTCCGATGTGGAGCACCACGGTTCCGGGCGCCTGGGTCCAGTCACGGGTTTCGAATACCGGGGCTTGATCCCTACGGAGGCGGAGAATCTGGAGGTCGGGCTCACCGTGCATGGGTTCGACGGGCAGCATGTGGTGGTCCCGCCCCGGCGGGTCCGCATCGTCCAAGATCGCCCCCGTTTCGACGCGGCGATCATTGAGGCGATGCAGGCGCGCACTCGCGATGCACTCGCCTCCATGCCACCGCGCGAGCAGCGTGAGGCGGCAAGCAGTGGACCGAGGCTACTCGTGTTCACCCACGCACTGACCCTTGGCGGCGGCCAGCTCTACCTGTTCGAACTGTTGCGCCAGCTCATCCCATGGCTGGGGCGTTGCACCGTCGTCTCGCCGGTAGACGGCATCCTCCGGGCAGCGCTGGAGGGTCTGCGCATTGAGGTGATCATCGATAACGAGCCGCAGCCACAGAACATCCAACGCTATGAGGAGCATGTCCGCGAGCGCGCGGGCTTCATCCGCGCCGCGGGCTGCGACGTTGTGCTCCTCAACACCCTGGGTCCGTGGTCCTCGGGAGACGCGTGCGTGCGCGCCGGCCAACCTTTTCTCTGGGCAATCCACGAGAGTTTCGAACTTTCAGACTGGCTCGGACTCAACCCCAGGCCGGACGGATTGCCGCTGTACACCCGCGGCCGTATCGAGAACACACTCGGCGCTGCGCACCGGCTGGTGTTCGAAGCGCATGCGACCAGCGAGCTGTTTGCACGCTTCACCGATGCGTCCCGCCAACTCGTGGTGCCATACGGCGTCGATACTGCCGCCATTAGCGAATTCATGCGCGGCTTCGACAGCACCGCCGCCCGAGCCAAACATGGCATCCACACGGATGCGACGGTGCTCCTCGCTGTGGGCGTCTTCGAGGAGCGCAAGTCGCAGGCGTGCATCGTCGAGGCGTTCACCGAGGTAGCCACGACCAACCCGGAGGCGCACCTGGTCCTGGTGGGCGATCAGACGTGCGCATACTCCGACGCGGTGCACCGCATGATTGCCGGGACAGCGGCCACCGACCGGATCTCGCTGATCCCGATCACGCCCGACATCTGGGAGTGGTATGCGCTGTCCAACCTGCTTATCTCGGCCGCAGACATCGAGTCGATGCCGCGGTCGATGCTCGAGTCGATGGCGTTCGGGGTGCCCGTGCTCTCCACCGATGTCTTCGGCGTTCCGGAGGCGATCACCGACGGCGTCACGGGCTGGCTGTACGACGCCCGCGATATGGGCGCCCTCATCGCCGCGATGCGGCGCGTGCTTTCCCTGACGGTCGAACAACGTCGGGCGGTTGGCGCGGCCGCGCAGGCGGAAGTCCGCGAGAAGCACCGGTCGTCCGGATACGCGGGTGCATATCGCACCATGATCGCGGACGCGATGGCACGCGCGCCGGAGGCTGTGCAACTCCGTTCCGAGGCGTAGGCTCGCCCATGGGCGATCGCTGGGTCGCGGCCTCCATCGGCGTCAGTGGGTTGGTGCTCGAACTGCCGCCGACCCTTTCGGCGGGCTTCCTCTACGACGACTGGTACCTCGTCGCCCATCAGATCTTCGCGATTCCGATCACCGGAGTCTACGTTGGGCCCGGTCCCACGCTCGCACTCGCCTTGGAGGCGGCACTCTTTCGCGCCAATGCCCACCTCTGGTATGCGAGCGCCGCGGTGATCTTCACCGTCGCCGTGGTCGCGCTGTACGCCGCCCTCCGCGCGTTGAGGGTCGATCAACTGCCAGCAGCGATCACGTGCGCGCTGCTCCTGGCATTCCCGGCTGCCGACAGCCTGCGCCTCTGGTACGCGGCGAATGTGACGGTCGCGCTCGCAGCGACGCTGGCGCTGCTCGCCATAGCCGCCGCCACGCGCTGGATCGAACGCCGCCCACGCGCCGACACTTGGCTCGGCGTCAGCGTCCTGCTCTGGGTCGCCGCCCTCTCCTGCTACTTCTCCGTGGTCGTGCTCGTGCTCCTGCCGCTCGCGCTCATCCCGCTGTCACGCGACGCTCGCAGGACACTCCTGAGCTTTGGGGTTAACGTCGCCGTCGGCGTGGTCTGCCTCGCGGTCATCCTGCCGTCGTCGCTGTCCGCCCAATACCACGCCAGCTGGGCGCTTAGCGAGTACCCGGCTCGAGCGTGGGCGCTCTGGACCGCAGGCTACCAGTTTCTTATAGCCGGACCCTTCGGTCAGATCACGCTCGGAGCAGTGGGGCTCGGCGTTGCCGCCAGCTCGATCGTCACGCTGTTCTTCGTCGCGCGCGGGCCAGCGCGGCAGCTGCAGCCCGCGTCGCCGTCGCGGAGCGCTCGAATGCTAATCGCGTCGGGTTTGCTGCTCGTCGGCGCGCTCGCCGCCTGGACGCCGCTGATCCCAGCACCCTCGTACTACACGCCGTCGACGCTCGGAGTTGGCAACCGTGTCAATGGTCTCGCCCAAATCTTCGTGCTTGCAGCCATCGGAATGATCGTCACGACAGTCGCAGACTTCGCCGGCCGTCTGGCGCGCAGGCCGATCGTGGCTCCCGCTTGCGCCGCAGGCGTCGCTGCGTGCCTGCTTGCGAGCAGCCTGCCCCAGACGATCACGCATGCGCAGGGCTACAGCGATGCGACCTCGCAGCGCAACAACATCCTGACGCTGATGGCCCATCTCGTCGCCGCGCCTCGCGACGGAACTACCGTGCTGATCGGCGACTACAACGCCTACGACACCGGCAACTGGATCCCAGTTTTCGCCAGCACCTACGATTTCAACGGCGCAGTCCAGATCGCCTATCTCAATCCAACGCTGTTCGGGTACCCAGTGCTCGCGGGATACACATGCACGGCGGGCGGCCTCGGGGGCCTGCCTAGCGGAGCGGCCGCCGTACCCTATGACCGGGTGATCGTGATCGACGTCGGGCGCCGTCGCATCGACAACCTGAGCAACCGCGCTGGCTGCGCGTCCGCGCTCCCCGGGCTGCAGACCCGTCTCTACCCTGGCTAGGAGGGTTGATCGCCACGACCGTGGGGGGTCACGGCGCGGTATGCGCTGCGGGCGACCGCATACGCATGCGGGTACCGGGTCAGGCGTCGTACCACCCAGCGGGCGACACGACGATCGGGCTCAGGGTCGGTTCCTGCGCTCGGACCCAGTTCCGGTACGGGCGCCTGCGGTGGCACGAGCCGGGTTGCGGCGAGCTGACGCAGTGCCTCGGCCAAGTGGCTGCCCCGCGGTCCGCTCCGCGGCCGCAGCGGATGCGGCTCGATGAATCCGAGATGGGTGATCAGGTCGACCGCGGGCAGGAGCGGATCGTCGTCACCGCAGACCAACACCTGCTGTCCGGTGACGCGATGGCGCGCGATGAAGAGCGGATCGAGCAGCGCAAAGGGAATCCCTTCGACGTGGCCGAGCAGGTACTCGCCGCTCTGGCGCTCTTCGCCCGCCGGGACGAGTTGATAGTTCGGACCGACGCTCACGACGAGCTCCTGCGCGCCCGGGTACCGGTAGTCGTGCAGGCAGCCGAGCGTGTAGTCGAGGGCATGGCTCGGAGGCGGTGAACGCTGCATGCTGAAGGTGTACGAGGTCCCGGAATGATCGATATGCCTGTACAGAACCTGCGTCAAGGGCGGTCGCCAGGGTTCGCCGCCGTGCTGCGGTCGGCGCAGCTGGGGCGTGCGGTTCATCCTGGCGTCCCATTCCTTCGCGGCGGCTTCGGAGAGACGCTTGCGCCGGCTGTCGGCGAAGTGTCCCGGGGCCGCTTCGCTGCGGGGCATGGTGACAGCGCCGGAGATGAACCTGGCGGCTCGACGCAGCGGGAGCTGGCGCCACGTCGTCGGCGCAGCGCTGAACTCCGCGAACGTTGCTGCGATGGCGGTGAGTGGATCAGACGCGTCGATGGTCAACCCGCGATCGCCGAGGAGGCGGACGGGCCATGCCAGGGCGACTGCGATGTCGGACGCGATTCGCTCTCGACCGAGCGGCGCGAACGCCGGGACGTCCGCTCCGACGCAGGCGAACCCGATGGATTCCCACGCAACGCCTTCGTCGAGGAGTTGCAGCGTCTTCTCGACCACGGTCGAGTCGGCGAACAACTCATCGATGCTTCCGCGAACGACCATCACTGAGCGCCCGCGTGCCACGCCGAGCCCGGTGGCGACAGCGGCCCCGGGCGACTCGTCATGTGCTGCGGCGACGCGCCGGACGTTCGGCCCCTGAGCGTCTTGCCACCACCACGTGTCATCGCGGAGGATGACCTCCGCGTCGAGGCAAGTCTGGGAGTGCAGGCCCTCGCGCAGGCGCTGGCGCGCCTCGTCGCGGTCGTCGATCGGGTCCGCGGCGATGATGGACAGTGCCGGCGACCAGCGTGACTTGACCGAGGCGCGACGGCCATAGAGCATCGGGTGCCGGGAGATGATCGAGGCGTCCGATCGGCCGCTGCGACTCACCAGGTCACTGCGCGTGAACCCGGATTTGCGCACCTCAAGGAACCGCCCCGAGGCCGGTACTCCCCGGATGTCGCGCTCGGCGAGGCTCAGCGCGAAGTCCCAATCCTCGTGGGCCCAGCGCAGCTCCTCGCCATAGCGAACCCCGGCGTCGAAGATGTCTCGATCGATGAGGCATGAGGTGTCGCAGAAGTTGTTCTCGAGGAGCAGATCGACGTTGTACGCCGGGGCCATCGCGACCTCGTTGCGCATCCCGAAGAACACCTGATTGGGATACACGAAGCCGACCTGCTCGCCTGACTCCTGGATTTGCAGCACCAGGCCCGTCACAGCCTCCGGTGTCAAACGGTTGTCGGCGTCGACCGGGAGGATGTAGCGTCCGTTCGCGGCATCGATGCCGCGCTGGCGGGCCGCGCTCGGTCCGGCATTCTCGCCGAGCCGGATGACCGTGATGTCGCCGCGATCCGTGATCGCGTCGAGGACGGACCGCGTGGCCGCGTCGACGGAGGCGTCGTCGACGACGATGATCTCGACAATCGGATAGGTCTGCGCAAGGACGGAATCGATGCACTCCAGCAGGAAATCGCCATTGTCGTAGCAGGGGATCACCACAGAAACGAGCGGTTGGTCGCGGTGTGGCCGGGTGCGCATGCGCACCGGGACCGGCAACGGCGCCAGAGGCGACGCCTCGGGGAGGTTCGGCGTCATCGGCCGCACTTGGTTGTAGAGGTGCGCGTGCTCGGCGGCCATCCGCTCTACGGAGAACTGATCGAGCACACGGCGCCGGGCCCGGCTGCCGAGGTCGCGTGCCAGAGCGGGATGGTCCATGAGCCGCTCGACCGCATCGACGTACGCATCGTGGTCGGCGCCCGGCGCGACGAGAATGCCACCGGTCTCACCCAGGACTTCGAGGATTCCCGGAAGTGCCGGTGCCACAAGGGGCACCGCCATCGCCATGGCGTCATACACCACGAGCGGGATGCCCTCGAAGATGCTGGTCATCAGCATCAGGTCAGAGCACGCATACCAGGGGGCGAGGTCGGCATCGGTGCCGTGGAAGAGGATGTGCTCGTCGAGGCGGGCCCGAATCACGGCGTCGCGAACGCGCTCTTCCAGGGGGCCGTCGCCAAGCACATGGATGCGGAAGTCCCGCCCGCGGTCACGGAGCGATGCGCCTACCCGGACCATGAGCAGCGGATCCTTCTGCTCGGAGAGCCGGCCGCAGTACAGGACGTCGTACGCGCCCTTCGAGAACGGCTGCCGCATAGCGGCAAGCCCGGGAGCAAAGGTTCCGGCGGCGTCGATCCCAGTATGGATCACATGGCACTTCGACGCCGGTATGCCGAAGTCCTCGATTGCCTTCGCGACGTACTCGGTCGATACCGAGAACCCGTCGACGAGGTTGCCGTAGTGGGTGGTGACGTGGCGCACGTACCCGGAGCGATCGGGTTCCTCGACGTGCAACTGGACCACGACAGCAGGACTCGGTGCGAGGCATTTCAGATCGGGGATGAGGGTGAATCCGAGTCGCGAATTCATGATGTGCACGACCTCGATCCCCCGGTCCTTGACGAAGTCGAGGATGAAGTCGGGAAACCCCTGGCCGGGCATCAGGTCTGGGAGCGCCCAGACCTCCTCCGCAAAGGGGACTATCTCCGCGAGCCGACGGTTCGCGGACGGCTGGGTGGTGATGAGCGACACGGCAAAGCGAGATCGGTCGATCCATCGGAACCAGTCGATGGTCGCGGTGTCCGTGCCGCCGAAGTCGACCCAGGGCGCGAGATACAGGACGGGAATCCGCCCATCGGCTCGGCGCCCTGAGGTCACGTCCGCTGCACCGGCTATCGCTTCCGACCGACCGCGCTGTACCCCAGGGGCATGATCAGCTCGACGTCTAGGGGAGCAAGCGCGGCCACCGATTCGGCGAGTTCTTCGAGAGCCACCCGTGCGAGCTCGCGCTGCTCGTCCCTCTCATCCCCGGTCCGGCCCATCGCCCACCCGGCATTGCGCAATAACTGAGCGATCGTGGTGAAGCAGTCATTGCGCGGCACAACCACGACGTCGGTAAAACCTGCGCCCTCGAGCAGCAGGCGCAGCGACGCCGGCGTGTAGCGATAGTAGTCGTGCGGAAGCTCGTGGAGCTCCCAGATCAGGGGCACGGTGAGGTACACGTGTCCGTCGACGCGAAGGATGCGCTGCACTTCGCTGAGCACCCCGCCCGGATTCGGGATGTGCTCGAGCACCTGGGTCATCAGGACGGCATCCTGGCTCCGTGCGGGCAGGTCGATCTGGTCTGCCGACGACACCACGTCGACGCCCGCGACGCCGCTGTGCACTGACTGGTCCCAGTCGACGGCGACGTACTCGCAGTGGGCGAACAGCTCGCGGTACGGGCTGTCCCCGGCGCCGACATCGGCGACGTGCGTCCCCGCCGGCATGGCTCTGGCTGCGTCACTCACGAACGCTAGGATGGATCGGCGCTCGTAGGGCGCCTGCTCGACGAACTGGCGCAGCTCTTCCGAAATTCCGAGCGTCCCGGTGTTCACGTCGTGGACTGGGACTGAAGATGCGCTACCGGGTCGACGCCGGTGGCTCGAAAGTAGGCGTTGATCACCGGAAAGGCTCCCGGCGGCCCGGACCACTCGCCGAACGAATAGGCGATCCGGAAACCGGTAACCTCGAGCATCCAGCGGAGTGCGAGCCGGCCCGGCACGAACCACCACGTGGGATCACCGAAATAGCTGCCCGGAATGAAACGCAGGTACTCGGATTGCTCCGCGTCCTCGAGAATCATCGATCCGAGGATCAGCTCGCCGTCTCGCGCGAGCATGGAGCGAAGCCGGAGCAGCAGCCCCATCGGATTCGGCTCGTGGTAGAGCAGGCCGTTGCAGTGGATGAGGTCGAAGGCGCCGAACCGGCCGGGACTCAGTTGCTCCCATCCGATCTGCTCGAACTGAACGCCGGAGCGGTAGATCGATTCCAGGAAGACAGCCTGCCGGTGAAACCCGAACGGCTCACAGCCAACGACGTGCTCGGCGCCGCGAAGGGCAAACATGAAGGGGTCATAGCCCGCGTTGCTGCCGACGTCGAGCACGCGCTTTCCGACGAGGCTCTCCGGCACCGCCGCACCGAGCGAGATCCAGCGTTGATCACAGCGCCACGTGCCGCCAACGACGACGTCGCCGCCGAGTGCGAACGGGCCCTGCAGCCAGGGGTCCAACTTAGCGGCCTGGGCGATCAGCGTTGCACGCTGTTCCGGCTTGAGTGTCTCGGGAAGGTGCGTGCTGAACCGGACGACAGTTGCGAGATCGACATCCGCAGCTAGGGGACGGCCGACGCCCAGTTGCGCGCGAACAGCGTCGCGGATGCGCTCGAGGCCTGCATCAACGGTCTCTGCACTGCTGGTCGTCGAGTTCGTGCCTTTCGACCCCAATGAATCTTGTATCCCGGCCCGGTCAATGATCGGCGAGGGTAGCAGGAATCCGGCGGCCGAGTGATCGACGAAGGCTCGAGCTCGGCCCAGTGACCAACCGCCGAGCGGGGGCCGCGCGGGAAGCCCGATGAAGTCGCCAATCGCGTGAATCGATTCGGCCTACCACTTCAAGCCGTCGCTATGGCGGAGGGAGAGGGATTCGAACCCCCGAGCCCTTGGCGGGGCTTGCGGTTTTCAAGACCGCTCCGATCAACCGCTCCGGCATCCCTCCGTGGGGCTACCAGTGTGCCACCGCCAGCCCGCTCCGTGATCCTTGAAGAGGGCTATTCCGAGCTCGAGCTCAGGGCGTCGAGTTGGTCGGCATGCTGCTCTAGGTGTCCGACGAGGAACTCCTCGAGGATCTGCGGCATCGACATCACACCGAGCGTGGGATGCACCCCGGCGGCGTTCCACTGCTCCGTTGTGAGGCTGGCGATGAAGATCCGCAGCTGTGCGATGTCGTCCCGCGTGTCGCTCCACAGCACCGCCACCGGCTCACGGCGGTCGCGCTCGATCGCCCCGATCCGCTCCGGATCAGCCTTGGTGCGCCCGAAGCGGATGGGCTCCGCCGCAGGCTGCGCCTTCCAGGATCGGCCGCGACTGCGCAATCCAGTAGGGGATGAACTCGGCGAGGTGCGCCCACACTTGCCCTCGATCCCACCGCTCGCCAGTGGACGGATCGGCGCCCGTCAGCGCATCCGGCGGCGGGGACGACTCGGCCAGCGCCGCGAGCCGCGCCTCCACCGCGTCGAGGCGCGCGAGGTACCCGCCGGCGACCCTCATCGCAGCGGGCGCAACGGCGCCCCCGCAACCACGCGATTGCGCAACGTCCCCAGCCGGTCGACGCTGAGCTCGACGACGTCGCCGGCCTTCAACCACGGGTACCGCTCGGGACCGTGCACCAGTGAGAGTTCGAGGATGCACCCGGTCCCGCACGTGCCCGATCCGATCACGTCGCCCGTCTCGACACGCGTGCCGCGTGACGCGTACGCGATCATCTCGCCGAAGCTCCAGAAGATGTCGGCGAGCGAAGCGCGCGAGTATTCGACGCCGTTCACGCTCGCGGTCATCTCCAGATCGTAGCTGCGGCCACGACGCGTGTCCTCGATCTCATCCGGCGTGACGAGCACCGGTCCGATCGAGGTCGCAAAGTCCTTGCCCTTCACCGGGCCCATGCTGAGCTTCATCTCGCGCCGCTGCACATCGCGAGCGCTCCAGTCGTTCATGACGCAGTACCCGGCGATCCGCCGTCCCGCCTCCTCGGGTTCGAGGTCGGCGCCGCCCCTCCCGACCACCGCGGCGACCTCCAGCTCGTAGTCCATCTCGGCGGATCCGGGTGGAATCGCGACGTCGACATCCGGCCCGCCGATCGCGTACGGATTGCTGAAGTAGAAGACCGGCAGCTCGTACCAGTCGGGGTCCATCTCGAGCCCGCGTCGCTGCCGCGCGGTGCGGACGTGCTGCTCGAACGCGTAGAAATCTCGCACGGTCGGCGGCCGGGGGATCGGGGCCAGCAGCTGCACTGCATCGAGCTCGTGCACGTCGCGCGGATCGGCGCGTGCTGCCTCCGCCGCCTTGGCTAGGCGTTCACCATCGTCGCCGAGCAGGCTGATCAGCGTGGTCCCGAGTGGGCACGCGTGGATGCGTCCGTCGACCACCACACCGGTGCGCTCGCCGGGGTGGTGCTGCTCCGTGAACGTCACCCAGCGCATCGTCGTCGCCTCCGCTGGAAGGCGACGAGCGCAGCGACGGTCGCGAGAGTGAGAGCAGCCACCACCACCGCAAGGAGCCAGACCGCGGCGGCGCCGGCGTGATACGGAGCCGGCGTGTCGGACAGCACACCGATCGCCACCACCGGGGAGGCCGCCGACATCGCGAGGTCCGTGCGGCTGGAGACGAGCATGTGCTGCAGCACCTGCGTCGGGGGCGTCGGGCGGGGCGTCGGAGTCGCGGTGGCGCGCGGTGTGGGCACGACGTGATGCACGGTCGCCGTGCGTACCTGAGCGCGCGCCGTCCGCTCGATCACGATCGCCATGTCACCGTAGATGGTGAAGGTTCGAGCGAACTGCGACATGGTCGTGCTGTTGTAGCCGCCCGTCAGCGGGTCGCTGAACTCGAGCGTTCCCGCCGACGTGTTCACCCCCATGAGCACCACGACGTGACCGGCCTCGGTCCACGGCACGATCCGTCCATCCCACGCGGTCCACGTTCGCGCGGTCTGCGTCGAGTGGTTGACCGTGGTCCAGACGAGCACCGGATGGCCGGCCTCGACGGCCGCGTAGAGGGCCTGCGGATTCCAGCCTGTGAGCTGCGCGGCGATCGGCACCCCGAGCGACCGTGCCACGCCGGCGACCGTCGGGGCGTAGGCGCCCCAGCCCGGATAGGTCGCCCAGTGCGGGTTGCTGCCCGGCTCCGAGCCCATGACGTGCCCGACGAAGTCCTTGTAGGGGTCGCCCCACTGGGCCGGCAGGCCGTCCGCGCCGAGCACCGGGGCCCGGGTGTCGCTGGGGAAGTGGCCCTGGACGTACTGCTGGGTGGTGTGGACGCCCACCGAGGCGAGGGCGATGGTGAGCGACGTCGCCTCGCAGTCGAGCGGCATCTGCATCCGCTGGGTTCCGACGGGCAGCCGGTACGTCGCCGCGTCGGCGGACACGGTCGCGGCCGCCAGCGTGGCGGTGCCGAGGCCGAGGGCGACGATCACGGCGGCCCCCCGGCGTGCGCAGACCACGCATCTACTCTACGAGGGGCCGCCGATCGAGATGGTTGCAAGCCGGACACGACATATACTGGCCGCGGCCTGGGGAGGTGGCTGAGAGGCTGAAAGCGCCCGCCTGCTAAGCGGGTGAGGGATGTTAAGTCCCTCCGGGGGTTCGAATCCCCCCCTTCCCGCCAGGCCGGCCCGGAAGAGGTCCGTCCGCCTATGTGTCGCGCCTCACGAGGAGCACCGCCGCAGCGGCAATCGCGGCGAGCGCGTAGGCGGCGAAGACACCGAGCCCGACCCACGGCGCCAGCGTGTGCGCCTGCGGAACGATGCTCATGATCGCCTGGCCGGCACTGCCCGGCAGATATGGCCGGATGCTGTTCGACACGCCGGCGGGGAGGATGAGGACGATCACCGGCATGACGAAGAGAATCACGGTCAGGCTGGTCACCGCGGCGGCGGTGCTGCGGAAGATGCCGCCGAGCCCGATTCCAAGCAGTCCGCCGATCGTCAGGTACAGGGCCGACCCGAGGACCGCGCGCAGAACGCCGCTGTGTCCGATGCCAATCTGCACGTGGTCGCCGGACAGAATCGCCTGGGTGGCGAAGAACGCAATCACCATCGCCGGCACGGTCGCCGTCATCGCGATGACGAAGTAGACGATGGCCTTGCCCCACAGCACCGGGAGACGCTTGGGCACGGCGGCAAACGTCGAGTTGACCAGTCCGGTGGAGTACTCGCTCGTCATCATCAGCACGCCGAGCACACCGATCACCAGCACGCCGATGTTGGCGCCCAGGAGACTCACGTTCAGCGGTTGGAACGTCGCCTTGTCGACGGCGGTCATCGTGCCCCACTGCGAGACGACGAGCATAGCGGCTGCCAGTGCAAGCCCGACCGTGAGGCCGACCGTCGCCAGCAGCGTGTAGCGCGTGGATCGCAGCGAACGGAACTTGGTCCACTCCGAAACGATGACCCTGGCCTGCGTCACGCGGCCTCCACTCGGGCTTCGCGGGAGGCTCATCGGTGCGATCGATACAGTGCTCATGCTGCCACTCCTACGGCGCCGGCGACGCCGGCGTTGGTTGACGAGTTGCGGTACTCCACCTCGTCGTGGGTGAGTTCCATGAAGGCGTCCTCGAGCGATGCGGTCTGGGGGGTGAGCTCCGAGAGAACGATGCCGTTCGATGCGGCGATGCGCCCGATCTGCTCCGCGGTCAGGCCTTCGACGTCGAGCAGGCCGGGCTCCTCGATCGAGGTGGTCGCGCTGTGCGCGGTAAGCAAACCGCGCAGCTGTTCCGCCTGCGGTGAGCGAACCCGGACGGCCTTCCTCGACGACTCGCGTACGAACTCTCCGATGCTGATGTCGCGGATCAGCCGGCCCCTGCCGATGATGATGAGATGGTCCGCGGTCAGCGCCATCTCGCTCATGAGATGCGACGACAGGAACACGGTGCGACCTTCCGCCGCAAGTGTCTTCAGGAGCCCGCGCATCCAGTGGATGCCGTCCGGATCGAGGCCGTTGATCGGCTCATCGAGAATGAGCGTCGCCGGATCGCCGAGCAGCGCGGAGGCGATGCCGAGGCGCTGGCCCATACCGAGCGAGAACTGACCGACGCGCTTCCGGGCCACGTCCTGCAGCCCGACGAACTCCACCAACTCGTTCACGCGGGCCCGCGAGATCCCCTGGGTCTGAGCCTGCGCGAGGAGGTGATCGTAGGCGGAGCGCCCCTGATGAACCGCACGTGCCTCGAGCAGCACGCCGACATCGCGCAGCGGCGCCCGATGCGCCGAGTACCGCTCGCCGTTCACCGTCGCGAACCCGCGGGTCGGGGCGTGCAGCCCGAGGATGAGGCGCATCGTCGTCGACTTTCCCGAGCCGTTGGGCCCGAGAAACCCGGTGACCTTGCCCGGCCGCACCGCGAATGTCAGTCCGTCGACGGCGGTCTTCGCGCCGTACCGCTTGGTGAGGTTGTCGACCACGATCATGAGAACTCCTTTGAAGTTGGTTGAGGCGGGTCGGAGCCCGGCCGAAGCCGGGCTCCGCGTTGCTCGGTGCCGGCAGCGAACCTACGCGGCGACCACCGCATCGGCCGGATGGGCTGCTCCGGCTCGGACGGCAGAGGTCTCATGTGCGCCGAACGCCGACGGGCTGAAGCCCTTGAAGGTGAGCCACAGGCCGAGGAATGCCTCCCAGATGATCTCCGGCACCGTCGCGACGCTCTGCAACGTGGACTGTGCGGCGATGAGGCCGAAGAGGACGGCGACGCCCGAGGCGACGAGCATCGGACCGCCGATGACACCGAACAGCGCCATGCGGCGCGACACCAGGCCGGACCGGTACATGAGCCAGCCGAGCATCAACCCTGTCCCCACGCCGTCGACGAGGCCCGGGCCGAGGAGGAAGGTCCAATTCTTGATGGCCACGAACGACTTGTCGACGCTGACGAGCGCGCCCGCGTCCCCGCCGGCAGCGTGCTGCCGCAGCGTCACGACCGCAAGGACGCTGAGGATGCCGACCAGGATGAAGGTGCACTCGACGAGACGCGCGGCAACATAGCCGAGGGCGAGGCCTTCGTTCTGCCGCTTCAGCAGCGGGAACAACCACACGGCGCAGCCGATGTTGGTGGCGATGAGGCCCAGCTCGAGGAACGCACCCAGGAACACTCGGGTGTCGGCGCCGGCGCCGAGGACGTAATGGGAATCAGTGAGCACCGGTCCGTACGCGAAGACCGCGCCGATCGACGTGACGAACGTGAGGATGAACAGCACTCCCACGACCAGCGCGATCCTTCTTGTCGAATTCACCTGCATCTCTCCTTGTGACCCGGCTGTTGCCGGTATGGCGTTTGGATTCATCTGAAATCTCCTTGTGGTTCAAGCGGTCATCGACGCGGTTACCCGCGAATTGGTGCTCACCGCGAGCGCGAGATTCACGCGACCGTCATCGGCCACCTCCTCCCTCGGCGTCGACGGCGGCTCCGTCCGCGGGTTCGCCGTGCCCGGTATCCGCGGGAAGCGCAGGCGTCGAGGTGAGGCCGATGACCTCGTACCCGCTCAGTGCTTCGAGGAACGGCTGAACGCTGCCGGTGACGAGGCAGCGCACCCGGCGGCCGTCGACCTTCACCTCGCTCACACCTGATGCGCGCGCGATCTGTCCGGCCGGCGGGCGGCCGACGAAGGTGATGTCAATTCGTCGGGTTGGGAGCTCCTCGTTCATACTGGCGAGCGTGAGGGAGCAGTGGCGAGCCCGACATCGTCAGGATTGCTGATTCGATGCGTAGTCGGTCCGGTGCGGGGTGCGCCGGCGTGACTACTCGAACCCGGGATGGCGAGACCTAGGCAGCCGTCGGGCAACCTGCCGGCGGAGGCGACCACATTTGTCGGCCGCCGCCGGGAGCTTGGAGAGATCAGGAGGAAGCTCGCGACCGCGCGCGTGGTGAGCCTGGTCGGCCCGGGTGGCGTGGGCAAGACGCGGCTCGCCCTCCGGGCCGGAACCGAGCTCGCACGCAGCTTCGCTGACGGAGCCTGGCTGGTCGAGCTCGGCGAGATTGGCGAGGCTGCCCTCGTGACTGACGCCGTGCTCGGCGCGCTCGACCTCAGGGACCAGGCTGCCGCGAGGCCGATGGACATCCTGATCGCTCACCTGCGAGAGCGGCGTCTGCTGCTCCTCCTCGACAACTGCGAGCACCTGCTCGAGGCGGCCGCCCGGCTGATCAGCGAGATCCTCCGCGCTGCTCCAGGCGTGCGGGTGATCACGACCACCCGGGAGCCGCTGCAGGTGCCGGGTGAGTACGTGATGCCCGTTCCGCCACTGGAGCTGCCATCCGTCGATGGGGCGGAACCGCTGGTCCAGCTCAAGCAGAACGAGGCCATCATGCTGTTCACCGAGCGTGCGGCCGCCGCGTCGGGTGCCTTCGAGCTCACGGCCTCGAACCGGGCCGCGGTCGTCGCGGTGTGCCGGCGGCTCGATGGCGTTCCGCTCGCCATCGAGCTTGCCGCGGTCAGGACCCGTGTTCTGAGTGTGGAGCAGATCGTGCATCGACTGAGCGATCGGTTCGCACTGCTCACCGGTGGAGGCCGCGCTGCGCTCCCGCGACATCAGACGCTCCGCCTGGCCATCGACTGGAGCTACGAGCAGCTCACCACCGCCGAGCAGGTCCTGCTGCGCCGCCTCTGCGTCTTCGCAGCGCACTTCACCCTGGAGGACGTCGCCGGCGTCTGCAGTGCAGACGAAGCACCCGAATCCGAGGCGCTGGACCTCCTGGCGTCGATCGTCGACAAATCACTGGTCACCAGGGAGGACGTCCGAGGCACCGTCTGCTATCGGCTCCACGAGACGATGCGTGAGTACGCCCGCGTCAAGTTGCACGAGGCCGATGAGGAGGACCTCCTCCGGGAGCGCTGCGTCGAGCACTACCGCTTGACGTGCCTGCGTTCAGCCGATGAAGCTCGATACCACCTGGTCGAGTGGCTCGCGTGGGCCGACCTGGAGATCGACAACCTGCGAGCGGTGCTACATCAGTGTGTCGCTCGAGGGGATCTTGCTCGCGGACTCGATATCGCCGCGTCGATGCGCTACTACTGGATCACGCACGGAACCACCGAGGCTGTGCGCTGGCTCGACCAGCTGCTGCCCGCCGGAGACGCGTCTGCACCGACGATGGTGCGGGCATACCACCTCCGAGGTTGGTTGAGCATGCTGCAGGGCGATCCGGCCGGGGGCAGGCCTTGGATCGCGCGAGCGGTGGCCATCGCTCGACAGTCCGGCGAGCGGGTGCTGCTGTCCGAGGCACTCTCGATCAGCGCGAGCATCGCGACCGTGGCAGGCGACCCGGAAGCGGCGAGGCGCCACCTCGACGAGGCCCAGGCGGTGAACTCAGGTCTGGACGCCTTCCCCGCCACGATCGAACTGCTGCTGTCCCAGTCCATCCACGCGATCTTCCAGGGCGACCTCGAGACCGCCAGGGCCCTCTCTGTCGAGGGCGTCACCCTGAGCCGGGATGCGGGTGACCTCTATCAACTCGAAAACATGTTCCGCAATCTCGGCGTGGCGGGGATGATGTCCGGCGAACGTGATACCGCAAACGCCTGGTTCGTCGAGGCGTTGAAGGTCGCTCGTCAGGTTGACAACCGGCTCGGGCAGTATTGGGGCCTTGCCGCAGCAGGCTGGTACGCGGCCCACGCCGGCCGCGCGCGAGCCGCGGCACAGCTGCTCGGGGCGGCAGACGTGCTGTGCACGCAGACCGGCTCCGCTCTGGGAGGACCGACGATTCCAATCGTGGCGGGAGCCAGGGAACTGGTCGTGGAGGCCCTGGGCGCAGCGGCCTTCGCTGCAGAATTCGAGAAGGGTCAACACCTGAACCGCGAGGTGGCATTGCAGCTGGCGATCGGCGAGGGGGCTCCCGTCGACACCCCCGGCACCGCAGGCGCCGCCGGCCCGCTCGCCAAGCGCGAAGTCGAGGTTGCACGGCTGGTGGCGGAGGGACTCAGCAACAAGCAGATCGGAGTGCGGCTCTTCATCTCAGAGGCGACCGTCGCGAGTCACATGCGGCACATTATGGACAAACTCGGCGTTAACTCGCGCGCACAGATCGCAGCCGTGATGGCGCCACGCGCCTGAGGAGCGAGGTACGCGGAACGGCACCGCTCGATGTGGGATCCCTCCGGAGGTGCCAGACTGACGCGCTATGGCTGAGCTGACCTACGGGATCGGAGCCGAGATTGCGCTCCACGCCGAGGCGATCCCGGCACCAAGGGTCGGGCCGAGGTTCATCTCGCTCTTCACGCTGGCGTACATGAGCGTCAACCTGCTCTTCCAGGCGCCGATACTCGTGACCCTGCCCTTGAGGGTGAACTCGCTGGTGGGCGACAAGCAGGCGCCGGGCAGCCTGGCGCTCGTCGCCGGGATTGGAGCGCTGGTGTCGATGTTCGGCAATCCGTTCTTCGGCAGGATGAGTGACCGCACCTCGTCACGGCTGGGCATGCGCAGGCCGTGGATGGTCATCGGACTCATCGGTGGCAGCGTCGGTGTCGCGATCGTCTCATTCGCACCCAACATCCCGGTGGTCCTCCTCGGTTGGTGCATCGCCCAGCTGTTCTTCAACGCCCTGCTGGCCGCGCTCGTGGCGGTGCTCCCGGACCAGGTTCCATCCGCTCAGCGGGGCACGGTCTCCGGAATCCTCGGCATCTGCCTGCCGGTCGCGGCGGTGAGTGGCACGTTTCTCGTGAAGCTCCTCACCGGACACCAGATCGCGACATTCCTTGCACCGTGTGCGGTGGGGGGATTCTTCATCCTGCTCTTCGCGGTGACCTTGAAGGACCGGCGGCTCGCCAGGGAGGACAGACCGGTCTGGTCGCTACGCGAATTCGCGAGCACCTTCTACGTGAAACCGCGAACCAGCCCTGACTTCGCGTGGGCGTTCGCCAGCCGCTTCATGTTCCTGATGGCCTACGCGCTCCTGACGACGTACGAGGCGTACTACCTGTTGCAGAAGATCGGCAGCACCGTGGCCGACGTGCCGCAACAGCTCTTCCTCGGCACGCTCGTGCAGGGGGTCGTCATCGTCGTCGCATCGCTGGTCGGCGGGAACATCTCGGACCGGACGGGCCGGCGCAAGGTCTTCGTCTTCACCGCGTCGATCGCGTACGGCGTTGCGATGTTCGCGATCGCGATGGCCAGCAACTTCAACGGTTTCCTCGTCGGTATGGCCATCAGCGGCCTCGGCTTCGGCGTATATGCGGCGGTCGACCTTGCGCTGGTCGCCGACGTGCTGCCGAGCCCGGGACGCACCGCGAAGGATCTCGGCGTCTTCAACATCGCCGGCGCGCTTCCCTTCTCGATCGCGCCGGCGTGTGCCGCGGTCATCCTCGCGATCGGCGGCGGCAGTTACGGCGTGCTCTACGCCGTGGCCGGGGTCTGCGCAATCGTCGGCGCCGTCGCCGTTCTGCGTGTCAGAGGGGTCAACTGAGCCGCCTGCAACGGCGGACGGGCTTCGACGTTCTACCCGTCAGCCGTCGAGCACGCCGATCTCGAGCCCGCGCAGCCGCTCGGGGTCGGCGACCAGCTCGGCTTCCAGGATCCGCCCGTCCCGGACGGTGATGATGCCCACCCCGAACAGCCGCCCGCGGGGGGCCAGCACGACGCCCACGTTTCCGTTGACGAGCGCGAGCTGCGCGAAGCGCCCGCGCATCGCGTACGCCATGGCACTCCTCGCGACGGTCTCCGCACCGCGGATCAGCCTGGGTCCGGCCGGAGCGGCTGCAGCCGCGTCGATTCGGAAGGTGACGTCGGGGTCGAGCACGGCGAGCAGCGCCTCGAAATCGCCGCCCCGCGAGGCGGCGAGAAACGCATCGACGACCTTGCGCTGACGATCGAGATCGGTCCTGGGAACGGCTGCGGATCCGCGCACCCGGCGGCGCGCGCGGCTTGCGAGCTGCCGCGCCGCGGCCGGGGACCGCCCGACGAGCGGTGCGATCTCGTCGAACGGCATCGCGAACGTGTCGTGGAGCACGAACGCGAGCCGCTCGGCGGGCGTCAGCGTCTCGAGCACGACGAGCAGTGCCAGACCGACCGAGTTGGCCAGGATCGCTTCGTGCTCCGGATCGGTACCGTCGTCGTAAGGTGGAACGAGCCGCGGCGCCTGGGCCTCGAGCGGCTCCTCCCGCCGCGACTTGCGCGAGCGAAGCATGTTCAAGCAGACGCGAGCCACCACCGTGGTCAGCCAGGCGCTGAGATTCTCGATCCCGGTCGCACCGGTTCGGCTGAGCCGGAGCCACGACTCCTGCACCGCATCATCGGCTTCGCTCAGCGACCCGAGCATCCGGAACGCAACGCCCGTCAGCCGAGTCCGCTCCGTTTCGAATCGTTCCGCCAGCCACTGGTCCTCGTTCATCGGTCACATTCCCTCGTCGTGAAGTGTCATCCAAGTGACCCGCGAAACCAAGCCGGTGTGACAGCTGATCGGCACCGGCGCCAACCACCTTGGTGAAGGAGTTCGCCATGACACCACCACGCATCCTGGTCACCGGCGGCACCGGCATGCTGGGCAGCCATCTTGTTCCCCGCCTCCGCGCCACGGGGCGCGAGATACGCATCCTCAGCCGGCACAGCCACGATCCCGAGCCCGGCGTCGAGTACGTGACCGGCGACCTGGTCACGGGCGACGGCGTCGACGCCGCGGTCGCCGGGATCGAGACGATCATCCATTGCGCCGGCACCCAGAAGGGCGACGCGGAGAAGACGCAGCATCTCGTGGAGGCGGCTCGAGCGCGCAGGGAAGCCGCATCTGGTCTTCATCTCGGTTGTCGGCGCCGAGCGCGTCCCGGTGGTCGGGTTCGGCCGCCTTCCGTTCGCCTACTTCGCGTCGAAGCGCGCCACGGAGTTGGTCGTCGAGGCCTCGGGGCTGCCCTGGACGACGCTGCGCGCGACGCAGTTCCACGACCTCGCCTTCATCGTGGTCAAGGCGCTCGCCAAGCTGCCCGTGGCGCCGGTGCCGGGGATTCGGATCCAACCGGTCGACGCCGACCTGGTCGCGGCGAGGTTGGTCGAGCTCGCGCTCGGGGAGCCCGCCGGGCTGGTCGCCGACCTCGGTGGGCCGCGCGCGTACCGCCTGGTCGAGCTGTTCCGTAGCTACACGGAAGCGACCCGCATGCGCCGCTGGGTGCTGCCGATTCACCTGCCCGGGAAGACCGCTCGTGCGATCCGGGCCGGTGCGAACCTACCCACCGGTCCAGGCGCGTCTGCGAGCGCCCAGGCCGGGAGGACGTGGGAGGAGTTTCTGGCCGAGAAGCTCGCCGCAGACCAGCCGGCGGCCGCGACGGCGACACCGACCGCGTCACGACGGCGCCAGACCGGTCGATCCGGCACCTTCTGACGTCAGGCGGCGCCTGATCGAGGCGGCGACTCGCCGCACGATGCGAGGCTCGAGCGCCTCGCCGTGCGGCGGTCGCGCCGAAAGCTGGATTACCCGACGGCCACGTCGAGGACGCGCGTCCCCCAGTTCTGCTGACGGTCCGGGGTCTGGCTCGACAGCGGCGGCATGTACTCCGTGGCAAGCCACACGCTGTTGCCAGACGGGTCGATGACCGCCCACGAGTAGTCACCCCAGCGGGTTGACGTGACGTTGTACGGGCCCGAACCCGCTGCGGCGACATGGATCGCCCCGAACGAGGATCCACCTGCGCCGAGCACCGCATATGCCGCGCTCGGGAAGTGGTCCGCTCCGGTCACCGTGAACACCATGGCCGCATTGCCCGAGGGCATCTCCTGTACCGCCGGGTAGATCACGTTGTTGCCCGCAAGGGCGACGTAGCCCTGATGCTGGATCACCGAGGCGCCGATGTGGTTGTTGCTCAACGTGGGATGGACGCTGAACCACGCCGCCCCGGCGCGCGGCGTCGAGTCATTGGCGATGCTCACCACCGAGGTCAGCTCACCCCAGAGCGAGCCGTTGATGTACTGGGTCTGCTGCATGCGATCGTCGCCAGAGTCGATGGTGCTCGTCGCGCCCTTCTGCGCCGACGCCGGCGGAAGCCCGTAGGTCTCTGAGGTGATCACCGTGCTCGAGAGCACTGGAGAGTGACCGTGCTGGAGCGCGGACCGGTTGGTCATCGCCCACACGCCGATACGGTGGTCGGTGGTGCCTGTCGGATCCAGCGAGTTCAGGAAGAACTCGGCGTTCGGCGTGCCCGCGGTGATCGCCGGTTGGACTGATGCTGCTGCGGACCCGCCGATGTTGAGGTGCCCGAAGTGCACGAAGTGGGCCGCCGCGCCGGCGACCAGGTCCTTCTTCGAGAAGGCGTACACCTGCGCCCCGTTGAACTGCGGTCCGAGAATTGAGAACTCGTTGGTGGTGACGTAGAGGTTGTCCTGGTCGATGCCGAGCGTCGGCTGGTCACCGAAGCACGGGCAGCCGTGGCCGCCCACGTTGGTCGTGTCGACCTCGTACTGCGTCCAGAGGTTCTCCGGGTTGCCCGAGCTGTTCACCGCGATGTCCAGCTGCGACGACTTGCCGTCGACGGCCTCACCGCCGCTGAGGTAGAGGATCGTCGCGAACCACGTATTGGTCGTGGGGTCGTAGTAGCAGCGCGGGTCGCTCGTGAACTGGGTGGATCCCTGGTCGAAGAGATCGTTGATATTGGTCGGACCTTCCAGGCTCTTCCCATCGGTCTTGAAGATCCGGTATGCCGAGTTCACCGGCTCGAGCACGTAGCCGTTGCCGACGCAGAGGCCCTGGTCGGGCGGCTCGAACTCCTGGTTGAAGTTGGTCTTCCTGCTGTCGTTGCTGCTGGTTCCGTTGAAGTTCGCCAGGAGCGACGACGCCACCGCGGGCGTGATGCCTGAGACGTTGGGGACGGCCGCCGCGGCAGGCGAGTTGCTCGTTGCGTGCGGCAGCGCGTGTGCGGCGCGCGAGGAGTGCGTCGCCGTCTGACCCAGTGACCCCGCGGCGGGGCCGGTCGTCGGCGCCACGATCCCGACGGTCCCGGGGGCGTACACCTTCACAGTTGATGCGGCGCCGGCGCCGAGGGTTGACACCGGGACGGCGAGGGCCATGCCGGTCACCCCGATCACCGCGCCGAAAAGAAGTCGATGCATGCCACTCACCCTCATCGCGTGCCACCTCCAATGACGCCCGCGTCCCGGCGAGCGCGTCACACAGCCCTGATGTCCCGACCGACTATACGCATCGGGGTTAGTCGTTCGAAACCTTCCACACACCCCAGTCCCCGCATCCGGCTGAGGGTTCCGGCGTTGCCGCCGGACCCCTCACCGGATCAGCGGTCTATGGGAGTTTGATGCTCCAGAGTCCGCGCCCGTGGGTGGCGGCGAGGAGCGTCTTGCCGTCCGGGTCGAGCCGGAGATCGTTGATCGAGGCGTTCGGCAGGTTGTTGCCAAGCCGCGCCCATGTGGTGCCCGCTCCGCCGCCCGCATTGGCGAGGAACGCGCCGATGTCGGTCCCGAGCGCCAGCTTGCCGCCGGAGAAGACGAGCGCATCGCTGGGAACGTCAGGAAGGTTCCCCGAGATGTTGGTCCAGGTGGCGCCGCCGTTGTGGGATTCGAACACGTGACCCACACCCGCGCCGTTGATCCAGTGCCGGGAGAACCCGTTGTAGACCACGTAGATGTGCGCGGGATTGCTGGGATCGACCGTCAGCCCGGAGATGTAGCGGCCGGGCAGGTTCGACGCGCTGATCGTGTGCCACGTGCCGCCGTAGTTGGTGTCGATGCCGGACGCGAAGGGCGTTGACCCACCGGGGTTGCACTGCCCGCACCATCCGGCGTAGATGACGCCGTTGGCATCCGCGATCGCCGTGATCGAGTGACCGGCACCGGTGTCATGGACGTTGGTCCAGTCGCACGAGGTGGTGTCGCAGACGGTGCTCCACGCAGCAGTGTCGGTCCAGACGTACTCGCCGCCGGTGACCCAGTGGTTGCCGTTGTTGGCGTCGATGGCGAGCGGTGCGATGAACCGAGGATTCGGATCGCAATTGGTGATCGGTGGACCCACCGCGTTGTCGCACGAGGGCGTGATCGTCCTGAAGGTGCGCCCACCGTCGGTCGTCAAGTACGGGTTGAGGTCGACGTACTCGCCCACCATGTCGTTGGCGTTGTTGGGATTCACGATGACGTCGCCGCCATCACCGCCGGCAGGTGTCAGCGTCTGACCGCCGTGCGCGCGCTGCAGCGTCGTCCCGTTGTCCTGGAGGCCGCCCCACTCGGTGAGCCCGGCGCCCAGGAAACCCGCCTCGGCGTCGTAGTACTGAAGCGTGTGGACGGTCTTGTTGAGGTCGGTCCACCCGCCGCGCGGCGCGTGGCTCTGGAAGTTGCGCGAGTACACGCCGCCGTCGTTGCCAATGTAGAGCGTGTTGCCATCGACGGCCACCGCGTGCTGATCGGGATGCGTCGTGAGCGGGCAGGTGCCCGTCGAGTCGCACGCGAAGTCGTAGTTCCAGTACGGGCTGATCGTGGTCCACGTCTGACCGGCGTCGAACGACTGGTACTGCTCTTCCAGACCGACGACGAGATGATTGGGGTTGCTCGGGTCGACGACCACTGACTCGTTGTACCAGGCCTGCACGCCAGGCTCGTATGTCGACGGACACGTGAGGCCCGACCCGGATGCGCACAGCGTGTCGGCGGTCGCGATCAGAGTCCAGGGTCCGGACGGATTGCCACTCTTCGAGACGAAGATGCCCTGGAGAACGGTCGCATCACCGGCCAGCAGCTGGGACGGCGACTCGATCACCGCATAGAGCTTCGAGCCGTCTGCCGCATAGCCGAACGTGGTGCGACCGATGTCGCTCACGTTGATCGCGCCGGCCGGCGTGATCTCGTGGAAGCTCCCGGCGGTGCCGTGGCTCGTCGAGACGTAGAAGCCGTTGTAGGCGGTGTCGGCCGGAGGATCGCCGGCGCCGCGCCAGCCGTCAGCGGCCAGCACGACTGCGCCGTTGGTGCCGGGCCGGATCACCACGTCGGTGATGAACGAGGTCAGATACGGGTTGTTCGTCGGGTTGGGATCGGGCTTGAGCACGAGCTTCCACGGGCCCGTCAGATTGGCCGCGCTGCGGCGCCACAGGCCGTTGTTCGTGGCGGCGTAGACATTCCCCTCGCCGTCGAAAAGAACCTTGTAAATGGTGGTGCCGATGAGCTCGCTGCCGCCGACGCGCTTGAGGGTCGAGCCGCCCCGCACGAAGCGGTACACACCTTCGCCCGAGTAGGAGTCTGCGTTCGTGTTGGCCTCACCGGTACCGACCCATACGGAGTGGTCCGCCGGGTTGACCGCCAGCGCTCCGATCGACAAAGTGCTGAGCTGATCGTCGACCGGGGTCCAGGTCGTGCCCTTGTTGATCGACCGCCACACGCCCCCGTCCGCGGCGCCCATGTAGATGTTGTGACCGTCGGTCGCGAGCGCGGTGACGCGTCCCGAGACGTTCGAGAATCCCGCTCCGGCATTCGACCAGATGGGGTCGTTGAAACCCTTCGGCTGTGCGTTGTCCGGTGTGGTGGTGATCTGGGTCCAGTTGCCTCCGACCTCCGGGAGCGCAGCCGCCTGGGCCTCCGCGGCCAGCAGCGCCTGGCCGGGAGCCGTGAGCGCCGGAGCCGTGCGCTCGTACGCGAATGAGTTCAGCTCATCGGCGCCCTCGACGTCGGCCTCGTGGCTGTTCGTCGTTGCAACCGATTGCGCGAACGAGCGGGCGCCGCTGCCCGTCGAGGGACGTCCAGCCGCCGCCGGCGATGCCGTCGCCGCGGCGACCCCGATTGCGGCGATACCGACCGCGCTCAGGATGCCGGCACGACTCCGAGTTCCGATGAGCCTGCGCATGCGTGCTTCCTCCCTGGAGTCGCCTCCAGAACGTGACCGAATTCATCCCGCCGACGGGGATCATGACTCCCGTGTACCGGGTCCTGCCGGAAGGCCGGCCGCCGAACGGTTCGGCGAACGCGATGCGGCGGCCGACCGCGTCGCTGACCCCGCTTCGCGGGCCCGGCTAGAGGGTTCGAGAGGGCCTGCGCGTCCGTCCGATGACGGTCGACTCGTCCCCGCCGGCCTCGGGGCCCGCTGCAAGGCCGGCCAGTGCATCCA
The DNA here is from genome assembly GCA_963848445.1 of Candidatus Dormiibacterota bacterium. GTDB lineage: Bacteria > Chloroflexota > Dormibacteria > Aeolococcales > Aeolococcaceae > Palsa-851. Next base: position 27,035 of record CAWKDT010000012.1, read on the forward strand.
TGGCCATCGTCAGCTTCGGCTTGGGGGCGCTGAAGCAGAGCCGGAGATGGCTCGGGACCCCGAACGCGATGCCCGGGGTGAGGAGGACGCGGCGCTCGGTGAGCGCGTCGATGAGGCGCAGCGTGTCCGCCCAGGGGCTGCGCAACCAGAGGTAGAGGCCGCCCTCGGGCTCGAGGGCCTCGAGACCGTCGGTGCGGACTCGATCCATGACGATGTCCCGCCGCTCCCGGTAGGGGGTCGGGTTGATCTCCCACGAGTTGAGGTGGAGGAGCGCGCGCTGGGCGGTTGCCGGGGCGTTGACGAATCCCAATGCTCGCAAGGACTGCGCCAGCCCCAGGTGCGTTTCCGCGCTCGCGAGGGACGGATGCAGCACGAGATACCCGAGGCGCTCACCGGCGATGCCGAGATCCTTGGAGAACGAGCGAGCCAGCACCGTGTGCTCGTAGAGCGCGAACGGCTCGACGCGACGGTGCGGGGCGTACGTGAGCCGCCGGTAGACCTCGTCGATGATCAGCAGCACCCTGCGGTCGTGCCGGCTGTTGTGCGCCTCGAGGATGGAGGCGAGGCCCGCCAGCTCCCCGGCGTCGAGCACGTGCCCGCTCGGGTTGGACGGCGAGTTCAGGAGCACGGCCGCGGTGTGCGCGGACAGCGCGGCGCTGATGCCTTCGAGATCGAGACGGAGGTCCGGCCCGGCCGGCACCGGGACGAACCGCGCAGAGGCGGTCTCGCAGTACAGGCGGAACTCCGGGAAGTACGGGGCGACCCCGATGACGTCGTCACCCGGGTCCACGAAGGTGCGGATCGCGACGTTGATCGCGGCGGCCGCACCCGGCGTCATCGCGATCGAGTCGCTCGCGATGCCGGGAAACTCGACATCCTCAGCGGCGCGCTCGCGCACCTCCGGGTAGCCGAGGTTCGGCATGTACCCGAAGCGCCCGCGGAATCGCTCGCGGCTCGCCGCCGCGAACGCCTCGACGACGGACTCCGGCGCTTCCAGCGGCTGGCCGATGGAGAGATCGGCCACCGTCTGCTCGCCGAATTCAGCCCGGAGCCGCTCGCCCTCCATGAACATGCGCCGGATCCAGCCGCCGTCCTGGAGCTGTGCCCTGGACCACCTCGAGATGGCCATCTCAGGCTATGGACGTGGTGCCGGCGACCCCACCGGTGTGCCAGCTGAAGGGATAGTCGCGGTCGAAGATCTGGCGTGCGATGGACGTGCGGTGCAGCGGGCGGAAGGTGTCGACCATGACCGCAAGCTCGTCGGTTTCGCGGGGACGCTCCAGCGATGCCTCCAGCGCGCCGGGCTGCGGCCCGTGGGGGAGCCCGCCGACGTGGTGCGTGAACGAGCCCTGGCTGATCCCGCGCCGCGCCGCGTAATTGCCGTCGACGTAGTACAGCACCTCGTCCGAGTCGAGGTTGCTGTGGTGGTACGGCAGCATGATCGCCTCGGGGTCCCAGTCGAGCTTGCGCGGGACGAACGAGCAGATGACGACGTTCGTCGCTTGAAAGGTCTGATGAATCGGCGGCGGCACGTGGAACCGTCCCGCTCGAGGCTCGAAATCGTGGATGTTGAACGTGATCGGGTAGACGGTCCCGTCCCATCCGATGACGTCCCACGGATGGTGGTCGAGCACGTAGCGGCTCACATGGTTCGAACGCTTGAGCCAGATCTCCGCCGGTCCTTCGCCGCTCTCGAGGGCGTCCGGTCCGTGAAAGTCGCGCTCGCTGTACGGCGCGATCTCGGTGAGCTGGCCGTTGCGCGCCCGGTACCGGTCGGGGACGTCGACGAGCCCGGTCACCTCCATGCACAGCATGCGGGTCTCATCGACGTTGTCGAGATCGATGCGGTAGATCGTCCCGCGCGGGATCACGACGTAGTCGTGGACCTTGAACGGAAGTCGCCCGAACTGGCTGCGCAGCGTGCCGCTGCCCTTGTGCACGAACAGGACCTCATCCGCGGATCCGTTCACGTAGAGGACCGACTGCGGGTGCACCGGCGCGACGAGGCCGATGTGCATGTCGTCGTTGACGAGCAGCCAGCGTCTGCCGCTCACCACGTCGCCCTGCGACGGCAGATCGAACCCCTTGAGGTGGGCGTTGGTGTGCACCTGCTCGTGCTCGGGGGTCATGAGATCGGCCGGCCCCTCGGCGGCGTCCTGCGCACCCTCGGGCATGTTGCGGTGGTAGATGAGCGACGAGGGACCGCTGAACCCCTCGCGGCCGAACAGTTCCTCGTAGACGAGGTGGCCGTCGTGCGAGAAGCGCATGTGCCGCTTCCGCGGCACCTCGCCGAGTTGCTTGAACGGTCTCACGCGGCCAGCCTACCGGTTCGCCCTGCGCACCCGAAGCACTACAGGTTGCCGCGTGCCGCTTGCTCGCGCTCGATCGACTCGAAGAGCGCCTTGAAGTTCCCCTTGCCGAACCCCTTGCAGCCCTTGCGCTGGATCACCTCGAAGAACAGCGTCGGGCGATCGCCGACCGGGCGGGTGAAGATCTGGAGCAGATACCCGTCCTCGTCGCGGTCGATGAGGATGCGCAGCGAGCGAAGCCGGTCGAGGTCCTCGTCGATGCCGGCGGCGCGATCGCCGAGCGCGTCGTAGTACGCCCCCGGTGTGTCGAGGAACTCGACGCCGCGGTCCTTCATCTGCTGCACGGTCCCCACGATGTCGTCGGTGTGTATGGCGATGTGCTGGATGCCGCTGCCGCGGTAGTAGTCGAGGTACTCCTGGATCTGCGACTTCTTGAGCCCGACGTGCGGCTCGTTGATGGGGAGGGTGATCTGCGTGTTGGGGTCACGGGTCACCTTGGAGCGCAGCGCGCTGTATTGGGTCGCGATGTCCGCCTCGTCGAACTCCTGAAAGACGGCGAACCCGAACACCTCGGAGTAGAAGGAGACCCAGTCGTCCATCCTGCCGGTCTCGACGTTGCCGACCGTGTGGTCGATGAAGCGCAGGCCGACTCCGCCGCCGTCGCGGTGATCGGCCCGGTACCCGGGCCAGAACACCCCCGCGTACTCGTCGCGCTCGACGAAGGTGTGGATGGTGTCGCCGAAGGTGGCGATCGACGCCGAGGTGATCACCCCGTGCTCGTCCTCGGCGCGGGCCGGCTCGGCGACGCCACGGGCGCCACGCGCGGTCGCGGCCTCATAGGCCGCGGTGGCGTCCTCGACGCGGAGGGCGATCGTGCGGACGCCGTCGCCGTGGAGGCGGAGGTGGTCGGCCACGTCGCCCTCGGGTTGGAGCGGTGCTGTGAGCACGAGGCGCACCTTGCCCTGCTGGAGGACGTAGCTCGCGCGATCCCGGACGCCCGTCTCCGGCCCCGCATACGCGATGACGTCGAAGCCGAACGCCTTGCGGTAGTGGTAGGCGGCCTGGCGCGCGTTGCCGACCCACAGCTCCACGTGGTCGGTGCCCTCCAGCACCGGCACGGCGACGTCGGCGACCTGACGCATGTGAGGCTATTGTAGGTACATGAGATCGAGCGGTCGGATCGCGACCGGCCCTGCCGAAACCACGCCGGGCACCGCAGCGCGGGCGGGAACGGACGGCGGCGCGGATCCGCTCGAGGCGGAGTTCCAGCGGCTCATCGACGCCGACCAGCGGATCGAGCCGCGCGACTGGATGCCCGAGGCGTACCGGAGCACGCTGATCCGCCAGATCGCCCAGCACGCGCACTCCGAGATCATCGGGATGCAGCCCGAGGGCAACTGGATCACGCGCGCCCCCTCGCTGCGGCGCAAGGCGATCCTCATGGCCAAGGTGCAGGACGAGGCGGGGCACGGCCTCTACCTGTACTGCGCCGCCGAGACGCTCGGGGTGGACCGCGCCGAGCTCATCGAGCGCCTCCACGCCGGCCGTCAGAAGTACTCGAGCATCTTCAACTACCCGACGCTGACATGGGCCGACGTCGGCGCGATCGGATGGCTGGTCGACGGCGCGGCGATCACCAACCAGATCCCGCTGTGCCGGTGCTCGTACGGACCGTACGCGCGTGCGATGGTGCGCGTGTGCAAGGAGGAGTCGTTCCACCAGCGCCAGGGATACGAGCTCCTCTACGCGCTCGCGCACGGGACGGATGCGCAGCGCTCGATGGCCCAGGACGCGGTGAATCGCTGGTGGTGGCCGTCGATCATGATGTTCGGGCCACCCGATCAGGAATCGACGCACAGCGCGCAGTCGATGGCCTGGGGTATCAAGCGTTTCTCGAACGACGAGCTGCGTCAGCGCTTCGTCGACATGGTCGCCCAGCAGATCGTCGCGCTCGGCCTCACCGCACCGGATCCGGCGTTGCGCTGGAATGCCGAGCGCGGCCATTACGACTTCGGCGAGTGCGACTGGGCGGAGCTTCGGCGCGTGGTCAGCGGCGACGGACCGTGCAACCGCGAGCGCCTCGCCCACCACATCAAGGCCGACGAGGAAGGGGTGTGGGTGCGCGAAGCTGCCGCGGCGTACGCCGCGAAGCACGCCGCCGCCGGTGAGGCGGCAGCATGAGCAACGACGCGCGTCCGCCGCTCTGGGAGGTCTTCGTGCGGAGCCGGCGCGGGCTGTCCCACAACCACGTGGGGAGCCTGCACGCCGCAGACGCCGAGATGGCGCTGCGCAACGCGCGCGACGTGTTCACGCGGCGCATGGAGGGCATCAGCATCTGGGTGGTGCCGTCGACGGCGATCACCGCCTCGTCGCCGGACGAGAAGGACGCGTTCTTCGACCCGGCGGGGGACAAGGCGTATCGCCACCCCACCTTCTACACGATTCCCAAGGACGTGCAGCAGCTGTGACCGCGGTGGCCACCGGCGCGGCGGCCGTCTCGACGCTGCGGATGGCCGACGACTGCTTTGTTCTCTCGCACCGGCTTGCGCAGTGGTCCTCGCGCGCGCCATCACTCGAGGACGACGTCGCGCTGACCAACATCGCGCTCGATGAGCTGGGGCAGGCGCGCGCCCTGTATGCGCGGACCGCCGAGCTCGGCGGCACGGGTCGCTCGGAGGACGACTACGCCTTCCTCCGCGACGAGCGCGAGTTCGTCAACTGCCTGCTCGTCGAGCAGGAGAACGGGGACTTCGCGACGACCATCGTCCGCCAGCTGCTCTTCACGACCTACCAGCACGCGCAGTGGCGCGCGCTTATCGCATCGCCGGACGAGCAGGTGGCGGCCATCGCCGCAAAGGCGATCAAGGAGGCGACCTATCACCGTGACCATGCCGTCGACTGGACGCTCCGGCTCGGCGATGGCACCGCGGAGAGCCACCGCCGCATGGAGACGGCTCTTGAGGCCCTGTGGCCGTACACCGCGGAGCTGTTCGAGCCGGATGACGTCACCTCGGAACTCGTGGCGACGGGCGTCGCCGCGGACCCAGCGGTGCTCCGCGGCGAATGGGACCCGTTCGTCGACGGCGTCCTGCGAGAGGCGACGTTGGCCCGGCCCGAGATCACGTGGGCGCCCACCGGGGGCAGGCGAGGACTGCACACCGAGTGTTTTGGGTACATGCTCGCTGAGATGCAGCATCTTCATCGCTCCCATCCGGGGGTGGCGTGGTGACCAGGGTCGACGCCGTCCGCCGGCTCGCCGCGGGCGTGCCTGACCCGGAGCTGCCGGCGCTCACCATCGAGGACCTCGGCATCCTCCGCGACGTGCGCGCCGGCGAGGCGGGGGAGATCGTCGTCGACATCACGCCGACTTACTCGGGATGCCCGGCGATGGAGGCGATCCGCGAGGACGTCGAGCGAACGATCCGCGACGGGGGTTTCGACGACGTCACCGTGCGCGTGGTCATGTCGCCCGCATGGACGACGGATTGGATGACCGACGCGGGCCGCCAGAAGCTGCGCGAGTACGGCGTCGCTCCGCCCCGAGGCCCGGTGACCGATGTCCAGGTGCTCCAGCTCGCGGTCGTGTGCCCGCGGTGCGGCTCGGCGCGGACCGCCGAGATGACCCACTTCGGCTCGACGCAATGTCAGGCGGTCCGTCGCTGCTCGGAGTGCGGTGAGACGTTCCCGCACTTCAAAGAGCACTGACGGACTTGACCGTCTCGGCGCCGGAGGCGCTCGCGGGACACCGCCGCGCCACCATCCATCCGCTCCGCGTCAAGGCGCTGGAACGCCTCACGGACGACGCTATCGCCATCGAGTTCGACGTGCCGCCGGAGCTGGGTGCCGAATACCGCTTCGTCCACGGGCAGCACGTGTCACTCCGTTCGGTGGACGCGGGCGACGACATTCGTCGCAGCTACTCGATCTGCACCGCCGCCGGATCGGGCCGGTTGCGGGTCGCGGTGAAGCGGCTGTCGGGCGGCGTCTTCTCCGAGTACGCGCACGACCACCTGCAGGTCGGCGATGTCGTGGAGGTGGTGACACCGATCGGCCGTTTCACGACCCCGCTCGATCCTCAGCAATCGAAGTCGTATGCGATGGTCGCGGCGGGGAGCGGCATCACGCCGATCCTCTCCATCCTCACCACGATTCTCGAGGTCGAGCCGCTCAGCACGGTCACATTGATCTACGGCAACCGGACGGTGCAGGACATCATGTTTCTCGAGGAGCTCGAGGGCCTGAAGAACCTCCATCCGGATCGCCTTGCGATCTACTACGTGCTGTCGCGCGAGGAGCAGGAGGTCGGCCTGTTCAACGGCCGGATCGACCGCGACCGGCTCCATGCCTTTCTCGATCAGCTCGTGCCGCCCGAATCCGTGGATGCGTGGTTTCTGTGCGGGCCGCGCGGGATGATCGACATGGCACGGACGCTGCTCGTCGAGCGTGGCACCGATCCGGCGCGCGTCCACTCCGAGCTGTTCCACGCCGACGACGCGCCACCTCCCGCGCCGGCGCGCGTGGAGTCCGCGGCGTCCATCGGCTCGAAGGAAGGCGCTACCGAGGTGACGATCGTGCTCGACGGGAGGAGCTCGACATTCCCGCTTGAACGCGACGGCGACCGCATTCTCGATGCGGCGCTCCGAGTCCGTTCCGATGCACCGTACGCGTGCAAGGGCGGTGTGTGCGGCACGTGCCGGGCGAAGCTCGTGAGCGGGAGTGTGCGGATGGACCAGTGCTATGCGCTGGAGCAGAGCGAGATCGACGCCGGGTTCGTCCTCGCGTGCCAGTCGCATCCGACCTCAGACCGCGTCGTCCTCGATTTCGACCAGTAGGCGATCAGGTCAGACCGGCTGCAGTGCCGGTTCAAGCCCTGCGTCAAACGGTCAGGCAGCGACCGTCACTGTGAGGGTCTGCGGCGTCCCGAACTCCTCGGGCACCAACTCGTTGTCCGCTTCCAGGCCAGCGATGTGCACCGAGATCGTCTCCGCCGCGCGCTCTCGGCACGGAGCGCCCGAAGCAACACCGAATCGCCCTCGCGGCCTCGCCGCGCTACGCTCAAGCTTGAGGTCCGGGACATGGTTCGGATCATTGGAGAGCGGTCGTGAGAAAGGCGGAGGTAGCGGGTGCAGCAAGCCTCCTCCTGGGGGTGGCCGCCGTAATCTTTCTGTCGATCGGGCCCCTGTACCAGACTGCTGGCGTCAGTTGCTCCTCCAGCGGCGCCTGCATCACGCTCAACGGGAGTGAAGGGGCTGGATGGCACAGCATCTTCTTGGTGCCACTTATTGGCGCAGGCCTTGTGCTCGCTGGTGCGGTGCTGAACCGGTGGACCAACCTTTCTCTCCCGGTGGCCGGCCTCGGCTGTTCCGGGCTTGCGGTGATCACGTTCCTTGGCCTCCTCTCGATCGGGGTCTTTCTGCTCCCCACGGATGCGGCAGCCGCCATGGCGCTGCTTTGGATCAGCAGGAGGCTCTCCGCCGCCTGACCGGAACAGCTGTCAGCACAAGTTAGACTTGATACGCGATGTGCGCGAGAAGCACATCCAGCAGGCCCTTGAGAGCAACCTGTGTTGCGTGCCTGGGCCCCATGAAGGTTCCGTGAGGTTGCCCGCGCTCGGTACATTCCCGAACGTGGCCTGGGCGAGCCTCGCCTCCTTCAGCCGGTTGAAGCTACGGTCGTGTGGCTACTCCATCGAGCGAGGCGTTTCTACCTGCCTTATGCGATCTTGCCGACGGCATTCGCGCTACCGCGAAGGACAGTAGAAGCAAGACGGCTGCGGCGCCCGCCCCAAACAAGACGCATTGCCAGGTCGCGAAGGTAGGCCTCGCAAGGTAAAGGATGGCGGCGCAGAAGGCATGCGGGGGGCACTGGTATCTGCTCGGCGCAAGTTGCGCGGTCCAGAGACCAACCCCAACCCCAACTGGCGCGGACGCCACGCGAAGGACGAGCACAAGGATGCGCCACATTCAGTGATGGTATCGCGCCGCTTCGTCTCCTGAGCGATGGGCGGCTCCGCCACGTGATCGCCGACAGGCCGGAAAGCAACGACGCGTCCTCCATACTGCTCCCCGATGCGAGTCACATGGAAGGTCGCGGCCACCATCGGGATGGTAGCGTCGGTACTCGTGGGGTGCTCCCCATCCAGTCCGACGGTCGCCGTCCGCTATGAGCAGTTCCGGTTCACCTGCTGTGCAGATTCCGAAGCACTCACGCACGCTTGGCACCCTGGCCAGTCCATCACATTGCATTGGTCGGCTGAGAGCGCGGGGATGACGGCCGACGATACGCACCATTTCATCACTCTGACGGCGGTGTTCACTGGCCCCTACGCGAGCGTCGCGGCGCTGAAGGCAGATGGGACCCCTTCGGAGACCCTCCTCGCGTCACCCCTAGTCGTGACGGATCGAACCTCCGGCAGTGCGGTCAGCACCATAGCCCTGCCGCTCGATCTGGCGGCCGGCTGGTACAACCTCGTCACCACCATCAAGTCAGCCGGAGGCAGCGTCGGAAGCGCAACCGTCATCCAAGTCACGCGCGTCACCTCTTAGAGAACTGACTCCTCGTCCTCCTTTTCGCTTGCAACAACACGGTCACCCGCGATGCGGTCTCAAGGTACGTATGGGAATGCTGGTCTGAGCAAAGGGTTGTCTCAGCCAAACAGACGTACACTCATCTCATGAAGGTGATCGTGACGTCGCTGGCGGCGTCTGCCGCTTGTCTCGTGCTTGCTCCCCTCAGCAAGCGGCACCGTCCCTTCAAACTCTCACCCCGACGCACTCCGTGGTGCTGACGGAGGGAAGATCTGTGCGCCTCGTGGACGGTGTGTACGACTTCTCGATCTCCCCTTGCAGGGAGCTAACACGTTCCTGTTGACAGGTAGATTGGGGCTGACAAACGGCCACGTCACCGTGAATTTCCATACTGAACCGTCAGGTCACGGAGACAGTGGTCAGCAGTGGATCCAGGCTGGCGTCTACTCCGGCGCATTCTGGAACGACAAGGTTGCCCCGTGTACCGGGAAGTGCATCGGCATCGTTACCTCAGCAGAGCAAGTCAACAGCTGCGGCTGGTCGCTCACTCTTCATCTGAGCCGGCCCGGGGCAACCGTAGAAGACCCCGAGGGCGGTGTCACGATGTGGAGTTGTGCGGGTGGACGACCGGCGGCACTCGAGCCGTTATGGCCAGTACTGGCGATAACCTGCAACCCGGTGCGTGGCGAACAGATGTTTGCTACAATGCTGTGTATGGAGGCGTTCGCGACAGCGCAGGCGAGTGACCGTCTCGATGACGCTGTCGATGCGCTCGTCCACGAGTTCATCGACGGTGTTTCCAGCGATGCGCTGGGCGCGGACCTGGTCGAGATCCGGCGGGCGATGGATCGGCTCGAGGCGGAGTTCATCCGCCGCCTGCACCGCTTCGATCGTGCGCACGGCGCCGCGGCCGACGGCGGGGTGAGCACGGTGTCCTGGTTGCGCTCGCGCTGCGGCATGACCGTGAAGGCGGCCGCCTACCGCGTGCACCTGGCGCGGACCCTGGGCCAGCTGCCGGCCACGCTGGACAGCGCCCGGGCCGGGCGCGCCTCGTTCACCAACGTGGCGATGATCGCCCACCTCGCCGAGGACGTCGGTGTGGAGCAGGTGGCGCCGTTCGAGAGCATCCTCGTGGGCGCGGCGGAGACGCTCGGGCCGGGGGCGATGCGCTTGCTCACCCAGGCCACCCGGCTCCGCCTCGACCCGGACGGCGTCCTCGCGGATGACAACCACGCCCATGAGCGCCGCTGGTTCGAGTGCGAGGAGACGTATGACCACGTGTACGTCCTCCGCGGTGAGCTCGATGCCGAGAGCGGAGCGCTGGTGAAGACCGCGATCGATGCGCTCAGCCATGGGTTGAACCATGGCGAACGGCGGTCGGCGTCGCAGCGCCGCGCCGACGCCCTGGTCGAGCTGGCCGCCACCCAGCTGCGCTGCGGTGAGCATCGCGATGTGCACGGGCAGCGGCCCCATCTCACCCTCACCGTCAGCGCGGAGACGCTGCGTGCCGGCGCCGGTGCCGATGCGCAGCCGGCCGAGCTGAGCGGGGTGGGGCCGATCCACCCTGAAACCGCCCGCCGCATCGCCTGCGACGCGGCCCGGACGGTGGTGACGGTGGCACCGCCCACCGGCGATGGTTCGGTGGCGGCGACCGCTGCCGTTCAGGATCGGGATGGTGGCGTGAGCACCCGTGCCATGCCGCTGTCGGTGGGACGGACCACGCGCACGGTCCCGGCACACATCCGCACCGCCCTGCACCTCCGCGACCGGGGCTGCCGCTTTCCGGGGTGCGACCGCCTCCCCGCGTGGACCGAGGGTCATCACATCATCCACTGGGCGGACGGCGGCCCCACCGAGCTTGGGAACCTGGTCTCCCTGTGCCGGCCGCACCACCGCGCGGTGCACGAGCAGGGCTGGCGCATCCAGATCATGGACGGGAGTGCGGTCGTGGAGCCGCCTCCCTGAGCAAGGCGTTGCGCATTCACGCAGCGTTGCAGCCTATGCCCACGCGACTACTCGCGGGTCTACACGACAGGCGTGAGCCATCTCGCGTAGCGATCGTCCTCACCCTTGCACGCCGCGAAGTAGAGGCCCTGCAGCTGTCGGGTCAGCGTGCCGGGCTTGCCGTCGCCAACCGGACGGCGGTCGATCTCGATGACCGGGGACACCTCGGCGCCGGTGCCACAGAAGAGCACCTCGTCGGCCATGTACAGCTCGCTGCGGTCCACCTTGCGTTCGATCACCTCGATGCCGAGCTCGTCACGCGCGAACGTCATCAACGTCGAGCGCGTGATGCCCTCGACGATGTTCTCCGACACGGGCGGGGTGATGAGGCTGCCGTGGCGCAGGAGGAAGATGTTCTCCGCGCTGCCCTCGCACACCCGGCCGTCCTGTGTGAGCAGGATCGCCTCGTCGTACCCGTTGAGGAATGCCTCGGTCTTGGCGAGCGCGCTGTTGATGTAGATGCCGCTCGCCTTCGACCTCGCGGGAGCGACGTTGTCGTCCATGCGCCGCCAGCTCGACACCTGGCAGCGGATGCCCGCAGTCGTATCCACGTACGCCCCGAACGGCACCGGCACGATCATGAAGGCGTCGCGGAGGTTGTGGAAGCGGATGCCGATCTCCTCGTTCGCCTTGTAGCAGAGGGGCCGCACGTAGACATCGGAGGTGAACGCGTTGCGGCGCAGCAGCTCGACCGTGATGTCACCGAGCTCCTCGACGCTGTGGGGCAGCCGCATGTGGAGCATCAGCGCGTTGCCGGTCATGCGCGTCCAGTGGTCGGGCATCCTGAACACGTTGATGCGGCCCTGCTTCGCGCTCCAGTACGCGCGGATCCCCTCGAAGCACGCTGTGCCGTAATGGAGCGCGTGCGTGAGCAGCCCCACGTGCACGTCACCGTATCTGCGGAACTCGCCCTCGAAGTACACCCAGGTGTCGGATTGCGCGCGGCGAAGCTCGACCTGCGCGGGAGCTGCGGTGGCCGGAGCGGAGTCAGTCATCAGTCATGGCCTCTTCTGGAGCTTCGATGAGATCTGCCACACGCCGGAGGAATCCCCCGGCGAGGCCGCCGTCGGCGACGCGGTGGTCGAACACGAGGGACAGTTCGACGATCTTGCACGGCACCACCTGGTTGCTCACCACCCACGGTCGCGTCGTGATCTGCCCGACACCGAGGATCCCCGCCTCGGGCGGGTTGATGAGCGCCGCGCCACCGTCGACCCCGAACGCGCCGAAATTGGAGACCGTGAACGTGCTGCCGCGAAGATCGGCAGCATCGATGCTGCCGTCGCGAGCAGCCGCCGCGAGGCGGTGCAGCTCCGCGGCGATGGCCGTGAGGTCCTTGTCCTGTGCATCGCGGAGGACGGGGACCATCAGGCCTCGGTCCGTCTGCACCGCGACGCCGAGATGCACGGCGTCGAACGTCACGATCTCGTTGGCTCGCGTGTCGAAATGCGCGTTGAGGCGAGGGAAGTCGAGGAGCGCGAGCACGACGAGCCGGAGGATGACGGCGAACGGCGTGACGTGCACCTCAGCATCGGCGTCGAGCTGAGAGCGCAACTCGACGAGGCGTGTCGCGTCCGCGCTGAGCCATGCCGATGCGGTCGGCACCTCGTGGTGCGACCGGGTGAGGCGCTCGGCGGCGACGCGAGCGACGCCGCGCAGGGGCGTGCGCGTGCCGCCGGCGACCTCGGGCGTCTCGGCGCCGGTTGATACAGGTGCGCCGGCGGTGATCGTCGCGCCCGTGCCGACCGCGCGTGCCGCACCGTCCTCACCTGCAGCGTGTTCGAGGTCGGCCTGGGTGACCATCCCGCCCGGACCGGTACCGGCGACCGCGCTCAGGTCGATGCCGAGCTCAGCGGCGCGGCGACGGACGAGCGGCGATGCCGGGGGCTTCGAGCCCGCGGACGGGCGCGCCGCCGCGGGCGCGGCCTGTCGAGGCGTCGTGCCCGCTCGATGCGTGCGCGGCGGTGCCTCACTGGTGCCGTAGCCGACGAGCACGTTGCCCGACGGTGCCTCCGACGTACCGCCGGCGATCTCGATGCTGATCAGCGGGGTGCCCACCGCGATGAGGTCGCCCTCGACGCCGTGCAGCGTCGCCACGCGGCCGGCGAACGGGGTCGGCACCTCGACGATCGCCTTCTCGGTGGAGATCTCTGCGATCGGCTGATCGACGGTGACGGTATCGCCGACCGCGACGAGCCAGCGCGTGATCTCGCCCTCGGTCAACCCCTCGCCGAGGTCGGGCATGAGGAAATCGCGCAGGCCCGGCATGGTCAGTACTCGAGCAGCCGAGCGACGGCGTCGAGGATGCGGTCGGCGGTGGGGAGGAAGTGCTGCTCGATCTTGGCGGGCGGGTAGGGGACGTCCCAGCCCGTGACCCGCAGTACCGGCGCGGCGAGATAGCCGAACGCGCGCTCGGTCACCTCTGCGGCGATCTCCGCGCCGAACCCGCCGAAGCGCGCCGCCTCGTGCACGACGAGCGCGCGACCGGTCCTGGTCACGCTCTCGGTGAGCGTGTCGACGTCGAGCGGGCTGAGCGTGCGCACGTCGATGACCTCGAGGTCCCAGCCGCTCTCGGTGGCGGCCGTGGCAGCGTCCATCGCCGTGGTCACCATCGGTCCATAGGCGATGACCGTGGCGGTCGTGCCGGGGCGACGCACCACCGCGCGCCCGATGGGCGGTGCCGTCACCGGCAGGTCGAGATCCTCCTTGAGCCAGTACCGCCGCTTGGGCTCGAGGAAGATGACCGGGTCCGGATGCGCGATGGACATGCGCAGGAGCGCGTACGCGTCCGCGGGGGTGCCCGGCGACACGACCGTGAGCCCCGCCGTGTGCGCGTAGTAGACCTCGGGGCTCTCGGAATGGTGCTCCACCGCACCGATGCCGCCGCCGTACGGGATGCGCATGACGATGGGGAGGCCGACCCTGCCGCGGGTGCGGTTGCGGTACTTCGCGAGGTGGCTGATGACCTGGTTGAGCGCGGGATACGAGAAGCCGTCGAACTGCATCTCGACGACGGGACGCAGCCCGTAGATCGCCATGCCGATCGCGGTGCCGATGATTCCCGATTCGGCGACGGGGGTGTCGAAGCAGCGGTCCGCGCCCATCTCCGCCTGGAGACCGTCGCTGACCCGGAAGACACCACCGAGGCGTCCGACATCCTCACCGTAGACGACGACGCTCTCATCCTCGCGCATCGAGTCGCGCAACGCGGCGTTGAGGGCGCCTCCCATCGTGAGCTCCATCAGGCCTCCTCGGCGTTGAGCTCTTGCTCGAGGAGCGCGCGCTGCGCCTCCAGCTGCGGGGTCGGTGCAGCGTAGACGTGGTCGAACATCTCGCGCGGGTCGCCCGACGGAGCACCGAACAGCGCGTCACGCATGCGAGCGGCGATGGTCTCGCCCTCGGCGTCGACCTCCGCGACGAATGCGTCGTCGACCACACCCCCCTCGCGGAGGAAGCCGAGGAACCGGTCGAGCGGATCCCGTTGACGCCAGGTCGCGACCTCGTCGTCGCTGCGGTACCGGCTCGGGTCGTCGGCGGTGGTGTGCGCCTCGATTCGATAGGTGACGGCTTCGATGAGCGACGGTCCGCCGCCGGCGCGCGCCTGCTCGACCGCGTGTCGCACCGCGCCGTACACGGAGAGCACGTCGTTGCCGTCGACGCGCATCCCCGGCATCCCGTATCCCGCGGCACGCACCGCGATTGACGACGCGTGCATCTGATCGCGGATCGGCACGCTGATCGCGTACTGGTTGTTCTGCACGAAGAACACGACCGGCGCGGCGAAGACCGACGCCATGTTGAGCGCTTCGTGCGTGTCACCCTCGCTCGCGGCGCCATCACCGAAGAAGGTGAGCGCGACGATCGGGTCGTGCTTGATCCGGGCGGCCATCGCGAGGCCCACGGCGTGCAGCGCCTGGGTGGCGAGCGGCGTCGTCTGCGGCGCGACGCGATAGCGCATCGGGTCGTACCCGCAGTGCCAGCTGCCCTGGAAAAGCGCGAGCAACTCGACGATGTCGACGCCGCGCGCGAACGTTCCCACCGTGTCGCGATAGGTGGGGAAGAGCCAGTCCTCGGCCTCGAGCGCGAACACCGCCCCGACCTGCGCTGCCTCCTGCCCCAGGCTCGACGCGAAGACCCCGAGCGCTCCCTGGCGGGTGAGGTTGATCGCCTGGCGGTCGACCCGCCGGCCGGTCGCCATGAGCCGGTAGAGGCTGCGCAGCTGATCGCTGCTCAGGGCAAGGTCGTGGGAGGTCGATTCGCCCAGGGTGCCCTCGGCGGCCACGTCCTGCCAGGAGGCGACGAGGCGCCGTTCGTCCGGCGGCGTCTCGCTCGACAGTGATGCCGCTTCCGTGCTCACGTCCATCGATCCTACCCCTGCGTCCTGCCGGGGCCGAAATCCGGGGTGCGGCGCTCCCGCCGCGCGGACACCCCCTCGGTGGCGTCCGGGCCGGTGAAGCCGAGGAACTCGAGCGCGAGCGAGGTGTCGAAGATGGGACCGGCGGCGCGCAGCCAGCTGTTCAGCGCGTACTTGGTCCAGCTGATCGCGGTCTCCGATCCGGCCGCGAGGCGGCGGGCAACCTCGAGCGCGCGGGTGTGGACCTCGTCGTCGGGGACGCAGAGCGAGACCAGCCCGATGCGCTCCGCCTCCTCGCCGCTGACCGGCTCGCACGTGAGGAGGTGGTACTTGGCCTTGGCCATGCCGCAGAGCAGCGGCCAGATGATCGCCGCGTGATCACCGGCGGTGACACCGATGCGGGTGTGGCCGTCGATGATGCGCACCGAACGAGCGGCGATCGACACGTCGGCGAGGAGCCCGACGACGAGCCCGGCGCCGACCGCGACGCCGTCCATCGCGGAGATGATCGGGCGCCTGCAGTTGATGACGTTGTAGACCAGATCTCGCGCCTCACGGAGGACGCGTGCGCGCGCGGCGAAGTCCCCGATGATCTCCTCGATCAAGCTGAAGTCGCCGCCCGAGGAGAACGACCCTCCCGCGCCGCGGATGATCACCGCGCGGGTCTCGGCATCGGTGTCGACCGCGCGCCACACGTCGGCGAGGTCGCGGTGCATCGCGGCGTCGGCGGCATTGAGCCGTCCTTCGGCCTGCATCGTGATAACCAGGATCCCGTCCTCGGGGCGGTCGAACTGGAGGCTCGGGAACGCCGCGGCGAAGTCCGTCACTCGAGCGCGGTCACCGGCCGGTGAACGATGGTTTGCGCTTTTCCTGGAACGCCGAGATGCCGTCCTGGTAGTCGTGCGTGCGCGAGGCACGTCCCTGCGCCGCGGCCTCGGCGGCGAGCACCTCGACGAACGATGCGCCGCTGCCGGCGATGGTGCGCACGATCCGCTTGGACTCGAGGAATGCGGCGGTGGGCCCGCGGGCGATCGACGTCGCCAGCTCGCGCGTCCGCCGGACGAGATCGCCGCCCGCGACGCTGCGGTTGACGAGTCCCCACTCCGCCGCCTCGCGCCCCGAGAGCAACCGGCCGGTGTAGATGAGCTCGAGCGCGCGGTGCGGTCCCATTCGCGACACGAACGCCGCATGGGCGCCGCTGTCGAGCACCGCGCCGATCCGCGCGAACGGCGATCCGATGCGCGCGTCGTCGGCGGCGTAGACGATGTCGCACGCAAGCGCGAGGCCGAGGCCGGTACCGAGGCATGCGCCGTGCGCGGCCGCGATCGTCGGCACGGCGAGACCGGCCATCCGCTCGATCAGGGGGTTGAAGACGTCGCGGAGGATCGCCTCGCCATCCTCGTGGAGGGGGTCGGCGCCGGCGAGGTCGCGACCGCTGCAGAACGCGCGTCCCTCACCGCGGACGAGGAGGGCCCGCGCGCCGCCGGACTCAACCGCATCCAGACCGTCGGCAAGCTCTCGCACCATCGCGCCGTTCATCGCGTTCAGCTTGTCGGGACGGTTGAGGACCAGCTCCGCGACACCGTCCGCGATGGTCAACAGGACGGTGCGCTCGCTCTCAGATTCCGGCATATGGAGTGCGCTCCCTGGCGGTGAGGATCTTGAGCTGGCTCGCGCAGACGGTCACGCCGTTCTGATTGAGGATGTCCCACCGGTACGACACGAGCCCCGACCGCTCGTCGCGGTCCGACTTCTCGAGCACCTCGATGTCGAGGTAGATGGTGTCGTCGATCCACGTCGGCGCCGTGTAGCGGAGCCGGTCGGTGCCGTAGTTGGCGAGGATGGTCGTCGCATCCGCGGGGACGCCGAGCCCCGTCCCGAGGGCGAAGACCATGATCCCCGGCGCGACGCGCCGGCCAAACATCGAGCGCTCGGCCGCCACCCTGTCGATATGGGGATAGAACCAGTCGCCGGTCAGCGAGCACCAGTTGACGATGTCCGTCTCGGTGATGGTGCGTCCGCGGGTGCGCTGTGTCTGGCCGACCTCCAGCTCGTCATACGTGCGATAGAGGAGAAACCGATCCACTCACAGGTACCTCGGGCCCGCCGCAACCGGTGGGTCGCTGGGTGGGCTGGCGCAGTCTACGGCCGCCGTCACGAGCCCGTCAAACTCGCGATGACCGCCGGCGAACCCTGGAGCGCGGTGCGCTGCATGAAGTGCTTGACGGCGCGCATGCCGCCGAGCTCCTCGCCGCCGCCGGCGCGCCCGGGCCCGCCGTGCACGAGCTGCGGCATCGGCGTCCCATGGCCCGTCGACTCGTCCGCGCAGTCACGGTCGAGGATGAGCAGACGCCCGTGGTGCGGTGCGGTCATCGTGACCACGTCGCGGATGAAGGCGGGGTCGTACGACACGATCGAGCCGACGAGGCTGCCCCTCCCGCGCGCGGCGATGGCTCCGGCGTCCGCGGGAGTGCGATACGGGATGAGCGTGGTCACGGGTCCGAAGGCCTCGACGTCGTGGGGTTCCGGCGCGGACTCGTCAGCGGACAGCAGGACCACCGGTGCCATGAAGGCCCCGCGCTGGGGATCGGCGTCGACCGGATCGACCGACATCGGGTCGCCATGGACGACGCTTGACGAGCGGCGCAGCGAACCGACGGCCTCGCGCACCTCGTCGCGCTGGTGCAGGCCGACCAGCGCGCCCATGGTCACCGTGTCGTTGCGCGGGTTGCCGACCACCACCTTGTCGAGACGTGCGCGCAGCGCGGAGATGACGTCGTCGATGGCGCTCTCGGGAACGAGCGCGCGGCGGATCGCGGTGCAGCGCTGGCCCGCCTTCGTGGTGATCTCGCGCGCGACCTCTCGGACGTAGAGGTCGAATTCCCTTGTCCCCGGGACCGCGTCGATGCCGAGGATCGAGCAGTTGAGCGAGTCGGTCTCGGCGTTGAATCGCGTTGCCCGGTTGGTGATCGCATCGCCGGCGCGCAGCAGCGACGCGGTGTGCGCGCTGCCGGTGAAGGTGATGAAATCCTCGCCGCCAAGCAGGGCCAGGAGGTCGCCGAGGCCGCCGCTGACCAGCTGGATCGACCCCTCGGGGAGCGCGCCCGATTCGATGATGTCGCGGACCACCGCGGCCGTGAGGTACGCGGTCTGACTCGCGGGCTTGACGATGGACGGCACGCCCGCCAGCACCGCGGGGGCGAGCTTCTCGAGCATCCCCCAGACCGGGAAGTTGAACGCGTTGATCTGCACGGCGACACCGGGCAGCGGCGTGTAGACGTGGCGGCCGGCGAACGTGCCTCCCTTGCCGATCGGCTCGACGTCACCGTCGACGAGCAGGTTGCCGTCGGGAAGTTCGCGGCGTGCTCGGCTGCTGAAGACAAAGGTGGTCCCGATGCCGCCCTCGATGTCGCCGGTCGCGTCCCGTCTGGTCGCGCCGGTCGCGAGCGACAGCTCGTGATAGGCGGCCTTGTTGCCGTCGAGGTGCGTCGCGAGGTCCTTGAGCGCCGCGGCCCTCGTCTGGAACGTCATCGCGCGCAGCGCGGGGCCACCAACTCTTCGCGCGTGGTCGACCATCGCCCGCGTGTCGAGGCCGGTGCTCGAGATTCGAGCGACCGCATCGCCGGTCGCGGCGTCGGCGAGGACGGCCCCTTCGTCGGGCGCCGTGTACCAGGTTCCGGCGACGTAGCTGGCGAGCATCTCGGGCATGCGAGGAACTCCTGTGACCGGTGACCGGTCGAGCGTAGCGGTTGGGTCCGGAGCCCCGAGGGTCAGACGATCTCGAAGATCGCCTCGATCTCGACCGCGGCGCCCAGCGGCAGCTCGGCCACGCCGATCGCACTCCTGGCGTGCCGCCCGCGCTCGGGTCCGAACACCTCCGTGAGGAGGTCCGAGGCGCCGTTGACCACGGCGGGCTGGTTGTTGAACCCGGGAGCGCTGCTCACGTAGCCGGTGATCCTGACGACGGCGAGATCGTCGAGCGAACCGAGCAGGGCGCGCGCGCTGCCGAGGATATCGATGGCCGTCTGACGTGCGACGGCGTACGCGGTCTCGGTGTCGACCGTGTCACCGACCTTCCCCGCCACGACCGCGCCGTCCCGCTTGCCGATGTGCCCGGAGACGTACACCAGGTTGCCCGAACGGCGCGCGCTGACGTAGTTGGCGACCGGCGGCGTGGCTTCCGGGATCACGATGCCGAGCTCGGTCAGGCGCTCCTCGATGCTCATGTGCGTGCCCGGATCAGTAGTCGTGGAGGTAATCGCAGTTGTCCGCGAAGGGCTCCGCGTCGAAGCCGAACGCGACCCGGACCGAGTTGGTGCGGGTGACGTTGTTGCGCGCGAGCATGCGCAACTGGTCGCGCGTGACGGGCGGCTTCTTGAGGACCTTCTCCATCATGAAGGCGAGCGGCATCATCATCGGCACCGGCACGTGTGCGATCTTGCGATGGAGACCGAGCGTCGCCTTGATCGTGAGGATGATCTCCTCATACGTCATCTGATCGGGCCCGCCGAGCTCGTGGACGCGCGATGAGGGTCCCCGTTCCAGGGCGAGCGTGATGCACTGCGTGACGTCGCCGATCGAGATCGGCTGGAAGAGCGTCCGGCCGTTGCCCGCGATGGGGATCACCGGGTTGATCCGCATGAGCCTCGTCAGCAGCGTGAAGAAGCCGTCGCCGGGCCCGAAGATGAGGCCAGGCCGGAGTGCGGTGTAGGGCACGCCGCTTGCGCGCACGGACTGCTCACCCGACCACTTGCTGAGCAGGTAGGGGTAACGAGGGTCGGGATCGGCGCCGAGCGCGCTCTGGTGGACGAGGTGGCCGACCCCGGCCTCCTTCGCGGCGGCCACGACTCGCTCGGTGCCCTGCCGGTTGACGCGGTCGAAGGTCTGGCGGCCGCGTTCATTGATGACCGCGACGAGATGGACCACCGCGTCGCAGCCCGCGAACGTGCCGGCGAGCTTCGGCGAATCGGTGAGATCGGCGCGGACGAAGGTGACCCGTTCGCCCTGCGGCCGCCGGGATGTGCCCCGGGCGACGACCACCACCTCGTGGCCGGCGTTCTTCAGCGCGCGCACGGTGTGGATGCCCACAAACCCGGTTCCGCCGGTCACCGCAACGCGCACGCAGGTCCTCCTGGCCCGGTTGGCTCGCTCGGTCGCGAGTCTACGGGGAAGGCGGTCTCAGACGCCGACGGGGCCGACGCGCCGGCAAGGCCGGCACCGAGTGACATGCGTGATACAGTCCGTCGCTGGCGATGGGGCTCGCCACAGCACCCCCGGGTGCTGGAAGCGCTCAGGCCGAGCTAATAGTCCCTGACCACCATCTGCATGGAGGTTGGGGTGCCCGCAACAGCCCTCGCCAGAGGACGCACGGAGTGATAGCCGACGCACTCGGTCAGTGCGTCGCGGTGGCCACCGTCCTCCTCCTCGCGCCGCTCCTCAAGGGCATCATCGACAACCTCAAGGCGAAGATCCAGTCGCGCCGCGGACCATCGCTGCTGCAGCCGTACTTCGATCTGCGCAAGCTTCTCGGGAAGGAGCGGTCGGCGAGCCCGGATGCGTCGTGGGTGTTCCGGTCCGCACCGTACGTGGCGTTCGCAGCCCCGATTGCCTTCGCGATGTTGATCCCTGTGCTCACCGCCGCGCCGCTCAGCTGGGCGTTCATGGCCGACATGGTCGGCAGCGGCTTCGTCATCGGCATCGGCGGCTACTTCACCAACCTCGCGGCAATGGACAGCGCCAGCGCATACGGCGGGCTCGGTGCAAGCCGCTCCCGCCTGGTGTCATCGCTCGCGGAGCCGACGCTGATCCTCATCTTCTTCGCGGTCGGGTTCATCTCGGGTGGAACCGTCCCCTTTGTTGCGAACAACATCCTGTACACAACGTCCGCGCTGATCTCGCCAAGTCATGCGCTGATCGCGGTCGCCTTCTTCATGGTTGTCGTGGCGGAGGCCGGCCGCATCCCGATCGACAATCCGAGCACATCGCAGGAGCTGTCGATGATCGAGTCCTCGAGGCTCTTCGAGTACTCGGGACCCGACCAGGCACTGATGGAATGGGGTGGCTGGATGAAGCTGTTCGTCCTGCTGATCGTCTGGTTGAACGTGCTCATCGTCCCGGTCGGTCTCGCCACGCAGGTGACCGTGCCCGCGTTCGCGATCGCGATCGCCACGCTCGCGCTCAAGATGCTCTGCGCGGCGCTGCTGATCGTCGGGGTGGAATCCGCCCTCGCCAAGATCCGCATCCTGCGGGTGCCCGAGTATCTCGGCGGCACGTTCGTGCTCTCGTTCCTCGCCGTCGTGCTGTACAGCCTGGGACGCTGATGGAGCTGGCGGTGGCCGTGCTCAGCACGCTGATCCTGATCGCCACCTTCTGGTTGCTCATCGCACGCCAGGTGCGCGCCGCGGTCAACGGCTATGCGGCGCAGTCGATCCTGCTCGGTGGGCTCGCCATCGCGCTGTTCGCCGGATCGCATCTCGCTCACCTGCTCGCGCTGGGGCTGGTCACCATCGCCATCAAGGGCGCCGTCATCCCCGCGGTCATCAAGATCCAGGTCCGCGGCACGTCGCACCGGCGACGTGAGACCGCGTACTACGTCGGATTTCCGACGGCCCTGCTCATCGGTGCGGGGCTGTCGCTCGTCGGCTTCATCGCCGCATCCCGCCTTCCGATCCACACCGACCTGCTCTCGGAACCGGTGCTCGGGCTGGCGATCGCGGTGATCCTGGTGGGCCTGTTCACCACCATGGCGAGACGTGACGCGGTACTCCAGCTTGCGGGTCTCCTCGCCGCCGAGAACGGCCTCCTGCTCGTCGGGTTGGTGGTCAGCCCGGGGCTGGGACTGCTCATCGAGTTCGCGCTGTTCCTCGACGTGCTGATCGGAGCAGTGGTCATGGGATTCCTCATCGCGCGGATGCACGAGACCGTGGCCACCACGGACACGTCCGAGCTGTCGAGGCTCCGCGGATGATCGACGCGAGCCTGCTCGTTGCGGTGGTGGCGCTGCCACTGCTCGCCGCGCTGCTCAGCCTCGTCTCCGCTCCGCGGTACCAGATGTGGGTGGGGGTGACGTTGCAGGTCGCAACCTTCGGCGTCGCGCTGACTCTCATCGCTCGCACGCTGCAGGTGGGACATGTCGAAGCCTTCGCGAACTGGCTGTACCTTGACAGTCTTTCGGGAGTCGTCATGCTCGTCATCGCGGTGGTGTGCGTGCTCGCCGCCGTGTACTCCGCCGGCTATCTGCGACATGAGCTCCGCGAGCGCGTGGTGAAGCACTCGGAGCTGCGCAAGTACTTCTTCCTCTTCCACCTCTTCGTCTTCGCCATGCTGCTCGTCACGATATCGGGCAACCTCGGGCTGATGTGGACCGCGATCAGCGCCACGACCCTGGCGTCGGCTCCCCTCGTCGACTTCTACGGTTCCCACGAACCGCTCGAGGCCGCATGGAAGTACATCGTGCTCACGGTCGCCGGCAGCCTCATCGCGCTCCTGGGGATGCTCCTGCTCTACCAGTCCGGCGTGGGAGCGCTCGGCACCTCCTTCGACTTCTCGATCCCGGTGGTCGCCGCCGCAGCCCCACATCTGTCCCCGACTCTCGCGGCGACCGCATTCCTGCTCGTCCTCGTCGGGTTCGGGACCAAGGCGGGGCTGGCCCCGATGCACACCTGGCTGCCCGATGCTCACAGTCAGGCGCCCTCTCCAGTCTGCGCGATGCTGTCCGGCGCCGAGCTGAACTGCGCGCTCCTGGGCATCTTCCGGGTGTACACGCTGGCGGCACCCGCTGCGGGGGCCACGGCGCTCCGCACCGCCCTGCTGGTCTTCGGCATCCTGTCCATGGTCGTCGCCATCGCGTTCCTCATCAGCCAGCGCAACTTCAAGCGCCTGCTCGCGTACTCCTCGGTTGAGCAGATGGGACTGATCTCGGTGGGCGTGGGGATCGGAACACCGCTTGCGCTGATCGGCGCCCTGCTCCTCGTGGTGACGCACGGGTTCACCAAGTGCCTGATGTTCTTTGCGAGCGGCAACCTCCTGCTGCGGTTCCGCAGCACGACGATCCCGGAGATACGAGGCGTGGTGCGGGTCATGCCCTGGACGGCGCTGCTGCTGATCGGTGGCGCGCTCGCCATCGCCGGGGCACCGCCCTTCGGACTGTTCATCTCGGAGTTCTCGATCATCGCGGGCGCCTTCGCCGGCCATCTCTGGGCCGTGGGCGCGGTCGTCGCATCATTGCTCCTGCTCGGGTTCATCCCGCTGGTGGCGCCGTTCCACCGCATGACGTTCGGCAACGCCGGCGCCAGTGAAGCGGTTGCCGGGGCGGAGCTGAGTCCCATAACGCTGCTTCCCGCGTTCGCATTGCTGGGCGCGGTGCTCGTGATCGGCATCTGGGTTCCCACTCCGCTGAACCAGCTGCTCCACAACGCCGCCGCGGTGATGAAGTGATGACCCCACTGCGCACGCTGGCAGAGAGCAGCGGCCTGTCGATCGATGCCGGCGTGGCGAACGAGCTTCGTGCCGAGTGCGATCCCGACGACTTCGAGGCGCGCGTCACCTCGCTGGCCGCCGGTGCGCTGCTCAGCGATCTGTTCGCGGTGACCGGGGTCGGACCACCGTCGCTCACCGCCGTCTTCGAGGTCACCGGCGACCCCGACTGGCTCGTGCTCCGCACGCACCTGCGGGGCGACGCGTTCACGTCACTGACACCGTCGACGCACGTCGCGAGCTGGTATGAGCGCGAGATCCACGAGATGCACGGCCTGATGCCCGTCGGCCATCCCGCCCTGGCACAACTCCGCCTGCATGACTGGCCCAGGGATCAGCCACCGATGCGCGCGGCCATCGACGAGCGGCTTGGGATAGGGCTCGGTGCGCCGAGTCCCGTCCCGATCGTCCATGGACAGGGGGTGTTCCAGCTGCCCTTGGGGCCGGTGCGAAGCGGGCCACAGGAATCGGGCGAGTTTCTCTTCAACAGCGGTGGTGAGGATCTCGTCGCGGTGAGCCAGCTGCTCGGGTTCAAGCTTCGCGCCATCGAGCGCCTCGCCGAGGGGCGAACCGTCGATCAGGGGTTGATGCTCGCAGAGCGGTTGGCCGGCGTCTCGGCGTTCTCCAACGGTCTCGCCTTCGTCCAGGCGGTGGAACGGGCGGCGGCCGTCGATGTCGGCGAGCAATCGCACGCGGCGCGAACCCTGTTGAACGAGATGGAACGGCTCCACAACCACTACGGCGACATCGGACGCCTTGCGGACGCGACCGGACTGATGGTTGCCGGGGCCCAGTACGCCTCGCTCAAGGAGGAAGTATTGCGGCACTGCGCCGAATTGACGCGGCACCGGTATCTGCGCGGGATCCTCGCGGTGGGCGGTTTGAGCGCGCCGCTCGAGGTCTCGGCGTTGCGCGCGCTGCAGCGGCAGCTCGGGGATTGGCGCCGGCGCAGCGCGCATTTGGAGCGGCTGCTCGAGGACACCGCGACCTTCGTCGACCGCCTCGAGACGACCGCGGTGCTCACAGCCCAGTACGCGGCCCCGCACAACCTGGTGGGACCGATTGGACGCTCGACCGGTGCAGATCGGGACTGCCGCCGTGACCATCCGTACGCGGCATATGGCGACGTGACCTTCGACGTTCCGGTCACGTCACAGGGTGACGCGCTGGCTCGGCTCACCATCCGTCTCTCCGAGATCCACCAGTCGCTGCGCATCACCGAGCAGGTGCTCGATACGTGGCCGCCATCGACGGCGCAGTCGCCGAGCTCAGCACTCGTGTCCGGAGAGGCGTTGGGATGGAGCGAGGGCGCCGGCGGCGAGACGCTGCACTGGGTCGAAGTCACCGACGACGGCCGCATCGCGAGGTGGCGCGCGCGCCCGCCGGCATTCGTCAACTGGCATCCGTATGCGGAAGCCTGTGCGAGCGGCAACAACCTCACGGACTACCCGGTCATCGAGGCGAGCTTCGGCCTGTCGATTGCGGAGTTCGATCGATGAGCCGCTGGATCGCAACGGGCGTCACCACGGGGATCCGCACCACGCACTATCCGTCGCGGCCCGATCCGGAAGCAGCAGGCGCGCCGTCCGGGCTGACCGTCGACGTCACCGCGCTGTCCGCCGCCGAAGCGTCCGAGGCAGCCGAGCTCTGTCCGACGAACGCCATCATCGCGACGGGTGACGGTGAGCGCGGCAGCGTCACGTTCGACGCCGGGCAATGTGTCATGTGCGGCCGGTGCGTGCGGGCCTTCCCCGCGGCGTTCTCGTACCGCCAGGACCCCGCGGTGGCGGTGCGCTCACGAGACGCCCTGGTGGTCACGGGGCTCTGGGCACCCGGGTCCGCCACCTCCGTCGATGAGGCGGCGATGGCCGCCGAGCTCGATCGACGAGCCCACAGGCTCTTCCGCCGGTCCCTGCACATCCGGCATGTCGACGCCGGGTCGTGCAACGGATGCGAGTCCGAGCTGCAGATGCTCGGCAGCCCCCACTACGACCTCCACCGGCTCGGTGTCTTCTTCACGCCGACGCCGCGCCACGCGGACGTGCTCCTGGTCACCGGGGTCGTGACGCGGCAGATGGAGCAGCCGCTGCGGGATACGTACGACGCGATGCCCAGTCCGAAGCTGGTCATCGCCGCCGGCGTGTGCGCCATCGGCGGCGGAGCGTTCGAGGGCAGCCTCATGGTCCGCGGACCGCTCGACCGGATGCTCCCCGTCGACGTCTACGTCCCAGGATGCCCGCCGACGCCGCTTGCCCTGCTGCACGGTCTCCTGCTCGCGGTCGGCCGCGCCGAAGAGCGCTCGAGCATCCGTGGAGGTGGTCATGGCGCTTAGCCTGCTCATCACCGGCCTGCTGTGTCTCGTCGCCGGCGTGCTCGGCGCGATCGCGGTCGTGCGGCTGCCGTGGTGCACGTACATCTCCACGGCCGCAGGCGCCGTCGGATGCGCCGTGCTCGCGTCTGCCGCCGGGGTCTGGCTCACCGGTGCGAGCCAGACGGGCACGCTGCCGGTGAGCACCCCCATCGGCGCGTTCGAGCTGCGGTCCACGCCGCTTGCCGGAGTGTTCCTGCTCATCATCGGGCTCGTGGGCATCGGCATCTTCGTGTACAGCGCCGCGTATACGGCGCGTCTCGGAGGCCGAACCAGGCAGGCGGCTAGCCTGGCGCTGCTGAACCTCACCTTCATCGCCATGAGCGTGGTGGTCGCCGCGGGCACGGCGCTCACGCTGCTGCTCGCCTGGGAGGCGATGTCGATCCTCACATATGTGCTCGTCACCGTCGAGTTCGATCATCCGGGACGTCCGCAGGCCGCATTCCTCATGCTCGCGCTCAGCGAGGTGGGCTTCGTGGGGATGGCGGTCGCCTTTGCGCTCATCGGTGCGCTGGCCCCGGGAGTGGACTTCTCCACGCTGGCAGCCCACCACCTGAACGCGGCGACGGCAGGCACCGCGTTCGTCCTGTTCTTCGTGGGCTTCGGCGCCAAGGCGGGGCTCGTCCCGCTGCAGGGATGGCTGCCGGAGGCGCACCCGGCGGCGCCATCGCACGTCTCGGCGCTGCTCTCGGCGGTGGTGGTGAAGATGGCGATCTACGGGCTCGTCCTTTCAGCGACGGTGCTCCTGGGCCCGGCGCAAGCGTGGTGGGGCTACGTCGCGATCGCCGCGGGCGTGGTCACCGCCGCCTACGGAATCCTCTTCTCGCTGCTCGCGTCGGACATCAAGCGGGCGCTCGCATACAGCACCATCGAGAACCTCGGGTTCATGATCGCCATGCTCGGTGTCGCGCTCGTCTTCGCCGCGTCCGGGCAGACGCTCATCGCGGGCCTGGCGCTCCTGGTGGTCTGCTTGCACGCCCTGTATCACTCCCTGCTCAAGGGCGCGCTCTTCCTGGGGGCGGGTTCTGTCGACGTCGCGACCGGGACCCGCGACATGGATCAGCTGGGAGGATTGGCCAAGCGCATGCGGTGGACGACGCCGCTCTTCTTCATCGGCGCGATGGGTCTCGCCGGGATTCCGCCGATGAACGGCTTCCAGAGCGAGTGGCTCGGCCTGCAGACGCTGATCAGGGCTCACGATCTCGCGAATCCGGGTGATCGGGTGTACCTCGCGGCGGCGGGTGCCCTGTTGACGCTCACCTTTGCGCTTGCGGTGACGACCTACATCCGCATCGTCGGGGGCGCGTTCCTCGGTGCGCCGCGCACGCAGTTCGCGGAGCGGGCGCGCGAGGTGCCGCGCGCCATGGTCGTGGGGATGGCGATCCCGATCGTCGCGGCGGTGGTGATGGCGCTGCTGCCGCCACTCGGGATCGGTGCCGCAGCCGCCGCCGCGCAGAGCGCGAGCGGAGCGCACGGGCTCCTCGATGCGGTCCTCCCGCCGATCTTCACCCATCCCGGTCAGTTCGCACCGGTGGTGCAGCTGGGCGGCTCGTTCCTCAGCCAGATCCTCCCGGTGAACGGCCTCGTGCTCGTCCCCACGAGCCTCAACTTCGCCTTCATCTCTCCGACGTACGTGTTCCTTTCGTTCGCGTTCGTGATCCTCCTGACCGCCGGAGCACTGCGCCTTCTGTGCAAGCCTGGGCGTCGCGAGTCCCCGGTATGGGCCGGTGCGGTGTCGCAGCGGACGCCCACCATGCAGTACACGGCGACCGCGTTCACCAATCCGTTTCGCTCGATCTTCGGGGGCGTCTACCGATCCCAGCGCGAGGTGGAGGCCGACTATCAGCAGGCGCCGTTCTTCATTCGCGGCATCCGCTACACCCATCGCGTCGTCGAACCCGTCGAGACGTACATCTACGGGCCGGTGGTGCGCGCGGCGCGCTGGGTCTCAGGGCGGTTTGCGCTGGTGCAGGGCGGCAGCCTCAGCGTCTACGTGCTCTATCTCTTCGTCGTCTTCGTGATCGTCCTGCTCATCCGATAGCGGGATCGCAAACGAGGCTCCAGGCGACGGAGCGCCGGCGCCTGCTCCTCGGTTCATGTGGGGTCGCCCGGGAGTACCCGGAGTCCGGCAGATCCCAGCAGCGCCACCACCATCCACCCCGCCGCGTACGCGAACCCGACCACGGGTGACAGCGCCGCATAGAGGAGGCCGACGACGGCTGACGAGGCGAAATCGCCTGCGGCCTGGACACCGCCGAGCAGGCCGAAGCCGCTTCCCCTCAGCTCGTCGGGCAGGGCACGTGCCACCAGCGTCGATTCAGCGGTCTCCGCGAGCCCGATGCCGCTCCCGGCCAGCATGAACGCGATCAGCAAAATCGGCCAGCCCTGCCCTGGCAGCGCGAATCCGACGTACGCGACGATGTAGAGCGCCGCCGCGGTGGCGAACACGACACGTGGTCCGGAGTGATCGATCCAATGTCCCCCGGCGGCTGCGACCACTGCCCCGAACGCATTGTGTGCCGCGTAGATCACGATCGCGAGCGCCGCTGCGGCAGTGAGCGAGATGCCACCCGACTGGAGTTGCTGCGTTGCCCTGAGGATCAGGAGAGTCGTTGCGACGTTGCCCAGCTCGAAGGCTGCCACCGGTGCCATCGGGCGCAGCAACCCGGCCCGGCGAAGCCGTCCGAACTCGATCCGTACCGCACGTCGTGCCGCCGGCACATTCCGTTGCGCCGCGCGCGCTGCAACCGTGATCGCGACGACGGCGAACAGGCCCGGAACGGCAGCCAGATAGAGTGCCGGACGGATGCCGATCCAGGTGACCAGACCGGCTGCGAGCAGTGGGCCGGCGACCGCTCCGAGATTGTCGCCCGCTCGCTCGAGGCCGAACGCGCGGCCGTATGCCGCTCGAGGCGCGGCCGACGCCAGGATGCCGTCGCGCGCCGGGGACCGGACGCCTCGCGAGATCCATGCGAGCGCGCGAAGGATTCCGACCTGCCACACCGCGGCGGTGACTCCGATGAGCCCGGTGGCGATGGCGGTGCCCAGGTAGCCGCCGCTCGCGAGCCGGCCTCGCCGGTGCGGCTGGTTGGCAAGGGGCCCGGTCCCGAGCTTGGCGAGCCCCATGAGGCTGTCACTGATGCCCTCGACGAGACCGAGGGCTCCGGCCGAGGCGTGCAGCGTTGCGGTGAAGAACGACGGCAGCAGCGCGGTGGTGATCTCATGCCCGGTGTCGGAGAAGAAGCTCGCCGAGCTCACCCCCGCCACCCCGCGGGTCAACCAACGCTGCTCCGATTGGTCCATGGCCGATGTCCTCCCGTGTGATCGGACTGTTATGTGCGCAACGGCCGGGAAGGTCAATGTCCTGGTCGCCACGTCGGTCGTGATCGGCTAGGCTCCGGGCTTATCCACCATGTAGCGACTCTCCGCGGCAAGCGAGCGGTCATCGCGACCCTGGTTGTGGTGTACGTCGCGGCGTGGGTCGTGATCTCCCTGGTGTTGAAGACCACGCCGTCGGACCTGGATCTCTTCTTCTGGCCGTCCGCCGAGACGGTCGTGCACGGTCATCCGCTGCTGATCTACAGCGCGCACGGGCACGATGACAACGGTCCCCTCGGCCTCGTCCCCCTGATTCCGGTGGTGGCTCTCGCGAACGCGCTGGGATGGGCAGGGAACATCGGCGCCCGGTCCGCCCTCGCGGGAGCCGTGGTGTCGCTCTTCGTGATGCTCCTCGCCTATCAGGTGGTTCGCATGATCGGCCGGGGTCGTGGCGTGGTCGAGTGGCGGCTGGCGACAGCGTGCACCGTCCTCCTCGCACCCGCGCTCTGGGTCGGCGTCATCGACTACGGGCACACTGAGCAGCCCATCGAACTCTGCCTGGTGCTGCTCGGGGCGGGCTGGGCGCTCGGCGGCCGATCGGCGTCCGCGGGCGTTGCCGCCGGTGCCGCGGTCCTCACACGCACGATCGCCGCGTACTCCGTCATTCCCTTGGCGTTGGTGCCCCTTGCCCGCCGCTCGTCACGCCGGTCAGCCGCGACCATCGCCGCGTGCGGCGTCACCGTCGCCATCGGCATCGCGCCGTTCCTGATCGCCGACGGACCCGCGGTGATGTACTCGTTGGTCAACTACCGCGGATCTCTGCCGATTGCCGGTGGATCATTCTGGTTCATCGCGCGTCAGACGGCGCTGGCCGGCGTGGCGCAATACGGCGACGTCGTCATCGCCGCGGCGGCGGGCATCGCGCTCACCGCGATCACGCTCCGCCGGCGCATCAGCGTGGCGTTCACGCCCGCCGGACTTTTCGGACTCCTGACGCTGACCGCTGCCTGCTTCCCGCTGTTCGCCAAGACGGTCTTCGACTATTACCTGGTGGAGCCGTACATCTTCGGGGTCGTGTGGTGGCTGGCCCGTCCGGGCAGTGCGCTGAACTGGCGCGCCCTCGTGCCGGTGTTGCTCACCGTCGACGTGCTCCTGTCGAAGCTGGGGGAGCTGGTGTCGACCGATTGGTTCACCCTCGAGGGCGTCACGTCCTCGGTGATCCTCGCCGGGGTGGTTGCGATGGTGACCTTTGACCTGTGGACGTCGCCCCGAATCGGCATGACCGAGAGGGGAGCAGAGGCCGAGGACGATCGTGGCGCACACTTCGGACTCCGAATGACCGTCTCATGCAAGTGCTCGGACGTACACGACCGGCTCCGTCGTTTCTCGGGACGGCACCCCGATCGGCTACCGCCAGTTCGGCCGCGGGCCGGGGATCATCGCGATTCACGGCGCCGGGCAGGCTGCGCAGAACTTCACGCGTCTCGCCGAGGCGCTGTCGGACGCCTTCACCGTCTATGTGCCGGACCGTCGCGGTCGCGGACGGAGCGGGCCACCGGGCGACCACTACAGCCTCACGTCGGAATGTGAGGACGTCGAGGCGCTGCTCGCGATGAGCGGGTCCCACAACGTCTTCGGCCTGAGCTCCGGCGCGATCATCGCGCTGCGGGCCGCCTTGACATTGCCGGCGGTACGGAAGGCGGCGCTGTACGAACCGCCGCTCTCGATCAACCATTCCACGCCGATCGACTGGTTGCATCGCTACGACCGGGAGATGGCAGAAGGCAGGCTTGGATCAGCGATGGTGACGGCGATCAGGGGAACGGAGACGGCACCGCCACTGCTCCGTCTGGTGCCGCGATTCCTGCTCGACCGCATGTTGGACGCCGCGACACGAGTCGGAAGCGCGGGCACCGACAGCGGTGACAGGCCCAGCGCGGTGGAGGCGCCGTCCCGGCACGGACGCGCGCTGCGCCTCCTCCTGTGGCCATTGCGGCGGGCGAACAGGCGCAACACGCCCGATGGTTCGTCCGCGCCGGCCGACGATGTCCCGCTGCGCGAACTCGTGCCGATGATGCACTACGACGCGCAACTCGTCATCGAAACCGAGGGGACCATCGAGAGGTTCCGCGCCGTTCCCGCCGACGTGCTCCTGCTGGGCGGCACGCGGAGCGCCCCCTACCTGAAGACCTCGCTGAATGCACTGCGCACCGTCCTCCCGCACGCGAGGTTCGTGGCGCTCGCCGGCCTCGACCATCTGGCGGCGGACAACAGCGGCAAGCCGGAGCGGATCGCCGAAGAGCTCCGCCGCTTCTTCTCGGCAGGTGAACCCCGGACACCGGCTCAGCGGTCGTGAGCAGGAGGACCTGCGACGATCGCCGCCGCACGGCCCGGTGAGCCGGGATGGGCGGACCATTCGATCCGCCGCATCCCTGCCTGTCGCTGATCGATTCAGCCCTCGACTGAGGCGCGCGTCGCCTCCAGGTCGCGCACCCATGCCGGCACTGAGGCGGCGCGGGCGGCGGCCCGCCGTCCGCGAATCGCCACCACCAGCACGGCGACGGTCGCACTGACGAACACCGTCGCCGCGATGAACGCGTGGTCGGCTCCGAGGACGAATGCCCGCTGCGCCGCCGCGGCCGGCTGCAGAGCAGCACCACGGGCGGCTGTGCCGAAGACCGACACGAGGACCGCGAGTCCCAGCGCGCCGCCGAGTTGCTGCATCACGTTGACAAGCCCCGAGGCGGCACCCGCGTCCTCCTGACGCACCCCGCTCAACGACGTCGAGGTCAGCGGCACGAAGGCCAGCCCGTTGCCCGCCCCGAACAGCATCAACGGCGCCAGGAGCGAGACGTAATTGCTCGACGCGGACAGCTGCGTGAGCAGCAGCATCCCGATCGTCGACACCGAGAAGCCGACGACCATCACCGGCTTCGCGCCGAACCGCTGGACAAGTCCTCGAGCGCTGAGCTGCGACATCAGGAAGAGTGCCACCGTGAAGGGAAGGAACGCCAGACCGGCATCGATCGGGCTGTAGTGCAGCACCTCCTGGAGGAACTGCGTGAGGAAGAAGAACATCCCGAACATCCCGGCGGTGAGGAAGAGGCGCGCGACGTAGGAGGCGCTGCGACTCCGGTCGGCGAAGAGCCCGAGCGGCGTGATCGGCTCGGATGCGCGGCGCTCGAGCAGCACGAACGTCGCGAGCAGCACGCCGCCGATCACGAAGGCCGCCACGGTCAGGGTGTCACCCCATCCGGAGGTGGAAGCGCGCACGAAGGCATAGGCGAGCGACGCGACGCCGATCGTCGAGGTCAGCGCGCCACGCACGTCGAAGTGCCCGTTGCGGCTGGGCGTTTCGGTCAGCAGGCGGCGCGACAGCGCGACGACCACGATGCCGATCGGGACATTGACGAACAGCACCCAGCGCCAGGAGGCCCACTGGGTGAGCAGTCCCCCGAGGATGAGGCCGATCGCCCCACCCCCGATCGACACGGCCGTGTACCAGCCGATCGCGCGGACGCGCTCCTGCCCGTCGGGAAACATGGTCATCAGCAGCGCGAGCGCCGATGGCGCCGCGAATGCACCGCCGACGCCCTGGAGCGCCCGGGCCGCCAGCAGCCAGCCGCTCCATGGAGCGACGCCACCGAGGAACGACGCGGCGGTGAAGACGGCGATGCCGGCGATGAATACCCTGCGCCGGCCGAGGAGGTCACCGGCCCGCGCGCCGAGCAGCAGGAAGCCGCCGAAGGCGAGCGTGTACGCGGTGATGACCCAGGAGAGATTCGCCGGCGACAGATGGAGCGCCGAGGCGATCCCGGGCAGGGCGATGTTCACGATCGTGGCGTCGAGCACGACCATCAACTGGACGGCAAGGATGACGCCGAGTACGAGGCCCCGGCGGACGGGCCGCCGGGTCGCGGGGCGGGGCGGGGCGATCAATGTGGCGGTGGTTGGCATGAAGGACCTCCGTGGCGTAAGATGGGTCAAGCGGACGCTGCCTCCGGTAGTATACGGAGGGTCCCTCCGTTTTGCAACTCAAGGTTTGGTGATCCCCTGATGGCACGTGACGTCGCGGTGGATGAGAGCACTGCCACTGATCGCCGCCCTCGCGCCGACGCGGTCCGCAACCGCGATCTCCTGATCGCTGCCGCGACCGACGCCTTTGCCGCCCGTGGTGAGGACGCCTCACTCGAGGACATCGCCCGCAGCGCCGGCGTCGGGATCGGCACGCTGTACCGGCACTTCCCCAATCGCGACTCACTCGTCGAGGCGGTGTACCGGCACGAGGTCGACGTCCTGAGTGAGCGCGCCGACGAGCTGCTGGACGCCATGCCCCCCGATCAGGCGCTCGCCGAGTGGATGCACCTCTTCGTGCGCCACGTGGCAACCAAGCGCGGGATGCTCTCGATGCTCAAGCCGCTGCTCAACACCAACCCCAACTTCTCGGACCAGACGCGTGGACGGGCCACCGACGCAGCGACGAAGCTCCTCGAGGCCGGAGCTGCAGCAGGGACCATCCGCGCCGACGTGAACGCGGGAGACCTGTTGCGGGCGGTCGGCGGGATCTGCATGTCGACCGACCAGGAGCGTTCCGAGGCCTCCGAGCGTCTCGTGGGACTCCTGTTCGACGGCCTCCGCCACGGAGTCGCCGGCTCACCGGCGTCGCCGGTCGGAAGCACCTCCAACTGAGGGGCGGTCACCCCGTCCTCAGGCTGAACTCGTCCCCGAAAGCTCGAAGCGGGTTCCCACACTGTTCTGGATGAATGCGTTCGGGAACCGGTCGGCGAAAGCCCGAACCGCCTTGAGGCCCGTGCAATGGGCTGGGACGATGACGTCGGGAGCGACGGCCGCGAGTGCGTCACAGGTGGGGTCGATCACCGGTTCGAAGAAGGGACCGTTGAGGTGGAAGCCTCCGATCACCGCATGGACCCGCGCGACATTCGTGAGCCGTTGCGCGTACCTCACGACGTTGACAACTCCCGCATGCCCGCATCCGGTCAGCACGACGAGCCCGCGGCCGCGTACGTGCACGACCAACGCCTGGTCGTCGAGGATGAGCGGGTCCGGCGACCAGCGGTCCTCTCTATATGCCTCGTGGATCGGGAATCCCCTCTCGAAGGCCGTGGTCCGGTCGACCTCGCCGGTGATGAGGACCGAGCCATCGAGGAGGAACGACGGGCGGCGGTCTTCGACGATCTCGAAGCCCGCACCCTCGAGGGCTCGGCGGCTCGTCGTGGGCATCTCGAATGGCTCTCGACCAGGGACGGCCAGTCTTCTGCGATACCAGAACTCAGGATGGATGATCACGGGGGCATTGGGGCGCCCCACCGCACGAAGCAAGCCATCGAGTCCGGTGGTGTGGTCGAAGTGTCCGTGGCTCAGGACGACGACCTCCGCATCCCGCGGATCGATGCCGAGCCTGCGCATGTTCCCGGTCATCCCATCGGGAGTGAGACCGGTGTCGAAGATCAGGTGCCGTCGACGGCCTCCGATGATGATGGTGACGAGCGCCGAGAACCCGTGCTCCGCGCGGAGACTGTCGATCGCGCGTCCGCTCTCGAGGAACGCCGCCGGCAGCGTCGGGGCATCGGCAGCTCCCGTGGCCAATCCGACCCGGCGTGCCGGCCCCTGATCGGCCAGGAGCATGTCGCTGGTGTTGTCCACCAGGGTGGTGATGTGGACGGCGTCGACCGGCTCCAGCGGAATGACGTGATCCACCGGCCCCGTCTCCCCGAAAGGCGCGCTCAATGCGGTGTCCCCCGGATGGGTGTCGCCTGCGCACATCGGTGGTCTCCTCAGGTCCCGACAGCCGTCGACATTGTGACCATTGGCGGCGCGTCGCACCACCATCGGAGCGATCACTGCAGCGTCGGAGGACAGACCGCGGGACAGACGGAACAAGAGGAGAGCGGGACGCCGGACGCGCCCCGCTCTCGACGGCGGCTCAACCGCGGCGTGCGATCAGACCGCGGGTTCCCCCGTTGCCGGATTGAGAATCAGCCGGCTTGAAATCGGATGATTGAAGTTGAACATGCCGCGCAGGCTGCCGGCGAGCCGGTCGAATGAGCCACCGCCGATGCGCGGGAGCGACCAGTTGTCCTCGATGAATCGGAGGATGGAGGTCGTGTCGGTGAGCGAGCTGTCGACGGAGTTCTCGCGGGCGTACGGCGAGATCACGAGCAGCGGCAGGCGCATGCCGTAGCCGCAGCGGTCCTCGAACCCACGAGCGATCGGGCCGTTGCCGCACTGTCCCGTCCCGCTCAGCGCGTCCTCGGCGGACGTCGACGAGTTGACGATGGGCGGCATCACCTGGTCGTACCAGCCGTCCGAGTCATCGTAGGTGATGATGATCGCGGTGGACTTCCAGAACTGGGAGTGCTCGATGGCGTTGATGGTGTTGACCAGGTAGGTCTGCTCGTCAAGCGGATCCGAGTAGCCCGCATGGCCGTCCTGGTACTTGGGCGCCTTCACGAAGCTCACCGCCGGCAGGTTGCCCTTCGTCAGGCTCTTGTAGAAGAGGCTGAGGTCGTACTGGTGATTCGCCTGTCCGTTGTGCCCGACCTCGGCCTCGCTCGCGGGAGGGAGATGCGCGGGATTCGCGGTGCTCGCGTAGTACTGGAACGGATCATGGTGCGCGCTGTAATCGCTGACCACCGCGCCGCCCACGTTGGTGTGGCTGGCGCCGCACACGACGGTTCCGTTGCTCTGGCCGGTGGGCGCGAAGCCGCCCTGGAACCACCCCCACGTGATGTGCTGGGCGCTGAGCTCGTTACCGATATTGGTGCCGGTCATCGCGATGGTCGACCCCGCCGAGCACTCGTCGTACGTCGGATCGGCGTCGCCGTAGTCCGTGCCGTTGTCCGTGACACCGGACAGCACCGCCGGCACCGCGCCATGGGTCTGTCCCGAGACGAGGTTGAGCACACCCGGGGTCGACGGGCCGAACGTCGTGTCGAAATCGTTGTCGCTCATCGCGAAGCGTTGCGCGTAATTCCAGAGCGCGGTCACCGTGTTCCCGTCGTAGTAGTCCATGACGAGCCCGGGAGGCGCAGTGTCCGGCGCCGAGCAACTCTCGACCTGGGTGTACTGCGGGAACTTGTCCAGCAACCCGCCGTCGAGCGCCTGCTGCTCCGGCGTGTAGTCGTGATCCTGATCGCACGTGAGTGCGTTGGCCGGGCCGAGTCGCTGTGGGTTGACCCCGTTGGGATTGGCGGTGAGCAACGCGTGCGTGAGTCCGTTCACCGTCGGCGTCCCCGCCTTCGCCTTGAACGGCTGCCCATCGGTGTTGGTCGCTTTCGGATAGGTGCCGAAATAGTGGTCGAACGACACGTTCTCCTGAAAGAGCACGACGACGTGCTTGATCGGGGATGTCGTCGCCGCGCTGTTGTTCACAACTGCCGCTGCGCTTGCGCCGGTCACGCCGGCAAGCGATGCGCTCGCGACCGTGGCCGACGCCACCAGCGCAAGCGTGAGCAATGGTCGTCTGGACATGGCTCCTCCTTCTCGATCCCGGGCCGTGGTTGTCGGCGGAAACGTTGGAACGGCCACGGTTAAGCCGGTCCTACGTGCTCGGTAACGGATGGTTAAGTCCGCGGCACGGCGGCGGCCCACTCTCGTGTCCGCTGATCAAGCTCGGCTCGGCCGGTGCATCCCGCACGGCAAGCCGGTTGACTCCGGTGGGGACGTGAAGATCCCGCCAGACCGCCGATGCGGTTCCTCAACGCGCCTTGGTTGCGGTCTCCAAGAATTGGACGGATACCGTCAAGGCGAGCTCGGGCCCCGATGTGCGCGTCAACTTCTTCGGTCCGTCGACGCGTCAGGTTCGGTTCGTCGCGCGCCTCACAATTCGACGGGCGACCCGCCTGACCGTCACCGTGTCAGCTGCACGTAGCTCAACGAGCCCGTCACCCGATGTTGCGCCGCGTCAGCCGGTGAATCGATCGCCGGCATTCGTCGCTATCGTCAGTGCGAGGTGCGCGGCAAAGGCCTGATCGGCCACCGGTGGCGCTCGAATTTCGCGTGCGACGCCGGTCGGTGTCACGGTGTCCGGCACGTCCTTGCATACCGAACATCCGTTCGCTACACTGGCGGTCCCGCCTCGGCGCTCCTGCTCTCCGTCCCAGTCGGCGATGGCTTTACCCCAGTGAGGAGCGATGCCCGATTCCCTGTCCGCCGCTCTGGCGACACTCCGATCCCGCTACGGTCCCCAGGCACTTCGCCGTGGCGGATC
Source organism: Candidatus Dormiibacterota bacterium (assembly GCA_963848445.1). Taxonomy (GTDB): domain Bacteria; phylum Chloroflexota; class Dormibacteria; order Aeolococcales; family Aeolococcaceae; genus Palsa-851. The sequence continues at coordinate 64,620 of CAWKDT010000012.1, forward strand.
GCCGGAGGAAGCCGGCGCGTGGTCCACCACCGTCCCGGTCCTGGACGAGGTGCTCACCCCGGGTGGGATCCCTCGCGGTCGCATCACCCTCCTCGCGGCCGCCGGTCGCGGACCCTCGGGCAGGCTGACCCTGCTGCAGTCGCTCGTCGCGCTGGCCAGCCGCTCGCACGACGCCGCCTACGTGGATCTTGCCGGCACCCTCGACCCCGGCTTCCTCGCCGACCTCGGGGCTGACCTCGCCGCCTGCCTGGTGATCGCTCCCGGCCCCGAGCGATGGGAGCGCGGGCTGGTCATGGCGCGCACGCTGGTGACCTCGGGGATGCCCTGGGTGGGGATCGCCCTGGGCTGGGAGCAACCCCGGCCGGCGCTCTGGGAGCACGCCCTCGCCGCCCTCGTCGAGGCGGTGGCCAAGCGTGGCGTGATCTGCGTCATCGCCGTCCCGGCCCCGGTCGCGGCGCCGCTTCGCCACGCCTCGTCGCTCACGCTCGTCTGCGCCTCCGCGGGCTGGCAGCGCGCGAACGGCGATGTGTCCGGTCTCCGGGTCCGGCTCACGACCGGCAAGAGCAAGCTCGGCGCGCCCGGCGCCGAGGCCACGCTGCTGCTCCGCTATCCCCGACCGTATGCCACCGCCGAGGTGCTCGGACTGCCCAGCGTGGTCGTGCCCCGGCTGCAGGATGAGGGGGGCCTGCGGGGGGCCCGCCCCCCGCATGAGGATGAGGGGAGCCTGCAGCCGGCCGTCGCCCTGGTTGCGGATATGGGGGGCCTGCGGGGGGCCTGCCCCCCGCATGTGGCTCTCGGTTGAGATGCGTGTCCTCTGCGCCCGCCATCCCCACCTGGGGTTGATCGCCGCCCTTCGCCGGTACCCCGAACTGCGCGGGGAACCGGTGATCCTCGGTGGTGCTCCCGAGTTGCGCCTCCCGGTGATCGCTGCCTCAGCGGCGGCCCAGGCGGCCGGGGTGCGGGTGGGGCAACCGCTGCGTCAGGCTCAGCAGAGCTGTCCCGCCGCGGTGTTCGTCCCCCTCGATCCCGCCGGAACCGCGCGGCTGCGTGCCGCCGTCTGCGCCGAGCTCCACCGGCTCTCGCCCACGGTGGAAGCCGGCGACGAGGAAGCCTTCGGCGATCTCTCCGGCCGTCACGCCGAGTTTCCCGACGAGGCATCCTGGGCGTCGGCCCTGGCCCGCGGGCTGCGCGGCGTGCTCGACGTGGAGATCGCCGCCGGCGTGGCGGGATCACGATTCGTCGCGCGCCTCGCGGCACGGGCGAGCCATCCCGGCCGGATCCGCCGGGTCCGCACGGGAGAGGAGGCGCTCTTCCTGGCGCCACTGCCGCTCGACGTCCTCCCCGTCGACCCTGTCGTCACCGCCCGGCTCGCCGCATTCGGGCTCGATTGCCTGGGCGCGGTGGCCAGCCTGGCGCCGGCCGATCTGCAACGCCAGTTCGGGCCGGACGGGCTCCGGCTGCACCGTCTGGCGCGTGGCGAGGACGGCGCGGGGATCCAGCCGGCGCCCGCGCAGCGATCGTGGAGCGAGCGGTTGGTGCTCGACGGCGCCACCGGCGATCTCGAGACCCTGCTTCGGGGCGCCAGGCAGTGCGCCGCCGCCCTCGGCGGCCGGCTCACCGCGGAGGCCCTTGCCGCCGCGGAGGTGAGCGTGACGTTCGAGCTCGAGGAGGCGGCGGCGATCGCCACCTCGGGGGTGCCCGCAGCACCGCCGGGCAACATGACCGAGCTCTGGACGGCTGCGCTCGGTCTGCTCGGCCGGCTCCAGCCTCGAGCACCGGTGACCGCTGTGCGTGTCGGAGTGGCCGGGCTGACCCCGGCCGCCGGACGGCAGGCCGATCTGCTCCGCCCCGGCGACGGCGCCCGGGAGGCGGTGGCCGCCACCGCGGAGCGGCTCCGCACTCGCTTCGGGGCGGCCACGGTGCGCCGGCCCAGGCTCGCGCTCGATCCCGGCGACCTTCCCGAGCGACGGTTCACCTGGGAGGCGCCGGTCGTGGTGGCCTCCGCCGGATGAGCGATCGATGACCGAGCTGCTCGAGGGCACGATCGAGGTGCGGACCGGCGCGGATGGGCAGCCGGTCGCGATCCGGACCGGGCCGAGGTGGGGCCGGGTGGCGGAGGTGGTGAACACATGGCGGGTGGAGACCGACTGGTGGCGCACCCCCGTGGGTCGCGACTACGTGCGATGTCTGCTCGCGGACGGGGACTGCGTCGATCTCTTCCGGGATCTGGAGACGGGTGCGTGGCATCGGGAACGCCGCTATGACTGAGCCGGGCGCCGCCCCCTCCTGGTGGCCGCCGGTCGAGGGGGACCGGCGGCCGGGAAAGGGGAGAAGGCCTGCGGTGGGTGCCGGTGGCACCGGCTGTCGCGGTGGGCTGACACGAGCGATAGTTACACAAAAATGTAGTAGTTGTCAAGCCGGACCGTCCTGACGGATGGCCCCCTTCGCTGAGCTCGCCGCTCGTTCCCACTACTCCTTTCTTGAAGGATCGGCCTCACCCCGTCGCATGGTCGAGACCGCTGCCCGGCTCGGGATCGCCGCGCTCGGTCTCTGCGATCGCAACGGCCTGTACGGGGCGGTGGAGCTGATCCAGGCGGCGCAGGAACATGGAATCCACCCGATTATCGGGACCGAGGTGGAGCTCGCCGGGGGGTCGCGGTTGCGCCTCCTGGCGCGAAGCCGGACCGGGTACCGGCAGCTCTGCAGGGCCGTGAGCGCCGCGCAGCTCGCGGGGGTGAAGGGCCAGCCGCGCCTCGTGATCTCCGGCCTCGACGCGGGTCCTGCCGGATCGGTGCTCGCCGGGATCTCGACGGGTCCTGCCGGCGCGGGGCGACAGCCGCCGACAACCCCCGGGATTTCGATGGGTGACGGCGCGGGGGGACGCCGCCACGGCGAGTTGATCCGAGCTGGGGCGGAGGGGTCCCCGCGCCGGCAGGACCCGTCGAAATCCCGGCGGCACAGGACGCTACTGCCGCCTCCGGAGCGGCCTGCGGCGCTCCGGCCCACGGCGGGGCCGTTCCCCGAGGGGTGGCCGGGGCTGCCGTCGACGACGTTGCTCGTCGAGACCGAGCCGGCGCACGTGGATCCCGCGGCGCTCGACGACTGCATCGCGATCGCCGGAGGTCCGAGGAGTGCCGTGATCGACGCCCTCGTGCGCGGCGATCGCAGGGACGCGCTCCGTCACGCGCACCTGCTGCGGGAGTGCTTCGGTCGCGACCGTGCGGCGCTGCTCGTGAGCAACCACCTGCATCCCGCCGACCGATGGCTCGTCGCGGAATGTGCGGCCATCGCGCGCGCGACGGACATCCCGCTGGTGGCGAGCGCGACCCCGGACCACGCCACCGTCGACGACAAACCGCTGCTCGACGTGCTCACCGCGATCCGTCATCGCACCACGCTCGACCAGGCGGCGGCGCACGGACTGCTCCTGCCCAACAGTGAGCATCGCCTCCACACCGAGGCGGAGCTCCGCGCCCTGCTCCCCGATCTTCCCGAGGCGTTCGACAACGCGGCGCGCATCGCCGCCGGCTGCGAGGTGTCGCTCGACTTCAGCGACGTGCGCTTCCCCGGCTATCCCGTGCCCGAGGGCGAGACACCGTTCTCCGTGCTCTACAGCCTCTGTCAGGAGGCGGTGCAGCGCAAGTACCACCCCATGACCAGCACCGTCGCGGCGCGCCTGCAGCGCGAGCTCCATGTCATCGAGAAGACGCGACTCGCGGAGTTCTTCCTCATCACCTGGGACATCATGCGATACGCCCGCGAGCACGGTATCCCGGGGCAGGGACGCGGCAGCGCAGCAGACTCGATCGTCGCGTACCTGCTCGGCATCACACGCGTCGACCCGGTTGCCCACGACCTGCTCTTCGAGCGATTCCTGCACGAGGACCACCAGGGCACGCCCGACATCGACATCGATTTCTCCACCGACCATCGCGAGCAGGTCCTGCAGTACGTGTACGACAAGTACGGCCCCGACCGCACCGGAATGGTGGCCAACGTCGTCACCTTCCGCCCGCGCATGGCGATCCGCCAGGTCGGCGCCGCGATGGGCTTCCCCGAGACGCTGATCGACAAGCTCGGGACGCACACCGACGGCTGGTACATGGCGGATGTCGAGACCGTGCTGACCTCTGCCGGCGTGGAGACGGTGCCGATCTCTGCAGGTGTCGGCACAGCGAGGCCGGGTGAGGTCGATGTGGAAACGACGCCGGCCGGGTACTACGGTGCAGGCACCACGAGGCCGGGTGACGTCGCGGGGGGCAGCCGGCCCGGCGAGTTGATCCGAGCCGGGACGGAGGGGTCCCCGCGACGGCAGGACCCGGCCGTCGTCGTTTCCACGCCGAACCCAGCTGTCATCCTTTCCACACCGACCTCACCCGGTCTCGCCGTGTCGAACCTCGCGTGGCGGCAGTTCGTCGACATCCTCCGACGCATCGAGGGCACCCCTCGACATCTCAGCATTCATGTCGGGGGGATGCTCGTCACGGGAGAGCCGCTTGTCGACGTGGTGCCGGTGGAGCGGGCGACCATGCCGGGACGGGTCGTCGTGCAGTTCGACAAAGACGACGTCGAGGATCTCGGGCTCATCAAGATGGACCTGCTCGGGCTGCGCACGCTGTCGGCGATCGCGGAATGCCTCGACCTCATCGAGCAGACCACCGGCCATCGACCGGATCTCGACGCGCTGCCGCTGGACGACGAGCGTGTCTACGACGTGATCTGCAAGGTCGACACCATCGGGCTCTTCCAGATCGAGTCGCGCGCTCAGCAGCAATCGCTGTGGCAGTCACAACCTCGGTGCTTCAACGACCTCATCGTGCAGGTGGCGATCATCCGCCCCGGCCCCATCCAGGGGGACGCGGTCCATCCGTATCTCCGCCGCCGTCAGGGCCTCGAGCCGGTGACCTACCTCCATCCCAAGTTGGAGCCGATTCTGGCTGAAACACGCGGCGTCATCCTGTACCAGGAGCAGATCCTGCGCATCGTCATGGAGATTGCCGCGTACACCGCCGCGGAGGCGGACCGCTTTCGCCGTGCGATGAGCCGGCACCGCTCACGGGTCGAGATGGAAGAGCTCCGCGACGGCTTCATCCGCCGCTGCGTCGAGCACGACCTCGACGAGGCGGTGGCGCAGCAGATCTTCAAGAGCGTCGCCGGGTTTGCCGAGTTCGGGTTCTGCAAGTCACATGCCGCGGCGTTCGCGCGCACCGCATACGAGACGGCGTGGCTCCGGCTCATGTATCCCGCGCACTACACGTGCGCGCTCCTGAATGCGCAGCCGATGGGGTTCTACCATCCGTCGGTGCTCGTTGACGACGCGAAGCGGCACGGGGTGCTTGTCCTGCCCGTGGACGTGACGCGAAGCCGCGGTCGTTGTCTTGTCGAGGCTGTTGCGCCACTCGGTGGTTTGGAAGGGATGGGACGTAGATCCGCTTGCTCAGACAGCCCTCCGCTGCGGAATCAGGCGCTATGGCCTCCGGCCATTGTTGCGCCTGATTCCTCCGCTGCGGGAACTCGCCACGTATCTACGTCCCATCCCTTCCCCGCGACGTCTGACGCAACACAACAATTTGCGATACGGCTTGGCTTTGCCTACGTGCATGGGCTTGGGCCGACGGCCCGTGCGGCTTGCGATGACGCGATCACCGCCGGTGCCAACACTTCGGTGGCTGATTTTTGGAGGCACACGCTGCTGCCGCGGGTTGCGATGGAGAACCTGATTCGGGTGGGGGCGTTCGATGCGGTGGCGAATGGCAGGTCCCGGCGTCAACTGCTGTGGGAGCTCAAGGAGATCGAGGAGGCGCTGCCACCGCGCCGGCGACGGAAAGCATCGGAGACGGCGGCGACGGATGAGTCCGTGGCTCCGCGAACTGTCGTCACGGGTCCGCCGCGTGGGAGCGGGGCGATCGACGGCAGGCGGCTCGGCGACGCGCCGCACACACCGCGTGATCCCCGCACCGACCCGGCTCCACCGCTGGTGGCGCTGCCGGCACCGCCGCCATCGCTCCCCGAGATGGATGAGCGCACCCGCGTCAACACCGAATACATGCTCACCGAGGTGAGCACCGGGCCGCACCTGGTGTCGTTCATGCGGGCGCGGCTCGATGCGCTGGGGTGCGTCCCGCTCGCGAAGGTGCGTGACCTCGCGGATGGCACGAGGATCAGGGTTGCGGGCCTGGTCATCACACGGCAGGCACCGTCGACGGCGCGCGGCTTCCGGTTCTTCACGCTGGCGGACGAGGATGCGCATCTCGACCTCGTGTTCCGCCCGGCGGTGGTGCAGCGCACGCTGGAGGTGAGCCGCCACCCGCTGCTCATGGTCGACGGGAGGCTTCAGGTCGAGCACGGCAGGGTCAACGTCCTGGTGGAGCGGGTGACCGCGCTCACCCCCGACGGCGACCGCATCGAGCACCCTCGGCCATCAGCACGCGACAGCGGATATCCGGGTTCGCACGACTACCGCTGACAGGCACCTCGCGCCGTCGAAGTCGCGTGACACATCCGTGACACTCCGGCAGCGGTGCCCTGACATGAAGTGGGTTACACGACACGCGACATAGGCTGGTCGTATCTCGATTTGTTCTGCGCGCGCCACGGATGGGATATATGACCGATCAGGCACCTGAGGGCGGAGGACCCGTTCCCTCGCACGGCGAGGTTCACGACCTGGCGCAGTTCGAAAGCGCTCCCCGGCCGCGCGAGCAACGCATGGAGCACAGCGGCACGCACCTCGCCTTCGAGGCGACTCCTCGCACGCCGCTTCCTCCCGTGCCGAGCCCCGCCGAGGCCCGGGTGCTCAATGCGGCCGCCTCGGTGGCGCCGGTGGAGCCACCCACGTCCGCGCCTGCCTTCGAGACGACCCCGCGCGTTCCCGCCCCTCCCGTGCCCACGGCGGCCGAGGCGCGCGTGCTCAGAGCCGCCGCCTCGGTCGCACCGGTCGACGCGCCCATGACCGCTCGGGCGTTCGAGGCCGTCCCGGCTCCGGCGCCAGACGCTTCCGCGGTCGCGACCGCCGGCGTTCGGCCAGAGATCCCGGGGATGACCCTCGTCGTCGGCTCCGGGGGTCCGGGTTGGAACGTGCGCGATCGCGATGACGACGCGGCCCGGCTCCGCGCGAACGCTCCGCAGCCTCCCCCCGCATGGTCGGCGAGGACCTCACCCACATCCGGCATCGACCGCTCCGCCTGGATGGTCCCTCCAGCCCCGAAACCCCGGCGTCGGATCACCCGGCGCTCGGTGGCCGGGACTGTCCTGTCGGCCATCCTCGCCGCGATCCTGGTGGTCGCGATCGTCGAGTGGGCGACCGGATCGTCGACCGCGCATACCATCACCACTCCGCACACCGTGGGCGCCCTCGCGCCGATCAGCACGCCGGCGACCGCGGCGGTGACCGAGCGGATGCAGAAGGTGATGCAGGTGTATGGCGCGACCCGCGTCGTCAGCGGCGTCTACGGCGCCGGCGGCCACCCGACGCTCGTCGTGCTGCTTGCGCAGGGCGCCTCGATCAAGGCCACCGGCGACGAGTTCTACAACGACTTCAGCAGTGGACTCCAGAGCCAGGGCGTCACCGTCGATCGCAAGGCCACGGTCGACACGACCAGGGACGGGAGCAACTTCATCTGCTCTCCCGCGACGCGCCCGGCGCCGCTGTCCGCGGTGTCGCTCTGCGGGTGGAACGACGGCGACACGATCGGCCTCGTGATGGATGTGAGCGGCCAGTCGCTTGCCGCAACGCTGCGCGAGGCCGAGGCGGCTCGGAGCGCCGGCGAGCACTGACCTGATCGCGGGTCAGGCGCGGGCGATCAGGGAGTCGCGGTGATGGTCACCGACTTCGTCTGAGCCGGCCCGGTCCCACCGGTGGTCGTGAAGTAGTACGTGTGCTTGAGTGGCGACACGGAGCAGGTGAACGGCACCATGTCGCTCTGCTGGTCGGTCGCGCCTGAAGGACCGTAGGAGTCGTAGAGGCCGCCCGGCGTGTCGATCGAGACGGTGATGCCGGTGGCGTTCCGCACCGACCATGTCATGTGCGGGTAGATCGTCGACTCGCCGTTGCATGCCACCTTGTGCGGAGCCGAGAAGCTCGCGAAGGCCGGGGTGGTCGAAACCGCCGTCGGCGCCGGCGTGGCGGTCGGTGCCGGGGTGCTCGGCGGCGGGGTGGGCTGCGGGCTCGCTGACGCGGACGGGCTCGTCGTCACCGCGGCGGTGGGCGCCGGCGTCGACGAGCATCCGCCGAGGGCCAGCGCGCCCAGGGTGGACGCCACCGCAACGGTCAGTCTGGAGAGCGCCGTGTGCATGGGCGCGTAGTTTGCCCATCCTTCCATGCGGAGTGCAGGCGCCTCCGGCACCGCCGCGCCGATCCAGCCGCGACGACTAGCATGCGGAGATGATCACCGAGCGCCGCGTCGCCGACCGTCTCGCCGGGATCAGGGACCGCCGCAGGATCGGCGTGCTGCAGATCCGCGGCGCGATCGGAGGCTCGGTGCGCACCGACGACCTGGTCCGAACCATCGGGCAGGCCCGCCGGAACAACCGGTTGCGCGCGGTGCTGCTTGAGATCGAACTCACCGGGGGGCGGCGCGACCGCGTCCGAGCAGCTCTACGTGGCCGTGCGGCGCCTCGCCGCCGCCAAGCCGGTCGTCGCCTGGATCAAGGGAACCGGTGCCTCGGGCGCGTACTTCCTCGCCTGTGCCGCGACCCGCGTCGTCGCGTTTCCGAGCGCGATCGTCGGGTCGATCGGGGTCATCAGCGTCCGTCCCGTGCTCGTGGACGCGCTGCGCCGCGCCGGTGCACGCGTCGTGGTGACCAAGACGGGCCCGTTCAAGGACCTCGGGGCTCCGTGGCGTGAGCCGACCGAAGCCGACGAGGCCCGTGAGAAGGAGCTCGTCGACGCCATCTTCAAGCGCTTCATCGGCGCGGTGCGTGCCGCTCGGCGATACGACGACGAAGCCCTGGCCAGGGTCACCACCGGTGAGGTCTGGCTCGGGACTCAGGCGGTCGACCTCGGCCTCATCGACGGCCTCGCCGATGACGAGGACGCCGCACTGGAGGCTGCCGGCGATCTCGCGGGCCTGCCACACCGGCTGACCGTGCGGCTCGGCGGCCGTCGGACCCTCCTCCAGCGCCTCGGCGTCCCGGGCGCCGGCATGGGACCGCCGGGGGAGCGCTGGCTCATCGAGATGGAGAGCTGGCTCGGGACTCCGCGGCTCCGCGCCTGACAGCAGGGGTCCGGCGCTTCACCCTCCGGAGCGACGACGCCCGCGGTCGAGGCTGAAGAGCACGCCGATCACGAGGAGGAGCAGTAGGACGAGCGCTCCGATGATCGCGACCGCCGGGATCCCCCCGCTCGACGCCGGTGGTTCGACCTTCCCTCCCGCGGGCTCCACTGCGGCGAACTCGCCGAGCCTGGTCGACTGGGCCTCGAAGGTGTTGCCACAGCCGGCGTTGGTCGTGCTCAACGGTGTCCACGCTGTCCCGTCGTAGCGATCGATGGTGGGCGCCGGTACGGACCTGGTGCCGCGCAGCACGATGTAGACCGGCAGCGACGCCTTCGGCTGAAGCTCCGCACCGCTCGAGGAGAGCACCGTGAAGCGGTAGACGTTGCCTTCGATCGTGCCGTTCGGGGGCTTGAGCGAGGGCGGCGGGACCGCCGCGATGCTCATCGTCAGCGTCGCGGTGTTGTCGAAGCTGCCGCCCTGCATGAGGAGCTGCGCCTGCGGCGGGCTCTCGCCCGTGAAGATCTCCGATGCCGGGAAGCCGCTCTGCGGAGGGAACGTCTTCGACACCGGTGCGGGCGCCGGGCTCCCACCCAGGGTCTCGTACGGGTCGGCGATGCAGACCCCGTCGTAGATCGGCGGTGAGCCGGTGGGGAGCACGCGCCACACGCTCACCAGCGCTGCGACGGCGAACACGACGACGAGCCACCCGGCGCGGCGCGTCACAGCAACCAGCCCCCCGCAAGGTCGGCGATCACGTGGGCGACCGCCGGTGCGAGCACGCCGCCACTCACCACGCGCAGGCCGCCGAGCAGCAGGCCGGCGGCGAGGTCGAGCGGCAGGGCCGAGATCCCGTAGAGCGGCAGGTGGATCAGGGCGAAGAGGAGCGTGGTCGCCACCAGCGCCCACCCGTCGCCACCGGCTGCACGCACCGCACCGAACATCGCCCCTCGCAGCGCCACCTCCTCGGCGACCGCAACAAGCGCGACGAGGGGTGTCCAGAGCGCCATCACGGTGTTCGCAGGAGCCAGCTGGACGCCGGCAACGCCGCGAGCGGTGAGCCACGCGGCGACGAGCGCGGCCCCGCCGGCCCCGCCCAGCGCGATGGCGCTGCGCCGTGGTCTTGCCGGACCCCACCCGGTGGCGGCGGCCAGCGCGCCCAGGGCAATCGCGAAGACGAGCGCGGCCGGCATCGACGCTGCGGGCTGCGTCCCCCCGATCGCCACGCGCACCGCGACCGCCAGCGCGATGCCTCCGGCGCACAGCCCGGCGCGGGTCGCGATCCCTGCGCGGTCCACGCCTCGAGGGCGCCCGGCCGCGACGGTGCCCGCCGCCGTCGGGATTACCTCGCCGTTCCGGGCGCGGTGCGAGCCGGCGCCACCTCGGGCCGCTCCGGCTGCTCCGCGGCGGCGGCGACGAGGACCGGCTCGATCGCGGCGACGGCCAGGGTCGCCTTCTCGAGCGCGGCGGAATCGAAGCCGCCCGGTGCGAGGCGCTCGCACACCACCACCGCGACCACGTCGTCGTCGCGAACGACGGGCAGCAGCATCCGCGACGCAGTCTCGATGTTCGACCGCCGCTGAGCGCGGTGCGATGCGGCCTCGGTGATCAGCACCGGCCGCCGGTGCGCGATCACATGGGCGAGCAATCCTGCCGGCAGGCTGGAGGACGCCGCGCCGCGGGCCGGGAGCAGGTAGGCGCGATCGGCGCCGACCTCGCCGGCCAGCCTGGTCAGCCCGCCCTGCACCCCCTGGTCGATGGCGATCGCCGTCCAGACCGACGGGCTCCGATGGATGTGGGCTCGGTTGACGAGGCCGTTGATGAGCATCGCGACGAGCGCGGCGGCGGCCGCCGCGAGCACCGACGCGAGCCCCGCGTCGACGAGCAGCGCGAACACCGCGAACATCACGCAGCCGCTGAGCAGGGCGAACTCGAGGTAATGGCGGGATCCGCCGCCGCCGCGCCGCTGGTCGCCGAAGGTGAGCCGCCAGTTCATCACGGTGTTCCAGGCGGCGCTGAGCCCGAACGCGGGCACGAAGGCGACGAAGGGGTTCCACCCGACGAGGCCGATCAGGATCGCCAGCACCGGGAGGAAGACGCACAGGCCGCTGAGCCCCACCAGGCCGAACTTCCAGAACCGGGCCGATCCGGGGACGTCGAAGAACAGCGAGCGAAGGTGGCGGAGGTACATGAGCCCCTGGCGCGCGGTCGCCTTGCTGACGCCGGTGGTTCTCGGGCCCTGCGTCACCGGGACGTCGACGACACGAAGCTCGGGGACGCAGACGAGCAGCTCGAGCAGGATCTTGAAGCCGACCGGGCGGAATTCGATGCCGTCGATCAGCGCGCGCCGGCAGAGGAAGTATCCCGAGAGCGGGTCGGCGCTCTGGCGCGCTTCCCGGAACAGCACCCTCGCCACCACCGTGGCCCCGCGGCTCACCAGCCGGCGCACCGTGCCACCGAGGCCCTTGTGACTGCCGCCGGGCGCGTAGCGGCTCGCGACGACGAGGTCGGCGCCACGCTCGGCCTCGGCGAGGAGCACGGGGATCAGCTCCGGCGGATGCTGCAGATCGGCGTCCATGACGCAGACATAGCGGCCTCGAGCCATGCGCAGCCCCGCCACGACGGCGGTGCTGAGGCCGCCGGCGCGATCGGCTCCATGGCGCACGAGGCATCGAATCGACGGGTTCGACTGCGCCAGGTCGAGCAGCAGATCGCCCGTGGAGTCGTCACTGTCATCGACGAAGCAGATCTCGAAGGGGGTCTCGCCGAGGGCCGCCATGACGCGATCGACCAGCGGTGGAACGTTGCTCGCCTCGTTGCGGGTGGGGATCACCACGCTGACCACCGGGGCGGCTCCGCGCGGCGGTTCGGGAGTCACGGCCCAAGGATATGCGTGAACCACCCGACGAGGAACCCGTCGTCATCGATCGGAGTCGCCGCCCGCCAGGTGGTGATGGACGGGGACGCGCCAGATCCGGAGGCCGCCGTCAGCCGTCGGTGGGTATCCGAAGAGCTGGGTGAAGAGCGACGCGACACCCGGTGTGGCGCCGGGCCCCGTGATCACGGTCGCGACGTCCAGCGACCTCAGCGCGGCGATGAGCGCGACGCGGTCAGCTCCCGACAGCGTGACCGTCGGCGTCGCGCTGAGCGCGTGGATGCGTTGCTGCAGGGCAACCGTCCCGGGCGCCGGGGGACCGATGACGTAGCCACCGAGGATCGAGAACCTGAAGCCGGACCTCAACTGCCAGAACATGGCGTCCGGGTACTCGTTGCTCGGGTACGGTTCGAACAGCACGACGTCGCCCTCGGCGGTCACCGCGGCGGAGCTGGACGCGAACAGGGGTGGAGCGGTCAGCGGGGTGCTCGGCGCCGGCAGCGTTGGCACCAGTGGAAGCAGGACGACCACCGCCACGACGACGTTGAGGGCAACCCGTGCGCGCATCAGCCAGAGCGCGCGGAGGCTGAACGCCAGGACGATCGCCGCCGCCAGGTCGACGTACACCATGAGACGGTTGGGCAGGATGTCGTCGAGCACGGGCAGATGCGCGGGGATCCACCACGGCAGGGGGACGGCGAGCAGGGGGTGCCCCTGCACGTTGACGTGGGGCCCGAGCGAAAGCACCGCGACGACGATTGCGACCACCGCGGCGGTGCGGATGACCGGCACACGCCAGAACCGCACCGTGGCGACGACCAGCAGCAGGATCAGCGGGATGCCGAGATACGCGTCCCATTCCGACGCGTTGCCGCTGAAGTGCGACGAGATGCTCGTCGCCGTCTGCGGTGAGAACAGCTGCGCCACGGTCGGCACCACGAAGTTGGCAGGGTCGGTGACGTAGATGTCGGTGCCGTGGATCGCCCCCGAGTTGACGACATGATTGGCACCAAAGAACTGGAACCACACCGGGTAGGCGAGCACCACCACGGCGGGCACTGCGGCCCAGCCGAGACAGCGCAGCACGTACCCCGCGCGCTCGCGAATGTCGTGACGATGAGTGATTGCCAGGACGACGGTCACGATGAGCGCGACGATGGTCTCGGTGAGCAGCACCTCCTGCGCGATGAAGAACTGCACCACCGCGAGCAGCGCCGTGAGCAGACCGAGGGTGAGCGGCCGGCGGCGCCGGCGCACCAGGATCTCGTCGAGGAGCATGAGCGCGAGCGGCGGTGTGACTCCCGAGAGGACGAGGTTCACGTGGCCGAGCAGCTGTCCCGTCATGTACGGGGAGAACCCGTAGAGCGCGCCGCCCACCGCCGCGGCAACGACACCGGGGACCCAGCGACGGATGACGAGGAAGGCGAAGAACGACGCGAGCGCCAGGCTCAGCGTGATGAGGAGGTTGTACGTGACCATCGCGCCGAACAGGGCGGTGACCGGCCAGAGGACCAGGGCGGGTATGGCTTCAGTTTCGTTCCAGAGCAGGTTGATGCCGGTCGGATGGTTCACCGCCGTCGAGACCAGCGGGTTCAGTCCGTGAGCGGCGGCGAAGGGCACCCAGCTGATGCCCCACATGGCAGCGATCGGGTCGGGGCCCTCGCCGACGTACGTCGCTGACGGTGCACGCCACGCGCCGATGGTGAGGACGACCGCCAGCACCACGTATGCGGCTGCGACGGCCCCACCGATGAGCGGCCAGACGCGCTCGCGTGGCGCGCCGCCGGTCGCCGCCGCCATTCAGAGGCTCGTTGCCGTCAGCACTGCGATGAGGACGAACAGGAGCACCGCGTCGGGGAGCATCGCGAGCGCCAGCGCCATGAAGGGTGTGACGTCGAAGACCGCCTGGACCGCCAGGGTCGTGAGGTACAGGAACCAGACGAGGAGCGGGAGGGTCAGCCAGGCGACCACCGACGCAGCCACGCTCCCGGCTCCCGCGGCGGCCTCGATCACCAACAGCAGCCCGTAGGCGATCCACGGCGCGAAGGTGAAGCCGCTCACGGCGAGGTACTGGCGCCAGCGACCGGCGCGCGCGGAGAGCCCCGCGCCGGCGTCGATGATGAGCGCGGCGGCGGCCCAGTACACGAGGAACAGCACGGGCAGGAGCAGCGAGACGATCACGCCCGAGGTGCCGCCGCCGTCGAGCTGATTGGCGACGATGCCGAGCGCGAGCGCGACGAGGCCACTCCCGAGCACCACGCCGAAGCTGAGCGCCACCCGTGGCGATGCCGCGAGCCCGGAGAAGGTGCTCCTCGGCCGCAGCAGGACCCCGATCACCGTCACGGCGCCCACGGTAGACCACGCACGCGCGTCCGAACCGCCGTGATGATGGTTCCCTGCGCGCCCCGCGGGGCGACAATCGGATCGTGGACGGCCGGCGGCGCGCGCTCCTGATGGCGGCCGCCGGCGTGACGGCGCTGATGCTCGCCTCGTGCTCGGCGAACCCCGGCGCCGGCGGATCGCCGTCCCCCGCCGTCTGCGTCACCGACGCCCAGGCCGTGCGGATCTGGACGGCTATCGACAACCGCATCAACGCGATCGAGGGCGACCCGCACCATGCGGGGCTCTCCGACGTGACCACCGGCGCCGCGCTGACCGAGATCGAGTCCTATCTGCAGAACCAGCTGGTCTCGAAGGGGTTCACCGAGCACGAGGTCGATCATCTGGACGGGCTCGTCGTGGTGACGGCGGGATGCAGGGGGCAGCCGCTGACCCTCCGCGTCACCGAGACGCTGGTGCAGGACGATTACCTGAATTCGACGGGCGCGGTCGACCACCACGACGCCCAGGTCGGCCAGACCCTGCACCTGCTCCAGGCGTACGAGCAGGCGGGCGGTGTGTGGAAGGAGAACGACTTCTCCGACCTCGACCAGCCGGTCGCAACCCCGACTCCGCAGCTCCTCCGGTTGGAGCAGCCCTGCTATACTTGGCTTAGGTCAATCTGACCTAAATCCACAACACGATCGTTCGGGACAGGTGGCGGGGTGATCACAGCAACACGCGACGTCACAAAGGGAGGCCGGACCGACCTCCTCGACCGGATCCGCACGCTCCGCAGAGAGCGCAACGCGGTGATCCTCGCGCACAACTACCAGCGGTCCGAGGTCCAGGACATCGCCGACTACGTCGGCAACTCGCTGGGGCTCTCCCAGCAGGCGGCGGCCACGGACGCATCGGTGATCGTGTTCTGCGGCGTGCACTTCATGGCGGAGACCGCCGCGATCCTCTCGCCCGGCAAGACCGTCCTCCTGCCCGACGTCGAGGCGGGATGCTCCCTCGCGGCGACCATCGACGCGGCGCAACTGGAGGCGTGGCGAGCCCAGCACCCCGGCGCTGTGGTCGTCTCGTACGTGAACACCACGGCCGAGGTGAAGGCGCTCTCCGATTACTGCTGCACGTCGTCGAACGCCGAGGCGGTCATCCGCTCCATCCCCGCCGATCAGGAGATCCTCTTCTGCCCCGACATGTTCCTCGGCGCGCACCTCGAGCGGGTGACGGGTCGGAAGATGCACGTCTGGATGGGCGAGTGCCACGTCCATGCCGGGATCGGTCCGGAGCGCCTTGACGCCCTCCGCCGCGAGCACCCCGACGCCGAGCTGCTCATCCATCCCGAGTGCGGGTGCACCTCGTCCACGCTGTACCGGATGTCCTCAGACGACGTCCCCGGCCCGGCCACGGTCGTCACCTCCACCGAGGGGATGGTTCGCCGGGCGGCGGCATCACCGGCCACGACCTTCATCGTCGCCACCGAGGTCGGCATCCTCCACCGGATGCGGCAGCAGTCCCCGGAGAAGCGATTCCTAGCGGCGTCGGAAGCCGCGGTGTGCCCGTACATGAAGAAGATCACGCTCGAGAAGGTCGCTCGCGCGCTCGAGCGCATGGCGCCGCGCGTCACCGTCGACCCCGAGATTGCGGCCCGGGCGCGAGGCGCGATCGACCGCATGCTCGCGATCGTGCCGAGCACGGCGGCGCAGGTGCCGGCCACCGTCTGACCTGACATCCGTCCGCGCGGCGGACGCCTATGTCAGCATCCCCTGCCGTGACCGAACCCCTGGTGCTTGCCATCGATCAGGGGACCTCCGGTACGACCTGCCTGCTTGCATCACCCGACGGCCGCGTCACGGCCCGAGCCCACCGCGAGGTGCGGGTCCGCCATCCCCGGGATGGCTGGGTCGAGCAGGACGCGTCGGAGCTCTGGGAGTCGGTGGTCGAGGCCTGCGATGAGGTGCTGCGCGAGGCCGCGACACCGCCCGTCGCGATCGGGCTCACCAACCAGCGCGAGACGCTCGTGGTCTTCGATCGCCGCACCCTCGAGCCGCTCGCGCCCG
This sequence comes from Candidatus Dormiibacterota bacterium, assembly GCA_963848445.1. Classification (GTDB taxonomy): domain Bacteria; phylum Chloroflexota; class Dormibacteria; order Aeolococcales; family Aeolococcaceae; genus Palsa-851. Next base: position 81,095 of record CAWKDT010000012.1, read on the forward strand.
CCATCGTGTGGCAGTGCCGGCGGAGCGCGGGGATCTGTGCGGAGCACCGGGCCCGCGGCGAGGAGCCCGAGATCCGGCGACGGACCGGGCTGCTGCTCGACCCGTACTTCACCGCGACCAAGCTGGAATGGCTGCTGCGAGAGAACCGGGAGCTCGCCGGACGAGCGGCGCGAGGAGAGGTCTGCGCCGGGACGGTCGACACCTGGCTCATCGCACGGCTCACCGGGGGCAGGGTCATCGCGACGGATCCCGGCAACGCGAGCCGGACGCTGCTCTACGACCTCGCGGGCGGCGGGTTCGACCACGATCTCTGCGCGCGGTTCGGCATTCCCGAAGCGATCCTCGCAGAGGTCCACCCGAGCGCCGGCCGGATCGGAATGACCGATCCCGCCGTATTCCTCGGTATGAGCCTTCCGGTGAGCGGTGTCGCCGGCGACCAGCAGGCCGCCCTGTTCGGTCAGGCCTGCGTCGAGCCCGGCATGTCCAAGAACACATACGGGACGGGGTCGTTCCTGCTCGTCAATACCGGCGACGCCGTGCCCGACCCGGGCCCCGGTCTGCTGGCCACCGTCGCGTGGCGGATCGGGAGGCGGGACGCCTTCGCGCTCGAGGGCAGCATCTTCGTCACCGGCGCCGCGCTCACCTGGCTGCGCGACGGGCTCGGGCTGATCGATGCCGCCGACGAGGCGGGACCGCTCTTCGACTCCGTGCCGGACACCCGGGGGTGCTTCTTCGTGCCGGCGCTCGCCGGCCTCGGCGCACCGTGGTGGGACCCGGAAGCACGCGGAGCGCTGCTCGGCCTGACCGCCGGCGTCACCCGGGCGCATGTCGTCCGGGCCGTGGTGGAGGCGATGGCGTTCAGGACGAGGGACGTCGTCGAGGCGATGGAGCACGCCTCGGGGCAGCCGCTCAAGGAGCTGAGGGTGGACGGCGGCGCGAGCGTGATGGACCCGCTGTGTCAGTTCCAGGCGGACCTCCTCGGCGTCCCGGTCGCCCGTGCCGCGACGGCGGAGGCGACCGGCCTCGGAGCGGCGATGCTGGCCGCCGTCGGTGAGGGCCTCATCGATGGGCCGGACGCGGCCGCCGCCTCCTGGCAGCCGGGCCGGCGCTTCGAGCCGGCGGACCCGGGACGCCGCCCGGCCGAGGCCTATGCCGCCTGGCTCGCGGCGCTCGAGCGCGTCCGGACGCGCCCGGCGGTGGCGCCGTGAGGCTCGGAGGGCAAAAAAAGACCGGAGGGGGAACCCTCCGGCCTTTCAGGAAGGGAATGAGTTTCGAACGTGGGCAGCCCAACGGCTGCGGGCTTGACGATACCCCGCGCTTCTCAGGATAGCAGTAAAGGAACCTATAAATCTTGTGAAGAGATGTCAACCGAACCGGTGATCGCCGATCTCACCGGGCCCGTGTCGGACGGCGGTCCGCCGCTCGTTCGGGCGGGCTTGCGCGGGTATCTCGACATCGGTCGATTTGACGTGATCGCAGTGATTGCATTGGTGCTCGTCGCATTCGGGCTCCGCTTCGCCAGCCCCATCTTTCCTGACTTTCTGAGCGGGAGCGGGGCGGTCACCGCGCTCGGGGTCGGATACCCGACGACGTCCGGGTCGGGGGCGGAGTGCACGCCGGTCCCGGTCGGGCCTCCCGGGGTTGTCGGGGGCCGGAAGGTCAGCCATGTCGACGTGAGCGTCTGCGGGTACGTCTTCGACGAGATCTACTTCCCGGTGGACGCGGCCAAGGACCTGCGTCAGCCCGCCGAATCCTACTTCGACCCGGAGCCGCCGCTCGCGAAGCTGCTCATGGCGCCGCCCATCGCGCTGTTCGGCTTCAACAGCTGGAGCTGGCGGCTGAGCACCACGCTCTTCGGCAGCCTCCTCGTGGGGCTGATGTACCTGGTCGCGCTGCGCCTGCGCCGGGACCGGTTCTTCGCGATCGCCACGTCGCTCTTCATCTGTGTCGACGGATTGGCGTTCGTCGAGTCACGCACCGGCGTGATCGACATCATCGCGATCTTCTTCGTCGCGCTCTTCTATTACGTGTTCCTGCTGCACTGGCAGGCGCGAACACGCGCCCAGTGGCGAACGACCCTCTACGTGATGGCGGGGGTCGCGGGCCTCGCGTTCGGCGCGAAGCTCACGGCGCTTGCGCCGCTCGTCGTCGCCGCGGGGCTCATCATCGCCCGGGGGGTGTCGCCGTATCTCGCCGGCGTGATCCCATGGTTGCGCCGTCTCGCGGGCCCGGGTCGCGCGGAGACGATCATGTGGCGCAACGCCGCGGGGGGCCGCGCGGTGCTGCACTACGTCGCCGCGGGATGCGTCGCCCTCGCCATCTTCTGTGCCTGCTTCTCACGGTACGAGACCATCCAGCACCAGGACGTGTATTTCTTCACCGGCTGCGATCCCGCGGTCGCCGGGCTGCCGGGGACGCCGAAGACGCTCGACGTGCCGGTCATGCACGTGGCCGGTGTCACCGTCCCCAATCCGGTGCAGGCCATCGACAACATCATTCAGATCAACGCGGCGTCCCTCCGATACCACGCCGAGGAGTGCCACAGCCACCCGTATTCGTCGCTGTGGCTCACGTGGCCGATCATGGAGCACCCTGTGCTCTTCTACTCGACGTCCGCGCCCAACAACGGGCCGGTCGCACAGGTCACCGACATGGGCAACCCGGCGATATGGTGGCTCGGAATCCTCGCGTTGCTCTTCTGCGTCTGGCGGCTGACGCGGGGGCCGAACTGGTGGCGTCTGCTCGTCGCGCTCATCGGGGTCGGATCGGTCGTCGCGATGATCATCATCTTCCAGGCGGCGGTGCGCTTCCACGATCCCAGCAAGTTCAACACGTCCTACACCGCCGCACAGTTCACCGCGCTGTTCCATCAACAACCGTCATCGCAGTATGAGATCGCTCGCGTCAACCCGGGCCCGTGGCTCCTGGTCGCATTCGGCGGGATGGTCGTCTTCGCCGCGCTGATCGCGCTGTCAGCGGTCATCTCGCGGCGATTCGTCCCGGCGTTCATCGTCCTCGGCTACATCGCGTCGTGGATGATGTGGGTGCCGGGCAACGAGCGGCGCGTGCTCTTCTTCTATCACGCGCTCGGGATGCTGCTGTTCACGGCGCTTGCGCTCGCGTATGCGCTGACCGCGATCCGTCGCGCGCGAGTTCGCGTTGGAGGGAGGCAGGTTTCGCTCGCTCCCGTCGCGTACGCGGCGATCGGCGCGGTGCTCGCCGCCTTCATCTTCTTCTATCCGATCTGGACGGCATTGCCGCAGAGCTCCGCCGACCAGCAGATGAGGAGCTGGGTCGACATCGGGTGACCGCACTGCTCGTCATCCTCGATGCCGCGCTGACTCTGGCCGGCGGGGCAGTGCTTTCCGGCCTGGTTCGGAGTTCGCTCACGCTGGTCGAGCGAGCGCTGATCGGTCTCGTCGCGGGCCTGCTCGTCGGGGCGGCGGCGAGCTACGGGCTCGCGCTGCTCGCGGGGCTCAACACCGCGACGGCGCTCGGCGGTCCGCTGCTGACGCTGCTCGCCGGGCTCGCCGTGTCGCGTCTGACGGTCGACCCGCGGACGGCGTGGCGCGAGTCGTGGAAGGAGTCACGCGACCGCTGGGCCGAGCACACACCCTGGTTCTCCGTCCTGGCGCTCGCCGCGGGGGCCGCGGTGGTCGCCGCCATCTTCGCCCATACGGTCTATGCCGACTCGGGTGGTCTCGAGGCCGGATATCCCACGGTGTGGGCGGACTGGTCGCAGCACCTTTCCACCGCATCGAGCTTCGCGGCCGGGGGCAACATCCCGCCCACCAATCCGCTCTTCAGCGGCACGACGCTGCTGTACCCCTTCCTCCCGGACTTCCACGCCGCGACGTTGATGACGCTCGGGCTCGACCCGGGACTCGCGCTGGCCATCCCCGGCGGCGTGCTCGTCGTGGTGATCGCCATGCTCGTGGTCGCCCTTGGACGCCGTCTCGGGCTCGGCACCGGCGCGGGCGTCATCGCCGTGCTCATCTGCTTCATCGGCGGCGGCATCGGGTTCATCGGCGCGTTCTCCGACGCGTGCACCAGTCACGGGTTCACCGCGACGCAGTGCACGTTGCAGTACGTCGTCACGCATCCGACCACGGGAGTGTCGATCGTCGGCTGGACGCTGCACGACCTGCCGGGAACGATCGCCGCGCAACCGCGTGCCTACGACGGTCTGCCGTCGGATGGCGGCACCGCGCCGCTCCCCAATATGCAGTGGTACACGCCACTCATGGCGTGGTGGCTGCCGCAACGCACCATCCTCTTCGGCTTTGCCGCGGCGATCTCCGTGCTGATCCTCGTGTTCGCAGGCGCCGCATCCCCGAGGCGAAGCTGGGGAGCCTTCGCGCTCGCGGGACTGCTCGTCGGTCTGCTGCCGATCGTCCACGTGCAGACGCTGATCGCACTGGTGATCCTTCTCGTGGTCGCGCTCTGGCGGCGGCGGCGGCGTGAATGGCTCGCGCTGCTCGGGGTGGCCGTGGTGGTGGGGGGCGTCCGGCTCATGCAACTCTCGCTCGCGCCCCACGGGATGACGGCCACGCCCTTCGGCTCCAACGCGTACCCATGGCTGGAGCCGGGATGGCTTGCCAACCCCGGGACCGTCACCGACCTGAGCGGGCGGCTCGATCTCACCTTCGGCAACGTGTTCGTCGGCGCGGCGCAGGCGATCGGGATGGTCGGCACCGCGACCTGGTGGGGTTTCTGGCTCGCCAACCTCGGTGTCGCGGTCCCGCTCGGCGCGATCGTGGTGGTTGCTGCCGCCGCGCGTCGTGCGGGCGGCATGGCGAGCCGCGCGGGGCGCGCGCTGACATCGGCATTCCCCGTGCCGCTGCTCGAGCTGGCCATCGGCGGACTCATCATCTTCGCGGCGTGCAACCTGGTCGTCTTCCAGTCATGGAACTGGGACAACACCAAGCTGCTCGTCTACTGGTACCTGGTCATCGCGCTCCTCATCGGCGCCCTGGCGAGTCACTGGTGGCGCCGGGTGTGGCCGCGCGTGGCTGCGGGCGTGCTCGTGACGCCGGTCCTGCTCACCGGCGCACTCGTCGTCCTCCGGCTGCTGCCGTGGACGCCCCAGCAGGATGCGATCACCGGGCCGTACACGATCGCCAGCGCTCAGGAGGTGCACCTCGCGGCGACGATCGACCGCGTGACGCCGAAGCGGAGCGTCTTTCTCACCTTCGGTCGCCCCAACGACCCGGTCCTCGCGGTTGCCGGCCGCATCGGCGTGATGGGGTACGGCGGGTGGCTGTGGAGCTACGGCATCGATCTCGGGAGCCGGTATGCCGACGTGCAGACGATGTACGCGGGCTGCGCGAGCGTCGAGGCGACCTGCCCGGTGTTCAGCCTGCTGCGCAAGTACGACGTCAGCTACGTGGAGATCGACGATCGCGTGAACGATCCCGGCGCCGTCAACCCTCGACCCGGGATCTCGTGGTGGGCGGATCAGGGGTTTCCGATCGTGGGGCGAACCGATCACATCATCATCTACGACGTGCGTGGAAGAGCCTGACGTGTCCGCCGGCGAGGCCCACCCGTCGATCAGCGCGGTGCTGCCTGCGTTCAACGAGGAGGCGGTGATCGCGGAGACGGTGCGGCGCACCGGCGACGCCTTCATCCGATTGGGCATCACCGACTTCGAGGTGATCGTCGTCGACGACGGCAGCGCCGATGACACCGCTGCGCGAGCGGCGAGCGCCGCGGGACCGCGCCGCAGTGTGCGCGTGGTGTCGCACCCGCGCAATCGCGGATACGGCGCAGCGCTGCGGACCGGGTTCGACGCCGCGACGCGTGACGCGGTGTTCCACATGGACAGCGATGGACAGTTCGACCCGGCGGAGATCTCACGACTCCTTGCGCTGTACGGACCCGACCGGGTCATCTCCGGATACCGGATCCGTCGCAGCGACACGTTCCTCAGGCGCCTCTACCACCGCGCCTTCTTCGGCCTCGTGCGGCTCGTGTTCGGCCCCACGGTTCGCGATGTCAACTGCGCGTTCAAGCTGTTCCCGCGCAAGGTGGGGCAGGGGCTGCACGCCGACGGCGCCCTCGTGTGCACCGAGATGCTGGTGCGTGCCCGGCGCAGCGGCTACGTGCTCATGGACGTCGGCGTCCACCACTACCCGCGGACGACGGGCCGCGCAACCGGGGCCGATGTGCGCGTCGTCGCGCGCGCGTTTCGGGAGCTGTGGCGTCTGCGCACTCATCCCGGGCTGCTCGACGGGCTCGATCCGCCCTCGTGAGCAGCCGTCCGGCGGCGGCATCCTGGCGCGCCGTGGTCACCGCCGTCGCGGCGGCACGCCTGGCCTGGCTCGGGATCTTCATTGCCGTGCTCGCGATCGACTTCCCGGCGACGCCCGTGCTCACCGGGCTGCACAACCACCTCGTCGCGTGGGACGCGGTGAGCTATCTGTACATCGCCGCGCACGGCTACCCGGCGCACCTCGACTATCGCGACGCGTTCCTGCCCGGGTTCCCGATCCTCGTCCGCGGCGTGATGGTGGTCCTGCGCGACGACGTCGCGTCGTCCTGGCTCGTGAACGCGATCGCCGAGACGATCGCGCTGTGGTACCTCGCGCGGCTCGTCCTCGGCGAGCGCGACCGGTCGTCGGCGACCTTCGCGGTGTGGCTGCTCGCGCTGGCGCCGACAGCGGTGTTCCTCACCGCGCCGTTCAGCGAGAGCACGTTCATCGCGGCCGCGGCCGCGAGCCTGTACTACGCCCGTGCCGGGCAGTCACGCAAGGCCGTGGTCGCCGGGGTGCTGGCGTGCTCGTTCCGGCTCACCGGCCTGGCGCTCATCCCCGCGCTGGCGCTCGAGCAGCTGCGGCGCACCGGGTGGAAGCCCCGCGGGGAGCTGTGGCTCGTGCTGCTCCTCCTGCTGCCGCTCGCCCTCTACGCCGGGTACATGCAGCTCCATATCGGTGATGCGCTGGCGCTCCTCGACGCGGACAGGCTGCCGTCATTCGGCGAGCAGCTCACCCCACCGTGGACCGGGTTCGCGGCCACCTGGAACACGCTCGCCAACGCGACCGACGGGGAGACCCGATCGATCTTCGCCCGCGAGGTGGCCTTCGGGCTGCTCGGCCTCGCGCTGTGTCTCGGCATGTGGGCGTCGGCGCGAATCCCCCGATCGCTGGCCCTGTACTGCACCATCGCGTGGTTGATGACCGCTTCACTGCCGTTCTGGCGCTCCCAGCCCCGCTACAGCCTCGCGCTCTTTCCCGCGGTCCTGCTGATCGCCGACCTCACCCAGCGGTTCCGCAGGGCGCGCCCGGCGGTGATCGCCGCGAGCGCCGTTCTCATGTGCGCCGGCACGTGGGTGTTCGCGCAGGGACGGTGGCTCGGGTGATCGTCGACAGCCACGTCCACGTCCTTCCCGCGTCGATGCGGGATGCCCGCGAACACCTTGCCGCGGCCGATCCGTGGTTCGAGGTCTGCCATCGCGGGGAGCAGACGATCACGACCGTCGACGAGCTCCTGAACGCGATGGACGCGACCGGGATCGACCGGTCGGTGTGCTTCGGCTGGCCGTTCGCGGACCCGGCCCTCTGCGCCGAGGTCAACGACCACCTCATCGCCGTGCAGCGGGAGCACCCGGACCGGCTCACGTGCTTCGCGACCGTGAGCCCAGGTCGGGCCGGCGCCGTCGACGAGGTGCGTCGATGCGCCGGTGAGGGGTTGCGCGGGACCGGCGAGCTGAACGCCGACGCGCAGGGATTCGACCTCGAGTCCGCGGCCATCGACGCGGTGGCCGCCGCGTGCGCCGACCTCGACATCCCGATGCTGCTGCACTGCAGCGAACCGGTCGGCCACCAGTACCCGGGCAAGGGCACCGCGACGCCGGGTCGCGTCGCCGGCTTCGCGATGCGCCACTCCGCGCTGCGCCTGGTGTGCGCGCATCTCGGCGGTGGGCTTCCCTTCTACGCGCACATGCCCGAGGTCGCCGACCTCTGCCGCCGGCTGTGGTTCGACACGGCCGCGGGCCCGTTCCTCTACGCGCCGTCCGCATACCGAGCGGTCGCCGACCTCTGCGGGGCGGATCGGTTGCTCTTCGGGTCCGATCACCCGCTGCTGCCCGCCCGGCGCTACGTCGACGCGTTCGCCCAGGCCGATCTCACCACCGCCGAGCGCGCGCTCGTGATGGGCGGCAATGCCGTGGACCTCCTCGATCTGTGACAACGCACCCTTCCGTTACGGACCTGTGTCCCACCATCGGAGGCGATGTTCAGCGCCTTTGGGACACTGTGCAACGGGCGGAGTCACCGGCGCCCGCCAGCCGGTCCTTCGCCTCTTTTCGCGACCAGGACCGGGGGCTTCGGCCCCCGTCCGTGGTTGCCGACGCTCCGATGAGGGCCTGGGTGGATGGGGATGTCGAGACCGGCCGCCGGTTTCGCACACCGGGGCAGCGGCCCCGGTGTAGTTCAGAATCTCCCGAGCCACCGGTCGGGTGGGTTCTCTTCGCTCAATTTCTCAAGAGGTGTCTGTGAGATGACGGCGCGACATCCTCGAGGGCAGATGTGAATACCAACTGCGGCGGAGCCGCAGTGTGCCGCGATGTTCACGCCTGACACGCTCGAAGTCGTCATGGTCTCGTTCGAGGGACCCGATCAGTACAGCCAGGCCGGCGGCCTCGGTGTTCGCGCGCGGGAGCTCTGCCGAGCCTTTGCGGCGCTCGGATTCCGCACCACGCTCGTGTTCGTCGGCGATCCCGACAAGCCGGGGATCGAGACCGATCAGGGTGTGCAGCTGGTCCGCTGGAGCCAGCAGATCAGCGACCGCTACCGCAACGGCGTGTACGAGGGCGAGCTCGCGAAGATCCGAGACCTCACCGCGACCCTCCCCGACAAGCTCATCGACATCGTCATCAAGCCGGCCGCCGCCGCAGGTCGAACCGTCGCCGTCCTCTGCGAGGAGTGGCACACCGCCTGGTTCTGCAAATCGCTCAGCGACCGGCTGTACGCGCTCGGGCTTCGCGGCAATGCGGTGTTGCTCTGGAACGCGAACAACCTGTTCGGCTTCGAGTCGATCGACTGGCCGGTGCTCGACTTCGTGGCGTCGGTGACCACGGTGAGCAAGTACATGAAGCACCTCATGTGGCCATATGGGGTCAACCCGGTGGTGATCCCCAACGGCATCCCGGAGGGGGCGCTCGCCCCGGTCAACTCCTCCGCCGCCCGCGCCATCCGCGCCGCCGCGGGCACGCCGTGCTTCGCGTTCAAGATCGGCAGGTTCAGCCCGGACAAGCGGTGGACGCAGGCGATCGCCGCCGTCGCCGGGCTTCGCTCCGAGGGGATGCCGGCCCGGATGCTGATCCGCGGCGGCATGGAGCCGTACGGCGCCACCGTGCTCGCCTTCGCGCGGGAGCGGGGGCTCGCCGTCACCGACTGGCACGAGCCGGTCGAGGACGCCGGCGGCATCGTTCGCGCGCTCACGGAGACCGGCGGCGCCCCGATCGTTCACCTGCGCCGCTTCCTCCCCGACCAGGTCATCACCGAGATCAACGCCGCCGCGACCGCGGTGCTCGCCAACTCCGGCCACGAACCCTTCGGACTGGTCGGCCTCGAGGCGATGGCGTCCGGCGGGGTCGCGATGGTGGGGTCGACCGGGGAGGAGTATGCGCGCCCGTACGGGAACGCGGTGGTGGTCGAGACCGACGACCCGGCCGAGATCGCCAGCGCCCTGCGGGGGCTCGTCGAGCAGCCCGAGCTCGGCGAGCGCCTCCGCGCCGCCGCCCGACGGGACGCTGCCGACTTCGCGTGGCCGCTCGTCATCACCGGGCTCCTCGAGCGGCTGCGGTTCATGTGCCTGCACCAACGGGTCACGCTGCCGCCGGTCGACGGATCCCGGCCCGGAGCGTAGGAGATTCCCGCCGCGCCATATGATCTGACGGGCAGGCCGGTGCCCTGGAGGAGGTCCCTGTGAAGGCAGTGGTCATGGCGGGAGGTGAAGGAGCGCGACTGCGCCCGCTGACCAGCCGCCTGCCCAAGCCGCTCGTGCCGGTCGTCGGCACCCCGGTCCTCGAGCACATCCTCCGGCTGCTCCGGCTCCACGGCGTCCGTGAGGTCGTCGTGACCCTCGCGTACCTCGGCGCGGAGATCCGCAACCGCCTCGGTGACGGCGCCGACCTCGACATGGAGATCGAGTACGTCGTCGAGGACCGGCCTCTCGGGACCGCGGGGAGCGTGCGCAACGCCGCCCACCTGCTCGACGACACGTTCCTGGTCATCAGCGGCGACGCGCTCACGGACATCGACCTCTCCGCGGTGATGCGCGCCCACGAGGAACGCGGTTCGCACGCGACGATCGTCCTGCACTCCGTCCCGAACCCCCTCGAGTACGGGGTGGTGGTGACCGACGACGAGGGCAACATCAAGCGATTCCTCGAGAAGCCGTCGTGGGGCGAGGTGTTCAGCGACCACGCCAACACCGGCATCTACGTGATGGAGCCGCAGGTGCTCGACCACGTCAAGCCCGACACCGGGGCCGACTGGTCGCAGGACGTGTTCCCCACCATGCTGCGGCGCCACGAGCCACTGCACGGCATCGTCGTCGACGACTACTGGTGCGACATCGGCTCCATCCAGTCGTACCTCCAGGCAAACTGGGACGCCCTCGACGGCAAGGTCCGCTGCCACATCCCCGGGCGGCGCGAGGGCAACGTGTGGATGGGCGACGGCGTCGAGGTGGGGATCGGCGTGCAGCTCGAAGGCCCAGCGTTCATCGGCGACGAGGTCAAGCTCAAGGCCGGCGCCCATGTGAACGAGCACGCGGTCGTCGACCGCTACAGCGTGATCGACGAGCACACCAAGCTCAGCAACAGCATCGTCTGGCCGCACTCGTACATCGGCGAGCGCTGCAGGCTCCGGCAGGCGATCGTCTGCCGCAACGTCACGATCAAGAACGACTCGCTCCTCGAGGAGAACTCGGTGATCGCCGACGAGTGCGTGCTCGGCAGGGGATCGCAGATCCGCGCCGGCGTGAAGATCTGGCCGAGCAAGACGGTGGAGCCGGGGTCGACCGTGAACGAGTTGGTCATCTGGGCGGGCGAATGGCGCAGCGGCATGTTCTCGTCGTACGGGCTCGGCGGGCTGATCAACGTCGAGCTCACCCCCGAGTTCTGCGCGCGGCTCGGCGCGGCGTTCGGCGCGACGCTGCCGAGGGGATCCGCGATCGCGGTGGGGCGCGACCACGCGCGGTCGTCGCGAATGATCAAGCGCGCGATCGTCAGCGGCATCGTGAGCGCCGGTGGCCAGGTTCGCGACATCCGCGAGCTGCCGGTGCCGGTCACGCAGTTCGCGACGCGCGATCTCCAGTGCGCCGGGGGGATCCAGGTGCTCGTCTCGCCGCTCGATCAACGGAGCGCCGACATCCGATTCTTCGATGCCGAGGGGCTGCAGATCGACAAGCGCGCGGAGCGCAAGCTCGAGAACCTGCTGTTCCGCGAGGACTTCCGGCGTGCCGCCTTCTACGAGATGGGGGACATCGAGTACAGCGAGCCGATCGCGGGGTACGCGGCCCATCTGCTCGACACCGTCAACGCGACCCTGATCCGCGAGGCCGGCTTCCGCGTCCTCATCGACTACGACTACAGCGACGCGTCCGCGGTGCTGCCCGCGATCCTCAACGAGCTCGGCGTCACCACGGTCCCGCTCAATGCGGGGCTGCGCGAGGGATCCCATCATCGCGCCGTCCCCGAGGAGACGGCGCTGATCAGCACCACCGTTCGAGCCGACGTCGGCTGCATGTTCAGCGCGACGGGCGAGCGCATCACCATCATCGACGATGCCGGCGCGGTGCTCGACCCGTACGAGTGCCTCGGGATCCTCGCGTCGTGGCTGCTCCGCACCAGTCCGGGAACGGTGCTCTCCCCGGCGGCGACGCCGATGTGGATCAGCGCGCTGGTGAACGACGGTGGCGGCACCTTCAGCGCGACCCCCGGCGATCCGGCATCCGTGCTGCGCGCATCATCGAATCCCGGGACGAGCCTCGCCTCCGACGGCGACGGCGGGTTCGTGTGGCCCGGCCACCTCGGCGCCTTCGATGCCATGTACACGCTGGTGAAGCTGCTCGAGCTGCGCGCGACCGTCGGCATCCCGCTCAGCGAAGCGCGAGCCGCGCTGCCGCAGCTCGCGTACGTCACCGCCACCGAGTTCTGCCCGTGGGAGGTCAAGGGGCGGGTGATGCGAATCCTGCTCGACCGCCATCGCACCGACTCGGTCGATCTCGTCGACGGCATCAAGGTCTACGTCGACGACGGGTTCGTGCTCGTGCGGCCGGATCCGGACGAACCCGCGTATCACGTCGTGGCGAGCATCGGCGACGCGGAGCGCGGGCGTCAGCTCGTGGACGAGTACCTGGCAGAGGTGCGTGAGGCGCAGGGAACCAACGGCAACCGGATGGCGGTCGAGGTGGCGACGGCCGAGTAGCTCTGCTCAGACCGAGGGGGTGGTCGCGGTCAGCCGACGGTCAGCGCGATGAAGCTGAAGTAGACGCTGCTCGCGGCGATCACGAGCACGTGGAAGACCTCGTGGTATCCGAAGACCCCGGGCCAGAGGCGCGGCCGGCGCAGCGCATACACGACGGCGCCCGCCGAGTACAGCGCGGCCCCGAGGGCGAGCAGGAGCAGCCCTCCGGCGTGAACGCGCTCGGCGAGCGCCGGCAGGAAGAAGACGATCGTCCATCCCACCGCGACGTACAGGCCGACCATCGCGCCGCGAGGCACGGGGATCCCGGTCGCGGCGACGACGACGCCGCTGCCCGCGAGCACCCAGATGGCGGCGAGCAGAACGCTCGACTGCCAGCCCTGGAGGACGTTGACGACGACCGGCGTGTACGTCCCGGCGATGGCGACGAAGATCATCGCGTGGTCGAGGCGGCGCCACACCGCGCGGGTTCGCGCCGACCACGGCCCGCGATGGTACGTGGCGCTCACCGCGAAGAGCAGCACGAGCGATGCGCCATACACCGCAAGGGAGATGCGCCGGGCGGCGTCCCCGCCGCTGACCACCACGAGGATGACCGCGCCGGCGATCGCCGGCGGCACCGCGATCGCGTGACTCCATCCGCGCAGCATCGGGCGAACGGCCGCGGCGTCGGCGCTCAACTCACGCCGCCGGCGCGATCGTGCGCGCCTCGGGCTTGCGCCGGAGCCATCGGGGCGCCCACCAGTTGGCACTGCCGAGCAGCCGCATCACCGCGGGCACGACGAGGGCGCGCACGAGCGTGGCGTCGGCGATCACCGCGACCGCCATGCCGATCCCGATCGACTTGATGGTGACGATGCTGGCGAGCGCGAACGCGAGGAAGACGCACGCCATGATCGCCGCCGCACCGGTGACGAGCCGTCCGCTGCGCTCGAGCCCGTCCGCGACCGCGGTGCGGTTGTCCCCGGTCATGTACCACGCCTCCTGCATGCGGGTGAGCAGGAACACCTCGTAGTCCATCGACAGGCCGAAGACGACGCAGAAGAGCAGGACCGGGATGGTGGGGTCGAGCGGTCCGGGGGTGAAGCCGAGGATCGACGCGAGGTGGCCCTGGTCGAAGATCCACACGAGCGCGCCGAAGGCAGCGCTCAGCGAGAGCGCGTTCATGAGCACCGCCTTGAAGGGAAGGACAAGCGATCGGAGCAGCGCCGCGAGCACGATCACGGTGGTGACGACGACAAACGCGATGGCGAGCGGCGTGTGGCCGATCATGTAGTCGACGAGGTCGATGTCAAACGCCGTGTCGCCGGTGACGAGCACGGTCGCACCCGGGACCGCGGCCTCGGCGCGGATCTGACGCACCAGAGCGTGCGCCTGATCGCTGGTGACGAAGTACGGGTTGGCCACATCGAGGACGGCGATGCTCGAGCCCGTCTGCGTGGTCAGGAGGGTCCGGACCGCCGCGGGCAGGGAGCTCCGCGGCGCTGCATAGAGCGTCTGGTAGGCCTCGAGCGTGGACGACGGATCGACGTTGACGTAGCTGCGGATGCCCGTCACGCCGTGCAGGGCGGCGAGCCGGTTGCTCAACGCGTATGCGGTCGCGACGTTGGCGGGGCTGGTGGGGGACCCGTGCTCGAAGTTGACCACGACGACGATCGTGTTCGTCCCGACCTGCGGGAACTGGGCGCGCAGCAGGTCCGCCCCCTGGCGCGCCTCCGCGGTGACCGGCAGCTGGGTCACGTCGCTGTTGGCGAGGTTGAGGTCGAGAAAGGGTGAGCCGGCCACGAGGAGGATCGCGACCGTGGGGATGAGCACGAGCCACGGCCGCCGCATGACCCAGGTCGCGAGACGGTGCCAGGCTCCCTCGCCGAAGGGCTTCGGCTGCAGGATGGGAATGCGCACGGCGTTGACGCGGCGGCCGAGCAGCGCGAGTGCTGCCGGCAGCAGCGTCGTCGCATACAGCACGGAGATGGCGACGACGATCGCGCCGGCGACCCCCATCGACACGAGCGGTGTGCCCGTGTAGAAGAGCAGCCCGGAGAGGCCGATCGCGACCGTGAGGCCACTGAACAGGATCGCCCGTCCGGCGGTTGCCATCGTGGTCGCCAGCGCGTTCTCGACGGTATGCCCTGACGCCAGCTCCTCACGGAAGCGCGTGACGATGAACAGCGAGTAGTCGATGGCGATGCCGAGGCCGACCAGCGTGACGACGTTCACCGCGTACGTCGACACGTCGATCAGGTGCGCGAGCGTGAGCGCCGCGCCCACCCCGCCGAGCACGGCGAAGATGCCGACGCCGAGGCACAGGAGCGCCGCGATCCCGGTGGTGAAGACGATCACGAGCAGGATGAGCGCGAGCGGGAGCGACACGACCTCGGATCGGCGCAGGTCGCTCGCCAGGTAGGTGTCGAAGTCGTACGCGAGCGGAACGTCCCCGGTCGCAGTGATGGAGAGGGTGCTGGACCGCACCTCTCCGCGGATCTCGCCGTACTGTGAACGTGCCTCCGAGAAGGCGATGTGCAGGCCGACCTGTGCAAGCACGCTGTGCCTGTCCGTCGACACCATCAACGCCGCCTGTGTCGATGCGACGGTGTACGGCGTGGAGAGCGCGCTCACGCGGGAATCGCTCCGCAGCCGCGCGAGCGCGGCATTGACCGCGTTCTCGAACGCCTGCGTGCCGTAGGTCGAGTGCGGGTCGGTGAGGATCAGCGCGAACGACGAGCCGGTCGTCGACGGCAGCTGTTTCGATTCGAGGTTCGCCGCGTGCACCAACTCGACGTTGTAGTCGCTCGCGTTGATCGGCTGGCCGGCGGTGAGCACGCCGACCAGCGAAAGGACGAAGCAGGCGAGCGACGCGATGAGCACCGCTCTGCGGTGGCGGTACACGAACCGCCCCCATCGCCTCACTGTGACACTCCGACCACCACAGCCGAGTATATCGACCGCCGGTTCGGACACCGCGTATGCTGCCCTCGTTCGCGATGCAGGTCCACGCTCAACGACCGGCCGGGGAGATCAGCCCGATCTCGCATTTCGAAGCGGTGGACCGCGAGCGTCAGCCCGGGCGCCAGCTCGAGCTGATCCGTCAGGCGGCCCCCGGATTTCGCGAGTGGTTCCGGGGCACGGGGATGCCGGACTGGATCGGGACCTTCGACCTCGTCTCGCTGCCGTATCCCACTCGGTTCGGGCTCTTTCGCGCCGCTCTCACGCCCGCGCCCTTCCTCTCGCTGACGCACCGGCTCGTCATCGTGCGCTGGCGCGAACCCGACGGGCGCACGAGGACCCTGCTCTTCGAGCCCACCGACGTCGAGCTCGCGCGGCGCACGCCGTATTTCGCGAGGCTGAGCGATTCGACTCCGCGAGCATTCGAGCGTGCGTTCTCGCGGCCGCTCGGCGATGTCGTGACGCACCTTCGCAGCGTCGGCATGGAGGCGGGCGACGTCGACTGGATCACGTTCGATCACCTGCACACGCAGGACGTGCGCCGATGGATCGGGACGAGCGAGCCCGCGCAGGACCTGTCGCCGAGAGAGCCGGTGCCCGCGCTGCTGCCCCACGCGCGGCTGATCGTGCAGCGCGCCGAGCTCGAGTTCGATCGCGCGCCTGCACCCGCTGCAGAGGCCCTGGTATCAGCCGGACGCGTACACCGACCTGCGCTCCGACTCCGTCACCGCGATCGACGGTGATGTCCTCCTCGGTCCCGGTGTCGCGCTGCTCGCCACGCCCGGGCACACCATCGGCAATCAGACGCTCGTCGTCAACACCGAGACCGGGATCTGGGCGAGCAGCGAGAACGCCATCGCCGCAGAGTGCCTGACGCCGGAGCACAGCCGCATCCCGGGCCTTCGTCGATACACGCAGACCTGGGAGCAGGAGGTCGTCCTGAACGCGAACACGCTCGAGGAGACGGCCCGGCAGTACAACTCATGCGTGCTCGAGAAGTCGATCGTCGACACCTCCCCGGCCGACCGGCGCTTCCTGCAGTTCCTGCCGTCGTCGGAGCTGACCGGCAACACCTTCAGTCCCGGGACGTCACCGACGTTCACCCACTCGGGCATCTTTCACGGGACTCTCGCGCCGTCCCGGCTCGCGCAATAGCGGTCGCCCATGACTGCGCGGGCATCGAGACCATGGGCTGAAGCGTTCGCGCTCGCCGTGTCGCCCGCGGCGGCGTATTTCGTGCTCCGGATCCGCTTGATGCCGATCGCCGACCTGAACGACCCGGCGATGCACACCACGTACATGATCGATCCGCAGTCCATCTTCCTCCGCTACACCGCGGCGTTCGAGTCATCGCAGCGTCTCCGCGAGGGAGCGCGTGTCGGGCTGCTGTTGCCGGGGAGGATCTCGTACCTCCTGTTCGGGGGCCTTCCGGGGTTCGTCGTGCTCAGGTACGTGCTCGCGCTCGTCGCCGTGGTGCCGGCCTACCTGCTGTTGCGACGCCTCTTCGGCCGTGCTGCCGGCGCGGTGGGGGTCATTGTGATCCTCGGCTGCCCGGTGATCCTCACCGCCTGGGGAACCGATTTCCCCAACTCCGCAACGATCTCCTACCTGATCGCCGGTCTTGCGTGCCTCGCGATGCCATCCGCGCGACGCCGCGTCCTCTGGCTCGCGGGAAGCGCGGCCTTCTTCACGGTGGCGGTGTGGACGTTCGCCTCCTCGACGGTGCTCATCGCCGCCACGGTCGCCGCGTATGCCGTGATCCGCTGGCGGCGCGACCGCGTGAACGTGCTGCGGGACATCGAGATCGTCGCCGCTGTTGCGATCGCGGTCACGGCGGTGCTCGCAGCCGGGTCGTACGTGCTCCTCGGTCAGCTCGACTTCATCCTGCCGACCATCAAGTCAGTGATCTACCTCGCCCACGGGTCCAACGTGGTGCTGAACCATTCGGCTGGTCCCGCATGGGCGCCATATCTCTCGTATCTGCTGGTGCTTCCCGCGGTCGCGGGCCTCTGGTTCGTCGCATTCGGCCACCGGCTGGGGCAGCTCCCGACCCCACAGCTGATCGTCGGTGCCGCATGCACGTGCCAGCTCGCGATCGCGGTGCTCCTGCAGTTCTTCGGCGGCGTGCAGCTACTCGAGGAGCACTACTTCTCGTCGCTCCTCTGGGCGGGCGTGAGCGTGACGCTCGCGATGGCCCTCGTCCAGATGGGCCGCTCGATGCTCGATCAGCAGCGGCTCGCGTGGGTGCTTCCCCTGCTCCTCGTCGCGGTGCCGCTCGCGTACGAGGTCGACCCGCACGTCCCGCCATCCGGCTGGGTGTGGTTCGGCGTCGGGATGCTCGCGATCATCGCCGTCATCGCCGTCGTGGCCGACCGATTGCGCCATGCGACCCCAGTGCTCGCGACGCGGCTCGCGATGTGCGCTGCGCTCGCGTTGATCGACGGATGTCTCCTGATCCTGACCACCGCGCCCGTACCCAGCCACGTGAAACCGCCGAATACGGTGGCGAGCCCGGTGCCCCAATACGCCACCGCGCTGGGCGGTACCGACACGCTTGCCGTGAACCTCTACGTGGTGACGACGGAGCTTCCCGGATTCGTCGGGCCGGCGACGTACTCGGGTGAGCAGCTGCTCATGTGGTGGCCTGCGGTGTACCAGCAGGAACTGCTCGGTCCGATCGGCATCTACCACGCGTTCTACGATTCGCTGCTCGGCGATTTCGGGACGCTGTCCTCGGCACAGCGCGGCATGATCGAGCAGCGCCGGCCCGCGCAGATCCTGCTGATGAGCTTCACGGACGATGACTTCGAGCAGTCGTTCAACGCGCTCCGCGCGTTTGCGCCCCGGCTGGTCCGCACCGGCGTGCTGCGCTCGGGACCGGTCGGCCTGCACGTGTGGCTGATCGACCTCGATCGGTACTTCCGCGGACCGTCGTGACACGGCGTCGACACATCGACATCGGTCGAGGCACGGCCGAATCGCATGCCGGCATGGAACGCACGTCCATTACGATACCGGGCGTGTCGATGCCGCTCGCGCGCCGCGCCTGGACGATGTTCGAGCCGATCCACGCCATCGTCTACTTCGCGCCCGAGGCCATCGACCTCTACAAGGCCGCGGGGTTGCGCGGTGGATGGATGGGCTATTTCGCGTCCCGGTCCGCGCCGATGGGAGCGGTGAGCGCGCCGGTGGTGATTGCCACCTTTCACAGCTTCCGCCCCTCGATGGTGGAGCGGGCCATCCCCGATGCATGGGAGTACTCGAGCCCCGAGCGCGCGCTCGGGGCGCGACTCGCGCTCGCCGACACGGTGCTGCGCCGCCTCTGGGGCGGCGCGGTCGATTCGCCCGAGGTCGTGGAGGCTGCGGCGGCTGCCATGGAGGTCGCTCGCACCCTGCGCGGTGACGGGCGTCCCATCTATCGGGCGCACGCGATGCTGGATGTCCCGGACGCGCCGCACCTCGCCCTCTGGCACGCGTGCACGCTCTTCCGCGAGCATCGCTTCGACGGACATGTCGCGGCGCTCACCGTCCACGACATCGACGGGCTCGAGTCGCTGGTGACCGCCGTCGCCGCGAAGCCGGAGCTCGACGCGGCGCTGATGCGCCGGTTCCGCGGATGGACGGACGACGAATGGGAGGACGCCGCGCAGGGCCTGCAGCGGCGGGGGATCCTCAATGCAGACCATTCGCTCACCGACCAGGGACACGCCGTGCGCTCCTCGGTGGAGGACATGACCGACCGGCTGGCCGGCGAGTCCTGGGAGGCGCTCGACGAGTGGCCGCGCGAGCGGCTCTTCGAGACGCTGCGACGCCTGGCCACCATGGTCGAAGCGCCCGGCGGCATCAGCTACCCCAACCCGATCGGGCTACCGCGTCCCGCCTGAGCTGAGGGTCGCCGCGCCGGCGGCGGTCAGAGCGCGGGAAGTCCGATGCAGGCTCGCAGCTCGTTCTCGACCAGCTCCTCACGCGCGTGGCTGCCCATCGTCCCCGTGACGAATCCGATCGCGTAGCCACCGCGGACGCACGCGCCGCCGTAGCTGCCTCCCGTGCCACCCATGCCGAATCCCTCCTCGTCGACCGCGAACCCGAGCCCCCATGCGTTCTCGTGACCGAACACCGCATCGACACCGGAGCACTGCGCCGAGACGGCCGCGCGCAGGGTGGCCGGTGAGAGCACCTCGCCGCGCAGCAGCGCGGCATACAGGCCCGCGACGCCGCGCGCGGTGCCGTGGCCGTTGATCGCCGGGATCTCCGCGGCGCGCCACGCAGCGCTGTTGATCACCGACGCGTCACGCGTTCCCGGGGGATTGGTCGTCGCCCGCCGGTAGAGGGGAAGATCGCTTGCCGGGGCGAGGTCGTCGAAGCAGGTGAGGTCGACCGCTCGACGCTGATCATCGGCCGTCAGCCCGACCACGAAGTCGAGGTCGTTCGGGCCACAGACCTCGTCACGGAGGAAACGGCCGAGGCGGCGCCCATCGATGCGGCGGACGATCTCGCCGACGAGATGGCCGTAGAAGAGCGCCGATTCACCGTGCGCGGATCCGGGCGGCCACGCGGGCTGCTGCGCGGCGAGGAGGGCGCACATGCGGTCCCAGTCGTAGAAGGCGTCGGTGCCGGTCTCGACATCGAGCGCGACGACACCCGCCTGATGTGAGAGCACGTGGCGCACGGTCGCCGCTGCGGTGAACTCCGGCCAGTAGCGCTGCACGGGTGCGTCGATGTCGAGACGGCCGCGATCGGCGAGGACGAGCGCACACATCGCCGCGAACGGTTTGGTCACCGAGTACGGCTGCACGATGCTGTCGCGGAGCCAGGGGCGAGCACCATCCGCGGATGCGGCGCCGCCCCAGAGGTCCACGACCCAGCGGCCCTCGTGGCACACCGCGATCGCGGCGCCGGTGCCGCGCTGCTCCCGCAGCACGGCGCTGAACGCGTCGCGAACGCGCTCGAAGCCCGGCTCCACCACGCCGTGCACCTCCTCCCGCGCGCAGCCGGCGGCCACGTCAGGATACTGCGGCGGGCGTTCCCTCGCGCTCGCGTTCGACCACCGCGGCAAGCGCGCGGATGAACGCGGGCTGGGTGTTGGGCAGCTCGATGCGATGCATGACGATGCCCGCCGCCGCGGCCTCCTCGCCAGCCGCGATGTCGATGTCGTAGAGGATCTCGAGGTGATCGGCGAGGAACTGCAGCGGCACGACGAGGACCTCGGTGATCCCGCTGTCGCGGAAGGCGGGAAAGAGGTCCTTCACGTCCGGGGTGAGCCACTCCTCGGGCGTGTGGCCCGCGCTCTGATACGCGAACTGCCAGCGTCCCTGGTCGAGGTGCAGCCGTGCGGCAACCGCCTCTGCGGTTGCGCGCAGCTGAGCGATGTACCCGGGATCGCGATCGACGACCGAGCGCGGGAGGCTGTGCGCGGTGAAGACGATCGGCATGCGTTCCCGAACCTGCGGGTCCACCTGCTCGATGGCTTCGGTGACGCGCTCGGACAGCGTGTCGATCCACTCCCGCAGCAGGTGCCACGCGCCGGCGATGTGGATGTCGACGTCGGGATGCGCGCTGCTCCACGCCGCGACGGTGCGTTCGTATCCGGCAAGGATGATGGGTGAGTACTGGGGTGCGAGCACGATCACGACGATCCGCCCGGCGCCGTCTGCCCCGAGCACATCGAGTGCGTCGGGGAGCGACGGCGCCGAGTGCAGCATCCCCACGACGACGCGCGCGCCGGCTGCCCCGTCCGTTGCGTCGAGCAGGGCCTGCAGCGCGCGGCCCTGCGCTTCGGTGATGTCGATGAGCGGCGAACGGACGATGAGGTCGTACCGGCGCCGGAACTCGTCGATGAGATCGTCCGGCACCTCGCGCCCGCCCCGGACCGACGAGAGGTACGCGGGCACGTCGTCGGCGGTGACCGCCGAGCCGAAGGTCGCGAGGACGACGCCGAGCCGGGCCATGCCGCAAGGGTACGGCCCGGCCATGCGGGTCCGGCCGTCAGGCCCGGGCGGACTCCCCGTGGACGAGCTCGGTCAGCCGTTTGAGGTGGTCGCTCGGCGTCTCGGGGAGCACCCCGTGCCCGAGGTTGAAGATGTGCCCCGGCCGCCCGCCGGCCAGCGCCAGGATGTGGCGCGCCTCCCGGGCGACGACGTCGAAGGGGGCCAGCAGGACCCCGGGGTCGAGGTTGCCCTGGATGCCGGAGCCGCCGATCCGCGCCCAGGCCTCGTCGAGCGGGAAGCCGCCAGTCGACGCTGACCACGTCGCAGCCGGACCCCGCCATGGCCTCGAGCAGATGGGAGGTGGTCGTGCCGAAGTGAATGGTCGGGACGCCCGTGCTGCTGATGGCCTCGAGGATGCGCCGGCTGTAGGGGAGGACCGACTCGTGGTAGGCGGCCACCGAGAGCGCCCCGGCCCAGGAATCGAACAGCTGGATCATCTGGGCGCCCGCCTCGACCTGCGCCTGCAGGTAGCTGATGGTCACGCCGGTCAGGGTCGTCATGAGGCGGTGCCAGAGGTCGGGCTCGCCGTGGAGCATCGCCTTGGTGCGCGAGAACTCCTTGGTGGGCTTGCCTTCGATCATGTACGAGGCAACCGTGAAGGGCCCGCCCGCGAAGCCGACCACCGCAGTGCGCCCGTCGAGCTCGCGGCGCACGAGCCGGATCGCCTCGAAGAGATCGGGTGTCGCCTCACGTGGATCGAGGATGCGGAGCGCGGCGATGTCGCTCTCAGCGCGCAGCGGCGCGTGGATGATCGGGCCGATCCCGGGGTCGATCGAGAAGGGGACACCCATGCCGACGAGCGGCAGCATGATGTCGGCGTACATCACCGCCGCGTCGACTCCGAACTCCTCGACCGGCATCAGCGTCACCTGTGCGCACAGCTCAGGGGTTCGCGTGATCGTGAGGATGTCGTAGGTCTCGCGAAGGGCGCGGTAGCCTGCGAGGCACCGTCCGGCCTGGCGCATGAACCAGATCGGGGTGCGGTCAGCGGGTTCACCTCGGGCGGTCGCGAGCATGCGCTCGGCCCCGGTCATCCTCGCCGTATCGGTCGCGGCCATGCCCACGAGGGTAGCCGAAGCCGCAGAATGCGCGCGACAATGCGCCTGCCAACGCGCGATGAGAGAGGAGCATTCATGAACTCGACGATGCAGGACATGCCGCTGAGCATCACAGCGCTCTTCCGGCGCGGTGCCGACGTGTTTCCTGACAGCGAGGTGATCACGTTTGAAGGCGAGCGCGCTCGGCATACGCCGTACGCCGTGGTCGCCGAACGGGCGCAGCGGCTCGCCGCCGCCCTGCAAGCGCTCGGTGTCGTCCCCGGGGATCGCGTCGGCACCTTGTGCTGGAACCATCAGGAGCACATCGAGGCGTACATGGCGGTGCCCTGCATGGGAGCGGTGCTGCATACGCTCAATCTCAGGCTGCCACCGGCGCAGCTCGCGCAGATCATCAACCACGCGCAGGATCGGATCGTCATCGTCGACAACTCGCTGGCGCCGCTGCTCGCGGCGATCATCGGACAGTGCCCGAGCATCGAGAAGGTGATCGTTGTCGGTGCAGGCGCCGTGTCGGGGCTCGGCGAGACGCTCGCGTATGAGACCCTCATCGCAGAGGCGCCCGCGACGTTCGATTGGCCGGCGATCGATGAGCGCAGTGCCGCGTCGATGTGCTACACGACCGGCACCACGGGCGACCCCAAGGGTGTGGCGTACAGCCATCGCTCCGTGTACCTGCATTCGTTCGCGGTGTGGGCGAGCTTCCGCATCGACGACACCGAACGGCTGCTCAGCATCGTGCCGATGTTCCATGTCAACGCATGGGGGATTCCCTACGCGGGGTGGATGGTGGGGGCGGACCTGCTGCTGCCGGGCCGCTTCCTGCACCCGGAGGGCTTGTGCGCATTCATCGAGCAGGAGCGCCCGACCTTCACGGGTGGCGTGCCGACGATCCTCACGGGCATCCTCAACCACGTACGGGCGAACGGCGGCGACGTGTCGAGCATCAAACGCGCGATCTGCGGCGGATCCGCGGTGCCCGCCTCGCTGATCACCGCGTACAAGGACGTGCTCGACATCGAGTTGATCCAGGCGTGGGGCATGACCGAGACGAGCCCGATCGGCTCGATCGCCGTGCCCCCGAAGGGAACACCGGCCGAGGACGAGATGCGCTATCGCTCGAAGACGGGGCGTGCGGTGCCCGGCGTCGAGCTGCGTATCGTCGATGACAGCGGTGCGCCGGTCGCGCATGACGGTGTCGCCGTCGGCGAGATCGAGGTCCGCGGACCGTGGATCACGGGCTCGTACTACAACGCGTCCGCTCCCGAGAAGTTCCATGACGGCTGGCTCCGCACCGGCGACGTCGGCAACATCGATTCGCGCGGCTTCGTGCAGATCACCGACCGTTCCAAGGACGTGATCAAGTCCGGTGGCGAATGGATCTCGTCGGTCGAGCTGGAGACGCTGCTGGTGGGCCATCCCGCGGTGGCCGATGCGGCGGTCGTGGGCGTCGCCGATGAGCGATGGGCGGAGCGGCCGCTGGCGACGATCGTGTTGAAGCCGGGGGCATCGGCGACGCCCGAGGAGCTTCGCGAGTTCCTGGCAACGAAGGTCGCGCGCTGGTGGCTGCCGGAGCGCTGGGCATTCGTCGACGAGCTGCCCAAGACGAGCGTCGGCAAGCTCGACAAGAAGGTCATCCGTGCCGACTACGCGCAGGGCAAGTACGCGGTGACGGAGGTCCAGCCGGCGACGCGCTGACGCCTACCCGTGCAGGATGGGGCCGGTGTCCACGGCCTCGAACGCATCGCCGGGAACCGTCTTGAGCTGATCGAGGTCGTTGTCGTTCCAGCGCGGATCGGTCGCGCCGCCGATGTACCAGCTGCTGCCGTTGTCGGCCACGATCATGCCGTACGTCTTCAGCGCCTTGAGGATGACGAGCGACTCTCCGTGGAAACCGGCGAGGCTGAACGACGCCTTGAGCCGCAACCGGAGCCCCATGGGCGGAAGGTGCGCATCAGCCGAGCCGGCCTCGTGCGTCGCGGGGTGGGTGAAGCCGTTCTGCGTGTCCGCGACGGTGAAGCGCAGCGCGTGGTAGATGGCGCCGGCCTGCACCTCGTTGTAGAGCGCGAGCCCCGGCAGTATGGGCAACCCGGCGGCGTCGGCCGACGTCCAGGTGTCGGGACGCAGCGCGTTGCTGTTGAGGTTGAACACCGCACCTGATGCGCAGACCCAGCCATTGCCAACCTGCTGCGCCGCGTACATCTCATACAGGTGGCAGTTCCCCGAGTCGAGGACGAGGACGTGTCGATCGCTCCCCAACTCGACGGGGGCGTTGAGCGGCACGGGGTACGGGCCCGGATTGCTCTCGTCGCCGTACGCGTTGAAGGTGATGGGCACGAACGGCTGCGACTTCGGCACCACGACGTACGGGATGCCGTAGGTCGGATTCGATCCGAAATCGGGATGAAGGAACTGCTTCGTGGAGTCGATGCTCGCGATGTACGCGGCGGACTTGGGATCGACCGGCGCGCCGGCGATGCTCTCGTTCCAAGGGTTGTTCGCCGGGAAGACCTGGCATCCGCCGATGGTCGTGCGGGCGAGCGATGAGGTTGGCGTGTGTGTCGGTGTGGGGGTGCGGCGCACGAGCTTGAGGGTCGGTACGGCGGTGCTCGTCGGCCTCGCCGTGGATGAAGGTACCGGCGTGCTCGTGAGCTCGTGAACCGCGTCCACCGGTGATCCGCCGCCGGTGGGTGTCGGTACCGGCTGCACGGCTGGCCCGGCGCAGGCAGTGAGGATCATCAGCGTGCAGGTGCCGATCACCGCGAGCCACAGGCGGGGAGCGCCATCTCGAAGCCTCATCACGAGCGCATCATGACCCGCGTCGGGAGGTCGCTCGTGACGACCCGGTCACGACCCCCGGTCGCAGACGGGCGGCCTCGTCGACTCCGCAGACGCTATCCTCCGGGAGTTCCTGTGAAGGCTCCCCGCTCCGATCTCGCAACCGAGATCGAGGACTACCTCATCCACTGCAGAGCGCAGGGGGTGAAGCCCAGCACGATCAAGCACAGTTACGGATATTCGCTCCGAGGGGTGCTGCTGCCGTGGTGCCGGAGCGAGGGCATCACCACTGCCGCCGGCATCGATCAGTCCACCCTGGAGCGGTTCGCCGCCGACGTGCGCAGCCGAACCACTCGCGATGGTTCGCCTCTCGCGGAGAACACGGTCTGGACCTATCACAAGGCCGCCAACCAGCTTCTCAAGTGGTACGCGGGGTTGCATGCGACCAGCGGCGCAAAGGTGAAGCTGCGCAAGCCCGCGGGACGCAAGGTGATCACGCTGGAGCGTGACCAGATCGCCCTGCTCGAGCGCACCGCGGACAGCGCGCGCGACCGTGTGATCGTTCGCCTGCTCGCCGACACAGGGATGCGTCCTGGAGAGTTGGTCTCGATCACGAAGGGGGATCTCCGCCACCACGGACGCCGGCACTACGTCCGTATCCGGGGCGCGACCGGCGATCGTGATGCACCGATCACGTCGGAGATGCACGCCCGCCTTCGTGCGCTCGCGCGCGGTGGCGACGATGATCCGGTGTTCGTGGGCCTGCGTCGCGCCCGGCGCACCGGAGAGCGGGAGCCGCTCACCGTCCCCGGGGTGCGCCAGATGATCGGGGCGCTGGCGCTCAACGCGGGCATCCGTACCGTGGTCAACCCGTCTGTCTTCCGCCACAGTGCGTGCCGCTGGCTCCTCAAGAGTGGTCAGAGCGCGATCGTGGTGGAGAAGATCCTCGGACACGGCAGCGAGGCGATGATCCGCGAGCACTACAACGACCTTGGCACCGACGATGCCCACGACCGGCTCATGCAGGTGCTTCGCGCTGAGCGGTCGTAGCAGTGCGTGTTCCGGCAGGCAGGGCTCGGGCGGTCGGTGGTCTACCATGGCCCTCTCGCCGAGCCTTTCCGCCCCCCTTTTAGGTAGTTGCTCCAGTACTTCCATTCTCAATAGGAAACACTCCAACCAAGATCAAAATGCACGCGGGAGTAACTCAACGGTAGAGTGCAACCTTCCCAAGGTTGAAGTTGCGGGTTCGAGCCCCGTCTCCCG
>CAWKDT010000013.1:0-12177 GCA_963848445.1 Candidatus Dormiibacterota bacterium
GGTTTCGTGCGAGAAACCAGATCATCGCAGCGCTGGCGGACCGCCCGATCGCGGATCTGGCAGACGGGTTTCACATCCTCGAGATCGGCTGTGGGAGCGGCAACGTGTTGCGCGTGCTGCAACAGCTTGCGGCGGGGCGGGGCCGCGTCGAGGGGCTCGAGGTCAGCACGGAGGCAGCCGACGTGGCCCGCGCGCGGACCGGGTTGAGCATCACGAATGGATACCTCTTCGATCTGGATGCCACGGCATCCTTCGACATCGTCGCCGCCTTCGACGTGCTGGAGCACATCGATGATCAGGTTGCCGTTCTCGAACAGATACGAGAACGGCTGCGACCGGGCGGCAGGCTGGTCCTGACCGTGCCGGCGCATCAGAGCCTCTGGAGCGCGTTCGACGTGGCCTCGGGCCACGAACGGCGCTACACATCGTCATCGCTGGCGCGCGCGCTGCGCGAATCGGGCTTCATCGTCGAGTACCTCACCTACTTCATGAGCCTGCTGTTTCCACCGATGTGGCTGCGCCGCCGCTTCCTGAGGAGCGAGAAGCGCGACATGGGCGCGCTGCTCAACTCGGAGTTCCAGGTCGTCCCCGTCGTCAACGGGCTCGCGTATGAACTGCTCCGTCAGGAGGCGCACGTCGTACGAGCTCGACGCCACCTGCCCATGGGGACGTCACTCGCCGCGATCGCGAAGGCTAGGTCGAGGTAGGCCCGTATTGAGGGAAGCGTTCGCGGAACTCGTCGGCGAGGCAGGACATGAGATGCAGCCCCTCGAACCGGCCGCGGCGGAAGAT
Organism: Candidatus Dormiibacterota bacterium; assembly: GCA_963848445.1. GTDB lineage: Bacteria > Chloroflexota > Dormibacteria > Aeolococcales > Aeolococcaceae > Palsa-851. The sequence continues at coordinate 793 of CAWKDT010000013.1, forward strand.
GTGATCGCGCAGGAGGGTATCGCGACGGAACCCGGCAGCCTCGTGGAATCTAACCACGTCCTCGTTGCTCTCGGTGACATGCGCGATTACCTTGTGCAACCCGAGGTGGTTGAAGCAGTAATCGAGCACGAGGACCTCGGCGTCCTTCGCGATTCCCTTGCCGCGGTACGCCATCTCGCCGATGAAGATCGGCCCGAACTCGCAGCGCCGGTTTCGCCAGTTCAGGTCCATGATGCCGACCGTGCCAACCGGTATCGCGTCCGCGGACGGCCGGACCTTCTTATCGTATGGCGGCGGCTCCGTGCCGCGGGCGTTGATGAGCCACAGGCGGCGGGTTCCCCCCGGGGTCAGGGTGGCCAGGAACGCCGCCTGCTGCGTGGTGCTCAGCGGCTCGTACTCGATGAATCCGCGGTAGACCTCAGGCAGATTGCGCCACCGAACGATCGCGTGGACGTCCTCGGGCTCGATGGCGCTGAGGATCACTCGGTCGGTCTGCATATCCACATCACGCTTCGACGGCGAAGCACCGGACCGTTTCGATGACGGTGTCGACGTCCGCTTCGTCCATATTGGTGTACAAGGGCAGCCGTATCAGACGTTCGCTGATGTCGGCGGTGACGGGGCATTCCGAGGATGGCTGGATGCGCAGCCCGTATGGTGAGAGGTGGAGCGGCTGGTAGTGAAAGACGGCGAGGATGCCGGCCGCTCGCAAGTGGCTGATGAGTGCATCGCGCGAACCGGGTGTGGGCATGATGAGGTGGAAGAGATGGTAAGGCGTCTCGCAATGCTCTGGCACGAACGGCGTCTGGACACGGTTGATGCGGGACCAGTCGGCAAGGCCCTCTGCATAACGGTTCCATATGGTGCTTCGCCGCTCCCACACCCACTCGCGATCCTCGAGTTGCGCCAGCAGCATGGCGGCGAGGATATCGGACGGCAGATAGCTTGACCCTATATCTACCCAAGTGTACTTATCCACGAGACCACGGAAGAAGTTCCGACGGTTCGTACCTTTCTCCCGAATGATCTCGGCACGCTCGACATAGGCGGGATCGTTGATGATGATGGCGCCCCCCTCGCCGCAGGAGAAGTTCTTGGTCTCGTGGAAGCTCTGGGCGGCCATCCGGCCGAACGTGCCGAGCGACTTGCCGCGATAGCGGCCGAACAACCCGTGGGCGTTATCCTCGACGACGGCGATCCCGTGCCGGCCCGCCGTCCCCAGGATCGATTGCATCTCGCATCCGACACCGGCGTAATGCACCGGGACGACCGCACGCGTCCTTGGCGTGATCAGGTCTTCGAGAAGAGTCTCGTCGAGGTTGAGAGTGTCGCGGCGGATGTCGATGAACACCGGGGTGGCGCCTCGGAGCACAAAAGCGTTGACCGTGGATGAGAACGTGAATGAGGGCACGATGACCTCGTCGCCCGGTGCGATGTCGAGGAGGATCGCCATCAACTCGAGGGCGTGTGTTCCGGACGTGGTCAGCAGGATGGTCGCTCCGTCCATCAGCACGCTGAGCAACGCCTGACAGCTTTGGGTGAATGGACCGTCACCCGAGAGATGACCGCTGTGCAGCGCCTGCTCGACATAGAGGTCGACCAGCCTCGTGCGAGTGGGGCGGTTGAATGGGATCTTGATCGGCGCACTATCCATTGCCGGCCAGTCGAATCTTCTCTCGAGAGCGACACGGGCGTATGAAGGTCATGCGATTCGCGATTATGCCGCTGGAGCGTCCGGGGCGCACTGGTAGGCCAAGGAACCCTGCACCCGAGCCCGGGAGGGGGCTCCAGACGGACGGTGCGCGGTGCCCGTCACTCAGCGGGATCTGAGACATCGCCGGTTGTTTCGCCCACGACGTACGTGGGTCGTTCCAAGAGCCTTAGATGCATCCGCGCAACGTACTCACCCATGATCCCGAGAATGAGCAGCTGTACGCCCGAGAAGACCGCGACAATGGAGGCGAGGAAGGGAAAGCCAGGTACCGCGTCGCCCGCGATCACGCTCCGCAGCACAACCACGATGAAGACAACCGCGCCGACGATGGTGAAGAGAAATCCAACGAGGCTCGCTATCCGGAGAGGTCGCGTTGTGTAGCCGGTCATCATGTTGAGCGCGTGATGCGCGAGCCGTCCAAAGGTGTAGTTCGACCGGCCGTCGGCTCTGGGTTCGTGTCGTACGGCAACCGTGGCGAATCGAGTCGTGGCCCATGTCAAGAGCACATCTATCGATATGTCGGGGCTTTGATAGCGCTCGAACGCTCTGCGGAGGTCAGTGCGAAACACGCGGAATGCGCTGACGCTGCGCGCCACGGCCGCCCCCATGGCCTCTTCCAGAGCGAACTTTGTGACCCTGGATGCGGCGGCCCGCCAGACACTGTGCTGCTCCCAGATCGGTGTGCCGTAGACGACATCGATGTCGTCGGTCAGCCCCCCGAGGAGTTTGCTGATCTCCTCTGGGGGGTTCTGGAGGTCGTCATCCAGGGTGACGATGAGGCGGTAACGAGCTGCCCTAACCCCCACCAAAAGCGCGTTGTGCTGGCCGAAGTTGCGCATGAGGCGGATGCCTCGAACGCGCGGATCGCTTTCGGCCGCTGCCGTGACGCGCTCCCAACTCGTGTCGGGGCCGCCGTCATCAACGAGGATGATCTCGTGCGGCATCCCAAGCTGATCGAGAGCAGCAGTGAGCCGGGCGATCAGGCGAGGCAGTATCGCCTCCGAGCGGTGCAGAGGAATGACCGCTGATATGCCGGCGGGCAACGCATTTCGCCGAGTCATCCGATGCAATGTAACGCTACGGGGAGACCACAGGTCAACAATCTCGTGGGCGAACCCTGTGCCCGCTCAGCAAACCCTCCGGCGGTGCGAGCGGCGAGGCTGGAAGCCGGCCGGGCTTGGTGGTAGACGCCCGACCAGGGCCGATAGGTCGCGGGAGAGCGCCCGCTGTGGAGGGCATCGGCGCCGGCTGGGTTACACTTGCTCGGTCTTGAGCGTTGCGCCGGGAAACCATCGATGATGAAGTCGTGATGACGGGAATGGACGTTCGTTCACTGAGCTCTACCGAAGTTCGCCGTTCGATTCTGGAGCAGTCGCGGCGAGCCGGAGTTGGACACATCGGCTCCGCACTGTCCATCACCGACATCCTCGTCGCGCTCTACTCGCGAGTGCTCGACTTCGACGCGGACTTCTTTGTCCTTTCAAAAGGGCACGCCGCACTAGCACAGTACTGCGTGTTGGAGCAACTCGGTCGAATCACGCGTGAGATGCTGGACACATACTGCGGCGAGGACAGCCAACTCGGCGTGCACCCGGACCATGCCCTCGACGGTGTGCCCTTCTCGACCGGTTCGCTTGGCCACGGCCCATCGCTGGGTGCTGGTGTCGCACTCGCGATGCGGGTCAGGGGAAGGCAGGGGAGAGTGTTCGTGCTCATCAGTGACGCCGAGCTCAACGAGGGTTCGGTATGGGAAGCGTTGATGTTTGCCGGCCATCACAAACTTGCGAACCTCTGTCTGATCCTGGATAGGAATGGTCAGCAGGCGTTGGCGCCAACAGACGAGGTCATCAAGCTCAGCAGGTTGGTCGACGCAGTCCAGAGCCTGGGTTGGGGATGCAGTCAAGTCGACGGCCACCACGTCGAGAAGCTGTCGGAGGCTCTCGCCCAACGCGGGTCGGGCATGCCGCACTTTGTCATCGCAGACACAGTCGCGGGCAAAGGTGTGAGCTTCATGGAGCGTCAGGTCAAGTGGCATTACCTCCCGATGAACGCTGACCAGTACGATCAGGCCCGGCGTGAGGTTGGATGAGAAAGCAGTTCGTCACGACCCTCACCGAAATCGCGAGTGCGGACGACAGGGTCGTTTTGTTGACTGCGGATCTGGGATTCATGGTCCTCGAGCCGTTCGCGGAGCGCCATCCGGACCGTTTCTTCAACGTCGGCGTAGCCGAGGCCAACATGATCTCCCTCGCCGCCGGGCTGGCGCACGAGGGCTTCATCCCATTTTGCTATTCGATCGCCACCTTCGCGTCCATGCGAGGATACGAGCAATTTAGGAACGGCGCAGTCATTCATCAGCTTCCCGTTCGCATCGTCGGAATTGGCGGCGGTTTCGCCTATGGCTCTGCCGGGATCACGCATCACGCGCTGGAAGACCTGGCGTTGATGCGCGTCCAACCGGGTGTTGACGTCGTGGTTCCCGCCGACGATGCTCAGGTGGACGGCTTGCTCCGTGACCACTACGCACGGCCTGAGCCGATGTACGTGCGTCTTGCAAAGGAGTCGGCGAACCACGCTGAGTTGGGCGGTAGGTTCCGATGGGGTCGCCTGGAGGTCATCGGGGATGGAGATGTGCTCGTTGTGGCAATCGGATCGATGGCGGGAGTGGCTCTCGAGGCTCGGCGCCGCCTCCTGACCGAAGGCATACATACGGCCGTCGGCGTGGTGGCGTGTCTGTCGCCTGCCCCCGTGGAGGATCTGACAGACGTCCTGATCGGGAAGCGTGCTTGCGTGACAATTGAGGACCACAGGATCGTCGGCGGCCTTGGGTCGTTCGTGGCGGAGGTGATCGCGGACCTCGGCCTAGGTGTGCATCTGTCACGCTGCGGCGTCACCGACCCGGTGGGCGGCACATCCGGGTCGGAGGAATTCCTGCGTCACCGTAACGGCCTCGACGTGGAGGGCCTGATGCGCTCTGTTCGACGTGCGTGTCTGACCGCGTCCTGACCCTGCCTCTGGAGAGCGTGGAATCGTGCTCGCAGTGCACCGCGCGTCCTGGAGTGCACGCTCACGTCGCAGTGACAGGTTGCGGGACTGAGCTGCCGGACACGTCAGGGCGCGCGCGATGCGGTGAGCTCCGATGACGCACGAGTATCGCATCGTGGCAACTCTGGTGCCTCGGGTTGCGGCCGGCACAGTGCTCATCCTCGTCGTGGGGACGTTCATAACGCACAACAACACCGCGACGATGAGCGCGAACAAACCCATCTATCTGTCAGTTCTCGCACTTGCTGTCGTCCTCACCGTGATGTTCATCCGTGGTCACCGCTCGGGAGGGTCCGACGCCGCCGTCTCGGTCCTCGCGGCCGTCGGACTGACGTGGGGAATCTGGACGATCGAGCGGCCCGGATTGCTCAGCAGCTACTGGGAGGGCTTCGGATACCGCGTGGCCATCGCGTCGCTCGCGTTGGTTCTGCTGCTGGGGACCAGATGGGATCCGCGACATCTGCCCCGGCCGGTGCGCATCGGAGTGGGGGTCGTTGTGTGCGCCTGCTGTCTTTGCGCATTCCTCGGTGCAATCCGTACTGGCAACTACATGCAATATGTCAACAACAACGTGAATGAGATCAACGACATGCTTGGACCGGTGGTCGGCAGAGCGCCGGAGTCCACATTCATTCCCGCCTATACAGCCCTGTACGGCTGGATCTTCGTGCCCTTTAAGAGCGCGTTCTCACCGGTAGGTCTGGTGGCCGCGATGTCCATCTTCTTGACGGCCCTCGACCTCGTAACGGTGCTTGTCGCGACGTGGATAGCCAAGCGAGCTCTTGGCGTCAGAGGTTTCATCCTGCCCCTGGCGCTGGTGGTACCGATCACCTATGTCACTTCCCACGTGGCAGGGGACGCAAGCTCGATCGGAGGGCTCTTTCAAGAGGTTCCCATTCGCCTGCTCTCAGGCTTTCTCATCGCCGCAGTCGGGCTCAAGGACCTCGTCCTGGTTTATCGCGGGACCGTGCGGGCATGGCCGCTGTTCCTCATCGGCGCACTTTGTGGAGTCGTGGCGTGGAATTCGCAGGACTTCGGCGTCGCTGCCGCGTTGGTCTATGGAGCGATGATCTTGGTCGGCGCCACGCGGTCCGCTCGAAAGCGCGGGTTCGGCGTTTGGTTCGGAGGACTCTGCGCCGGGATCGCCTCGTACCCGCTGTTTCTCCTGGCGATAGGTCGGCCGCTGAATCTCGGGTTTGTTGGGGTGTTCATCAAGGAGTTCGGCCCAGGGTTCTACTCAGCGCCGATCCAGGTGCCCGGCCCCGTTCTGATCATCATGCCGATCCTCATATGCTCTGCAGCGGCGGGCTGGGCTCTCATGAGGACACGGCGTGCCGAGGGGGTGGGTGAGAATGCAGTGCTTGATCGCGCCACGCTGACCGTCACTTTTGTCGGAACCTGGGCGGTTCTCTGCTTGGTCTACTACATCAATCGCGCGTATGCGGCCGGCCAGTTGCAGACAATGCTCCTTCCCTGCGGAGTGTGCATAGCGGGATTGCTCTCCGTGGCGTTGCACACGGAGGAGGTGGGCCGTTTCTGGCAGGCGAAGGATCTGCGCGCCATCTGGAGAACGCGCGCGGAGAGAGCAAGGATGTTGCCGCTGGGATTGTTCGTTTGCGTGTGTTTTGCATCCGTTCTACTCATTCCGTATCCAGTCACTGCAGCGAGGAATCTTGTGAGTCCGCCACCGATGAGTGGATTCACGACATACGATCTCCCACAGGTGCTGTCGGCCGTGGAAACGGCGAGGGCCTTTACGGCGGGCAAACCCGGAGAGCTGACCTATCTGGGTGAGAGTTTCAACTACGTCGCGCTTGCCACGGGCGTACCGAGCAACGCACTCTTGTTCCCCTTCCCATATAACGCGAGTAGTGCCGTCACGCAACTGGCATGCGTGTATCTCCGCGCACATCATTCGAGGTGGTTGGTAGTTTCGTCAGATGGCGTCAAGGCGTTTGGCCAAAGCGTCTGTGGGATCTATCAGCCGATCGCGCTTCCGGGTCTTGCATCCGGACAATTGCAGGAGCTGAAATGAGAACTACGGACTCGGGCGTGGCCACGTGTACTCCCCGAGGGGTTGTCCGGATGGCTCGATTTGGCCCATAATCCTCCGGTGCCCGACGTCGTCGAGACTGCCGGTGATCTCTCGTTTGAGGCAACGCGCTGCGCAATCTGCGGACCGAACGCTCCGTCGAAGGAGCTGTATGCGGCCAACTTCTCGGTAGACGACATCACCCCCGCCAGGTTCTCCGCTCGCAGGCTTCCCGACCGGATCCACTACCGCATGGTTCGTTGCATGGGATGTGGTCTGATCCGTTCCGATCCCGTCCTCGACGAAACGACACTCGGCCGCCTCTACGCCGAGAGCACGTTCGACTATGAGGCGGAGACAGGGAATCTGAAGGCTACCTACGGTCGGTATCTGGCCAAGGTCCGCGCGCTGAGCAGCCGCCAGGAGTCGCTCCTCGAAGTGGGTTGTGGAGATGGCTTCTTCCTGGAACAGGCCCTCGATCAGGGCTACACGCGCGTTCGCGGAGTCGAGCCGAGCGAAGCAGCAATTGCGGGAGCGCCGCCCCGGGTGCGCGGGGAGATCGTGTGCGATGTGATGCGCGCCGGGCTATTCCCGGACGCCGAGTTCGACGCCATCTGCCTCTTCCAGGTCTTCGACCACGTCCCCCACCCGGAGCAGGTTCTCGAAGCCTGCCGCAGCGCGCTGCGACCCGGCGGTCTGATCCTGTGCCTCAACCACAACGTCGAGTCGGTATCGGCGCACATCATGCGGGAACGCAGCCCGATCGTCGATATCGAGCATACCTATCTCTACAGTCCGACGACGATGCGCCGCATCTTCGAAGCCGGAGGCTTCAAAGTGCTCAAGCAAGGGCACGTCAACAACACCTACAGCGTCGGCTACGTGGTCCATTTGACGCCGATTCCATCACGAGCGAAAGCCGTTGCTCTTACTGCACTGGACCGAGTACGGCTCGGGCGTCTGTCCGTCCCGGTTCCGCTCGGAAATCTCTACCTCATCGGCTCGCGGCCCTAACGGCCGATCGTCCGTCACGCCCGGCCGGACGCATGCGCCTCCAGCCAATTTGCGGTCTGAGCCAGCCCGTCGCTGAGCCTGGTTGTCGCGCGCCACCCAAGCTCGGCGTGAATACGGGCCGGATCGCCGACCCACACGCGCGTATCCCAGGCGCGGTTCGGATAGCTGCCCCAATCCGGCTCGGTGCGGACCGAGAAGACCTTGGCCGCCGTCTCGACGATTTGAGCGAGCGACGTCTGGATGCCCGTGGCGACGTTGTACACAGTGCTGCGATTGGGGGCTGATGCCGTGGCGATGAACGCATCGACGACATCAGCGACGTACACGTAGTCCCGTACCACAGTGGGTGCAGCGAGCGGTGGCCACGTGCCCCTGAGAGCGGATCGGACGAGCGTCGGGATCAGGCGGCGTTCCTCCTCGAACGGTCCGTACGCCGAGTACAGTCGCAATGTGGTCACCGGCACTCCACGCGCGCGGGCTCGCTGGCACAGCCACGTCGCAGCCACCTTCGTCGCGGCGTAGTCGCTGTTCGGCCGTGGATCCTCGTCCTCGCTCGGGGCGTGGTCCCTGTCGCCATATTCCGAGGATGTGCCGGTATTGATAACAACGATGCAGCCATGCCGCTCGGCGGCGGCGATGATGGTGGCCAAACCGAGGACGTTGCTTCGCGCCATGGCGACGATGTCAGTCTGAAAAGAGTACGCGCCGTGCGCAGCCAGGTGAAAGATCCAATCGGGGTGTGTCGAACGAAACGCGCGGTCCACATCATCCGCAGCCGCGATGTCGCCAGGTATCCGGCGCACGTCGTCGAGGTCGTTCAGTCGCCACGTGTTGGTCTGCGGTTGGAGAATCACGCTCACCACGTGACCGTCGCGCACCAGACGGCGCACGAGATTGGCTCCGACGAAACCGGCGGCGCCGGTCACGAGGCAGCGGATGGCCGGTCTCCCATGTGCGGCTGATCAGTCTCGGGTTCGTCGTCGAATGCGATGGACGGCCGGTTCCGGACTGCGGCAACGATGTAGGGTGGCCGCCGTTTCACCTCCTCGTAGATGTGAGCGAGGTATGAACCGATGACGCTCAGGCACAGAAGCTGGATGCCCCCGATGAACAGAATCAGGACGATGACGGCAGTGAACCCGGTCGGAGCGGATGACGGATGGACGAGGCGCACCACGATCTCGATGACAATGGCGATGAAGGCGGCCACCGTCGTGAGCACACCAAGTACCGTGATCATCTCCAGCGGCACGTACGAGAAGGAAAAGATCGCCTTTCGTGCCCACCCGATGTTGCGCAGCAATGAGTTGGTCGTTTTCCCGAACATGCGCTCTGGCCGGTGATAGGGCACTCCGATCTGACGGAAACCGACCCACGCACGCAAACCTCGGAGGAACCGATTCGTCTCCGGCAGACCGTTGAGTGCGTCCACAACGCGCCGGTCCATTAGAGAGAAGTCGCCGGCATCGAGAGGGACAGGCACGTAGGAGGCGGCTCGGAAGAGTCGATAGAAGGCGCGGTACGAGACTTGAAGGAAGCGGTTTGCGTCGCGTTTCACGCGCCGACCGTACACGACATCGTAGCCTTCGATCCACTTGACGTAGAAGTCCTCAATCAACTCGGGAGGGTCCTGAAGATCCCCGTCGAGAAGCACGACCGCGTCTCCCGTTGCGATGCGCATGCCACTCGTGAAGGCGCCTTGGGATCCGAAGTTCCGGCTGTGTGTGACGACGACGATGTGCGGATCGGTGTCGGCAAGTTGAGCGAGCACCTGCTCGGCGTCGTCAGGGCTGGCGTCGTTGACGAAGATGATCTCGTAGTCGACATCGATTGCCGCGAACACCTTGGCGAGGCGTTCGTGCATGATCGGTATCGCCGGAGCGTCGCGGTAGCAGGCGATGATGGCGCTGATCTTCCGCCGACGGCCGAGGGGCGAATCGGGCATTGCGCACATGATATCCGGTGGTTTGGGTCGCCGCGCCCGGGGGTTCCGCGCGCTCGCAAGATTGCTACTCTAGCGACCGATGGCGCCCAGGTACGCCGAGGACAGGTGGTGAACCGTCGCAATCTCGCGCTTCGTCAGACTGAGAGCTGGCGGCCTCCCGCGTTGCGCGATCCGGGGCTGCTGAGGCGGATGAGCGACCTGCAGCTGGCGTCGATCTGGAACGATCTGCGGCCGTTGCTGGCCAACGAGACCGGCGCGGTTCTCGACGTCGGGTGCGGCGAGCAGCCGTACCGATCGCTGCTGAGGCGTGCCGCCAGCTACCGGGGATTGGACATCGCTGAAGCTGATGAGCGGTTCGGATACGCTCGACCCGATACGCTCTACGTGGACGGTTACCCGTGGCCGGTGATAGGGGAGTCGGTGGACCTGGCGCTCTGCACGGAGGTGCTCGAGCACGTGCTCCAGCCGGGTGACCTCCTGAAGGAAGTCCGGCGTTGTCTGCGTCCAGGGGGGCGACTGATCATGACGGTCCCCTTCGCGGCACGCTGGCACTTCGTGCCCTACGACTACTGGCGCTTCACGCCCTCAGCCATCACGTACCTGTTGAGGCAGGCCGGGTTTGTGAACGTCGGCATATACAGTCGCGGAAACCCCATGACGGTGAGTGCGCAGAAGATCCTGGCGCTCATCGCCCCGCTCGGTGCGATGCGAATCCCGCTCGCTCCCGTCGCCGTGGCTGCGGCGGCGGTCGGGCACTGGAGTCTCAGGCGTGACTGGGGGGAGGACTGTCTCGGCTACACGGTCGTTGCGGCACGGCCTCGAGAGCTTTGACTTAACCGACCGCGATGATGACAGCCGCTGGGTTGCTCAAGACGACGCGTCCAAGCTGAAGGACGGCAGGATCGTCGGGGCCGAGTGCACGATCGATCAAGAGGAAACGCACGTCGTATTGTTGCGTCATGACATGCAACGCACTCGGGTCGGCCTTCGTGAAGACGGAGTTGTTGATCTGCTGGCGGTAGATGAAGTTGGCGCCGGCAGGGGTGCCTCGTCCCGGTGGGATCGGGTAGGGATTGTAGGCTTCGATGAAGGCTTGGCGCTCCGAGAACGCTGTGTAGTAGTAGTACTTTGACTTCGTCTCGGCGGGGTCGAGCCAATGGTTGTTCACCGCAAATACAGCATTGGTGGATGTGTGATCGCGGAGCCAGTGGAGCGCCGTCAGAAGGCCGGGGGCCAGGACCGTGGGTCCCGGCGAAATCGGTGCCCCGGCAAACGCCGTCCGGACGGTCGGGTAAAGGAGCAGTGGTGAGGTCAGTACAGATGCCGCGAGCGCAGGAATCAGACCGAAAGCGAGCACCCCTGATGAGGAACGATGGGTGGCTTGCGCCACGATTCCCCAGGCAAAAACAAATACCAATCCCAAGGCCACGAACCCCGCGTAACGGAAGATAAGTCCATCGGGTGTGATCACATCGTGTGATTGGAACTTCACGATCAGGAGGAGCACGCCGATCCAGCAGGCAAATGCCGCGGCGGCGGCGCGTAGCGAGTATCGCTGTGAGAGGCGCAAGTCCTCCCACGCAAGGCGCAGACCCTCGGCTGCGACAAAAGAGCCGGCAACGTACCCGGTGTCCA
>CAWKDT010000014.1:0-25297 GCA_963848445.1 Candidatus Dormiibacterota bacterium
GAATGCTGCTGCGCGGACGCGCGCGCCCGCATCCTCCCCCGCATCGGCGCCGGCTCCATCCGCCCGCCTGTCGCCCTTTCTGCCGTCGACCAGGCGGCAGCGCGCAATTCCTGGGATCGGGCACTTCCGCGTCGGTGGCGCCGTGAACGCGAACCTTGCCGGTCGCGCTGGCGGAGCGGGATCTCCCGTTGATGCCTCAGGGGCGCAGTCGTCCTCAATCAGCTCGAGATCGGGGACGCCCGCAAGTCCGCTGATCACGCCGACCGCCCCCGATGACCTGACCGTGCCTGATCTCGCGGGAACCGCGCAGGCGGGCACGATCCACTCCTTTGGCGCGGACCAGGAGGTAACCCCGCCGAACGAGGATATCGCCGCGGGACCAACCGATCTCGTCGAGGTGGTGAATTCGACCATGGACGTCTTCAGTCGAGCGGGTGCACTCCTCGGCCGTGCGGACCTCAACTCCTTCATGCACGTGAGGTCGGGTTATCACAGCAGCGATCCGCGTGTCATCTACGACGCCGGGTCCGCCCGGTTCTTCGTGACGATCACCGAGGTGCCGAACGTTTTTTCATCGCCAAGCGATTGCCCGGCGATGGCGCCGGTCGAGATTGCGGTCTCCGAGTTGTCGAACCCGCTGCCCTTCACAACCTGGTTCGTCTACGGGTTGCCTCACGCGATCTTCGGCGGCTCGACTGGTCAGCCGTTGTCGGAGTTCGGCGATCAACCTGGACTCGGCGTGGACACCAACACGATCACAGTCACCTTCAACGACTTCACCTGCGATCTCCAGTGGAACGGGAGTGAGGTCGACATCCTGCAGAAGAGCGACTACGAGCACGACTTAGGCTCACACCCGCTCTACTACTTCTACGACGGTCCATTTGCGCCGCAGCCTGTCCAGGCGATCGGGACGATGGCCACCCACTACGTCGTCACCAACGAGGGCGACTGCTACGGGTTGGCGTGCTCGCCCGTCGCCAACGTGGATATCTTCACGGGGACGCCGGAGGGACAGAACATCACCCAACAAGCCAGTGCCGATCCCACGATGACGGAGACGTTCATCGACAACGCGACGGGCTATCTGACGCCGGCGGACCAGGAGGGCACCGGCCTTCAGCTGCAGACGAATGACGACCGATTCCTCAACGCCGTGTGGGAGAACGGCGAGATCTGGACCGCGGACGGCACGAATTGCACGCCATCCGGCGATCGCGTTGTCCGCGACTGCCTGAACTACGTCGAGATCGCGGCCAACAGCGCAGGCACGGTTGGCTCGACCCTTACCAACCAGTTGAACAGCGTCGGCGTCAACGGGGCCGACCTGTTCTACCCGGCAGTGAGCCTCGACGCATCGGGCAACCTGTTCACCGTCTACGACGAGTTGTCCACCATGATGTGGCCGTCGATCATGGCAGCAACTGTGCCGTCGGGAGGATCGAACTCTCAGCAGCGCTCAGTTGCTGCACACAAGCTCGACCTACTATGACCCCACCTCGTGGTTTCCCGAGGCCTGTGACACCGAAGGCTGCCGCTGGGGTGACTACTCGGGCGCGGCGCAGGACCCCGCGAACCCGAAGGATGTGTGGGTGGTCTCCGGATCCGAGGACGGCACCACCGAAGGGATCTGCGCCACAGCCAACTCCTGCTGGAATACGCGGATCGACCAACTGACGCTTGCCGGCCCGACGATCACCTCACTCACACCGCCATCCGGGCCCGTCGTAGGTGGGCAAACGGTGACGGTGAGAGGATTCGACTTCGCGCCGGATACCACCGTCACCTTGGGCGGGGCCGGTATTGCGATCAGTGACCTCACGCCCGAGGCGTTCACGTTCGTCACGCCTCCGGGGCCCGCACTTGGAGCCTCGGACCAGGTGCAGGCGACGGATACGCTGGGCCCGAGCGCCGAAACGCCCGCGTCGCTCTACACGTACATCGGGCTCTCCAACTACCAACCTCTCAGTCCGTTCCGGATCCTCGATACGCGCTCCGGCTCGTGCGTGCAGTGCGCGGGTGGCGCCCTTGGTCCGGGAGCGATTCGCAAGCTGCAGATCACCGGCGTCCTCGGCGACAGGGTCCCGACCGGGACCACCGCCGTGGTGCTCAACGTGACCGCGGTCGCCGATACGGCGTCGAGCCTGCTCACGGTCTTCCCCGACGGGACGACCAGACCGAATGCCTCGAACCTCAACTTCGCGGCCGGTGCCGTCATCCCCAACCTGGTCACCGTGACTCTCGGTACCGATGGGGCGGTCGACATCTACAACGCGCTGGGCAAGGTCAACGTGATCGCCGACGTCGAGGGATTCTTCCAGCCTGAGCTTTCCTCCGTCATGGCCGGTGAGTTCCACCCGATCGCTCCGATCCGGATGTGCGACACGCGCACCGCATGCAGGGGCAACGTGGCGTTGCGCGCCGAGCGGCCCATCGTGGTCAACGTCACCGGGACGGGCGGCATCCCGAGCGACGGCAGCGCCGAGGCAGCTGTGCTCAACCTCACCGGGGTGGCGGGAACCGCCGCAACCTACCTCAGCGTCTTCCCGACGAACGCGAGCGGAGGATGCACCTACACGGGGACGCACGCACCGCCCTTCTCGACGCTCAATCTCCTCGCCGGGGCAGTCGAGGCCAACCGGGTGATGGTGCAGCTGGGTCCCGCGAGCCCGGGTGGGAATGCCACCTCGGTGTGCGTCTACAACGCCGCGGGCACGATCAACGTGATCCTCGACGCAAACGGGTGGTACGGTAGTGACACGGGCGGCACGGGCTCGCAGTACCAGGCGATCGCCCCGAGCAGGGTCTGCGATACGCGCTACGGCGCGCCGGCGTGCACGAAGGCGACGATCGGACCCGCCGTCAAGCGTCTGATCGGGGTGGCAGGCGATGCCGGCGTGCCGGCCTATGGCGGGGGCACGAACGTGGTGGCGGTGATCGCCAACCTCACGGCGGTGGCGCCGACGCAGCGGACGTTCCTCACCCTGTATCCGGCGAACCTGACGAGTTCAGCCGAACGTTTCGGATGTCAGCGTGAATGCCGGAGAGGTCCTGCCCAACCTTGCGGTGGTGGCACTCGACACGGCGGTCAGCGACGTCAACGACGGCAAGGTCTTCATCTACAACAGCGCAGGCACCGTGAACGCGATCATCGACATCGAGGGTTGGTTCCAGTAGCGGCAGCGTCGTTTGCGAGCCGCACCGAGTGGCGCTGCGGCGTCGGGAGGCGCCGTCCGGCCAGGCTGGTCGGACGGCGCATTCCCTGGGGGACTGACCACCCGGGGACGGCCGAAGCCGCCACAATGGGCGGCGCATGCCGGGTGAGGCGGACCTGTACGACCGCGCCGGCAGCGTGAATGCGATCATCGACCTCGAGGGCTGGTTCCACTAGCTGTGACATGGATGGCAGTGCTCCCCGAGATGGACGGGGTGCTGAACACGATGGCCTCACGGCCGCTCGCCGAGCGGTTCGGGACGATCGACGGCGTCATGGTCAAGACGTTCCGGAAATGGACGGACCAGCGCGGCTACTTCATCGAGCAGTTGAAGCGCGGCGATCGCGACGACCAGGGGAGGCCCTTCCTTCCCGACCAGCCGTTCGCGCAGATGTCACGAAGCCTCAGCTACGCCCGCGGCGGGAACCCGCCCGAGCTGATCAAGGCGTTCCACTGGCACCAGCGCCAGTGGGACTACTGGGACGTCATCCAGGGGGATGTCCGTGTCGTCTTGGTGGATCTTCGCCACGACTCGCCCACCGCGGGCCGCATCCAGACGCTGATGCTCGGCGAGAACTCGCCGCGCATGATCGCGATCCCGCCGCTCGTGGCCCACGGGTACCAGTGCCTGTCACTGCAGGACGTCGTCCTGAACTACTACGTCACCGAGCCGTACGACGCCGGGGACCCCGACGAAGGACGCATCCCCTGGAACGATCCGCGGATCGGCTTCGACTGGACCATCGAGAACATCTGACGTGCGCCTGCTGGTCACCGGTGGGGCGGGATTCATCGGCAGCGAGTTCGTGCGCATGACCCTCCGCGATCACCCCGGCGATTCGGTGATCGTGCTCGACAAGCTCACCTACGCCGGCAACGAGCGCAATCTCGATTCGGTCGGCGCCGACCCGCGCTTCCGGTTCGTCCGCGGCGACATCTGCGACTCCGACATCGTGCGAGAGCTGGCGGCGAACGTCGACGTGATCGTGAACTTCGCCGCCGAGTCGCACGTGGACCGGTCGCTCGAGGCGCCGGGGCAGTTCATCCTCACCGACGTCTACGGAACGTTCGTGCTCATGGACGCGGCCCGCGAGCATCAGCACCAGCGATTCGTGCAGGTGAGCACCGACGAGGTCTACGGCGAGGTGATCAGCGGACGCAGTGTCGAGAGCGATCCGCTCCGTCCCCGCAGCCCGTACAGCGCGAGCAAGGCGGGCGGAGAGCTGCAGGTGCAGGCGTATCGCGAGTTCGTACGGGTTCCCGGCGATCGTGACCCGCGGTTCCAACACGTTCGGTCCGCACCAGTACCCCGAGAAGATCATCCCGCTGTTCATCACGAACGCCATCGACGATCTCCCGCTGCCGATCTACGGCGATGGCACGGCCGTGCGCGACTATCTCTTTGTCGAGGATCACGCGCGCGGCATCGACTGCGCGCTCCGGCATGGCTCGCCCGGTACGGACTACAACATCGGCGGCGGCGGCGAGACCGACGGCGTCAGCGTTGCGGACACCGTGCTTCGACTCCTCGACAAGCCAGGCTCGCTCAAGCAGTTCGTGCGCGACCGCCCGGGGCACGACCGGCGCTACGCACTCGAACTCGACGCGTCTGCGGGGGCTCGGCTGGCAGCCTGCGGTGACGTTCGACGCGGGGATGGCGATGACGGTGTCCTGGTACGCCGAGCACGAGGACTGGTGGCGGCCGCTGAAGTCGGGCGAGTTCTGGGAGTTCTACCAGCGGAACTACAAGCCCGCCATCACCGGGGCGGCGCAGTAACCGCAGCGGCTCGCTACCGGGTTCCGCCCCGCAGCCGGCGCTGCAACCGCCAGGCGCCGCGCACCATCGGGTACCCGGGAAGCGCGCGAAGACGGGCGAGCCGCTGCTCCAAAGCCGCGCGCTCTTGCGCGCGTGCGTGCAGCGCAGCCCACGACAGTCGCAGGCGTTCTGCCGCAGTGGCGGCATCCGCGTCGACGACGGCGCGCCGGAGCACGAGGCCGAACTCCGAGCCTCCCGTGACATCCTCCACGAACAAGGCGTCGAGCAGCTCCCACTGCATCCCCATCGAGTCGATCGTGTGCTCGATCACCGAGATGAACTCGTCCTGAGTCCAGCAGTGGACGTGAATGGATCGCCGCCGATGCAGATCGAATTGCGCGAGACGCTCCTCGTCCGTCCAGGTCTCGTTCCAGTCGTCGGTCTTCCGCAGGTAGTCCTCGACGTGCTCGTCACTGACAACAGTGGCACGATCTCGATGATCGGCGACGAGGTGCTCGAGCGGAGTTGGCGCACGTCTGCGGTCGAAGGTGAAGCGGCGATCCGGAAGGAAGATCAGGACGGCCGCTCCAGGACGCAACACCCGATGGATCTCCTCCAGCTGCCTGAGCGGGTCCGCGAGATGCTCGAGCAGGTGGCTGGCGATGACGAAGTCCTGGCTGCCATCGTCGAGCGCCGCGAGACCGTCGACATCGAGATTCACGATGATGTCCGGCTTCGTGAACGCCGCGCCGGGGTCGACGTTGGTGAACAGCTCGAGGTTTTCATCGGGCTGCCAACGATCCAGGTATCGCACGGACACGCCGGGGTAGGGGATGGGCAGCGGGTGGTG
The DNA here is from genome assembly GCA_963848445.1 of Candidatus Dormiibacterota bacterium. Lineage (GTDB taxonomy): Bacteria > Chloroflexota > Dormibacteria > Aeolococcales > Aeolococcaceae > Palsa-851. The sequence goes on from CAWKDT010000014.1 coordinate 5,822, forward strand.
GCCCGGCCCGAGCTCGACGCCCGATCCATTGAGGAAACGCGCAAGCAGGACGCGGCCGGTCGGGCTCGGCCCGGTTTCGGTGCGGGTCACGCCATAGTGTGAACAGATGCGTGGCCGGTCGCTCGCCGCAGATCGGGGTGGGAGCGATGCGGTATCATCGGCTCGAAAGAGATCAAACGCGCCAGCACGAAGTTGACGCCGACCTCGAGGGATGGAACCAGTTGCCAGAGACGGCACGGAAGCAGCGCTCGGGTGTCACCGGCAGAGGTTCGATCGAATCGCTCCGCACTGTCGTCGTGATGCCCGCGTACAACGCGGCGAAGACACTCCGGACGACGTTGGACCGGATTCCTCCGGGTGTCGTCGACACGATCATCCTCGTCGACGACGGCAGCCGCGACGGGACGTCCGAGCTTGCTGCATCGCTCGATCTCGTGGTCATCACGCACCCCCACAACGCGGGCTACGGCGCCAATCAGAAGACGTGCTACATGGAGGCGCTGCGCGACGGCGCCGACGTCATCGTGATGCTGCATCCCGACGGTCAGTACGACCCCGCGATCCTCAACGACATGGTGGAGGTCATCCGCAGCGGCAGGGCGGACGTCGTCCTCGGGTCGAGGTTCCTCAACCCGGGTGGGGCGCGCGCCGGTGGCATGCCGTGGTGGAAGCGTGCCGCCAACCGATTCCTCACCGGCTACGAGAATCGCGTGCTGGGGCTTGGGCTTTCCGAGTATCACACCGGCTACCGCGCGTACAGCAGGCGGTTCCTGAGCACGGTGCCGTTTCTGCGCAACGCCAACGACTTCGTGTTCGACACGCAGATCCTCACACAGGCCGCGTCGTTCGGCTTCGAGGTGGCCGAGGTTCCCGTCAGCACCCGATACTTCGACGACGCGTCGTCGGTGAACTTCCGTGTCTCGCTCGTCTACGGGCTCAAGACGGTGTGGACGGTGAACCGCTACGTGCTCCACCGCCTCGGTCTTCGTTCGCGCCGGTACTCGCGCTGACGGAGCTCCGCACCGCGTACACGGCGATCGTCGGGCTCCGTCGCGCCGCGGCCGCGAGCGGCGCGATCACCGCGGCGGCGAGGGTCAGCGGCACGGCGAGGCCCACCGCGATGCCGGCCTCAACGCGTCCCGTCCGGTGCTGCTTGAGCCGCGCCTCCGGCCTCCGCAGGACGTCATAGAGCAGGTTCGGGGGTAGCCCGACGCGGTTCTCGACGGTCTGCACGAAGCTGAAGAGGTCGTACTCCGGCGCGAGGTGGCCGACCCGCACCGAGTGAAACCCGGCTTCGGTGAGCATCGCACCGAGGGTCGACGGGGTGAAATGGACCAGGTGCCGCGGGACATCGAGGTGGAACCACCCGGCGCGTCCCAGCCGCGCCTCCGGGGAGGCGAAATTCGGCACTGCCACGAGCAGCACACCGCCGGGTCGCAGGAGGCGCGCGATGCCCTTCAGGACGGCGAGCGGCGTGCCCAGATGCTCGGCGACGTGCCACAGCACCACCGCGTCGAACGTCGCGCCCTCGGCGACGAGCTCGTCGACGTCCTCGGCGCGCACGTCGAGATGGAAGACGTCGCGCGCCTGCGACGCCGCGCCCGGCGATCGCTCGGTCCCCCGCGTCCGCCAGCCTCGCGAGCGCATCTGGTTGAGCAGCACCCCGGGCCCGCATCCGATGTCGAGGACGGAACCCGTGCCGCCCACGAGCCTCTCCAGGATGCGGATCCGGCCCCGGTGCACGAACGAGAGCACGCGGTCCATCCCACCCCGGTATCGCCTGGTCGTGCTGTGGTATCCGCGCGGGTAGTACCGGTCGAGTGCCGCCGGGGATGGCGCGGGTGAGGTCTGCACGAGATCGCACCGCCTGCAGCGAACGATGGCGAACCGATCACCCGACGCCGGGTCGGTCGCGTCGAAGAGCGGGACTGCCTCGGCCGCCGGGTGGCCGCACGCGGTGAGGTCCATCACTGGGCGATCGCGATGGGCCGCGGCCGTCCCGGGCGCGCCCCGGGTTCGACGAGCGCGAGCGCCAGCCCGGCGAGGATGAGCACGCCGCCCGCGTCTGTCGCCACGGTCGGGATCGCACCCAGGATGAGGAACGCGAGGATCGCAGTCAGTGGCGGTTCGCCGAGGAACGAGACCGATACGAGCAACACGGGGACGTGGCGCAGCGCCCAGTTGTAGACGGTGTGGCCCCCGATCGTGCAGACGAGCGCGAGCGCGGCACAGGCGAGAGCCACCCGCGGGGAGGGGAGATGGGCAACGCCGCCGGCCACCGCGGTGGTGGCGGCGATGACGCACACCACGGCGTAGACGATCGCCGAATACCCGGCAACCCCCAGGTCGGTGCGGACGCTGCGCCCGATGAGCAGATACCCGGCGAGGCAGACGGCGCCGCCGATCGCGAGCACGTCACCACCGAACGCCCGGCTGTCGAGCCGCAGGTCCGCCGCGCAGGTGACGAGCATGCCGGCGATGGCGAGGGCGCCACCGGCAAGGGTCCGCCGCGAGACGCGCTCGCCGAGCAGGCGCCGCCCGAGCGGCGTGACGATGACCGGGTGCAGTGACACGAGGAAGACGCTCGCCGCGATCGACGTGTACTTGAGCGACGCCGTCCAGAGCAGGAAATGCCCCGCGAGGAGCACACCGCTCACGATCACGAGGCTGAGCTGCGCCACCCCGCTCGGGAGCACGCCACGGCGCGCGTCGCGCAGGACCCAGGGGGCGAGCAGCACCGCGGCCATCCCCATGCGCAGCCAGACGACGGTGGCCGGGTCGTCGCCGGCGGTTTTGATGAGGATCGCGGAGAAGGAGACGGCGATCGTCGCAGCGACCAGCGCCAGCCCCGGCGACGGCGCGCGCGTGCGGCTCAGGACGCCGCTCACCTGCGCCGCTCGCGGTCGCGGGCCCGCTGCAGCTCCGAGTAGCCGCCGAGGACCTCGCGGATGCCGCCGTCCTCGATCGCCCAGGTCCGGGTCGCGACCGCATCGATGAGGGCTCGGTCGTGGGTCACGAGCACCATTGCGCCCGGGTACTTGACCAGCGCTGCTTCGAGCACCTCCTGGGCGGGGATGTCGAGGTGGTTGGTCGGCTCGTCGAGGAGCAGGAGGTTGGTCTCCTCGAGCGCGAGCTTGCCCATCATCAACCGGGCGCGCTCTCCTCCGCTCAGGTCGCCGACCAGCTTCAGGGTGTCGTCCCCGGTGAAGAGCAGCGAGCCGAGCAGCGTGCGGGCTCGCTCCTCACCGACCGGATGCGTGGCGACGAGATCGGCCAGCACCGTGCGGGAGTCGTCACCCGCGGGGACGTCGGCATCGCCGTGGTCGACCGAGCGGCCCAGGTCCTGGCGATACAGCCGGCGCACGCTGCGCGGTCCCAGGGTCAGCGTGCCGGCGAGCGGTGGCAGGTCACCGGCGAGGGTGTGCAGCAACGTCGACTTGCCGCTGCCATTGGCGCCCACGACCGCGATCCGCTCACCGGGGACGATGGTGAGTGGCGGCAGGGTGAGCAGCGGTGCGTCCCTGCCGATCACCAGTCCGACGCCCTTCAGCGTCACGCGCGACGCCGGCGCGCTGTTGAAGCGCAACCTCGGTTTGCGATCGACGGCCGGCGGCTCCACGCGCTCCAGACGGTCGAGCCGGGTCTGCCGGCCCCGTGCCTCCCGCGCCCGCTGCCCCGCCTTGTACTTGCGGATGAACTCCTCCTGATGGTCGATGTACGCCTTCTGCGAGACGAACTCGCGCCGCCGGCGCTCGCGCCGCTCGACGCGGAGCTTCGTGTACTGCGTGTAGTTCCCCGGGTAGTCCTCGACCCCACCGCCGGTCACCTCGATCACCTGGGAGCACACGTTGTCGAGGAATCGCCGGTCGTGTGAGACGAGCACGAACGCCGTCGACACGCCACGCATGAAATCCTCGAGCCACTCGATCGCGGTGAGGTCGAGGTGGTTCGTCGGCTCGTCGATGAGCAGGAGATCGGCGTCCTGCACGAGGAGCTTCGCGAGCTCGAGGCGCCGTTTCTGACCCCCGCTCAGCTGCGACGGATGACGCTGCTGGGTCTCGGTGTCGATGCCGAGCCCGCCGAGCGCCTCGCGGGCGTTGGCCTCGAGCTCGTACCCGCCCTGATCGATGTAGCGATGCTGCACATCCCCATAGCGTTCCAGCAACTTCGCCGCGTCGGGACGCGCGCTGTCGGCGAGCATCGGCTCGAGCGCGGTCATCTCGCGGTGCATCGCGGCAAGGTCTTCGCGCGACGCCATCACCTCGTCGAGGATCGTCTCCGCGACCGGCTCCGGGGCGTCCTGGGGCAGGTAGCCGATGCGCAGCCCCCGCTGCCACTCGACCTCTCCGGCGGTCGCTTCCCTGGCGCCGCTGATGAGGGTCAGCAGCGTCGTCTTGCCGGAGCCGTTGGCGCCGACGACCGCGATGCGATCACGCGCCTCGATGCGGAATGTGACGCCTGCGAGCACGGTTTCCGCACCGAAGGCGACACCCACGTCGCGAAGGTTGACCAGGGACAATCGCGGCTACTGCCCTGTCGCACCCTCGCGGGCGACGATGCGCCGCACGATGGCGACCGACGACGCGTACGTCGAGTCCATGCCGAAGTACGAGAGACCGCGCGCACCGAGCGTGCGGGCCTGCGTGTACGGAGTATCGGACGCGTAGTGGATGACGCCGAAGTCGATCGGCAGCTTGGAGAAGCTCACGGGCTCGCTGGCCGGGTACCGCGCCGGCTGCGTCATCTCGTACACGGCGTTGCAGTATGGGCCGACCTCCATCTCGACCACCGTGAAGGCCTCGCGATAGTAGAAGTCGAGGTACCCGCGGTTCTGCAGGAACGTTCCCTTGACGCTCACCGCGCGCTGGTTGTCGAGACCGCTGCCGAAGCGCAGATACGGTGCGATGTCGGAGACGGAGAAGGCGTTGTCAAGCCAGTACGTCGAGCGGCTGTGCTCGTCGTGGACGACGCTGCTGATCATCACGTCGCCGACGTCGGCGTTGAGTGTCGCGGCCTTGCCCAGCACGTACACGCCGCGCAGATCGACGGTCTCGGCGATCTCGCGGAGGATGTTGTACGCGGCGAGGCCGAGCGGGTAGTCGATGTTGACGATGAGCGCGCGGCTCGCGGCGAGAACCGCCGGGTCGACCGGCAGCAACCGCTCGTCGAAGCGATCCGGCGCGAGGCGGTCGAGCGCCACCACTTGAGCCGCGACGTCGAGCGCGGTGCGGCTCGTGACGCTCAGGGCGCCCGCGTCGCGTTCCTCGCGGCGCAGCGCCGCGCGCTCACCGTCCGGGAGCAGCCGCTGGCGCTCCCGCGCAGCGTAGTAGAGGAAGTTGTTCCAGTTGCCCTGTGCGGTCCCGTTGCGGAAGCGTTCGAGCTCCTCGCGCAGCTCGATCGACCCCTCGCGCTCCACCGCGGCCGCGAGCTCGTCGGCGTGGCGGGGCGCAACCCCGGTGAGGAGATTGGCGATCGCGTGGGAGTTGCTGCTCACGAAGTACACGGGCCGGTCCAGCAGCGATTCCGATCGCATGAGCCCGGTCACCTGCTGCCACCATCGACGGGTCACCCGGGCGTAGCCGACCTGCGTGCCCCCGAGCATGCGCACGCGCAGTGCCATCGAGCGCTCCGCGATCTCCGCGAGCCGCGCCCCGAAGCTCACGCCCCAGATCTCATGGAGCTGCAGCCAGTCGTCCTCGAGCCCGCCGCACGCAGTCGCGATGTCCGCGGGCGTGGCCTGCTCGATGTGCTCGATGCCCGCACCGCGGAGCGCAACCCCGAGCTTCTTCCACTCGATCTGCATCGCGACCATCGTCGGGATCAGGTCGTCGACGTCGGAGGCGCTCGCGATCAGCACGGCGAGGGTCCCCTCGCCGTCGTCGTACCAGCGCCGGCGCCGGCCCGGGGCGCTGACCTCGGTCCACTCGCTGAACGGCCGGAAGCCGCGCTGCGCGAACACCTCGGCGGACTGGCCCATGACCACCAGCCGTGCCCGGAAGATCGCCTCCGGCAACCTCCGGATGGCGTAGAGCAGGGCGCCGAGATCGAGCTCGACCGAGCCGGCGAGCGGGTGCAGGCTCGATCCCATCGCGCGGTGAGAGTGCTCGAAGACCCGGAGCTGCGTCTCCCCGCTGCTGCGCAGGATCGTCGTGTACGTCCGGTGATACACCTCGACGGCATCGACCACGGCCGTCTCGTCGGCGGCGGGGATCGGGCGGGCCATCCGGCTCAGCGCCGACTGCGTCGTCGCCTCCGGTCCCAACTCGTGCAGCGCCATCGGGCCATTGTCGCCGCTCCACGTACGCCGAGCGCGCCGGGCTGGCTATCCTGCCTGACCGTGGGACGCGTCGCCGTCAGCGGTTCGGTCGCCTTCGACACCATCATGGTGTTCCAGGGGAGGTTCGGCGACCACATCCTTCCCGAGAAGACCCACCTCCTCAACGTCGCGTTCCTCGTCGACCGTCTCGAGAAGCGGCGCGGCGGCACGGCCGGCAACGTCGCGTACTCGATGGCGCTGCTCGGCGAACGCCCGCTCCTCTGCGCCGCGGTGGGGACGGCGGATTTCGCCGTCTACGAGGCGGCACTCCAGGCCGAGGGGGTGGACACCTCGACGGTGCTGCGATGCGCGGACATCGACACCGCGACGGCCTTCATCACCACGGACCTCGACGGCAACCAGATCACGGCCTTCCATCCCGGCGCGATGACGCGAGCCGCGGGCGTCGACCTCAGCCCGCTGACCGACGTCACCGAGGTGGTGGTCGGCGCCGATGACGCGGCCGCCATGGCCATGCACGTCGAGCAGGCGCGGGCGCTCGGCGCTCGATTGGTGTTCGCGCCCGCGCAGCAGATCCCGGCGATGCCCGACGAGGTGCTCCGCCTCGGTCTCGACGGTGCGTGGGTGGTGGCCGGCAACGCGTACGAGCTCGAGATGATCATGGAGCGGACCGGCCGGTCGATCGGCGCCCTCAGCGCGTCGAGCATCGTCGCGGTGACCAAGGGAGCGGCCGGAAGCGAGCTGCACACGCCCGGCGGCGTGGCGGTGATTCCTCCCGCCGCGGTGGCGGACGTCGTCGATCCGACCGGTGCCGGGGACGCATTCATCGCAGGGCTGCTGACGGGATTTCGCGCCGGCGCGTCCCCCGAGGTCGCGGGCCGAATGGGATCGGTCGCGGCATCGTTCGTCGTCGAACAGAGCGGTCCGCAGCGCCACCACTTCGATCGCGATCAATTCCGCGCTCGCTACGCCGCGACGTTCGGCGATGCCCCACCGCTCCCGGCCGAGGGCCCGGCGTAGAGTGGGCGCCATGGAAGAAGCAGTCATCGTCAGCGCCGTGCGCACTCCGGTGGGCACATTCGGCGGCGCATTCTCCGACGTTCCCGCGACCACGCTCGGCTCCATCGCCGTCGCGGAGGCGCTGCGCCGCGCCGGTGTCGACTCGGTCGACGAGGTGCTCCTGGGTAACGTGCTGCAGGCCGGTCTCGGCCAGAACACGGCGCGCCAGTCCGCGATCGGAGCGGGCCTCGCCGAAAGCATTCCCGCGACCACGATCAACAAGGTGTGCGGGAGCGGGCTGAAGACGGTCGCGCTCGCGGCGCAGGCGATCCGCGCAGGTGATGCCGAATGCCTCGTCGCCGGCGGCATGGAGAACATGTCGCGGGCGCCGTACCTGATGGAGAACGGGCGCTACGGATACCGGCTCGGCCACGGGCAGCTCGTCGACGAGATGATCCGCGACGGCCTGTGGTGTGCGTTCAACGACTGCCACATGGGCAGCACCGCCGAGAACATCGCGCGCGAGTACGAGGTGTCTCGCGAGGACCAGGACGCGTTCGCCGCGGCGTCGCAACAGAAGGCCGAGGCGGCCATCAAAAGCGGGCGTTTCACTGACGAGATCGTCCCGGTCCCGGTGCAGCGCAAGAAGGAGCAGGTGCTCGTCGACACGGACGAGCATCCGCGCGCAGGCACCACGGTCGAGACGCTCGCAGCGCTGCGCGCCGCCTTCGCGAAGGACGGCTCGGTCACCGCCGGCAACGCGAGCGGCATCAACGACGGCGCCGCGGCGGTGGTGGTGATGAGCGCGTCGCGCGCGAAGGCCGAGCAGCGCGTGCCGCTCGCGAAGATTCGCGGCTACTCGAGCGCCGGCGTCGCGTCGCGGATCATGGGCATGGGACCCGTTCCCGCCGTCCGTGCCGCGCTCCAGAAGGCCGGCGTGGAGCTGCGCGACATCGACCTCTTCGAGCTCAACGAGGCCTTCGCAGCCCAGGCTGTCGCGGTCGGCCGCGAGCTCGCCGTCCCCGAGGACCGGCTCAACGTCAACGGCGGGGCGATCGCCCTCGGGCACCCCATCGGAGCGAGCGGAACGCGCATCCTCGTCACGCTGCTGCACGAGATGGCCAGGCGCGACGTGCATCTCGGTGTCGCGGCGCTGTGCATCGGGGGCGGGCAGGGCATCGCCATGGTGCTCGAGCGGTAGCAGTCTCGTTCGCTCCGCTTGCGCATTCGATCTCGGCGATGAGGGCGCGTGCGTCGTGCTTCGCGCACAGATCGCGGCGAGGAGGGCGCAGGGGCTCTCGTGCTCAGACCGGCTCGCTCGCTCGTTCGCGCAAGCACATTGTCGCGCTCGCTCGCTCGCGACCGGATTCGCTGAGAGCCCCTGCGCCCTCCTCGCCGCGATCGATCCTCTGAACCTATGCACCACCCTCCTCGGAGCGATGTGTGTGCGGAGCACGACAGCCGTGCTTACCGGCTCGCCAGTGCAGGGCCGGTGAGATCCGCCCCGTGAGCGCGTACCGTGCGCCTTCGAGGGCTGCGACCGGTGCGGGCTTCGCTGCGTTTCTCGTGCTCGGAGTTGTGGTCGCGACGTACGGACCGTCGATTCCGCGGATCGAGTCGAAGTTCGGCATCGGCTTGAGCGTTGCGGGGCTCATCGTCACCGCGCAGTTCCTCGGCGAGTGCGCGGGGATCGCGACGTTCGGGCTGACGCATTCGCGGTGGACGGTCAGGCAGCGCTTCGCCGCTGCCGCACCGCTCTTCGGCATTGGGCTGCTGGCAGCGGGCGCGTCCCCCGTGTTTCCCCTTTTGCTGCTCGCCGTGTTCGTCAGCGGCTTTGGAGCGGGGGGGCTCGTGATCCTGATCAACTTCTCCTTCGCGACGAACTACGGTCATCGCAGCCCGGCGATGCTGGGGCTGGTCAACGCCGCATACGGGGCAGGGTCGTTCATCGGCCCGGCACTGGTGGGCGTGGCTGCGGGCTATCCGCAGGTGCTCGCTGGTGCAGGAGTGGTCGCACTGTTCTGTGTCGCGCCGTTGCTCCGCACACCGAATGGCGCGCCACCGGCAAGCGTGGCAGCTCCCGTCGCGGTCGTCGGCGTGGGCCGGCTGATCCTGGTGTTCGCCGTGCTGCTGTTCGTCTACACAGGAGTCGAGACCGGCGTGGGCACGTGGGAGGCGACCGACCTGGTCGCGTCCGGCTGGTCGGTACAGGGCGCCGCGGTGGCGACGTCGGTGTACTGGGGAGCGTTCACGATCGGGCGCATCCTGGGCGCGCCGCTCGCCGTCCGCGTTGCTCCGGAACGGCTCCTGCTGCCGGCGCTCCTGGTCGCGACGCTGGTATTGCTCGGGATCCGAGCGCACGTGATCTCGCCGCTCAGCTTTGCGGTGGTGGGCCTCTGTGCCGGGCCGGTGTTTCCCGTTGTGCTCTCATGGTTCGCCCGTGTCGTTCCCAATGCACCGTCGGCCATGACCTACCTGATCTTGGGCGCGATCCTCGGGAGCGCCGTTCTGCCCGCGGTGCTCGGCGGCTTGATCGGGCTCAGTGGACTGCAGGTCCTGCCACTGGGCGTTGCGGCGTATGCGGTGGCGTGTTTCGCGATGGTGGCATTCGTCGCGACGTGGCGGCGTAAACCCAAAGCGGTCAGTCAGGGTCCGGAGTGACGCCTGCGAACAGATCGTTCTCGGGCAGCACCGGCGGCGTGCGCGAGATCGTCAGCTGGAAGTACTCGTCCGCGAAGAGTTCCGCGACGTCATCGGGTATCGCGAGAAGCGGCCAGTCCGGCGCGATCTGACTGCGGTGCGCGCGCAGCGCGTCCCGCTTGCGCATGACCGTGGAGCGGCAGTCGATCGTGGTCGTCACCCACTCGTCGGGCGTCAGGAACGGCAGGTCGTCGGGGTTGTCCGTCCCGAACGGCGGCTCCATCCCGGCGTTCTTCGCCATCTCGACAGCGCGGCGCATCGATGACTTGGGAAACGCCGTGTAGTACAGCTTCTGGACCCGCCAGGGATCGCCGGCATCCTTGTACATCGGCCCGAGCTGCGCCGCTTCGATCGCCAGCAGCGTCGCGCGGTGCGTCTGGATGTGGTCGGGATGGCCGTACCCGCCGTTACCGTCATATGTGACCACAACATGCGGGCGGAAGCGGCGGATCTGCTCGACGACGCACCCGACGGCCTCATCGATCGGTGTCACCCAGAACGCACCCGGAAAGTGGTTGGACGGCTCGCCGGCCATGCCGGAGTCGCCGTAGCGGAGAAACTGGACGTGGCTGACCCCGAGAATCCGGCAGGCCTCTCGCAGCTCGGCCTCGCGGATCTCGGGAAGCCGCGGGCGGGTCGTCTCCTCGGGCATCTCCGGGTCCACGATCGTCGCGAGCTTGCCGTCGGTGCAGCAGACGACGCACGTGTCGACGCCGCGGTCGCTGAGCAACGCGAGCGTTCCGCCCATCGTGATGGTCTCGTCATCACAATGCGCGTGCACGGCCATGAGCCGCAGGCCGGAGGCTCCCATCACTCCTCCGTGACGCTCACCGACCGCATCACGTCGTTCTGGCGGATGGAGCCCACGACGTCCATCCCCTTCACGACCTGGCCGAAGAGGTTGTACGACTTGGTCAGCTTCTGGCGATCGTCGACCGTGCAGATGAAGAACTGGGAGCCGTTGGTGTTCGGCCCGGAGTTGGCCATGGCGACCGCTCCGGCCGCGTACTCACCCTGCACCGGCTCGTCGTCGAAGCGATACCCGGGACCGCCGCGCCCGGATCCCTCCGGGCACCCACCCTGGATCACGAAGTCGTCGACGACGCGGTGGAAGGTGAGCCCGTCGTAGAAGCCGTCCCGGGCGAGGAACACGAAGTTGTTGACCGACTTCGGCGCTCGGGCAGGATCGAGGGCGATGACGATGTCCCCGCGGTCGGTCGCGATGGTTGCGATGTAGCGGCGATCAGGGTCGATGACCTGGTCGGCGGCGGTGTACTTCTTGGGCATCGGGGCAGTCTACCCGGGGTGCCCGGGTAGACTGCCTGGCCACCGGACCGGATCAGACGGTTGCGCTCGATCCTGTCGCGGCGGCGGGGGACGGGGTCGTCGATGGGGTCTGTCCGAGTCCGCCGAAGCGAGCGCGGATGTGTGTGCTGAGGTTGAGGTTCATCAGCTTGGTGATCCCGGCGCCGGCGTCCGACGACAGCGTGGCCTCCTGCGTCTTCGAGATCTTGCCGTTCGCCTCAGCCTTGTTCAGCCGCGTCGTGACCTTGGCCATCACCGCGCTCTCCACGGCCTGCGACTTCGAGCCGTCGATCTGCGCCAGGGTCTCGCCGTTGAGCAGGTCCTTGAGCACCGTCGCGCGGCTGAGGCCGGTCTGCTGGACCGAGGTGCGGAAGAGCGCCAGAGCGATGCGCCGCGCGGCGAGAGCCTTCAGCGCCGGATGGGCGGACTGGGCGCTCGGCGACGACGTGGCGGCGAGATCGGCCGCCCCGTTCGACACGGCCCCCGACGCCAGCGCCGGGACGATCGCCACCGTCGCGATCCCCGCGACCGCGGCGACGGCGAAGGCGGCGGCCGTGACCGCGACCCGCTTCGGGAGGAATGACTTTCCGAACATGCTGCCTGCTCCTGATCGTTTCGAGTTGTTCTATGGTGGTCGGTGTCCTCATTCTCGGCCCGCGATGGCGCGCGTTCCCTGAGCCAGGCCTGAGACGTGAGCCCTCAGACCCGTCCGACCGCCGCACGGAGGCAATACGTGGAGGGTGCCGCCCGCGGACCGGTCGTCGGGTTGTTTGGGGCCTTTGACACCGGCGAGCTGGGCGAGGTCGCGCTGCGCCGCGTCATCGAGAGGGAGCTGGCGCAGCGGAGGCCCGACATCGACGTCGTCGCGCTCGCTCCGTTCGGCGCCGAGCGACCGGTGCCAGGCGACGAGGGCCGGCCCGCGCGCCCGCTGCCGCACGACGGAACAACCCCCCAGGGACTCGAACTCGACGCCCTCATCGTCGCGGGCGACGTGCTGGCCGACGACCGCTCATGGGCGGCGCGCTATCCCGTGGAGACGGACGCCATCGCCGCCAGGGGCGTCGCACCGCTGGTGCTTGAGGGACAGATCGGGGCAGCTCCGGGCGCCGGCATGGTCACCTGGTTCGGGGTCGGCGCGCCTGACCCCGGCGTCGACGTCGGCCCAGCGCTCGGCGCACGGTCCGTGTGGGTGCGGGACCCGGCCACGCTCTCGCGGATCGGCGGTACCGCCGTGTACTCCGGCGATCCCCTGTTCCTGGCGGCGCGGGTGTTCCCCGCTGAGGCCATCCGAAAGCGCGCGGACCTCCTCCGGCTGTGCGGCGCCCTCCCTCCCGGCCGGCGGCTCGTCGTGGAGTGGTCGCACGGCGGAGCCTCGGATCTCGAACACGCCGGTCCGGCGCTGTCGGGGGCGCTGCGGGCGGACCCGTCGCTCGTCGTGATCGCCGTGAGCCTCACGCCGCAGGCGCCGGGCGACGGATGGCCGCTCGGCGTCGAGGGGCTGCTTGCCGAGCGCCTGCACCACCTTCCTGTGTGGGCTGGGCTCGATGACCTTGCCGCGACGGTGTCCGGAGCCGCGGCCGTGATCGCGACATCCCCTGCCGGGGCGGATCTTGCGGTGGCACTCGGCGCGCCGGTGGCCGCAGTGTCCGGGGCCGGCGGCGACCGCTTCGACCCGATCATCCCGGTGCTCGAACCCGATGGCCTCGCAGCCGGGATCGCTCAGCTCCTGGGCACTGCGACCCCGGTTCAGCCCGGCGATGCGGTGCGCCGCCTCGACGAGGCCTTCGCTGAGCTGGCGGAGCGGCTGCCTCGAACCCCGGGATCCGACTGGACGATCCCCGAACTCGGAGCCGGTCGCGTCGGCGCTCGACATCCTCCAGCAGCGCCTCGTGGACGAACGGACGTCGCTCGCGGCGGAGATCTCCCGCCTCCAGGCCGAGCTCGACCACCTCCGCGCCTCCCCCGAGCATCGAATCGCGAAGCCCGTCCGCGACGCGTACCAGCGGTGGCAGCAGCGCCGAACGTGATCCGTTTTCCCGAGGTCGCCGCCCCGGACGTCACGGTGGTCGTGGTCACCTTCAATCGCTGGGACCTCACCAGGCAGGCGCTCTCGCTGCTCGTCGAGTTGACGGAGCCTCGATACGAGGTGGTGGTGGTCGACAACGCCTCCACCGACGGCACCGCAACCGAGCTCGACCGGGTGGCCGGCGCATCGATCCTGCGCAACCAGCGCAATCTCGGGTTCGGGCCCGCGTGCAACCAGGGGGCTGCGATGGCCCGTGGGCGCCACCTCCTGTTCCTCAACAGCGACGCATGGGTGCGACGAGGGTGGCTCGACCCACTGCTCGAGGTTGCCGACGAGGATCCGGGCGTCGCCGCGGTGGCGTCCCGGCTCCTCTACCCCGACGGGCGCCTCCAGGAGGCCGGTTCGATCGTCTGGCGCGATGCCCGCGTTCGCAACTACGGCGACGGCGACATCCCGACGAGGCCCGAGTACCTCTTCCGCCGCACGGTGGACTACGCCTCGGCGGCCTGCCTGCTCGTGAAGCGCGCAGCGTTCGTCGCCGTCGGTGGGTTCGATCCGCGCTTCGCACCGGTGTACTGCGAGGACGTCGACCTTTGCCTCCGCCTCGCCACCGATCAGGGACGCGTCGTCTATCAGCCCCGCTCGGTTGTCGAGCACGTGCGCGGCGCGTCGAGCCTTGCCGGCTTCCAGCGATCGCGTATCGAGCGCAACCGCCGCCTCCTCCGCGCTCGGTGGCGATCGGTGCTCGACCGCCGCCCACCGGAGAGCCGGCGACTGGAGCCAGGTGCGCTCATCGGCGGGCGAGATGCGATGACCTGCGAACGCGTGCTGATCCTCGCGGGACCGCGGCCCGACGCGAACGGATCGGCAGAGCAGCGGCGCCTCCACGAGCTCGTCTCGGGCGCGGTCCGGCTCTGGCCCGATGCGCGGTGGACGGTGGCCTCCCTCGACGGTGATCCGGTCACGCAGCCGGACGAGCTCGGTGACGCCGGCATCGAGGCGGTCACCGGCGCGCCCTCCTGGGAGGGCTTTCTTGCCGCCCGCCGCCACCACTACGGGATCGTCGCGATCGCCGACGACCGGTGGACGCGGGGCGCGCTTGATACGGCCATTTCGAGCACGCAGCCACAAGCTGTGAGACATTTGCTGGAGGAGAGCGTCGATCTTGCGGCGCTCGCCGCCACCCTTGGTCGGCCCGTCCCGGGTCGTCGGACGCCGGTGCGTTAGAGTGGCGATCCCGGAGAGGCAACAAGGAGGCGCTCAATGAAGGTCGTCGTCTGCGTCAAGCAGATCCCCGACCCCAACACCACGGGTCAGCTCGACCCGACCACCCATCTGCTCAAGCGCGATGGAGTCGAGGTGGTCATCGACCCCGGTGACGAGTTCGGCGTTGAGGCCGGCCTCCAGATGGTCGAGGCACAGGGCGGCGAGGTGACGGTCGTCTCGATGGGCCCCGAGCGCGGCCTTGACGCGGTCCGCAAGGCGCTGGCGATGGGCGCGTCCAAGGGTGTCCTGGTCAGCGACGACTCACTCCGTGGCTCCGACGCGCTCACCACGGCGCGCGTGCTTGCCGCAGCGATCACCCGCGAGGGATTCGATCTCGTGATCACGGCCACCGAGTCCACCGACGGGTACTCGGGCGTCGTCCCCCAGATGATCGCGGAGCTGCTCGACGTTCCTGCGGTGACGTTCGCGAAGACGCTCGCCGTCGAGGGCTCGACACTCAAGGTGAAGCGGCAGACGGAGGCCGGGTACGACCTCGTCGAAGCGCCGCTCCCCGCGGTGGTCAGCGTGACGGCCGGAGTCAACGAGCCACGCTACCCGTCGCTCAAGGGGATCATGGGGGCGAAGTCCAAGCCCCTCGACCGGATCACGCCCACGGACCTCGGCCTCGAGGGTGTAGGCGGCGCGACCGCCGGCCAGAGCATCACGAGTGTCGAGCCCGCCCCGCAGCGTGCCGCGGGCACGATCATCAAGGACGACGGCGAGGGGTACCTGCGAATTGCCGAGTTCCTCGCTGAGAGGAAGGTGATCTGACCGATGGCTCTCAAGAAGATCTGGGTATTCGCGGAGATCGCCGGCGGCAAGCCTGACACCGTCGCCCTCGAGCTGCTGACGAAGGCACGTTCGCTCGCCGGCACCGTCGAGGCGGTGGCGTTCGGCCCCGACGCCGAGGCGGCGGCCGCCGAACTCGGGGCCCACGGGGCGACGACGCTCTTCGCCGGGACCGACCCCCTATGGGCGGAGATCCTCCTCGGCGGCCCTGCCGCCGACGCCATGGCCGCGCTCGTCGAGAAGCACAATCCCGACCTGCTGCTGTTCGGCATGACGTACACCTCCCGTGACGTCGCCGGCCGGCTGGCCGTCAAGCTGAGGGCCCCGGTGATCGCCAATGGCCTCGACCTCAGCGACGGCGACGGCGTGGTGGTCCAGTCGTCGGTCTTCGGAGGCAGCCTGAACGTGGCGACGCGGTTCGAGGGCATCACGCCCGCGATCGCGGTCATCAAGCCGAAGTCGTTTGCCGCCGAGCCCGGCGGGGGCGGCCCCGCGGCGGTGGTGCCGGTCACCACGCCCATCGCCGAGAAGCACCGCAGCGTCCGGGTGACCGAGCGCGTGGCCGACGTTGCCGCCGGGCCCAAGCTCGAGGAGGCGCCGGTGGTCATCAGCGGCGGCCGCGGCCTCGGCGACGCGAAGAACTTCGAGCTGCTCGACCAGCTTGCCGCCGCGCTCGGCAATGCCGCAGTCGGCGCCAGCAGGGCGGTCGTCGACGCCGGCTGGGTGCCGTACGCCATGCAGGTCGGCCAGACCGGCAAAACGGTCAAACCTGCCGTGTACATGGCGTTTGGGATCAGTGGCGCAATGCAGCACACGGTCGGGATGAAGGGCGCGAAGGCGATTGTTGCCGTCAATAGAGACGAGAACGCACCGATCTTCAAACTCGCCGACCTCGGCGTGGTGGGAGATGCCCTCAAAGTGCTTCCCGCGCTCACCGAGGAGCTGCGAAAGCGTCGGTCATGAGCGCAGCGTTGGCGCAACTGCAATCAGGCGACGATCCGCCGGGGCCGAAATTCGCGGGTATACTCGGATCTGCGATGGACGACAAGGTCATTGTCGACCTTCTGGGTCAGGTCGGAAACCTCTTCACGTCCAGTCTGGAACTGAAAGAGACGATCGACTTCATGCTCAAGGCAGCAGCCGACCTCGTCGACTGCGACGCCGCGACCGTGTTCCTCATGGACGAGGACGGTCTGGGACTGTCGGCGATTGCGACGTTTCCATTCACCGACAACCTCGGCCAGGTCGCGCGATTCGAGCTCGGCGAGGGCATCGTCGGTTGGGCCGCGCAACGGCGCAAGCTCGTCTCGGTCGCCGATGCCACCAAGGACCGGCGCTTCAAGACCCTCGGGCTCGCGTATGCGCCGCGGTCGTGTCTGGTGATGCCACTCGAGTCACCGCAGCGTCTGGTCGGCGCGCTGACCCTCGCCCGCCGCGAGGTGCAGCCGTTCACGAGCATCGAGCAGGCCTTGATGCGGATCATCGCGAGCCAGGCCGCGATCAGCATCGACAACGCCCGCCTCTACACGGCGCAGCGTGCGCAGCTGGGCGAGATCGCGACACAGAAACGCGAGGTCGAGATTGCCAACGCGCAGATCGCGGAGATCTCGCGGCTGAAGAGCGAGTTCCTCGCAAACATGAGCCACGAGCTGCGCACCCCGCTCAATGCCATCCTCGGATTCAGCGAGATCCTCAAGGACAACCTGGTCGATCTCACGCCCCAGCAGCGGCAGGAGTGCCTGCAGAACATTCACGCGTCCGGCAAGCATCTGCTCGAGCTGGTGAACGACGTGCTCGACCTCAGCAAGATCGAGGCAGGCCGGATGGAGCTGTCGTACGACCGTTTCGGGGTTCAAGATGCGGTCAAAGAAGTCCATAACGTCATCCGCTCCCTGAGCGAGCGGCGTGACATCGACCTGAGCATCGACGTGGTGCCCACCCACCTCGAGATCCGCGCCGACAAGAGCAAGTTCAAGCAGGTGCTCTACAACCTCCTCAGCAATGCGATCAAGTTCACGCCCCAGGGCGGCAAGGTCTGGGTGTCGGCGCGCGCCGAGGCCGAGGATCTCCTGGTCGATGTCGGGGACACCGGCGTCGGCATCCCGCTCGAGCACCAGACGCGCATCTTCGACGAGTTCTACCAGCTCGAGCACGCCAGCACCCGTCAGGTCGAGGGCACCGGGCTCGGGCTCTCGCTCACCCGCGGCTCGTCGAGCTGCACGGCGGGAGCATCTCGCTCGTCAGCGACCCCGGCAGGGGATCGGTGTTCACGTTCCGGCTACCTCTGACAGGAATTGAGATCCTGAACGGCCATCGCCACAACCGCATCCTGCTGGTCGAGGACAACGCCAGCAACCGTGACCTGGCGAAGATGGTGCTCCTCGGCAGCGGGTTCGACGTCGATATCGCGGTCGACGGCGAGGAGGGTCTCCACAAGGTCCGGTCCAAGGTCTACGATCTCGTGCTCATGGATGTGGAGCTGCCCGGCATGGACGGGTTGACTCTGACCAGGATGCTCAAGGCGGATCCGAAGACGGCCGGAGTACCCGTGGTCGCCCTCACGGCCAACGCCATGAAAGGCAACGAACAGGAAGCACTCGCCGCCGGCTGCTCCGGCTACATCACCAAACCAATCGAGGTGGCCAACTTCGTGAAGCGCATCTCCACATTCATCGAGGTGCCCGCCTGATGAGCGGAGCCGGAAAGACCATCCTCATCGTCGAGGACGACCCCCCGAGCCGCGAGGTGGTGCGCCTTGCCACCAGCGCGCAGAACCACACCCTGATCGAGGCCGCGACCGGCGTGGAGGGGCTCAACCTCGCCCGTGAGCAGAACCCCGACCTGATCATCCTCGACGTGAACCTTCCGGGAATGAGCGGGCTCGACGTCTGCCGCCGGCTCCGTGCCGAGGGTGCGCGGGTGCCGATCATCATGCTGACCGCGAAGAGCGACACGATCGACGTGGTCGTCGGTCTCGAGCTCGGAGCGGACGATTACGTCACGAAGCCCTTCGAGGTCCGCGAGCTGATGGCGCGCATCGGCGCCCACCTGCGCCGCAGCGAGATCTCCGCGCAGGAGCAGCCCCGCGATCGCTTCGAGTTCCCCGGCTTGACGATCGACCTGGGGCGCCGTCAGGTCTTCCGCGACGGCGAGGAGGTGATGCTCACGCTGACGGAGTTCAACCTCCTCGCGCTGCTGGCGTCCCGCCCCGGCCAGGTCATGAGCCGCGGCGAGCTGCTTCGCCGGGTGTGGGGCTACGAGGTCGAGATCGAGACGCGCACGGTCGACGCGCACGTCTACCGGCTGCGCCGGAAGATCGAGCCCGATGCGGAGAAGCCGACGTACATCCACTCGGTGCCGGGGATCGGGTACCGGTTCTCAGGGTGACGCTCCGCAGCCGCAACGCTTAGTGGTGCGAGCGAGAGGGGAACGGAAGGGCACTCGTGCTCAGACCGGCTCGGATTCGCTGAGCGCCCTTCCGTCTCCTCTCGCTTTTGAAGGCGTTGTGCCGTAGCTTCGCTACTCGGATCGGCTCGCTCGGTCGCGGATCCACGTCAGGTGGGCTGTGTCGTGGACGGCGTGTGACTCGGTGAGGTGGAAGCGGCGCATGGGCAGCGCCGGAGCGTCGAAGAGCGCAGGGCCGGCACCCAGTGCGGTCGGTGCGATGGTCACTCGCACCTCGTCCACCTTGTCGAGCATGAGCGCCTGACCGGCCAGGTTTCCGCCGCCACATAGCCAAACCCGCTGGTGACCGGCTGCCTCGATCTCGTCGAACGCTTTGTCGACCGCGCCTCCAACTCGCGTGAAACGCGCGTCGGTTGCCCCGACGGCATCGAACAGGGAACTGTCGTGCGAGATGAGCCAGGTCGGCAGGTCACCATGCGGCCAGCCGTGACCGCCCCGCAGCAGCCAGCGTAGGGTGTTCGCGCCGAGCATCACGGCATCGACGGTTGCGAGAAAGGCTGAGAATCCGCGCTCGTCCGCGCCGAACTCGCCGTCAATGGTGGCGAGGAAGTCGAGGCTGTCGTCGGCGCCGGCGATCCTCCCGTCCATCGACATTGCCGTGTACCAGATTACGTACATGGCCACCCACGGCCCCACCGCAGTGCGCTGC
>CAWKDT010000015.1:0-26396 GCA_963848445.1 Candidatus Dormiibacterota bacterium
CGAACGTTGCCGCCGCGGTCCAGTTGGGGGCGCACGCGGTGCCACATGCGCGGGTTCAAGCGGTCGCCAACGGCTCGAACCATCCGATGGCACTGCCATTCCGCGGCGCGGGACACAGGTCTCAGATTTCTGGCCGGCTGTCCGCGGCCGCCGCCGGGCACTATGAGCACGTCACCGGCGCGAATTACCCGACGGCTCCGGCGCTGACCCGGAATCCAGGAGCGGCGACGGCAGGAGCCGCACGGAATACATCACGCCCCGGATCAGCGCGGTCAGCACCGCCCACCAGCTCGACCGCACCCACCGAATTGGCCGGCTTCCAGGGCACGGCTCAGAGCGCCGCCTTGACCAGATTCGGATCCGATCAAGCGGTCTCACCTCCGGATCCCAACCTCGCCGTCGGACCGAGCCAGGTTGTGGAGGCAACGAACAACACGCTCTATGTCTTCTCGCGCACCGGAACCTATGAGTTCAGCCTGGATCTCAACGTCTTCCTCAACGGCTCGTCTGCCACTTCATACGATGTGACTGACCCACGTGTCATCTACGATGCCCAATCAAGCCGCTTCTACTTCAGCGAGCTCGATATCGCCAAGGATCGATTCGGCGTCTGCGGAACGTACCCGGCATTCGACGTGGTCGCGGTTTCGCCATCGTCGACCCTTTCAGCGAGTGACTCATGGTTTGGCTTCGGCTGGTTTCCATTCGCATCATCCACCGACGGACTGGTTGGCGATCAGCCGGGACTCGGAATCTCAAGCAATCTCGTCACGGCCACGCAGAACGTCTATGACAACTGCACCGGTGCCTGGATCGAAAGCGAGACTCTGGTAATCCAGAAATCGGATCTACTGGCGAAGAAGTTCAGTGCCGCGAACAGCGTGTACGACATCCACAACGGACCGTTCGCTCCCCAGCCGGTGCAGGAGCTAGGCATCAACGCATGGCAGTACGTCGTCTGGAACAACTCGGATGCCGCGGAGGGAGGGTGCACGCCCAGCTGCTCGGTCGGGGCGTTTGTCATCCACGGAACGCCGGAGGCGAAGAACGTCGGTTTCACGACGGTATTCGAACCGATGTCGCCCACCGTTCTCGCCTGCAGCCCGTTCTGCACGCCACCAGCCGACCAGCTGGGCACCACCGACCAGCTTCAAACGGATGATGACCGGTTTCTCAACGCGGTGCTCCTCAACAACGAGATCTGGACGTCCGATACCACCTCGTGCACGCCGTCAGGCGACACGGTCCGCTCCTGCCTGGACTACGTCAGTATCGGCGCCAACACGAGCGGAGTTGTGTCGGCAGGAACCCAGCTCAACGATGTCGGGGTCAACCAAGCGGACCTCTTCTACCCGGCGGTATCGCTCAACTCGGCCGGCGATGTCATCACGACATTCGACGAGTCATCGAGTGGCGCCGATGAGTCGGTGATGGCGGCAGCAATCGACGCCGGCAGCTCGACGATGACGGACTTCGCCACGTTGCGCACGAGTGCCACGTACTACGATCCCAGCTTCGCGTGCACGACATCAGGATGCCGGTGGGGCGACTACTCGGGAGCCGCGGTGGATCCGAGCCATCCCACCGACGTCTGGGTGGTGTCCGAGGATACCGAGGGTGACTCCACGAGCTCCTGCGAGAGCTTCAACACGCACTACTGCTGGAACACGTATATCGGCGATTACACGCTCGCGGACCCGACCATCTCGAGCCTGACACCGGCGACCGGGCCGGTCGTCGGCGGCCAGACAGTGAACGTCGCAGGGTATGACTTCGCTCCGGGCACTACCGCAACGTTCGCTGGGTCTCCGATTGCAATCACCAGCCTCACCCCAACGTCGTTCTCGCTCGTCACTCCACCGGGACCAGCCCTTGGAGGGTCGGTGTTTGTGGTGGCAAAGGACTCGGTTGGGTCCAGCCAGTCGAACGGGGCGTCGGCATATGAGTACATCGGGTTGTCGAACTACGAGCCGCTCAGCCCGTTTCGGATACTCGACACACGATCAACCTCCTGCGTGCAATGCTCGGGAGGCGCACTCGGACCCGGGGCGATCCGGAGGCTCCAGATCGTCGGTGTCCTCGCCGATGAGGTCCCTTCCGACGCCACGGCCGTCGTGCTCAATGTGACGGCCGTCGCGGACACGGCGTCCAGCCTGCTGACGGTGTACCCCTACGGCACGCCGCGGCCGAACGCGTCCAACCTCAACTTCGCTGCGGGAGTGGTGATACCCAACCTCGTCACGGTCACGCTCGGCACCGGAGGCGCAGTGAACATCTACAACGCTCTGGGCACGGTCAATGTGCTTGCGGATGTCGAGGGGTACTTTGAGCCGCAACTGTCCTCCGATGCGACCGGGGAATTCCACCCGATCGCCCCGTTGCGTATGTGCGACACGCGCACGTCCTGCCGGGGGAATGTTGCATTGCACGCCGAACGCCCCATCGTGGTCAATGTCACCGGACCTGGGG
Source organism: Candidatus Dormiibacterota bacterium (assembly GCA_963848445.1). Classification (GTDB taxonomy): domain Bacteria; phylum Chloroflexota; class Dormibacteria; order Aeolococcales; family Aeolococcaceae; genus Palsa-851. The sequence continues at coordinate 2,470 of CAWKDT010000015.1, forward strand.
GCATTCCGAGCGACGGCACCGCCGAGGCCGCCGTGCTCAACCTCACCGGAGTCGCGGGAACCGCCGCGACCTACCTCAGCGTCTTCCCCACGAACTCGAGCGGAGGGTGCACCTACACGGGGACGCACGCACCGCCCTTCTCGACGCTCAATCTCCTCGCCGGCGCGGTCGAGGCGAATCGGGTGATGGTGCAGCTGGGCCCCGCGAGCGCTGGCGGGCATGCCACCTCGGTGTGCGTCTACAACGCCGCGGGCACGATCAACGTGATCCTCGATGCCAACGGCTGGTATGGCGCTGGCAGCGCCGCGGTTGGCTCGCAGTATCAGCCGATTGCCCCGAGCAGGGTCTGCGACACTCGGTTCGGCACGCCGGCGTGCACGAAGGCTGCGATCGGAGCTGCCGCAAAGCGTCTGAGCGGGGTGGCAGGCGATGCCGGGGTGCCGGCCTTCGGCGGCGGCACGACCGTGGTGGCGGTGATCGCCAACCTCACGGCGGTCGCGCCGACGCAGCGGACGTTCCTCACGGTCTATCCCGCGAATCTGCTGAGTCGGCCGAACGTTTCGGATGTCAGCGTGAACGCCGGAGAGGTCCTGCCCAACCTTGCGGTGGTGGCCCTCGACATAGCCGCCAATGACCCGAACGACGGCAAGGTGTTCATCTACAACAGCGCGGGCACGGTCAACGCGATCATCGACATCGAGGGTTGGTTCCAGTAGCGGGCAGCGTCCCGGTGCGGGCTCGAGTGGCGCCGCGGCGTCATGGCGCGCCGTCCGGCCCGGCCGGTCGGGCGGCGCTTCCCCCGGGGGACTGACCCCCGGGGACGGCCGAAGCCGCCACAATGGGCAACGCACATGCCGGTGATCTGGACCTGTACGACGGTGCCGGCAGCGTGAACGCGATCATCGACCTCGAGGGCTGGTTCCAATAGCTGTGGCATGGATGGCAGTGCTCCCCGAGATGGACGGGGTGCTGAACACGATGGCCTCACGGCCTCTCGCCGAGCGATTCGGGTCGATCGACGGCGTCATGGTCAAGACGTTCAAGAAATGGGCGGACCAGCGGGGCTACTTCATCGAGCAGTTGAAGCGCGGTGATCGGGATGACCAGGGGAGGCAGTTCCTTCCCGACCAGCAGTTCGCGCAGATGTCACGAAGCCTCAGCTACTCGCGCGGCGGGAACCCGCCCGAGCTGATCAAGGCGTTCCACTGGCACCAGCGCCAGTGGGACTACTGGGACGTCATCCAGGGTGATGTTCGCGTGGTCCTCGTGGATCTTCGCCACGATTCGCCCACCGCGGGTCACATCCAGACGCTGATGCTCGGAGAGAACTCGCCGCGCATGGTCGCGATCCCGCCGCTGGTCGCGCACGGGTACCAGTGCCTGTCCCTGCAGGACGTCGTCCTCAACTACTACGTGACCGAGCCGTACGACCCCGAGGATCCTGACGAGGGCCGCATCCCCTGGAACGATCCACGGATCGGCTTCGACTGGACCATCGAGAACATCTGACGTGCGCCTGCTGGTCACCGGTGGAGCCGGATTCATCGGCAGTGAGTTCGTGCGCATGACCCTCCGAGAGCATCCTGACGATTCGGTGGTCGTGCTCGACAAGCTCACCTACGCCGGGAACGAGCGCAATCTCGACTCGGTCAGCGCAGATCCGCGCTTCCGGTTCGTCCGGGGCGACATCTGCGATTCCGACACCGTCCGGGACGTGGCCGCCGGCGTCGATGCCATCGTGAACTTCGCCGCCGAGTCGCACGTGGACCGGTCGCTGGAGGCTCCGGGACAGTTCATCCTCACCGACGTCTACGGGACGTTCGTGCTCATGGATGCGGCCCGCGACCATCACCACCAGCGATTCGTGCAGGTGAGCACCGACGAGGTCTACGGCGAGGTGATCAGCGGGCGCAGCGTCGAGAGCGATCCGCTCCATCCCCGCAGCCCCTACAGCGCGAGCAAGGCAGGCGGAGAGCTGCAGGTGCAGGCATATCGCGAGTCGTACGGGTTCCCGGCGATCGTGACCCGCGGTTCCAACACGTTCGGTCCGCACCAGTACCCCGAGAAGATCATCCCGCTGTTCATCACGAACGCCATCGACGATCTCCCGCTGCCGATCTACGGCGATGGCACGGCCGTGCGCGACTATCTCTTTGTCGAGGATCACGCGCGCGGCATCGACTGCGCGCTCCGGCATGGCTCGCCCGGTACGGACTACAACATCGGCGGCGGCGGCGAGACCGACGGCGTCAGCGTTGCGGACACAGTGCTTCGACTCCTCGACAAGCCAGGCTCGCTCAAGCAGTTCGTGCGCGACCGCCCGGGGCACGACCGGCGCTACGCACTCGAACTCGACGCGTCTGCGGGGGCTCGGCTGGCAGCCTGCGGTGACGTTCGACGCGGGGATGGCGATGACGGTGTCCTGGTACGCCGAGCACGAGGACTGGTGGCGGCCGCTGAAGTCGGGCGAGTTCTGGGAGTTCTACCAGCGGAACTACAAGCCCGCCATCACCGGGGCGGCGCAGTAACCGCAGCGGCTCGCTACCGGGTTCCGCCCCGCAGCCGGCGCTGCAACCGCCAGGCGCCGCGCACCATCGGGTACCCGGGAAGCGCGCGAAGACGGGCGAGCCGCTGCTCCAAAGCCGCGCGCTCTTGCGCGCGTGCGTGCAGCGCAGCCCACGACAGTCGCAGGCGTTCCGCGCTGATGGCGGCATCCGCGTCGACGGCGGCGCGCCGGAGCACGAGGCCGAACTCCGAGCCTCCCGTGACATCCTCCACGAACAAGGCGTCGAGCAGCTCCCACTGCATCCCCATCGAGTCGATCGTGTGCTCGATCACCGAGATGAACTCGTCCTGAGTCCAGCAGTGGACGTGAATGGATCGCCGCCGATGCAGATCGAATTGCGCGAGACGCTCCTCGTCCGTCCAGGTCTCGTTCCAGTCGTCGGTCTTCCGCAGGTAGTCCTCGACGTGCTCGTCACTGACAACAGTGGCACGATCTCGATGATCGGCGACGAGGTGCTCGAGCGGAGTTGGCGCACGTCTGCGGTCGAAGGTGAAGCGGCGATCCGGAAGGAAGATCAGGACGGCCGCTCCAGGACGCAACACCCGATGGATCTCCTCCAGCTGCCTGAGCGGGTCCGCGAGATGCTCGAGCAGGTGGCTGGCGATGACGAAGTCCTGGCTGCCATCGTCGAGCGCCGCGAGACCGTCGACATCGAGATTCACGATGATGTCCGGCTTCGTGAACGCGGCGCCGGGGTCGACGTTGGTGAACAGCTCGAGGTTTTCATCGGGCTGCCAACGATCCAGGTATCGCACGGACACGCCGGGGTAGGGGATGGGCAGCGGGTGGTGGCCCGGCCCGAGCTCGACGCCCGATCCATTGAGGAAACGCGCAAGCAGGACGCGGCCGGTCGGGCTCGGCCCGGTTTCGGTGCGGGTCACGCCATAGTGTGAACAGATGCGTGGCCGGTCGCTCGCCGCAGATCGGGGTGGGAGCGATGCGGTATCATCGGATCGAAAGAGATCAAACGCGCCAGCACGAAGTTGACGCCGACCTCGAGGGATGGAACCAGTTGCCAGAGACGGCACGGAAGCAGCGCTCGGGTGTCACCGGCAGAGGTTCGATCGAATCGCTCCGCACTGTCGTCGTGATGCCCGCGTACAACGCGGCCAAGACGCTCCGGACGACGTTGGACCGGATTCCTCCGGGTGTCGTCGACACGATCATCCTCGTCGACGACGGCAGCCGCGACGGGACGTCCGAGCTTGCTGCATCGCTCGATCTCGTGGTCATCACGCACCCCCACAACGCGGGCTACGGCGCCAATCAGAAGACGTGCTACATGGAGGCGCTGCGCGACGGCGCCGACGTCATCGTGATGCTGCATCCCGACGGTCAGTACGACCCCGCGATCCTCAACGACATGGTGGAGGTCATCCGCAGCGGCAGGGCGGACGTCGTCCTCGGGTCGAGGTTCCTCAACCCGGGTGGGGCGCGCGCCGGTGGCATGCCGTGGTGGAAGCGTGCCGCCAACCGATTCCTCACCGGCTACGAGAATCGCGTGCTGGGGCTTGGGCTTTCCGAGTATCACACCGGCTACCGCGCGTACAGCAGGCGGTTCCTGAGCACGGTGCCGTTTCTGCGCAACGCCAACGACTTCGTGTTCGACACGCAGATCCTCACACAGGCCGCGTCGTTCGGCTTCGAGGTGGCCGAGGTTCCCGTCAGCACCCGATACTTCGACGACGCGTCGTCGGTGAACTTCCGTGTCTCGCTCGTCTACGGGCTCAAGACGGTGTGGACGGTGAACCGCTACGTGCTCCACCGCCTCGGTCTTCGTTCGCGCCGGTACTCGCGCTGACGGAGCTCCGCACCGCGTACACGGCGATCGTCGGGCTCCGTCGCGCCGCGGCCGCGAGCGGCGCGATCACCGCGGCGGCGAGGGTCAGCGGCACGGCGAGGCCCACCGCGATGCCGGCCTCAACGCGTCCCGTCCGGTGCTGCTTGAGCCGCGCCTCCGGCCTCCGCAGGACGTCATAGAGCAGGTTCGGGGGTAGCCCGACGCGGTTCTCGACGGTCTGCACGAAGCTGAAGAGGTCGTACTCCGGCGCGAGGTGGCCGACCCGCACCGAGTGAAACCCGGCTTCGGTGAGCATCGCACCGAGGGTCGACGGGGTGAAATGGACCAGGTGCCGCGGGACATCGAGGTGGAACCACCCGGCGCGTCCCAGCCGCGCCTCCGGGGAGGCGAAATTCGGCACTGCCACGAGCAGCACACCGCCGGGTCGCAGGAGGCGCGCGATGCCCTTCAGGACGGCGAGCGGCGTGCCCAGATGCTCGGCGACGTGCCACAGCACCACCGCGTCGAACGTCGCGCCCTCGGCGACGAGCTCGTCGACGTCCTCGGCGCGCACGTCGAGATGGAAGACGTCGCGCGCCTGCGACGCCGCGCCCGGCGATCGCTCGGTCCCCCGCGTCCGCCAGCCTCGCGAGCGCATCTGGTTGAGCAGCACCCCGGGCCCGCATCCGATGTCGAGGACGGAACCCGTGCCGCCCACGAGCCTCTCCAGGATGCGGATCCGGCCCCGGTGCACGAACGAGAGCACGCGGTCCATCCCACCCCGGTATCGCCTGGTCGTGCTGTGGTATCCGCGCGGGTAGTAACGGTCGAGTGCCGCCGGGGATGGCGCGGGTGAGGTCTGCACGAGATCGCACCGCCTGCAGCGAACGATGGCGAACCGATCACCCGACGCCGGGTCGGTCGCGTCGAAGAGCGGGACTGCCTCGGCCGCCGGGTGGCCGCACGCGGTGAGGTCCATCACTGGGCGATCGCGATGGGCCGCGGCCGTCCCGGGCGCGCCCCGGGTTCGACGAGCGCGAGCGCCAGCCCGGCGAGGATGAGCACGCCGCCCGCGTCTGTCGCCACGGTCGGGATCGCACCCAGGATGAGGAACGCGAGGATCGCAGTCAGTGGCGGTTCGCCGAGGAACGAGACCGACACGAGCAGCACGGGGACGTGGCGCAGCGCCCAGTTGTAGACGGTGTGGCCCCCGATCGTGCAGACGAGCGCGAGCGCGGCACAGGCGAGAGCCACCCGCGGGGAGGGGAGATGGGCAACGCCGCCGGCCACCGCGGTGGTGGCGGCGATGACGCACACCACGGCGTAGACGATCGCCGAATACCCGGCAACCCCCAGGTCGGTGCGGACGCTGCGCCCGATGAGCAGATACCCGGCGAGGCAGACGGCGCCGCCGATCGCGAGCACGTCACCACCGAACGCCCGGCTGTCGAGCCGCAGGTCCGCCGCGCAGGTGACGAGCATGCCGGCGATGGCGAGGGCGCCACCGGCAAGGGTCCGCCGCGAGACGCGCTCGCCGAGCAGGCGCCGCCCGAGCGGCGTGACGATGACCGGGTGCAGTGACACGAGGAAGACGCTCGCCGCGATCGACGTGTACTTGAGCGACGCCGTCCAGAGCAGGAAATGCCCCGCGAGGAGCACACCGCTCACGATCACGAGGCTGAGCTGCGCCACCCCGCTCGGGAGCACGCCACGGCGCGCGTCGCGCAGGACCCAGGGGGCGAGCAGCACCGCGGCCATCCCCATGCGCAGCCAGACGACGGTGGCCGGGTCGTCGCCGGCGGTTTTGATGAGGATCGCGGAGAAGGAGACGGCGATCGTCGCAGCGACCAGCGCCAGCCCCGGCGACGGCGCGCGCGTGCGGCTCAGGACGCCGCTCACCTGCGCCGCTCGCGGTCGCGGGCCCGCTGGAGCTCCGAGTAGCCGCCGAGGACCTCGCGGATGCCGCCGTCCTCGATCGCCCAGGTCCGGGTCGCGACCGCATCGATGAGGGCTCGGTCGTGGGTCACGAGCACCATTGCGCCCGGGTACTTGACCAGCGCTGCTTCGAGCACCTCCTGGGCGGGGATGTCGAGGTGGTTGGTCGGCTCGTCGAGGAGCAGGAGGTTGGTCTCCTCGAGCGCGAGCTTGCCCATCATCAACCGGGCGCGCTCTCCTCCGCTCAGGTCGCCGACCAGCTTCAGGGTGTCGTCCCCGGTGAAGAGCAGCGAGCCGAGCAGCGTGCGGGCTCGCTCCTCACCGACCGGATGCGTGGCGACGAGATCGGCCAGCACCGTGCGGGAGTCGTCACCCGCGGGGACGTCGGCATCGCCGTGGTCGACCGAGCGGCCCAGGTCCTGGCGATACAGCCGGCGCACGCTGCGCGGTCCCAGGGTCAGCGTGCCGGCGAGCGGTGGCAGGTCACCGGCGAGGGTGTGCAGCAACGTCGACTTGCCGCTGCCATTGGCGCCCACGACCGCGATCCGCTCACCGGGGACGATGGTGAGTGGCGGCAGGGTGAGCAGCGGTGCGTCCCTGCCGATCACCAGTCCGACGCCCTTCAGCGTCACGCGCGACGCCGGCGCGCTGTTGAAGCGCAACCTCGGTTTGCGATCGACGGCCGGCGGCTCCACGCGCTCCAGACGGTCGAGCCGGGTCTGCCGGCCCCGTGCCTCCCGCGCCCGCTGCCCCGCCTTGTACTTGCGGATGAACTCCTCCTGATGGTCGATGTACGCCTTCTGCGAGACGAACTCGCGTCGCCGGCGCTCGCGCCGCTCGACGCGGAGCTTCGTGTACTGCGTGTAGTTCCCCGGGTAGTCCTCGACCCCACCGCCGGTCACCTCGATCACCTGGGAGCACACGTTGTCGAGGAATCGCCGGTCGTGTGAGACGAGCACGAACGCCGTCGACACGCCGCGCATGAAATCCTCGAGCCACTCGATCGCGGTGAGGTCGAGGTGGTTCGTCGGCTCGTCGATGAGCAGGAGATCGGCGTCCTGCACGAGGAGCTTCGCGAGCTCGAGGCGCCGTTTCTGACCCCCGCTCAGCTGCGACGGATGACGCTGCTGGGTCTCGGTGTCGATGCCGAGCCCGCCGAGCGCCTCGCGGGCGTTGGCCTCAAGCTCGTACCCGCCCTGATCGATGTAGCGATGCTGCACATCCCCATAGCGTTCCAGCAACTTCGCCGCGTCGGGACGCGCGCTGTCGGCGAGCATCGGCTCGAGCGCGGTCATCTCGCGGTGCATCGCGGCAAGGTCTTCGCGCGACGCCATCACCTCGTCGAGGATCGTCTCCGCGACCGGCTCCGGGGCGTCCTGGGGCAGGTAGCCGATGCGCAGCCCCCGCTGCCACTCGACCTCTCCGGCGGTCGGTTCCCTGGCGCCGCTGATGAGGGTCAGCAGCGTCGTCTTGCCGGAGCCGTTGGCGCCGACGACCGCGATGCGATCACGCGCCTCGATGCGGAATGTGACGCCTGCGAGCACGGTTTCCGCACCGAAGGCGACACCCACGTCGCGAAGGTTGACCAGGGACAATCGCGGCTACTACCCTGTCGCACCCTCGCGGGCGACGATGCGCCGCACGATGGCGACCGACGACGCGTACGTCGAGTCCATGCCGAAGTACGAGAGACCGCGCGCACCGAGCGTGCGGGCCTGCGTGTACGGAGTATCGGACGCGTAGTGGATGACGCCGAAGTCGATCGGCAGCTTGGAGAAGCTCACGGGCTCGCTGGCCGGGTACCGCGCCGGCTGCGTCATCTCGTACACGGCGTTGCAGTATGGGCCGACCTCCATCTCGACCACCGTGAAGGCCTCGCGATAGTAGAAGTCGAGGTACCCGCGGTTCTGCAGGAACGTTCCCTTGACGCTCACCGCGCGCTGGTTGTCGAGACCGCTGCCGAAGCGCAGATACGGTGCGATGTCGGAGACGGAGAAGGCGTTGTCAAGCCAGTACGTCGAGCGGCTGTGCTCGTCGTGGACGACGCTGCTGATCATCACGTCGCCGACGTCGGCGTTGAGTGTCGCGGCCTTGCCCAGCACGTACACGCCGCGCAGATCGACGGTCTCGGCGATCTCGCGGAGGATGTTGTACGCGGCGAGGCCGAGCGGGTAGTCGATGTTGACGATGAGCGCGCGGCTCGCGGCGAGAACCGCCGGGTCGACCGGCAGCAACCGCTCGTCGAAGCGATCCGGCGCGAGGCGGTCGAGCGCCACCACTTGAGCCGCGACGTCGAGCGCGGTGCGGCTCGTGACGCTCAGGGCGCCCGCGTCGCGTTCCTCGCGGCGCAGCGCCGCGCGCTCACCGTCCGGGAGCAGCCGCTGGCGCTCCCGCGCAGCGTAGTAGAGGAAGTTGTTCCAGTTGCCCTGTGCGGTCCCGTTGCGGAAGCGTTCGAGCTCCTCGCGCAGCTCGATCGACCCCTCGCGCTCCACCGCGGCCGCGAGCTCGTCGGCGTGGCGGGGCGCAACCCCGGTGAGGAGATTGGCGATCGCGTGGGAGTTGCTGCTCACGAAGTACACGGGCCGGTCCAGCAGCGATTCCGATCGCATGAGCCCGGTCACCTGCTGCCACCATCGCCGGGTCACCCGCGCGTAGCCGACCTGCGTGCCCCCGAGCATGCGCACGCGCAGTGCCATCGAGCGCTCCGCGATCTCCGCGAGCCGCGCCCCGAAGCTCACGCCCCAGATCTCATGGAGCTGCAGCCAGTCGTCCTCGAGCCCGCCGCACGCAGTCGCGATGTCCGCGGGCGTGGCCTGCTCGATGTGCTCGATGCCCGCACCGCGGAGCGCAACCCCGAGCTTCTTCCACTCGATCTGCATCGCGACCATCGTCGGGATCAGGTCGTCGACGTCGGAGGCGCTCGCGATCAGCACGGCGAGGGTCCCCTCGCCGTCGTCGTACCAGCGCCGGCGCCGGCCCGGGGCGCTGACCTCGGTCCACTCGCTGAACGGCCGGAAGCCGCGCTGCGCGAACACCTCGGCGGACTGGCCCATGACCACCAGCCGTGCCCGGAAGATCGCCTCCGGCAACCTCCGGATGGCGTAGAGCAGGGCGCCGAGATCGAGCTCGACCGAGCCGGCGAGCGGGTGCAGGCTCGATCCCATCGCGCGGTGAGAGTGCTCGAAGACCCGGAGCTGCGTCTCCCCGCTGCTGCGCAGGATCGTCGTGTACGTCCGGTGATACACCTCGACGGCATCGACCACGGCCGTCTCGTCGGCGGCGGGGATCGGGCGGGCCATCCGGCTCAGCGCCGACTGCGTCGTCGCCTCCGGTCCCAACTCGTGCAGCGCCATCGGGCCATTGTCGCCGCTCCACGTACGCCGAGCGCGCCGGGCTGGCTATCCTGCCTGACCGTGGGACGCGTCGCCGTCAGCGGTTCGGTCGCCTTCGACACCATCATGGTGTTCCAGGGGAGGTTCGGCGACCACATCCTTCCCGAGAAGACCCACCTCCTCAACGTCGCGTTCCTCGTCGACCGTCTCGAGAAGCGGCGCGGCGGCACGGCCGGCAACGTCGCGTACTCGATGGCGCTGCTCGGCGAACGCCCGCTCCTCTGCGCCGCGGTGGGGACGGCGGATTTCGCCGTCTACGAGGCGGCACTCCAGGCCGAGGGGGTGGACACCTCGACGGTGCTGCGATGCGCGGACATCGACACCGCGACTGCCTTCATCACCACGGACCTCGACGGCAACCAGATCACGGCCTTCCATCCCGGCGCGATGACGCGAGCCGCGGGCGTCGACCTCAGCCCGCTGACCGACGTCACCGAGGTGGTGGTCGGCGCCGATGACGCGGCCGCCATGGCCATGCACGTCGAGCAGGCGCGGGCGCTCGGCGCTCGATTGGTGTTCGCGCCCGCGCAGCAGATCCCGGCGATGCCCGACGAGGTGCTCCGCCTCGGTCTCGACGGTGCGTGGGTGGTTGCCGGCAACGCGTACGAGCTCGAGATGATCATGGAACGGACCGGCCGATCGATCGGCGCCCTCAGCGCGTCGAGCATCGTCGCGGTGACCAAGGGGGCCGCCGGGAGCGAGCTGCACACGCCCGCTGGCGTTGCGGTGATTCCACCCGCCGCGGTGGCGAGTGCCGTCGATCCGACCGGAGCGGGTGACGCCTTCATCGCCGGGCTGCTCACCGGGTTTCGCGCCGGCGCGTCCCCCGAGGTCGCGGGCCGAATGGGATCGGTCGCGGCATCGTTCGTCGTCGAACAGAGCGGTCCGCAGCGCCACCACTTCGATCGCGATCAATTCCGCGCTCGCTACGCCGCAACGTTCGACGGCGTACCAGCGCTCCCGCCCGAGGGCGCGGCGTAGAGTGGGCGCCATGGAAGAAGCAGTCATCGTCAGCGCCGTGCGCACTCCGGTGGGCACATTCGGCGGCGCTTTCTCCGACGTTCCCGCGACCACGCTCGGCTCGATCGCCGTCGAGGAGGCGCTGCGCCGGGCCGGTATCGACTCCGTCGAAGAGGTGCTCATGGGTAACGTGCTGCAGGCCGGTCTCGGCCAGAACACGGCGCGTCAGTCCGCGATCGGTGCGGGCCTCGCCGAAAGCATCCCCGCGACCACGATCAACAAGGTCTGCGGAAGCGGGCTGAAGACCGTCGCACTCGCGGCGCAGGCGATCCGCGCGGGTGACGCCGAGTGCCTCGTCGCCGGCGGCATGGAGAACATGTCGCGGGCGCCGTACCTGATGGAGAACGGGCGCTACGGATACCGGCTCGGCCACGGGCAGCTCGTCGACGAGATGATCCGCGACGGCCTGTGGTGTGCGTTCAACGACTGCCACATGGGCAGCACCGCCGAGAACGTCGCGCGCGAGTACGAGGTGTCTCGCGAGGACCAGGACGCGTTCGCCGCGGCGTCGCAACAGAAGGCCGAGGCGGCCATCAAGAGCGGGCGTTTCACTGACGAGATCGTCCCGGTCCCGGTGCAGCGCAAGAAGGAGCAGATGCTCGTCGACACGGACGAGCATCCGCGCGCGGGCACCACGGTCGAGACGCTCGCAGCGCTGCGCGCCGCCTTCGCGAAGGACGGCTCGGTCACCGCCGGCAACGCGAGCGGCATCAACGACGGCGCCGCGGCGGTGGTGGTGATGAGCGCGTCGCGCGCGAAGGCCGAGCAGCGTGTGCCCCTCGCGAAGATTCGCGGCTACTCGAGCGCCGGCGTCGCGTCGCGGATCATGGGCATGGGACCCGTTCCCGCCGTCCGTGCCGCGCTCCAGAAGGCCGGCGTGGAGCTGCGCGACATCGACCTCTTCGAGCTCAACGAGGCCTTCGCAGCCCAGGCTGTCGCGGTCGGCCGCGAGCTCGCCGTCCCCGAGGACCGGCTCAACGTCAACGGCGGGGCGATCGCCCTCGGGCACCCCATCGGAGCGAGCGGAACGCGCATCCTCGTCACGCTGCTGCACGAGATGGCCAGGCGCGACGTGCATCTCGGTGTCGCGGCGCTGTGCATCGGGGGCGGGCAGGGCATCGCCATGGTGCTCGAGCGGTAGCAGTCTCGTTCGCTCCGCTTGCGCATTCGATCTCGGCGATGAGGGCGCGTGCGTCGTGCTCCGCGCACAGATCGCGGCGAGGAGGGCGCAGGAGCTCTCGTGCTCAGACCGGCTCGCTCGCTCGTTCGCGCAAGCACATTGTCGCGCTCGCTCGCTCGCGACCGGATTCGCTGAGAGCCCCTGCGCCCTCCTCGCCGCGATCGATCCTCTGAACCTATGCACCACCCTCCTCGGAGCGATGTGTGTGCGGAGCACGACAGCCGTGCTTACCGGCTCGCCAGTGCAGGGCCGGCGAGATCCGCCCCGTGAGCGCGTACCGTGCGCCTTCGAGGGCTGCGACCGGTGCGGGCTTCGCTGCGTTTCTCGTGCTCGGAGTTGTGGTCGCGACGTACGGACCGTCGATTCCGCGGATCGAGTCGAAGTTCGGCATCGGCTTGAGCGTTGCGGGGCTCATCGTCACCGCGCAGTTCCTCGGCGAGTGCGCGGGGATCGCGACGTTCGGGCTGACGCATTCGCGGTGGACGGTCAGGCAGCGCTTCGCCGCTGCCGCACCGCTCTTCGGCATTGGGCTGCTGGCAGCGGGCGCGTCCCCCGTGTTTCCCCTTTTGCTGCTCGCCGTGTTCGTCAGCGGCTTTGGAGCGGGGGGGCTCGTGATCCTGATCAACTTCTCCTTCGCGACGAACTACGGTCATCGCAGCCCGGCGATGCTGGGGCTGGTCAACGCCGCATACGGGGCAGGGTCGTTCATCGGCCCGGCACTGGTGGGCGTGGCTGCGGGCTATCCGCAGGTGCTCGCTGGTGCAGGAGTGGTCGCACTGTTCTGTGTCGCGCCGTTGCTCCGCACACCGAATGGCGCGCCACCGGCAAGCGTGGCAGCTCCCGTCGCGGTCGTCGGCGTGGGCCGGCTGATCCTGGTGTTCGCCGTGCTGCTGTTCGTCTACACAGGAGTTGAGACCGGCGTGGGCACGTGGGAGGCGACCGACCTGGTCGCGTCCGGCTGGTCGGTACAGGGCGCCGCGGTGGCGACGTCGGTGTACTGGGGAGCGTTCACGATCGGGCGCATCCTGGGCGCGCCGCTCGCCGTCCGCGTTGCTCCGGAACGGCTCCTGCTGCCGGCGCTCCTGGTCGCGACGCTGGTATTGCTCGGGATCCGAGCGCACGTGATCTCGCCGCTCAGCTTTGCGGTGGTGGGCCTCTGTGCCGGGCCGGTGTTTCCCGTTGTGCTCTCATGGTTCGCCCGTGTCGTTCCCAATGCACCGTCGGCCATGACCTACCTGATCTTGGGCGCGATCCTCGGGAGCGCCGTTCTGCCCGCCGTGCTCGGCGGCTTGATCGGGCTCAGTGGACTGCAGGTCCTGCCACTGGGCGTTGCGGCGTATGCGGTGGCGTGTTTCGCGATGGTGGCATTCGTCGCGACGTGGCGGCGTAAACCCAAAGCGGTCAGTCAGGGTCCGGAGTGACGCCTGCGAACAGATCGTTCTCGGGCAGCACCGGCGGCGTGCGCGAGATCGTCAGCTGGAAGTACTCGTCCGCGAAGAGTTCCGCGACGTCATCGGGTATCGCGAGAAGCGGCCAGTCCGGCGCGATCTGACTGCGGTGCGCGCGCAGCGCGTCCCGCTTGCGCATGACCGTGGAGCGGCAGTCGATCGTGGTCGTCACCCACTCGTCGGGCGTCAGGAACGGCAGGTCGTCGGGGTTGTCCGTCCCGAACGGCGGCTCCATCCCGGCGTTCTTCGCCATCTCGACAGCGCGGCGCATCGATGACTTGGGAAACGCCGTGTAGTACAGCTTCTGGACCCGCCAGGGATCGCCGGCATCCTTGTACATCGGCCCGAGCTGCGCCGCTTCGATCGCCAGCAGCGTCGCGCGGTGCGTCTGGATGTGGTCGGGATGGCCGTACCCGCCGTTACCGTCATATGTGACCACAACATGCGGGCGGAAGCGGCGGATCTGCTCGACGACGCACCCGACGGCCTCATCGATCGGTGTCACCCAGAACGCACCCGGAAAGTGGTTGGACGGCTCGCCGGCCATGCCGGAGTCGCCGTAGCGGAGAAACTGGACGTGGCTGACCCCGAGAATCCGGCAGGCCTCTCGCAGCTCGGCCTCGCGGATCTCGGGAAGCCGCGGGCGGGTCGTCTCCTCGGGCATCTCCGGGTCCACGATCGTCGCGAGCTTGCCGTCGGTGCAGCAGACGACGCACGTGTCGACGCCGCGGTCGCTGAGCAACGCGAGCGTTCCGCCCATCGTGATGGTCTCGTCATCACAATGCGCGTGCACGGCCATGAGCCGCAGGCCGGAGGCTCCCATCACTCCTCCGTGACGCTCACCGACCGCATCACGTCGTTCTGGCGGATGGAGCCCACGACGTCCATCCCCTTCACGACCTGGCCGAAGAGGTTGTACGACTTGGTCAGCTTCTGGCGATCGTCGACCGTGCAGATGAAGAACTGGGAGCCGTTGGTGTTCGGCCCGGAGTTGGCCATGGCGACCGCTCCGGCCGCGTACTCACCCTGCACCGGCTCGTCGTCGAAGCGATACCCGGGACCGCCGCGCCCGGATCCCTCCGGGCACCCACCCTGGATCACGAAGTCGTCGACGACGCGGTGGAAGGTGAGCCCGTCGTAGAAGCCGTCCCGGGCGAGGAACACGAAGTTGTTGACCGACTTCGGCGCTCGGGCAGGATCGAGGGCGATGACGATGTCCCCGCGGTCGGTCGCGATGGTTGCGATGTAGCGGCGATCAGGGTCGATGACCTGGTCGGCGGCGGTGTACTTCTTGGGCATCGGGGCAGTCTACCCGGGGTGCCCGGGTAGACTGCCTGGCCACCGGACCGGATCAGACGGTTGCGCTCGATCCTGTCGCGGCGGCGGGGGACGGGGTCGTCGATGGGGTCTGTCCGAGTCCGCCGAAGCGAGCGCGGATGTGTGTGCTGAGGTTGAGGTTCATCAGCTTGGTGATCCCGGCGCCGGCGTCCGACGACAGCGTGGCCTCCTGCGTCTTCGAGATCTTGCCGTTCGCCTCAGCCTTGTTCAGCCGCGTCGTGACCTTGGCCATCACCGCGCTCTCCACGGCCTGCGACTTCGAGCCGTCGATCTGCGCCAGGGTCTCGCCGTTGAGCAGGTCCTTGAGCACCGTCGCGCGGCTGAGGCCGGTCTGCTGGACCGAGGTGCGGAAGAGCGCCAGAGCGATGCGCCGCGCAGCGAGAGCCTTCAGCGCCGGATGGGCGGACTGGGCGCTCGGCGACGACGTGGCGGCGAGATCGGCCGCCCCGTTCGACACGGCCCCCGACGCCAGCGCCGGGACGATCGCCACCGTCGCGATCCCCGCGACCGCGGCGACGGCGAAGGCGGCGGCCGTGACCGCGACCCGCTTCGGGAGGAATGACTTTCCGAACATGCTGCCTGCTCCTGATCGTTTCGAGTTGTTCTATGGTGGTCGGTGTCCTCATTCTCGGCCCGCGATGGCGCGCGTTCCCTGAGCCAGGCCTGAGACGTGAGCCCTCAGACCCGTCCGACCGCCGCACGGAGGCAATACGTGGAGGGTGCCGCCCGCGGACCGGTCGTCGGGTTGTTTGGGGCCTTTGACACCGGCGAGCTGGGCGAGGTCGCGCTGCGCCGCGTCATCGAGAGGGAGCTGGCGCAGCGGAGGCCCGACATCGACGTCGTCGCGCTCGCTCCGTTCGGCGCCGAGCGACCGGTGCCAGGCGACGAGGGCCGGCCCGCGCGCCCGCTGACGCACGACGGAACAACCCCCCAGGGACTCGAACTCGACGCCCTCATCGTCGCGGGCGACGTGCTGGCCGACGACCGCTCATGGGCGGCGCGCTATCCCGTGGAGACGGACGCCATCGCCGCCAGGGGCGTCGCACCGCTGGTGCTTGAGGGACAGATCGGGGCAGCTCCGGGCGCCGGCATGGTCACCTGGTTCGGGGTTGGCGCGCCTGACCCCGGCGTCGACGTCGGCCCAGCGCTCGGCGCACGGTCCGTGTGGGTGCGGGACCCGGCCACGCTCTCGCGGATCGGCGGTACCGCCGTGTACTCCGGCGATCCCCTGTTCCTGGCGGCGCGGGTGTTCCCCGCTGAGGCCATCCGAAAGCGCGCGGACCTCCTCCGGCTGTGCGGCGCCCTCCCTCCCGGCCGGCGGCTCGTCGTGGAGTGGTCGCACGGCGGAGCCTCGGATCTCGAACACGCCGGTCCGGCGCTGTCGGGGGCGCTGCGGGCGGACCCGTCGCTCGTCGTGATCGCCGTGACCCTCACGCCGCAGGCGCCGGGCGACGGATGGCCGCTCGGCGTCGAGGGGCTGCTTGCCGAGCGCCTGCACCACCTTCCTGTGTGGGCTGGGCTCGATGACCTTGCCGCGACGGTGTCCGGAGCCGCGGCCGTGATCGCGACATCCCCTGCCGGGGCGGATCTTGCGGTGGCACTCGGCGCGCCGGTGGCCGCAGTGTCCGGGGCCGGCGGCGACCGCTTCGACCCGATCATCCCGGTGCTCGAACCCGATGGCCTCGCAGCCGGGATCGCTCAGCTCCTGGGCACTGCGACCCCGGTTCAGCCCGGCGATGCGGTGCGCCGCCTCGACGAGGCCTTCGCTGAGCTGGCGGAGCGGCTGCCTCGAACCCCGGGATCCGACTGGACGATCCCCAACTCGGAGCCGGTCGCGTCGGCGCTCGACATCCTCCAGCAGCGCCTCGTGGACGAACGGACGTCGCTCGCGGCGGAGATCTCCCGCCTCCAGGCCGAGCTCGACCACCTCCGCGCCTCCCCCGAGCATCGAATCGCGAAGCCCGTCCGCGACGCGTACCAGCGGTGGCAGCAGCGCCGAACGTGATCCGTTTTCCCGAGGTCGCCGCCCCGGACGTCACGGTGGTCGTGGTCACCTTCAATCGCTGGGACCTCACCAGGCAGGCGCTCTCGCTGCTCGTCGAGTTGACGGAGCCTCGATACGAGGTAGTGGTGGTCGACAACGCCTCCACCGACGGCACCGCAACCGAGCTCGACCGGGTGGCCGGCGCATCGATCCTGCGCAACCAGCGCAATCTCGGGTTCGGGCCCGCGTGCAACCAGGGGGCTGCGATGGCCCGTGGGCGCCACCTCCTGTTCCTCAACAGCGACGCATGGGTGCGACGAGGGTGGCTCGACCCACTGCTCGAGGTTGCCGACGAGGATCCGGGCGTCGCCGCGGTGGCGTCCCGGCTCCTCTACCCCGACGGGCGCCTCCAGGAGGCCGGTTCGATCGTCTGGCGCGATGCCCGCGTTCGCAACTACGGCGACGGCGACATCCCGACGAGGCCCGAGTACCTCTTCCGCCGCACGGTGGACTACGCCTCGGCGGCCTGCCTGCTCGTGAAGCGCGCAGCGTTCGTCGCCGTCGGTGGGTTCGATCCGCGCTTCGCACCGGTGTACTGCGAGGACGTCGACCTTTGCCTCCGCCTCGCCACCGATCAGGGACGCGTCGTCTATCAGCCCCGCTCGGTTGTCGAGCATGTGCGCGGCGCGTCGAGCCTTGCCGGCTTCCAGCGATCGCGTATCGAGCGCAACCGCCGCCTCCTCCGCGCTCGGTGGCGATCGGTGCTCGACCGCCGCCCACCGGAGAGCCGGCGACTGGAGCCAGGTGCGCTCATCGGCGGGCGAGATGCGATGACCTGCGAACGCGTGCTGATCCTCGCGGGACCGCGGCCCGACGCGAACGGATCGGCAGAGCAGCGGCGCCTCCACGAGCTCGTCTCGGGCGCGGTCCGGCTCTGGCCCGATGCGCGGTGGACGGTGGCCTCCCTCGACGGTGATCCGGTCACGCAGCCGGACGAGCTCGGTGACGCCGGCATCGAGGCGGTCACCGGCGCGCCCTCCTGGGAGGGCTTTCTTGCCGCCCGCCGCCACCACTACGGGATCGTCGCGATCGCCGACGACCGGTGGACGCGGGGCGCGCTTGATACGGCCATTTCGAGCACGCAGCCACAAGCTGTGAGACATTTGCTGGAGGAGAGCGTCGATCTTGCGGCGCTCGCCGCCACCCTTGGTCGGCCCGTCCCGGGTCGTCGGACGCCGGTGCGTTAGAGTGGCGATCCCGGAGAGGCAACAAGGAGGCGCTCAATGAAGGTCGTCGTCTGCGTCAAGCAGATCCCCGACCCCAACACCACGGGTCAGCTAGACCCGACCACCCATCTGCTCAAGCGCGATGGAGTCGAGGTGGTCATCGACCCCGGTGACGAGTTCGGCGTTGAGGCCGGCCTCCAGATGGTCGAGGCACAGGGCGGCGAGGTGACGGTCGTCTCGATGGGCCCCGAGCGCGGCCTTGACGCGGTCCGCAAGGCGCTGGCGATGGGCGCGTCCAAGGGTGTCCTGGTCAGCGACGACTTACTCCGTGGCTCCGACGCGCTCACCACGGCGCGCGTGCTTGCCGCAGCGATCACCCGCGAGGGATTCGATCTCGTGATCACGGCCACCGAGTCCACCGACGGGTACTCGGGCGTCGTCCCCCAGATGATCGCGGAGCTGCTCGACGTTCCTGCGGTGACGTTCGCGAAGACGCTCGCCGTCGAGGGCTCGACACTCAAGGTGAAGCGGCAGACGGAGGCCGGGTACGACCTCGTCGAAGCGCCGCTCCCCGCGGTGGTCAGCGTGACGGCCGGAGTCAACGAGCCACGCTACCCGTCGCTCAAGGGGATCATGGGGGCGAAGTCCAAGCCCCTCGACCGGATCACGCCCACGGACCTCGGCCTCGAAGGTGTAGGCGGCGCGACCGCCGGCCAGAGCATCACGAGTGTCGAGCCCGCCCCGCAGCGTGCCGCGGGCACGATCATCAAGGACGACGGCGAGGGGTACCTGCGAATTGCCGAGTTCCTCGCTGAGAGGAAGGTGATCTGACCGATGGCTCTCAAGAAGATCTGGGTATTCGCGGAGATCGCGGGCGGCAAGCCTGACACCGTCGCCCTCGAGCTGCTGACCAAGGCACGTTCGCTCGCCGGCACCGTCGAGGCGGTGGCGTTCGGCCCCGACGCCGAGGCGGCGGCCGCCGAACTCGGGGCCCACGGGGCGACGACGCTCTTCGCCGGGACCGACCCCCTATGGGCGGAGATCCTCCTCGGCGGCCCTGCCGCCGACGCCATGGCCGCGCTCGTCGAGAAGCACAATCCCGACCTGCTGCTGTTCGGCATGACGTACACCTCCCGTGACGTCGCCGGCCGGCTGGCCGTCAAGCTGAGGACCCCGGTGATCGCCAATGGCCTCGACCTCAGCGACGGCGACGGCGTGGTGGTCCAGTCGTCGGTCTTCGGAGGCAGCCTGAACGTGGCGACGCGGTTCGAGGGCATCACGCCCGCGATCGCGGTCATCAAGCCGAAGTCGTTTGCCGCCGAGCCCGGCGGGGGCGGCCCCGCGGCGGTGGTGCCGGTCACCACGCCCATTGCCGACAAGCACCGCAGCGTCCGGGTGACCGAGCGCGTGGCCGACGTTGCCGCCGGGCCCAAGCTCGAGGAGGCGCCGGTGGTCATCAGCGGCGGCCGCGGCCTCGGCGACGCGAAGAACTTCGAGCTGCTCGACCAGCTTGCCGCCGCGCTCGGCAATGCCGCAGTCGGCGCCAGCAGGGCGGTCGTCGACGCCGGCTGGGTGCCGTACGCCATGCAGGTCGGCCAGACCGGCAAAACGGTCAAACCCGCCGTGTACATGGCGTTTGGGATCAGTGGCGCAATGCAGCACACGGTCGGGATGAAGGGCGCGAAGGCGATTGTTGCCGTCAATAGAGACGAGAACGCACCGATCTTCAAACTCGCCGACCTCGGCGTGGTGGGAGATGCTCTCAAAGTGCTTCCCGCGCTCACCGAGGAGCTGCGAAAGCGCCGGTCATGAGCGCAGCGTTGGCGCAACTGCAATCAGGCGACGATCCGCCGGGGCCGAAATTCGCGGGTATACTCGGATCTGCGATGGACGACAAGGTCATTGTCGACCTTCTGGGTCAGGTCGGAAACCTCTTCACGTCCAGTCTGGAACTGAAAGAGACGATCGACTTCATGCTCAAGGCAGCAGCCGACCTCGTCGACTGCGACGCCGCGACCGTGTTCCTCATGGACGAGGACGGTCTGGGACTGTCGGCGATTGCGACGTTTCCATTCACCGACAACCTCGGCCAGGTCGCGCGATTCGAGCTCGGCGAGGGCATCGTCGGTTGGGCCGCGCAACGGCGCAAGCTCGTCTCGGTCGCCGATGCCACCAAGGACCGGCGCTTCAAGACCCTCGGGCTCGCGTACGCGCCGCGGTCGTGTCTGGTGATGCCACTCGAGTCACCCCAGCGTCTGGTCGGCGCGCTGACCCTCGCCCGCCGCGAGGTGCAGCCGTTCACGAGCATCGAGCAGGCCTTGATGCGGATCATCGCAAGCCAGGCCGCGATCAGCATCGACAACGCCCGCCTCTACACGGCGCAGCGTGCGCAGCTGGGCGAGATCGCGACACAGAAACGCGAGGTCGAGATTGCCAACGCGCAGATCGCAGAGATCTCGCGGCTGAAGAGCGAGTTCCTCGCAAACATGAGCCACGAGCTGCGCACCCCGCTCAATGCGATCCTCGGATTCAGCGAGATCCTCAAGGACAACCTGGTCGATCTCACGCCCCAGCAGCGCCAGGAGTGCCTGCAGAACATTCACGCGTCCGGCAAGCATCTGCTCGAGTTGGTGAACGACGTGCTCGACCTCAGCAAGATCGAGGCAGGCCGGATGGAGCTGTCGTATGACCGTTTCGGGGTTCAAGATGCGGTCAAAGAAGTCCATAACGTCATCCGCTCCCTGAGCGAGCGGCGTGACATCGACCTGAGCATCGACGTGGTGCCCACCCACCTCGAGATCCGCGCCGACAAGAGCAAGTTCAAGCAGGTGCTCTACAACCTCCTCAGCAATGCGATCAAGTTCACGCCCCAGGGCGGCAAGGTCTGGGTGTCCGCGCGCGCCGATGCCGAGGATCTCCTGGTCGATGTCGGAGACACCGGCGTCGGCATCCCGCTCGAGCACCAGACGCGCATCTTCGACGAGTTCTACCAGCTCGAGCACGCCAGCACCCGTCAGGTCGAGGGCACCGGGCTCGGGCTCTCGCTCACCCGCAGGCTCGTCGAGCTGCACGGCGGGAGCATCTCGCTCGTCAGCGACCCCGGCAGGGGATCGGTGTTCACGTTCCGGCTACCTCTGACAGGAATTGAGATCCTGAACGGCCATCGCCACAACCGCATCCTGCTGGTCGAGGACAACGCCAGCAACCGTGACCTGGCGAAGATGGTGCTCCTCGGCAGCGGGTTTGACGTCGATATCGCGGTCGACGGCGAGGAGGGTCTCCACAAGGTCCGGTCCAAGGTCTACGATCTCGTGCTCATGGATGTGGAGCTGCCCGGCATGGACGGGTTGACTCTGACGAGGATGCTCAAGGCGGATCCGAAGACGGCCGGAGTACCCGTGGTCGCCCTCACGGCCAACGCCATGAAAGGCAACGAACAGGAAGCGCTCGCCGCCGGCTGCTCCGGCTACATCACCAAACCAATCGAGGTGGCCAACTTCGTGAAGCGCATCTCCACATTCATCGAGGTGCCCGTCTGATGAGCGGAGCCGGAAAGACCATCCTCATCGTCGAGGACGACCCCCCGAGCCGCGAGGTGGTGCGGCTTGCCACGAGCGCGCAGAACCACACCCTGATCGAGGCCGCAACCGGCGTGGAGGGGCTCAACCTCGCCCGTGAGCAGAACCCCGACCTGATCATCCTCGACGTGAACCTTCCGGGAATGAGCGGGCTCGACGTCTGCCGCCGGCTCCGTGCCGAGGGTGCGCGGGTGCCGATCATCATGCTGACCGCGAAGAGCGACACGATCGACGTGGTCGTCGGCCTCGAGCTCGGAGCGGACGACTACGTCACGAAGCCCTTCGAGGTCCGCGAGCTGATGGCGCGCATCGGCGCCCACCTGCGCCGCAGCGAGATCTCCGCGCAGGAGCAGCCCCGTGACCGGTTCGAGTTCCCGGGCCTCACCATCGACCTCGGGCGCCGTCAGGTCTTCCGCGACGGCGAGGAGGTGATGCTCACGCTCACGGAGTTCAACCTCCTCGCGCTGCTCGCGTCCCGCCCCGGTCAGGTCATGAGCCGAGGCGAGCTGCTTCGCCGGGTGTGGGGCTACGAGGTCGAGATCGAGACCCGCACCGTCGACGCGCACGTCTACCGGCTGCGCCGCAAGATCGAGCCCGACGCGGAGAAGCCGACGTACATCCACTCGGTGCCGGGGATCGGGTACCGGTTCTCAGGGTAACGCTCCGCAGCCGCAACGCTGGGTGGCACCGGAGTGGGGGGTCCATGGGCTCGCTGCTCAGACAGCCCTCCGCGGTTCGCCTTCGCGCAAGCAGATTGTCGCGCTCAGTCGAACCGCTGCGGGAACTCGCGACGAGCCCATGGACCCCCCACTCCGGCGGACGCGTTGTGCCGTAGCTCCGCTGCTCAGACAGACCTCCGCGGTTCGCCTTCGCGCAAGCAGATTGTCGCGCTCAGTCGAACCGCTACGGGAACTCGCGACGAGCCCATGGACCCCCCACTCCGGCGGACGCGTTGTGCCGTAGCTCCGCTGCGCCGAGTTTCAGGCGTAGGCGAGTTCGACTGTGGACTTTGTAATCCAGCCGACCACGGACTCGGCGTCGATACCCTCGGGTGCTCCGGGCGGCGCGAGGGCGCTGCGAAGGATGTCCAGGCCTCGAGGCATATCCTCGTTCACGTTCCCGGCGGCCACGAACTCAAAGGACAGCACCAGCTCACCGGTGGCCTTGTCAGCGACGACCATCGGGCCCATCGCCAGAGGGTGACCGTCGAGGCCCATCATGAGTGCGTCGGTGACGGCCTCAAGGTGGTCCGGGGGAAAGCCGCCAAACCGAGCCTCGAACATTCCGATCGTTTTCATCGTTTTCTCGTTCTACCTTGCTCGAAGATTATGCCGAGTTTGGTGAATTGAGCCTTGTACGCCCTGATACGACGCTGCGACCCAGGCGTCTTCGAGACTGTGATGATCGTCACGCCATCCGGAGCGAAGGCCTTGAAGTGCGAGCCAGACTAACGCGCCATCCCTTGGTGGTCCGAACCACGCGAATAATGTCCTCGACTCCACGGCCCAGATTTGACATTCAAGGAAACGCTGACGCCGTGAGAAGGATGTGGCGCGCCCAATGCTCCCGAGGCGACGCCCAGCGCAATTCGGGCGAGCGTCTCGGCTACCAGATGACCCCCAGGATCCGTGCCGTGGCTTCGCTTGCTGGTAGGGTGCTCGCGAAGGCTTCCGCGGATCTCCTGCGGGCTCGTTCTAGGCCCCAGCGCGGTCGCGAACCCATGTCAGGTGTGCTGTGTCGTGGACGGCGAGAGACTCGGAGAGGTGGAAACGGCGCACGGGCAGGGCGTCAGCGTCGAACAGCGCCGGGCCGGAACCCAGTGCGGTCGGTGCGATGGTCACACGCACTTCGTCCACCCTGTCAAGCATGAGCGCCTGACCGGCCAGGTTTCCCCCGCCGCTGAGCCAGACCCGGTGGTGACCGGCCGCCTCGATCTCGTTGAACGCGCTCTCTACCGTGCCCTCGACTCGCGTGAAACGCGCTGCGGTGGCGCCGACCGAATCGACCAGGGTGGAGTCGTGTGAGACAAGCCAGGTCGGCAAGTCACCGTGCGGCCAGCCATGACCGCCGCGGAGCAACCAGCGCAGGGTGTTTGCGCCAACCATCACGGCATCGACTGTTGCGAGGAACGCTGCGAATCCGTGCTCGTCCCCACCTGAATCGCTGTCCATGGTGTTGAGGAAGTCGAGGCTGTCATTGGCATCGGCGATCCTGCCGTCCATCGACATTGCCGTGTACCAGATCACGTACATGGCGCCATGGTACGAAGAAACGTCACGAGGTCTCCCGGGTTTCTGCATCACCAACCGAATGCGAAGGAAACGGCACAGAGCGTGCAAGGCGAGAGGGGGACGGGAAAGCTCTCAGCGAATCCGGTCGCGAGCGAGTGAGCGCGACAATCTGCGTGCGCGAACGAGCGAGCGAGCCGGTCTGTGCACGAGAGCTTTCCCGTCCCCCTCTCGCCCGACCACGACGCATGT
>CAWKDT010000016.1:0-19679 GCA_963848445.1 Candidatus Dormiibacterota bacterium
CGCTGAGGACCTCGGTGCCGGTGGGACCGGGGCTGCCCCCGGGCGGCTCATTCGTGGCGGCGATGGTTTTGTAGCCGGTGAGGCTGCCGCTCACCACCGCTGTCCAGGCGCCGCCCGACGGGTCTGAGCTGAGGAAGGCGACACCCTTCGGTGATCCGTGGGTCGGGACGAGCCAGACCTCGTACACCTCCCCGGCCGGAGGCGCCGCGAGACCGTGGACGGTGAGGATCGACTGGCTCCCTGCGGCGCTCACGGCGAGCGTGCCGGTGACCGATGGCTGGGCGGTGGTCCCCGAGACCGAATAGGCGACCGGCGCGGTGGTGCCGGGCCGTTCGCTCACGCCCCAGATCGCCAGGCCCACCGCCGCCACCACTGCCGCCGCACCCGCCGCGGTGAGCGCCCGATTGGCCGGGATGGCTGCGACGAGCCGGCGCCACCATGGCTCCGGCGCACCGCCCGTGGCGTCGCCGTACACCTGCGCCATGAGGCGCCGGCGCACGCCCGCCGGAGGCGAGACGGGCTGGAGTGCTGCGGGCAGCAGCGAGACGACGTCGGCGTATTGCGCCGCGAGCGGGCGGCAGGTCGCGCACGTCGCGACGTGACGCTCGAGGGCCTCGCGCTCGTCCTCGCCCAGCGCGCCCACGGCGTCGAGCGCGAGGAGGTCGGCGGACTGGTCGCAGCTCATTGCGTCTGCCATGGAGACTCCTGGAGGTCGGCGAGCGCGCCCCGCAGCTTGTCGAGCGCGATCCGCACGCGTCCCTTGACGGTGCCGAGCGGCACCTCCATCACCGTCGCGATCTCAGATTGCGAATAGCCGCCGTAGTACGCGAGCTCGATGGTCTGCCGCTGCTCCGACGGCAGCTCCGCGAGCGCCTTCCGGACCGCCTCGCCGCTCAGCTCGATCGCGACCGCCGCCCATGGGTCGCTGATCCCGGGTTCGACCGACTGGCTCTCCATCGGTGAGTCCAGGTGCGTGCGGTTGCGATCGCCGCGGAGCCGGTCGATCGCCCGGTTCCGGACGATGGTGCAGATCCAGCTCCGCACCGAACCGCGGCCCGCCTCGAACGTCGACGCGCGCCGCCAGACGGAGAGAAACGATTCCTGGACGACGTCCTCCGCCGCGCCCCGGTCGCTCAGGATGCGCAGGGCGACCGCGTGGGCCAGAGCCCCGTATCGGTCGTACAACGCTTCGATCCCCTCAGGCGAATGCGCCGAGATCGAGCGGACGATTTCCTCGTCAGTCAGGTGCACTCATGCTCCGGCGCGCGCTCGCGGGTGGTGTCGTGTCTTGGTACGGCGGCGTCCTGTGGATCGGATCACGGGGCAGGTGCGCCGGTCCGGCGGCGCCGGGGCACGTGTCCCTCCTAGGAGACTTTGGCGTGCGACCCGCGAACTCGAGCCGCAGTCGACTGCAGCAGCACCGGCTCGTCGGGGAGATTGACCACCGTAGCCGCCGGGGCGGGACGCAGGATCGCGGCGGCGGGACCCTCGAACACCACCTTCACCGCCCCGGCAGCGACCCCCGCATTGGCGATCGACAGAGCGGCGCCGTATTCGTCGAGTGGGAAGCGATGGGTCACGACCCCGTCGATCGGGAAGCTCGAGTCCGACAACCACTCCCGGATCGTCCCGAAGGTGCGCCGTCCATCCGGCTCGCGCCCGTACGAGGCGGCGCCGCGAACCGTGAGCTCGCGTGCCCAGATCAGCGACCACTCGATGTCGTGGCGTCCCGATCTGCCGCACAGGACGAGCGTCCCGCCCGCGCGAAGCAGCCGCACCGCGAGATCGATGCTGAGCCCCGAGGCATGGCAGTCGAAGACGACGTCGACGCCGCCGTCGAGCACCGGGAGGCCTCCGCTCGCCGGACGCATCACCCGCGCCTCCATGTGCTCGGCCGTCCGCTCGATCAACTGCTCCGACGAGCCGTGCCAGACGCGGTTGGCGCCGATCGACCGGATCGCCATGAACGCGGCATTGGGGTCGCCGTTGAGGGGCGCGGCCTCGCGATGCCGGCGGCCCAGGCGCGGCCGGCTGTCATTGCGGGCGTCGTGGAGCACGATGATGTCGAGATCGGGATGCAGCCGCCGCAGCGTGGCGACGATGAGGCGGCTCAGCGTGCCCGAGCCGATCACCACCGCGGTGTCACCCCGGCGGGTCCAGCGCATCACGGCGTGGAGCGCGGTCGCGGCGGGCTCGGCGAGGACCCCGCGCTGATCGGAGATCCCGTCGGCGGGGACGAGCATGTCCTCGTGGACTAGGAACCCCTCGCTCCAGCCGCCACCCGCCTTCTCACTCGAACCGACCGACCGGCCGGAGCACAGCGCGCCGCCCCGGTCCGCGTTCTCGCAGAGATGGGTGTCACCGGCGCGGCAGCGGCGGCACTCGGCCAGTCCCTTGTGGGCGCAGCGCAGGGTCGGTTCCACCAGGACCCGGTCTCCCTCGTGCGCCCAGCGCGTGGTGGCGGCTCGTTCGATGACGCCCACCACCTCATGCCCGGGGATGAACGTGCCCGCCGCGCCGTACGCGGTGAGCACGTTCGGCACAGGGTCGCGGTGGACGAGCGCGAGGTCGGTGCCGCAGATGCCCGCGAGGGCGGGGCGCACCAGCACCCATCCCGGACCGGGCGGGACCGGGGTCCGGACGTCGCGGACCTCCACCGGAAGCGAGGAACTGGTCGCGGCCCGCCGCCGGCGCCGTCCCTTGCCGGAATGCGGCTCGGTCAGCGTCGGATCGACGACTAGCGCCCGCATCGGCCGTGCCGGAAGCTGAGGTGGCCGCGCTCAAACGCGGCAGAAAGATCACTCATCGCTCGGACTGCTCAGGATAGCGTTGCTCCGCGTCAAGGTGCAGCAGCGACAATGATCCCGATGGCCGATCCGCCGCCGCCACCGCCGCCGACGACGGGTCCGGGACCGCAGCCGCCGGTGTGGGGCCCCCCGCCGTCAGGGTGGGGATCGCCGCCACCAGGGTGGGGGTCGCCTCCGCCGGGCTGGGGCATCCCACCCGGGCGCGGTGCGCCGCCGCCGGGATGGGGGCAACCGCAACCCGGCTGGAACCCCGGGTTCATGCCGTCCCAGGTCGGGTCGGGGCGGTTCCGGTCGATGTCCGTCGGGGAGTGGCTCGACGCGACCTTCACGATGTACCGGCGCAACTTCGCGCTCATCGCCTCGATCAGCGCGGTGGTCCAGATCCCCTACGCGCTGCTGACCCTGGTGCTCTTCGAGATCACCGGCCTCGGGGCATTCGTCCGATCGCCCTTCACCGGCATCAGCGGTCAGACGCTCACCCCCGAACAGGCCCAGGCGCTCCTCAACTCGGTGTGGGGCGCCCTCGCCGTCTCGGTCGGCCTGCTGATCGTCAGCCTGCTCGTCGTCCTCCCCCTGGGCGAGGCGGCCACGACCCGCGCCGTGAGCGACCGCTACCTCGACAACAAGAGCTCCCTCGGGGCCGCCTACCGTGCGGCGTGGAAACGGCTCCCATCCCTGATCGCGCTCATCCTCATCCTGGTCGCCGCGTACGTGGGGCTCATCGCCGCGCTCACCGTGCTGCTGCTCCTGTTCGCGGCGGTGGGCGCCGGCGCCGCGGGCGGAGCGATCGCGATCCTCGCGTTCATCGCGATCATCCCGCTGGCGGTCATCGTCGCCGTCCGGACGGTGATCGCCGTCCCTGCGATCGTCCTCGAGCGGACCTCGGGATGGGGTGGCCTCAAGCGCAGCTGGGCGCTTGTGAACGGGAGGTTCTGGCCGACGTTCGGGCGGATCCTGCTCCTCGCGCTCATCTCAGGGATCATCTCGGGGGTGGTCTCGACGGTCCTGGAGCTGCCCGCCTCGTCGCTCGATCCGGGCAACGCATTCGTCTACGAGCAGATCGCGAGCGCCGTCGCGGCCGTGTTCATCGGACCGATCACCTACGTCGGCGTCACCCTCCTGTACTACGACGCCCGGATCCGGAAGGAAGGGTTCGACATCGAGATGCTCGCGCGCTCGCTGTGAGGCGCCTGATCGCCGGGACCGTCGCCGGCCTCGCGCTCCTCTCGGGGGGCAGCGCCGGGGGTGCGCCGGTGGTGGCGGCGCCGCCGTGCGTGACCCTCGCGTATCTCGCCTTGCTCGACCGCGCCGAGGCGGCGCTGGCGGCGGCTCCCGCGCAGACGGCACCGGCGCTCGCTGCGCTGGACGAGGCGGAGCAACTCGCTCCCTCCGCCGGCCCGGATCTCCGCCCCATCATCGCCGGCATCAGCGGGACGCCACCGGATCTCACCGGCAGCCATCAGCGCCTGGCCACCATCGCATCGACGCTCAGCCTGCCCAGCGGCTCGGTGTGCGACGTCAACTCGCAGGTTTCGATGAACCTCCTGCAGCAGGTGTACTCGTCGTCTGTTTTCGACGATCTCGACCAGAACCAGCAATCGTCGTTGCTCGAGCGCATCGGAGCGGCGATCAACTGGCTGCTCGCCCACCTGTTCGGGCTGCTCGGCACGGGCGGTTCGATCGCCGTCGGCCTCCTGGTCCTCGCGGCCATCCTCGCGTTCGTCGCATATCGCGTGCGCGGCGTCGCCGCGACCAGGCGCGCGGCCACCGTCGAGGAACCGAGCACCGCGGGCGATGACCCGGACCATGAATGGCGCGTCGCGCTCGCCGCCGCGCAACGCGGCGATCATCGCGAGGCGATCCGCCGTGCCTTTCGTTCGGCGCTGCTCGAGGTGGCCGGACGGCGAGCGCGCCTCGACCGCGCGTGGACAACTCGCGAGATGCTCGCCACGCTGTCCGCGGACGCCGATCTGCTCGCGGTGCTCGCTCCTGCGGCAGCTTCGTTCGACGAGGCGTGGTACAGCGCCGAAGCGGTGGGCCCCGCTGAGTGGGACGTGGCGAGGACCCGGTGCGAGGCGGTCCGGCGGGTCGCGCACCATGGCGCAAGCGCAACGTCGCCGTGACCAGGCCGCCCCTGTCCGCGGTCCTCGTGCTCGTCGCCGCGCTCTGCATCCTCGTGGTCATCTCGGTCGCAGCGGCGATCCCACCGAACGATCAGAACAATCCGTCGTCGCGCTCCTCTGGGACGCTCGGCACGCTCGCGCTGTACACGTGGTTCGCACGTCTCGGCATCGACGTCAGCCGGATCAGCGGGACCTTCGACCTCAAAGGGAGCGACGTCGTCATCTGCTACGAACCGACCGTGCCGCTCGGCGACGCGGACGTCGCCGCACTCCTCGGTTTCCTGCGATCCGGTGGCGATCTCGTCCTGGTGATCTCGCCTGCGACCCTCGGTAACGCGGCGTCGTTGCTCAGCAGCATCGGCATCAACCCCGCCGTGTCCCTCGGCGGTGGAGTCGCAACCGTCGCCCAGCCGTTCGACAGCACCGACCGGGTTAGGTCGGTGCCGGTGGCTGCGGGGTTGACGTTTGCCGACCAGCAGCCGCTCGTGCCGATGCTCGTCGAGCACCAGCGCGTGATCGCCGGCGCGGTGCAGGTGGGCGCGGGCCGCGCGTATGTGCTCGGCAACACACAGCCGCTCTCCAACGACGGCCTCCGCCACGCCGATTCGGCCTTCCTCGCGCTCAGCCTGTTGCAGCGAGCTCGCGGCGGACGGGTCAGCTTCGACGAGTATCACCACGGCGAGAACAACGGCACCTCCGGCGCAGCGGCGATCTTCGACGGGCCCGTCGGCATCGCCGCCCTCCTGGCGATGGTCGTGCTGCTGCTGACACTGGCGGTCAACGGCCGGCGTCTCGGCAAGCCGGCGCAGGATGCCGGCGCGGCCTCCGTGCCGAGCGCCACCGCGTACGTGACGGCGATGGGCCAGCTGTTCGCGCGCAGCCGCCAGCGCGGTCCCATCGCGGCGCGCTATGCGGAGGAGTTGAAGCGACGCATCGGCGCTTCCACAGGGGTGGACTGGCACTTGGACGATGCGGGGTTCTGCGTCGCGCTCGCCGTGACCGGCCTGCCGGCTGCTCAGGAGACCGGGGCGCTGCTCGCACGCGCTCGTGCGCTCGCCGCCGGCCGACCCGACGAGAGCGAGCTGCTGCGCCTGGCTCGAGACGTCGACGCGTGCGAGCGCGAGTGGTCCAGCGCCCCGGTCGGCTGATCTGGTGACCGCACAAGGCACAATGCCCGCAGTGGCCAACCAGGGCGATGCCGCGGCACTTCGAGCGGCGCTGCACGACACCATGGGACGGTCGGTCGTCGGCCAGCTGCAGGTGATCGACGGGCTGTACATCGCGGTGCTCTCCGGCGGGCACGTGCTCCTCGAGGGGGTGCCGGGCACCGCGAAGACATTGATGGCGCGCACTCTCGCGGCCGCGCTCGACGCCCGCTTCACGCGCATCCAGTTCACCCCGGACCTGCTCCCGTCGGACATCGTGGGAACAAGCGTGTACCGGCCGGACACGGGGAGCTTCGAGTTCCGCGAGGGACCGATCTTCACGGACACGCTCCTCGCGGACGAGATCAACCGAGCCCCCGCGAAGACGCAGTCGGCGCTCCTCGAAGCGATGGAGGAGCGGCAGGTGACGTCCGACGGCGAGACCAGGCCCCTCGGGGACCGTTTTCTCGTGGTGGCGACGCAGAACCCCGTCGAGTACGAGGGCACATACCCGCTTCCCGAGGCGCAGCTCGATCGCTTCTTCTTCAAGCTCGAGGTGAACGTTCCCGAGCCCGCGACCGAGGTGGTGATGCTGCGCCGGGTGGACGGTGGCTTCAACGCGCACGACCTCGTGGCCGCGGGTGTGACGTCGATCATCGACGCCACCACGCTGGCCCGCGTCCGGGCCGAGGTTGCCGCCGTCCGCGTGACTGACGAGGTGCTCGGCTACATCTCGGCGATCGTCACCGCGACGCGCACGAGCCCCGACCTCTCGCTCGGAGCGAGCCCGCGTGGATCGATCGCCCTCCTCCTGGCAGGCAAGGCGATGGCCGCCATCCAGGGGCGGGACTACGTCGTTCCCGACGACGTGAAGGACGTCTGCATCCCCGCGCTTCGCCACCGCATGATCCGCCGCCCCGAGGCCGAGATCCAGGGCGTCTCCGAAGTCGCCGCAGTGCAGCGGGCGGTGGGCAGGGTCCCGGTTCCGCGGTGACCTGGCGCGGCGCCGGGCTGCTCCTCGCGGCGATCGCGGTCGTCGCGGCGGGTGCGGCGGTGCCGGCGCTCCTCGTGGTCGGGATCGTCCTGCTCGTCTCGAGCCTCATCGCGATCGGGGTTGACTCCCGCCGCGCCCCCGGCAGGGCGACGCTGGGCCTCGAGCGCATCTGCGACGAGCTGCTCTCGGTCGGTGTCGCCAACCGGATCGCGATCGAGGTGACATGCCGGCCATCCGGCGCACGGGCGCTCGTCCAGGAGCGTGTCGCTCCGGGTCTGCACGCGTCCGCGGTCCACTGGCGGGTGCGCCTGCCGGCCCGCCTCGAATACACGGTCACGCCGTCAGCGCGCGGGGACCGGCTGCTCGGTCCGGCGGTGGTCCGCGCCACCGGCCCTTGGGGGCTCGGCTGGCGTCAGACCACAGTCGGTGCCGCGCGCGCGGTGCGCGTCGACCCCAACCTCGCCGCCATCGACGTGTACGAGGCGCTGGCCCGGCGAGGTCAGCTCGCCGAGATCGGGCTGCGCACGCTGCGGCTGCGCACCGAGGGCAGCGAATTCGAACGCGTCCGGGAGGCGTTCCCCGACGACCCGCTGCGCTCCATCAACTGGCGTGCCACCGCACGGACGGGACGCCTGATGGCGACCGAGCTCATGCCGGAGCGCGCGCAGCCGCTCATCATCTGCCTCGACCACGGCCGGCTGATGGGCGTCGGTGCGGGTGAGCTCACCAAGCTGGACCACGCCATCAACGCGGCGCTGCTGCTCGTCCACGTCGCCTTGCGCAGCGGTGATCGAGCGGGCATGCTCGCGTTTGCCGACACCGTCACGGAGACGCTGCCACCGCGAGCCGGGACGCCGCAGCTGCGCCGCTTTCTCGATGCGACGCGACCGATCCAGCCCGGCGAGACGGAGGCCGACTACGACGACGCCTTCGCGTTCTTCAGCAGGTGGCAGACGCGACGCTCACTTGTGGTCATCTTCACCGACGTCCTCGATCCCGGCCAGGGGCAGGCACTCATCCGCCAATGTGCGCGATTGCGCCGCCGCCATCTCCCCATGGTCGTGACGGTGCGCGATCCCGCTCTCGATGACGCCGCGTACACAGCGCCGCGCCGCGGCGACGACGCGTATGCCCGCGCCGTGGCCGGCGGGCTCCTCGCCGATCGCGAGGACACGCTGCGCGTCCTTCGGCGTTCCGGCGTCGAAACGATCGACGCCGACGCGCGCACGCTGTCGCCGCGGCTCGTGAACCGCTATCTCGACCTCAAGCGGCGGGCGCGCCTGTAGGGCGCGGGCTCGCCGCTAGTACGCCTTGCCGGCGAAGTTCCTCCGGGTCGCGGGATCGAGCGCGAGCGAGTAGAAGACGATCACCTTGCACGCAAGGAGAATCACGAGCACCAGCGTGTACAGCCCGCCGCCCGGGCCGTTGGCAAGCCCGTCGAGGACGTAGATGAGACTGAGCACGTCGAGCACGATGATGATCCAGCGCGCCACGTTGGATGGGCGCCCGACGACGATCCCGAGGACCAGGTCGACGACCCCCGTCACGAGCCAGTACGCGGCAAAGGCGAACAGGACCGCGGACAGGACGTTGAACACGTCGGTGCCGAGATTGGCGAACGCCTGGTCGTACCCCGGCAGCGACTCGATGCGGGCCCGGCCTCCGGTCACGAACAGCACGCCGAACCCGGCTGCGGCGAGACCGATCAGGATGCGCAGTATCGCCAGCGTGATCATGATGAACTGCGCCAGGGTCAGAAAGAACGTGCGCTTGTGGTGCTTCGGCGCGGGCGCCACGGGCTGCGCTCCATACGGTTGCGCAGGCATCTGCCCTGCGTATGCCCCACCGGGATAGGGAGCCTGCGGCGGCGCCACCACGGGCGGTGCGGTGGGCGGCATCACGGCGGCCGGCTCGAAGCCGGGTGGTTGCGGGGGCAGGGTTCCAGGCGGTTGGGGCGGCAGTGCTGCCACGGTTGCTCTCCTCCTCGGTTCACCGCCTCATCCACAAAGACGGTTGGCGGATTCTAGACTTTGCGGACCACGAATGTGCTGGCCATCTTGTCGTGCCAGCCCTGCTTGCGCGGGTCGAAGGCCGCCCAGATGAGGCCGATGTAGAGGACGGCCGCGCTGATCACGAATCCGACGTAGCGGCCGAGGGAGCGGCCGATGCCGATGTTGCGCCCTGTTGCGGCGTCCACCACGTGGAGGCCGAGCATCCGCTGGCCGAGCGTCCCACCGAACAGCGACCAGAGGAGGACCGAGTACAGGAGGCTCGTGCCCAGAGCGAGCAGCTCGAAGATGGCGAGCGAGCCCAGGTAGGTGGTGCTGCAGGTGGTGGCGAACACGCCGGTCCGTACGCAGTCCGTGTAGTTGCTGAGCGCGGTCCCCTCGGTTGCGAAGAAGATGACCGCCAGCGGTATGCCGAGGATGATCTCGTCGATGACGATGGCGACGAATCGGATCCAGAAACCCGCATAGCCGATGCCGGGTGCCGGTCCCGCGTGCAGCGGTCCGGGGTAATACGTCGCCGGGTACGTGGGCGGCGGCACGTACTGCCCGGGCGGCGGGTACTGCTGCCCCCCTCCCCATGGACCCTGATCGGGTGGCGGAGGAGGCGGCGGTCCTCCCGCGGTCACGGCGACAGATCCACCACGGTCCGCACAGTAGCAGGACGCGGGAGTTTGTGACGCACGCAGGTGAAACGTGACGTCAGCCGCTGTCGGGCATCGCCTCCAGTGCGGTGATGACCGCACGCGTCAGCTGCGTCGGCGTCGACGCGCCCGACGTCACGCCGACCCGCTTCACGCCGCGGAACCATGCCGCATCGAGGTCGGCGGCGGTGTCGACGAGATAGGCCGGCCGGTGACCCTTGTCTCGCACCACCTGGACGAGACGCTGGCTGTTGCTGCTGCGCGCGCTGCCCACGACGACCACGCAGTCGACGTCGTCGGCGGCGAGGACCGCAGCCTCCTGACGCTCCTGGGTGGCGCGGCAGATCTCGTTGTGCACCTCGATCGACGGAAAGCGATCCACGAGCCGCTCGATGATCGACTGGGTGTCCCACATGCTGAGCGTCGTCTGACAGGTCACCGCGAGCGGCCGCCCGTCCGGTGGAACGAGGGCGTCCACCTCCTCGATGCTCTCGATGAGCGTGGTGTGTTCCGGGGCGATGCCGAGCACGCCCGCAGGCTCGGGATGTCCGCGCTTGCCGATGTAGATCACGTGGTGCCCGCTCGCGACCAGCTCTCGCACGAGGTCGTGGGTGCGGGTCACATCACTGCACGTCGCATCGACCACGTTCAGGCCCCGCGCCCGCGCGGCGTCGACCACCGCCGGCGAGATCCCGTGCGCCGTGAAGATCACGGTGCCGGCGGTCACCTGCTCGAGCGCCTTCATGCGGTCCGGCTCGGCGACCAGCGCGACCCCGGACTCCTCGAGCTCCCGGGTCACGTGCTCGTTGTGCACGAGATACCCCAGCATCGTCACCGGATCCCGTCCGGCGTGCGCGGCACCCTCGCGCTTCGCGATGCGGATCGCCTCGACGACCCCGTGGCAGTAGCCGCGTGGCGTGATCCGAACGACGTCCATCGAGATCCAGTCTACGCGGGGGTCTCCGCAGGGCGGTCGAACCCGAAGAGCCGGCGCAGGCGCCGGGTACGCCCGGCCAGCAGGAGCCACGAGTAGAGGAGCACGCCGACCGTCCCGCCGACGGCGAGCTTCACCCCGTCGGGCAGCGCGCTCGGTGAGACGAACGCCTCGAGGGTCCCCGCGATGACGAGCAGGCTCGCCGCGCCGAGTGCGAGCAGCACCGCGCGCACCGCCACCCGAGCGAGCGCCTCCCCCCGTCGCAGCTGTCCGGGACGGAGGATGGCGTCACCGAGCATGAGCCCGGTACCGCCGCTGATCACGATGACGCTGAGCTCCAGCACACCGTGCGGGACGATCAGCGACCAGAACTGCACGTCATAGCCGCCGAGGCGCACGGCGGCGGCGATGGTGCCGAGCATCCACCCGTTGCTCAGCAGCACGAGCGCGGTGGGAATCCCCAGAAACACGCCACCCGCAAAGCAGATCAGCGCGACGCGGATGTTGTTCTGGATGATGAACGCGGCGGCGAACGGCGCGTCCTGCACGCCGGCGCTGATCTGCCCGCGCGCCATCTCGTCGAAGAGCGACGGTGGCACCAGGGACGCGCGCAGGTCGGGCCGAACGTCGACCGCGACCCATCCGGCGATGGCGCCGATGAGCATCAGCGCCACGCTGGCGGTGATGTAGGGCCATGCCGCACGGAACGAGCGCGGCAGTGCGGTCGCGAAAAACGGCCCGATCGCGCCGAGACGCCATGGCGTACCCCGATACAGCAGCGGGTGAGCGCGGGCGCAGAGCGTGTTCAGGTACTCGGTGATCGGCGCGTCGGGGTGGTCCCGGCGCGCGATCGCCAGATCGCTCGAAGCCTGGCGCAGCAGTGTGCCGAAGCGCTCGATGTCGCTCGCCGACTGGGTGCGCAGCCGTCCGCGCCTCGCGGTAGTGATGGCCGCCTCGAGCGCCGCCCAGCGCTCCTGGCGCTCGGCGATGAAGGTGTCGAGCGTCACCGGTATCGCTGCTCGAGCTGAAGGTAGACGCGTTCCAGGAACAGCTCCGGAGGCCAGAGACGCTCCGGCGCGCCCGGGGGGAGTGCCATGCGGTCGAGCAGGCGTCTCGCGATGTCGGCGGCGAGGCTCGTTCGGAGCGCAGGGGTGAGCCCCTGGCGCGAGAGGAACACGCGCAGCGCGTCGTGCTCGGCGTTGCCCAGCCGGTCGATGCCGTCCACCCCGGGCCCGGCGTCGGGGGTGCGAAGGATGATCGGCGGTGGCGCGACCGCGGCGGCGAGGCTCACGAGCGCGCGGTCGCGGACCACGAGCGTTCCCGCGGCGAGGTCACCGAGGCGTCGCGACTGTGGCTGGAAGAACATGATCACGACGCCGATGAGCACGAATCCGACGTCGATGACGCGGACCACGTTGCGCACGGCGATCGCCGGGAAGTCGGCGGCCGAGCCGTCGATGCGGATGACCCGGAGTCCCATGGTCCTCTTGCCGGGGGTTCTGCCTCCGGTCACGGCCTCCGCGACGAGGAAATAGCCGAAGTAGATGAAGAACGCGAACGCCGCCGCGCCGCCCTCCGCGAACGCCTCGCCCTCCGACCCCGACACGTAGACACCGGCGATCGCGCCGTAGAGCAGCATCCCCACGATGACGAGGGCGAACGCGACCGCGTTGTCGAGCAGCTGCGCGGCCAGCCGGCTGCCGAGACCGCCGACCGTGTACCCGAGGGTGACGTTGTCCGACGTCTTGACACTGATCGTGTCCAGCTGGGTCGGGTTCACCGAGCCATCGTCGCACGCCGGCGGCCGCCCGACCCCCGCCGTCGCAACCGCTTCACCGGATCGGCGAGGTCACTCGACGATCGCGACCGTCTGCCCCTCCTGGACCACCTCTCCCTCGGCGACGAGGATCCGCATCACGATGCCCGGCACCGGCGTGGTGATGGGGATCTCCATCTTCATCGATTCGAGGATCATCAGCGTGTCGTCCTCATCGACGGCCTGCCCCACCTCGACGACGATCTTCCAGAGATTCCCCACCAACTCTGCCTTGATCTCGATCACGTGACCCTCCTCACACCGGTGGCACGCCGTGCTTGCGCCAGACGCGCGGCTGCCTCTTGGTCTCGGCTCCCTCGAGCGCATCGATGATGACCCGCCGGGTATCGCCCGGGTCGATGATGTCGTCGACCATCGCCCACGACGCCGCGATGAACGGGTCGATCGTCTGGCGAACGGCGTCGGCGTACTGCGCGCGTGCGGCGACGGGATCGTCGGCAGCGGCGATCTGCTTGGTGAAGATGATGTCGACCGCACCCTCCGGGCCCATCACGGAGATCTCGGCGGTCGGCCAGGCGACGAGCGTGTCCGGTTCGTACCCGCGTCCGCACATCACGTAGTACCCGGCCCCGTACGCCTTGCGCAGCACCACGGTGACCTTCGGGACGGTCGCCTCGCTGACGGCGAAGAGCATCTTGGCGCCGTGGCGGATGATGCCCTGCTTCTCGACCTCGGTCCCGACGATGAAGCCGGGCACGTCCTGCAGGAATACCAGCGGGATGTTGAACGCATCGCAGAGCCAGATGAAGCGTGCGGCCTTGTCGGCTGCGTCGATGTCGAGCGCACCGCCCTTGATCATCGGCTGATTCGCAACGACACCGACGCTGCGTCCGTCGAAGCGCGTGAAGGCGGTGATGATGTTGCGCGCAAAGGTCGGCTTGATCTCGAAGACGTGGCCGTCGTCCGCGAGTTCGCCGGATCACCTTGCGCATGTCGTACGCCGCCCGAGGGTTGCCGGGCACGATCTTCGCCAGGTCGTCGACGTGGCGGTCGCGCGGATCCGATGTCTCACGCCGCGGCGCGTTGTCGCGGTTGTTCGACGGCAGGAACGAGAGGAACTCGCGGACGGCGGCGATGCAGGACGGGTCGTCGTCCACCTCGAGGTCGCCGACGCCGCTGACGTAGCAGTGGACCTGACTGCCGCCCATCGCATGGTCGGTCGTCTCCTCGCCGGTCGCCGCCTTGACGAGGCGGGCGCCCCCGAGCGACATGCTGCTGGTCGCCTTCACCATCGGGACGAAATCGGCGAGACCGGGTATGTACGCGGTCCCGGCGGCGCATGGCCCGAGCATGGCCGCGACCTGCGGCACGACACCACTCATCAACACCTGCTCGTAGAAGAGCGCACCGCTTCCCGCGAAGGTGCTTCCCGCTGCCTCCTGGATCCGGGCTCCCGCCGAGTCGAGGAGCCAGATCATCGGCAGACGGTTGAGCATCGCCTTCTTGCGAAGACGCGCTACCTTCTGCTCGCCGATCATTCCCATCGACCCGGCCATCACGGTGAAGTCGTACGCGGCGCAGTACACCCGACGGCCGTCGACGAGACCCTCGCCGGTGATCACACCGTCGGCCGGCGTGCGATCGGGTTCTGTCACGCCCCCGGTCATGGAGTGCTGATGGGCGAGCAGGCCGAACTCGACGAACGTTCCCGAGTCGAACAGCAGATGGATGCGCTCGCGCGCGGTGAGCTTGTGCTTGGCGTGCTGCTGCTCGATGCGGTCCGCGCCGCCCATCGCGAGCGAGCGCGACCGGCGCTCGCCCAGCGCGGCCGTCAGCTCGTCGAGCCCGGGCGCCTCCTGAGCGTCGGTCACCGGCGGCCGGAGCCGGTGGGCGTCCCCAGGATGGTCGTCAGGCGGCGACGCCGATGATCCGGCCGTCGATCCAACCAGTCCATCCGTTGGAGCAGATCACGCGGGCCCAGGCACCACGGACCTCGGCGACCTGGATCGGCAGGCCTGGAGCGAGGTTGGCAACCACGGGCCCCGAGGGGTCCGGAGCGCCCCACGCACGAAGACCCTGCGGCGGGACGGAGTGGCTCGGCACCCACTGGCTCGCGGGAGCGGGCTGGGGGACGGGCTGCGCCTGCACCGGTTGCGCCTGGTACGTCTGGGCCGGCTGCGGCGTGTAGGCAGGCTGGGCCTGGACGGGCTGGGCGGGCTGCGGCGTGAAGCTCGGCTGCGGCAGCGGCTGGCCCATCGGGAACCCTGCCGGGGTCGGCGAGGGCTGCGGGAACGTCGGCTGCTGCACCGTGGAAGCAGGGATGGACGGCACGGGGCTCGGCTCGGGGGTCGCCGCCGGCTCCTCCGCGACCACCACAGCCGCGACGCCGACGGAGTCGTCCGATGGGGCCTTCTCTTCAGCCGCGGCGGTGTCGGTCGCGGCACTGCTGAGCCCGTCGAGCAGTGCGCCGGTCCGGGATAGCTCGGCGGCGGCCTGGACGAAGGTGTGCTGGCTCAAACCATCGAGGTAGACGAACGTCTGGGCGACGACTGTGGTGTCGAGCCCCGAACGCTCGACCGATGCGGTGACCGACCCTGGACGCGAGTCGATCAGCTTGCGGGCGGCGTCGACGTTGTCGCCGGTCAGCGTCACGCTGCGACGGAGGGTGACGCGATCGGCGCCCTCACCCTTGAGCACGAGGAGCTCGACGGGCGAGGAGCTCTGGATTGCGGTCCGAACGGTGAAGGCGAACTCGGTGCTGGGCTCGAAACGGTCGGACCCGATCTCCAGGTCGTTGTCGGAAGAGCACCAGTTCCTGATGCTCTGCTTGACCTCGTCGGATGTCATTGGTTGGGTCTCCTCTCCTCGTCCTCGAAGAATGGGGGCGACTATACGGCGTTCACGACACGTGGGCCGCTTCAGGTGAAGTCTCGGCCATCGAAAGCAAACCGTCCAGCACGTCACCCAGACGGTTGATCGCAAGGGACAGGTGCCCCTCCGGCGGGAGGAGGTTCGACTGGGCGCCGGGGACGTGGCCGGCCAGCCAGGCGCCGTGCGTCATCGGCACCATCCGGTCCTCGCCGCCCTGCCACACCGCAACGGGGGTACGGATCGACGCCAGGTCGAACCCCCACGGCTTGACGAACGCGAAGTCGTCGTCGCGCCAGCCCTCGATCCCGTTCGAGACCGCACGGCGGAGGCTCATCGCCATGAATTCGGCGTAGTCGCCCGTGAGCACGGATTTGTCGACATCGCTGACGAGGCCGCCGAGCGCGTCGGCGACGGCCTCGGGCGTGACGTCGCGGAGATGGGCGGCCTCGCGCTCGAGCAGCGGCGTCAGCGCCTCGGCTCCACTCATGGTGGCCTGGAACTCCTCGATGTTCTCGGGACCCATGCCCGCCAGCCAGTCGATCCCTTCCGCCGGCCAGGGAGCCGCGCCCGCGAGGGTCGCGGTTGCGAGCACGCGGTCGGGAAGCAAAGCGGCGCATGCGAGCGCGTGCGGCCCCCCGCCCGATTGGCCGGCGCAGATGAAGGTGTCGATTCCGAGGGTGTCGAGGATGACAGCGACATCGCTCGCGACGTCGCCGACCGATCGGCCCGGATTGGGTGTCGATCCCGCATAGCCGGGCCGCGAAAAGGTCACGAAACGCAGGCCGCGCCTCGCGGTCTGCTCCAGCACAGCCGGCCTCACGTTCGCGGCTGACGGGGTGCCGCTGTGAAAGAGATAGCAGCGGCCGTCGTCCGGCCCGGCGGTGATCACCTCGAGGTTGCGGCCGTCGGGCGCCGTGACGTTGTGCCAGCGTGGTTCGAAGGTCATGACGCCATGGTACCGAGGGGAACTGTCGGCGGAATGACGTCCGCCGATCAGCGGTCGAGGTCGTACGCGGTCGCGTGCGACGGTTGATAGAGGCCGATGTCGCCACCACCGGGAATGCGAAGCCTGGTGAGACGTCCGAAACGGGTGTCGCTCACCGGGGCCGTGAACTCCGCTCCTTTCGTGGTGAGATCCGCCACCGTCTGGTCGATGTCGTCGCACATCAGAAAGACCTCATGGTGACCGCTGGGGGAGCTCTCGCCGGACGGATGGACGCCAAGCTCCGATGGAGGCAGCCTGAAGATGAGCCACCCGCCGTGAATGTCGACGTTCGGCATCTCGAGCACGTCGCGGAAGAACGCGCGCGCTGCGTCGGGATCGTCCGCATAAATGATGGTGTGCGCGGCGACGATCATCGCGGTTCGTGGCCTGTGAGGCCGAGGAGCCGATCCATCAGCGGCGCGTCATCGGCGACGGGGATCGCCGGCTGGAAGACACCGAACTGGCGCCACTCGTCGGCCACGGGGAGCAACTCGTCCCAGAGGCCCTGCACCAACGCGTCGGGAAGCGTGGCATCGAGCCCGAGCACGTTTGCGATCTCCCAGACGCGCAGGCCGCGATACGCGTTGATCATCCAGAGATACTCGCGCGCCGGGTAATCACCAAAGGAGCAGTGCACGGTGCGGTCCAGATCGTCGAACTGCTCGGCCGCGACACACGCCGTCTTCACGATCGCGGCGAACGCAGCCCTGGGATCGGTGCCGAG
This sequence comes from Candidatus Dormiibacterota bacterium, assembly GCA_963848445.1. Lineage (GTDB taxonomy): Bacteria > Chloroflexota > Dormibacteria > Aeolococcales > Aeolococcaceae > Palsa-851. The sequence continues at coordinate 17,011 of CAWKDT010000016.1, forward strand.
CAGGTCACCGTCGAACTTCGCCGTCCCCGCCTCATCCATCGTCCGACCGGCGAGCATGTCGGGCACCCACGCGTCGTCGTATGCGTGGCGGTTGATGATCTCGCGGAGCGTGGGCGGTGCCTCCGGATTGCGATGACCGGCCAGGAACGAGGCCGGCATCACCATGTCCCACTGATCGTCGCTGATCTGCTGGACCACGCGGTCGAGCGCGTGATCGGCGAGCACGAAGACTTCAGTCTCGTTCAAGTCCATCTCCTCTATGTCCATGGGATCATCGCAGGCGAGTACCCGTCAGGGTGTTCGCCGTTCGAGCAGCAGCACATCCCGCCAGCGGCCGTGCAACCGGCCGAGCCGCTCGCGGGTGCCGACGATGCGAAAGCCGCAGTGCTCGTGCAGCCGGAGGCTTGCGACGTTCTCCGGGAAGATACCCGCCTGGAGGGTCCAGATATCCGACGCGTCGGCGCGGGCGATCATCGCCTCGAGCAGGAGCCGGCCGATGCGTGCCCCGCGCATGTGCTCCGCGACGTACGTGCTCACCCACTCCACGCCCGCGTACACGCAGCGGTCGGATACGGGAGAGAGAGCGGTCCACCCGACGACCGCACCGTCGCGCACGGCGACGAGCCGATGCTCGGTGAGATGCGCGGCTGACCATCCTGCGAAGTCGGACGGCTCGGTTTCGAAGGTGGCGTTCCCTGTGGCGATTCCCTGGACGTAGATGGCCCGGACGGCCGGCCAGTCCTCATCGGCCATCGACCGGAGGCGTGTCGCAGTTGGGCTGCGGGCTCCCACGTCCATGCGCAAGATCTTGACGCCACCAACAGCCGCCATGGGTGGACGGCATGGTCTTGCCGGCGGCGGCTTCCCGGCGAGCCCCCGCGCGATAGATCAGCCGGCCCCCGCGGCGACGCTGAGGCCGAGATCGCGGGCGAAGATGTAGACGGTGTAGCGCCCGATGTGCAGCACCGAGCTGGGCGCGCCGTACACCGCTGAGGGCGGCGACGCGACGCTCAGCCGTGGGTCGACGATCACCGCGACGGGGCCGGCCGTCGGTGCGAACCATCCATCGGCGCTCATCCAGAGGATCGGGCAGAGCCGGCCGGCATCGGTGCGACTGCAGTAGGGCGGTTGCTGCACTCCCGAGAAGCCCTCGAACGCGGGCCGCACGACGAGGCTTCCGCCCGTCTGCCATGTGACCTGATTGGCGTCCCAGTAGCTTGCATATGCGACGTGGACGTGGCGCGCCTCCAGCGACGCGACGACCGGAGCGATGTCGGAGCCCGGTGAGACGGGCTCGGTCGGGCTCTCGACGGCGACGGCATTGACGGCGATGAGGACCGAGGTGACGGTTGCCCCGACCAGGAGCGCCGTGGGTCGGTGAGCGAGCATCGCCGGCAACAGCACAGCCGCCGCGGGCCACAGCACCATGTCATAGCGCACCACGAACAGGTCGTACGACGCGAAGGTCGTCAGGTGGGACGCGGCATCGCTGCCGACGAAAGCACAGATCGTGAGCAGCATCACCAGGGACCAGACCAAGGTCAGCGCAACGAGGCCACGCCGCTTGACGTCAGTGCTCGTCGAGCCGGTGCGCGCAGCAAGCCGCCGCATCGACAGCGCCACCATCATGACCACGGCGACGCAGAGCGTCACCCCCACCACCAGCTCGACGGCACCCGTACGGTTGACGGCGAGGTAGCTCTCGCCGGCCCCGACCGCGTCGCGGACCGTCTGTCCGGCGATCGCGATGTTGTTGATTGCCTGGGCAGGGTCGGAGACGCTGATCGGAGGCGGTTGATACGTGATCGAGAGGGCACCCGCGAGGAGCGTCGTGGCGACCGCGGAGGCAGCGGTGACCGCGAGACAGATGGCGACACAGCGGGCGACCGCGGCCGCGTGTGCGTCTCGCCAACGACGGACGAGGAGCAATGTGGTCAGCGTGAAGGGCACGAGGCCGGTCACGAGGAGCAGGCGGTCCGATGCAACGTCCGCGCCACTCACCACGCCGACCAGAGCAGCGAGGACGACTGTGCCGCGCGCCGGACGTGCCCAATCGCGTGACGTCACAGCCACGAGCAGCGCGGTGAGCAGGATGGTGTTCACCACGGTGACGCCGTGGTCGCCCTGCGCCGCAAGCGGGATCAACAGCGCGGGAGTGAGCGCGGCGCAGACCGCGACCGCCAGCGAAGCCGACCACCACCCGAGCACGCGGTGCACGCTCCATCCCAGCACCGCGATCCCGAGAACGAACAGAGCGTATGGCCACGCTTCCATGAGCAGCCGATTGGCGGGCAGGGCGCGCAGCAACACGTCAACGAACAGCGAGCTGAAATAGGCGATGTCCGTCACGTGGATGGTGCCGGCGTGCTGCCCGATGCTCCCGCTGAGCACCGGCAGGCCCACGAGGTCGCTGTTCCCCGTGATCTGCGCGAAGTACGCGCGCCAGTGCACGCCGAGCGAGACCGCGTAGACCAGCAATGCGGCGATCGGAAGTGAGCGCAGCACGATCGTCCACCGCCGCGCTGCCGCGCCTTCGCGCGCGACAGGGGCTGGCGTGACTGCGGCGCTCGCTGCCGGCATGGGTAAGCCAGCGTGAGCCATGACCTCGACGCTCGGACTGCCCGTCTCACGCGCGTGATGAGGGTGTTGCAAATGGGAACACGACGTAG
>CAWKDT010000017.1:0-16361 GCA_963848445.1 Candidatus Dormiibacterota bacterium
GACCACCGCGCCGCCATCGAGCGGCCAGGAAACCGCCACGGTGACCATGGGGAAGACCGCGATGAAACGCTTCTCGCGTGCCTGGTAACCTTACTACCCAAGTAGTGAGACTATCCGAAGGGGCATCGAGCGCCCTGCTGCAAGGAGAAGGACAAGGCGTTGAAACCCCCGGGGATCCGCTACATCGACCTCGTCAACGAGGTCACGGCGCCCCTCCCGCCGCTGCCCATCGCCGAGATGGCACCACCACCGTTCACCCCGCTGTCGTCTCCCCTCGAGGACGCAACGGTGATGCTGGTGAGCAGCGCGGGTGTCCATTTTCGTTCCGATCCACCCTTCGCGCCGGTCGATGACCTGAGCTTCCGCCGCATCCCGGTGGGTACGCCCCCTGCGCTCATCCGGCCGAGCCACCCGAGCCCGATACGGAGGCCCGGGCTCATCGATATCAACGTCGTCCATCCGGCGGACCGCCTCTCCGAGCTCGTCGCTGCCGGCCGGATCGGTGCGGTCACCGATCATCACCAGAGCATGCTCGGCGCTATCAAGTCACTGGTCCCACTGGTCACCGAGCTCGGACCGGCGATGGCTGCGGATGCGGCGGGTTCCGGGGCGACCGTGGTGATGCTGGTGCCGCTGTGTCCCGCGTGCCATCAGGCAATCGGCCTTCTGGCGCGCGTCTTCGAGCGTGAGGGGCTGACAACAGTGACAGTAACTGGCGCGCGCGACATCACCGAACGCGTGCGCCCACCGCGTGCGGGCTGGCTCGACTTTCCCCTCGGCAACTCGGTGGGGAGGCCGAACGAGCCTGATGAGCAGCGCTCGATCTGCCTCGATGTGCTGCGTCTGGCGACGTCCGCCGCAGCGCCCGGCGCGATCGCGGATCTCGACTACACGTGGCCGGATCCAGCGTGGCGAGAGACGATCGTCCAGCAGTATCGAGACGAGGCCGGCACGGTGGTATCGCAACGCCGCCACGAGTTCGATGCGACAGGTGCTCACTTCGCAGCCGACGATGTTGTGACTGTGGAGTCGTTGGGACGGCAGGGGCTTTTGTGACGCGACCCTCATCCCCCTCAGTCCAAGCCTGGGGCTATGGTAGACTTCATACGCCCTACGGACGTAGTGACTGCCGACGGCCGCCCGCCGGCGCGCTGACAAGGTGAATGCGATGACGGACCACGGGGAGGCAATCGCTGTACGCCTCACACAAGTTGGGTTCACGCACTACGAGGCGCGCACGTACCTCGGACTGCTGCAGACCGACAGCGCAACGGGGTACTCGATAGCCAACGATACCGGCGTTCCGCAGCCCAAGGTGTACGAGACACTCCGGCGGTTGGTGGAACGCGGCGCAGCCGTGCGCACCGGCGAGAACCCCGCACGGTACACGGCCACCCCTCCGGATGAGCTGCTCAAGGGCATCGAGAAGGACTTCGCCGCGCGGGTGGCAGCTGCCCGCCGTGATCTCGAGTCACTGCCGCGGCGCGAGAGCTCCGCGCAACTTCTCCCTGTCTCCCGAGTTCAACTCGTTCGCCCCGGCGCTGGAGGCCGCGGGGGCCGCCATCGCCTCGGCGAGCACGCGTGTCTACCTCAGCGGCAACCGAGATGAGCTCGCAGGGCTGCGCGCCCCGGTCAGCCAAGCCGCGGCCACCGGGGTCGAATTCGTGGTCGTCCATTTCGGCCGGCTCCCCTTCCCCGTGCCACGGGGTCAGGTGATCCGTCATGCAAGCACTGACGGCGCGATCTACCGGTCCCGGCACGCGCGGCACCTCGCGGTTGCGGTCGACTCGCACTGGGCATTGTGGGGCGTTGCGCGTGACGGCAAGCAGTGGGACATTCTCATGAGCGAGTCGTCACTGCTCGCGGGTCTGGTCAAGGCGTACATCCGTCACGACATGTTCGTGCAGAGGATCTTCGCGGACCTGCCGGTGGAGCTCGAGCGCCTCTACGGATCGGGACTCCTCGAGCTCGATCACCTGTCGTGGACTGGCGAGCGCGGCGGCACCGACCACGCCGAGGAGGCCGGCTGACGTGCCGGCGCCCGTGACCGCAGGCTCGACCTCGTCCAACGCAAGCGCGGGGGATTGATGCGAACCATCGACCTGCACTGCTATCCGGGCACGCCCGAATGGGTTGCGTCCCAGGGCCCGTTCGTCGAGGCGCTCGCGGCGTACTGGAAGCGCGATTGGGTGGGCAAGGCGGAGGCCGAGGTCACCGCCGACTTCCGGCAGGCGGGTGTCACCGCAGTGCTGGTGGCGTTCGACATCGAGTCCGTGACCGGTTCGCCCCCGTGCACCAATGAGTACGTTGCCGGCATGCGCGATCGCAATCGCGACACGATTCTGCAGGCGTGGGGCGCGGTCGATCCGCTGAAAGGGAGCGCCGCGATCGCCGAGGCAGAGCGCGCCGTCAACGAGTTTCACGTGCTCGGCTTTCACTTCCATCCGATCATGGGCCACTACTCGGTGGACGACCCGGCGCTGCGGCCCCTCTTCGACGTCATCGCCGGTCTCGGCGTACCCGTGATGATCGATGTCGGAACGACCGGTATGGGAGCCGGCCTGCCGGGGGGCCTCGGTTCGAAACTGCGCAACGCGCATCCCCTGTCCATCGACGAGCTCGCTGGAAATTTCCCGAACCTCACCATCGTCGCGGCGCATCCGGGATGGCCGTGGGTCGACGAGATGACGGCAGTGGCGCTGCACAAGGGCAATGTCTTCTGGGAGATGTCGGGTTGGGCCCCGAAGTATCTGCCGGACGGCCTCAAGCGGGACATCCGCGGACGCCTGCGTGACAAGGTGATGTTCGGCAGCGACTATCCGAGCATGCCGTATGAGCGAATCTTCCGAGAGTGGGATGAGCTCGGCTATTCGGATGACGTGATGTCCGGTCTCTTTCACGCCAACGCCGAGCGCATCCTTGGACTCGGCCCCGCCGTGGAAACCGCGTGGTGACTGCGGAAGCGATTCGGCCGGTCGCGCTGGTCACTGGGGCGGCGCGGGGGATCGGGCGCAGCACCGCGATCGCCTGCGCACGCGACGGCTTCGACGTCGTGCTCAACTTCAGCCGGAGCCGCGCGGCCACCGAGGCCGTGGCCGCGGAGGCTGCGGCTCTGGGCGCTCGGACGCTGCTCTTCAAGGCCGACGTAGCCGATGAGCCGCGCGTGCTGGAGATGCTCGGTGCCGTCCGCGACGAGTTCGGACGCCTCGATGCACTCGTCAACAACGCCGGTACCACCGTGTCAACACCGCCGAGCGACCTCACCGGGCTGCGCATGGAGGACTGGGACCGAGTCTTCGCGGTCAATGTGCGGGGTACGTTTCAGGTGACCAGGGCAGCGGTGCCGCTGCTGCGGTCCTCTTCCCATGCGGCGGTGGTCAACCTCGCGAGCATCGTGGGGTTGCGCCCAGGACCGCAGCCCTTTCCGTACGCTGCGAGCAAGGCCGCAATCATCAATCTCACGCGCACGCTCGCCGGTGCGCTGGGACCCGCGATTCGCGTGAACGCGGTTGCGCCGGGGTGGATGGTCGGTGATTGGATGGAGAAGGCGTTGGGTGACGACTACGAACGCCTGATGGAACGGCGCGCGAAGCTCACCCCACTGCGGCGGTGCGTCACCCCGGATGAGGTCGCAGAGACGATTCTGAGCCTCCTCGTCGGCAACCCCTTTGTCACAGGCGAAACCGTCGTCATCGATGGCGGATTCAGCGCGACGACATAGGCGAGCCGGTGCCTCCTCTCGACGGCGTCGTCCCGTTCCCGCCCGAATTCGCTGCGCGCTACCGCGCCGCGGGTTACTGGGAGGACCGTACCCTCGATGATGTGTTCAGCGAGTTGTTCGCCGAGCACGCGGATCGGATCGCGCTCCTCCATGCTGACGAGACCATCACCTACCGTCAGCTGTCCGATCGCAGGGCGACCCTCGCGGCGCGTCTGCACACCATGGGGTTACGCCGGAACGACCGGGTGGTCATGCACCTGCCGAACGCGCCTGAGTTCCTCTACCTGTATTTCGCGCTCCAGATGCTGGGTGTGATCCCCGTCCTCGCGCTCGCACCCCATCGGCGCCGCGAGATCGATCACTTCGTCAAGCTGACCGACGCGGTGGCGTACTTCGGCACTGATGCCGACCTGGGCCGGATCATCCGCGCTGCAAACCCCGGGCTCCGCCACGTCATGCTGATGGACGAGCTCGTGCCCGTCGCTGAGCACGCCGCGCCGCCACACGTCGATATCGATCCGACCGACCCCTGCTGTCTGCTGCTCTCCGGGGGCACGACCGGCATCCCCAAGCTCATCCCACGCACCCACAACGACTACGTCTACAACTCACGCGCCGCCGCGGCGGTGCATTACATCGACCGCGACAGCTGCCAGCTGGCGGTGGCGCCGCTCGCGCATAACATGCCGCTTGCGTGTCCGGGTGTGCAGGGCTTCCTGATGCACGGGGCGCGCGTGGTGCTCAGCGAGGGAACGCGCGCCGCCGAGATCCTCCCGCTCGTTGAGCGCCACCGGATCACGCACATCGCTGCGGTGCCCGCTCTCTACATCCGCTGGCTCGGCGACCCCGACGCGGCCAACCACGACATGTCGTCCGTGCAGCTGCTCCAGTCAGGCGGCCAGCGCCTACAGCCTGAGCTGCGTCGCCAGATGGCTGAATTCTTTCCCAACGCTTTCGTGCAGGAGAACTTCGGGATGAGCGAGGGCACGCTCTTCTTCGTGCGCAAGGACATGCCGGAGGAGGCGCGCATGGAGACGGTCGGCATCCCGGTCTCACCCGACGACGAGGTCCGGCTCTGCGATGAGTCCGGCGCCGAGGTCCCCGACGGCGAGGTCGGCGAACTGACCGTGCGAGGGCCGTACACCCTGCGCGGCTACTACCGCGTGCCTGAATACAACGAGCGCCAGTTCACGCCCGACGGCTTCTATCGCTCCGGAGATCTGATGCGACGTCATGCCTCGGGCGCATACCTCGTCGAGGGACGCATCAAGGACCTGATCAATCGTGGTGGGGAGAAGATCAGCGCCGAGGAGATCGAGAATCTCATCCTCATGCATCCGGCGGTGCGCAATGTCGCCTGCGTTCCCTACCCCGATCCGGTACTCGGCGAGCGCATGTGCGCGTGCGTGATCGTTCGCTCCGGCGCGCAGCTCACGCTCGAGAGCCTCGCCGGTTTCCTCATGGATCTTGGCATCGCGAAGTTCAAGCTCCCCGAACGGCTCGAGATCATGGACGATTTCCCCCTCTCGCCCTTCGGCAAGATCTCGAAGCAGGCTCTTGGCGGCGCCCTGCGCGATCGGAGCGCCGTGTGACTGTCATCGACGCGTATGCGCACGTCTTCCCCATGCGCCTCATCGAGGCGCTCGAGGAGGTGAGTCCCAGCGCTGAGTTGCGTGCGCTCCACAACCAGAGCTCGTTCCTCTATGACGACGCGCGCCGCATCGCGTACATGGACGAGCATGGTTTCGACGTCCAGGTGCTCGTTCTGGCGCGTCCGCCCGTGTGGCTGGGCATGGAGCGCAGCGACATCCACCGGCTTACCCGTGTCGCAAATGACAGCATCGCCGAGTTCGCGGGTCGCCGGCCGGGACGTTTCATCGGCGTCGGGGTCATGCCGGTGGTCGACGACGTGATGATGGAGGAGTTCGAACGGCTGCACGGCGAGCTCGGTCTCCGCGGGGTGCTGATCTTCTCCAACATCGAGGGCAGGCCGCTCGACGACCCATCGATGTGGCCGCTGTACGACCGAGCAGCCGCAACCGGCGTGCCGATCTGGATCCATCCGCAACACGCGAACCTCTATCCGTGGATCGGCAAGGATGTCCTCGATCGAACCCTGGCATGGCCGTTCGACACATCGCTGGCGATGGCGCGGCTCGTGTACGGCGGGGTCTTCGAGAAGCATCCGGAGATCAAGTTCGTGACGCACCACATGGGGGGGATGATCCCGTACTTCGCTTCGCGCATCGACGCGTTCTCGCGAACCACCGCACCGCACTACGCGCAGCTCGGCATCGGAGAGAGCAGCGGACCGGCATTGACCGGGCCGGCGATCGACCACTTCAGGCGCTTCTACAACGATTCGGTCAGCAATGGTTCGACCGACTCGCTCGGGCTTGCGCTTCGCTTCTTCGGCTCCGACCACATCATGTTCGGCACCGACTTCCCGTTCGGCCCCGAGGACGGATCCTGGGCAGTCGACGAGCTGCGCGCCATTCGCTCCATGGACCTCTCCGACCAGGATCGCGAGCGGATCCTCCACGGCAACCTCGAGCGCCTTCTCGGCCTCTAGGCGCAGCGGCCGGGCGCTGCCGTCACACTGCGCGTTCGGCGCCGGCGTCGGCGGGGGCGGTCGCTCCGAGAAAGATCTCGCGCATGTCCGGCTTCGCGAGCACCTCCTTGGCATCGGCCGACATCACGACCTCCCCTCGCACGAGCATATAGGCCCAGTCGGAGATGCCCAACGCTGCCACCGCCTTCTGCTCGACGAGGAGCACCGCCTTGCCGAGGTCGCCCAGCGCGCGCACCTGGGTTTCCAGGACAGCCTTGGACAGCTCGGGCGACAGGCCTGCCGTCGGCTCATCGAGGACCAGCACCGAGGGGTCGAGCATCAGGACGCGAGCGATCGCGGTCATCTTCCGCTCGCCGCCGCTCATAGTCTCGACGTAGCGATTGAGCCGCGGCCTGAGCTGGGGGAACACGGTGAGCGCGCGCTCCATACGCTCCGCGCGCTCGCTCTTGCTGAAGAGGTACCCGCCCATATCGAGGTTCTCTCGGACGCGCAGGCCATCGAAGACGTCATCGACCTGGGGCACGTAGCCGATGCCCAGCCGGGCGAGCTTCTCGAGCGGCAGCCCCGTGACGTCGGTACCGTTCAGCTCGACCCGTCCGGCCTCCACGCGCGCGATGCCGAGGATCGCCTTCAGCAGTGTGCTCTTGCCGGCGCCGTTGGGACCGACCACCGCCACCACCTGACCTCTGGCCACGTCCATGTCCAGATCGGTCACGATCGGCGGTCCGCCATACCCGGCGGTGATACCGCGGATCGCCAGCGCAAGTGCCGGTTGCTGCGCTTCAGCCGATGACATACGCGTCCTGCACCTCGCGGCTCAGGCGCAGCTCCGACATCCTGCCCTCGGAGAGCACCTTTCCCTGCGCCATGACCACCACCTTGCCGCACAGCTTGTCAACGGTTTCCAGCTCGTGCTCGACGAGGAGGAGCGAGAGGCCGGACGCAGCGAGCTCGAGCAGCACGTCCTCGAGCTGACGCGACAGGCTCGGGCTCAATCCCGCCATCGGCTCGTCGAGCAGCAGCATCCTGGGCTGCATCATCAGTGCGCGCATGATCTCGACGGCTCGTTTCTGGCCACCGCTGAGCGTGCTGGCGAGGTCATTCGCCTTCGATGCCATGGAGAACGTCCCCAGCATCGCCTGCGCTGCGCTGACGAGCTCGGTCTCCTGGGTGCGCCAGACGCGCCGCCCCCCGACCAGTCCGCCGGCCTGCTCTCCCCGTTGTCGCGGCGCGGCGACGAGCAGGTTCTCCAGGGTCGTCAGGTTGCCGAAGACTCGAGCCATCTGGAACGTGCGAACGAGCCCGAGGCGCGCGCGCGCATGCATGGACATCGAGGTGATGTCGACGCCATCGAAGCGGATGCGCCCGCCGCTCGGTTGGACGAAGCCGCCGATCATCGCGAGCGCGGTCGACTTGCCCGCGCCGTTGGGCCCGATCAGCCCCGTGATGCTCCCACGCTCGACGGTGAACGAGACGCCGTCCACGGCGCGCACGCCACCGTAGTGCTTTTCCAGGTGGTCGACCTCGAGGAGCGGAGCGGTTGCGGCAACTGCCACTCGGGTCAGCCCGGTGCCTTCGACGTCGACTCTCCCCGGTAGCGCGGCCTCCGTTCCTTGAGCACACCCTGAGGACGGAACCAGATGAATGCGATCGTCGCTGTCCCCAGGATGATCCAGCCGAAGTCCTCGCTGAGCCCGGGTACCGACGCGATCTGGGGCAGGAACTGAACGCCTTGCAGGAGCAGAACCGCGATGATCACCGTGCCCAGGCTCACGCCGCGATCGCTGCCCCTGCCGCCCACGATGATGCAACTCAGAAAGGCGAGCGTCTCGATGTATGCCCACGCGGAGGGCGACCAGCCACCGATGAACCCTGCAAGCAGCGCGCCGCTGAGACCGCCGAACGCACCGCCGACCGCCTGCACGACGAGCCGTAGACGGACCACGTCCTTGCCCGCCGCCGAAGCCGCGGTGTCGTCGTCGCGCATTGCCCGGAGCGTCCGGCCCATCGGACCGGTCGTGAATCGACGCAGTACGACGAATCCGATCACGCAGCAAATGGCGACCACTGCGACATATGACCAGCGCGCGACCTCGGGGTCGAGCGTGGAGAAGGGATTGGGAATCAGCGCAAGCCCGGCTGTGCCGTTGAACAGACCGGTATCGGCACTGACAATCGCGGTCACCATCAGCGACACGACCAGCATCGCGACGCCCTGGTAGTCCTGCCGTAGCCGTTTGAGACCCGTGAGGCCGATCAGCGTCCCAACCACCGCGCCGGCTGCGGCGCCGACGAGCAGCGCCAGTGGAAAGGGCAGCGTCAAGCCGCCGATATACGTCTGGAATCCGCCGTTGCCCGAGGATGGACCAAGGCTCACCACCGCATACCCGTACGCTCCCGCAGCAACGACGAGGATGTACGCAAGGTTGGCAACTCCTGCGACGCCGAATTCGAGGTTGAGGCCCCAGACCGCCAGCAGATCGGTGCCCAGGTAGATGAGCATCACGACCAGGTAGTACTCCCAGGCCATGCTACCCCTCCATCAGCCGGCGGCTGGACCAGGCGGCGCCGAACAGGCCGCGCGGTCGAAGCAACAGCACGATGATGAGAATCACGAAGGCAACGACGTCCTTGTAGTTCGGGTTGCTCACGGCCGCGGCGACCTCGCTGGAGATGCCGATGATCATCCCGCCCAGCATGGCGCCGTACGGCTGGCCGATGCCGCCGAGCACCGCTGCCGCGACCATCGGGATCAGAAACAACGCCCCGAGAGAGAAATCGAAGCTCACCGTCGTGATCGCCAGGGCGACGCCGGCCGCGCCGCAGAGGCAACCCGAGATGAACCAGGCAATGTCGCTGATGCGGCTGGTCGCGATCCCGCAGCTGCGCGCAAGGGTCCGGTTCGACGACGTCGCGCGCATGGCCTTGCCGAGTGTCGTCCTGGTCAGGAGCAGATGCAGCGCCAGCATCAGCACCGCGGTCAGCACGATGATCGTGACCTGGCCGAAGGAAAGCGTGAGCCCCAGAAAGTGGAAGGTCCGGCCGCTCTGCTCGCCATAGCTCTGCGACGACGGCCCGGCAATGGCGACGATCATGTACTGGAGGATCGTGCCCGCAGAGACCGTCACGATGATCATCGCGATGGCGCGGGTGCCGCGACGCTGGAGCGGGGCCAGGAGGATGCGGTGATAGATCACGGAAACAGCACCGACGGCAACTGCGCTGACGACGAGCGCCGCCCACGCGTTGATGTTGTGACTGATCAGCACCAAGCCGATGTACGCGGCGAGCGTCATGAGCGCGCCGTAGGTGATGTTCAGGATGTTGCTGATCCCGAACTGCACTGAGAAGCCGACCGCACCAAGGGCGATCACCGCACCGGTCGCGATGCCGAAACCGATGGCCTCAATGATCAGTTGCAACCGTCACCTCCGCTCGGCGTGCGAAACGGAGCCGTGCCTGCCGGTCGCGGGTGCGGCTCCGTCGCCATTGTATGAATGAGGCCCGGCCTCAGCCGTCACAGCAGGCCGAGCACCTGCGTGCCGGAGATGCTGCCGACCCGGCTGGCGCTGCCGTCAGGGTTGAAGACGTTGGCGGCGAACTCGCCGGCGGAGTTGTGGTACCGGTTGAACACCACCGGACCGAGGACCCCGACGTACTGGATCTGCTTCCCGGCCTTCAGCGCCGCCAGGCCGTCGGCGAAGTTGTTCACAACGACCGCGCCCGCCTTGGGAGAGATGATCTTGGACACGAACTGGTTGTAGTACGAACCCACTGTCGACTTGGCCATGACCATTGCGAGCGCCAGGATGTTGATCCCGTCGTACTCCGACGCAGGCGGCCCGACGGCGCTCAGGACGTCCGCGATCGCGCTCGTCTTGGAATCCGCCTGCAGGGCGGCCTTGTACGTCGCGAACGCCGGGGTCGTCTGGCTGAACGACGACCCCACCAGGTAGACATCCTGGGTGACGTACGTCACGCCAACCACGCGCTTGAGAGCGCTGAAGAAGTCGGGCGTCAGCGAATCGGTCGCCGTGACCATCGGCGGGATCGAGCCGCTGTTGAGCTGCTTGTACTCGGACATGAACGTGGCCGTGGTCTGCGGATCCGCAGACCAGATCAGGGCATCGGGGTGCGCGTTGATGACCCTCGCGACTTCGCTCGAGTAGGACGCGGCGTCCGCGGGAATCGTGAGCTGCAAGCCGAGGGTGCCACCGAGCTTCGGCATTGCCGAGGTGAGGCCGGGAAGGTTCCCCTCGGAGCCGATGCCGTTCTGGAAGACGACCGCGACGTTCTTGTACCCCTTCTGCACCGCCCACACCGCAAATGCCGCGCCGTTGGCGTCGTCGGACGGGGTGAGCCGCCAGTAGTAGGGATAGTTGTTCTTCGTGAAGGCAACAAGCCCGTTCGTGGTGATGATCGGGATCTTGGCGGTGTTCACGAGCGGCACCGTCGTTGCCGCCGTGTTGCTCTCGAGCCCGAGTGCCATGTCCAGATTCGTGGTGGTCGCGATCGCCCGGGTGACGTTGGGAACCGCATCAGCCGGATCGCCGGTGTCGTCGATTGACGAGCAGCTGATCGTCTTTCCCAGGATGCCGCCCGCCTTGTTGATCAAATCGGTCGCCGCGAAGCAGGGTGCGGAGAGCAGCTTTCCGAACTGAGCCGCGGGCCCGGTGAAGGGCGCGATCACGCCGGCCGTGATGGTGCTGCCCGACTGAGTCGGCACCGAAGAGGCGGACGGGCTGCTGCTGCCGCAGGCAGCCAACAGCGCGGTCGCTCCGACCAGAGCGGACACTCGCCAGGTTCTCTGGGAGCCCATGGGAAACCTCCTTGTGACCGTCACGCCGGTCCGGCGATGTCGATTCCACACCGTCCACCCTACCGTGGTGAGCAGTACCATAATGGACGCGGCAGACAAGTGCAAGGCCTGCCGGTTTGTGCGTGTCGCAGTGCGGCAACCGGCCCGGAGCGGGCCAAGGAGACGCGATGATCGACGACGGTTTCGAGATCAAATTTCTCCCCGGCATTCCACCGCAGTCCGTGGGCTGTCCTCCGTTGTCGCCACGCACCGAACGGGTCGACGGCATGATCATCGAGTACGACACGGCGGTTCCCGTGCGCGATGGCACCGAGATCTACGCGGACGTCTTCCGGCCGGACAGTCCCGAGCCTGTGCCGCCGATCATCGGCTGGGGGCCGTATGGCAAGCACGGGGCGGTGAAGTACGACATCTTCCCCAAGCACGGCGTCGACCCGGCCTGGACATCGAAGTACGCGGGGTTCGAGGCGCCGGACCCGCTGTACTGGACGCGCCATGGGTACGCCGTGATCAACGTCGATCCGCGCGGCATGTGGAACTCTCAGGGTGACGCGACCTTCTATTCCTCACAGGAGGCGCGAGATGTCTACGACTTCATCGAATGGGCGGGGACCCGACCGTGGAGCAACGGCAAGGTCGGCATGTCCGGCGTCTCCTATCTCGCCATCACGCAATGGCGTGCCGCTGCCGACCGGCCCCCTCATCTCGCGGCCATCAATCCCTGGGAGGGTGTGAGCGACCGCTATCGGGACATGTCGTACCACGGCGGCATCCCCGAGGACAGCTTCGGTCCGATGTGGCGGTCGAAGCGTGTGGCCTATTCCAACGGGATGGTCGAGGACACCGTCGCCATGCACGCCGACCATCCCCTGTTCGATGCGTACTGGGAGAGCAAGACGCCGGACCTGTCGCGGGTCGAGATCCCCGCGTTCGTCGTCGCCAGTTGGTCGGACCAGGGACTGCACAACCGCGGCACCATCGAGGGCTACAAGCACATCAGCTCGAAGGACAAATGGCTGCTTGTCCACGGCCGGAAGAAATGGCAGTTCTACTACCGTCCCGACAACGTCGAGCTCCTGCGCCAGTTCTTCGACAGGTTCCTGCGCGGCGTGGAGAACAGTGGCATCAACTCGTGGCCCCGTGTGCAACTCGAGGTTCGCGAGCGTTTCTACGTCGGCGATTACCGCGACGAGCGGGAATGGCCGTTGGTGGGGACCGAGCCGCGCGCGTGGTACCTGGACGCGGAGTCGCGGCAGCTGGTGTCCACCGCCCCGTCGGGTGAGCAAGCGGTTCGATACGCCGGAGCGACGGATCGGGTTGAGTTCACGCATCGATTCGACTCACGGATGGATCTCATCGGCCCGATGAAGCTTCATCTCTGGGTCGAGGCGGAGGGCTCCGACGACATGGACCTGTTCGTCGCCATCCAGAAGCTCGACGAGCACGGTGAGATCGTGCCCTTCTCCTTCCTGAACTCGCTCGAGGACGGACCTGTCGCACTCGGCTGGCTGCGTGTCTCGCATCGCGCACTCGATCCGAAGCTGTCGACCGAGCTGCAGCCGTGGCATCCGCACACGCGTGAGGAACTGCTCGAGCCTGGACAGATCGTGCCCGTCGACATCGAGATCTGGCCCTCGGGAACGCGCTTCGAGGCCGGCGAGCAGCTCCGCCTGATCATCCAAGGCAGCGACATCTACATGTACCCGCCGGGCATCGTGCGCATGGGTCACTCCAGGACGCGCAATGCGGGAACCCACGTCATCCACACGGGCGGTCGATACGACGCGCACCTGCTGGTGCCGGTGGTTCCGGCCTAGCCGGTGTGCAGGCCGCCGGGGTGAACGTCCTGCTCTTGCTTGCGCTCCCCGAGCCCGTGCGCGCCGAATACCTGGAGCGGCTGCGCCGAGCGTTCCCCGACGTGACCATCAACCTCGCCGAACACCACTCGAAGGTCGATCCGTTCATCGCCGACGCCGACGTCCTGATCACGTTCGGCGCGCACATGAGCGACAGGGTCCTCGAGCAGGGCGTCAAGCTGCGCTGGATCCAGGCGCTCGGTACCGGGGTGGACGGCATCGCCGACAGCCCTGCGTTGCGCACCGGCGTGATGATCACCAACCTGCGCGGACTGCACGGGCCGGCGGTGTCGGAGTCGGTGCTCTCCTCGATGCTGGCGCTCGCACGCGACCTTCCACGCTCGCTGACCAACCAGCATCGCGCGCAGTGGCAACGTTTCCCGGCGCACCTGCTCCAGGGCGCGACCGTCGGCATCTTCGGAATCGGTGCTATCGCCGAGGAGCTTGCGCCACGCTGCAGCGCGCTCGGAATGCGGGTGCTCGGCGTGTCGTCGGCGCCGCGTCGCGTTCCCGGGTTCGAACGTATTGACGCCGTCGACGAGTTGGCGCACATGGCCGCGGAGGTGGATTACCTGGTGCTGCTGACACCGTATACGGCCGCCACGAACGGGATCATCAGCGCTCAGGTGCTCGGAGCCATGCGACCATCGAGCTTTCTCATCAACGTTGCGCGGGGAGGAATCGTCGACGAGCCCGCCCTGATCGCCTCCCTGGAGCAGCATCGCATCGCCGGCGCCGCTCTCGACGTCTTCGCCGAGGAGCCGCTTCCGCCTGCTCACCCGTTCTGGAGGCTGGACAATGTCATTCTCACACCCCACATTGCGGGGTTTCACGTTGGATACATCGATGATGCCCTGCCCATCGTCGAGGAGAATCTGCGCCGTTTCATCGCAGGGGACATCGGCTTGATGCGCGGCGTGGTGCGCAGCTGATGGCGGGATTCCCTGCGGTGCCCGGAGCCGGCGAGCGCATCAACACACCCATACCCATGCGCGAACTGGAGCGCCGGTGGGCGGCGATCCGAGCTGCGATGGACGCGTCCGGGCTCGATGTCCTGCTTGCACAGGCCAACAACGATTTCATGGGCGGCTATGTCAAATACCTGACCGACCTGCCCGCGACCAACGGCTACGTCACGACCGTCCTTTTCTTCACGGACGAGCCGATGACCATCATCGGCCAGGGCGCGTTCGGGATGGACAGCATGCTGCCTCCGGAAGGGGATGGCGTCCGGCGTGGAGTTGCCAGGCTCATGGGCACGCCGAGCTATGCGTCGGCTCACTACAGCGCCGCGTACGATGCCGAGCTCGCCGCGCAGGCACTGGCGCGGCATGCGGGCGGCACGATCGGGATGCTGGGGACCGCAGCAATCTCCTTTGCTCTCATCGAGACGCTTCGCAATGGTGCGCTCCGCGGGGCACATTTCGTCGATGCGTCGGATGTCGTCGATCCCATCAAGGCCGTGAAGAGCGCGGATGAGATGGTGCTGGTGCGCGCGGCCGCGGCGGTGCAGGACGAGGCAATGCGCGCGGCGCTTGCGGCCGTCAAACCCGGCCTCCGCGAGTTGGATGTTGCGGCGGTCGCCGAGCATGTTGGGCATTCGCTGGGCAGCGAGCAGGGCCTCTTCCTCTCATTCGCCGGTCCGGCCGGTCATCCGGGTCAGATCGTCAATCGTCACCTCCAGCATCGGATGATCCAGCCGGGCGATCAATTCAGCATCCTGATCGAGAACAACGGCCCGGGCGGCATGTACTGCGAGCTCGGTCGAAGCATCGTGCTCGGCAAAGCGACCCCCGAGCTGCGCGAGCAGCATCAATTCCTTCTCGAGGCTCAGCGGTTCTGCACTGAGCAGCTGCATGACGGCGCCGGCTGTCCCGACATCTGGGATCGGTACAACCTGTTCATGCGCGAACACGGGCGCCCGGAAGAGAAGCGCGTGCACTTCCACGGGCAGGGGTACGACATGGTGGAGCGCCCGTTGATTCGCCATGACGAGACGCTGGCGGTCAGGAAGAACATGTACTTCTCACTGCATCCTGCATTCAGCACGCCCCACGGGTACAGTTGGATTTCCGACGACTACCTCCTCGGTGACGGGGGGACCGTGGAGCGTCTGCACGCAATGCCACAGGAGTTGTTCGAACTTGACTGAGTTTCGTGCCTGACGCCGTCGTCGTCGCGGCGGGACGATCCCCGATCGGTCGTGCCGGCAAAGGGTCGCTCGTCGGATGGCGGCCGGACGATCTCGGCGCGCATGTCGTGATGCGGGTGCTCGAACAGGTTCCGCAGCTGCCGAAAGAGGACATCGAGGATCTCATCTGCGGCTGCGGACGTCCTGGCGGCGAGCAGGGTTTCAACCTCGGCCGTGTCGTCGCCGTCCTCGCCGGCCTCGAGGTGCCTGGCACCACCGTCACGCGCTTCTGCGCGAGCTCGCTGCAGACCACACGGATGGCCGCGCATGCGATCAAGGTCGGCGAGGGCGACGCCTTCCTGTCGGTGGGAATCGAGATGGTCTCTCGGTTCGTCAACGGTATGCCGGACACTCCCGAGACCCGCAATCCGAGGCTCGCCTCCGGGAACGCCGAGTCGCTCCCGGATGTTTACATCGCAATGGGACAGACAGCTGAGAATGTCGCGCGGCGCGAACGGATTTCCCGTGACGAGCAGGATCGGTTCGCACTGCGCAGCCAGGCGCGGGCGGTGGATGCACAGGACAGCGGCTTCTTCGACCGCGAGGTCATTCCGGTGCCGCTGACCGCGGGCGGAGTGATGACCCGTGACGATGGCCCACGGCGAGGGACGACGCTCGACAAGCTGGCATCTCTCGCACCGGTCTTCCGCGAGGGCGGCACCGTCACCGCCGGCAACTCGTGCCCGCTCAACGACGGAGCCGCGGCCGTGGTCGTGATGAGCGACTCCCGTGCTCGCGATCTCGGGATCACCCCGCTTGCGCGCATCGTCAGCACGGGCCTCGGATCGCTGGATCCCGAGCTCATGGGACTGGGGCCGGTCTCCGCGAGCAGCCAGGCGCTCGCGCGCGCCGGCATGACCATCGACGATGTTGATGCCGTGGAGCTCAACGAGGCGTTCGCCGCACAGGTGATCCCGTCTGCGCGGCTCATCGGCATCGACCCGTGGGATGATCGGTTCAATCCACACGGCGGCGCGATCGCGCTCGGGCATCCGTTCGGGATGACCGGCGCTCGCATACTCACCACGCTGATCAATGACCTGCAAACCCTTGACAAGGTCGTCGGGCTCGAGACCATGTGCGTGGGTGGCGGGATGGGTATGGCGATGATTGTGGAGCGGCTGAGCTAGGGGTGATCCTTCCCAAGATCCGAGATCCGCGGTTCATCACCCTGCGTCGCGGCGGGATCCTCCAGGACAACG
>CAWKDT010000018.1:0-60725 GCA_963848445.1 Candidatus Dormiibacterota bacterium
CGACGGCGCTGGTGAAGGTGACGCACGACGCCGGCCCGCTGCGTCAGGCGTCGGAGACGGGCGTCGCGGAGCTGCGTGAGCAGGGATTGCTCGGTGGTCAGAGTGAGATCCTCGCGGTCGCGCTGCTGAGCACGGCGAGCGCGCTCGACGCCAACCCGGGATCGGCCGCGCTGCTCCATGAGTTCGTGGGATTGCAGGCCAAGCTCGCGGCCCTGGTCACGGCCGCGCGTCCCGCTGAGGACTATGGCGAGCGCATCCGCCGGCTCGCGCCCAAGAGCGGCGCCACCGACTGGCCGGTGAGCGCGTGACGCTGCTCCTGCCGCGCATCGGGACACCGCGGCGCCGTGAACGCGACACCCGGGGCGGTGAGGCGGCCGCGGTCATGGCTGATATGGGCATGACGCTCATGCCCCACCAGTGCCACATCCTCGACGTGGCCCTCGAGGTCTGGCCGGATGGCTCGCCCTGCTACCGAGAGGTGATCGTGCTCACCCCGCGACAGTCGGGCAAGACCACGACGACGATGGCCGCGTGGTTGCACCGGATGCTGGTCTGGGAGCGGCAACCCCAGCGCGTCGCGTACTCCGCACAGAGCGGCAAGGCGGGCCGCGACAAACTGCTCAGCGACCAGGCGCCGCTCCTGTTGGCGTCACCGCTGAAGGATCGGCTCACCAAGGTCTACTCGTCCATGGGGAGTGAATCCATCGTGGTCGACACGGGTGGGCGGATCGTGGTCGTCGCGTCCCGCGAAGCCGCCGGCCATGGCCAGACGCTCGACCTGGCGCTCATCGACGAGGCGTGGAACGACGCCACCGACGAGCGCGAGGCGGCGCTCAAGCCGGCCATGCTCACCCGCGCCGATGCGCAGCTCTGGGTGGTCTCAACGGCCGGCCATGAGGGGAGCGCGTACCTCAAGCGCAAGGTGGATCTGGGCCGCGCCGCGGTGGTCGACAATCAGGACCGCTCGGTCTGCTACTTCGAGTGGAGCGCGGACCCCGAGGCGCCGATCGACAACCCGGCGACCTGGTACTCATGCATGCCGGCGCTCGGTCACACCGTCACCGAGGCGGCCGTCGCCCATGCGCTCGCCACGTCCGGCGAGGACGACTTTCGCCGCTCCTATCTCAACATCTGGACGGCCGCCGAAGAGCGGATCATCCCCGACGCCATCTGGCGTCCGGTCTGTTTCGAGGGGCTCGAGGTCGACCGCAGCGCGCGCGTCGCCTTTGGGGTCGATGCCATGCCCGACCGGAGCAGCGCCGCCATCGTCGCGGTGGACAAGCAATTGCGCTGCGAGCTGGTCGAGCACCGTGAGGGCGTCGCGTGGGTGCCCGAGCGCATCGCCGAGTTGACCCGCCGCTACCAGTCGCATGTGGGCGTCGACAGCCGCGGACCGCTGGCGAATATGGTCCCGGACATGATGCTCGACCATGTCGGATTACGTGGATTCACGTCGCAGGATATCAGCGCCGCCGCGGCATCGCTCTATGACGGCATCGCCGACCGCAAGCTCAAGGTGTCCTGGCATCCCGCCCTCGACGCGGCCATCGCCGGGGCTCGCAAGCGCGTCTACGGTGACCAGTGGTACTGGTCGCGCGCCACCGCGAGCACGGACCTGGCGCCGCTCCTCGCATTGACCCTCGGCTATGCGCTGGCGCTCGCCGAGCAGCGCAAACCGGCTCCCCAGGTATTCTGGGTGGCGAACCGATGAGCGACGCACGCGTACCCTCGAGCCGGCCCAAGCGGGCATCGTCGGGGCGGCTCGAGCTGACCGTCAAAGAGGCCGCCGGCGAGCTCGGCATGAGTGAGTTCGACGTGGAGCGTCTCATCCGAAGCAAGGACCTCCCGGCGAAGCCCAGTGGTGACGGCTGGAGGATCCCGCGCCCCGGTGTTGAGCGACTGCTCAAGCCGCCGCGTCCGGGCACGTAGCGGCATAGCAACCGCTCACCCGACGACGTAGCGGACGATAGGCCGCGTACCAGTTCGAGGCGATGGCGTGCTGCGCCGACCGCAAGACTGAGCGACCCCGCGCACACGAGGTCGTGCAGCGTGTTCTCGAGGTCGTCTTTCTGGTGGAACCCGGGCGCCGGCGACGCCGGTTCGGGCCACAGGTTGGCGTTTGCATTGTCGCCGCCGAGCTCGAGGGGGATGAGGTGGTCGAGCTCATACGTCCCTGACGGCTCGGGGATACGCGATGCCGTACTCGTCATACACCGCGTAGTACTGATCCTGGGTCACGTCGCGATGCTTCGACGCCCACCCGGACGTGCAGACCTGTGCCGCCGTCACTCCGGCGAACGTCGCCCCCGGTGTGAGGCGCGAGTTGGGTAGGGCCACGCCTCGAGGAGTGCCAGGTGCCGTCGGGGGCGGCGTCGGAGCGTGTGTCGCCGCCGCGGTGGCGGAAGGCGTGGCCGTCGGCGTCAGCTCGACGAGGTGGCGAAGTGCTGACGGTCGCCGCGGGCTCGCCACAGGCGACCAGGCTCAGCAGGGCGCTGACGAACACCGACAGTGCAACCTTCCGAGACCCCCGCATGCGATCCATCATGCGGTCTCAGCCCACCCTCGCCTCCGGCTCGTCGTCGCGGTAGCGCAGCCCGCAGGTCACGCACTTCGCGGTCGGGCGGACGAGGCGATCGACACGCTCGATAGTCGGGAACGTCAGCGGGACGAACCGCGCTCCGGCGCAACGTTTGCATGTGAGCAGCGGTGGCTCGGGAATCCTCCTCATCGTGACCTCGCATCCTTCGCGGGTTGCGCCAAGCCGTCTGTCCGCCGTCAGACACTGAGAGGTGAGGACCGGCCGGCGGCACTTCGAGCCGACCGATCCTCGGGGGCCGACGACGCCAATGAGGGAGCCGTCGCCGGGAGGGCATTGTAAAGCGTTGATAAGAGATGCGAAGAGTTGCTAAGATGGCGGGCAACATGACTGAGCGTTTCCTGACCCCCCGCGAGTGCGCCGACGAGTTGCGGGTGAGCACCGCGCACCATCTATCGATTGGTCGGTTCGGGCCGCGTGCCGGTGAGTGCGGATCGGCGCACAGTGGCGGATCGACTTCGGCGCGCTGCTCGAGGCCGATGCGCGCTCCCGGCCGAGCCCGTATCAGTGGATGCAGGACCTCGAACGTCGTCGCGATGACGATCGCCGCGCCCGGTGAAAGCCAAGTCCGCGAGCGGCATCCCCGGCGGTGGCATCCCGCTCGCGATCACGTTGACCGCTCCCGTCGTGCCCAGCTCACCCGTCATCCCAACCGCTCCCGCGGTGCTCGCGCTCATGCAAGAGGGAAGAAGCCATGACCACCGATCTCGCCAGTCTCACCGAAGACGAGCGAAGACCATCACCGAAGCGGCCGCCATCCTCGCCGCGCATGCCGATCCGCGCACCCCCGAGCAGATCCGCGCCGAGGCCGAGCGCGCCGAGTATGAGCAGCGCATCGCCGAGAGCGCGGCGCGAGCGGCCCGTGATCCCGAGTTTCAACGTCTGGCCGCGGAATCACGGCGCCAGGCCGAAGCGCAACGCCAGCGTGACCTCGAGGAAGCCCGAGCTGCGGCGAGGTCCGACAGCCGCGCTGCCATGGAGCGGACCATGCGCGAGAATCCCGGCGTCGGCGCGCACAGGATTGTGCGACGAGTGTCACGTCGGGGTGTTCCAGTACAAGCCGGCGGGGCCCGGTGGCGCGCTGCGCATGACCTGCTGGGGAAAGCACCGGCTGCACTGCGACGAGTGCGGCGCCACAAGGACGTGCTCACGTCGTGGTGTACCGACCACCTGTGGCGCTGCGACGAGTGCGTCCCGAAGTTCCTGGCGCGACCCTTCCAGCCCAAGCCCGGCCCGATCTTCGCCGTGAGCCGATGATCGAGGACCGCGCCCTCTTCATCAACCGGCGATCCGCCAGCGGTGGCGCGTCGATCCCGCGCTGGGACGGCCGCCAGTGGATCCTCAGTGGTCATCCGCTCGACCGCGGGTTCGTCGCCTGGTACAGCAAGGCGACCGAGGGAATGCGCGCGATGGCACGAGCCAAGTTCTCGACCGCCGGCGCGACCCGGGCCGCGACACGTGCCCCCCGGACGTCGACGGCACAGTTCACCCCGCGCCAGCGCCGGGATCAGCTGCGGGCGCGCGCTCGCTCGCTCCTCATGGCTGAGCGGGCGGCGCGCTCCCGCGCTGAAGCCGAGCGGATGGTGAGTGATGCGCGCCTGATCTCCAAGGCGACGAGACGTTTGGCGAGCTCGGGCGCTCGCCCGGGGCTCAGGATCTCGCGCTTCCGGATCACCGGCGACCCTGGCGCCTTCCGGTAACGTTTCGACACACTGGGGCATCGAGGTGTCCTGTTCCTCGACGAGCTCTGTGAATTCTCGCGCCAGCATCTCGAGGCACTGCGCCAGCCCCTCGAGGAAGGTACCGTGACGATCGCGCGGGCACGGGCCGCCATCACCTACCCGGCCGACTTCATGCTCGTCGGCGCCTCCAACCCGTGCCCGTGCGGGCACCTCGGCGACGCCCAGGGATGCAGCTGCGAACCGCGCCGGCTGACGGCATACCAGGCGCGGCTGAGCGGGCCGATCAAGGACCGCATCGACCTGGTGGTGTCGGTGCCCCGCCAGGAGTACCGGGACATCTTCGAAGGCAGCGAGGCGGAGCCATCCTCGAGGGTACGAGGTCGGGTCGAGGCCGCTCGCGAGCGCCAGGCCCAACGCACGGACGCCGGCGGCAACGGCGCGGTGACCGGGCGCGAGATCCTCGCCGCAGCCCGGTCTACGGCGCCCGCACGCCGGCTGCTCGCGCTCTCCGGCGAGCGCCTGCACCTCAGCGCTCGCGCCTTCTTCCGGGTCCTCCGCGTCGCGCGGACCATCGCGGACCTCGCCGGCGACGATCGGGTCGGCGAGGACGCGCTCGCTGAGGCGCTGCACTACCGGATCGAGATGGCCGGATGACCGGCCGTCCGCAATGGGTCGATCCCGCCTCGCCGGAGTGGCCGGAACGCCTCAACCACCTCGGATCGCCGCCACGCGGGGTCTGGCAGCTGGGGTCGGTCGGCCCGCGATCGCCCGCGGTCGCCATCGTCGGTTCACGACGAGCAACCTTCACCGGCATCGACATAGCGCGGTCGATCGCCGGCGACCTCGGGGCCGCCGGTATCCAGGTCGTGAGCGGCATGGCGCTCGGGATCGATGCCGCTGCCCATGACGGCGCGGTCGCAGGCGGTGGCTCGACCGTGGCGGTGCTGGGCTGCGGGATCGACATCTGCTACCCGCCGCGCCACGCCGAGCTCCGAGCCCGGATCGTCGCCGCCGGGTCGGTCATCACCGAGGAGGCGGCTGGCACGCCCCCCTTCAAGTTCAACTTCCCGAAACGCAACCGGATCATCGCGGCGCTTGCCGAGGCGGTGATCGTCGTCGAGGCAACCGAGCGAAGTGGCGCCTTGAGCACCGCCCGCTGGGCGGCCGACCTCGGCCGGGAGGTGCTCGCCGTGCCGGGATCGATCCGATCGCGTCAGAGCAGCGGAACGAACCTACTGATCCGCGACGGCGCCCGCCCGTTGCTCGGGATCGCCGATCTCTTCGAGGCGGTCCCGGCACTCCGTGCCGCTGCCGGGGATCAGGTTCCGGACGGCCCGACGGAGCCGTTCCCAACGCGCATCGAGCGTTTCAGCCCGGCACTGCGGGAGATACTGGCACGCATGGGTACGCAGCCGGTCCACCCGGACCAGGTGGGGGTCGCTCTGGGGCTCTCGCCGTCGACCGTCGCCGCCCGTCTCGGCGCGCTCGAGCTTGCCGGAGCCGTAATGTCCCTGCCCGGAGGCCTCGTGGCCCGTACCGTATAGCCCGGCCGCAGAGCCCCGAGGAAGAACACGAAATGCAACGTCTGATCATCGTCGAATCGCCGAGCAAGGCGAAGACCCTCGCCCGATTCCTGGGATCCGAGTACATCGTCCTCGCCTCGATGGGGCACGTCCGCGACCTCCCCAAGTCGAAGATCGGCGTCGACGTCGAATCCGGCTTCGTGCCCCAGTACGAGGTGGTCAAGGGCAAGGAGAAGCAGCTCCGCGATCTCAAGGCCGCCGCGAAGAAGGCGACGTCGACGCTCCTCGCGGCCGACCCCGATCGCGAGGGCGAGGCGATCGCGTGGCACCTCGCCGAGGCCCTGGGCCTGCGCGATCCCGACCGGATCGTCTTCCACGAGATCACCAAGCTGGCCGTCGACGCCGCGCTGGCGCATCCGCGCAAGATCGACCGCTCGCTGGTCGCCGCCCAGGAGGCGCGCCGCGTGATCGACCGCCTGGTCGGGTACCGGCTCTCGCCGCTGCTGTGGCGGAAGGTCCGGGCCGGGACCTCCGCGGGGCGGGTGCAGTCCGTGGCGGTGCGCCTCGTCGTGGACCGCGAAGCAGAGATCGACGCGTTCGAGCCCGTGGAGTCCTGGACCATCGAGGCGCTTCTTGCCAAGGATGACAGCAACCCGTTCACCGCGCGGCTCGTCGGCCGCCGCGGGGACGCTGATGCCCCGGAGCGCGAGAAGCTCGAGCTCGGGACGCAGGCGGAGGCTGCCGAGGTGATCGCGGCGCTCGGGCTCGACGACGCCGGCGCCGTCACCGCGCGGACCCCGGCATTCGTGGTCCGGTCGATCGACGTCAAGGAGCGGTCGAGCCTGCCGCTGCCGCCACATACGACAAGCACGCTGCAGCAGGATGCGAGCTCGCGGCTCGGCATGCCGCCACGGCGGACGATGAGCGTCGCGCAGCAGCTGTACGAGGGCGTCGAGCTCGGGACCGCCGGGTCGACCGGGCTCATCACGTACATGCGCACCGACTCGATGCGCATCAGCGACTTCGCGAAGGATGCCGCGAGGAAGCACATCACGGCGAAATACGGCAAGGAGTTCGTCGGGAGTGGCGCCGTGCGCGGCAAGAAGGCCGGGATCAACGTGCAGGACGCACATGAGGCGGTCCGCCCGACCGACGTCGATCGCACGCCGGACTCCGTGAGCTCCCACCTCTCCCGCGATCAGCTCCGGCTCTACGACCTGATCTGGCGGCGCTTCGTGGCGAGCCAGATGAGCCCCGCGAAATACCTCAACACGAGCGCCACCATCGACGCGGCGGATTACGTCTTCCGCGCGACGGGTTCGGTCGTCACCTTCGAGGGCTTCCAGAAGGTGTGGAAGCGCGACGAGGACAAGGACAGGGACACGAGCCTGCCGCTGCTGGCCGAGCAGGACGCCCTGCGCTGCCTCGAGATCTCGTCCGAGCAGCACTTCACGCAGCCGCCGCCGCGCTACACGGAGGCGACCCTCATCAAGGAGCTCGAGGAGCGCGGCATCGGCCGTCCCTCCACGTACGCGGCCATCATCGACGTCATCCAGGAGCGGCTCTACGTCAAGCAGCTCGAGCGGCGTCTGCACCCCACCGAGCTCGGCAAGACGGTGGACACCGTCCTCCGCCAGAACTTCCCTGACATCGTCGACGTCGCGTTCACCGCCGCCCTCGAGAAGCGTCTCGACTCGGTGGAGGATGGCGCTCGGGAGTACGAGCCCACCGTGCGGGAGTGGTACGAGCCGTTCTCCGAGACGCTCGAGCGCGCCGAACGATCGATGGAGCGGGTGCGCGTCCCGGCTCGTGAGACGGGTGAGGAGTGTCCCGAGTGCGAGATCGGACAGCTGGTGGTCCGCGAGGGGAAGTTCGGCGAGTTCGTCGGATGCTCGCGGTTCCCGGACTGCAAATACATCAAGGACCGCAAGAAGAGTGAGGCAGTGGCGACCGGCGAGCTGTGCCCAATCTGCTCGAAGCCGCTGGTCACCCGGCAGGGACGGCGTGGGCCGTTTGTCGGCTGCTCCGGCTACCCGAGCTGCACGTTCATCAAAGACGGCCGTCCCGCCACCGACGGGGAGGCCCCCGCGGCCGAGGCCGAGGCGCTCGGAGCGTGCCCGCAGTGCGGCAAACCGCTCCGGCGTCGAAGCGGCCGGCGCGGGTCGTTCGTCGGATGCACCGGGTACCCGGACTGCAAGTACATCCAGCCCGGTGCGGCCACCCGGGCCCCCGGGCCCGCTCCCGAGCCGACCGGCGAGACCTGCCCCGACTGCGGCAAGCCGCTCGTGACGCGGCAGGGCCGCTACGGACCGTTCGTCAGCTGTTCGGGCTATCCCGCCTGCAAGTACCGGCCTCCGAAGACCGTCGCGGTATGACGCCCGCACACGCGACGACCGTCGTGGCGGTGCAGCGCGCTGGGATGGTCGCGGTGGCCGGCGACGGCCAGGTCACCGTCGGCGACATCGTCATGAAGCAGCGAGCCCAGAAGGTCCGGCGCCTGCACCACGGGCAGGTGGTGTGCGGCTTCGCCGGCGCCGTGGCGGACGCGCTCACCCTCTTCGACAAGTTCGAGCAGCACCTCGACAAGCACCAGGGGAACCTGGTCCGCGCCGCGATCGGCCTGAGCAAGGAGTGGCGGACCGACAAGTACCTGCGCCGCCTCGAGGCGATGCTCATCGTCGCCGACGCCAACCGGATCCTGCTCCTGAGCGGCGACGGCGAGGTGATCGAGCCCGACGAGAACGACGGTGTGGTCGCGATCGGGAGCGGCGGCCCGTACGCGCACGCCGCAGCCGCGGCGCTGCTCGGCAGCACCGACCTCGGTGCCGAGGAGATTGCGAGGCGGGCGCTGCTGATCGCCGCGCGCCTGTGCATCTACACGAACGACAACATCACGGTGGAGACCCTCGAGCTCGGCGCCCCGGCGCATCCGTCTCCCGCCCCGGCATGACCAGCGCCGCGATGGTCGAACCGTCCCCCGAGGAGCCGCACCGCGTGCACGACCGCATCGAGGCGGTCGCCGGCGAGAGCCTGCGCCCGGCCGAGGTCGTCCGCCGCCTCAACGAGTACATCATCGGCCAGCAGGAGGCGAAGCGGTCGGTGGCGATCGCCCTGCGCAACCGGGTCCGCCGCCGGATGCTGCCCGACGACCTGCGAGACGAGGTGCTTCCAAAGAACATCCTCATGATCGGGCCGACCGGCGTCGGCAAGACAGAGATCGCGAGACGGGTCGCCCGGCTCACCGAGTCGCCGTTCATCAAGGTCGAGGCGACCAAGTTCACCGAGGTCGGGTACGTCGGGCGCGACGTCGAGTCCATCCTTCGTGACCTTCTCGAGCAGACGATCACAGAGCTGCACGAGGACCGCATCGCGGAGGTCGAGGGCCGTGCTCGCTCCCTCGCCGACGCCCGCCTCCTGGACACACTGCACGAAGCCGCGGAGCGGCAGGCACCGCCCCGCGCCCGGGAGGGTGGCGACCAGCCCGATCCGCAGCACGCGGCGCACGAGGCGCGCCGCCGCAGCGCGCGCCGCCGCCGCCTCGCGCGCAAGCTCGCCGCCGGGGCGCTCGAATCAGCGCCGGTGGACATCGAGGTCGACGAGCCCTTTCAGCCCGCGTTCGAAGGCTTCACGGGCACCGGCCTCGAGGAGGTGGGCGTCTCCCTCTCGGACTTCTTCTCGCAGCTCGCCCCGCCCCGGAAACGGAAGAAGCTCATGACGGTCGCCGAGGCTCGGGACGTGCTCATCGACGAGGAGACCGACCGGCTCATCGACATGGACCGCGTCTACGACGACGCGATCCGCCTCGTCGAGGATTCGGGCGTCGTGTTCATCGACGAGGTCGACAAGATCTGCGGTCCATCCTCGGATCGCGGCCCCGACGTCAGCGGGGAGGGCGTGCAGCGCGACCTGCTGCCCATCCTCGAGGGCTCGACGGTGCACACCCGCTACGGCCCGGTCCGCACCGACCACGTGCTCTTCATCGCGGCAGGCGCCTTCACCGCAGCCCGGCCGAGCGACCTCATCCCCGAGTTCCAGGGGCGGTTCCCAATTCGCGTCGAGCTGCGCCCTCTCAGCGAGGACGACCTCGTCCGCATCCTCACCGAGCCCGGCAACGCCCTGACCAGGCAGTACTCCGCGCTGCTCGGCACCGAGAACGTCACCCTCGAGTTCACCCCGGACGGGATCCGCGAGCTGGCGGCGCAGGCGCATCGCGTCAACGAGGAGGACGAGAACCTCGGGGCGCGCCGCCTCTTCACGATGATGGAGAAGGTGCTCGAGGACGTCTCGTTCGGCGCCGAGGAGCTGGCGGGCACCACCGTGGTCATCGACCGCGGGTATGTCGGCGAGCGTCTCGGCGACCTCGTGGGCAATCAGGACCTGCGCCGCTACGTGCTCTGACGACGCCTCCGGCCGCGGCGGACCCACAACGTGGCGAGCCGGCCGGGCTGGTACACTCGGTCCATCTCACACGTCCGGTTCACGCGGCCGGCGGGTGCCCGGTGCCCCCGGGTCGCCGCCGCGGTTCACCCCGGACGGACGCGCCACACCACCAACAGGAGCGACCGCCCATGCCGGCAGCAACACTGCGCCAGCTGCTGGAGGCCGGAGTTCACTTCGGCCACCAGACCAGCCGGTGGAACCCCCGGATGCGCCCGTACATCTTCACGTCGCGCAACGGCATCCACATCATCGACCTCGAGCAAACCCAGAAGCAGCTCGACGCCGCCTGCGAGTATCTCCGCGATCTCGTCGCGAGCGGCCAGAAGGTCCTCTTCGTCGGTACGAAGAAGCAGGCCCAGGACGTCATCGAGGAGGTCTGCCGGAACACCGGGCAGGCCTACGTCACCCATCGGTGGATGGGCGGCATGCTCACCAACTTCACCGTCATCCAGCGCCGGTTGCGCCGGCTCGCCGAGCTCCGTGTCATGCAGTCCCGCGGTGACTTCGAGCGGATGAGCGGCAAGGAGGCCAACGACGCTCGCGACGACCTCGAGCGCCTCGAGAACAACTTCGCGGGCATGGCCGAGATGAAGCGCCTCCCGGGCGCGGTCTTTGTCATCGACTGCAAGAAGGAGCGCATCGCCGTCACCGAGGCGAACAAGCTCGGCATCCCGATTGTGGCCATCGTCGACACCAACTGCGACCCCGACCCGATCCAGGTGGTCATCCCGGGCA
The DNA here is from genome assembly GCA_963848445.1 of Candidatus Dormiibacterota bacterium. Taxonomy (GTDB): domain Bacteria; phylum Chloroflexota; class Dormibacteria; order Aeolococcales; family Aeolococcaceae; genus Palsa-851. Next base: position 10,977 of record CAWKDT010000018.1, read on the forward strand.
ACGACGACGCGATGCGCAGCTGCCGGCTGGTCGTCAACGCGATCGGCCAGGCGATCACCGAGGGGCTGCAACAGTTCAGCGAGCGCGAGATCCAGGAGCGCCAGGAGGCCGAGCGGCGCGATCGCGAGGCGGCGCTGGCGGCCGAGCAGGCTGCCGCGGCGGCGGCCGAAGCCGCGGCGGCGGCAGCGGCGCACGCCACCGCCATCGCCGAGGAGGCCGCCGCGGAACAGCCGGCCGAGGAGCTCGCGACCACCGCCCCGACGGCGGCGACGGAGGGGAACGCCTGATGGCAGAGGTCACAGCGGCAATGGTGAAAGCCCTGCGCGAGCGGACGGGCGCCGGGATGATGGACTGCAAGCGCGCGCTCGTGGAGTGCGACGGGGATATGGACAAGGCGGAGGACTGGCTGCGCGCCAAGGGGTTCTCCCGTGCCGCGGCCAAGGCCGGACGCACCACCAACGAAGGCATGATCGACGCGTACATCCATCACGCCGGGGGGATCGCCAAGCAGGGCGCGCTCATCGAGATCAACTGCGAGTCCGACTTCGTCGCCAAGACGGACGACTTCAAGTCGCTCGCGCACTCGCTGGCGCTGCAGGTCGTCGGCGCGGCGCCGAAGTATGTGCGTCGCGAGGATGTTCCCGCGGAGATCGTCGAGCGCGAGCGGGCCGTCTACCGCGAGCAGGTGCAGGGCAAGCCCGAGAACATCGTGGAGAAGATCCTCACCGGCAAGCTCGACGCCTTCTACGCGCAGGTCTGCCTGCTCGAGCAGCCGTGGATCAAGGACGACAGCAAGAAGGTCGGCGACCTGGTCACCGAGGCGATCGCGAAGCTCGGCGAGAACATCTCGGTGGCGCGATTCGAACGATTCTCGGTGGGCGAGTACGGCACCGACGGCGCCGAAGCGCCCGACGCGGCGTGAGCCTCGGAGCGGCAAACGTGGAGCTCGCCGGCGCGGAGGAGCGCGTCCCTGACGGGCGCCGGCCAGTCTTCGACCGGGTCATCCTCAAGCTCGGCGGCGAGGCGCTGCTCGGGACCGCCGAGTACGGCATCGACGAGAAGGCCGCGCATCACATCGCCGAGCAGTTGACGCACATCCTCGAGCGCGGGGTGCAGGTGGCGATCGTGGTGGGCGGCGGTAACATCGTGCGCGGCACGGAGATGAGCCAGAACGGGATCGACCGGGTGACCGCCGACTACATGGGCATGCTGGCGACGGTCATCAACGCGCTCGCCCTTCGCGACGCGATCGAGCAGGTCGGGATCGCCTGCCGCCTGCAGAGCGCGATCGCGATGCAGCAGGTGGCGGAACCGTTCATCCCCCGGCGAGCCATCCGCCACCTCGAGAAGGGTCGCGTGGTCATCATGGCCGCGGGGACCGGGAATCCGTTCTTCACGACGGACACCACTGCCGCGCTGCGCGCGGTCGAGATCGGCGCTGACGTGCTGCTCAAGGCCACCAAGGTCGACGGCATCTACAGCGCCGATCCCCACAAGGTCAGCACCGCCACTCGGCTGCCCAAGCTGTCCTACATGGACGTGCTCAACCGCGGGCTCGCCATCATGGACAGCACCGCGGTGACGCTGTGCATGGACAACCGCATGCCGATCATCGTCTTCGACCTCTTCACCGAGGGCAACATCGAGCGCGTGATCCTCGGCGAGAACATCGGGACACGCGTCGACGGCGAGGGCGGCGTGGCGTGAGCGACCGCGAGAAACCGGAGGATCCCGCCGAGCAGCTCGCGATGCGCGTCACCGACGCGAGATCACGCATGGAGAAGAGCGTGGACGCGCTGCACCGCGATCTCATGACGCTGCGGACCGGGCGCGCCTCGCCGGCATTGCTGGAGCGGCTCCACGTCGACTACTACGGATCCCCGACACCGCTGCAGAGCCTCGCCGGGATCAGCGTGCCCGAGGCCAGCATGCTCGTCATCGCGCCGTACGACCGCAGCTCACTCTCCGCCATCGAGAAGGCCATCCAGAAGAGCGACCTCGGGCTCAACCCGAGCAACGACGGGCAGGTCATACGGGTCGCCATCCCACAGCTGACCGAAGAGCGCCGGAAGGACCTCGTGAAGGTTCTCCACCGCAAGGCGGAGGACGCCCGCGTCGCGGTTCGCAACATCCGGCGGGACGAGGTCGATCACCTCCGTCGCGTCGAGAAGGACGGCCACGTCAGCAAGGACGAGGTCGCGACCAAGCTCACCGAGATCCAGAAGATCACCGACCTGTACATCGCTCGCATCGACGAGGCGAGTCAGCGCAAGGAGGCCGAGATCCTCGAGGTCTGATCCGCCCGGCCGCGAAACGGCCGGTGCCCTCAGCGCGTTCTGACCTCGAGCCCCACAATGCAGCGTCCACCAGCCCCCGCCGCAGTCCCGCTCCCGGCAAGGACCGACCTTCCGCGCCACATCGGCATCATCATGGACGGCAACGGACGGTGGGCCCGCCAGCGCCACCTCCCTCGTGTCGCCGGCCACCGCGCCGGTGTGCGCGCCATCCGCCCCGTGATGCAGGCGTGCCACAAGGCGGGCGTCCACATCCTCACCCTCTACGCGTTCAGTACCGAGAACTGGCAGCGGCCGCGCACCGAGGTCACGGCGCTCATGAAGCTGTTCGGCGAGACGATCGACCGGGAGGTGGGCGAGCTCCACGAGAACGGCGTGCAGATCCGCGTCCTCGGCGATCGGGCCCGGCTGAGCATCTCCCTGCAGACCAAGGTCGCCCAGGCCGAGGCGCTCACCGCGAACAACACCTCGGCGATCCTCAACGTCGCGATCAATTACGGTGGCCGGGACGAGATCGTGGCGGCGATCCGGGAGCTCGCCACGTCCGGCATCGATCTCAGCGCGCTCGACGAGGCGACGCTGAGCCAGGCGCTCTACACCGGCGGCCTGCCCGATCCGGACCTGATCGTCCGCACCGCGGGTGAGCTGCGCATCAGCAACTTCCTCCTCTGGCAGGCCGCGTATGCCGAGCTCTACGTCACCGACACCCTGTGGCCCGACTTCGGCGAGACGGCGATCCATGACGCGCTGTACGACTTCTCGTGCCGGGAGCGAAGGTTCGGGGCGGTGCCGGATCCGCTCGATCGGGTCCCCGCGGGCCTCAACGGCGTCCAGCGCGCGTCGCCGGCGGGATGAACCTCGCCCTCAGGGTCGTCTCGGGGGTCGTCCTGGCGGGGCTGATCGTGGCGGCCCTGTGGATCGGCACCCCGGCCCTGGCGACGGTGGTGGGCCTGGCCGCCCTGCTCGGCGCCTGGGAGCTCCGCCGGCTCATCGCCCTGATCGGCACCGCGCCCACCGTCTGGCTGATCCTGCCGCTGAGCGTCTGGCTCGCGATCCGGTTCGTCCTCCCGTCATCCGACATGGCGGCGGACTGGGCGTTCGCGGCGGCCGCGGTGCTCGGTCTGCTCGCGGTGATCGTGGTCCGGGAGAGCTTCACCGGCTGGGCCCTCGCCGTCGGCGGCGCGGTCTACATCGGGCTCTGCCTCGGCTTCTGGCTCGCGATCTACCGGTGGCACGTTCCCGACACCGACCACCTCGGCTTTCGCCTCGTGCTCCTCGCGGTCGCGGGGGCGGCGGTGGGGGACACGGTGGCGTACTTCGTCGGGACCGCGATCGGACGCCATCCGTTCTTCCACTCGATCTCGCCGCGCAAATCGGTGGAGGGAGCGGTCGCCGGCGCCCTCGGTTCGGTGCTGGTGGGCGCGCTCGCCGGGCCATGGCTGATCGGGATCAGCGTGCCGCTCGGCGCAGGGCTCGGCGCGCTCATGGCGGTGGCCGCCCAGGGTGGGGACCTCGTCGAATCCGCGATCAAGCGCGAGGCCGGCGTCAAGGATTCAGGCACCCTGATCCCGGGTCATGGAGGCCTGCTCGACCGTGCGGACAGCCTCGTGCTGATGGCCCCGGTCGTATATTGCTACCTGAAGCTGATCGCATTCCCGTAACCAGGGCGAAAGCGGCGGCGTGGTCTGATCTACTTCGCATCGAGGCATTCGCGCACAAGTGACCCAACCCACGTCCCGCCGGCGCGTCGTCCTGCTGGGCGCGACCGGGTCGATCGGCAGACAGGCGTGTGACGTGATCGCCCGCTTCCCCGAGCGCTTCGAGCTGATTGGAGCGGTTGCCGGGAGCGATGCGGTCGCGCTGGCCGCCGTCGCGGCTCGGTTCGGCGTGCCGCGCATCGCGCTGGTGAACCCCGAGCCGGGGGCGACGCTCCCCGAGGGCTGTGCGAGTGGCATGGACGCGGCGTGCGACATCGCGGCGATGGACGCCGACGTCGTGTGCGTGGCCATCACAGGCGCCGCGGCACTCCGTCCGACGCTTGCCGCGATCGACGCGGGCTGCGCCGTTGCCACGGCCACGAAGGAGGTCCTGGTCATGGCCGGGGACCTCGTCCGGGCCCGTGCGTCAGCGTCCGGCGCGCGGGTCATCCCGATCGACAGCGAGCACAGCGCGCTGTGGCAGTGCCTCCGCGGCGAGGATCCCGCGTCGGTCGCCCGCCTGGTGCTCACGGCGAGCGGCGGACCGTTCCTGCGGCGGCCCCTCGACACCTTCACATCGATCACGCCGGCCGAGGCGCTCGCGCATCCCACGTGGAACATGGGTCCCAAGGTCACGATCGATTCGGCGACGATGATGAACAAGGGTCTCGAGGTCATCGAGGCGCATTTCCTGTTCGACACGCCCTACACGTCCATCGACGTCGCCATCCATCCGACGAGCATCGTGCACAGCTGGGTGGAGTTTCGGGACGGAGCGGTGGTCGCCCAGATGGGAGTTCCTGACATGCGTGTCCCGATCGCACTCGCCCTCGCGGACGGGGAGCGCCTCCCCGGCGTCGGGCCGCGCCTCGACCTCCGTGATGCGTCGCCGCTCGAGTTCCACCCCGTCGACGGCGCGCGCTTTCCGGCCGTCGCGCTCGCGCGCTCGGCGGGCGAGCGAGCCGGGCTCGCGCCCTGCGTCCTCAATGCGGCGAACGAGGAGGCGGTGAGCGCGTTCCTCGGCGGACGGTGCCGGTTCGACGAGATCGTCTCTCTCGTTGACGATGCGCTCAGCGCGTTCGGCGATCGCGACGCATCCTCGCTCGAGGAGGTGCTCGCCGCCGACACGTGGTCGCGCGAACGTGTGCGCGCCCACACTGTCGTCGCGGGTGCCGCGTCATGACGCAGTTCCTGCTCTACGCGGGTGCGTTCATGCTCGTGCTCGTCTCGGTGATCACCATCCACGAGGGGGGTCACTTCGTGGTCGGCAAGCTGTCGGGCATCAAGGTCGAGGAGTTCGCGGTCGGCTTCGGCCCCAAGCTCTACTCGAAGAAGATCGGCGAGACGCTGTACGCGATCCGCGCGATTCCGGCCGGCGGCTTTGTCCGGATGGCCGGGATGCTGGGCCTCACCGGTGAAGCCGATGCGGGGGAACGGAACTTCTACCGCGCCAGCCGGCCGCGGAGGTTTGCGACCGTGTGCGCAGGCATCGTCGCCAACTTCGTCTTCGGCGGCGTGTGCTTCGCCATCGTCGACATGCAGGCGACCCCGTACGAGTACTCCGCACACGCGGGCGCGGGGGTCGCGGGCCTCAAGAACGGCGACACCATCCTCGCGATCAACAACACGACCATCCGGCAGGACAGCCTCGCCGACGTGACCGCGGGCTTGCACAGCGCCACCACCGCGAGCCAGGGCACGACGATGAACGTCGAGTACCGCGCGACCGACGGCAGCATCCGCACGACCAGGCTCACGCCGCGCCTCACCATCGCCAACATCGTCAACGACCAGTCGACCGTGGCCGGCGGCAAGCTGCCGGCCGGGAGCCTCGTGGTGACCGCCATCAACGGCCAGCCCGTCGGCACCGGCGATCCGGCGACACTGCTGGGCAGCGGGGGCGCGGTGACGATCAGCGGCTACCTCGAGAACGCGGACGGCTCGGTCGACAAGCGATTCACGAATGTCAGCGTCTCCGGGATCCAGGATGGATACCCGGCGAACAACTCGATTCGCGCCGCCTGGATCATGGGAGTGGTGCCGGGCTTTGACGGCGAGAGCCTTCCGTCGGCGATCGCCACCGGCTTCAGCGCCATCCCCGGATTCATCGGGGGTGAGTTCAGCGGCGTCTACGGCCTGATCGTGCATCCGCCGCAGGGCGGCATCAACGGGCCGCAGGGATTCACCGGGCCGGTGGGCATCGCCCAGGAAACCGCCACCGCCACCAACAACGGGTTCCTCGGACCGAACGGCCTCGTGTGGTGGATCGGCTTCATCAGCATGAACCTCGGGTTCGTGAACATGCTGCCGATCCCTTTCCTTGACGGCGGCAAGCTGCTCTTCATCCTCATCGAGTCGGTGCGCCGGCGCAGGCTCGACCCCAAGGTCGAGGCGGTCATCACCGCGGTGGGCCTGGCCGTGATCGTCGTCTTCGCGGTGTATGTCACCATCGGAGACGTCAGCAGGCTGTGAATCCAGGGGGTACCTCGATGCCTGAGCGGCGCAAGACGGTTCCGGTGCGAGTGGGGTCCGTGGTCGTCGGGGGCGCTGCGCCGATCGCCGTGCAGACCATGACCAAGACGCAGACGGAGGATGCGGCCGGCACGGTCGCGCAGATCCAGCGAGCTGCCGCCGCGGGCGCCGACATCATCCGGGTCACCTGTGACACCCGCGAAGCCGCGGCGTCGCTGCACGAGATCGTGCGCGAGTCGCCGATCCCGGTGGTCGCTGACATCCACTACGACGCGCCGCTGGCGCTGCTTGCGCTCGAGGCCGGCGTGCAGTGCCTGCGCCTCAACCCGGGCAACATCACCGACAAGGCCAAGGTCGCGGACATCGCCCGTGAGGCGAAGTCGCGCAACGTCCCGATCCGCATCGGCGTCAATGCCGGCAGCATCCCCCAGCGGAAGGAGCTCACACGCGGCCGCGGCGGTTCGATCGAGGAGACGGCGCAGCGCATGGTCGAGGCGGCGCTGAGCCATATCCGCGTGCTCGAGGACCTCGACTTCCGCGATATCAAGGTTTCGCTCAAGGCGAGCGACGTGCTCACCAACCTGGCGGCCAACCGCGCGTTCGTCGCCCTCGGCAACCGCTATCCGCTGCACCTCGGGCTCACCGAGGCCGGTCCCGTCGACACCGGCAGCATCAAGAGCGCGCTCGGCATCGGGCTGCTGCTCGCGGAGGGAATCGGCGACACCATCCGGGTCTCGCTCGTGGGCTCCCCGGAGGAGGAGGTGCGCGTCGCGCGCCAGATCCTCAACAACCTGCAGGAGCGCGGCGACGGACCGAACCTGGTCGCGTGCCCCACCTGCGGGCGCCTCGAGATCGACATGGTCCCGATGGTCAGCCAGGTCTCCGAGGCCCTCGCCGGTGTCAAGCGGACCATCACGGTCTCGGTCATGGGCTGCGTCGTGAACGGACCCGGCGAGGGAATGCACGCGGACATCGGCATCGCCGGCGGACGTCAGAAGGGCATCCTGTATCGCAACGGCAAGGTGGTCTCGACGCTGCCCGAGCGCGAGCTCGTCGCGGCGCTGCTCGATGAGCTGCACGCGATCGCGGACGAGGATGCGCAGCTCATCGCCGAGGGCAAGCCGCTTCCCGTCGGGCTGAGCGAGCGCGAGGGCGTCCTCACGTAGACTGCTCCGCCATGGCCGACGAGAAACGGATCACGGCGCAGAGCGAGGATTTCGACCGCTGGTACACGGACGTCGTCCGTCGCGCCGAGCTTGCCGATTATTCGCCGGTTCGCGGGTGCATGGTGATCCGCCCCTACGGCTACGCGTTGTGGGAGTTCATCCAGGGCGCGCTCGACGCGATGATCAAGCGAACCGGCCACGAGAACATGTACTTCCCGCTCTTCATCCCGGAGTCGTACCTGATGAAGGAGGCGGACCATGTCGAGGGATTCGACCCGCAGGTCGCGTGGGTGACACGCGGTGGCGGCAAGGACCTCGAGGAGCGTCTCGCGATCCGCCCCACGAGCGAAACCGTCATCTGCTCGCTGTATGCGGACTGGATCCACTCGTGGCGCGACCTCCCGGTCAAGATCAACCAATGGTGCAACGTGGTGCGCTGGGAGCATCGCACCCGGCTCTTCCTTCGCACCACCGAATTCCTCTGGCAGGAAGGGCACACGTTTCACGCGCTCGACTCCGAGGCCGCCGACGAGGTCGAGACCATGCTCGACTGCTACCGCGAGCTCACCGAGGAATGGCTCGCCATCCCGGTGATCAAGGGACGCAAGACGGAGTCGGAGAAATTCCCGGGCGCCCGCTACACGGTGAGCATCGAGGCGATGATGGCCGACGGCTGGGCACTGCAGTCGGGGACCTCACATCACCTCGGTCAGAATTTCACGCGCGCGTACGACATCTCGTACAGCGACCGCGACAACCGGCGCCAGCACCCGTTCCAGACGTCGTGGGGACTGTCGACGCGGACGGTCGGCGCGGTGATCATGGCGCACGGTGACGACATGGGACTCATCCTTCCGCCGCGCGTCGCGCCGGTGCAGGTTGTCGTGGTGCCGATCGTGCGCAGCAACGACGAGGACGGTTCGCGCGTGGTCGACGAGGCGGTGACACGCCTCGAGCGCGAATGTCCCGCGGGGGTCCGGCTGCGCGTCGACCGGCGCGAGGGCCTGCGTCCCGGCGAGAAGTACGCCCACTGGGAGCTGCGCGGCGTGCCGCTGCGCATCGTCGCCGGCGCGAAGGACCTCGCCGGCGGCAACGTCACCCTCGTGCACCGCGTCGACGGCGCCCAGGAGACGGTGCCGCTCGCGGGGCTCGCCGCGCGGTTGCCGAGCCTGCTCGAGGCTGCGCAGCAGGCCGTGTTCGAACGGGCGAGACGGCGGCTCGACGAGCGCAGCGTCGACGTGCACACGCTCGACGAGCTCGTTGCGGCGTTCTCGGAGCGCCCGGTCTTCGCCACGGCGCCGTTCTGCAACACGGCTGCGTGCGAGGAGGCGGTCAAGGGCGCCGTGCATGCGCTCACGGTTCGCGTGCTCCGGGCCGATCGGACGCCTCACGGCGAACCCTGCCTCGTCTGCGGTCAGGCCGCCGAGTTCAGCGCGCTGCTGGCCCGCTCCTACTGAGGGGGCTCCGGAGCCTGCTGCAGCGCGATCCGCTGCAGGTGGGCCCAGAAGGCGTCGACGGCGGGCGTGTGCAGATCGCGGCGACGCGCCGCGGCGAACGACTGCGAGACGCTCCGGCCCGGCATCGGGATGACCACCAGCTCCCCGTTCGCGATGTCCTGCTCGACGACCGAGAGGGGCATCGCGGCGAACCCGAGCCCGGCGAGGAGCGCCGCGTGCAGCGCGCCCTCCTCGAGCTCGAGCGTGTTGTCCGGGTCGACGTGCGTGCCCAGGGCGTGGGCGGCGAGCGCCTCGGTCGCGCTGCCGCGCTCGTGGGCGAGATGGCGATGGTTCACGAGGTCGCGGGCGGGGGTGCGGCTCGACGCCAGCGGATGGTGGGCCGCCACGACCGTCACCAGCTGAGTGTGCTCGAGCACGACCATCTCGACACCTGGCACGCGCACTGACGACCCCGCGAGGATGATGTCCGCGCGGCCCTCGACGAGCATCGTGACCAGGGAGCGCATCGGCGCCAGGGCGAGCCGGACGTTGACCTCCGGATGCTCGGCCACGAACGGCGCGAGCCATCCCGAGAGGCGGTGCGCGCCCATGACGCGCCCTGCCGCGACCGTCAGCTCGCCGCGCTCGAAGGCGAGGTAGCCTGCCCGCAGCTCCTCGATCTGACCCACGTCCTCGAGCACCCGAACGGCGAGCTGGCGCAGCGCCCGGCCGACGTCGGTCAGCTGGACGTTGCGGCCGACCCGGCGGAGCAGCGGGAGCCCAAGGGTCGCCTCGAGGCGGCGCACCACGCCGCTGACCGATCCCTGGGACAGACCGAGCGCCTCCGCCGCGGCGGTCACATGCTCGCGCTCGGCGACCGCAAGGAAGGTGTGAAGCTGATCGAGCGTGATCTTCGGGCGTGGATGCCGCGCACGCGAGTGCGGCGTTCGCATCGGGGCGTCAGCCGCGCGCGACTGGTTCCGGGAGGAGGCCGCTCGCCTCGATGGCCGCGAGCACCGCCGCGACCGATTCCTCGACTGTCTGCGTCCCGCTGTCCACGACCACGTGGGGCTCCTCAGGCGCCTCGTACGGGTCGGAGACTCCGGTGAAGTGCTGGATCTCGCCCGCCAGTGCCTTCTTGTACAGGCCCTTCACATCGCGCTCGGCGAGGACGTCGATGGAGCAGCGCACGTAGACCTCGACGAACCGGCCGATCCGCCGGCGCACCTCGGCACGGGTGTCGGCGTACGGTGAGATCGCCGCCGTGATGGCGACGACGCCGTTGCGGGTCAGCAGCTCAGCGACAAACCCAATGCGGCGGATATTGATGTCGCGGTCTTCCTTGGTGTACCCGAGCCCAGCGCTGAGCGTCTTGCGCACCTCGTCGCCGTCGAGGACCTCGACGCGGTACCCACGATCACGCAGAGCTGCGGCGACCCGTTGACCGATCGTGGACTTGCCGGCGCCGGACAGGCCGGTGAACCAGATCGTCAGACCGCTCACGACGCCACCGGCGTCGCGGAGATCGCATACGCTGCGTGAAGGACGTCGGCGACCTCCGGCCTCGTGAACTCATGGGGCACCGGGTCACCGCGGGTCAGCATCTCGCGTACGCGGGTGCCGCTCAGGGCGACTCGCTCGGCAGCCTCGTGGGGGCAGGTTTTGGTGCTCGCCATACCCTCGCACGCCCGGCAGTAGAACGAGTGCTCGAACTTGTACGCGGCGAACCCGAGCCGCTCGGCGCCACCGAGCTCGTCGAAGAGCGTCTGGGCGTCATAGGTGCCGTAGTAGTCGCCGACGCCTGCGGCGTCCCTACCGATGATGAAGTGGGTGCACCCGTAGTTGCGGCGCACCAGGCCGTGGTAGATCGCCTCCCGGGGACCGGCGTAGCGCATCGCGCCGGGGAAGAGGCCGAGGACCACCCGGTTGCTCGGGTAGTACTTGTCCAGCAGGACGCGGTAGCAGTCCATGCGCACGGCGAAGGGCACGTCATCGCCCTTGGTCGCACCCGAAAGCGGGTGGAGGAGGAGCCCGTCGACCTGCTCGAGCGCCACCTTGGTGAGGTATTCGTGAGCGCGGTGCACCGGGTTGCGGGTCTGGAATCCCACAACGGTCGACCACCCGCGCTCGGCGAATGCGGCGCGGGTCTCCGCTGGAGTGGTGGGAAACTCCTCGGGCGGGGTGGGCGCGACGCGGACCGGGCCGGCGATCGTCGTGCGGCCCTGCGCGAACAGCGCGGCGACGCCGGGGTGCGCGGTGTCGTTGGTCCGGTACACCTCGCGAGCCTCCGCATCGAGATCGCGCTCGAAGACCTCCTCGACGGTGATGGCGCCGAGAACACGATCGCTCTCGTCGCGAAGCGCGACGACCGCGCCCTCACGAGGGAGCTGGCCGGCGTCGCCGGCAGGAAGGGTGATCGGTAGCGTCCAGGGGGTGCCGTCGCTCAGCTCGGCACTGCTGACGACGCTCTCGTAGTCGACGCGGCCGAGGAATCCCTTCATCGGGGAATAGGCGCCGCTGCCGAGCAGAGCGAGATCGGCCGCCGCGGTCGATGGGATGCGAAGGGCGAGGAGCTCGTCCGACCGCGCGACGACATCCGCAAGCTCGTCCGGGGTCATCATCAGATCGATCAGCGTCCCCCCGAGCGGTGTGATGAGGCCTGCCTCGTCAGCCACTCGGGGCGTGCGTGATTCGGGGGTCATTTCGTCCAGTTTACCGGGTAGCCCTGCCCGAGCCGCCTCGCGGTCCCATCACAACCGGTGAACGATCCGGCAAAAACCGGTGTCCGGACCGCAAGGTGGTTTGATCGCGCGATGCGGGATCTACACTCGTAAAGGCAGTGCCCATCACCGAGCTCATGGCTCGCGTCGAATACCTCCCTGAGGAGGATCGCAGCACGATTCGCCGTGCTTTCGACGTGGCCGACCGCGCGCACACCGGGCAGGCCCGGCTCACCGGTGAGCCCTACATCGAGCATCCGCTCGCGGTGGCCGGCATCCTCGCCGACCTCCGTCTCGACCCTGAGACGGTGATCGCGGCGCTCCTCCACGACACCGTCGAGGACACGGAGTTGACCCGCGAGGAGGTGCGAAAGCTCTTCGGCGAGCAGGTGGCCAAGCTCGTCGACGGGGTGACCAAGCTCGGCAAGATCCACGTCCGCAGCGCCGAGGAGCACCAGGCCGAGAACATCCGCAAGATGCTCGTCGCGATGGCGGAGGACGTCCGGGTCGTGCTCATCAAGCTCGGCGACCGGCTGCACAACATGCGCACCATCAACGCGCACACCGCCGATCGCCGTCTCCGGATCAGCCGCGAGACCCTCGACATCTACGCACCGCTCGCGCACCGGCTCGGCATCTGGGAGATCAAGGGTGAGCTGGAGGATCTCGCCTTCCTGCAGCTCGACCCCGACAACTACCAGCTCATCGAGGCGCGCCTCGCGAGCAGCCGCGAGCAGCGCGACTCCTTCGTCCGGGACGTGACCGAGATCCTGGGGCGCGAGTTCGCGCCGCTCGGCATGCACGCGGAGATCTCCGGGCGCACCAAGCACACCTACAGCATCCACGAGAAGATGCTGCGCGGCCAGAAGGAGTTCGGCGAGATCTACGACATCATCGCCATCCGCGTGCTCGTGGACTCCATCAAGGACTGCTACGGCGCGCTCGGCATCGTGCACTCGCTGTGGAAGCCGCTGCCGGGCCGCTTCAAGGACTACATCGCGATGCCCAAGGGCAACGGCTACCAGTCGCTGCACACCACGGTCCTGTCGCACACGGGCGAGCCCATGGAGGTGCAGATCCGCACGCAGGAGATGCACGAGACCTCCGAGTACGGCGTCGCCGCCCACTGGCGCTACAAGGGCGGTCAGAACGGCGCCCGGATCGACGAACGCTTCACCTGGTTGCGCCTCCTGATGGACTGGCAGAAGGAGGTGCTCGACGCGGAGGCCTTCGTCAACACCGTCAAGGTCGACATCTTCCAGGACGAGGTCTTCGTCTTCACCCCGCGCGGTGACGTGCGGTCGCTGCCGCAGGGGTCGACCCCGGTCGATTTCGCCTATCGCATCCATACCGACGTCGGCCACAGCTGCATCGGCGCCAAGGTGAACGGGCGCATGGTGCCGCTCGATCACAGGCTCGAGAACGGCGAGATCGTCGAGGTGCTCACCACCAAGGGGTTGCACGGGCCCTCGCGTGACTGGCTGAACTTCGTGAAGACCTCGAGCGCCAAGGAGAAGATCCGTCAATGGTTCAAGCGTGAGCGCCGCGACGAGAACATCCAGAAGGGCCGCGAGATGCTCGACAAGGAGTTCCGCCGCCTTCGGCAGATGGCGCTCAGCAGCGTGAAGGACGATCAGCTGCTCGAGCTCGCGCAGGAGTTCAAGGTCGCCACCGTCGACGACTTCGTCGCGGCGATCGGCTACGGCGACATCAGCGCGCGAAGCGCCGTCCTCCGATTCGGGGCGGACGCGCAGCAGACCGACGACGATCGCATCCTCGGCATCCCGCTCACCAGCACGCCCGCGCCCACCGGTCATGTCCGCGTCCACGGATACGTCGACATGCTCACCACCCTGGCGCACTGCTGCAAACCCGTGGCCGGGGACGCGATCCGCGGCTACATCACGCGCGGCAAGGGGGTGACCGTGCACCGTGCCGACTGCGTGAACGTGCGCAACGCCACCGACGTCGAGCGGATCGTCGACGTCGAGTGGGAGACGGGTGCGCGTCAGGTCTACCCGGTCAGCATCAAGATCGAGGCCTGGGACCGCACCGGACTGCTGCGCGACATCGCCGCGGTCATCGCGGAGTCGAAGATCAACCTCAGCGGCGCGGATGTGCAGGTGTACGACGACAAGACGGCGGTGATCAGCACCATCGTCGAGATCCAGAATCTCTCCCAGCTGAGCCGCCTGCTCGAGCGGTTGGAGTCGGTGCGCGACGTGCACACGGTGGCACGCGACGGCGGTTGAGCCGCGCGCGACAGCCTGGTGTCGCGTGACCGGGCGACCATGCGGCGCATGGACGTCTCGACGAGGCTGCGCATCCTCGAGGAGGCCGCGGCGGAGTTGCTGGAATCGGAGTTGAACTCGTCGCTGCTCATCGGCGTGCGCGGCCGCGACTGCGATCCGCTCGTCGTCACGGCGCTCGGTTGCAGCGTGCGGATGGCGCTCGGGCGACGCGCGTCGGTCCTGACGACCATGGCGTCGCTGGGAGATCGCGAGGGGCGCGGACCTCGAGCCCTCGCCGCCGGTTGCGAACGCACGCTGCGGACTGCCCACGGCCTGTCGGCCCGGTTCGCGCCGACGCTGTGGTTCGAGCATCCCCTGAACCGTGCGGGCTTCCTCCGCCGCTTCTCCTGACAGCCGGCGCGAGGGCGCCAGAGCCGCGAGCCCGTACACTCGGACGCCAATGCCCGAGATCGCTGCCCCGCGCGGGACGCGCGACATCCTTCCCGACGAGTTCGCCGCCCGGCGCTGGCTCCTCGATACCCACCGGTCGATCGCGGAATCGTTCGGCTACCGGTCGATCGAGACCCCGGTGTTCGAGGCGACGGAGCTGTTCAGCCGTGGCGTGGGCAGCGAGACCGACATCGTCGAGAAGCAGATGTTCACCTTCGACGATCGCGGCGGACGCTCCCTGACGCTCCGCCCCGAGGGGACGGCGGGGGCGCTTCGCGCGGTGCTGGGCGCGCATCTCGATCAGGCGGTGCGGCCGGTGCGCGTGCAGTACGACGGCCCGTTCTTTCGCGCGGAGCGGCCGCAGGCCGGCCGCCAGCACCAATTCACGCAGGTTGGCATCGAATGCATCGGCGAGCGCTCCGCCGCGCTCGACGCGGAGATCATCGAGGTCGCCTGGCGGTTCTTCGAGGCGCTCGGGATCGGCGGCATCCGCCTTCAGGTGAACTCACTCGGCAATGCCGACGATCGCGCTCGATACCGCGCCGCGCTGGTCGCCTACTACACGCCGCTCGAGGCGACCCTCTGCGACGACTGCCGGCGCCGGCTGCACACCAACCCGCTGCGGCTCCTCGACTGCAAGAAGGACGCCGCGCTCGTCGAGCGCGCGCCGCTGCTCTGGGATTCGCTCGATGATGCGAGCCGTGCGCATTTCACGGCGGTGCTCCGAGACCTCGAGTCCGCGGGCATCGACGCGATTCGCAACGACCGGGTCGTCCGTGGCCTCGACTACTACAGCGACACGGTGTTCGAGCTCTGGCACGACACGCTCCAGGGCGCGCAGAGCTCGCTCGGTGGGGGAGGCCGCTACGACGGGCTCGCGGAGCTGATCGGCTTTCCTGCGGCCCCTGCGACCGGATACGCACTCGGCGTCGAGCGCATCCTCATGGTCGCCCGTGCGCTCGGCACGATCCCGACCGAGCCGGCGCCGGTCGGCGCGCTCGTCTGTTCGGTCGAGCCCGAGCAGGCGGAGGAGGCTGCACACGTGGCCCGGACGCTGCGCCGCAGCGGCATCCGCACCGTGCTCGACGTCACGGAGCGGCGGCTCGACCGCAAGCTCCGCGGCGCCGGTCGCATCGGCGCCCGAGTTGCAGTCATCATCGGCGAGAACGAGGCGGCCGCGGCGAGCGCGGTCGTGCGCGACCTCGACGAGCGGAGCCAGCAGACCGTGCCGTCCACCGCGCTGGTGGACACGGTGCTCCGCGTGCTCGGAGGTGAGGAATGAGCACGGAGCGCACCTACTGCGGCACGCCCCGCGCGAGCGACGCCGGAAGGATGGTCACCGCGTTCGGGTGGGTGGATCGCCGCCGTGACCACGGCGGGCTCATCTTCCTCGACCTTCGCGACCACACGGGCATCCTCCAGGTGGTCATCGACCCCAACGACGCGCCCGAGGCGCACCGTTCCGCTCACGAGGCCCGCCTCGAGTGGGTGCTGCGCGTCGAGGGCGAGCTCCGGCTGCGCGCACCCGAGAACGTCAATCCCAAGCGGGAGACCGGCGAGGTGGAGGTGCGCGCGCGCGCATGCACCGTGCTCGCCGTGGCGAAGACGCCGCCGTTCCCGGTCAACGAGGACACCGAGGTCGAGGAGCAGCTCCGCCTGCGGCACCGGTATCTCGATCTCCGCCGCACGCGGTTGCAGCGCAATCTCCGGGTGCGCGCGCGCTTCTGCACCGCACTGCGTCGCGCGATGAGCGAGATCGGCTTTCTCGAGATCGAGACGCCGCAGCTGATCCGGGCAACCCCCGAGGGAGCTCGCGACTACCTCGTTCCGAGCCGGCTGTTCCCCGGCAGCTTCTACGCGCTGCCACAGTCGCCCCAGCTCTACAAGCAGCTCTGCATGGTCGCGGGATTCGATCGGTACTTCCAGCTGGCGCACTGCATGCGCGACGAGGACCTGCGCGCGGACCGCCAGCCGGAGTTCACGCAGCTCGACATCGAGATGTCCTTCGTCGACGAGGACGATGTCTTCGCCGCCCTCGAGCACGCGATCCCGATCGCGTGGGAGGCGTGCGAGTTCCGGGGCGGCCAGCTCACGGTGCCGTTCCCACGCATGACCTGGCAGCACGCCATGGAGCGCTACGGCGTCGACAAGCCGGACACCCGCTTCGAGCTGTTGCTGGAGGACCTCACGGAGGCCGTGCGGGGCTCGGGCTTCCGCGTGTTCGCGGACGCCGTCGCCGGCGGCGCGATCGTCAAGGGCATCTGCGTCAAGGGCGGCGACGACCTCACCCGGAGCGACATAGAGGGTCACCTCACCGAGATCGCGCGCGCCGCGAAGGCCAGGGGTCTGGCGTACATCTGGAAGCGAGCCGACGGATGGCAGGGGGGCATCGCGAAGTTCTTCAGCGACGCCGAGCTCGAAGCCATCGGCGCAGCGACCGGCGCGGCGGCGGGGGACTGCGTGCTCATGGTCGCGGACCGCCCCGCCGTCGTCAACGCGGCGCTCGGCGCGCTCCGCAACCATCTCGGCCGCGCGCGGGCCCTCTACGACGTCGATCGCATCGAGATGCTCTGGGTGACCGAGTTCCCCATGTTCGAGCGCAGCGAGGAGACCGGCGAGATCGGCGCCGCCCACCATCCCTTCACCATGGTGCACGTCGACGATCTCGAGCTGCTCGAGTCGGATCCGCTGAGGGTCCGCTCGCGCGCCTACGACCTGGTGGTCAACGGCCGCGAGATCGGCAGCGGCAGCATCCGCATCACCGATCCCGCGATCCAGCAGCGCGTGCTTGCCGCCCTCGGCATCGATGCCGCCGAGGCGCGGCGCAAGTTCGGGTTCCTCCTCGAGGCGTTCGAATACGGCGTCCCACCGCACGGCGGCTGGGCCGGGGGCATCGACCGGATGATCATGGAGGGGCTCGGCACCGAGAACATCCGCGACGTGATCGCGTTCCCCAAGAACCAGCAGGCCCAGGAGCCGATGACGGATGCACCGGCTCCGGTCGACCCCGCGCAGCTCCGCGAGCTGGGCCTCGGGGTGCTTCCGACCAAGCCCATGCCGTGAGCCCGGGGCTCGTCCTCGCCATCCTCTTCGTCCTCATCGGCGCCCAGGCATCACGGTTGGCGATCCCTCGGCGGGGTTCCTACCTCCTGGCACTGGTGCTCGCCGCTTCGGGTCTGGTCGCCGGAGAGCTCGTCGCGATCGCGACTCGCATCGGGGGCCCGCAGCTCGGCACCCTTCACCCGGTGGCCGACGCCGTGGGCGTGGCATTGTTCGAGGTCACCGGCGCGGTGCTCGCGCCGGCTCGACGTCGGGGACCATAATCAAGACGATCGGCAACTCGGGAGGCTCGTGACATGCGCGTACCGTTTGGCAAGAAAGGACTAGTGGCCGCCGGCGCGGCCGTCACCGGAGCGGTCTTCTTCTGGCGGGTGCGCGCGCGCCGCCGCGAGGAAGCCGAGGCTCGTGAGTGGGAAGCGGAGATCGCCGGGGCGGTCGACGAGGGACGCGCCGCGGCGACCCCGGGAGCTGCCGCGGCGCCCGCGCCGTCCTCCGAGCCCTCGGGCGCCTGATCCCAGCGCAGCCGCGGTTTCGGCCCTCTCGCCGTGGGGTATGACACCAACGCGATGGGTACCGTCTCGGAGCTCCGGCTTCCCGCCGATCGGGAGCACATCCTGGTCGCCAAACGAGCCGCGGCCGCGATCGGCTCGCTGGCCGGCTTCGACATGGATGCGATCGACGATCTGACGATCGCGGTTGCCCAGGCGTGCGAGAACGCCATTCGCTGCCTTGAGAACTCCGGCTCGATCGCGGGCCAGGTCCGCATCGTGTTCAAGCAGAGTGACCTGGGCCTCCAGGTGAACGTTCGGAGCACGGTGAACCGTGAGGCCGAGCTCAGGGCGCACGCGCAGCAGGCCGGGCAGCACCAGGGAGGTGAGCTCGTGGCCGCGAGCGACCTCGCGCTCAGGCTCATGGGTCTCTTCGTCGACAACAGCACCTATCGCGTCGACGAGCGAACCGGGGGCCTGCGCGTCCGGCTGACCAAATACCGAGCGTCGTGAGCCCATCGCCGCGGCGCGGCGACGGGGTGGCGACCCGCGAGCGAACCATCGCGAAGCCCGCGGAGACGGCGGAACGGACGGAGATGCGGAGGCTGCTCCGCGAATTCCACCGCACCCGCGATCCCCGGATCCGCGAGCGCCTCGTCGAGCTCAACAGCGACCTCGTCCACTACATCGCCCGTCGCTTCGCCAATCGGGGTGAACCCCTCGAGGACATCGAGCAGGTCGGATTCCTCGGGCTCATCCAGGCGATCGAACGCTTCGATCCGACCCTGGAGAACGAGTTCAGCACCTTTGCGACCCCGACGATCGCCGGCGAGATCCGCCGCCACTTCCGGGATCGGTCCTGGGCGGTCAGGGTCCCGCGCCGGCTGCAGGAGAACCTCGCCAAGGTGAACGCCGCCACCCAGCAGCTGCAGAACGAGCTGGGGCGGTCGCCGTCGGTGGCCGAGATCGGTGCGCGGGTGGGCCTCGAGCCCGACCAGGTGCTCGCCGCGATGGAGGTGGCGCCCGCCCAGCACACGGTCTCGCTCGACGGTCCCGTGGGCGGCGGCGACGAGCCGCTGACGCTCGGCGACCGGCTCGGGCTGGCCGACGACAACCTCGACCGCGTCGAGGTGCAGGACGTCCTCGAGCAGGTGATGGCTCACCTCACCCCGCGTGAGCGCAAGATCCTCGCATTGCGGTTCGTCGAGCAGCTTCCGCAGACCGAGGTCGCGAAACAACTCGGCATCTCGCAGATGCACGTCTCACGATTGCAGCGCGCAGCAGTCGAACATCTGCGCAAGGAGTTCGGCGCCGAAGCGCCCGTGTAGAATTCGACAACTTGCTTTCGAATTCATTTCCACGTGCGCAGTTCTGAGATCCGGGAGCGATTTCTTCGCTTCTTCGAGGAGCGCGGGCATCACCGGCTGGCCAGCTTCTCGCTCATCCCCCACGACGATCCGTCGCTTCTCTTCACCGTGGCCGGCATGGTGCCGCTCAAGCCGTGGATCACCGGGCAGCGCACGCCACCGTCGCTCAATCTCACCTCCTGCCAGAAGTGTTTTCGCGGTTCGGGGCTGACGTACGACGACAGCGCGTCGGTGGGCGACGCGTACCACCACACGTTCTTCGAGATGCTCGGCAACTGGTCGATCGGCGGCTATTTCAAGGAGCAGGCGATCGCGTACGCGTGGGAGCTGAGCACCGACGTCTACGGGCTCGATCCGGCGCGGATCTGGCCCAGCATCTACCCGGACGACGAGGTCTCCGAGCGCATCTGGGCTGAACGGATCGGGGTCCCGCGCGAGCGGATCGTCAAGCTCACCGACAACTGGTGGGCGGCAGGCCCGACCGGCCCGTGCGGATATGACAGCGAGCTGTACTGGGACTTCGGGCTGCCCTGCTCGTGCGGACGATCGGACTGCACACCGCAGGACGAGTGCGGCGGCGATCGCTGGTGCGAGTTCTGGAACCTCGTGTTCATGGAGTTCGACCAGCAGCCGGACGGTTCGCGCCCGCTGCTGCCGAACCCGACCGTGGATACCGGGATGGGACTCGAGCGGCTGACGTCGGTCATCCAGGGCGTGCGCAACGACTACGAGAACGACCTCTTCGTCCCGCTCGTCGACGGGTTTCGCGAGCGCGCCGCCGCCGATACGTCGGATCCGGACCGGCGACGATCGCTGAACATCCTCGCGGACCACCTGCGCGGTGCGTCGTTCCTGGTTGCCGACGGCGTCCTGCCGTCGAACGAAGGGCGGGGGTACGTCCTGCGACGCCTGATCAGGAGAGCGGCCATGCACGGACGCCGGGTCGGCCTCGCGGGCGGTCTTGCCGCGGGCGTCGACGTCCTGGCCTCGATGATGGGTCCCGTGTACCCGGAGCTCGCCGAGCACCGGGGCATCGTCGAGGAGACGCTGCGCAACGAGGAGGCGATGTTCGCGAACACCCTCACGGCGGCGGTCGGGCGCCTCGAGGCCCTGCTGGAGCCGGGCACCACCCGGGTGAGCGGAGCGGACGCGTTCCGTCTCTACGATACCTTCGGCCTCCCCGTGGAGTTAACGGTCGAGATGGCAGCCGAGCACGGAGCGACGGTGGATCTGAGCGGCTTCGAGTCGGCGATGCGAGAGCAGCGCGAACGTGGCCAGGCCTCGGCGCGCCGTGGCGGGTTCGCAGCAGCCGAGGCGCTGCCCCCGACCCGGTTCATCGGGTATGACGCGCTCGAGACCGACACCGTTGTGACCCGCATCGGGATCGAAGCGGAGGTGGAGGCGCTGAGCGCCGGCGCCCGCGGATCGATTCTGCTCGAGGTCTCGCCCTTCTATGCCGAGGCGGGCGGTCAGGTCGGCGACACCGGCACCCTCGAGTGGCCGGGCGGGCGCGCGGTCGTCCGTGACACTCAGGCGATCGCCGGGAGTGACGCCCGGGCCCACGACGTGCTCGTTGAGACCGGTGAGCTGCGCGCGGGTCAGCGCGTCCACGCCCAGGTCGATGCGCGGCGCAGAGCCCGGATCGCCCGGCACCACAGCGCCACGCACCTGCTCAACCGTGCTCTCCGCGAGGTGCTCGGGGACGCGATCCTCCAGCGGGGCTCGTTCGTCGGCCCCGACCACACGACCTTCGACTTCTCGTTTCCCCGGGCGCTGACCGCCGAGGAGATCACGGAGATCGAGCACCGCGTCAATGACGGCATTCGACGCAACCTCGAGCGCAGCGTGGCCCTCATGCCCCTGGCGGACGCCCGCGCGAGCGGGGCGATCGCGCTCCTGGACGAGCAGTACGCGCCGGACGTCCGCGTGGTCGACTTCGGAGGCTGGTCGCGCGAGCTGTGCGGGGGGACCCATGTGGCGCGCAGCGGCGACCTCGGTGCGGCGATGATCGTGTCCGAGAGCAGCATCGGCCAGGGCATACGGCGGATCGAGATGGTCTCCGGCGAGAGCGCGGAGGAGCGCTGGCAGCGAACCGGCGCGGCGCTCCAGGCAACCGCTCGCGCCCTGAAGGCCCGGCCGGAGGAGGTCCCGGAGCGGGTCCAGACGCTCCAGGACCAGGTGAAGCAACTGCACCGCGAGGTTTCCCGAGCGCGTCAATCGGGCCCTTCGACGGTCCCGATCGACGCGGCGATCGTCGAGGATGCCGGCGGGGTGCGGTTTGCCCACCTCCTCCTCGACGGGGACGTCGACGCCGACGTGGTCGCCCAGGCCGGCGACCGCCTGCTGGCGGAGCAGTTGCACGGCAACGGCGTCGCGGCGGTGCTCGGACCTGCGACCCTGGTGATCAAGGTGGGCGGAACGGCACTGGAGGCCGGCGTCGATGCCGGTACCCTCATCAAAGGAGCAGCGGAGATCACGGGTGGCAAAGGCGGCGGACGGCCCGACCTCGGCCGGGGCAAGGTGGGCGATCCCGCAAGGCGCGACGCGGCGGTGTCGCTGCTGCGCACGGCGATCGCCGACGCGACGGGGCACGCCGGCTGATGCCGAAGCGTAAGTTCGCGCTCCTCAAGCGGCGCGAGGAGTTCCAGAGCCACTACACCGTCCTCGACATCGGCACGGAGTTCGTCAAGGCGCTGATCGTGAAGCGCGAGAACGACAAGGGCATCGTCCTCGGCGTGGGCAAGGTGCGTCAGGCGCAGACGAGCATGCAGGCGGGTGCCGTCGCCGACCTGCAGGCGGTCATCGACAACTGCGACCGCGCGCTCACCGAAGCCGAGGACATGTGCGAGACCATCCCCGGCCAGGCGGTGATCGGCATCGCGGGGGAGCAGGTCCGCGGCTTCAGCACCACCATGACGATGCCGCGCCCGCAGCCCCAGGCGCGCATCACCCAGGCCGACCTCGCCACCGCGCTCCAGGCGGTGCAGCGCCGTGCGCTGCGTGAGGCGGTCCGGCAGATGTCGACCGACCTCGGCGTCCAGGAGGTCAACGTCAAGCTCGTGCACAGCACGATCACGTCGGTGCGGATCGACGGCTATGCGGTGAGCAACCCCATCGACTTCCAGGGCCACGTCGTCGAGATCACCGTGTTCAACACCTTCGCTCCGCTCACGCACATCGGCGCGCTCCAGGCGATCGCTCAGGAACTGGACCTCGAGCTCGTGGCAACCGTCGCCGAGCCGTTTGCCCTCGCGAGAGGCTGCTCGTCGGCGGAGTCGAACGAGCTCGGCGCGATCTTCGTGGACGTCGGCGGCGGCACCACCGACATCGCGGTGGTCCGGCGCGGTGGCATCGAGGCGACGCGGATGTTCGCCCTCGGAGGGCGTTCGTTCACCAAGCGCCTCGCGACCGACCTCTCGATGGACCTCGACGAGGCGGAGCGCTTCAAGGTCGCCCATTCCGAGGGCCACCTCGCCGCCGAGCAGAGCGCCATGGCCCGGCGGGCGCTGACCCCGACCGCCGAGGTGCTCGCCCAGGGCGTGGCGCTCACCCTCGAGGAGCTCGCCGGCCCCGACCCGCTGCCCGGCTCGATCTGCCTCGCGGGGGGCGGCGCCGCCCTGCCGGAGGTCGCCGAGCAGCTCCGCGTTCTCGACTGGTCGGACACCGTGCCGTTCACTCGTCCACCGACTGTGAAGGTGCTCGGACCCGGCGACGTGCCCGGCGTGTACGACACGACAGGGCTGCTCGTCGGCAGCCAGGATGTCACCCCGATGGGGCTTGCGCGACACGCCGTGACGCTGGAAGATGACGCGAACGAGCCCCTCGGCGGGCTCATGCGCCGCGTTTTGAAGACGATGAAGGTATAGGCGCCGATGTCTGCTGTTGTCATTGCAAGGCCCGACGACGAGATCGCGGATCTCATCGATCGGATTCGCTCGTCCGGCGATCCCGACGTCGGGCTCGTCGTGCCCGGCTCGAGCCAGGCGCTCAGGACGCCGCTCAACGTCCGGCTGCTTGCGCAGTTCAGCAACCAGTCCGGCCGGAGGACGGCGATCGTCAGCGAGGATCCGCGCGTTCAGGAGCTCGCGCGCGCGAGCGGGCTCCAGGTCTACGGCTCGGTCCCCGCGTACGAACGCGGCATCGAGCTGACCGCTCCCCGAGGGAGCGCGCTCGGGCCGGTTCGCGGCGCCGGCGTGGGTGCGCCCGCGGGAGCGTCCGCCGCCGTGCTCGAGGCGCCGCCACCGGCGCCTCCGGCCCCGCCCCCGCTGCATCCGCCGGTCGCGCCCACGCCGGCGCCGCGCCTCGAGCCGCGCCGGATCATCACGCAGATGCCTCCGGCACGCGCGAGGCGCGGCTGGGATCGGCGCCGGTGGCTGTCCGTCGGCGGTGCGGCCATCGCGATCATCGGGATCATCCTGTTCATGACGCTGAGCCCCTCCGCGAAGGTCACGATCACCATCGATGCGACGCCGCTGTCGGTCAGCTCGACGATTCAAGGTTCGACGAACGCGAGCCTCGCCAACACGCCGGACCACGTGCTCACGGGCGTGGTGAACAGCACGGGCTCGCAGCAGTTTCAGGCGACCCCGACCGGAACGCTGACCATTGCCGCCGCTGCGGCGAAGACGACCGTCACCTTCACCACCAGCAATCCCGCCGGCTATCAGTTCACGATTCCACAGGGCAACGCAATCCAGAGCAGCGACGGGACGGTGACGTTCGAGGCGGTCAAGACAACCTATATCTGCATCGGGCCGAACGGCAACCCTGCGACGCAGGCCTCATGCAGCGGAGCGTCGCCGAACGCGTCCGCCTCGGTGGTGAACGCGACACCCGGTGCGGCCGGCAATGTGCCCGCGAACAGCCTCATCAACTGGCCGAGTGATCCCTGCCCGCAGTCCGGATCGGACCTCAGCTGCGTCGGACCGCCGGGGCACACCTACTACCCGATCTCCGTCACCAACACCAGCGCGGCGACCGGTGGAACCGACGCCAGGCAGGCCACGTCCGCCAGCGCAACCGACATCGCCAACTGGACCGCGCAGGTGCAGCAGGTCGAGGCAGTCCTCACCGATCAGCTCAACTCGGACATGCAGGCCAAGGCGGCGGGCAAGACCTTCGCGGTCGACCCGGGAGGAAATGGCAAGACGATCAGCTTCAGCGTCACGCCGAAGCTTCCCACCTCAGCCGGCACCCAGTTCGCGGCAACCCAGGTGACCATCAGCGCGAGCGCGGTCGCGGCGATCTACGATCCCGTGACCGTCCGCAATGCGGTGATCGCGGACCTCGACAAGCTCGTCAAGCAGGGTGACGAGCTCGCGCCGGGGAAGCTGAGCACGCCGCCGTGCACGGTGACACAGGCCAGCACCAGCGGCACAGTCGTCCTCTCCTGCTCCGCGACCGATTTCAGCCAGCCGACCGTCAATCTCAACACCCTCAAGGCGAAGCTCACCGGTCACAACCCCGGGAGCGCCCAGCAGATCGTCCAGGGCATCCTGCCGAAGGCGCGGAACGTGCAGGTCTCGGAGTCGCCCTTCAAGCTCTTCTACCTTCCGCTCTTCGCCTCCCGCATCGAGATCATCGAGAACTTCGTCTCGCCCTCGTCGACCTCCTCATGACGGCGGCCGGGCACGGCACCGGCCCCACCCGCGTCCTGGGCATCGACGTCGGTTCGGTCCGCATCGGTCTCGCGGTCTCGGATGAGACGCGCACCGTCGCATCGCCGGTGTCAACACTCCCCAACGATTCGCGCACCATGTGGACGCGTCTCGAACGCGAGATGGAAGATCGCCGGGTGGAACGTGTGGTGATCGGCCTGCCGCGCCGGCTCGACGGCACCGAGGGTCCGGCGGCGGAGCAGGCGCGCCGGTTCGCGTCCGAGCTCGAGCGGCGAACCGCCACGCCCGTCGAGCTCTGGGACGAGCGATTCACGACGGTGATCGCCGAGCGCTCCCTGATCGAGAGCGGGGTCCGGCGCCGGCGGCGTCGCGAGGTGATCGACGCCGTCGCCGCGGCCGTGCTCCTGCAGAGCTGGCTCAACTCCCGGCGGATCGCCACCACCTCGCGGCGATGACCGAGCCGCAGCTGCGCCTGTGTCTCGTCGGCGCCGGAATCTCGCAATCGCCGAGCGCGGTGATGCACCAGGCAGCGATCGATGCATCCGGCATCAAGGGCACGTACGTGCTCAGAGACGTGCAACCCGCGGAGCTCGACGGGTTCGTCGGTGAGCTTCGCGAAGGTCGCTACACCGGCTGCAATGTGACGGCGCCGTACAAGGCATTGATGGCCGCGGCGTGCGACTGCCTCGAGGGTGACGCGGGGACGCTCGGCGTCGTGAACACGATCACGGTCCGCGACAGCCGCCTCATCGGGTGCACCACCGACGCTGACGGCTTCGAGCTCGCGCTGAGCAACCGGAACATGTGGCCGCGGCAGGGAGCGACGGCGCTCCTCCTCGGAGCCGGCGGCGCCGCGGCGGCCGTCGCGCTGGCACTCACGCGCGTGCCCTTGCTGCGGCTGCGTGTCGCCGCGCGGCGTCAGGAGGCCGCCGACACCCTGGCGCAACGCCTCCACGGGTCCGGCGACATCGCCACGGTTCCATGGGAGCCCGATGCCATCGCCCGCGAAGGCGCGCATTCGGCGATCGTCGTCAACGCGACGTCCGCGGGCCTGGACGCGCTGCCCCTCGAGCCGCGGGCCCTGCCCGCCGGGTGTGCCGTCATCGACATCCGCTATGCGCCACGCCCCGTCGACGTCGTCACCGCGGCGTTGGAGTCCGGACACCGCGCCAGCGACGGTCTCGAGATGCTGCTCCAGCAGGCACTGTTGAGCTTCTCGGTCTGGACCGGCACGGCCGCTCCGGAACGCGCGGTCCGCGATGCGTTGCTCAAGGCCGTGCCGGCATGAATCCGCTCGAGGTCGCCGGCATCACGATCGCCGGTGGCGTCATCGGGCTGGGATCCGGCTGGCTTGCTGTCGCACTCGAACGGTTCGAGAAGCTCGAGGACGAGGAGCGCCAGGAACGGATCGAGTACGAACGCGATGTCGCCGTGGAGCGGGCGCGCGCCACCGAGGCGGGGGAGGAGCCCTCCGAGGTCCGGCCGTGGGCGGGCGAGCGTTATGGCTGGACGTGGCTGGAACACCGGCTGTCACCCGTGCTCGGCGCGATCGGATTCGGGGCGTTCGCCGCGCACGAGCCGTTCGGCACCGGCCTGCTCATCCACCTGCTCTGGATCGCGGTCTTCGTCCAGATCGTCAACTTCGACCTCAAGCACCGCCTCATCCTCAACGTGATCACGTACCCGAGCATCCTCGTGGCGCTGGCGCTCAGCGACTGGTCCGCGGGACTGACGCTGACGAGCTCGCTGATCGGCGCCGTCGGGGTGGCGCTGTTCTTCCTCATCCAGAACCTCGTCTCGCGAGGGAGCATCGGGCTCGGCGACGCAAAGCTTGGCGCGCTGGTCGGTGCGGTGACCGGCGCCGGACCGACGGGGGCCCATCTCGGCGCGGTGTACGCGGTCATCGCGGGGGTCTTCCTCGGCGGCGCTGTGGCAATCGCACTGCTCGTGACTCGCGTCCGCAAGCTCAAGGACCCGATACCCTATGGTCCGTTCCTGTGTGCGGGTGCGGCCCTCATCCTGTACGTCGGCCCGTGACCCGCACGAGGCCATGGGGTTTGCTGAGGTAAGAGATGCCCACTCCGCTGATGCAGGGAGAGCGATCGATCGCACTGGTCCGCCAGCACTGGTCGGTGGTCGCCGGCCGGGTGCTTGCGGCGATCGTCATCGTGGCGGTCGTGGTGGTGCTCAACGCCGTCATCCCCTCGAAGATCGGCAGCCTGTCGATCACGACCGTGAAGACCGTCGTCGGGCTCGTGATCATCGTCGGCGCGGCGGGATGGGCCGGGCTCTGGGTGCTCCGCTGGCGGTTCGCCACGTATCACCTCACCGACCGCCGGATCATCATGGAGGGCGGGATCCTGTCGCGGACGGCGGAGACGATCCCGCTCGACCGCATCCAGAACACCGTCATCCACCGGCCGTTCGGTGACCGGCTGATCGGCGCGGGCGACATCGAGATCGAATCCGCGGGGCGCGACGGGCGCGAGATCCTGCACCGGATCCCGAAGGCCGAGGCCTTCTACAACGAGCTGCTGACCACCATCAACGCTCCCACCGAGGGCACCCAGACACGGCCGCCGGGCGGCATCTGAACCGGAAGAGCGTCAGTCCGGGCCGGCCGGCCAGGCCCGGCTCGCGAGCCGATGCACGCGCCGGCGGGCTTCGGCGGCCTCGGGTTCGACGCCGTCCTGGATGACCTCTCGATAGGCGAGGACCGCGCCGATCGCGTCGCCGTGAGCCTCGAGGAGGCGCGCGATGCGGAGATGCTCGGCTGCGGCCGCTCGGACCCCGACGGCGTTGTTCATCGATCCGAGTCTTCGGGACCGGCCGGGACCCGGCACGGACAAATCAGCGTCGGGCGGGCGCTCGCAGCGGGACGGCAGCCCGGCCACCCATACAATCGTTCGCCAGATGCTTCGCTTCCTCACCGCCGGCGAATCCCACGGCCCGCAGCTGACCGTCATCGTCGAGGGCATCCCGGCGGGACTGGCGCTCGACGCCCGGCGAGCCGTCGATCCGGACCTGCACCGGCGCCAGGGCGGTCACGGGCGCGGCAAGCGCCAGCAGATCGAGCACGACACCGCCCGAATCGTCAGCGGCGTGCGCGGTGGCAAGACGCTGGGCTCGCCGGTGACGCTGGTCATCGAGAACCGCGACTGGCAGAACTGGCAGGGTCCGATGCAGGTCGAGGCGCGCGGGTTCCGGTCCAAGCGGGTCACGCGGGTTCGCCCCGGCCACGCCGACCTCGCCGGGGTCCTCAAGTTCGGCTTCACCGATGCGCGTGACGTCCTCGAGCGGGCAAGCGCGAGGGAGACCGCGGCGCGGGTCGCCGCCGGTGCGGTGGCGCGGGCTCTCCTCAACTCGATCGGCGTGGACGTCCATTCCTCGGTGGTCCGCATCGGCGATGTGGCGGTCCCCGCGCCCGGGTGCGAGGTTGCCTGGGACGAGGTGGAGCGCTCGCCGGTGCGCTGTGCCGACCCCGCCGCGTCGGAGCGGATGATCGCCGCCATCGACGCCGCACGCGAGGATGGCGACACGCTCGGCGGCACCGCCTACGTCGTCGCCTCGAATGTTCCTGCCGGACTTGGCAGTTACGTGCAGTGGGACCGGCGTCTCGACGGGCTCATCGCGCAGGCGATGTGCAGCATCCCATCGGTCAAGGGAGTCGAGATCGGCGCCGCCGCCGTCGCGGCGCAGTCGCGTGGATCGGCCGTGCACGACGAGCCGCGCTGGGATCCCGAGCAGGGGTTCCACCACCTCACCAATCGCCAGGGTGGGCTTGCCGGCGGTGTGAGCGACGGCGAACCCGTGTGGGCCCTGGTTCATTTCAAGCCGATCTCCACGCTGCTGCACCCGCTGCGCAGCGTCGACATCGGCAGCGGTGACGAGATCAACGCCCACTACGAGCGCAGTGACATCTGTGTCGTGCCCGCCGGCGCCGTCGTCGCCGAGGCGATGCTCGCATGGGTGCTCGCCGCGGCGGCGCTGGAGAAGTTCGGTGGTGACAGCGTCGCGGAGTTCCGGCGAGCCGCCGCAGCGCATCGTCGCGCTGTCCGCCGGCTGCGATGATCGGCATCACGCGCATCGCGCTGGTCGGCCTCCCGGGATCAGGAAAGACCACCATCGCGCCACTGCTCGCCGAGCGGCTGGGCTGGACTGCGGTTGATCTTGACGACGAGATCACGGCCGCATCGGGACGCACCCCGGCCGCCATCCTCGCCGAGGACGGTGAGCGTGCGTTCCGCGAGATCGAGTTCGCGACCATGGAGGACGTGATTCGGCGCACCGAGCCGATGGTCATCGCATGCGGGGGCGGGCTCGTCACGTCGCCCGTCGCGCACGGCATGCTCGTGCATCAGTGCTGCGTCGTCTGGCTCGACGCGCCCGACGTCGTGCTCGTGCAGCGCCTCGGAGATGCCGCGGACCGGCCCTTGCTCGGTGGCTCGGCCGTGACGGGCATCCCGCGTCTCCGCGCGAGCCGCGCCGGGGCGCACCAGGCGGTGGCTCACCTCCACGTGCCGTCTGACGACCCGCCCGAGACGGTCGCCGCGCGCATCGCCGCCGCCCTCGAAGGGGGAGTGCCCGTCAGCGTCGACGACGGCACGTACCACGTCGAGGTCCGGCCGGGCGCGCTCGCCGATGTCGTCCTGCACATTCCAGCGGGCGCGTCGCGCGTGGCAGTGATCGCGGATCGCGCGGTTCGCACTGCGACCGAGCGCCTGGTCGCGTCGCTGCGCAGCACGGGGATCGCCACGACGGAGCTCCCGGTCTCGGGCGGCGAGGCGATCAAGACGTGGGCATCCGCGGGTCGAGTGCTCGGCCGCCTCGCTGGGGCGGGGCTGCAGCGCAATGACTGCATCGTCGCGCTCGGTGGTGGAACCGTGGGCGATCTCGCCGGTTTCGCGGCCGCGACCTACCTTCGCGGGGTCGCGTGGGTCAACGTGCCGACCACGCTGCTCGCCATGGTCGACAGCGCGATCGGCGGCAAGACCGGCGTCAACCTCGCCCGTGGGAAGAACCTCGCCGGAGCCTTCTGGCAGCCTCGAGCGGTGATCTGCGACCCCGACCTGCTGGCGACCCAGGACGACCGCTCGTATCGCTCGGCGTTCGCCGAGGTGGTGAAGTATTCGATGATCACGGATACGCGGCAGACCGCCGCCCTCGATGCAACCCTTGACGCGAACTCGGACAGGCTGCTGTCTCGCGACGCGGTGGCGCTCACCGAGACCGTGCGCACGTGTGCCGCATTCAAGGCCGAGGTCGTGGCGTTCGACGAGCGCGAAACAGGAGGGCGAGCGGTGCTCAACTACGGTCACACGATCGGCCATGCGCTCGAGGCGGCGGCGGGCTTCGGCGACGCCCTGCTGCACGGCGAGGCGGTCGCGATCGGCATGCGAGCTGCCGGGCTTCTCAGCATCCGCCACCTCGGCTGCCCGGCCGAGGACATCGCGTGGCAGGACGAGATGATCAGCCGCTTCGGGCTCGGCGAAGCGGTCGCATTCGACCCCGACCGGGTGCTCGGCCACATGGGCGCCGACAAGAAGACCATCGGCGGCCGCCTCGGCTGGGTCCTGCTCGAGGCCAAGGGCAGCCCGCGTTGCGGCCAGCATGTGCCAGAACCCACGGTGCGCGAAGCGCTCGACAGCGTGCTTGCGTGATGAAGCGGATCCTGCTCCTCAACGGGCCGAACCTCGCGAGCCTCGGAGAGCGCGAGCCCGGGATCTACGGTTCGATCACCTTGCACGAGATCGAGGCGGCGGTCCGGGCACGCGCCGGCGAGCTGGGGCTCGAGGTCCGCTGCGAGCAGACCAATCACGAAGGCGCGATGGTCGACCTCCTCGAGGCGGAGCGAGGCCGGAGCGCCGGCTGCATCGTCAACCCCGGGGGGCTCACCCACACGAGCGTCGTGCTCGCCGATGCGCTCCGCGCCTTCGGCGCACCGGTCGTCGAGGTGCACCTGTCGAACATCCTGGCCCGCGAGACGTATCGCCGGCTCTCGCTCTCCGCCGAAGCCGCGGTCGCGGTGATCACCGGGCTCGGACTGCACGGCTACGTCCTCGCAGTCGAAGGACTGGCTAAGCTGCTGGAGGATTCGCCGACCACTGGGAGCATCGCATGATCACCGCCTCCGACCTCCGGCCCGGTGCGACCGTCGAACGCGACGGGGACCTGTTCGAGGTCATCGACTTCTCGCACATGAAGCAGGGTCGCGGCACCGCGGTGGTCCGCGCCAAGCTGCGCAACGTCACCACGGGGGCGGTCACCGACGAGACGTTCCGGCCCGAGGAGAAGTTCGGCCGCGTGCGGATCGAGCGGACCGAGGCGCAGTACCTCTACAAGGACAACGACAATTACGTGGTGATGGACAACACCACCTTCGATCAGATCACGCTGAGCCCCGAACAGCTCGGCAGCGCCGTCGACTACCTGAAGGAGAACGACTCGCTGTTTCTGCTGCGGTTCGACGACCGGGTCCTCGGCGTGGATATGCCCACCTCCGTGGTGCTCGAGGTCACGCAGTCAGAGCCCGGGTTCAGGGGCGATACCGCAAACGCATCGTTCAAGCCCGCGGTCGTCGAAACCGGTCTCGGCGTCGATGTGCCCCTCTTCGTGAACCAGGGAGACCGCATTCGCGTCGACACCCGGACCGGCCGCTACCTCGAGCGAGCCTGATGGACACGCGCGAACCCGACCGGATGCAGCTCCACACCGCCACCAACGGGCGCGCCTCCCTCGGGACCACGCGCGTCGCCAACGAGGTCGTGGCCTCCATCGCGGCGTTCGCCGCACTGCAGGTACCCGGCATCCACGCCATGTATCAGCCCGGCGCCCGGCAGCTCGAGCGGATCGTCCGGCGGTCGCACGCCCACCGGGGGGTGAACGTCGAGCTGCGTGACGACGCGCTCTACCTGAACCTCTACGTGGTGATGGAATCGGGCGGCAACGTGCCGGTCGTCGGAGCCGAGGTCCAGCGGCGCGTCGCCGATGCGATCGACCGCATGCTCGCCCTGCGCGTCGAGGAGGTCAACGTCTTCGTCAGCGAGGTCGCCTTCGCGTGACCCCGGCCGCCTCGGGCACGGGCCGGCGGCGGCGCGGCCGCGAGCTGGCGCTCCGGGTGCTGTTCGAGATCGAAGGGACGGCAAAGGATCCTGACTTCGCCCTGCGGTATCAGGGCAGCGACCTGCGCGCGACCGCGGACGTGGTCACGTTCGCGCGCACGATCGTCGTCGGCTGCGTCGACCACCTCGACGCCATCGACGCGGCGATCGGCGCGGCGATGGAGCACTGGAGCCTCATCGACCTCGGCAAGGTCGAACGGGCGGTGCTCCGGCTCGGCACCTTCGAGCTCCTGTACATGGAATCGACACCGGTCGCGGTGGTCATCGACGAGTCCATCGAGCTCGCGCGGGCGTACGCCGGCGACGAGGCCGCGCAGTTCGTGAACGGTGTCCTCGGTCACGTCGCGCGGGAGCGGGTGTGACACCCGTCACCTGCACGGTGAGCGACCTCACCGTGCTCGTGCGGGATGCGCTCGCAGCGCGTCCGGAGCTGGAGGACCTGCTCGTCGAGGGCGAGGTGAGCAACCTCAAGGCGCACGTCTCGGGTCACCTGTACTTCACGCTCAAGGACTCGCGCTCTGCCGTCGCGTGCGTGTGCTTTCGCGCGAACGCCCAGCTGATCCCGTTCCGTCCGACCGACGGCATGAAGGTGGTCGCCCACGGCTCGATCCAGCTGTACGAGCAGCAGGGTCGATATCAGCTGTACGTGGACCGCCTCGAGCCGAGCGGCGTCGGCGCGCTCGCGCTCGGCGTCGAACAGCTGAAGCAGCGGCTGAGTGCCGAGGGCCTGTTCGACGAGCGGCACAAGCGCGCGCTGCCATTGCTGCCACGGCGCGTCGTGGTGGTCACGTCGCGCAGTGGCGCCGCGCTGCGAGACGTCTGCACCGTGATCGCGCGGCGCGCGCCGTGCATCGGGGTGGTGCTGTCGCCGGCGACGGTGCAGGGCGAGGGCGCCGTGGACACGCTCGTGCGAGCGCTCCAGCGCGCGGATCGGGTTCGCGATGCGGACGCCATCCTCCTCGTGCGTGGTGGCGGGTCTCTCGAGGACCTCATGGCGTTCAACAGTGAGCCGCTCGCACGTGCCATCCGCGCCACGCGTCTGCCGGTGGTCGCCGGCGTCGGGCACGAGACCGATACGACGGTTGCGGATCTCGCGGCCGATCGCCGCGCGGCAACCCCGTCCGCGGCGGCGGAGCTCGTCGCTCCGAACGTGTCGGTTCTGCGGCAGGACGTCGCCGCCCGGCATGCCCGTCTCGCGCTGGCCATCACCGGGGCGGTCGCGGCGCGACGGGACCACGTGCGGATCGCGTCACTGCGCCTCCGTCAGGCGCTCATGCAGGAGGCGTCGATCAAGCGTCGCGCGCTGGACCAGCAGACCTCCCGCCTCGCGGTCGCGCACCCGTCGCGTCGCGTCGAGATCGAGCGCATGCGGCTCGAGCGAGCCTCGGAGCGCCTGCGTGGGGCGGCGGTGCGTGTCACGGTCGCGAGCCGGGCCGCGCTCGCCACCCGGTCCGCCCGGCTCGCCGCGCTCTCGCCGCACCGGACCCTCGAGCGCGGCTACTCGATCACGTCCGACGAGCACGGCCGGGTGATCACCGACGCGGCGACCGCCCCGGCCGGCAGCCGCCTGCGTACCGTGCTGCGCCACGGAAGCCTCGAGAGCACGGTCGACGCGGTCTTCCCGGACCGGAGCGAACAGATGTACGATCCCGTCAGCGAACCGAGCCATCCATGACACCGACGGAGGACGACATCAGCGCGATGACCTACGAGGCGGCACTTGCCGAGCTCGATGCGCTCATCGGCAAGCTCGAGGGCGGCAGCGTCGCGCTCGAGGAGGCGATCGGCGCGTACGAGCGCGGCGCGAAACTGGCGCAGCACTGCGCAGACCTCCTCGAGCGGACCGAACAGCGGGTGAGTCAGCTCGTGGTGGGGGCGGACGGCGGGATCGGCGAGCGCCCGCTCGAAGCCGCCGGATCGCCGCCCGAACTGCGCTCGTCGCTGGCGCCCGCCGCACCGGCACGAAGACCGAGCATCGATCCGAGCGACGTACCCTTCTGACGGTGCGAATACACAGAGATGTGGTATAAATGGGGACCATGACTGCGGTGTCGCCAGGCCGGCGGGTCGACCTCGAACTGGTCTCGCGGGGGCTCGCGCCGAGCCGCGAGCGCGCTCAGGCGCTGGTCGCCGCGGGGCTCATCGAGGTTGACGGCGCACGCGCGTCGAGCGCAGATCAGCGCGTGGGCGACGCCACCTCGATCCGGGTCCTCGGGCGTGATCATCCGTGGGCCGGCAGGGGAGGGCTCAAGCTCGCCCCGGCGCTGGACGCCTTCGCCATTGCCTGCACCGGCCGCACCTGCCTCGACGCCGGGGCGTCGACCGGCGGGTTCACCGATGTGCTCCTCTCCCGTGGGGCGTCCCTCGTGTACGCCGTGGATGTCGGCCATGGCCAGTTGGATCCGCGTCTGGCGTCGGATCCACGGGTGGTCGTGATGGACCGCACCAACCTCCGCACCCTGGACAGGCTCTCCGGCCCCGCGCCGGAACTCGTGACGCTCGATCTCTCCTTCATCTCGCTGCGTCTTGTCATCGGGCCTGTCCTGCGCCTGATCGCGCCGGGGGGCGCGGATCTCGTCGCGCTGTTCAAGCCCCAGTTCGAGCTCGGCCGCGCCGCGGTCGGCAAGGGCGGCGTGGTCCGCGATGAGGCTGCGGCGGAGCAGGCGGCGCGCGAGTTCGCGGCCTGGCTCGAGACGTCCTTCGGAGCGGTCACCCAGCCTCCGATCCCATCAGCGGTCCGCGGTGCGAAGGGCAACCTCGAGTGGCTGATCGGAGCGCGCCTGAGGTACGTCGACTCGCCTCCGCCCGGCGGGAGCCACGCATGACGCCGCAGCGAAGCATCGGCTTCCTCCTCCACCCGGGCGAGCAGGTCGCGGTCCAGGCCGCCGTCGCGCGCGCGCACGCCTGCGGATTCGCGACATGGACCGCGCTCGACGACCCCGAGGCCGCGATGGCGGAGCACGGGGCGACCACCGCGCTCCTGGTCACGCTCGGTGGCGACGGCACGTTCCTGTACGGCGCCCGCCTCGCCGCACCTCGGGCGATCCCCGTTGTCGGGGTGAACCGCGGCCGGCTCGGGTTCCTCAACGACGTCGAGATCGGTGCCCTCCCCGAGGCGATCAGCCGGTTCGCGGCCGGCGATTACACGACCCAACAGCGTTCGCTGCTCGAGACGACCGTCGGCGACGCGGACGATCGGGTGCTCGCCGTGAACGAGATCGTGGTTCGCGCCCGCGATGTGAACGTCGTACGGCTGCGGGTCGAGGTGGACGGCGACCTCCTCGGCGAGTTCGACGCCGACGGCGTGGTGGTCGCGACGGCGACCGGATCCACCGCCTATGCGCTGAGCGCCGGCGGCCCGCCCGTGGACCCTCGCGTCCGCGCCGTCGTCGTGGTTCCACTCGCTCCGCACGCGGTCATCAGCCGTCCCGTCGTCATCCCCGAGCAGCTCGAGGTGGATGTGAGCGTCGAGCGCGGTCACGTGTTCGTCGCTGCCGACGGCCGGTCGGTGGCATGGCTCGCTGACGGCGGCCGCGTGCGGGTGCGGCCCGGTCCCGACCTCGAGGTGGTCCGATTCGTCGACTCCCCGTCGTTTCAGTCGCGCCTGCGCCAGAAGTTCCGGTACGGCATCCCGCACAAGGACCTGCTGCTGGAGCCGTTCGACGACGTCCCCTCACGCTCGGGTCGTGACGTTGCCCCGGGAGGGACCCATGGCCCTTCGTGAGCTGCGCATCAGCAACCTCGCGGTGATCGAGGAAACGCGTCTCTCCTTCGACGAGGGCTTCACCGTCCTCACGGGGGAGACCGGCTCGGGCAAGTCGATGTGCGTCAACGCGCTTCGCGTGGCGCTCGGCGGGCGTGTGGACCCGGACTCGGTGCGAGCCGGGACCCCCGCCGCACGGGTGGCGGCGGTCTTCGACGATCCGAGCCCGCGTCTTCGAGCGCGCCGAGCTGAGCTCGGGATCGCGGACGACGACCTGGTCACACTCTCGCGTGAGGTGCCGGCGACGGGGAGGGCGATGTGCCGTGTCGACGGAGCACTCGTCTCCCAGGCGGTGCTCCGCGAGATCGGCGATCTGTGCGTCGAGGTGACCAGCCAGGGCACCAGCCACCGGATGCTCCGGCGAGCGTGGCAGCGCGACATGCTCGACGCGTTCGGTGGGGGGGACGTCGCCGCCGCGCGAGCCGCCACCGCCGCCGCGGTGAACGCGTGGCGCGCGGCGACCGACTCCGCCGCGGCGGCGCACCGGGCCGCAAGCACGGGCGCCGCGGAGCTGCAGCGGGCACGCGACCTCGTCGATGACCTCGGCACCATGGCGCTCCGGCCGGGGGAGGATGCCGCGCTGCAGGCCGAGCGTCTCCGCTTGCGGCACGCGGCTCGGATCTCGGCATCCGCGCTGGCGATCGCCGAGGCGAGCGGCGGCGATGAGCGATCGGCGGCGGATGCGCTCGCCGCTGCGGTCGCCGCGGGTGCCGACCTCGCCACGGTGGATCCCGACCTCGGGTCGATCCTCGAGACGGCCGGCGAGCTGCTCGAGCGGCTTCGCGAGCTCGCACTCGATGCCCGGCGCCACGCCGGCACGATCAGTGTCGACGAGGCCCGGCTCGTCGCGGTCGAGGAGCGGCTCGACGCGCTGACCCGGGTGAGCCGGCGACACGGCTCCCTCGAAAGCGCGATTGCCGAGCTCGATCGAGCCAGCCGGCTGGTGACGAGCGTCGACGGGGAGACCGGCCTCATCGAGCAGCTCGAAACCGAGGCCGCCGCCCGCCGCGGTGACGCGGGCGCTGCCGCCGCCGTTCTCAGCAAAGCGCGATCAGCGGCCGCGCGCCGGCTCGAGCGGGCGGTCACCGCTGAGCTCCATGCGCTCGAGCTGCCTCATGCACGATTTCGCATCGTGCTCAGCCGGAACCTCGACGTCGACGGCGTCGACACCGGCGACGGAACCCCGGTGCGATGCGGCCCGTCGGGGGTGGACGAGGTGGACTTCCGCCTCGCCCCAAACCGTGACTCGGTGCCGATGCCGCTCGACGAGGGTCCATCGGGAGGTGAGCTCAGCCGTCTGGCGCTCGCGCTGAGCGCGGTGGTCAGCGAGGACGACGCCCCGATACTCGTCCTGGACGAGGTGGACACCGGCATCGGCGGTGAGACCGCGGCGCGGGTCGGTGACGTGCTGGCCCGGATCGGACAGACCCGGCAGGTGATCGCCGTCACCCACCGCCCGGAGATC
This sequence comes from Candidatus Dormiibacterota bacterium, assembly GCA_963848445.1. Taxonomy (GTDB): domain Bacteria; phylum Chloroflexota; class Dormibacteria; order Aeolococcales; family Aeolococcaceae; genus Palsa-851. The sequence continues at coordinate 48,325 of CAWKDT010000018.1, forward strand.
GCGGCGCGGGCGTCCGGACATCTCACCATCGCCAAACGCGATCGACCGGGAGGACCCGAGGCAACAGCCGGGCCCGTCGACGGGGATACGCGCCTTCGCGAGATCGCCCGGCTCATGTCCGGTCGCGTGACCGAGGCGGCGCTCGCTCGCGCCGGCGAGTTGTTGAAGGAGGGGTCGGCCGCCGATCGGGGTGTCCCCGGCGTCCGTACCATGTAGCCATGCAACGGGAGGAAGCGGGAACCGCCGCGATCACCGTGGACGCGCCCGGATTCCACGGGACCCTCGAGGAGCTGGTCGCGCGGGCGAATCGCGGTGACGTGAACCTCACCGAGCTGACCGTGAGCTCGGTGATCGCTGATGCCCGCGGCGCCCTCGAGGCGCCGGAGCGGCGCGGCGACCTCCGCGCGACGGCCGACGTGCTTGCCCTGCTCGCCCGGCTCGTCGCGCTCAAGGCCGCCGCGGTGCTCCCCGATCAGTCTGCAGCCGCGATCGAACCGGAGGAGGACGCGTCAACGGATGCTGGACGGCGCCTCGCCGAGTACCGCCTGTTCAAGGCCGCGGCGGAGGCGCTCCTCGCGGAAGCGGTGACCGAGGGCACGCGGAGCTTCCTCGGGCTCGTTGCGACCGACGTGATCCCGGTCGAGCGGCTGCGCATCGCGCCCGAGCGACTCGCCGCGGCGTTCCGGGCCGTCCTCGAGCGACTGGTCGACGCGGAGCCACTTCCCGTCGCGGTCACCTACTCGGTGGAGGACAAGGTGGTGCTGCTCCAGGAGCGCCTGCGCCTCGGCAGGCTCAACTTCGAGGAGATCTTCGCCGGTGTGCGGAGCCGGCTCGAAGCCGTGGCCTGCTTCCTCGCGCTCCTCGAGCTGCTCAAGCGCGGCGAGGCGACCGTCGAGCAACACGACGCCTTTGGACCGATCACGGTGACCGCACGTGGATGACGTGCTCGTGCTCGATGTCTTCGGGCGCGCCATGGTGCCGGAGGCCACGGCGGATGCGGAGCCGGAGGACCTCGCCCCGGCGCTCGAGGCGCTCTGCTTCGCCCTCGGACGCGAGGTCAGCATCGCCGAGGCCGCAGCCACGCTCGAGCGGAGTCCCGCCGCCGTTTCCAGAGCCGCGGGCGTCCTCGCGATGGAGCTGCGCGGCAGGGGCCTCATGCTCCAGCGCTCCGCTGACTCGCTCCAGCTCGTCACCCGTCCGGAGGTCGCCTGGGCGGTCCAGCGAGCCCTCCATCCCGAGCGTCCGTCGCGGCTGAGCCGAGCCGCGATGGAGACGCTCGCGATCATCGCCTACCGCCAGCCGGTCACCAAGGCGGTGATCGAGTCAATCCGGGGCGTCGATTGCGAGGCGGTGCTCGAGCACCTATCGGAGCGTGGTCTGGTGAGCGAGGTCGCCCGTCAGGACAGTCCCGGGCATCCGCAACTCTTCGGCACCACGCTCCGGTTCCTGCAGCTCGTCGGCCTCGAGCGCATCGAGGACCTTCCGCCGGTCGCCGAGAGCGTGGCGCTTCCGAATTTCGAGTGAGCGCGCATCCGCCGGAGCGGCTCAACCGGTTCCTCGCGCGGCGCGGGGTTGCGTCGCGACGTGGCGCCGACCTGTTGATCGCATCCGGACGAGTGACCGTGAACGGCGCCGTGAGCACGGTCGGCTCGACGGTTCGGCCCGCGGTCGATCGAGTCTTCGTGGACGGACATCGCATTCCCGCTCGTGCGGTTTCGGTCACGATCGTCCTCAACAAACCGGCCGGCGTCGTGACGACGCGCAATGACCCGTATCAGCGGCGCACGGTGATGGACCTGATCGATCCCGTTCCGGGGCTCGTCCCGGTGGGGCGGCTCGACGCCGACAGCCGCGGGCTGCTGGTGCTCACCACCGACGGCGACCTCGCCCACGCCGTCTCGCACCCGCGCCGAGGCGTCACCAAGCGCTACCGCGTCACCGTGGACCGCTCCGTCTCGGCCGGCGAGCTCGAGCAGCTGACAGGCGGGGTCGAGCTCGAGGACGGCCCTGCGCGCGCGCTCAAGGCGAAGCGGTCGCGCAATGGGATGGCCGTCGAGGTGGTGATGAGCGAGGGTCGCAAGCGCGAGGTGCGCCGTCTCTTCGCCGCAATCGGGCTGGAGGTCCGTGATCTCGTGCGCATCGCCGTCGGCCCGCTCGAGCTCGGGAGCCTTCCCGAGGGGGAGGCGCGTCCGCTTCGCGAGGCTGAGCTGTCGTCGCTCCGCGCCGCGGCCGGGTTGCCGGCCGGCACGCCAGGTATGCGCGCACCATCGCGCCGCACGCAGTGACTCCTCCGATCGTCACCATCGACGGTCCCGCGGGGAGCGGCAAGACAACGCTCGGGCGCCAGATGGCGATGACCCTCGGGCTGCCGCTCGTCGACACCGGGCTCTTCTATCGCGGCGTCACGGTCGCCGCAGCCCGCGCGGGCATCGCTCCCGACGACCGCGATGCGTTGATCGCGTGCGCGCGCGCCACCGAGGTCGTCATCGACACGGATCCGACCCACGAAGGCGGCGACCGCAGCGCGCGAGTAGACGGTATCGAGGCCGGCCCTGCGCTTCGCGACCCCGCCAATGCGCCGCTGCTCGCCGCGATGAGCAGCATCCCCGAGGTTCGCGCGGCGCTGCTCCAGGCACAGCGGACGCTCGGGGCGAACGGGGCGGTGGCGGTCGGCCGCGACTGCGGCACCGTGGTGTTTCCGGAGGCGCAGCTCAAGCTGTACCTGCAGGCCACCGAGGAGGTCCGGGCTCGGCGGCGCGCGTCGCAGCTGCGAGGCAGCGGCACCGAGATCGATGTCGACAGCCGGCTGATGCACGGCGAGGTGCGCGCCCGCGATCGGCTCGATGCCACGCGGTCCGCCGCCCCGATGCGCCCCGCCGACGACGCGCACGTGCTCGACACCGGGCTGCTCGGCATCGCCGAGGTGGTGCACGAAGCGCTCGACCTGTGGGCGGCGGCCGGAGGTGCGCACCGGTGATCTACGCGGTCGTCCGCATGGGTGTGCGGCTGCTCGCGTGGATCGTCCTCGGCCGGCGCCTGCGCATCCGAGGCATGGGCAACATTCCGCACAGCGGCGCGGTGCTCGTCGTCGGCAACCACGTCGGTACCGTCGAGCCTCCGCTGACCGGTGTCTTCATCCCGCGCCTCGACGTCTTCTACATGGCGAAGAGCGAGCTCTTCGCCAACCCCGTGCTCGGGTGGCTCTTCCGCCAGAACCACGTCTTCCCGGTGATTCGCGACAGCGCCGACCGCACCGCGCTCCGCCACGCGCTCGAGGTGCTCGCCGGCGGACACGTGCTGCTCGTCTACCCCGAAGGGACGCGGTCGTGGGACGGCCAGCTCCTCGGCGAGACCCACGCCGGCGCCGGCTTCATCGCGCGCCATTCCGGTGCACTCGTCGTCCCGGTCGCCAGCTGGGGCTCGGAGCGCGTGATCCCGAAGGGGTCGTGGATGCCACGTCCCGCCGACGTCGAGCTCCGGATCGGTGAGCCGTTTCACCTCCCCGCGCACGGAAGCGACGGCAAGCGCCTGACCAATCGCGAGGCCGCCGCCGCGATGATGGAGCGCGTGATCGCGCTCCTGCCGGCCGAGCGCCGCCCGGCGCGGCCGGCGATGGTTCCCGCCGGGGGGAGCCCGCCGGCCGCGTGATCGACGGAGCGGCATATCCCGGGCACCTGGTCGCGTTCGACCTCGAGACGACCGGGCTCTCACCACGGAGCGACCGGATCCTCGAGATCGGGGCGGTCCGCTACGACGCCTCCCTTCGCCGGGTCGATGACCTCCAGATCGTCGTGGATCCGCAGATGCCGATTCCGCTTGCGATTCAGCGCCTGGTGGGGCTCACCGACGCCGACGTGCGCGGCGCTCCGCCACCCGCCGAGGCGGCTTCGCGATTCGCCGGCTTCTGCCGTGATGCCAGCGCTCATCGCACACGGCGGGACGTTCGATCTGCTCTTCCTGCGCTCGCTGCTCACCAACTCGTTCGCGGCCGGATGGATCTACGACACCCTGGACCTCGCCCGGATCCTGCTCCCCACATTCGAGAGCCACAGCCTGCCGCTCCTCAGCCGCCGCCTCGGGATCACCCACGATCGACCCCACCGAGCGCTCAGCGACGCGCAGGCCACCGGCGATCTCTTCCGCCTCCTCGTCGGCGCCGGCCGCGCCCTGCCCGAGGCGACGCGGACCGAGATGCGCAGGGTCGCCGCCCAGGCTCCCGGCCCGCTTGCCAGCTTCCTCACCGACGTCATGCACCGTCCCGGCGTGGAGGCACCCCCGCTGATCGATCTGGAGGCGCCGATCCGGGTTCGCCCCGCGATCGAGCGGTCCAGCCATCCGGCGCCGGCAGGCGCGGCTCGCGACGTCGCGACCGCCGCCGCTGCGCTCCTCGGCCCGAATGGACCGCTCGCGGCGAACGACCGCTACGAGTACCGCGAGGCCCAGGTGCAGATGGCGGTGGCGGTCGGCCAGACGCTGGAACGCAAACGGCGGCTGCTCGTCGAGGCCGGCACCGGGGTCGGCAAGTCGCTGGCGTACCTGGTCCCGCTGGCGCTGTGGGCGGCGAGATCCGGGAAGCGGGCGGTGGTCGCGACCCACACCGTCAACCTCCAGGAACAGCTCGCGGATCGCGACCTGCCCGCGGTGATCAGCCTCCTCGACCGGCCCCTCTCGGTCGCCGTGCTGAAGGGCCGCAATCACTACCTCAGCCTCCGCCGCTGGCAGCGGTTCCTCGCGACGCCCGACGTCGAGGGCGACGCGCCCGACATCGCGGCAATCCGTTTCAAGTTGAAGCTCCTCGCCTGGCTCGCGAACAGCAGCACGGGCGACCGCTCGGAGGTCTTCCTGACCGGAGACGAGGAGCAGCTGTGGCGCCGCGTCGCGTCCGACGTCACGGACTGCCTCGGACCCGCATGCGCGAACTGGCCGAACGCGCGGTGCTTCATGGTCGGCGCGCGCCGCGACGCCGCGGATGCGGCCATTGTTGTCAGCAACCACGCGCTGCTCCTCGCGGGAACCGAGCGTCAGGGTCAGGTCCTCGGTCCGCACGAGGCACTGGTGATCGATGAGGCGCATCACCTCGAGGCCGTCGCCACGGAGCAGCTCGGAGCGACGGTGCGATTCGCCGACCTGGCGCTCGTGCTCGACCGGCTGCCGGCAATGCCCGGGAGCACGCTCGGGACGGACCTGGAACGCTGCCGCGAAGCGGGGCACCGGCTCTTCGGCGACGCCAAGGGATTCATGGCCGCCAGGCTTGGAGGGGAACACCCCTCGAACGGACGCGTCGGTCTTTCAGACGGTGTCCGCGGCGACTCCGCTTTCGCCCTGGTCGAGCGCTCCGCGATCCACGCCGTCGGCGTGCTGCAGCGCACCGCGGCAGCCATCGTCAGCGGCATGACCGGGGCGGTGCAGGCGGAGCTGCTGCCCCAGCCGGACCGTGTGGACGACGAGCTCGAGTACGCGTCGATCGCGCTCTCGGGATTGGCGGCGGCGATCGACCACGTGCTCTGCCGTCCGAGAGCGGGCATGGTTGCCTGGATCGAGATGCGCGGGGAGCAGGCCGAGCTGCACGAGGCGCCGATCGATGTTTCCGGGCCGCTGGCCGAGGCCCTGTTCGACCCCGCGGAGTCCGTTGTGCTGACGTCCGCCACGCTCTCGGTCGCGGGCACCTTCGATTTCATCCGTGCGCGGGTGGGGATCGGGTCGGCGGCCGACGAGCTGAGCCTGCCCTCGCCGTTCGACTACCTGCGCCAGGCTCTCTGCATCCTGCCCGAGGACGCGACCGCATACGACGATCCCGCGCACGATCTGCAGATGACCGCGCTCATCGATGGGATCGCCGGTCATCTCGACGGGCACACCCTCGTGCTCTTCACGAGCTACGGCCCGCTGAAACGCGTCTGGAGCCTGCTCCAGGATCGCCTCGACGCCCGCGGCATCGCGAGCCTCGCCCAGGGGCTCGACGGCACCAGGCGTCAGATCCTTCGAAGCTTCCTCGCGGATCCCCGCACCGTCCTCCTCGCGACGAGCAGCTTCTGGGAGGGCGTCGACATCCCGGGCGACCGGCTGCGGTGCGTCGTGATCGACAAGCTGCCGTTCCCGGTGCCGACCGACCCACTGGTCCGGGCTCGGTCCGACCACCTCCGTGACCCGTTCGGTGAATACATCCTCCCGGTCGCGATGCTCCGGCTCCGCCAGGGCTTCGGGCGCCTGATCCGGAGTGCCTCGGACCACGGGGTGGTGGTGCTCTGCGATCCCCGCCTGCGAACGCGCCAGTATGGGAGTGGATTCCTGCGCGCCCTGCCGCCGGCGCCCATCGCGCTCGCGCCCCTCGATCAGGTCCCGGCGCTCGTCGACGGTTTCGTGAATGCGGGGACGCTGCCCGGCAGCGTGGGAGAATCAGACCGATGGTCCTCGAACGATCTCGAACCGGCCTGATGCCAGAGGCCGCAGCCTCGCCGGCGGCGAGCACCACCGACCCGAGGGACGAACCCGAGCAGATACCCGACCCCGCAGGCTCGGTCGTGGTGGCGCTGGCTCAGTGCTATCCGAAGCTCGGCGACGTGGCCTCGAACCTCGCGTCACACCTCGCGATCATCGGCCAGGCGGCCTCGCGGGCGGCGAGCCTCGTCGTGTTCCCGGAGCTGTCCGTGACCGGGTACTTCCTCAAGGACCAGGTGCCCGAGGTGGCGCTGCGGTTGGACTCGGCGGAGATCGGCTCGCTTCGCGATGCGTCACGTCAGGCCGGGATCGACGTCGTCGCGGGGCTCATCCTCGAAAGCGATCGCCATCAGTTCCACAACGCGTCGATCTACATCAGCGCCGGCGAGGTGCTGCACGTGCACCGCAAGGTGTATCTCCCCACCTACGGGCTGTTCGATGAGCAGCGGTACGTCGCCGCGGGCGACCGGTTCCGTGCCTTCGATGTGCCGCTCGGTGGCCATTCCCGCGACCACTGGCGAGCGGGCATGCTCATCTGCGAGGACCTCTGGCACCCTTCGGCGGCCGCACTGCTCGCGCGCCAGGGCGTGGACCTGCTCATCTGCCCGTCGGCGTCGCCCGGACGCGGCGTGCTGCAGGGGGAGTCGCTCGGCACCGCGCGCAGCTACGACGCCATGACGCGCACCTACGCGCAGCTCTTCACCAGCTACGTGATCTACTGCAACCGGACCGGGTTCGAGGACGGCGTGGCCTTCTGGGGCGGCTCGCGTGTGGTCGGTCCCGACGGCGCGGTGATCGGCGACCCCCCTGGAACCGACGAGGCCCTGCTGCTCCACACTCTCGAGCGCGGCGCGCTGCGCCGCACCCGCGTCGCGTATCCGCTGCTGCGCGACGAGCGAAACGATGTCAACGACGCCGAGACCGATCAACTCCGCCGCCGACACGCTCGCGATTGACCCGGGCCTCGTGGCCGGCCTGCTTCGCGGCTTCATCGCCGACGGGGTTCGCAAGGTCGGCTTCGACCGCGTGGTGATCGGGCTCTCGGGTGGAATCGATTCGTCACTCGTCGCCTCGCTCGCGGTGTCCGCACTCGGCGCCGCGAACGTCACCGCGATCTTCATGCCGTACCGGACGAGCGACCCGCAGTCCGCGCTCGACGCGCACGCGGTGTGTGACCGCCTCGGCATCGTCGCCCAGGTGATCGACATCTCGGCGCAGGTGGATGACTACTACGCACGCTTCCCCGATGCGGACCGCACGCGCCGGGGCAACAAGATGGCGCGCGAGCGCATGTCGATCCTCTACGACCACTCGATGGCGCAGCGAGCGCTCGTGCTCGGGACATCGAACAAGACGGAGTTGCTGCTCGGCTACGGCACGCTGTTCGGGGACATGGCGAGCGCGCTCAACCCGATCGGGGACCTCTACAAGACCCAGGTCTACGCGCTGGCGCGCGCGATGGACCTTCCCAACAGCGTGCTCACCAAGGCGCCGAGCGCCGATCTCTGGGCCGGCCAGTCGGACGAGGAGGAGCTCGGGATCCGCTATGCCGTCGTGGACGGCATCCTCCACCTGCTCGTCGACGAGCGTCGCAACCGGGCCGAGGTCGTCGCGCTGGGGTTCGATCCGGCCGACGTCGCCAGCGTGATGGAGCGGGTCCGGGGCAGTCAGTACAAGCGGCGCCCGCCGGTGATCGCGAAACTGAGCGATCGAACGATCGACCGTGAGTTCCGCTATCCGCGGGATTGGGGCCGGTGAGCGATTCCACCGGCACCCTCGCGGTGGTCGCAACGCCGATCGGCAACCTCGAGGACATCACCATGCGGGCGCTCCGCGTCCTCCGCGAGTGCGATGCGGTGGTTGCGGAGGACTCTCGCCGGACGGCCAAGCTGCTCACCGCGAACGGCCTCCGCCGGCCGGTGCTGTCGCTCCCGGCCTTCGACGAGCGGCGCCGGATCCCGAGCCTCCTCGAGCGCCTCGACCGCGGCGAGACCCTCGCACTCTGCACCGATGCGGGCACGCCGGGCGTGAGCGACCCCGGGGCGCTGCTCGTGCGCGCGGCGCTCGACGCCGGCCACCGGGTGACGCCGATCCCGGGACCGTCCGCGCTGACCGCCGCGCTTGCTGCAAGCGGGTTGCCGGCAAGCGCGTTCTGCTTCCTCGGTTTCCTGCCCCGCACGTCGGGCAAGCTCGTGCGCGTGCTCGAGGAGGCGTTGCGAGAGGATCGCACCCTCGCGTTCTTCGAATCGCCGATGCGCCTCGTCAAGACGCTGCGCATCGCCGCGCCGGTGCTCGGGGAGCGGCAGGTGGTCGTCGCGCGAGAGCTGTCCAAGGTCCACGAGACGCTGCACCGAGGCACCGCCGCGGCTCTCGTCGATGAGTTCACCGCGCGCCCGCCTCGTGGAGAGTGCACCGTCCTGGTCGGAGCGCGAGCCTGAGCTCGAATCCGCCGTCCCTCGTGGACACGCACTGCCACCTCGTCCTCCTCGACGAGCGCGGGCTCCTCGCGGCCGCGCTCGAGGGCGCAGCTGCGGCGGGAGTGGATCAGATCGTGTCCGTCGGCCTCAACCTCGACGACACCGACCGCAACAGGCAGATCGCCGACGACCACCCGAACGTGTACTTCAGCTGCGGCTGGCATCCCCACGAGCAGCGCCCACCCGATGCGCGAGAGCTCGAGGCGCTCGCGGAGCTGCTCGCGCACCCCAAGGCGGTCGCGGTGGGGGAGGTGGGCCTCGACCTGTTCTTCCGCGCCGGGTACCACGAGGTGCCACTCGACATCCAGCAGCGATCGTTCCGAGCCATGCTCGAGCTCGCCCGGACGGCGGCGAAGCCGGTGCTCATCCACGACAGGGACGCCCATGACGAGGTCCTCGACGCCGTGGCGGATGTCACGGGGTCCCGCGGGATCATGCACTGCTTCAGCGGCGATGCCGGCGCATGCGATGCGCTGCGCCGACCACGGGTTCATCGCGTCCTTCTCGGGCATCGTCACCTTCCCTCGCGCCGAGGGGATCCAGGATGCCGCGCGCACCGTCGCCGGCGACGGGTTCGTCGTCGAGACCGATTCGCCCTTCCTGAGCCCGGCCCCGGAGCGCGGCAGGACCAACCTGCCGGAGCGCGTCGCGATCACAGCCGCGGCCGTCGCACGCCTGCGGGGTGTGGCGGTCGAGGAGGTGCGCGCCGCGACGACGGCCACCGCGCGGCGGGTCCTCGGCCTTCCGGCGCCAGTCCCGGCCGCGAGTGACTGATCGGGCGCCCGGCGGCCGGCACCGTCGCCCGATCGACCTGACCGACCCCGGCACGGTCACCGCGGTGGCGCGCCGAGTCGGCCTGCGCCGCGATACGCGGCTCGGCCAGCACTTCCTCGTCGACCGGGAGGTGCTCGACGCGATCGTCGACGCCCTCGATCCCGGGCCGCAGAGCGAGGTCCTCGAGATCGGCTGCGGCCTGGGCACGCTCACCGGGGCACTCGCCGAGCGCGCCGGCCGCGTGGTCGCGATCGACGTCGACCCGGCGTGCGTGGCCGGCACCGAGATCACGCAGCGCACCCACGCGAATGTGAGCGTGCTCGAGCAGGACGCGCGAACTGTCGATCCCCCTGGGCTCGGATTCACCGCCGGGTGGCTTGCGACCGGCAACCTGCCCTACCAGATCACGGGGATCGTCCTCTCCCGCCTCCTCGAGCTGGAGCTCCCCCCGGCACGCGAGGTCTTTCTGGTCCAGCGCGAGGTGGCCGCGAGGCTCGCTGCCGGTCCGGGCGACTGGAGCCTCGCCACCGTTGCGATCCGCTCACTTGCGGAGGTGGAGCGGCTCCGCGACGTCCCGCCGCAATCGTTCGACCCGGCCCCGGCGGTGCACTCCTCGATCGTGCGGATCGTGCCCCGCGCACACGTCGATGCGAGGGCTCGAGCCTCGATGCTGGCCATCGCGAAGCCGCTCTTCCAATCGCGACGCAAGACGCTTCGCAACGGGCTCGCCCGGACTCTCGACAACGATGTCCCCGCCGCCAGCGAAATCCTCTCCGACGCGGGCATCGATCCGGGCCGCCGGCCGGGTACGCTTCGCCTCGATGAGTGGGAACTCCTCGCCGGCGCGGTCGCCCGAGTGAGGGCCGCGGCGCACTGATGCAGCACGCCCCGAGCACCGCCCCCGACGAGGACGACAACGCGGTCGCGCCACTGCATGCCAGCCGTCCGGTCATCCCGACGGCTTCGGATCAGCGCGAGGGATTCATCGCCGTCCTGCGCCGGCGCGATTTCCGCTATCTCTGGGGCGCGCAGCTCGCGTCGCAGCTGGCCGACAAGTTCCTCATGTTCACGTTGCTCGTGTTCATGTACACGCTCACCAAGCGCGCCTCGCTGCAGTCGGTGCTGATGATCGCGTACACGCTGCCGAGCGTCCTGCTCAGCGCGCCGTCCGGTGTGTACGCGGACCGTCACGACAAGCGCGCGCTGATGATCGGCACCAACGTGGTGCGCGGCGCGCTCATCCTCCTCATCCCGATCTTCCAGTTCTTCCCATTCCTCCGCGGGCAGGCATGGCCGCTCGTGGTCGTGACGCTCCTCTTCAGTTCGGCCGGTCAGATCTTCGCGCCCGCCGAGGCGGCGAGCATCCCGACGCTCGTCGCGCGCAACCAGATCACCGAGGCGACGTCACTCTTCATGACGACGGTCATCCTCACGCTGGTGCTCGGCGTTCCGGCCGCGACGATTGCCATCGGCTTCTTCGGGAACCAGGCGCCGTTCTACATCGCGGCCGGCCTGTTCGGTCTCGCTGCCCTGTCGGTGTGGAAGGTGAGCGTGAGCCTGCGCGCCAACCGCACCAAGAGCGACGCGTCGCAGAACATCCTCCGCGAGCTGCGCGACGGTGTCGCCATCCTGCGCGCGAGCGCACCGCTACGGCTCGGTCTGTATCAACTCGCCCTCGCGATCGTCGTCGTCTTCACGATCTTCGCGCTCGGACCCGTGTATCTCGTGGAGGTGCTCAAGCGATCCGACGACGAGACGTACATCGTGCTCGTGCCGGCGATGTTCGGACTCATCGCGACCGCGGCACTGCTCGGTGTGCGCTCCAACTTCCCCCGTGCCAAGACCCTGGTCGCGGCGATCAGCGTCGCCGGGTTGTCGCTGCTCATCATGGGCATCGTTCCCGACGTGCTCCGCACTCACGGGCTCGCGGATCTCATGGTCCCGCTCGCGGTGGTGGTCGCGGTGATGTTCGGGTCAGCGCTCGGCGCCATCATGATCCCGGCGTTCACCGTGCTCCAGGAGCGCACCGACACCGAGAGTCGGGGCCGCATCTTCGGCGGGATCTTCACCGTGATCAACGCGGCGGTGGCCATACCGCTCCTCCTCGCCGGCGTCATCTCCGACCTGATCGGCGTGGATCGCGTGGTCGCAGCGCTCGGCGTGATCCTCATCGCCATCGCCGTCCTGGTCCGATTGTTCGGGTGGCACCGGCTGGCCGTCCTCGAGCCGGATCACACACCGAGCGAACCGGCGGCGCACCACCCCTGATCACGGCGCTGCAACGACGATGTCGCGAACCCGTGGAATGACCGGCGCGCGCGGGCCTCGGTGACATCCTCCGACCGGCGGCCCGGACTGCCGGGCCTGGCGGAGGAATCATGCGAGCGGTCGTCACTTGTGAGTGCTGCGGGCACCGGCAGGCTATTGCCCGCCAGATCGTGCGGCCCGAGTCGTTCAACCTCGTCTGCCATGCATGCGAGGGGGTCCTGCGCGTCGAGGTGACTCGCGACGACCTCAAGGCCGCTCAGTCCACCGGCAAGGCCACGAAGCCGGTCGCCTGGGTCTGACCCCTCGGCGGGGGGTGGCATCGGGCGCTGGTATCATCGACGTCGCTCCCGCCTGCCCGTGGCGAGCCAGGGGCGCATAGCTCAGTTGGTACGAGCGCTGCGTTGACATCGCAGAGGTCATAGGTTCGATCCCTATTGCGCCCAC
>CAWKDT010000019.1:0-14035 GCA_963848445.1 Candidatus Dormiibacterota bacterium
CGGGCCATCACCCCCAGTAGGCGATGACCAAAGACGCGAACACGCAGTCCATCGCCACGGTCCTGCACCCGAAAGGGACTCTGGATCAGCGTGTCGGAGGTTCCAGCTCCTCCCGCCCCGCGGGGATGGCTACCTATCGATCGAGCCCATGTCCGCGTAACGATCGCCCGCGGTGGCCCCGATCGGGGCAGCCGCATCCAGGGCCGCCACGTCCGCTGAATCCAGCGAGAGGTCCAGAGATTGGACATTCTCCTCGAGGTAGCGCACGCGTTTGGTCCCGGGGATTGGCACGATGTCCTCACCCCGCTGTGCCACCCAGGCGAGCGCGACCTGGGCGGCACTCGCCCTATGGCGTTGCGCGACTGCCTCCACCACGTCGACGATAACCAGGTTGCGCTCGATGTTCTCGCGTTGGAATCTTGGATAGCGGCCGCGATTGTCTCCGGGAGCCAACTCCGAGGAGCGGAAACGCCCCGTCAGGAATCCTCGGCCGAGCGGGCTGTACGCCACGAACCCGATGCCGAGCTCTCGAATAACGGCGAGCAGCTCATGCTCGGGCTCACGACTCCACAGTGAGTACTCGGTCTGGACGGCGGTGATCGGGTGAACGGCGTGGGCGCGGCGGATGGTGTCGGGCGCGGCCTCGGAGAGTCCAAGGTGCCGAACCTTACCTGCGCGCACGAGTTCAGCCATTGCACCGACGGTCTCCTCGATCGGTACCGTGCGGTCGACTCGGTGCTGGTAGTAGAGGTCGATCACGTCCACGCCGAGGCGCCGCAGGGACGCCTCGCAGCACGTGCGAACGTACTCCGGGTCGCCGCGAATGCCGAGAAAGTCGCCCTTCTCGTTGCGGACGTTGCCGAACTTGGTGGCCAACACCACCTCGCCGCGTCGCGTCGCGATGGCGCTGCCGACCAGGCGCTCGTTCGTCCACGGGCCGTACATATCCGCGGTATCGATCAAACTGACCCCGAGGTCAAGTGCGCGATGGATGGTGGCCCTCAACTCCGCATCATCGGCAGGTCCGTACGCGTCCGACATCCCCATGCAGCCGAGCCCCTGCGCGGAAACGACGAGTCCCTGTCCCAGAAGCCGCGTCCTCATGCCGCTCGGCCCGATGTGCACGGATCACGCATGCCGACTGCGATGCCTCTGCACACGTATGGGCCTCTCGGTCACAGCTCGAAGAATGCTGTCTCGTCACCGCCCTGGAGACGGATGTCGAAACGGAGATTCGTGCCGTCCGCAACCGCGATCAGGGTGTGACGCGCGGATTCAGGGAGGGAGCTGAGGAGCGGATCGGTCGCGTTCGCTGCGACTTCATCCGGAAAGTAGATGCGTGTCACCAGGCGGTCGAGCAGCCCTCGTGCGAAGATCGAGACGTTGATGTGAGGCGATTCGAGGCGGCCGTCGCCGGTTGGCAGCGGGCCGGGCTTGAGCGTGACGATCGCGAAAACGCCTTCATCGTCGGTACTGCACCGGCCGAAGCCGCGAAAGCTCGAAGTCGACGCCGCCCTGGGGTCATCCGGATGCGCGAAACGGCCCTGTGGATCCGCCTGCCACGTCTCGATCATGGCGTCAGGGACCGGATCGCCTGCGCCATCCACCACCTGCCCACTGATTCGGATAGCTCCCGGGCTGCCGTCGGGGACGACATAGGGGCCGTCGCTCCAGGTCAAGCCAATCGCCAGGAACGGCCCCACGGTTTGCGAAGGCGTCAAGGGAAGCGTCATCGGCTTTCCTGAGACTCCCAGGGCGTCGCCGCGCTCCCCCGGAGGACGATGTCCCACTCGAATCCCAGTGCCCACTCGGGCTCGGTGAGCTCCGGCGACCAGCGGCACACCAGGCGCTCCCGGACCGCCGCGTCGGGAATCGAGTTGAAGATTGGGTCCTGGATGAAGAGGGGATCGCCCGGGAAGTACATCTGGGTCACGAGCCTTTGCGTGAAGGCACGGCCGAACAGCGAGAAGTGGATGTGTGCGGGCCGCCACGCGTTGGGCTGATTCCTCCAGGGGTAGGCACCCGGTCGAATGGTGATGAATCGGTAGCGTCCCTCGGAGTCGGTGAGGCAGCGTCCCACGCCGGTGAAGTTGGGGTCCAGAGGCGCCGGGTGTTGATCCCACGCGTGGGCATACCGGCCGGCGGCGTTCGGCTGCCACACCTCGACAAGCGTGTTTGGGATCGCCCGGCCATCCTCGTCCGACACGCGTCCCGCGACGACGATTCGTTGACCGAGCGGCTCGCCTGAGTGCTGGCGTGTGAGGTCGTTGTCGCCGGAGCCGACGCGGCCCTCGCCCAGCAGTGGGCCGGTGACCTCGGTCAGGCGTTGGGGCATCAATCGCAGATCGTTGAGCGGGGCTCGCAGGCGCGTGGACGCGTAGTCCGGGGACCGCAGCGGTGGGTGGACACCCCGGGGGAGCGGGTAGTTCGGCAGCGTGAGATCAGCCATCAGGCGTGGGCGAGATGCTAGCGCGCGGCCTGCCGATGGCACGTGGGAAGGCAGGCGGGGGCTCCGGCCAGGCTGTGCTCCGGGCTGCCGGGAGATGATGTACGAGATATTGCATCTGAGACGCGGAATATCGTATCTTGCTGCCCGTGCCACAGATCACGGTCATCCACGACAGTCAATCGGCGATGGAGCCGATCGATCTTCAGCGTCACAGCCTCACTGAGCAGGTCTACGACGCCATCCGCGACGCGATCGTGTCCAAGGCTCTGCCCCCCGGCATCCGGCTGTCCGAGGCGGCGCTCGCTGAGAAGTTCGGAGTGAGCAAGACCCCGGTCCGAGAGGCGCTGCTCCGGCTTGGGGCCGTCGGACTGGTCGAGAACGAGGCCAGCGGCACCCGCGTGGTGACGCCGTCTCGAGATCGCATCCGTCACGCCTACGAGGTCCGTGGCGGCCATGAGTTCACCGCTGCACGGCTGGCGGCAACGCGGACCACCCCCGAGGAAGTCGCGGATCTGCAGCGCATCGCCGAGCAGTCGGTGGTGAGTGCGGAAGCGGGTGATGCACGGGCCTTCCGCGATTTCGACGCGCAATTCCACCGCGAGGTCGCACGGGCGGCGTCCAACCCATTGCTCACCCAGCTTGTTGAGAACAGTTTCTCCCTCACCTGGGCCCTGCGCCGTCGTGATGTCCCCGTCACGGGCGACTCAGTCGATTGCGCTCGCCAGCATGTGAGCATCGCCGGCGCGATTCGTGACCACGAGGCGCAGCGAGCTGCGACGGAGATGCTCGCCCACATCGACAAGGTGATGAACATGGTGCTCGACGCGCTGAAGGACGAGGCACAAACCGCGGTCTGACATCCGCTGATTGGTCGCGCCCGGGCGCTTGCCCGGCGCCACACGACGTACGGCAAAAGGGGAAACAATGCTCAGAACAGGGATGCGGCTCCGCTCGTGGACACTGGCTGTCGGGCTCTGTGCCGGGGTCGTCGCGTGCGGCACGCCGGCACCAACCTCGAGCAGCGGTGCGACCAAGGGGCCACTCACGATCGGCATCTCCGTATCGCTGACGGGCGACTTCTCGAACACGGGCAAAGCCGCGCAGCTCGGATACGAACTCTGGGCCAGCCACGTCAATGCGAAGGGCGGGATCCTCGGCCGCCAGGTGAAGCTGACGTTCGCCGATGACGCGAGCAGTCCGACGCAGGTCGTCACCAACTACCAGAACTTCATCAGCCGTGATCAGGTCGACCTTGTCTTCGGACCGTACTCGAGCCTGCTGACACTTGCCGCGGCGAAGGTCGCCAACCGGTATGGCTACGCGTTCGTCGAAGGCGCGGGCAATGGGCCGTCCGTATTCGCCGCGCATCTGCCCAATCTCATCGACGCCGGACCGGCCACCGCCATCAACGGAGCGCAGGTCTGGGGCGACTACATCCTGTCGCTCCCCGCGGACCAGCGCCCCAAGACCGCGGCATATCCATCCCTCGACGATCCGTTCTCGCAGCCCGCGGCCGCAGCGCTCCAAACCCGCTTCGAAGCGGCTGGGATCAAGACGGTGTACTCGGCAACCTACCCGGCCGAGACCACCAGCCTTGGCGGCGTCATCGCGAAAGTTGCGTCCGCGAACCCGGATATGGTGGTGAGCGGATCCCAGGACGCCGACGGCTGGGCCCAGGTGCAGGCCATGATTCAGCAGAAGTTCAACCCGAAGTTCCTGTTCATGACGAACGGTCCGGAGAATCCCGTTGACTTCCCCAAGAACGTCGGTGCGCAGAACACGCAGGGCATCTTCACGTCGGATGTCTGGACGTACAGCGCTCAGATTCCCGGCAACACCGCGTTTGTGCAGGCGTACATCGCAAAGTTCGGTGGCACCCCGAGTGAAATCGACTCGACCTCGGCCGAAACCTACGCGGTCGGCCAGCTGATCGAGGCCGTGGCCGCCAAGACCGGCAAGATCGACAATCAGACAATCATTGCCACGCTCCATCAGGGCAGCTACCAGACGGTCGTCGGCATGGTCAGCGTCGATCAGTACGGTGCTCCAAAGGGAAGCCAGTTCCTCGAGGAGTGGATCGGCGGCAAGCTGACAATCGTCTACCCACCGAACCTTGCCGAGTTGGCGCCAATCATTCCGAAGCCGGTCTGGCCGTAGCCGAGCAGCGGGGGACGATATCCAGTGCACCTTCTCATCCAGGCGATCATCCTCGGCGTCCTGACGGGCGGCCTCTACGCGCTGATGACCAGTGGGCTGACTTTGACGTTCGGCACCATGCGCATCATCAACATGGCGCAGGGCGTGTTCGTCGTGTGCGGCGCTTACGTCGCGTTCACGCTGTTCAACTACCTGCATATCGACCCCTTCCTGTCGATCCTGGTCTCGACACCCCTGCTGTTCGCCATCGGTTTCACGCTCCAGACGTTCCTCCTCAAGCCGATTCGGCACGACGCGCACCGGCTGTCGCTGCTGATGACCTGGGCGATGGCGATCGGGCTCGAGGGCATCCTCAGCTTCATCTTCGGCACCGACTTTCGCGGCATCCTCACCTCGTATCAGAACAGCTCGTGGACGGTCGCCGGATATGAGATCCCGGTGGTGCGGGCGCTTGCCTTTGCGCTTTCGGTGGCGATCCTGGTTGGCATGTACCTGCTGCTGACCCGGACCAAGTTCGGTCGGTCGGTGCGCGCGGTCTCGCAGCGCGAGTCCGCCGCGAAGCTGCTCGGCGTCAACACCGATAGAACCGCCGCGCTTGCCTTTGGCCTCGGCGCGGCCACCGCCGGCGCGGCGGGCGCGATGTTCGGCCTCGTGAGCAGCTTCGACCCTGCGAGTCACTACGACTTGATCGGCCGGCTCCTGGCCATCTGCGTGATCGGCGGTCTCGGGAGCAACGCCGGCGCCATCGCGGGCGCCGTGATCCTCGCCCTGTCTGAGTCGCTGGTCCAGGCGGAGCTGTCGCCGGCCTGGTCGTCTGTGCCCTTCTATGTGCTCCTGATCATTGTGCTCATCGCCCGCCCGCAGGGACTCTTCGGTCTGCGCACCCGGGGCGCCATTTGAAGCGTCAGGCGCGCATTCACCGCGGGCTGCTCATCGGTCTGAGCGTGATCGCTCTGCTTGCACTCTTCCCGTTCAGCGGCGCCGAGAGCTGGATCGTCAACATCGGCATCTTCACCCTGATGTATGCCGTGCTCGGTTCCGCATGGAACCTCATCGGTGGATACACGGGCTACGTATCGCTCGGTAGCGTTGCGTTCTTCGGGCTCGGAGCGTATGGGCTGGCGCTCACCTTTCAGCACATCGGCATCGGCAACGGCTTTGTGCCGTTCGCCCTCGTCCCCGTCATCGGAATCGCGGTGGCGATCCTCAGCTTGCCGATCGGCTGGATCGCCTTCAGGACACGCGGTCTCCCCTTCATCATCGTCACGATATCGCTGGTCATCATCCTCCAGTACATGGCGCTGAACCTCACCGCCGTCACCGGCGGGGCGCCCGGCTTGCAGGTGCCGCAGCCACCGTTCCCGCCAGGCACATACGAGGAGTACTTCTACTGGGCGATGCTCGTCGTCTTTGCGCTGACCCTCCTGGCGTGCGCCTATGTGCGACGGAGCCGCCTGGGACTGATGATGTTCGCGGTTCGCGAGGACGAGGACAAGGCCCGGGGCCTCGGCGTTGCGACATCCGTACCGAAGTACGCCGCCTTCGCCGGCTGTGCTGCCTTCTCCGCGATGGCCGGGGCGGTGTGGGCGTACTACCTCTCGACGGTATATCCACAGTTCGCGTTCGACGGGGAGTTCCTTGCGATGGGCATCATCCTCGTCGCCTACCTCGGTGGCATCGGGACCCTCTGGGGACCGTTCGTCGGCGCCCTCATCCTCACTCCCGCTCAGCAGTACTTCGCGTACTCGCTCGGCGGCAGTCAGCTGTATCTGATCGCGTATGCCGCCGTATTCATCGTGGTGATGCTCTTCCTGCCGCGAGGAGTGGTGACGACGCTGGCCGACCGTGCGCTGCGCCGAAGTCGCCGGCGAAAGCAAGTGGTCGACGAGGCGGCGGCTGCGGAGCTGGAATCACCACGCGACGCACCCACGCCGTTGGTGGCGCGATGAACGGCGGTCCGCTCCTCGAAATCGACGGCTTGAGCAAACGTTTCGGCGGTATCGTTGCCGTCGATGGCTGCTCGTTCAGCGTGGACCGCGGCAGCATCACGGGCTTGATCGGCCCCAACGGATCGGGCAAGACCACCGTGCTCAACATGCTCAGCGGGTACCTGGCGGCGGACAGTGGCTCGATTCACTTCGACGCAAAGCGGATTCCCCGTCCCGATCCGACCAGGATGTACCGCGGAGGCATGAGCAGGACGTTTCAGCGCGCCCGCGTGCTGCCGGAGATTGATGTTCTCGACAACCTGCTCGTGGCTGCACCGAAGCGCGGCCTTGCCGTATGGGGGATGTCCAAGGCGAACCGTGCAACCGTGGATTACGCGATGACGCTTCTCGAGGAGTTCAAGCTGACCCGTCTTGCCGAGGCCAAGGCGGGCGAGCTGTCGTACGGCCAGCAGAAGTTGCTGGAGTTTGCGACCGTGCTCATGGGTCAGCCTCGGCTGGTGCTGCTGGATGAGCCGACCGCCGGTGTCAACCACGTCATGGTCGATCTCATGACCGAGCGTATCCGAGAGTTCCATGCGAAAGGCCTGACCTTCCTGATCGTGGAGCACAACATGGAATTCGTCATGGGCCTCTGCGATCCCATCGTCGTACTCGACCATGGGAAAACGCTCTTCGCCGGTGCGCCGGACGACGTGCAGCAGAATCAACTCGTCCTCGACGCATATCTGGGAGACTAGTGGACATCTGCCTCGAGATACGCCAAGTCGTCTCCGGGTACGGATACGGGACGGTGTTGCGCGGCGCAACATTGAGGGTTCCCCGCCACGAGATGACGTGCCTGATCGGCCCCAACGGCGCCGGGAAGTCGACGTTGCTGCGAGCGATCAGTGGACTCATCACGGTGCAGTCCGGCGAGATCCTCCTCGATGGCACGGCTCTCCATGGCTTGACGCCACGGCAGATTCTCGAGGCGGGCGTCGTGCACGTCCCACAGGATCGGAGCCTTTTTCCGACCCTGAGCGTTTGGGAGAACCTCCTCATGGGCGGTTACATCCTTCGAGACAACGGCGAGGTTCGCCGTCGGGCGCTGGCGCTCGAGGAGCGCTTCCCGACTATCAGGCAGTTTCATCACGCGCACGCGGGATCGCTGTCGGGCGGTCAGCAGCGCATCATCGAGTTCGCGCGCGCATTGATGCTCGAACCCAAGGTGGTGCTTGCCGATGAGCCTTCCCTGGGGCTTGATCCGAAGAGCCGCTCGCTCGTCTTCGACACGCTCAGCTCCATGAGCCAGGACGGGATCACGGTCCTGCTCGTCGAACAGAACGCTCGCTCCGCGCTCCGAGTATCCCATCACGCGGCGGTGCTCGAGCTCGGCACGGTACGTATTGAGGATCGCGCTTCGAACCTCCTCGACAATCCTGAAGTCGGCCGGCTGTATCTCGGTGCGTCGGCGGCGGCACACCGGCGGCTGCCCCACGCTACACACGTGAGGACGTAGCCGATGACGACGGTTGGCGAACGGGACCCGATGACGCTCTATTCCATCGCCCCCACTCAATTCACCGCCGACGGTCGCTCGGTCGATGCCCATGCCATGGCGGCCAACGTCGAGCGCCTTGCGAAAGCGGGGATCAATCATGTTCTTCTCACCGGTGCCTACGGCGAGTTCCACTCGTTGACTGACGCCGAGAGAATGGAGATCCTCGAGCGGGTTCGGTCAACCGGCGCCTGCGCGTCGATCATGGCCTGCGCCGCATCGCTGTCAGCTGAGGCGACGGCGCGTCTCGCTCTGAACATGCTCGACCACGGCGCCGACTACGTCATGGTGGCGCCGCCGCTCGCCTGTGAGACCACAGACCGTGACGTCTTGCGGCATTTCGAGTACCTCTCCAGGACGGTGGGACGGCAGCTCGTCGTCTACAACAACCCCGTGTTCGGGCATGACCTCGAGCCCCGCCTCTTGGCGGGGGTGATGGCCATGGAGGGATATGTCGGCGTCAAACAGGGGACGCGCGACCTGGCCCGGCTCCTCGGCAGCGTCGAAGCCATTCGCGCAGCCAGCTCTGGGGCACGGATCTACATCGCATCCGATCTCAGTGCAGCCCTGACGCTCGCGGCTCCGGTCGATGGGCTGACCTCGACCAATGCGTGGGTGTTCCCCGAGGTGATGCTTGCGCTGGTGACGGGCGCGACTCGGAATGATCTTGAGGAGCTGCAGCGCCTCCACCGAGCCCTCGCGCCCTATCGGCGGGCGCTTGCGCGAATTGGACAGCCCGCGGGAGTCAAGGCGGCGATGCAGATTCGCGGGTATGAAGGATCGTTCGCGGTCCGTGCCCCCTACGCGCCCTGTGCGCCCGCTGACATCAATCAACTGCGAGATGCACTGGCCGAATGCGACGCGGCGGTCGGCTCGTCTACGCCCCGTTTGGAGGTCAGGCTATGAGGCACTATCGGGTCGCCGTCCTGGGCGGCGACGGCCGCGAGGTACACGTCGCGCAGCGGCTGGCGAGCGATGGTCATGACGCGGTGTGCTACGGCCAGGCGATCGCTGCGTCCAACGGCGTGCGGGTGGCGGCCACCCTGGCCGAGGCCGTACGTGGAACCGAGTGGCTCGTGCTCCCTTCGCCAGGTCTCAACGGCGACGTGATCTACGCGCCCGACGCTCCCAAGCCCATCGTGCTCGACGGTGCGCTGCTCGAGCAATCCGCCGCTCACGAAGGCGGTGTCGTCATGGGACGCTCGAACCCCAGATTCGATGAGCTCGCCAACCGAATGAACATTCAGATCTTTCAGTTGAAGGATGATCCCGGACTCGCAACGCGCCTGTCCACCGGCGTTGCCGAAGGGGTCGTGGGTCTGCTGATCGAGCTGACACAGCGTATTCTGCGCGAACATCGCATTCTCGTCGTGGGCTATGGCGTGACCGGGGCGGTCATCGTCGACTATCTGGTGGGTGCCCACTGCGCGCCTCAGGTCGCCGCCCGGCATCCGCGTTGGCTCGAGCGTGCACGCCAGTGCGGCGCGACCCCTGTGGCGTATGACGATCGTGTCGATGCGATGGCAACGGCGGAGATCATCATCAACACTGTTCCGTCGACGAGCGCGATACCCCCCGAAGCCTTTGCCCACCTGCGCGATCACCTCGTCGTCGATATCGCGTCGCCGCCCGGTGGCCTCGACCATGACGCGGCGCGGAGTGCCGGTGTGAACGTGCACTGGCCGCGAGGCCTGGCGGGCGGGCGTGCGCCACTCACCGCCGGCGACGCGCAATACGCGTTCATCGCCAACGCAATCGCGACCCGTGCCTCCATCGGCTCTGCATCCACGGCATTGGGAGAACCCATATGACCACGGTCACAACCAGCGGTGTACGCTCCGCCGACATCAGCAGCAAGGGCGGGGTCGCCTTCGGCTACTGCGTATCACATGCGCCGCAGATCTTCACACAGCCAAAGGAGGAGGATCCGGCGGAGCTGGCCCGGATGCATGATGGCTATCGCGCGGTCGCTCGAAGTGTCAAGGAGGATCAGGTCGACGCGCTCATCATCGTCGCCCTTGACCATCTGCACAACCATTTCCTGAATCTTGTCCCCCAGTTCACGGTGTTCACCGGCAGCCCCGTCGTCGCGCAGTTCAATCGCCGCCGCATCGAGCTGAATGGGAGCGCCGAGCTCGCAAACAGCCTCATCGACGGCCTTCTTGAGCGAGGTTTCGATCCGGCCTTCAGCCAGAACGAGGTTCTCGATCACTCCTTCCTCGTCCCGCTCAACTTCATGGTGGAGGAGGGGCTGGAAGCTCCCGTGATCCCCATCGTCGTCAACGCGTACGTGCCCCCTCAGCCCTCTATTCGGCGTTGCCACGACCTCGGCAAGGCGATCGCATCGTGGGCCGAAGCCACCGGCACACGTGTCGGCATCGTGTCGACCGGAGGAATGTCGCACTTCCCCGGAACCGATCGTTTCAGCGCGCCCGATGTCGCGGCGGATCATCGCGTCCTCGGCTGGCTCGAGGCAGGCGAGGTGGAGAAGCTCGTCTCGATGTCTGCCGCGGAGCTCGACGCCATCGGGATGGTAGAGCTCCGCACGTGGGCGATAGCTCTCGGAGCCAGAGGCGACCGGGTGCAGGCGGAGCGCCGCTCGTACTGGGACTCCGGCCACTGCGGCTACGCGGTCATCGAATTCTAAGAGAGAGGACTGGACATGACAGACGACAAGCTGATGTACCCACGCCCGCAGGTTGGTGATTTCCACGTCCACCGGCTGCTGCACGATATGCAGGAGGACGAGGACCTGTTCGTCGAGTTCCTCGGTGACCCCGATGCGGTGCTCGGTCGGTACCCGGATGTCGACGACGGGGCGAAAGAGCTCATTGCGACGCATGACTATGCAGGCCTCCAGAAGCGCGGCCTACACCCGATCATGATCGTCCAGTTTCAGCGCCATATCGAATGGGGCATGCGGATGACAGCATCTCGGGCGGCCGCAACATCCGTCACCGACGCCACCACCTGACAAGGACAGAGGTGGCTTCGCCGCGCGGCGGCTCGCTCCTACTGCGCGGTGGCCGGCTCATCGATGGGAGTGGCGCGCCGGCACGGGTCGCGGACGTGGCTGTCCGCGACGGCGCCGTGACCGAAGTGGGCTCGGGTGTTGCCGCGCCCTACGGAGCGGCCGTCGTCGATGTCACGGGCCTTGTCGTCGCCCCCGGGTTCATCGACCTGCACACGCATTGTGACTTCACGCTCCCTCAGTATCCGCGCGCGGATTCGATGGTGCGCCAGGGCGTCACGACAATTGTGATGGGCAACTGCGGGAGCACGCCATACCCGATCGACGTCGCCCGGGCCGGCCTGCTGCGCGACTCCACCGCGCATCTCGGGAGCTTCCTGGAATGGGACTGGCATGACGCCGCCGGGTACGCGGACATGCTCGACCGCTTGCCGCTTTCAGTCAACGTTGTCATGCTCGTCGGCCACACGTCGATTCGTATCGCGGCGATGGGCTTTGAGCGCCACCCCCCCACGGAGCAACAGCTTGCCACCATGCGGCGCCTTGTCGCCGAGGCAATGGAGCAGGGGTGCGCCGGTCTGTCCTCCGGTCTCATCTACTCGCCGGGGAGTTATGCGGAGCTCGCGGAACTCGTCGCCCTGGCGACTGTTGCCGCTGAGCATGGCGGTTTCTATGCCACACATATGCGCAACGAGGGGCCGGCGCTCCTTGCTGCTGTGGAGGAAGCGCTCACGATTGCAGCCTCGTCCGGCGCCGGGTTGCAACTCAGCCACCACAAGGTGTTGGGGCGAAGCAACTGGGGGCTGACCGAGCGCTCCCTCGCCCGCATCGCGGCTGCGCAGGCTGCGGGAATGGATGTGCTGCTCGATCAGTATCCCTACAACGCCACCTCGACAACGCTCACCGCGCTGCTGCCCACGTGGATGCTCGAGGGTGGCATTGCCGCGATGCGCGAGCGGTTGCGCGATGACCGGATTCGGTCAGCAGCGCGAGTGGAGGTGCTCGAAGGTCCGACAGACGGTCGCCCGAAGCGCGACTTCGAACCGGAGACGGTCACCATCGCCTCGATCCACAGCGGCCGCCGCGACAGCTTCGCCGGACGCACCATCGCCGAGCTGGCACGGGCTGAGAGGTGCGAACCCGTCGACCTCTTCCTTGACCTGCTTCGCGACGAGGGAGGCGGCATCGAAGTCGTGATCGCCGCAATCGGCGAGGAGGACATCCGCAGAGTGATGCGCAATCCGTCGGTCGCCGTCGCCAGCGACGGGTGGACGCTGAGCCCAGAGGCCGGAGGCACTCCGCACCCGCGCAGCTACGGCACCTTCGCGCGCGTGCTGGGTCACTACTCTCGCGACGAGAGTGTGATCCCGCTCGAGGAGGCCGTGCGCAAGATGACGTCCCTGCCGGCGCGGCGCCTCGGCATGACCGACCGAGGCCGCGTGCAACCCGGCGCCAGGGCAGACCTGGTCGTTTTCGATGCGTCGACGGTGATGGATCGCGCCACGTATGAGCAGCCACACTGTTTCTGCGCGGGTGTGCACCACGTGTTTATCGAGGGAATCGAGGTGATCCGCGAGGGCGTCGACACCGGAGCAGCGACCGGAGGGGTGCTTCGCCGCCACGGCGGAGGGTTGACACGGCGCGAGCGGTGACCGCCACGGAAGACTCGATTCCGAGTCCGCTCGATCAATCAGCCGTCGTCTCGCCGGCGCGACCGCACCTGCCGGCGGCGCTCCTTGCTCCCGCGATCTTCATCCTCGCCCTCAACCTGCGCATGGGCATCGCATCGGTGGGTCCGGTGCTGCCCCAGGTGGTCCACGACCTCGACGTCACGCTGGTATACGCGTCGTTTCTCACCACGGTGCCTGTGGTGATGATGGGGATCGCCTCACCCCTGAGCGCGCGCGTGGGTGCGAAGCTTGGACTGGAGCGCACGGTGGTCGTGGCAATTGCCATCGTGGGCGTCGCCACGGCTGTACGGTACTGGACAACATCGCCAATTACCCTCGTCCTCAGCGCGGTGCTTCTCGGCGGCGGTATTGCCGCCGGGAACACGATGCTGCCGGCCGTGGTGCGCCAGTATTTCCCCGCTCACGGTGCGCTCATGACGGGCATTTACACGGTTGGGATCAACATGGGCGCGGGGCTCGCCGCCTTCGGGACGCCGAGGCTCGCGCAGAGCCTCTCGTCTACATGGCGGGGAGCGCTGGCCATCTGGGCTGCGGTGGCCGTCCTGGCGCTGCTGCTCTGGCTCGTGGTCGCGATCAGGTCCCCGCGCCGTCCCGTTGCGCTCAAGGTGTATATGCCACGCAGGACGCGCCAGGCGTGGACCGCAGCAGGCTTGTTCGGCCTCCAGTCCATCGTGTACTACGGAGTGCTTGCGTGGCTCGCCACACTGTACGAGGATCTTGGCTGGTCGAAGGTTCGAGCGGGGCTCCTGCTCTCGTTCTTCACGGCGATGCAGGTGGCGGGTGCGCTGTCGGCTTCACTGCTCGTGCAGCGCACAGGCCGGCTGGTTGACGGCCTGCGGGTCACGGCGGCCGTCACCGCAGCGGGCCTCATACTTGTCGCGCTCAGCCCGCTGTCCTTCCCCTGGGTGTGGATCATCCTTCTGGGCGTGGGCGCAGGCGGGATCTTTCCGCTTACCCTGACGGTGCCGCTGGCGACGACCTCGAGCGCTGACGAGGCACGCAGCTTGACGGCCTCGATGCTCTTCTACGGGTACCTGCTCGCCGCGACCGGTCCATTTGCGGTGAGCATCCTGCGAAGTGTTTCGGGCGGTTTCACGCTGCCGTTTGTGGTGCTCGCCGTGCTTGCGTTGCTCACGTTGTTGCTCGCGCGGCCGGTCGTGCGGGGGCAACGCTGACCGGCATCGACCTGACGCAGGCTCCGCACTTGGGTCATGACAGCGACAACGGTTCCTTCGCGGTCGGCAGCCGAGAGACGGTGTGCTGTCGGGAGGACCATGCGCG
>CAWKDT010000020.1:0-348199 GCA_963848445.1 Candidatus Dormiibacterota bacterium
ACGGCCGGCGAAGTCTGCGACTGTCGTGACGATCATTCCGATGGCTGCAAGCACGAAGATTTGGGCGAGACCATTGACACGGTTGCCAACTCCGAGCGTCGACGGCGTGTAGTACGAGGGTGCTGGGATCAGCGGCGTCCAGGCGGCGAGCGCGCCGACGAGCAGCAAACCCGACGCGATTAGCATTCGAGCGCTCCGCGACGGCGACGCGGGCTGCAGCTGCCGCGCTGGCCCGCGCGCGACGAAGAACAGCGTGACGATCGAGCTGGCGGCAACGCCGAGCCCCACTGCTCCGAGCGTGATCTGACCGAAGGGTCCGGCTATAAGAAACTGGTAGCCTGCGGTCCAGAGCGCCCACGCTCGAGCCGGGTACTCGCTAAGCGCCCAGCTGGCGTGGTATTGGGCGGACAGCGACGACGGCAGGATGACCGCGAGGCAGACCACGCCGACGGCGACGTTAACCCCAAAGCTCAGGAGTGTCCTGCGAGCGTCGCGTGACAGCGGGATGAGCGCGAGCGGCAGGAGCACGAGCACGACCACGGAGAAGTAGCAGGAGAGGGCGGCGACCCAGAGCAGGACGCTGACGCCGAGCCAAGTGTCGGCGCGTGGGCGGCGTTCGATCCAGCGCGTGGCGGCGGCTATGGCGAGCAGCGCCAGCGTCGCTGCGAGCGCGACCGTCACATTCGCCGCGTACCAGAGGCGCAGGCTGTCGGCAGCCGGGAATGCCAGGAGCAGCGCGCACGTGATCGCTGCTGGCAGTTGATCGACCCTCAACGCGCGGAGGGCGGCGTACAGCGCGACCACGGCGACGGTGAAGATCACCGCGGCGCTCGCATACCAGAGGTGGGCATTGGCGCGAAAGAGTGCCGCCTCCAAGGCGAGTGCGAGCGTGGGACCGGGCCCAACGTAGAACTCCGGTGATCGGAATCGCGAAGATCTGATGGGCGACGAGGTACCAGTCGTCGTAGAGGAAGCCCGCCGAAAGGGTCGGCGGCAGTTCGAGCACCAACCCACTGACGCCGATGGAGGCCGCGACCCAGCGATCGCCCATGGGCGAGCCTACGCCTCGGAACGGAGTCGCACAGCCTCCGGCGCGCGTGCCATCGCGTCCGCGATCATGGTGCGATATGCACCCGCGTATCCGGACGACCGGTGCTTCTCGCGGACTTCCGCCTGCGCGGCCGCGCCAACCGCCCGACGTTGTTCGACCGTCAGGGAAAGCACGCGCCGCATCGCGGCGATGAGGGCGCCCATATCGCGGGCGTCGTACAGCCAGCCCGTGACGCCGTCGGTGATCGCCTCCGGAACGCCGAAGACATCGGTGGAGAGCACGGGCACCCCGAACGCCATCGACTCGAGCATCGACCGCGGCATCGACTCGATGTCTGCGGCCGAGATAAGCAGGTTGGACAGCGCATACCACTCCCAGATGTCGGGCGTGATCGGGATCAGCGAGATCCGGTCGGTGGCCGCTGTCCCGGCAATCATGCGGTGCACCGCGTCGGAGTATGCGCACGTCTGATCGCCCACCAGGACCAGGTGCGCCTCCGGGTTGGTCGTGGCTACCTCGGTGAACGCCTCGACGATGCACGCCTGCGACTTGCGCTCCTCGAAGACGCCCACAGCGAGGAGCACCGTCGCATCCGTGTGGATGCCATGTTTGGCTCGGGCGGCGGTGCTGTCGAAGCCGCGCATGAATTCGCTAATGGCGGCAGTATCGACGCCGTATGGCACCACGAGTCGGCGGGACGCATCGGTGAAGCGTGCAAACAGCTCGCTGGTCGCATGCGCTTCGAACACCAGCCGGTGCGCAGCGCCGAGTGTGTTCTCGATACGGCCGCGGGTGTACAGCGGCAATCCGTCCGGCCTGGGGTTGAGTCCGAGCCAGTCTGAAAGTTCGAAACTCTCGTGGATTGCCCAGAGAAAAGGTTGGCCGGCGCGCACGCACGCGTCTCCCGAGGACCACGGACCCAGGGTGTTGAGGAGCACAACGTCGCAGCCCGCGGCGCGGATGAAGCCCGCGCGCTCGCGGACATGCTCCTCATAGCGTTGGATGTTCTGTGGCTGCGGCTCGTTATCGATGATCACCTCAATGCGCAGACCCTCCAGCGCTGCCCGGAGGATGCCGTCTACCGGCGAGACGACGGTGCAACGCCCCAGCCATGGGATGAGCTGGCGCAACAGTTCGAACAGGTAGAGCTGGCCGCCGCCAAGGGTCAGTGCGTGGGTGAACACGAGTAGCCTCGGTCCACTGCTTGCCGCCTCACGCTGCTCGCGCGGTGGCATGGAGGCGAGTGCATCGCGAGTGCGCGCCTGCATCGCCTCAATGATCGCCGCGTCGAAACGGGGGCGATCTTGGACGATGCGGACCCGCCGGGGCGGGACCACCACATGCTGCCCGTCGAACCCATGCACGGTGAGCCCGACCTCCAGATTCTCCGCCTCCGTAGGGATCAAGCCCCGGTATTCGAAACCCGTGACTGGACCCAGGCGCCCGGAACCGTGGTGCTCCACATCGGACCGCGCCAGGCGAAGACGGGCACGCCCGACGCGGCGACCGTCGATGTCGACGTCGATCCGCGCCGCCGGTCGTTCCTCGATGGTGGCCCAGCCCTGCACGACCAACAGGTCGCCGTGCAATTCCTCACCCTCGCACGGCGTATCCAGATAGCCCTCGAACCCTTCACCCACCACCGCATAGGAACGCTCACCAATCACCGTGGACATTCCCGAACGGGAGGTCGCGATCGCCCGGACGTGGAGCGCGCCGCGCGGCCACGAAGTCAGGTTAACGGTCGCCGACCATCCACATGACGATACAGCGCGGCGCTCGCCGAGCGCACGCCTCATGTCCGGGCGTGCGCCACCGAGCACAGCACGTTGGGTCACGACGCCGTTGAAGACGAGATCGACGCTCGCTACTTTGCGCGTGCCGACCAGCGCCCAACCCCCGAAGGTCACCGGCTCGCGGGTGACGGTCGTGCCCTCGGGATGGTCGAAATCGCCACGCGGTGGGACGGTGTCTCGGGCCGCACTCCGCGTCGTCAAGAAGTCGAGGATCGCCCGGCGTAGCGGCCTCGCTCCGGGCACTGCGCGCACGAGGGCCCGCAGCTTAGTGGAGATCGATCCCATCCACAGCACCCGTGGCCACACTGCCACCGTTGCGCGCGTCCCATGTCGCTCGCACCCCTTCGCGGAGCGTCCTTGCCTCGAAGGAGATGAGTGAGCGTAACTTTGATATGTCGAGGACGATCGCGTCGACATCGTGAATCCGCCGCGGGGCGAACTCGATCACCGGTGAGTGCCCAACGGTCGCACTCACGATATCGAGCAGCTCGAGAACCGTATGGCCGGATCCAGATCCAATATTCACGACGCCGCAGTTGACGCGACGGAGCACCAATCGCGAGATGGCGGCCGTAACGTCATCGATGTGCACATAGTCCCTCACTGACGTCCCGTCACCAACAATAACGACGGGAAGATCGAGGGCAAGCCGATGCAGGAACACCGCCACCGCTCCCTGAGGGCTGCTGGATGGTTGTCCGGGCCCGTATACATTCGCGCAGCGAATGACCTGTGCGGTGATGCCGAAGGTCATCGAGTACATTCGTGTGTACAGCTCACCCGCCAAGCGTGAGACACCATAGGATGAAACCGGCCGGGTTGGATCAGTCTCAGCTGCAACCGTGGCCTCGGGGTTGCCGTAGACGGCACCCCCCGAGGAGATGTACGTGAAGCTGACGTCGGGAACACGGCGGAGTCGCTCGAGTGTGCAGAGCAGTGGCGACAGTGTTCCGACAGCATCCTCGACCGGTCTCCGCGCGGCGGTCGGCGGATCGAGTCCGCCGGCGACGTAGATGACATGGTCGACGTCTCGCAGCGCAGACTCGACGGTATCGCGATCGCCTGCATCTCCAATCGTCAGAGGAATCCCCTGGGCACGCGAGGCTATCGTTCGCGAGCTCTCAGAGCGCGTGAGCCCCCCTACATCTGCACCTTCGTCGAGAAGGCCGTGCCCAATCGCAGCGCCGAGGAAGCCCCAACCGATCACGAGGACCCGCAGCACTTGACCAGTCAAATCCCTCACTTCGCGGGCAAGTATAATCGGCAATCTCAGAAGTGTCCGCGTTTCCCGATGCAGTTGCCCGAGGCCGGAGGGACACGCGCCGGAAGCGCATTTGAGGCGTATGGCGCGTCGTCGAAGGCGCCGCTCGCACTCTGGACGCCGCTGCGGCCAAGGGGTAGACGCGTAATGACACACTTGCCACGTGCATAACCAACTCAACCCGGAGCAGCCCGATTCGACCGATCCACCAGTGAGGTTCGAAGTCGGTCACTACTACTCCCCGATGTACGACGCGCGCGCTCTCCTGGCCGAGCCCACGCGTTCTCGCATCTGGCCTGCGCAGCCTCATGACCAGCCAGGGATCGACTGGAACCCCTCGGGGCAGCGGAGCTTTCTGGTTGAGGTCCTAGGACGACAGGAACGGCTGGAGCTTCGACTCGACGGGCACCCCGACGACAGCGATTACTACACAAGCAACGGGCAGTTTCCTGCGCTCGATGCCTGGATCCTCGAAGGCGTGTTGAGATATCTCGAACCGCGGGAGATGATCGAAGTCGGGAGTGGGTTCTCCTCGCTCGTGACGGCACGCGTCAATCGAGAGTGTCTCAATGGGGGTATGCAATTCACCTGCATCGAACCCTACCCTCGAGGATTCCTGCTCGCGGGAGTGACCGGTATCACCGACCTGATTGTCCAGAAGGTTGAAGATGTGCCGTTGTCCCGATTCGAAACGCTTGATGCTGGGGACGTACTGTTCATTGACACATCCCACACGGTGCGCACCGGGGGCGATGTGGTGTGGCTCTTCGGGCAGGTGCTCCCCCGTCTACGATCGGGCGTCCACGTGCACATCCACGACGTCTTCCTGCCGGGTGACTACCCGGAGCAATGGGTGCGCGAGGGTTGGGGATGGAACGAGAACTATCTCGTGGAGGCATTCCTCCAGTTCAACTCCGGCTTCCAGGTCGTGCTGGGCGCCCAGTGGGCGCTGCAGCACGCTCGACGAGAGGTCGACATTGCCTTCCCCGGGTTCCTTGACCATGCTGCTAACGGCGGGGGATCGCTTTGGCTACGCCGGCTCTAGAAGGTCAGTGAGCTCCAGGCAAGATCGGACGGTGGTGGGCGCGCAGCGGGGCGGATCTCAGAGGCCTCGTGCACCACTCGGAGATGGGGGCAACACCTCCCGCCGAGGTACACCGAGCGCCTCGCTGACGAAGGCGCCGTCCCCTCCGTGGAATCGGGCCGCGACTCCTACGACAACGCGCTCGCCGAACCCGTCCACGGCCTGTACAAGACCGAACTGATCCGCCGGAGCGGGCCTTGTGGCGCACCGTGGAGGATGTGGGACCTGGCCACGTTCGAGTGAAACCCAGAGAAACTCAGTAGGCCGGACGGCGTCACGCTCGGTGCGGACGCCGTCCGGTCCTTGCTGAAGCGACTAGATGAAACCGATGGCGTGGACGAACTTTGCTGCGTCGATGGTCCCCCACCCGCTGGCCAGGTCATACCCTGGGCCGGCGGTGTAGCCGGTGACGCCGCCGAACGTGATGTTGCCGCTCGTGACGTCCACGATGCCGGTCCAGGATGCGTGCTTGCTGAGCGCGCCCAGGAGGTACAGGGACGGGTTGATGTCGCCGAGCCTGCGACCGGCCGCTTGATCCGCGAGGGCGACGATGCCGGCGAATTCCGGCGTCGCTTCACTGGTTCCGCCGACGATATGCCAGAAGTTGCCGGCACTGTAGGGCGGGGACGAGTCGTAGAAATCGACGCCGCCGTCGACGGCGGCGCTCATGCTGATGTCCGGTGTGCCGCGCTTGTTGCCGACGACGCCCCTGACACCGGTCTGGAAGAGTGGCCGGGAGAACACCGACGAGAGCCCGCCTCCGCCGGCGCCGTAGCCGTCGTTCCACACCACGTCAGGCGAGACGCGGTTGCCGTTGTCGTCGAGGTTGAGCTGGGTTCCGCCCAGCGAAGTGACCAGAGGGTCGGAGGACGGCCACGAGTTGACGGGGTACGGGTACAGGGTGCTGAGGTCGGACTCGAAGTTCGTCGCTCCTTCGTCGCCGGACCCAGCGAGCACGGTGACGCCGTGGAATGCCGCGTTGATGAAGGCGCTGCGGAGGGCCAGGAGCGACTGGGCGCTGGGGAAGGTCTCCTCGGTGGCGCCGAAGCTCTGGGAGATGACATCGCCGAGGTGATGGTTGATCACGTAGTTCTCCGCGGCGACGATGTCGGGAAAGCCCTGAACTCCCTCCGTCTCGGAAGATGGAGTCTCGACCAGGAGGATGTTCGCCCCCGGCGCCATGACGTGGGACCACTCGACGTCGAGGCTGGTTTCCACTCCCCAACCCTCGCAATCACCGGCACCGAACGGATCGGCGCTGCAGGGTGGCACGGCGCCAACCGGCTGGATGACCTTGAAGGATGGCGGGGCAGGCAGGCCGAACGCCGTGTCGAAGGTGGCGAGGTCTGACTGGATGGTGGGCGAGCCGAACGCGTCGATGATGACGATCGTCCGCCCGCGCCCGGTGATGTTGTGGGCGAACAGCGGCGCCAGATTGTACGCCTTCTGCAACTGGAACGGCTGATAGCAGCTGATCCCAATCATGGCGCGGCAGTAGGCCGTCGTCGGCGGGAAGGTCAACTGGGCGCCAAGAATGTGGCCCGCCGAATCGGGGACGACCCGGATCGACGCAACGGCGGGAGCGGCGCCTGACGCGGGAACGGCCACTGCCGCAGCGCCTCCCAGGGCGGCGATGCCGGCCGCGGTCGCCAATCGGAGTGTCCGGGATCTGAGCGTTGCTCGCATACGCTTTCTCCAACCTCTCGTGCATCTCTTAGAGGGCACATAGCCCCCAAATTGCACAACACCCTAACAGGGCTGTAATACCCCTGTCCACACTCACGTCTTCGGGCTGGCCTTGAGGGTGACGGGGCCGAGCGTTCTCGGCGCCGCTCGCCTCGGCTGCGGTTGACGTCCCGCGGCTTGTGGTTTCCGGGAAGCGACCGTATCCTCGCCGGGCAGTGGCGACGATGGACGAAGCCCGGGCGTTGGCTCTCACCCTGCCGCGGAGTTACGAGGCGGTGGTCAGCGGCCGGATCAAGGTCCGAGTCGGGCGCATCGTCTACCTTGCATTCTCCAAAGACGAGACACTGATGGGGTTCGGGTTTCCCAAAGAACTCCGAGACGCGCTCGTCAGGTCTGAACCGCAGAAATTCCTGATGCCCCGGACTTCGGATCTGCGGTACAACTGGGTCCGCGTGCGACTGGCGGCCATCGCCGAACCGGAGATGCGGGCGCTCATCGAGGATGCCTGGGCGATGGCGGTGCCGAAGGGAGTGGCGGCCGCGCACCTCAAGGGGACGGCACGTCTGAGCTGACAACGCCAAGGTAAGAGTCCACGGATCGATTCCCAGCGCTGCTCCGCTCGGGTACCCGATGCTCCCGCCGCGGCCGGCCGAGGGCACGGCGCCTAGCATGAGGCATGCGATTCCTGCTCTCGGTCGCGGTCGTCTGCGCGCTTGTTCTCGTGGGATGCGGAGAGGCGAGCGTGACGGTGACCCCGCCGGAGCGGACAGGTTCGCCCGCCCCAACGTCGACTGCCACGCCGACGTCGCAGTGGGACACGTACCACCTGAACGTGGCGCGCACCGGCGACGACACCGGCGAGCCGTCGTTCATGCATCTCGCGCAAGCGTGGCTCTCTGCATCTCTCGACGGCGTGGTCTATGCGGAGCCGCTGATCGATGGCAACAACGTGATCGTCGCGACCGAGAATGACTCGGTCTATGACTTCAATGCCATCTCAGGCAGGATGGTCTGGCGCACCCACATTGGCACGCCACGCACGACAAGCTTCCCCTGCGGCGACATCAGGCCGCTCGGCATCACCGGCACGCCCGTGATCGATGAAGGGAGCCTGTTCGTGCTCGCCGAGGTTGAGAACACGCGCGGCACCTATCGATTTCACCTCGCGAGGCTCAATCCGCTGACCGGTACGCTGCAATACAACGGCGACGTCACCCCGCACGGTATGAACACGAACACCGAGCAGCAGCGCAGTGCACTCACCGTCTCTGATGGTCATGTCGTGATCACCTGGGGCGGGCTGGATGGCGATTGCGGCTCATATCACGGCTACATCGAGACCGTGTCAGAGACCACGGGCGTCGCACTGGCACAGTGGAACGACACGGTGAACGACAACGAAGGAGGCATGTGGGCGCCATCCGGCGCTGCGGTCAACTCAACCGGCGACATCTATGTCACCACGGGCAACGGCTCGACGTCGGACATCGCGCAGTTCGACGACGGCGACAGCGTGCTCCAGTTCTCCCCGTCGTTGGCGCTCATCTCGTTCTTCGCACCCGGCCCACCCCAGGCGTGGCCGGCCCTCAACCAAGCCGATCTGGATCTCGGATCCGTGGGGCCGATGCTGCTTCCCGGCGGCCAACTCTTCGCGATCGGGAAGAGCGGCCGCGGGTACCTACTACGCCAGTCGAACCTCCCAAGCAACTCGGATCCCGGGGGTGGCGAGCTGGCCAGCGCGCCTGTCTGCGGAAGCGGCGCCTTCTCCGGGATGGCGGTGTCGGGTGACACGATCTTCGTGCCGTGCTCGGACGGTATCGCCGCAGTGAAGGTTGGCTCGAGCACGTCGTTTCACGTGGTCTGGCATTCGACATCGGGATCCTCCGCACCGATCGTCGCCGGCGGTCTTGTTTGGACGCTCGGCCTGTTCGGCGGGACGCGCCTGTATGGGCTCGACCCCGCCACGGGAGCAGCCGCCATGACCCTGAGCCTGCCTTCGAGCAGCGTCCACTTCGCGTCGCCGAGCGCTGGAGACGGTCGCCTCTTCCTGGCCGCCGGCGATCGGCTCGTCGCATACGCTCCAAGCAGTTGACCGCCTACTGCAGCTTGCGATCGCAGCGCTGACGGCGGCTGCGGCGGCCGACCCCGGGGCTCACGAGATCAAACCAATCGTCCGAGGCCAACCGGACAGCATCGACACCGTCACGACGACGGCACCGTCTGCTGACGCGCTCAGCCTCGTCCTCATCGTTGCCGGGATTGAGCTGGTGCTCTTCGGCACCACGCGGATCCGGGCATCCTCCCCGCGCCGGCGGCCGGTCCCGTAGACCTCTAAAGACGAACCACTTCCGCTCGCTGGGAGTCACCTTTCCGGAGAGGGCTCGAGGAACCCGAACGAGCTCGACACCCAATAGAGTGGAATGGAAGTGACGGTTGGGAATGCCCTTCCACTTCTGATCGTCCTGGTCCTCTGCGGTCTCATGGGCACCGTCTTCCAGGCTGGGAACGCGGTTGACCTCGCCGCGCCGCTCCGAAGGCTCGCTCTCGTCGCCGCCTCATGGAGGCTCTCGCGCCGGCCCACGCTGCCCGCGACGTTCGAACGAACCTACTGGCGTCCCGGCGAGTACGACCGTGACGAGAAGCGTCTCAAAGCCCTGGGGTACTCAGTGGTCTCGCAGTCGGTCAGCGAGCCGTACATCGTCCACGAGCTCCCGGGCAGAGGGTCGACCGTGCGCACGATCAGGCGCCGCGTCCCGATGTTTCACGTCGTCTACGGACGACCACGCACCGATCGCGCCCGGCCGCGGCGGCCCCGCGTCCGAGTGCCGCCTCAACCGTTCGGAGCGATCGAAACGGTCGCACTTACATCGGCGTAGACTTCGTCGTCACACCGTTCGGGGCGGGAACGTTGGGGGCACACAGTGGGACATCTCGGGGACTCCTGCCGGTTCCGGTTCGCGCGACCGTCGGCCGGCTAGCAGCGAGCGACGCGACACGATGCCAGAGCTGCTCATCGACGGCGACGATCTGGTCCTTCACATGTCGCTCCTCGGGAAGATCGCCGCATTGCACGGCGACGTCCGCGTTCCACTCCACACGGTCAGCGAGGTCGCCGAGGAGACCGACCCGTGGGTCCACCTGCGTGGGATCCGCTCACCGGGCAAGGTCCTACCCGCGCTGATCGCATACGGGACGCGCAGGCACCGCGGCGAACGGGACTTCGCCGCCATCCAGGGGACGGGCCCGGCGGTGCGCGTCGACCTCAAGCCGGCTACACCGTACAAGCGCCTGCTCGCAACCGTACCGGACCATCACTCGAGCCTGGAGCGCATCACCGACGCGGTCCGCCGGGCCAGAGCGACGACCTGACCGTCCCCCGATCCGCGCTCAGGCCACCGCCGCTTTGAGGCTTCGGTAGCTGCGCAGCAAGCACCGCTTCATGTCGGCGATACGCGGGTCAGCGTAGTCGCAGCCGGCGGCGACCCACTGATCGCAGATCGTCATCGCGTCGGCGCGGAGCCGTCCACTCTCCCGGACGTCCTCCATGGGCACGTCGTACGTGTACGAGTACAGCGCGGCGACTGCGTCACCCAGGTCGGGGACCTCGCCCGGATCCTCGTGCTGCAACGCGCGATGCACACGCCACCACTCGACCTCGAGGCGCGCCGCCCTCACGGGGTCGAACCCGTGCCCGCCCATCCCGGCGAGGGCGTAGAACTTCGTCATGAAGCGGCGAGCGGCGTCGGGGTCGTTGTCCGGGTAGGGCGCCCAGACCTGGTTCGCTCGCAGCACCAGCCACGCTCCCCAGAGCGTCCGCGGCCACGCCAGCCCGAACCCGCAGCGCACGAGCCCGACCGACGCCGCGAGCACGCGCAACCATTCGCGCCGGTAATAACCGAGCCACGCGGCGCTCTCGAGCCGCGCCATGTCGGACGGATCGAAGGTGCGCGCCGAGCGGCGCAGGTCACGTTTGGTGGCAACCACGGCGACACAATAGGGCCGCGCGGTCAGTGTCGCAACGCCCTCACGCAACCACCCGCTCGGGCTCGGCGACCGCATCGAGGCACTCGTCGATGATGGCGTGCACGAGCCGGTCGACGCGCTCCTCGCCCAGCCGCGGCGCGCGCTGCGACAGGCGCTCGACGATCGCCTGCTCACGATCGACGTCCCGGACCGGGATCGATGCGGCCTCCTTGCGGCGCTGCACGGCCTCGACCATCGCGGCGCGGTACTCGAGCATGTGGAAGACGGCGTCATCGATCGTGTCGATGACGGCGCGGCAGCCCGACACCGTGTCGAGCACGGCGGGCCGGGTCATCGCGCAGAGCGCCCGCGACGCCGACACGATCCTCGACAGCTGGGCCGGGGTGATCGCCTGCGCCGCGTCGCACATCGAACGCGCCGGATCGGGATGGCATTCGATGAGCAGTGCGTCCGCGCCCGCCGCGACCGCGGCCACCGCGAGCGACGGCACCCAGCTGGCGTTCCCGGTCGCATGGCTCGGATCGACCGCGATCGGAAGATCAGTCATCTCGCGGAGCACCGCGATCGCGCTCAGGTCGAGTGTGTTGCGCGTCACCGTCTCGAAGGTCCGGATGCCGCGCTCGCAGAGGATGAGCTGGGTGTTGCCCTCGCCGGTGACGTAGTCCGCAGCCGCGAGCCACTCGTCGTAGGTGGCGGACATCCCACGCTTGAGGATCACGGTCATCCCGCTCTGTCCGGCGGCGCGCAGCAGTGGCGTGTTGTGCATCGATCGGGTCCCGATGAGCAGCGCGTCCGCGTGCTCGCGCAGCAGTGGGATGTCGTCGACGGCGAGCGGCTCCGCGATCACGGGCAGCCCGGTGATGCGCCGCGCCTCGTCGAGGAGTGGCAATCCGGCTGGACCGAGCCCCTGGAACGAGCCGGGGCGGGTGCGGGGCTTGAGGACACAACCGCGAAGCACGGAGGCGCCGGCATCGCGGGCGGCGACGGCATGGTCGACGTAGTCGGCTTCGACTGCGCATGGCCCGGCGACCACGGGCACCGTGTCACCGCCGACGACGACGTCGCCGATCCGGACACGGCGAGTGTCATGACGATGGGTTGCGCTCGGGAGCAGCGGCTCGATGGTCACCGTGTGGTACCTCCGTGTGGTGATGGGCCACCGCACGGGATCCCGGGGCTGACCCATCTATCTGATGAACCAGCCCTGGTAAGAACTGCGTCGGGTTAGGAAACCCCCGGCAGCCTTACGGCTGGCCGGCCAAAGTATCGGCACGCAGTTGTGACCATTACACTCAATCGTACCATGGGACGGGAAGGCTGTCCAGCTTCGCGAGCGCGAACGAGGCCGCCGACTCCTGAGCCGGCGGAGGCCTATCCGAGCTCCTCGGTCTCCCCGGTCTCGAGGAACACGAGATCCTCCGCGAGGTTGGTCACCCGGTCGCCGACACGCTCGAGGTTCTGACAGACCCCGATGAGCTTCGTGCCCCGGTACGCGTTGTCGGGGTTCTCCGAGATGAAGCGGATGAGCTCATCGACCGTCCTGCGGAAGATGCTGTTGACCCGGTCGTCGCGCGCGGCGATGGCTCGAGCCTGATCGACGTCGTGCGCGACCAGCGCGACGAGAATTTCACGGACCTGGGCGCTCGCTTGCCGACCGAGGCGAGCGATGCCGGCGACGGAGCCGACCTGACCGAGATCGGCGAGATCGCGGGCGACACGTGCGACGTTGACCGCGTGGTCACCCATGCGCTCGAGCTCGCCGGCCATGTGCAGGAAACCGAGCACCTCTCGGAGGTCGCGGGCCACCGGCTGCTGGGTGAGGAGTGCCTTGAAGCAGGCGTTGCGGGCCTCGGCATGGAGGTGGTTGACGAGGACGTCGTTCCGGATCACCTCATTGCTGAGCGCGACGTCCTGCTTCACCAGCGCCTGGATGGCGTGGTCGAGCGCCAGCACCACCATTTCGCCCATGGTGTGGGTGGTACGGCGGATCTCCTCCAGCTCCTCCTCGAGCGCTGGGCGTGCGGGTGAGATCGGTCCGACGCGAGCGGGCTTCAAAACCAGCGTTTCGTCAGGGGGATCCGCCGCCGGCGCATCGCGCACCGTTGCATGGTCGGCCTTGGTCAACCGGTGCACCGTCGCTCGTCGCGCACCGTCGCTTGGATCGCCACGGCGCGGCCGGATTGGCTTATCCGATTCGACCGGTGACATATTCCTCCGTCCGCGGATCAGCCGGCTTCGAGAAGATCTGAAGGGTCAACCCCTCCTCGACGAGATGTCCAACCCGGTCTTCCTTCACCATCAGGAAGGCGCAGTAGTCCGAGACGCGCATGGCCTGCTGCATGTTGTGCGTGACGATGATGATCGTCACCTGGTGCACGAGAGTCCGCAGCAACTCCTCGATGCGCGCGGTCGCGATCGGATCAAGCGCCGAAGTGGGCTCGTCCATGAGCAGTACGTCGGGTTCGACGGCGAGCGCGCGGGCGATGCAGAGACGCTGCTGCTCACCCCCCGACAGCCGCATCGCAGAGGTCTTGAGCTTGTGGCTGACGCTGTCCCACAGGGCGGCGGAGCGCAAAGAACTCTCGGCTGCGTCGTTCAAGATCGACTTCTTGCGAATACCGTTGAGGCGCAACCCGGACACGACGTTGTCATAGATGCTGAGCGTGGGGAACGGGTTGGGGCGCTGGAAGACCATCCCGATTCGCGCTCTGATCTCGGTCGGATTGATCTGCGGGGAGTAGATGTCGAGGTCACCGAGGTGCACGGAGCCCAGCACCTGCGCCCCCGGGGTCGTGTCGTGGAGACGGTTGAGGCTCCTGAGGAGGGTCGTCTTTCCGCACCCCGAGGGCCCGATGAGGGCGGTGATGCGGCCGGTCGGGAAATCCATGTCCACCCCACTGAGGGCGAGCTTGGCTCCGAAGCGAACCCCGAGGTCACGCACCGTGACGGCCGGCTCCGGGCGCGTCTCCGCCGCAGCATTCGCCCCTGCCCGCGAATCAGTGGGGACCACGGTCTTCAGGGGGATGCCGGTCATCGGGTGAACCTCCGCATGCGGCGGGCCAGCAGCCGCGCCGAGATGTTCAGCAGCATCACGATCACAAGCAATGTCAACGCTGCTCCCCAGGCCGTCCGCACGATGTCGGGGTAGGGTTGGATGCCGTCGAAATAGACCACCAGGGACAAGGATGCCATGGGCTGGCCCAAACTCGTGGCGAACACCTGGCTCCCGATCGCGGTGAACAGCAGCGGCGCCGCCTCGCCGATCGCGCGTGAGATCGCCAGGAGGGAGGCGGTCACG
Source organism: Candidatus Dormiibacterota bacterium (assembly GCA_963848445.1). GTDB lineage: Bacteria > Chloroflexota > Dormibacteria > Aeolococcales > Aeolococcaceae > Palsa-851. The sequence continues at coordinate 14,161 of CAWKDT010000020.1, forward strand.
AGCCCCGGCAGCGCCGAGGTGATGATGATGCTTCGCGCAACCCGGGCGCGACCGATGCCGAGCGCGATACCCGCCTCCCAGAGATCCTGTGGGACGGTGCGGATGGCGGTCTCGCCCGCCCGGACCGTGATGGGAAGCATCAGGACCGCGAGCGCCACGCTTGCAGAGAGGGCGGAGAAGTGCCCCTCAGGCAGGACCACGATCGCGTACGCGAACAGGCCGATGGTGATCGCGGGCAACCCAGCCGCCACATCGACGACGAAGCGCACAGTGCTCGCGAGGCGCCCGCCCTGCTCCGCGAGGAAGAGCGCCACGATGAATCCGATCGGCAGTGCCATCACCGCCGCGAGCCCGTCGATGATCAGGGACCCGACGATGGCGTTGACGATGCCGCCCCCCGGGATACCCGCCGGCGTCGGGATATGCGTGAAGAAGTTGACCGACCAGGCTCCGATTCCCTTGCTGATCGTGAAGATGACGATGGAGACCAGGGGGACGAGGGCGATGCAGAGTGCAAGACCGCAAAGACCTGCGGCGACAACGCCAAGGATCTGGCGACGATGGTGCGACCTATGCGCCGACTGACGTATCAAGCTCCGGCGGTCGAGATCGACAACGGCGACCGCACTCACACTGTTTCCCTCACCTCGCGGCTGACCGACCACACGAGAAGCCGCGCGAACACGTTGACGATCACCGCAACGACCAGCAGGAGGACCGCGATACCGAGCAGCGCTGACGCGTGGAAGGGCTCGGTCGCTTCCGTGAACTCGTTGGCGATCAAGGATGCCATGGTCTGACCCGGAGCGATCAGCGAGTTCGGAATCGCGTTCGTGTTGCCGATGACGAAGGTGACCGCCATCGTCTCCCCGAGGGCCCGGCCGAGACCGAGGACCACGGCGCCGACGACACCGACTCGAATGGCGGGGAGCACCGCTGTGCGGATCATCTGCCAGCGCGTCCCCCCGAGGCCATACACGGCCTCTCGACTCGTGGCCGGCACCGCATTCGCCAGGTCGCGCGTCACCGCTGTGATGGTGGGAAGCACCATGATGGCGAGAATCAGTCCGGCAAGGAGCACACCGACCGGCAGCGGGGGGCCGTGCGCGACCGGCAGGAAGTTGATGTGCGGTTCGATCGTGTTCTGGAAGATGGGACCAAGCACGAGGAAACCCCACAGCCCATAGACCACGCTCGGCACCGCCGCCAGCAGCTCGACCAGCATCCCCAGAGCGCCGCTGATACGGCGAGGTGCGTACTCGGCAAGGAAGATCGCCGCTCCGATACCGATTGGAATCGCGAGCAGCAATCCGATGGCGGAGGTGATGAGCGTTCCAACGATGAAGGGGATCGCCCCGTAGATCGCCCGGCTCGGATCCCAGTTCGTCCCGCTGACAAAGCCGGCGCCGGAGTGCCGGAATGCCGGCCAGGCTTGAAGAAAAAGGACCGCTCCCACGGCCACGAAGATGGCGAGGACGAAGAGCCCGAATCCCTGCAGTACCCGCCGGTACGCACCATCCCCCAGGCGGATGTGACGGGACGGCCTGCGAACGTCGCGGCCGCCCGTCACATAACCGGCACTCACCAGCGTCAGCTCAGCAGCTTCTTTCCACTGCTGTCGACGACCATCTGCAGCGTGGTGCGCGCGAGCTGCTGAATGTTCGCCGGTAGCGGCACGTAGTCCAGTGGCTTCGCATCCGAGACCTGACCCGCATGGGTGACCCAGTCGAGGACCTTGACCAGGGCGGTGCCGTTGTCGGTGTTGGTCTGCGTCTGGTAAATGAGCGCCCAGCTGTACCCGCTGATCGGGTAGCTGTTGCTGCCCATCTGATTGACGATGGAGAAGTCGGTCGCCGACACATCCGGCTTCTGCGCGGCGTCCGCAGCTACGGTCGCAAGGCTTGGTTCCACGTAGCTCCCTGCGGCGTTCTGCATCGCAGCGTAGGTGAAGTTGTTCTGCAGCGCGTAGGCGAGCTCCACATATCCGATGCTGCCGGACACCTGCTTCACCAGCCCTGCAACACCCTCATTGCCCTTGCCACCCAGACCCACGGGCCACTTGACGGTCTTGCCTGTCCCTGGACCGCTTTGCCAGGCCGGGCTGATCGTGCTCAGGTAGTCAGTGAAGATGTAGCTGGTCCCGCTGCCATCGGAACGGTGGATCACGGTGATCGCCTCACTGGGCAGCGTCACCCCGGCGTTGAGCGCCGCGATCGCGGGATCGTTCCACATCTTGATCTGCCCCATGTAGATCTGGGACAGGACGGCGCCGGTGAGATGGAGGCCTCCTTTGACACCGTAAAGGTTGTAGGAGATCGAAACTCCTCCCAGCGCAACAGGCACCTGGAGAACCGTGCCTCCTTTGGCCGCCGCAATCTCCGATGCCTTCATCGGCACGTCCGATGCGCCGAAGTTCACGGTCTGAGCCTGAAACTGCGCAATCCCGCCCCCGCTGCCGACCGACGCGTAGGTGATCGTGACCCCGGAGTTCTTCTGGTTGTAGTCGTAGAAGGCTCGCGTGAAGAAGGGTTGATCGAAGGTCGATCCCGCTCCGGTGAGGCTGGCGGATGGTCCGGACAGATCGGGATCGGACGTTCCAGATGGGTTCCCGGAGTTACTGCTGGTGCCGGGACTGCTGCTGCTCCCGCATGCGGCGAGAACGAGCATCGCCGCGCCGGCGCAAACTGTGGCAATCGAGAACGGCTGTCTCATCTCTGTCGATGTTCCCCCGTGTGACCGGTTACTCACCCCGGATTATCGAGACTGAGTTCTTATCAGCGGGGGGAACGAGGGTTAATGAAGTATTAACAGAGATCGTCGCGCACGAAATCGAGTTCGGCCTTGCTGGATAAGGCGTTCCGCCCGCACCCGCGTCACGAGACAGCACGATCGTGCGGGCCGTTCGGCGCGGTCGTCTCAGCTGTTCTGTTTGGTGACGTGGCTCGCCGCGGCGGCCGGTGGAGCAAGCGAAGCGATCAGCTGCGGCGTGAAAAGCCGCCGCCGTGCCCACAGTGCGACATAAACCAACGAGACGAGGACCGGAACCTCGACCAGCGGGCCGACCACCGCGGCGAGCGCCTGGCCGGAACCGATTCCGAACACGGCGACCGTGACCGCGATGGCAAGTTCGAAGTCGTTGCTTGCCGCGGTGAACGAGAGCGTCGCGCTCTTCTCGTATCCAAACCCGAGGCTGCGGCTGCCGAGCATGGCGACGGTGAACATCACCGCGAAATAGGCGAGGAGTGGCAATGCGATGCGCAGCACGGAGAGCGGAATCGAGGTGATGGTGTCGCCCTTGAGCGTGAACATCACGACGATCGTGAAAAGCAGGCCCCAGATGGCCTTCGGCCCGATCTTCGCGATGAAACGATTCTCGTACCAATCTTCGCCGCGCCGGCGAACCAGTGCGACACGTGTCAGGAAACCGGAAACCAACGGCACGCCAAGGAAGATCGCGACCATCGTTGCGACGGTGCCGACATCGACCGACACGTTCTGACGCGCAAGCCCGAGCCAGCCCGGCAGGACATCGAGGTAGAAGAAGGCAAGCGCCGCGTACACAGTGACCTGGAAGAGCGCGTTGAGGGCGACGAGGACGGCGGCATATTCATTGTCGCCGCAGGCGAGCTGGTTCCAGACCAGCACCATCGCGATGCAGCGCGCGAGGCCGACCATGATGAGCCCGGTGCGGAATGCGGGCTCGTCGGGCAGCATGAGCCAGGCCAGGGCGAACATCAGCGCCGGGCCGATCACCCAGTTGAGGACGAGCGCGGTGAGGAGCACCCGCCAGTCGCGGGTCACGGCGCCGAAGCGGGTGTACCGGACCTTCGCGAGGACCGGGTACATCATCCAGAGCAGGCCGATCGCGATCGGCACCGAGACGCTGTGGATCTGCCAGCGTCCGAGGGCGCTCCCCAGGCCGGGCCACACGCGGCCGAGCCCGACGCCCGCCGCCATGGCGAGGACGATCCACAGCGGCAGGAACCGGTTGAAGGCGGAAAGCCCGGCCGCACCTGCCCCCGGCTCGCCGGTGGCCCCCGCCGGCACGCCCTCGGGGATGTGGCCTGCCGCAGCGGTCGCCACCTCCGGTGCCCTGCCGATCAGCGGGGTGCGGGCGCGGGCAACAGCTCGGTCAGCAGCGCCTGCACCCGGCCGTCGATCTCATCGCGGATGCGCCGGACCGTTGCGAGCGGCTTGCCCGCGGGGTCCTCGAGGTCCCAGTCGAGGTAGCGCTTGCCGGGATACAGCGGGCACGCGTCGCCACAACCCATGGTGATCACCACGTCGGCCGCCCTCACCACCTCGTCCGTGAGCGGCTTGGGAAACTCGCGTGCGATGTCCAGCCCGATCTCGCGCATCGCCTCCACGACCGCGGGATTGAGCTGATCAGCGGGGTCCGACCCCGCGGAGCGCACGTGCACCGCGCCCCTCGCGCGGTGATCGAGCAGGGCTGCGGCCATCTGCGACCGGCCGGCATTGTGGACACAGACGAACAGAACCTCAGGCACCGATGCCACGATCTTACCCTCCACCCGAGCGCTGGCCTCGAGCCGCTCGCGTGCCAGGCGCTCCGCGAAGATCGGAAGGTATGCCGGCGAACTCGCGCGTCAACGACGCGCGAACCGCGTCGAGCGGGCGGGCCGCGAAGGCTGTCACGACCCGCCCGCCCCGATCAGCAGTCGCAACTAGACGAGTCGCAGGTGCAGGTATCGCAGTCGCAGTCCATGGTGACCTCCTATCGAAGAACGTCGATTGATACTGCCGGGATCATAGTCCCTTCCATCGAAGACTGTCAATGGCTAGAATGGAGGCATGGCAACCGATCTCACCGTGCCCGTGCCACTCCAGGTGCTCGACCGCGTCAAGGGCTGCTGCCAGCCCGTCGGGCCGCCCCTGCCCGATGCCCGTGCCGACGAGCTCGCCACCATCTGCAAGGCGCTCAGCGACCCGACGCGCGTCCAGATGGTCCACATCCTGGCAACCGCTGCTGAGCCAGTCTGCGTCTGTGACTTCACCGCCGCCTTCGACCTCGGGCAACCGACCATCAGCCATCACCTGGCCAGGCTCCGCGACGCGGGACTGGTCAGCAGCTTCAAACGTGGTATCTGGGCCTTCTATCAACTCAACCCGAAGATGTCGCCCACTGCGCGGACGGCTGTCGAGCTCATGAGGTGAGCGTCATGGACGAGACTCGCGGAGGTTCCGACCTCCGGGAACGCGAACCCATCACACTGACGGACGCGGCCGGACTGCGTGAGGCGGTCCGCGATCACTACGCGGAGGCCGCCCGCGTCGCCTCCGAAGGCACTGCGCCGTGCTGCAGCCCGGCCGAGCGAGCCGACTTCGGCAGCGCGCTGTACACCAGCGACGAGCTCGCGAGCCTGCCCGGCGCGTCCGTGCTCGCAAGCCTCGGGTGCGGGAACCCGACCGCGGTCGCATCCCTCGCCGAGGGAGACGTGGTGCTCGACCTCGGCAGCGGCGGCGGGATCGATGTCCTCCTCAGTGCCCGCCGGGTCGGCCCCAAAGGAAAGGTCTACGGCCTGGACATGACCGAGGAGATGCTCGCCCTGGCGCGGAAGAACGCGGCGGAAGCGGGCATCGCGAATGTCGAGTGGCTCAAGGGGGTCATCGAAGCGATCCCGCTTCCAGCCGAGACCGTCGACGTCGTCATCTCGAATTGCGTCATCAACCTGTCGATCGACAAGCCGGCGGTGATCGCGGAGATGTTCCGCGTGCTGGCGCCAGGTGGCCGGATCGGCGTGAGCGACGTGGTGGCCGAGGACCGGCTGACCCCCGAGGAGCGGCGCGAGCGAGGCAGCTTCGTCAGCTGTATCGCGGGGGCGCTGGCCAGGACCGAGTACGAGAACCTGCTCACCGACGCCGGTTTCACCGGTGTGAGCGTGGTGTTCACGCACCAGGTCGCCGACGGGCTCCACTCCGCGATCGTCAAGGCGTCGAAGCCCGGGATCGCCGCGTAGAGCCGCGCCCCGCCACAACGCTGGGGGCCGGCGCGTCAGTCGAGCGGGAGACCTTTCACCTCGGCCACGAGGCGCCGCACGGCGGCACCCGGCTCCCGGGCACCGGTGACCGCGCGGACCACCGCGATCCTCGAGGCACCGGCTTCAACCACGTCGGGCAACGTCTGCGGATCGATACCGCCGATCGCGAACCAGGGTCGCAGCTCCGAACCGTTCCGCTCGCGCGCCGCCGCATGCCGGACGTATTCGAGCCCGGTTGCGGGACGGCCCGCCTTGGTCGGCGTCTCGTACACCGGGCCCACGCAGACGTAATCGGCATCGGATGGGGCGGCATCGAACTCGGCAGGAGCATGGGTGGAGAGGCCGATCAACACGCCGGGTCCGACAACCCGGCGCGCCCAGGCAGGCGGCAGGTCGTTCTGACCGAGGTGCACGCCGTCCGCGCCCGCCGCGAGGGCAAGGTCCGGCCGGTCGTTGACGACGAAGAGCGCACCGTGCCGGTCCGCCGCGGCGCGAAAGACCTCGCTCCAGCGGAGCAGGTCCCCGGCCTCGGCTTCCTTCTCGCGCAACTGCACGATGTCGGCGCCGGCACCGAGGACGGCCGCGAGGAACTCGGGCAGGTCACGCTCGGCCTCCCGGGCGCCGGTGACCACGTAGAGCCGGGCGCGGGCGAGGCGCTCCCGCCGGGCATCACCCGGAGCCGGCATCGCCGAGATCGGGCAGCACCCTGGGGCGGTCGCCAAGGTCAGGCATCCCCTCCATGGAGGTGGAGGCCTGCGCGTAGAGGCGCTGCGGGATCCGGCCGGCGCGGAACGCGAGCCGTCCCGCTTCCACCGCCTGTCCGATCGCGCGCGCCATCATCGGCGGGTCCGCGGCTCGCGTGATCGCGCTCGCCACGAGCACCGCGTCACAGCCCAGCTCCATCGCCAGCGCAGCGTCCGAGGCCGTGCCGACGCCCGCATCGAGCACCACCGGCACCCGGGCACGCTCACGGATGATCCGCAGGTTGTACGGGTTGCGGATGCCCGATCCGCTTCCGATCGGGGCTCCGAGCGGCATCACCGCGGCGCAGCCGAGATCCTCGAGGCGCCGCGCCAGGACCGGGTCGTCGTTCGCATACGGCAGCACGACGAACCCGTCGTCGATGAGCTGCTCGGCGGCGACCAGCAGCTCGGCGCCGTCGGGAAGGAGCGTGTCCTCGTCGGCGATCACCTCGAGCTTGATCCAGTTCGTCTCGAAGGCCTCGCGGGCCAGCCTGGCGGTCGTCACCGCATCGCGCGCCGTGTAGCAGCCGGCGGTGTTGGGCAGAACCCGGCGCCCCGACTGGGCGACGACCTCCAGGAACGACACGCTCGTCGCCGGGTCGAGGCGTCGGAGCGCGACCGTGACCATCCGCGTGCCCGAGGCGTCGAGGGCCTGCTCGAGGATGTCGAGGCTCGAGGCTCCTCCCGTGCCCATGATGAGCCTCGAGTCGAAGCGCTCTCCGGCGATGACGAGGGCGTCGTCCATGTCCCCTAGCTTCCCGCTTCCCGCGCTGCGGCGCTGCGGGCGCTCCGGTCACTACCCGCCCTGGACGGCGTGCAGGATCTCGAGGCGGTCGCCGGCGAGGAGCGTCGTCTCCGGCCAGCTCGCCCGGAGCACGACGTCACCGTTGCGGGCCACCGCGATCCCACGCTGCTCCGGCGGAAGCTGCATCTCGCGGAGGAGGTCGGTGAGGCCGAGCCCGTCGGCGACCTCGCGGCTCTCGCCGTTGACGACGATGATCACGCCATCACCGGCGTGGCCTGGCGGAACCGTGCCGGCTGCCACGGCCTGGTCAGCTCCGGCCACGGGCGGCCCGCGAGGGCTCCCGACACCGCGGCCGCCGTGGCCGGGGCGAGCAGGTAGCCGTTCCGGTAGTGCCCGGTCGCCAGGATGAGCCCTGGGGTGAGCGCGTCGCCGACGATCGGCGCGTTGTCGGGCGAGCCCGGGCGCAGCCCGGCCGATGCCTCCACCAGCTCCAGCTCGGCGACGTCGGGCACCAGCGCCCGGGCGTCGCGGAGCAGCTCGAGGACGGCACCCGCGGTGACCGTGGTGTCCGCGCCACGCTCCTCGACGGTGCCGCCGATCACCACGCGGCCGTCCCCACGCGGCAGGACGTACACCCTGCTGCTGCGAATGGTCCGGGTGATCATGCCCGGCTCGCCGCGAAGCCGGAGGATCTGGCCCTTGACGGGGCGCACGCGTGGAACATCGGCAGTCGGGACGCCGTCGACACCGCCGGACCAGCACCCCGCGGCAACGACGACCCGCGGCGCGTCGATCCGCCCGTCGCCGTCGAGCCGGACACCGGCGACCCGGCCGGCTTCGACGATGAGCGCACCGCGGCCGCGATGGATCTCGACCCCTCGGCGAGCGCAGGCCTCGAGCAGCGCCGGCACCATCGCGCGCGGATCGACCTGGTGGTCGCCCTCGACGAGCACCCCGCTCCGTATCGACGGCGAGAGCCGCGGCTCGAGGTCCCGGGTCTCCCGTGACGTGAGCCTGACGACCGGGAGGCCCAGCTCCCGGCGATGCCGGAACTGGCGCTCGAGGGCGACATGCTCGTCCGGATCGACCGCGACATGGAGGGAGCCGCAGCGGCGGTAGCCGGCGGGCATCGCGGAATCCAACTCAAGCTCGGCGACGAATGCCGGATAGCGGGCGGCGGAGTCCTGGTTCACCGCGATGACGGCGTCCTCGCCGAACTCGGCCTCCCCCACCGGGGCGATCATCCCGGCGGCGAAATGGGAGGCGCCCGACCCCGGATCCGGGTCGGCGACGGCAACCTCGAGGCCCTCACGGGCGGCCTGCCAGGCCACCGCGAGCCCGATGACTCCGCCGCCGATGACCACCGCGTCCACTCGCTACCTCCGGTACCGCCTCGAGTTTACGTACCCGGCTCGCCCGCGCCGATCCGATCGAGGCGATACCCGACGCCGAAGACGGTGGTGATCCGGAAGGGCATCTGCGCAAAGGGCTCGAACTTCTCACGAAGCCAGCGGACGTGGACGTCGACGGTCTTGGGGTCGCCGTAGAACCGGTTGCCCCACACGGCCGCGATGATCGCCTGACGCGACAGCACCCTCCCGCTGTTGCGGAGCAGCATCGACAGCAGGTCGAACTCCTTCGGGGCGAGACGGAGCTCCGCGCCCTCGAGGTGCACCGTCCTCGCGGCGCGATCGATCCTGAACCCCTCGAACTCCTCCACCTCGGGCGCTCCCGATGGCCGGCCGCTCATCTCCGAGCGCCGGAGCAGCGCCGTGATCCGCGCCAGCAGCTCGTTGAAGGAGAAGGGCTTGGTGACGTAATCGTCGGCGCCGAGCTGGAGCCCCACCACCTTGTCGACCTCGGTTCCCTTGGCCGTGAGCATGAGGATCGGCGTCGACGACTCCTGACGCAGCACCCTGCACACCTCGAGACCGCTGAGGCCGGGGAGCATCACGTCGAGGAGGATCAGGTCGGGATGCTCCGCTCTCGCCTGGATCAGCGCCTCGGGGCCGGTCGCCGCCTCGATGACGGTGTAGCCCTCGCGCGCGAGGTTGTAGCGGAGCGTCTCGCGGATCGCATCCTCATCCTCGACGACGAGAACGCGCTTGGCCGCGGTGGACGCCATGCACCGAGCATATACTCGCCTGGGTGGAGGCGATCGAGGCGACCGGCGCGATGCCCGCAGCGAGCGATATCACGGTGCTGCGCGCGGTGGGCCTCCTGCTCGACCCCGGCATCATCGGTCTCGACGCCGGCGGTCGCGTCGTGCTCGCAAACGAACCGGCGCGACGGCTTCTCGGGCTCGACCTCGCCGAGGGGTCGGCCTTCGTGGCCGGCGAGGTGGACTACCGCCTCATCCGGCTGATCGACGCCGCGCGGCAGAGCGGCCGGGTTGAGGAGCGCGCGATCACGCTGCACGACCGCGACTTCAACGCGCGAGCCATTGCGCTCGACGGTGACCTCGCCACGATCCTCGTGGTGCGCGACGAGACGCGCGTGCACCACCTCGAGCGAGTTCGGCGCGACTTTGTCAGTAACGTGTCGCACGAATTGCGCACGCCGATCACCGCGGTGCAGCTCATCGCCGAGACGCTTGCCAACGGCGGGCTCGATGATCCCGCCGCGGCCGCCGACTTCGTGCGGCGCATCGGGCAGGAGGCGTCGCACATGGCGCAGATGGTCGAGGAGCTGCTCGAGCTGAGCACCATCGAGTCCGGGTTGCGGCCGATGGTCAAGGAGCGCGTTGCGATCGCGGCGCTCATGGGCAGCCTCGACCGGCTCCGCCCCCTTGCCGAGAGCAAGGGTGTCGTGCTCGAAGTGCGCGTCGACCCGGGGACGCCTGACCTCGTCGGCGACTCGTCGCACCTCGGGCAGGTGCTGCGCAACCTCGCGCACAACGCCATCAAGTTCACGCCCGCGGGCGGCCGTATCGAGCTCAGCGCCTCTCCGGGCGCCCCGGGGCACGTGCTGCTCCGCTGCCACGACACCGGCGTCGGGATCACCCCCGCCGACCTGCCCCGGATCTTCGAGCGTTTCTGGAAAGCCGACAGCTCGCGCCAGCGGGACGGCGAGGGCTCCGGACTCGGGCTCGCGATCGTCCGGCACGTCGTCGAGGCGCACGGGGGGACCGTGAGCGTCACGTCGGAGCCGCGCAGGAGCACGGAGTTCGTGGTCACGCTCCCCGCCGCCGAGTCTTCCGCCTGAGCGGCTTGCCGCCGTCGAACCCCGACCGTTACCATTCGACAACGGTTATGGCGTAGCAAGCTTCCTTGCAGGGGAGGCCAATGGCGGAACGGGTTCTCGACATCGACGCGCCGGCTCCGCTCGAGGGTCAGCCGGCCCTTCTCGACCGGCACGTCGACCTGCTCGATGCCGGGCTTCGCGGCGTGGCGCCGCGCATGCGGGGCCTGCTGCGGCAGATGGCCGCGTACCACCTCGGCTGGACCGACGTGGCCGGCCACCCCGCCAACGAGCCCGCGGGCAAGCGCATCCGCCCGGCGCTCGCACTCTGGGCGTGCGAGGCACTCGGAGGCGATCCCGCCTTGGCCCTCCCGGCCGCGGTGTCGGTGGAGCTGATCCACAACTTCACCCTCATCCACGACGACATCCAGGATTGCGACCAGATGCGCCGCCATCGTCCGGCGGTGTGGGCGATCTGGGGGAGCGAGCAGGGCATCAACGCCGGCGACGGCATGTTCGCCGCCGCGTTGACGACGCTGCTCGCGCCGGGCCCGCGCCCCGCGCGCCGTATGCGCGCCGCGCATCTGCTCAGCGCGGCGGTGGTGCAGGTCGTCGAGGGCCAGTGCCTCGATCTCTCCCTGGAGGGGCGGCCGGGTGCCTCGCAGGCGACCTACCTGCGCCTCGCGACGATGAAGACGGGGGCGCTGCTCGGCGCGGCGATGGCGTCGGGGGCGGTGCTCGCCGGCGCGTCGCGCGACGTGGCGCAGCGCTTCGATGCCGCGGGCCGGCTCCTCGGGCTGGCGTTCCAGGTGCGCGACGACTGGCTCGGCACGTGGGGCGACCCGGAGGTCACCGGCAAGGGCCGGAGCGGTGACCTCCGCCGGCGCAAGCTGACCTACCCGGTCGTCGCCGCGTACGAGGTGGCCACTCCGGTCCGGCGCCGCGAGCTGCGACGGCTCTTTGGCGAGCGCGAACCGGGCGGCGAGTTCCGGCTGCGGGCGCTGCTCGAGGAGCTGGGCGGACCGGCCCTCACCGCCGGCGTCCCCATGGTGCTCGCGCGCGATGCCGTCGCCGCACTCTCCGGGCTCGGCGACCAGGCGCTCACCGACTTCGCGGACCTCGCCATCCATGTTGCTGAACGCAACCGCTAGCCCGGGCACCGACACGATCTCCGGCTCGCGCACGGCATCCCGCAAGGACGAGCACCTGCGCATCAACATCAACGAGAACGTCAGCGCCAAGGGGGTCGAGACCGGGTTCGACGGCTGGCGCTTCGTGCATCGGGGTCTCCCGGAGATCGACCTCGACGACGTCGAGCTCCGGACCACGTTCCTCGACCGGCCCGTCGGCGCACCGCTCCTCGTCTCGTGCATGACCGGCGGCACCGAGCAGGCGCGCGTGATCAACCGCCGGCTCGCGCGCGTCGCGCAGGAGCACCGCCTCGCGATGGGCCTGGGTTCGTGCCGCGTGCTGCTCGAGCAGCCCGATGTGCTGCCGACCTTCGACGTCCGCGACATCGCTCCGGACGTGCCGCTGCTCGCCAACCTCGGCGCCGTGCAGCTCAACCTCGGGGTAGACGTCGAAGCGTGCAGGGGTCTGCTCCGCGTCCTGCGCGCCGACGCCCTCGTGCTGCATCTCAATCCCCTGCAGGAAGCGCTGCAGCCCGCGGGCAACACGGCCTTTCGCGGGCTCCTGGCACGGATCGCGGCCGTCTGCGCGCAGCTCGGCGCGCCGGTGATCGTCAAGGAGGTCGGCTGGGGGATCTCCGATGACCTCGTGACCCGTCTGTTCGATGCCGGCGTGGCCGCCGTCGACGTCGCGGGCGCCGGCGGCACGTCGTGGAGCGAGGTGGAGCGCCACCGCATCAGCGACCCGGTTCGCGCGCGGGTCGCGGCGGCGTTCGCCGGCTGGGGCATCCCGACCACGGAGGCGCTGATCGGCGCAAGGCGCGTGGCGCCGGACCGGATGCTCATCGCGAGCGGTGGCGTTCGCGACGGCATCGACGTCGCCAAAGCGCTCGCGCTGGGGGCCGACTCCGCCGGCATCGCGGGCGGATTGCTGCGTGCGGCTGCCGACGGCGACGATGCCCTCGACGACGCTGTCGCGGTGATCCTCGAGGAGTTGCGCCTCGCGATGTTCTGCGTCGGCGCCGCACGCGTCGTCGACCTCCGGAACGAGGCACGGCTCACGCCGCGCGACGGGCAGGTGGTCTGATGGCGCCGGCGGTGACCGGTCTCGACGCCGCGGATGCGTACTGCCGGGAACTGCTCCGGCACTACGAGAACTTCACGGTGGCATCGCGGCTGTCGCCGCGGTCGCTGCGTCGCGATCTGACCCGGGTGTACGCGTTCTGCCGCTACACCGACGACCTCGGCGACGAGAGCGGAGATCGTGACCTCGCAACACGGCGCCTCACACGCTGGCGCGACGACGTCGAGGAGAGCTTCGAACGTGGTGAGCGCACTCACCCGGTCCTCGTCGCGCTCGCCGAGACGGTCCGCCGCACGGGGCTCGACGCGCAGCCGTTTCTCGACCTCATCGACGCGAACCTGCAGGATCAGCGCGTCGCGACGTACGAGGACTGGCCGGCGCTGCGCGCCTACTGCACGCATTCGGCGGCGCCGGTCGGGCGCATGGTGCTGCGCGTGTTCGGCATCGACGATCCCGCTGCGGCCGCTCTCAGCGACGACGTCTGCATCGGCCTGCAACTTGCGAACTTCGCGCAGGACGTCTCGGTGGATGCACGCCTCGGCCGCACGTACCTGCTGCAATGCGAGATCCGCGAGCATGGCGACGAGGGGGCCGTCCGTCTCATGTGCGAGCGGGCCCGCGCCCTGCTCGCATCCGGCCGCGAGCTGGAAACGCTCGCGCCCGCGCGACTGCGAGTGCAACTCGCACTGTATCGCCTCGGCGGCGAGGCAATTCTCGACGCGGTCGCCGCGTGCGGCTATCGCACGTCGACGCGACGTCCCGTGGTGGAGACGCCGGCTCGCCTGCGCATCGCCGGCGGGGCACTCGCTCGAGGTGCACGCCGCGACACGTCGCGGACCGCGGCGGTGCGCGTGATGCCCGGGATCGGAGACCGGCGTGCTTGACACGGTGACACTCCGCGACATGCGCGCGTCCGAGCGCTACTGCGAGGACATGGCGCGTCGTGAGGCCGCCAACTTCTACTGGGGCTTCATCGCGCTGCCGCGCCAGCAGCGCACCGCGATCTACTCGCTGTACTGCTTCGCGCGTCAGGTGGACGACGATGCGGATCTCGACGGGTGCGAGTCCCGCGACGCGCGGATCGAGCGCCACCGCCGGCGGCTTCGCGAGACGCGCCCCGGCGACAGCACCGATCCCGTGATGGGGCTGCTCGCGGTTGCGATGCGCCGGCATGCCATCCCCATGGCAGAGCTCGACCTGCTCATCGACGGCGTCGCCATGGACCTCACCACGACGCGCTACCGGACGTGGGACGAGCTGTCCGCGTACGCCAACCTCGTCGCGTCGGTGGTCGGCAGGATGTGCGTGCGCATCTTCGGGTTCCGCGACCCGATCGCGCTGGAGCGCGCCGACGAGCTCGGCGTGGCGCTGCAGCTCATCAACATCCTGCGCGACGTGCGCGAGGACGCGGAGCGCGGACGCATCTACCTGCCCGCCGACGAGCTCGCGCGGTTCGGGATCAGCGAGTCGGACGTGCTCGAAGGCCGTGTCGCGCCGGGATGGCACGCGTTCATGGCGATGCAGGTCGCCCGCGCGCGCCGGCTGCACGCGACCGGCATCCGGGTCACCGAGTCGATCCCGAAGCAACCCGCCGTGTGCGTTCGAACCATGGCCGGCATCTACCTCGGGATCCTCGACCGCATCGAGGCGGCGCCCGAGCTGCCGCTGCGTGGTCGGGCCCGGCTGTCCAAGGCGGAGAAGCTCGGCGTGATGGCGCGGTCGTGGCTGGCGGCGGTATGAGACATGAGCCGCGTGTCGCTGTCGTGGGCGCAGGGCTCGCCGGCCTTGCCGCCGGCCTCGAGCTCGCCAAGCGGGGATGGCGCGTCGACCTCTACGAGCGCTCGCGCCTCCTTGGCGGCAAGACCACCTCGTTCGAGGTCGAGGGGCACGAGGTCGACTGCGGCCAGCACGTCGTGCTGGCCTGCTGCACCGCGACGCTGGACCTCATCGCCGAGCTCGGGCTCAGCGACGACCTCTACATCCAGGAGCGGTTCGAGGTGACGGTGCTCTCCGCGCACCGGCCACCCGCCCAGCTCCGCGCGTCGGACCTGCCCGCGCCGATGCATCTGATGACCGGGTTCGCGCGCTACCCGCACCTCAGCGCGTTCGATCGCCTCCAGGTCGGGCGCGCGCTGCTCGCCGCGCGTCGCGACACCGCGCCCGCAGGTGACATGGCCGCGTGGCTGCGACGCCACCGCCAGGGTCCCCGGACACTCCGAGCCTTCTGGGAGCCGTTTCTCGTCCCGGCGCTCAACGCGCCGCTCGACCGGGTGTCCGCGGCGATGGGACTGTTCGTCATCCGGACGGCGTTTCTCGGGGACCGGGGCGCGGCGCGGATCGCATACCTGAAGGTGCCCCTGGCCCGCCTCGCCGAGGCGGCGGCGGAGCGGCTCGAGGGCGTGCACCTGCGCCAGGCGGTCGTCGGGCTCCACCGGGACGGCGACCGTGTGACCGGGGTGAAGCTGAGTGGCGGCGCCGGCGCCGCGTGCGACGCCTGCGTGCTCGCGATCCCCCCGCGGCGTCTCGCCGCCGTCCTCGAGGACGCGCCGGCATACGGGGTCGGCGGTCTCGACGCCTTCGAGGCCATGCCCATCGTCGACGTGCACCTCTGGTACGACCGGCCCGTGCTCGGCTGCGACTTCGCCGCGCTCCTCGACTCGCCCGTGCAGTGGGTCTTCGAGAAGACACCCGGCTACGTGTGCTGCAGCCTGAGCGCGGCCGACACGCTCGTCCAGCGCCCCGAGCGAGAGCTGGTCGAGCTGGGACGCGGTGCGCTGGCGTCGGTCCTGCCCGAGGCGGCCAGGGCGCGGCTGCTCCGCGGTGCCGCGACGCGTGACCCTGAGGCGACCTTCATTCCCGCGCCCGGCGTGCATCGCCCGGGGCCTTCCACCACGCTCTCCAACCTTGTGATCGCGGGCGCGTGGACCGATACCGGCTGGCCCGCCACGATCGAGTCGGCGGTGCTGAGCGGGCGGACCGCGGCGCACACGCTGTTGCGGAACGCCGCGTCCTGGGCGACTGCGCCGAAGGCTCGCGGCGGCGGCCGCAGCGGTGGCGCGGCGCTGGAGGTGGCCGGTGCCGTCTGAACCGCTGCGCTCGGCCGTCGACTGGCTCCTGGGGCAGCAGGACCGCGCAGGGTGGTGGAGCGGCGAGCTCGAGACCAACGTCACGATGACCGCCGAGCACGTGCTGCTGCTCAGGTTTCTGGGGGTCGCTCACGACGACATCCGCGACGGCGCGATCGCCCACATCCTCGGCACCCAGCGCGGGGACGGGACGTGGGGCCTGTACCACGAGGCGCCGGGGGACCTCAGCACCACCATCGAAGCGTATGTCGCGCTGCGTGTGCTCGGGCTCGATGCCGCCCAGCCGCCGCTGCGACGGGCGTTGCGCTTCATCCTCGATCAGGGTGGTGTCAGCGAGGCTCGCGTCTTCACCAAGATCTGGCTCGCGCTCTTCGGCGCCTATCCGTGGGACGGGGTGCCGAGCATGCCGCCCGAGCTCGTCCGGCTTCCGGCGTGGGCACCGCTGAACCTGTACGACTTCGCATGCTGGGCACGGGGAACCGTGGCGCCGCTGCTCATCGTCATCTCCCGCCGTCCGGTGCGCGACCTCGGGATCAGTGTCGGCGAGCTGGTCGCGCCGGGCACGGCCGGGCGCCTGCATCGCGTGGCCGGATCCGGTCCCTTCATCTGGCTCGACCACCTCCAGAAGCTCTACGAGCGGCTTCCGGCGCAGCCCGGTCGCGCGTCGTCGCGCCGGCGCCTCGTCGACTGGATCACCGAGCGCCAGGAGGCGGACGGGAGCTGGGGCGGCATCCAGCCGCCGTGGGTGTACTCGCTCATCGCGCTCAACCTCGAGGGCATGGCGCTCGACCACCCGGTGATGCGGCGTGGCCTCGACGGCCTCCGCCGCTTCGCGATCGACGATCACGATGGCTGGAGGCTCCAGGCCTGCATGTCACCGGTCTGGGACACGGCATGGGCGATGCTCGCGCTCCGCAAGGCGGGGCTGCCCCGAGGCCACCCGGCGCTGCGCAGCGCGGTCGACTGGATGCTCGCCGAGCAGATCCCCGGGGGCGGCGACTGGCAGGTGAAGGTGCCGCTCGACCGCTGCGGCGGGTGGGCGTTCGAGTTCGACAACGACATCTATCCCGATGTCGACGACACCGCGGTGGTGGTGCTCGCGCTGCTCGAGTCCGGGGATGCGAAGCAGGTCGCGACACCGGTGGCCGATGCCGTGCGCTGGTGCCGCGCGATGCGCTCGAGCAACGGCGGGTGGGCAGCCTTCGACAAGGACAACACGCGGCAGCTCGTGTACAAGCTGCCCTTCGCCGACTTCGGCGCGATGCTCGATCCTCCGAGCGAGGACGTCACCGCGCACGTCGTGGAGATGCTCGCCGCCGCCGGCGCCGGCACCGAGGACGCGGATGTCCGGTCGGGGCTCGCCTACCTCCGCCGCACGCAGCGCCCATGGGGTTCGTGGTTCGGCCGCTGGGGCGTGAACCACATCTATGGAACGTGGTGCGTCGTGAGCGCGCTCGCCGCGATCGGCGAGGGCGATGACATGGTGCGCACGGCGGTCGCGTGGCTTCGCACGGTGCAGAACGCGGACGGCGGATGGGGTGAGACGTGTCACTCGTACGTCGACGAATCCTTCGCCGGAGTCGGCGCGAGCACCCCGTCACAGACGGCGTGGGCGATGCTGACGCTGCAGCTCGCGGGGCTCGGTGCTGACCCCGCGTGCGCGCGTGGCCGCGCGTTTCTCGAGGCCCGCCAGCGCGACGGCACCTGGGAGGAGGCCGAGCACACCGGCACCGGGTTCCCCGGCGATTTCTACATCAACTATCACCTCTATCGTCACGTCTTCCCGACCCTCGCGCTGGCGGGTGGCGAGCCGATAGCGGCGGAACGTGGGGTCGAGCGCGTGCTCGTCGCGCGGACGTAAGCTGGAACAGGACAAAGGAGCGAGCCATGGCGGTGCCACTGCGACAAGCGATGCGGGTCGGGACATACGTTGCCAAGCAACGGCTGCGGCGCAACGAGAAGTTCGCGCTCGTGCTCCAGCTCGAACCGCTGTATCAATGCAACCTTGCCTGCGCCGGCTGCGGCAAGATTCAGCACCCGGACAGCATCCTCCAGCGCCGCCTCACGGTGCAGCAGTGCATCGACGCGGTCGAGGAGTGCGAGGCGCCGATGGTGTCGATCGCGGGCGGCGAGCCGCTGGTGCACAAGGAGATCGATCAGATCGTCGCCGCCCTGGTCGCACGCAAGCGCTACGTGTACCTCTGCACCAACGCGATCCTGCTCGAGAAGAAGCTCGACCTGTTCACGCCATCGCCGTACTTCTCGTTCTCGATCCATATCGACGGGCTCCGTGAACGCCACGACGAGTCGGTGTGCAGGACCGGCGTGTTCGACAAGGCGATCGCCGCGATCGCGGCCGCCAAGCGTCGCGGCTTCCGGGTCACCACCAACACGACGTTCTTCGACCAGGACGACGCGACCTCGATCCGCGGCGTGCTCGACTTCCTCAACGACGAGGTCGGCGTCGACAGCATGCAGATCTCGCCGGGGTTCGCCTACGAGAAGGCGCCCGACCAGGACCACTGGCTCAACGTCGAGCGCACCCACGCGCTCTTCCGTGAGGCCTTCGCGGGGGATCGCCGCAAGAAGTGGCGGCTCAACCACTCCCCCCTCTTCCTCGATTTCCTCGAGGGCAAGGTCGATTTCAGCTGCACCGCATGGGGCATCCCCAGCTACTCGGTGCTCGGCTGGCAGCGTCCCTGCTACCTCATGTCCGACGGGTACGCCTCGTCGTACAAGGAGTTGATCGACACCACGCCGTGGGAGAAGTACGGACGGGGGCGCGACGAGCGGTGCGGGAACTGCATGGCCCACTGCGGGTACGAGCCGACCGCCGTGGTCGCCACGTCGGCGTCGCTGCGTGAGTCGTTGCGGGCCGCCAAGGACAGCCTCAGGCCTCGCGGCACGGTGCCACAGCTCAACTGAGGTGCCCGCAGCGCAGCCGGCGCCCGAAGCGGGCGAGGTGTTCCTCACCGGCGCGTCCGGATTCGTCGGGTCGCACGTGCTCGCCGCGCTGCTGGGTCGTGGCTACCGCGTCCGCGCTCTCGTGCGGAGCCCGCACGACCTGCCTGCGGGTGTCGCCGCGGTGGTCGGCGACCTCCGCTCACCCGCATCGCTCGTGACCGCACTCCGCGGCTGCCGGTACGTGGTGCACACCGCCGCGCTCTACTCGTTCTCCCCTCGTGACCGCGCGGCGATCGCGGCGGTCAACATCCGCGGCACCGACTCACTGCTCGAGGCGGCACGCATCGCGGGCGTGGAGCGCTGCGTCGTCACATCGAGCTCGTCCGCGCTCGCGCCCGCATGGGATTCGCGGCCGGTGCGCGAGGACAGCTGGGCGGAGCCGCACCCTGGCGCCTCCACGTATCACGCGTCGAAGCTGATGCAGGAGCGCGCGGCGCTGACCGCGCGCGTCCCGGTCGTCACGGTGCTGCCGACGGCGCCGATCGGTGCCGGCGATCACCGGCCGACCCCGACCGGGAGGATCGTCGTCGACCTGCTGCGCGGTCGCATGCCGGCGACGCTGGGCGGCGGGATGAACGTCGTTCCGGTGGAGGATGTCGCGGCAGCGCACGTCCTCGCGCTCGAACGCGGGCACCCTCACGAGCGCTACATCGCCGGCGGCGTCAACGTGACCCTCGCCGAGCTCTGGCGGCTGATCGCGCAGGCTGCGGGTCGCCCCGCACGCGTCATGCGCCTCCCGTATGCGATCGCCGCCGCGGCGGCGCGCGTCGACGAGGTGCGCGTCCGGATCATGGGCGGCTCACCGGCGATTCCGCTCGAGGGGGTCCGCATGGGTCGCCTCGACATGTACTCGACCAGCGACAAGGCGGTGCGCGAGCTCGGCTACCGGCAGTCGAGCGTCGGGGCCGCAGTGGAGCGGTCGGTCCGCTGGTATCGAGACCACGCGTATGCCCCCTGAGCCTCGCGTGCTCGCGGTCTGCGCGATGGGGATGGAGGCATGGGGCGTCCGGCGGCGTGCCCCGGGCGTCCGCGTCGTCCAGGTCGGCATCGGCGGCGCCCCTCCGGACGGCGCGGCCGGGGATTCGATCGTCATCAGCACCGGGCTCTGCGGCGGCCTGACGCCGGACCAGGTTCCGGGCACCGTCGTCATCGCGACCGCTGTCGCCGATGAGGGCGGCGCGACGTACGCATGCGATCCGCGTGTCGTGGCGGCCCTCGAACACGCGGCCGGGGCGCTGGGGTTTCCGGTGGTGACCGGACCGCTGATCTCGACGCAGGCGATGGTGACCGGCTCGGACCGAGCGATGTGGGCAGCGCGGGGTCACATCGCGGTCGACATGGAATCAGCGCGCGCCGCGGCGACGGCGCGCCGCTTCGGCGTGCTTCGGGTCATCCTCGACGCGCCGAGGCGCGAGCTCTCGCCGGCCTGGGCCAACCCCGGGCGCGCGATCCGGCATCCCGCGAACTGGGGTGACGCGATCTGGCTCGCGGTCACCGGCCCCCGCTACTCCCTGCGCGCAGGTGCCGTGCTAGCCGCCGCCGTCTTCGGCGATGTCGACCCCGAGGTATAGCTGCACCGCGCCACGAAGCATCTGCACGACGCCGGGGACATCGAACTCCAGGGCCATCTCGTGGAGCGCGGCGCGTTGCGCGTGGAGCGCCGCTTCGACCGCCCTGCATCCCGCCTCGGTGAGGCCGACCCGGACCATGCGCCGGTCGGGCGCCGAGCGCAGCGTCTGCACCAGCCCGCGAGCCTGGAGCTCATGGACCATGAGCGAGACCCGGGCCTCCGGCGCCTGGATGAGCTCTGCGACATCGCCCTGGACGCAGCCTTCGCCGCCCGCCGCGCCCGCCTCGAGGAGGAGGTGGTACTGCATCGGGCTCAGGTCCTGCTGGGCGAGCGAGCGGTTGATCTGGATCATCGCCTGGCGGAATCCGCGGCGGAATATGGCTGCCAGGCGGAGGTCGTCGATCGTGGCGTCCTGGAAGAAGCCGGCACTCTGCGCTTCAGGCTTCGGCGCCTGCGCCGCTACCGTCATGACCCGACTTTACAGGGTGCGACGGGATCAACCGGCACCACGCGCCAGCCATCGATCGTAAATACTTGTGTATCTCCGGTTAATAATGGTGAACCAACCGTTTGCAGCGTTTCACTGCGCTCCGACAGCGCGTCCAGGATGCTCGCCCAGGGGCCACACCGGAGGGGGTTTGCCAGCCAGGGGGATGGTGTCGGAGGGGGCGGTCCCGACTGCCGGGAGCGCAGCCCGCATCGAGCGGGCAGCGTCTCCCAACATGAACCCACCAGCGGCCGGCTGACCCTCAGTGCCCGGACCGGTCGGGCACCGCGTATCCGAGAGCGCGCAAGGCCCTGACGTATTTCGGAGTGCTGTCCGGCTCGCCGGCCCCCGCGCCGTCAAGGCGCGCCATGACCGCGTCGACGAGGGCGTCGTCCGCGTCGAACAATTCCACCTCGACCTCCCGGAAGGCCGCGACCGACCGGGCTCCTGAGCGAACCACCACGTGATCGTCCGCCACCTCGGCGAGCCGCCGGTCGTCGCCGGTCACGAGGTCGACGGTGTGCCGGTCGGTCACCAGGTCGGCGACCGGTCGAAGGACCACCTCGCCGACCTGGTCACGGATCGTCGCAAGCGCTTCCTCCGGCGGGCGCTCCGGAGGTCCCTCGAAATCAGTCTCCTCACGGGTGACCGCGGGTCCCCGCTGCGTGGCTCCCGCCTTGAGCGTCCATCGACCACCCTCCCCGGGCGCGCTGCGATACCGCAGTCCGAGCATCGCCTGCAGGAGGGTGAGGTCGTCGGTGTCCCAGTACGTCGCCGACAGCTCGACCGACCCGCGATCGACGGCGCGGACGCCGTCGACGACCCCATTCAGGTCGGGGAGGGCGAACTCCACGCTGACCGGGATCTTGACCTCGCGCTCCTCGGGCATCGCGGATTGACTTTAGCCAGCCCAGCCCCGCGGAGGCGCGGGCGTACAGACTGTGAACACGATCGATCACTCCGCCGTCAGGCGTTCCATGTCTCCGAGATACGCGCGCAGCGGCTCGGGGATCAGCACCGAGCCGTCGCGCTGCTGATATGTCTCGAAGAGCGCGTCGTACGCACGCGGCACGCCGAGCGCGCTGCCGTTGAGCGTGTGCACGAACTGCGGCTTCTCCGACGGTGACGGACGGAAGCGGATGTTGGCGCGGCGCGCCTGGAAGTCGCCGAACACCGAGCACGACGAGACCTCGAGCCACTGACGCATCCCGGGCGCCCACACCTCGACGTCGTACTTCTTCCACTGGGCGAAGCCGAGGTCGCCGGTGCACATCAGGAGCACGCGGTAGTGGAGCCCGAGCCGCTGCAGCACATGCTCGGCGTGTGAGGTCAGCAGCTCGAGCTCGTCCATCGATCTGTCGGGCGTCGTGAAGCGCACCATCTCCACCTTCTCGAACTGGTGGAGGCGGATGTACCCGCGCGTGTCCTTGCCCGCCGCGCCCGCTTCACGGCGCCAGCACGGGGTCAGCGCGACGTGCCTGATCGGCAGCTGTGCCGCCTCGAGGATCTCGCCGGCATACAGGTAGGTCACCGGGACTTCCGCCGTGGGGATGAGGAACAGCCCGTCGTCGGCGTGGTACGCCTGGTCCTCGAACTTGGGCAGCTGCGCGGTCCCGACCATCGCCTCGCGGCGCACGAGGTGCGGCGGCGCGATCTCCGTGTACCCGTGCTCACGCGCGACGTCGAGCATGAAGGTCGTGAGCGCTCGCTGCAGCCGCGCGCCGTCGCCACGCAGCACGACGAACCTCGAACCGCTGATCTTCGCGGCACGCTCGAAGTCGAAGATGCCGAGCCGCTCCCCGATCTCGTAGTGCGGAAGCGGCTCGAAATCAAACGTGGGCTCCTCGCCCCAGGTGCGCGCCACCACGTTGTCCTCGGGACCGCCACCGTCGGGAACGCTCTCGTGCGGCGGATTGGGAATCTCGAGGAGAAGTGACTCGATGCGCTGATCGAGGCCGGCAAGACGCGTCTCACCCTCGTGGATGCGCCCCTTGAGCGCGGTGAGCGCGGCCCGCTCCGCGTCGGACGGCGCTCCGCGCATCGCGGCTGACGCCGAACGCTGTTCGGCTCGCGCCTGCTCGACGTCCGTGCGCAGGGCGCGCGCCTCGGCGTCGAGCGTCAGCAACTCGTCGATCGGTGCGGGCTCACCCTTCCGGCGCGCGCCGTCGCGCACCGACTCCGGGTCGTCGCGGATGCGCTGGATCGGAAGCATCAGGCGCCGGTTCCCCCGTCGCCGCGCTGCTGCGGACGCATCGTGGGGAAGAGCAGCACGTCACGGATCGTCGCGACGCCGGTGAGCAGCATCACGAGGCGGTCGACGCCGATGCCGAGCCCGCCGGCCGGGGGCATGCCGACCTCGATCGCCTCGAGGAAGTCCTCATCGATGGGAGGGATCTCCGCGTCGCCGGCGGCGCGCAACCGTGCCTGCTCCTCGAAGCGCCGGCGCTGGTCGATCGGATCGTTGAGCTCGCTGAAGGCGTTGGCAAGCTCACGGCCGGCGGCGATGAGCTCGAACCGTTCGACGAATCGCGGGTCGTCGCGACGGCGCCGCGCGAGGGGGCTCACCTCCTCCGGGTAGTCGAGCACGAAGGTCGGCTCCCACAGCTCGCCCTCGACGCGCTGCTCGTAGATCTCGAGCAGCACCGCGCCCGGTCCCCGGTCGGGGGGCACCTCGACGCCGATGCGCGCGGCCGCGGCGTGCATCCCGTCCCACTCCGCAAGCGCGTCGATCCCGGTGTGGTCGCGGACGAGGTTCACCATCGTCTCGGCGCGGTACGGTGGCCGGAGGTCGAGCGAGCGGCCGAGCACGTTGCGCAGCAAGGGGTCCTCGCACGGGGCGCTGCCACCCTCGTCCTCGTCCTCGACGACCTGCGGACCCGCGGCGTTCGCCGCCGCGGTGACGAGAGCCTCGGTGAGCTCGCGCATGTCGTCGTACGTCGCGTAGGCCTGGTACGCCTCGAGCATCGTGAACTCCGGGTTGTGCCGGGGCGACAGCCCTTCGTTGCGGAACACGCGACCGATCTCGTAGACGCGCGCGTACCCGCCGACGAGCAGGCGCTTCAGATGCAGCTCGATGGCGATGCGCAGGAAGACGTCGGTATGCAGCGCGTTCCAGTGCGTGCGGTACGGCACCGCCGCGCCGCCACCGGGGATCGGCTGCAGGATGGGCGTCTCGACCTCGAGAAACGCGCGCTGCTCGAGCGTCGCGCGCAGCGCGCGGATCACGCGCGCACGGGTCGCGAAATGGCGGCGCTGCGAAGCGTTGCTGAGCAGGTCGAGGTATCGCTTGCGGTACCGGGTCTCCTGGTCCTGGAGCCCGTGGAACTTCTCGGGGGGCGGATGCAGCGCTTTGACGAGCAGCGTCAGGGAGTCGACGAGCACGCTCGGCTCACCGCGGCGCGTTCGCGTCACTGGTCCGCGGACGCCGACGATGTCGCCGAGGTCGAGGATCCCCGCCATGGCGTGTGCGTCGCCGGGGCGATCGGCGCGAAACCACATCTGCATGCGACCGGATTCGTCCTCGATGTGCGCGAACGCCGCACCGCCCAGATCGCGCAGCTGCATCACCCGGCCGGCGACCGCGACGACCGGGCGATCCGGCGCATCGACGTCGGCATCGGGGTGCTCGGCCTCATACGCGGTGAGCATGCCGCCGAGCCTCCTCGACGGTCGCGGTGGGCGCGAAGTCCACACCGTAGGCGGGGATCCCACGCGCACCGAGCTCGTCGACCTTGCGGCGCCGCTCTGCGAACAGCTCGTCGGATGGCATGCGCCCTATCTTCCCCGGCACGACGCTCGACGTGCGTCCGTTGCGCCGGTTGAGGCGCTAGTTGATCTTGACGATCTTGATCTGTCGCGAGCCGCTCGGGCTCTGCACATCCACCGTGTCACCGACCGAATGTCCGAGCAGCGCCTTGCCGACCGGAGACTCCATCGAGATGCGCCCGTCGGCGACGTCGACCTCCGCGGGCCCGACGATGGTGAAGGTCTGCTTGCCGAAGTCGTCCTTGACATCGACCGTCGTACCGACGCTCACCACGCCGCTCTCGCTCCCCTCCTCGATGATCACCGCGTTGCGCAGCATGTTCTCGAGCACGAGGATGCGACCTTCGAGCATGCCCTGCTCGTTCTTCGCCTCGTCGTACTCCGCATTCTCCGAGATGTCACCGAAGTCCTTGGCGTACTTGATGCGCTCGGCCACCTCTGAGCGGCGAACCGTGCGCAGTTCCTCCAATTCACGCTCCAGCTTCACCACACCATCACGTGTGAGCAGCACCGGCTTGTCCATACAGTTCCCTGGTTCCACGAAACGTCTGACGGGATGTCCTCGCATCCCGCGTTAGGAAGCCGGAGTATAGGCGAGCACCATCCGACGCGGCGTAACAAGTTGAAGTCATTCCTTGACGGAATTCGCTTCGCTTCATATGATCCGCAGCGAGAGCCCATTACGGGTCTCATGCACTGCCCCCCCTCTCGGGGCGTCTCTGGTTTCCAGGGGCGCCCTTCTTTTTGCTCTGAACTATCCGTCGCCGCTGATGAAGACCGGCCGGAACCATCCCTCCGAGTTCGGCCCGGCGGCCAGGGCCCGGTCGAGCAGCGCGTCGAGCCGCTCACGCGTGTCCATGGTCTGAACCTCCGCGCGGAGCCGTGCCGCCCCGGCGCAGCCGCGGATGGTCCACGCGACGTACTTGCGCCCGATGCGCAGGGCCCGCGCCTCGCCGTGATACCGGCACAGCATCTCGAGGTGGCGCCGCGCGAGCGCGATCCGGCCCGCGAAGTCGAGATCGGGCAGCAGGGTCCCCTCGCGCAGGCGGTGCACCGCCTGACGGACGAACCAGAAGTTACCGAGCATGCCGCGGGCGATCACGACCCCGTCGACGATCCCCGACTCGATGTGCCCGGCGAGGCTCTCGACGTCCTCGACGTCGCCGCTGCCGAAGACCGGGACGCCCACCGCCTCCTTGACCCGGGCGATCTCGATCCAGTCGGCCCGGCCCTCGTACTTCTGGCAGCGGGTCCGCCCGTGGACCGTCACCGAGGCGACCCCGGCATCCTGGAGGGCGCGGGCCAGCTCCGGCGCGTTGATGCTGGGGCGATCCCACCCGAGGCGCATCTTCACCGTCACCGGCACCGGCACCGCCTCGACCATCGCGGCGATGACCCGGACCGTGGACGGGATGCTGCGGGCGAGCGCCGCGCCGTTGCCCCGGCTCACGACCTTCGGCACCGGGCAACCGAGGTTGACGTCGACGAGCACGGCGCCGCGCTCGACGCAGACCTGCGCGGCGTCGGCCATCATCGCCGGGTCGCTGCCCACCAGCTGCGCGGCGACCGGCGACACCCCGGCTGGGAAGTCGAGGAGGTGGAGCGCCGCCTCGGTGCTGCGGACGACCGCCTCGGCGGCGACCATCTCCGTCGACACCAGGCCGGCGCCGAACTCGTGGCACAGCTCCCGGCACGGGGCGTCGGTGATCCCGACCATCGGCGCCACGAGCACCGGCGACGAGAGCTCGAGCGGCCCCACGCGGACCGAACGTGCCGTTGGCAGCGCGACCGTCATCGCCCCATGGTACGGGCCGACGCCGGCCCCCTCAGCGATTCTGGTCGTAGATCAGGCGGAGGCCGTGCAGGGTCAGCCGCTCGTCGACGATGTCGATCGACGGCATGAGCGGGGCAAGCGACGGCGCGAGCCCGCCGGTCGCGATCACCTTCGCCGGCCCTGGGATCTCCTTGCGGAACCGCTCGACGAGACCCTCGACGAGCCCGACGTACCCGTACACCATCCCCGACTGCATGCTCGTCGTCGTGCTCCTGCCGATCGCCTCGGGAGGGGCCGTCAGCTCGACCCGGTTGAGCATGGCCGCGTGGCTGACCAGAGCATCGTGGCTGATCTGGATCCCGGGGGCGATCGCTCCACCCATGTAGTCGCCGCGCGCGTCGATGGCGTCGAAGGTGGTCGCGGTGCCGAAGTCGACGAGCACCGCGGGTCCCCGATAGAGGTGCTGGGCGGCGATCGCGTTGGCGATCCGATCGGCGCCCACCCGCCGGGGGTCGTCGTACTGGATGCGAATGCCGGTGCGGGTTCCCGGCCCGACCACCATCGGGGTCTGCCTGAAGTACGTGTGCGAGAGGTCGTCGATGCTCCGGGTGAGCGTCGGAACGACGCTGCAGGCCACGACGGCCGTGACCCGCTCCGGCGCGAGGTCGCGGTGCTCGAGCAGGTCGACCAGGGCGAGTCCCAGCTCGTCGCCGGTGAAGCGATCGTCGGTGTGGATCCGGAAGTCCGCGGTGAGGCGCTCGCCGTCGAAGACCCCCACGACGATGTTGGTGTTGCCGACGTCGATCGCGAGCAGCATGGCGGCGAGTGTAGGCATCATCACCGGGTGATCGCGCTGCTCGACATCGGCGGGACCAAGGTCGCGGCCGCCGGAGGGCGCGGCGGCGCCATCGGCGAGGTCCGGCGGGTCCCGACGCCCGCGGACGCTCCGCTCACCACGCTCCGCGGTCTCGTCGAGGCGGTGATGGAGGGGCTGCTCCCCGAGGCGATCGCCATCTCAGCGCCCGGGCCGTTCGACCGGGACCGCGGGGCGCTGCTCAACCCGCCGGGGATGCCGTCGTCCTGGCACGGGCTGGAGCTGGCACACCTGCTCACCCAGCGCTTCGAGTGTCCCGTTATTGTCGAGAATGACGCCAACTGCGCGGCGCTCGCCGAGGCTCGCATCGGCGCTGGTGCCGGGTGCGCGACGGTCGTCTACTGCACCATCTCCACGGGCATCGGCACCGGCATCGTGCGAAACGGACGCATCGCCTTCGGGCGGCACGACACCGAGGGCGGCCACATGGTGCTGTGGCCGGCGTGGCTCGGCGGCCCTCCCTGCCACTGCGGCGGCGCGGGATGCCTCGAAACGCTCGCGAGCGGGCGGTCGATCGCTCGGCGATACGGGATCCCCGCCGAGCACCTCACCGACCCGGACGCCTGGGCCGAGATCGGCCGGTGGATCGGGCTCGCGACCGTGAACATGACGGCCCTCCACGATCCTGACACGGTGATCTTCGGGGGCGGCGTGTGCGCGAGCTGGGCGCGCTTCGAGCCGTCGCTCTTCGAGACGGTGCAGCGCCACCTGCATCTGCAGCCGGCGCCGAGGATCGTCCGCGGGGCCCTCGGCGAGGAGCGCTCGCTCATCGGCGCGCTGCTCGTCGCCGAGGACCGCCGCGACGACGGGGCGACACCCGTGCCCGCGCGGTAGGCTACGGCGCTCATGGCCGCCGTCCACCTGGTGTGCGACAGCACCGCCGACCTCGACCCGGCGTTTCGCGCCGCCCACGACGTTCGTGTGGTCCCGCTCAAGGTGATCTTCGGCGAGGAGGTCTTCACCGACGGCGTCGACATCAGCGCGGGGGACTTCTACAAGCGGCTGGCGGCGCCCGGACCGTTCCCTCGCACCTCGCAACCGACGCCCGCCGAGTTCGAGGCGGTCTTCCGGGAGCTGGGAGCCGACGGCGGGGCGATCGTCTGCACGACCATCTCGGCCGAGCTGAGCGGGACGTACGCCTCGGCGACGCAGGCGCGCGTGGCGCTCCCCGATCTCGACATCCGCGTCGTCGACACCCGCAACGTCTCGGTCGGTCACTACGCGGCGGTCCGCGAAGCCGTGCGGATCGTGGAGGACGGAGGCGACGCGGACCGCGTCGTCGCCGGCATCGCCGCCGTGCGGCAGACCGAGCGCGTCCTCTTCACCGTCGAGACCCTCGAGTTCCTTCGGCGCGGCGGGCGGATCGGCGGCGCCCGAGCGCTGCTCGGATCGATGCTCGACCTCAAGCCGGTGCTCGAAATCCGCGACGGCGTCATCGAGCCGTTGGCGCGCGTCCGCACCTACCCGAGGGCGATCGACCGCGTGGTCTCGGACTTCGCGCAGGCCGCGACGGCCTGGGGCGGAGCCGACCTCGTCGTCGCCCATGCGGACCGTCCGGAGATCGCGGCGGCGCTGATCGAGCGGATGCGCCCCCATACGTCGGGGACGCCCGCGGTGACGGTGGTCGGCCCGGTGATCGGGTGCCACAGCGGACCCGGCGCGATCGGCATCGGCTTCCACAAGCCCTCGTCCTGACGTTCGCCCGGCCAGCCAAACCGCCTCAGCCGCGCTAGGATTGCGATCCAGGTTGTTCGCGTGGGAGACACCGTCATGATCACCGCCCTTGACACGGGGATCGCGATCCAGGGCACGGGCGTCGAGATCGACGATGCCGGACGGCGCAGCCAGATCGTCCACGCCGCCGCGGCGGTGCTCGGCCGTCAGGGCTACGCAGCAACCTCCCTCAAGGACGTCGCGCGTGAGGCCAAGGTGGCGCCCGGCCTCCTCCACTACTACTTCGAATCGAAGGAGGAGCTGCTGCTCGAGGTCGTCGTCGTGATGGAGCGACAGATGATCTCGGAGTGGAAGTCCGCGGTCACCGGCGTCGAGGACCCCCTCGAGCGCATCGTCGCCGGGCTCGACCACGCCGAGACGCGGTGCGCGGAGCAACCCGAGTTCTTCCGGCTCCTCCTCGACCTGTACACCGTGGGGCTGAGCAGCCCCGCCCTGCGGGTGCGCTGCGCCGAGCTGTGCTCGCACCTGGTCGACGAGATCGAGCTCGAGGTGCGCAACGTGCTCGGGAGCCTTCCCGCATACACGCTCGTGTCGCCGCGAGTCCTCGCCGGCGCCATCGCCGACGCCATCGACGGGATCGCCCTCTCCGGCCTCGTCCTGCAGCAGCCCGTCGCGGCGCGATTCCACGCGCTCAAGGTCCTGCTCCTCTCGCTGGTCGTCACCGCGTACGTCACCGCGGGGCAGGAGCCGCCGGTGACCCGCCTTGCGGAGATGCTCGGCCGCCACCCCTGACGCGTCAGGGGTGCCAAAAATCGAGAAGCTCGCCGCGCGCTGCCCGCCTTAGGCTTTGCTGGCAGCCGGTCGTTTTGGACGGATGCTCTCGGGTGCCGCCGTAAGAGCCGATGAAGCGACGCTCCCGATGGAGGGCGGTGCGCCGGACACGGCCGTGGCCGATGCCCTCTCGATGGCCGAACCCGATGTCTTGACCGTCAGTTCTTGAATCGCGATTGCCATGTGTCAGCCCTCAAATGAGAAGCAGTCCGACGGCTCGCTTTTCCTCGCCGCCGACCAGAATGGAGAACGAGTAAGCACCCGCCGTCGGGAAGTGCAGGATATCGAATTTGACGATGAGGTTCACGATAGAGCGAACACCGGGCTGCCCTGATGGCACAACCGTTACCGTTTGAACGGTCCGGCTCATCTCATGGCCATCCCCGTCCAGGAGCACCACGTCAATCTGTTTCCGAGTGTTGGCTTCAGCAGGGCTGGCACTGAAGGACGCCACGACATACAGCGTTGGGATGACAGTCGGATACCCGGGTGCCTGAATCTGGTTGAACACCCCAAGGACGTTGAGCTTTCCATCTGCAGAGTAGTTGGCGTAGTCACAGACCACAGCGAGAGTGGCGTCCATGGCTCAAGACTAGCGTGCCTCTTGCGCCACTGACCGGACGATCGCCATCCGCCCAAACGCCGAAACACGGCCTGACGCGTCAGGGCGCTGCCCGGTCCTCCAGCGGCGGGAGGATCGCGATGGTGGCCCCGATCGGACCGGGCTCCTCGCCGTCGGCACGGCCCCAGAAGCGCGAGAACCTGCCGTCGTAACCGATCGCCTGCCCGCCGTGGAAGGTGACCGGCTCGTCGTCCCAGTGCGGGGTGTGGCCGTGGACCACCCGGCGCGCGCCGAAGTGGTCGAGGTACCGGCTCAGGCGGTCGGCGTCGTCGAATCCGTGCCGCCCGATGGTGTAGCGGAGCGACTGGAACGCTCCGCCCGGGACCGCGAGCCAGCCGCGGACCGCCGCATTGACGGTGTCCACCGTGTCGCCGATCTCGGCATAGCGATCGTCGTCGGTGTGCTGCGCGAGGGTTCCGTCGTCGAGCATCACCAGAAACGGCAGCTCGCGCAGCCATGCCTCGAGAGCCGCGTCGCCGTCCACCGCCCTGAGGTCCGCCCAGTCGCCGCGCCTGCTGAGCCACAGGTCCTCCATGCTCAGCCCGTCGCGGGTGCGCCACGCTCCGAGCTGGTCGCCGCCGCGCGACCGCTCGACCATGACGAGCAGGAACAGATCGTGGTTGCCGAGCACGGACCGCGAGTTGCGCCGCTCCATCGCCAGCCGCGCCGCCGCCGCGCCGCCGCCCGCGCCGGGTTGGCCGCCCTGGAAGAAGTCGCCGAGGAAGACGGTGTCGACGTCGTTCTCCGGGTATGAGGCGAGCGCGTCGCGAAGCCGGTCGACGTCACCCTGCACGTCACCGACGATCAGGGTGGGCCGGCTCACGGGCTCAGGATACGTTCGGACGCACGCTCAGGCGCCCGCCGCGGCTCGGCGGGTCCGGGCCACGAGCGAGCGTCCTCTCGTCAGCTGACGGGTGACCGAGCGGGGCCCCGGACCTCCCGGCACATCGCGGCGCCGGAGCGCCGCATCGGGATCGAAGAGGTCGACGACCGCGGGCTCGAACCGATCTGACGCGGCGCGCCATTCGTCGACATCGAGATCGGCGAGCGTCCGCCCCTCGCCGAGCGTCCGCGCGACGAGCGCGCCCACGATCTCGTGTGCCTCGCGGAACGGGACGCCGTTGGCGACGAGGTGCTCCGCCGCATCGGTCGCCTGCAGCCCGGGGTCGGCGGCAGCACGGCGCATCGCGGCCACGTCGAAGTGCACGACCGCGATGACCTCGGTGAGCATCCGCAGCGTCGCGGCCGTGGAGTCGACGGCGTCGAACAGCGGCTCCTTGTCCTCCTGCAGATCGCGGTTGTACGTCAGCGGGAGGCCCTTGAGCATCGTCAGCAGCGCCACGAGGTCGCCGAGGACACGTCCGCTGCGCCCCCGCGCGAGCTCGGCGACATCCGCGTTCTTCTTCTGGGGCATCAGCGACGACCCGGTCGCGTGCGTGTCGGGCAGGCCGGCGTAGCCGAACTCTGCGGAGCACCAGAGCACGAGCTCCTCGCCGAGTCGCGAGCAGTGCACCATGGTGAGCGCGCATGCGGCGGCGATCTCGACCGCGAAGTCGCGGTCGGCGACCGCGTCCATGCTGTTCGCGGCGATGCGCTCGAAGCCGAGCTCGTGGGCGACCCGCGACCGGTCGAGCGGCAGCGTCGATCCCGCAAGCGCGCCGCTGCCGAGCGGGAGCTCGTCGCATGCCGCGCGCGCGGCGCCGAGCCGCACGGCATCGCGGGCGAGCATCTCCACGTAGGCGAGCAGGTGATGCGCCAGCGACACCACCTGCGCGCGCTGCAGGTGCGTGTAGCCGGGCACCGGTGCGGCGCGGTGCTCCGACGCGCGCACCACGAGCGCCTCCTGGAGTCCCGCAACCGCCAGCAGCAGGTCGGTGCACGCCCGGCGTGCCCACATGCGCAGGTCGGTCGCCACCTGGTCGTTTCGGCTCCGGCCGGTGTGCAGCATTCCCGCAACCGGACCGACCAGCTCGAAGAGCCGGCGTTCGACCGCGGTGTGGATGTCCTCGTCGCTCGGTGCCACCTCGAACGCGTCGCTCGACAGCTCGCGCGCGACGGCGCGCAGCCCCGCGTCGATCGCCCGATGCTGTGCGGTGCTCAGCAGGCCGACGCCGCGCAGCATCCGCGCGTGCGCTCGCGACCCGGCAACGTCGTCGGCCGCGAGGCGGCGGTCGACGGCGAGGCTCGACGTGTAGGCCTCGACGTGGATGGACGTCGGTGCGCTGAGCCGCCCCGACCACACCTTGGTGGCACGCGCGCCGCCGCGCGCGCCTCGATCAGGCGGTGCCACGCCGCTGCGTGCGCCGCTCGACGTGCAGCGGACCGGTGTCGTCGAGGGCTCCCTGCACGCGTGTCTGCGTGCGCAACGGCAACCCGAACAGCTCGATGAAACCGCGCGCCGCGGCATGGTCGAACGTATCGGTGACCCGGTCGTAGGTGGCGAGGTCGTTGCGATAGAGCGAGCGTTCCGCGCGCCGGCCGACCACGCGAGCCTCACCACCGTCGAGTCGCATGCGCACGGCGCCGGTGACGTGCGCCTGCGTCTCCTGCACGAACGCGTCGAGTGCCGTGCGCAGCGCGGAGAACCACAGCCCGTCGTAGACGAGGCGTGCCCATTCGTCCGCGACGATGCGCTGGAACCGGGCGACGTCGCGTGTCACGGTCAGGCTCTCGAGCGCGTGGTGCGCGGCGTGCAGCGTGATCGCGGCGGGGGCCTCATACACCTCGCGCGACTTGATGCCGACGAGGCGATTCTCCACGTGGTCGATGCGTCCGATCCCGCGAGCGCCGGCCGCTGCGTTGAGGTCGGCGACGAGTTGATCGCCCGGGAGCCGCCGCCCGTCGAGCGATACCGGGACGCCGCGCTCGAAACCGATCTCGACCACATCGCCCGCGGCCTGCGCGTGGCGATGCGCGGTCCACGCGTACACCTCGTCGGGGGGCTCGAACCATGGATCCTCGAGGACACCGCACTCGACGCTCCGTCCCCAGAGGTTGGCGTCCACCGAGTACGGCGACGCCTTGGTCACCGGCACCTCGACGCCGTGCTCCGCCGCGTACTCCAGCTCCTGCGGGCGTCCCATGTCCCAGTCGCGCACCGGCGCCACAACGCGGAGCTCGGGTGCGAGCGCGCCGACCGCCACGTCGAAGCGCACCTGATCGTTGCCCTTGCCCGTGCAGCCGTGCGCGACCGCGGATGCGCCCTCCTCGCGCGCGACGTCGACCAGCAGCTTGGCGATCAACGGGCGCGCGAGCGCCGTGGCGAGCGGGTACACGCCTTCGTACATCGCACCCGCGGCGAGCGTCGGATAGCAGAACGCATCGATGAAGACGCGCCGGGCGTCGGCCACGTGCGCGCTCACCGCACCCGTGCGCAGCGCGCGCGCCGCCACCGCGTCGACGTCCTTCGACTCGCCGAGGTCGGCGGTCAGTGTGATCACGTCGTAGCCCAGCTCCTCCTGCAGCCAGCGGATCGCCACCGACGTGTCGAGACCGCCGCTGTAGGCGAGCACGCAGCGGTCGCGTGCCGTCACGGGTTCTGCTCCAGCAGTGTCGTGAGGCGGAGCAGCAGGCGTTGTGCGGCGGGCCGCGATCGCGCGATGACGAGGACGGTGTCGTCGCCCGCGATCGTGCCGGCGACCTCCTCGAACCGCGATCCGTCCAGCGCGCCTCCCACGAGCGGGGCGCACCCGGGCGCGGTATGCACGATGCCGAACAGGTCGACGAACTCGACCCCTTGGACGTGCTCGCGCAGCGCATTGCGCAGCCGCTGCATGGTCTGCTCCACGTCCAGCTCGGCGACCGGGGTCATGTAGCGGGGGCCGCCCTCGTCGTGGACACGCAGCAGGCCGAGGTCACGGATGTCGCGGCTCACCGTCGCCTGGGTCACCTCGAAGTGGTGGCGGTGCAGCTCGGCGACGAGGTCCTCCTGGGTGCGGATCACGCCGCCTCGCACCAGGTCGAGGATCGCCCTGTGGCGTGCGGGCTTCGCGGCCGCGCCCGCGCTGCGCGTGATCGCGGTGGTCATGAGCGGTCCTCGCGCGCGGCGCCGGCGACGGTGTCGAAGGCGACCCCCAGCCGCGCGACCGCCTCGTCGATCTCGGCACGGCTGATGACGAGCGGTGGGACGAGGCGCAGCGTTCTCGCGCCGATGGCATTGATGATCAACCCCGCATCGAGTGCGGCCGCGGTGACCTCACGAGCGATGTCCCGGGTCAGGCCGATGCCGATCATCAGCCCGCGCCCGCGCACACCCGCGATCGGCGCGCCGCGTTCGGCGAGCGCGCTCAGCGACTCGGCGAGATAGTCGCCGGCCTCGGCGGCGTGGGCGACGAGTTCCTCGCGTTCGACGGTGCGCATCACCGCCACCGCGGCCGCGCATGCGAGCGGACCGCCCCCGAAGGTCGAGCCGTGGTCGCCCGGCTCGAAGACGTCGGCACGAGGTGCGGCGAGCACCGCGCCGATCGGAACGCCCCCACCGAGCGCTTTGGCGACGGTCATCACGTCGGGCACCGCCTGCTCGTGCTGATGCGCCCACCACCGGCCGGTCCGTCCCATCCCCGTCTGGATCTCGTCGAGGATGAGCAGGACGTCGCGCTCGTCGCAGAGTCGCCGGATCTCGGTGAGCCTGCCGGGCTCGAGGGGGACGACGCCGCTCTCGCCCTCGATCGGCTCGAGCATGACGGCGCACGCCGCGGCATCGATCGCCGCCTCGAGCGCGCCGATGTCGTTGTACGGCACGTGCACGAACCCTTTCGGGAGCGGCTCGAACGGCTCGCGGTAGCGCGGGTTCGCCGTGGCGGCGAGCGCGCCCAGCGTGCGTCCGTGAAACGCCCCCTGCGCGCAGATGATCACGTGCGCCCCGTGGCGGTGGTGCTTCCCCCATTTGCGCGCGAGCTTGATCGCCGCCTCGTTCGCCTCCGCGCCGCTGTTGCAGAAGAACACGCGCGACGGGAACGCCGACGCGATGAGCAGGTCGGCGAGGTCGAGCTGCGGCTCCGTGTAGTAGAGGTTGCTCGTGTGAATGAGCCTGGCCGCCTGATCTGCGACGGCCTGGACGAGCGCGGGGTGGTCGTGCCCGAGGATGTTCACGGCGATCCCGGCGACAAGGTCGATGAGCTCACGCCCGTCGGTGTCGGTGACATGGACGCCGCGGCCACTGCGCAGCGCCAGCGGACGCGGCGGATACGTGTCCATCAGCGTGGCGGCCGCGCGTTCGGCGAGCGTGGGCGGCGCCATGGCGTGGGTGCTCATGCCGGGTCGGTCCGGGTGAGCATGGTGCCCACCCCGCGCTCGGTGAGCAGCTCGAGCAGCAGGGCGTGCGCAACTCGCGCGTCGATGATGTGGGTCGCGCACCCGAAGTCGGTGGCCCGGATCGCCGCCTCCACCTTGGGGATCATCCCCTCGCGAATCACGCCCTGAGCGAGCAGCTCTCGTCCTCGCGCCGCGTCGAGGTGGCTGATCAGCGCGCCCTGCGCGTCGCGGACACCCTCGACGTCGGTCATGAGGATGAGCTTGCTGGCGTGCAGTGCCACGGCAAGCTCCGCGGCGACGGTGTCCGCGTTGACGTTGTAGGCCAGCCCGTCGTACCCGAGCCCGATCGACGCCATCACCGGGATGCGTCCCTGTTCGAGGATGGCCATGATCGGCTCCCCGTTCACCTGCGCGACCTCGCCGACGAATCCCAGGTCGGCGCCGCCCTCACCCGCACGCGGACGGACCAGCAGTGTCGGTCCGTCCTCGCCGGACAGGCCCATCGCGCCGGCACCGAGCGTGTGGATGCGCGCCACGATGTCGGGGCCCACCTTGCCGGTGAGCACCATCTTCGCGATCTCCATGGTCGGCGCATCGGTGACACGCAGGCCGTTGACGAACCTGGTCTCGATGCCCATGCGCTCCTGCCACGCGCTGATCTCGGACCCCCCGCCGTGCACGATCACCGGCTTCATGCCGACGAAGCGCAGCAGCACGATGTCCTCGAGCACCGAGTCGAGGTCACCCGCGACGGACGCGGCGCCGCCGACCTTCACCACGAGGATGTGGCCCGCGAAGCGCTTGATGTAGGGCAGTGCCTCGATGAGCACATGGGCCCGCTGGATCCGTTCGTCGATGGTCTGTTCTGGCATGTCTCGCTGTCTTGTCGTCTCCGTGTCAGGTGGTGTAGTCCGCATTGATGCGGACGTAGTCCGCTGAGAGGTCGCAGCCCCAGGCGTGTCCCGAACCGTCGCCGGCGCCGAGGTCGATGACGATGTCGAGGCGCGGTTGGGCGAGCGCGGTGCGTATCGCGTCGCCCTCCACGGGCTCGGGCGCACCGCGATCGAACACCACGACGCCCCCGATCGTCACGCGGCAGCGGTCGAGCGTGAAGGCGGCGCCACTGCGCCCCAGGGCGGCGATGATCCGGCCCCAGTTCGGGTCGCCACCGTGGATCGCCGTCTTCACGAGCGGGCTCTGCGCGACCACCCGCGCCGCCGCCCGCGCCTGCATGACGTCGGCGGCTCCGTCGACCGCGACGCGGAAGTGGCGGCTAGCGCCCTCGGCGTCCGCAACGAGCTGCTCCGCCAGCGAGTCGCACACATGGAACAGCGCGCCCTCGAAGGCCTCCGCCCCACCGGCGCCGGCGGTGATCGTCGGACCGCCGGCCGCGCCGTTGGCGAGCAGGAGGCACGTGTCGTTCGTCGAGGTGTCCCCATCCACGGTCACGCAGTTGAAGGTGCTGCCGGTCACCCGCGACAGTGCCGCCTGGAGGAGCGCCGGCTCGACCGGCGCGTCGGTGGTGATGAAAGCGAGCAGCGTCGCCATGTCCGGATGGATCATCCCGGCGCCCTTCGCGATGCCGCCGACCGTGTAGGTGACGCCATCCGCCGTGAACACGTCCTCGGCGACCTTGGCGACGGTGTCGGTCGTCATGATGGCTCGAGCCGCGTCGCCACCTCCGGCCGGGGACATCGCGAGCGCAGCCGCGCGGATGCCGCGCAAAATGCGGTCCATCGGCATCGGCCGTCCGATGACGCCGGTGCTGCACACGAGCACCTCGCTCGGATCGAGGTCGAGCGCGTCGCCGGTGATGGTGCACATCACGAGCGCGTCCCGGAACCCCTGCGCGCCCGTGCACGCGTTGGCGTTGCCCGCGTTGACGACGATCGCGGAGATCGGTGCGCCGCGACGAAGGGTGAGCTGCGAGATGACGACCGGCGCGGCCTTCACCGTGTTGCGTGTGAAGACGCCCGCCGCGGTCGCGGGCACGTCGGACCGGATCACGGTGACGTCGGTGCGCGTGTCGTCGCCATCGCCCCGGATGCCGGCCGCGGCGGCTCCCGCTCGGAAGCCGAGCGGGGCGCAGACCCCCGTGCGGGTGTGATCCGGCGCCGGCGCGTTCACGGCCACAGCACTCGGGACTCCAGCCCGGCGGTCTCATCGAATCCGAAGCGGACGTTGAGCGCGTGCACCGCCTGCCCGGCCCCGCCCTTGCCGAGGTTGTCGATTGCGACGGTGATCACCGCGACGCCGTCCTGCCAGCCGACGTTGATCGCTGCGCGGTTGGTGCCGGTGACACGCTTGGTCGACGGTGATGCCGGCACGAGGTCGAGGAACGGGCTCGTGGCACAGAACGCCGCGTACTCCTCGCGTATGCGAGCGGCGCCGACGCCGGCAAGCGGGCGCAGGTATGCGGTTGCCAGAATGCCGCGCGTCATCGGGATGAGGTGCGGCACGAACGTGACGCGCACGTCGGTGTCAGCCACCGAACGCAGCTGCTCGCGCATCTCCGACTTGTGACGGTGACCCTCGACGCCGTAGGCGCGGACCGACTCGTTCACCTCCGAGAAGCTGTTGACGATCGTCGGCGCGCGCCCCGCCCCGCTGACGCCGCTCTTCGCGTCGATCACGACGTCGGGCTCGACCAGGTGGGCGCGCAGCGCGGGCACGCAGGCGAGCAGCGCCGCGGTCGGATAGCAGCCCGGGACGGCGATGAGGTTCGCGCCGGTCAGCCGCTCGCGCTCCAGCTCCACCATCGCGTACACGGCCTCACCGAGGAGCTCCGGCGATGGATGCTCGACGCCGTACCACGTCCGGTACGCTCCGGCATCCTGAAGACGGAAGTCCGCCGAGCAGTCGATGACCGTCGCGCCGTGCGCGAGCCAGGAGCCGGCAAACCCGGCCGCGACTGTGTGGGGCAGTGCGGCGACGATGACGTCCGCCGAGCCCGGGTCGAGGGTGTCCTCGACGGTCAGGTCGACCGGACTCCCCGGAACGACGTCGCAGTAGCGGCTGCCGGCGCTGCGATGCCCGAGCACGCCGATCAGCTCGACGCCGGGGTGTCCGGCGAGCAGCGCCGTGCACTGCATGCCGATGTAGCCGGTGGCGCCGGCGACCGCGGCGCGGACGCGCGCTGCCTGGGGCATGGACGAGGAGTATACGGCTGCTCTGCATAACTATGCAGTCAGCGCTTTCGCAGTCCCTTGACCCCGAGCGTCCGCCGCCGGGCCCGTTCGATGTTGACCGCGGCTCCGACAAGCGCGAGATGCGTGAACGCCTGGGGGAAGTTGCCGAGCAGCGACCCGGTGCGCACGTCCACCTCCTCGGAGAAGAGGCCGAGCGGTGAGCTGAAGTGAAGGAGCCGTTCGAAGCGGCGTTCCGCCTCCTCGAGCTCGCCGCAGTGCGCGAGCGCGTCGACGAGCCAGAACGACGTCATGAAGAACGCGCCCTCCTCGCCCCGCAACCCATCCTCGCTGTCCCGGAGACGGTAGCGGCTCACGAGCGCTCCCTCGCCAAGGCGACGGGCGACGGCGCGCACCGTCGACTTGACCCGGGGGTCCCGATCCCTGAGGAAGCGGATCTGGCTGATGCGGAGCACCGCGGCGTCGAGCGCCTCGCCGTCGAGCTCCTGGGTGAAGGCGCGCTGGCGGCGGGAGTACCCGCGCGATGTGATCGCGCGATGCATGACGAGCCGGGCTCCCCGCCAGGCGGTGCGGTCGTACGGGAGGCCGTACCGGTCGGCGATGCGGATCCCCCGGTCCACGGCCACCCAGCACATGAGCTTGCTGTACGTGTACTGGCGCCGCTCGGATCGAACCTCCCAGATCGACGAGTCGGGCTCCTGCCAGCGCCGGATCGCCATGTCGACGATGTTGCGGAGCCCGGCCCACAGGGTCCGGCTGATCACGCCGCCGAAGCGCGCGTAGAGATAGGCGCTGTCGAGCACCTCGCCGTACACGTCGAGCTGCAGCTGGCTTACCGCGGCGTTGCCGATGCGCACCGGCTTCGATCGCCGGTATCCCTCGAGATGCTCGAGGACTCGTTCGGTGGTGTGGGCATGGCCGCTCAGATCGAAGAGGTTGGGGAGGCCGGTGGCCTTCCGATCGGCGTGGTGGCGGTGGGCGAGCCAGTGGAAGAACGCCGACGCCTCGTCGGTGAGCCCCAGCTGGAAGAAGGCGTAGAGGGTGAACGAGGCGTCCCGAAGCCAGGTGAAGCGGTAGTCCCAGTTGCGCTCGCCACCGATGTCCTCGGGAAGGCTCGTGGTCGGCGCCGCGACGATCGCGCCGGTCGGCGCATAGGTCATCAGCTTCAACACGAGCGCGGAACGCCAGACGTGCTGCTGGTACGGCCCGCGGTAATCGACCTGGCCGATCCAGCGCCACCAGTACCGCTGGCTCGCCCGCAGGAGCGCTCGTGCCCGCTCGAGGCTCCACGGCTGGGCGCGGCAGCGGCCGGCCAGGCCGCTGTGCATGGAGAACGCCGCGGCCTCGGTCGCGTGGAGGGTGAAGGTGCTCTGCGCACCCCTGAGCGGCACCGTCGAGCTCAGGCACAGATGAAGGCCCCGCGCGTCGACGTGGATCCGCCCGTCATCGACGGAGACCGCCACCTTCTCCAGTCCGAAGCCGGGCGCCGGGTCGAAGACCTGGCGCATCGTCACCTTGCCGGCGAGGCATTCGACGAGGCGGATCACCCGGGGGTGGTTGTGCGGCCTGGCGTGCTGCATGACGTCCCGCTCGTCGACGGGCATGAAGTCCGTCACGACGACGACGCCGGTGCTCGTGGAGAAGACGGTGTCGAGCAGGTTGGTCCGGTCGCGATACCGCTGATGGACCCGATGCCGCCCGACCGGGCGAAGCTGCCAGCTGCCGCCCTTGCGGGCGTCGAGAATCCGGCCGAACACCGCGTCGTCGTCGAATCGGGGCAGGCAGAGCCAGTCGATGCTGCCGTCGACACCGACCAGCGCCGCCGAACGGCAGTCACCGATCAGGCCGTACGCCCCGATCGCCAGGTATCCGTCGACGCGCTCGGCCGCTGTGGCCGCAGCCGGGAGCGCGTCGCGCCTAGTACTCGTCCTCGGGGCGCGAGTCATCGTCGTCATCCGAGTCGAGATCGGGGCTCGCCTCCTCGGCGTCCGACTGGAACGTGCTCATCCCGAGCTCCCCGAGGTCGTCCTCGGCGTCGTCGGCCACCTCGGCGCCGAAGCTGTCGTCCTGGTCGTCACCGAGCGGGCTGGCGTCGATCTCGCGGGCCGCCAGCAGCGAATCCTTCGCGTAGGGGCGGAACTCCTCGCGGCGGCCGCCCTTGGCGAGGGGGAAGGACGACTTCCGGGCGTTCTCGGCGGCCTGGTAGACCTCGCGAAGGATGATCTCGACGTTCTGGTCGTCGAGGCGCGCGACCGCGGCCGAGTAGCGGTTGCCCGTCTCCATGAGCGGGATCAGCCGGCGGGCGATCTTCGTATCGACCTCGCCGAGCGAGACGCCTCGGGAGGTTTGGGCGCGCAGGGTCGTCCCCTCCCGGTAGAGCTCGACGACGTCGCCTGGCGCGATCGCGACGGTGGCCGATCGGGAGGGGGCGCTGAGGACAGTGAGCGCGCTCTTGCCGGGCTCCTCGGTGAAGAGCTCCACGTCGATCGCCGCGGCAGAGCCGGCCACCGTGCCCTTGCTCTCGAGCATCGCCGTGAGCTTGCGGACGTTCTTCTGCGCGATGAGATTGAGCGGATTGAGCTGCAGCGAGCTCGAATACGCCTCGAGCGCCTCCTCGCGTTGCCCCAGCTCGGTGAGCGCCTTGCCGACCCGGTTGAACGTGTCCTCGTCCGACCCGTACCGCTCGACGAGGGCCTGGTTCACGGCAAGCGCTTCCGCCCAGCGGCTTTCGAGAGCAAGCTGGATGGCCTCCTCGACGAACATGCCGCGAGGTTTCACCCGTTCTTCAGACACCATCATCCACTCCGGATTCACGGACCAACGACCGCCGCACGCGAATGCTCCCGTCCAGCGGTCGAGTGGGGCAATCGGGTTCGCTATGATAGCTGCTCAGTGAGGCGCGTCTGTTCTCTTTGCGACATCTCGACACCGCCCCAGCGATGACGCGGATCATTTCGGTCGCGAACCAGAAGGGCGGCGTCGGCAAGACGACGACTGCCGTCAACCTGGCCGCGGCGCTCGCCGAGGCCGGCACGAAGGTGCTCGCCGTCGATCTCGATCCGCAGGGACATCTCACCATCAACATGGGGTGCCGGCGTCCGGATGAGCTGGAGCACACGATCTACGACCTGCTCACCGATCATCGCGTCAACGTCGGCGACGTGCTGCTGCGATCCGATGCGATGGGCCTGGACTTCATACCGGCAAACATCGATCTCAGCGGTGCCGAACTGCAGCTGGTGACCGAGTTCGGACGCGAGTCGATCCTTCGCGAGAAGCTCGAGCCGATCGACGGTCAGTACGACTACGTCGTCATCGACTGCCCTCCGTCGCTGGGGTTGCTCTGCATCAACGCGCTGGTCACATCGACCGACGTGATCATCCCGCTGCAGTGCGAGTACTTCGGCATGAAGGGGATGCAACAGCTGCAGCGCACCATCGATCGCGTGCGCGTCAAGCTCAACAGTCACCTGCGCGTCGCCGGTATCCTCCCGACGTTGTACAAGTCGCGCACGCTGCACAGTCAGGAAGTGCTGGACCTGGTCAAGGGCGCATATCCCGACCTCGTCTTCCCGATCACCGTCGATTCGTCGATCCGCTTCGCAGAGACGCCGCTCGCGGGCCAGTCGATCCTCGAGTACGCCCCCAACTCGCCGGGCGCTCGTTCCTACCGGGCCCTCGCCAAGGCGGTCATCGCCCAGGGTGACGACGGCGGCGCCGTCGAGGTCTCGGGAACCCCGGAACGTCCACGCGAGCGGGTGCGCGCGGCCCGGGGGTGATGCGCGGATTCCGCCGCGCGCAGCTGCGCGGCAGTGATGAGCTCTTCCGCTCCGCGGAACCCGAG
This sequence comes from Candidatus Dormiibacterota bacterium, assembly GCA_963848445.1. Lineage (GTDB taxonomy): Bacteria > Chloroflexota > Dormibacteria > Aeolococcales > Aeolococcaceae > Palsa-851. Next base: position 56,929 of record CAWKDT010000020.1, read on the forward strand.
CAACTCGACGCCCCGCTCTCGCCCGCTCTGCCCGAGGAGCCGGCCCATCCCGTGCCGACCGCGCCACCGCCGCACATGCGATCGGTGCGCCTGACCAACGACGAGCTGCGCATCCTGTCGGACGCGGTGCAGCATCTGAAGTTCCCGAACAAGCCGCCGACCCGCCCGTCGGTGGACGACTTCGAGAAGCTCGAGGTCCTTCGCCAGAAACTGCTCGACGCGCTGTGAGCGACACGGGGCTGCAGGGCTAGCGCCGCGGCGTTCTCATGGTCGTCGGCACGCTGACCGTCACCCTGCAGGTACCGGACAGCGCCTCGCTCAAGGACAAGCGCCAGGTCGTCCGGTCCCTCACCGCGCGCATGCGCAACACGTTCAACGTCGCGGTCGCCGAGGTCGGCGACCAGGACCTGTGGCAGTCGGCGGTGATCGGCGTGGCGTGCGTCAGCTCGGACGGCCGCCACGCCGACGAGATGTGCCAGAAGGTGCTGCGCTTCGTCGACGACTTCGGCGAGGCGCTCGTGCTCGGCTCGCATTTCGAGCTCGTCCACCTCTGACCTTGGATCTGCTCGACGCGTACCAGGCGACGCTCCCGTTCGTCCTCGACGACTTCCAGCGCGAGGCGATCGTGAAGCTCGAGCGATCGCGAGGCGTGCTCGTGAGCGCGCCGACGTCGAGCGGCAAGACCGTCGTCGCCGACTACGTCATCTGGCGCCGCCTCGAGGCCTCCGAGGCCCAGCGCCGGCCCGAGGGCACAGCCGCGGATGTCGTGTACACGACGCCGCTGAAGGCGCTGAGCAACCAGAAGTACCACGACCTCTGCGACCGGTTCGGCGCGCACCGCGTCGGCCTCGTCACCGGCGAGCACACCGTCAACGACGGCGCGCCGGTGATCGTGATGACCACGGAGATCCTGCGCAACGTGCTGTACGACGAGCCCGCGCGCGTGGACCGTGTCGGCGACGTCGTCCTCGACGAGATCCATTACATCGACGACTATCCGCGCGGGACGGTGTGGGAGGAGCTGATCATCGAGGCACCGCGGCACATCCGCCTGATCGGCCTGTCGGCGACGATCAGCAACGTCGCCGAGGTGGCGACGTGGATGTCGGGACTGCGCGGCACGATCGAGACCGTGACGCGCACCGAGCGCCCGGTGGCGCTCGAGATGTGGCTCGCCATCGACAACGTGCTGCATCCGCTCTTCGACACGGCGGGAAACGCGGCGCGGGGCACGCTCGAGCTCGCGCAGGCCGATGCGGTGCAGCAGCCGCGTTTCCGCGAGGCACGCCGCGCGCCGGACAACGACATGCTCCAGGTCGTCGACGTGCTCCGCCGGCGCTCCATGCTCCCTGCGATCTACTTCATCTTCTCGCGGCGTGGATGCCGTGAAGCGCTCGCCCGCTGCAGCCTGCATGGCATCGACCTCACCGACGACGTCGAGAAGGAGCGCATCGACGTCGCGCTCACACGCCATCTCGACGCGCTGAGCGACGAGGACGAACGGCGCTGCGTCCTGCTCGAGCTCGACCGCCGTCTCCTGCGGCGCGGGCTCGCGATGCACCACGCCGGGCTCCTCCCCTACGCGAAGGAGATCGTCGAGCGCCTGTTCCAGGAGGGGCTCATCAAGGTCGTGTTCGCCACGGAGACGCTGTCGCTCGGGCTCAACATGCCGGCACGGTCGTGCGTCATCTCGACGTTCACAAAGTTCGACGGCGTGAGCTTCGCGTCGCTGACCAGCGGCGAGCTGACTCAGCTCATGGGCCGCGCGGGGCGGCGGGGCATCGACACAGTCGGCCACGGCGTCATCCTCAAGGAGAGCGACGTCGACCTTCGCGACATCTACGACGCCGCCATCTCCGGCGAGTTCGCCGTCGATTCGAAGTTCTCACCGACGTACACCATGGTGCTCAACCTCCTGCGCACGCGGTCGGCGGAGGCGGCCGAGCTGCTGCTCGACAGCTCGTTCGGGCAGTATCAGGCGGTCGAGCGAACCGCGCGCTGGGAGCATCGCCGTGCCAACCTCGAGGCCGAGCTTGCCGACCTGCGCACGCAGCGCTTCCGCCATCCGAGGGTCGCATGCACGGAACGCACCCTGACCGCGTTCCTCGCAGCCGGCACGCAGCTGGCCGAGAACCAGCTCGCACTCCGCCAGGCGCGGCGAGGGCACTGGCGGGACTCGCGCCGCGGACGGTACGGCAGGGCGGGATCCGATCCCGGTCAGCGGTACGAGACCCTGCGCCGCACCGCTCGGTCGCTGCAGGAGCGCATCAACGAATCGCCGTGCCATCACTGCCCCTACCTCGCCGAGCACCGCAACCACCACCACCGGATCGCCGACATCGAGGCAACGCTGGCGGGTGCGGAGGAGGAGCTGGACCGCTCCCGGCATCGCTTTCGTCGCGAGTTCCGCGCGCACCGGGCGGTGCTGCGCGCCACCGGGTTCCTCGAGGGCGACCAGCCCACCGACCTCGGCAGGCTCGCGGCCTCGATGTACGGCGAGAGCTCGCTGGTGATCGCCGACGCCGTCGCCTCCGGGGTGCTCGCCGGCCTGCATCCCGAGGAGCTTGCGGCGGTGCTGGTGAGCCTGGTCGCGGAGGATCGCGGGCGTGAGCGACCGCAACCGTCGCGGCGGCACTTCCCGACTCCGCGCATCGAGGAGCGCTACCGCCGCCTGCGCACCACGATGCGCCGGTTCATGGAGCTGGAACGAGAGCACGGGCTGGAGACGCTGCCGCCGCTGTCGCTCGAACAGATCCGGCCGGCGTACGAATGGGCGTCCGGGGTGCCGCTCGCCGACATCGAGCCGCCGCCCGGCGCGGACACCGGTGACGTGGTGAAGGCCGTCAAGAGCCTGTACTCGCTGCTCCGCCAGATGGAGCAGGCGCTCCGAGGACACGAGCTCCAGCCGCTCGTCGCCCTGACGCGCGAGCGCGTCGAGCGCGACCTGATCCGCCGCGTCTGATCGGCCACCGGTGACGAAACCGTCGAGAGGTTGCGGCGCGACGGGCGATGCGTGATAGCATGCCGCCACCATGCCGACACCAGCAGTCGTGCTCGCAACCATGATGATGCGCCGCGGAGGTTTCCGAACGTAACGGCGCGTGCGCCAACGTTGCGGAAGCCTCCCGGACAAGAACCCGGGAGGTTTTTTTATGTCCACGATCAGTGTGCTCGAACGCTACGGCAGGGCCCCCGCCGGCGCGCACGTGAGCTGCCTCGTCTGCCGTGCGTGCGGCCACGAGACCCCCATCGAGGCAACCAACATCTGCGAGCGATGCTTCGGCCCGCTCGAGGTGCGTTACGACTACGAGGAGGTCGCCCGGCGCGTCTCGCGCGAGCGCATCGCGGCGGGTCCGGCGAGCATCTGGCGGTATCGCGACCTCCTCCCGATCGACCTCGACGCCACCGAACCGATCACCCTCGGCGAGGGATTCACGCCACTCATCCACGCTCGCAACCTCGGCGCCGAGCTGGGGCTGCGCAACCTCTACCTCAAGAACGACACGCAGAATCCCACCGGGTCGTTCAAGGACCGCGTCGTGAGCGTCGCCGCGACGTGGGCCCGCGAGCACGGGCTCACCACCATCGCGTGCGCCAGCACCGGCAACCTCGCGAACGCGGTCGCGGCGTACGCGGCGCATGCCGGATTGCGCGCGGTCGTCGTCGTGCCCAGCGACCTCGAGCCCGCGAAGATGATCGGCACCTCGATCTTCCGGCCGACGCTCATCGCCGTCGACGGCAGCTATGACGACGTCAACCGGCTCTGCGCCGAGCTGGCCGACTGCGTCGACTGGGGATTCTGCAACCTCAACCTTCGCGCGTACTACAGCGAGGGGAGCAAGACGCTCACGTTCGAGACCGCCGAGCAGCTCGGCTGGCGCCTTCCCGACGAGATCATCGTGCCGGTGGCGTCGGGCTGCCAGTTCGTGAAGCATCGCAAGGCGGCCGGGGAGCTCATCGACCTCGGCCTCGTCGACGCGGGCTCCCGCCTGCCCAGGCTCACCGGCGCGCAGGCGGCCGGCTGCTCGCCGGTGGCAACGGCCTTCGCCCACGGCGAGACCTCCGTGGTGCCGGTCAGGCCGGCCACGATCGCCCGCTCGATCGCGATCGGCAACCCTTCCGATGGCGCCGAGGTGCTCAGCATCGCGCGGGAGACGGGCGGGGTCGTCGCAAGCGTGACCGAGGATGAGCTGGTCGACGGGATCGAGCTGCTGGCCGCCTCGGAGGGCATCTTCGCCGAGACGGCGGGCGGCGTGACCGTGGCGGTGCTTCGCAACCTGGCGCGATCAGGCCGCTGGCAGGGCGACGAGACCGTCGTCGCCTACATCACCGGCGCCGGCCTGAAGACGGCAGACTGCGTCACGGCGAGGGCGAAGCCGCCGGTCCCGGTGCAGGCATCGCTGCGCGCGGTCAGGGAGCGCTATCGCGGCCTGATCTGACGCGGCGCCCGCCTCACGCCCCGGTTTGGCCCCCCATGCGCCCGTGGCATAGTGAGAACGATGTACCACCAGATCGCACGCAACAAGCGCAAGAGCGTGATCGTGATCGCGCTTTTCTTCATCATCTGGGCAGCCATCGGCTACGGGATCGGCTTCATCGTGTCCGGCACGAGCGGCGGCATCTCGGGGATCGTGATCGCGTTGATCCTCGCGCTCCTTGCCGTGCTCTGGGCCTTGACGCTCGGGCAGGCGACGGTGCTCGCCGTCTCGGGAGCGCAGGCGGTCACACAACAGCAGGCCCCCGTGCTCTACGACATCGTGTCGACGCTTGCGCTCGGCGACGGGCTGCCGATGCCCAAGGTCTACATCATCAACGACCCCTCGCCCAACGCGTTCGCCACCGGCACGAGCCCGAAGAACGCCGCGATCACGTGCACCACGGGATTGCTCCAGATCATGAATCGTGAGGAGCTCGAGGGCGTCATCGGCCACGAGATGAGCCACATCCGCAACTACGACGTGCGCCTCGTGCTCATCGTGTCGACGATCGTGGCCCTTGCCGGTCTGCTCGCCAGCCTGCTCTGGCGCTCGCTGTTCTTCACCCGCGGCGGCAACAATCGCGACGGCGGCTATCTGATCATCATCCTCATCGCCGCGGCCGCGCTGCTCTCGATCGTCGCGGTGATCGTGGGTCCGCTCATGCAGTTCTCGCTGTCTCGATCCCGCGAGTCGCTCGCCGACGCGAGCAGCGTCGAGCTGACACGCAACCCCGCCGGCCTGCTGCACGCGCTCCAGAAGCTGCAGCAGAATGAGAAGCCCTTCGCGAAGATGACGCACACGACCGCCGCGATGTGCATCGACGACCCGCTGCAGCACCACGGCGGATGGATGCACCACCTGTTCGACACGCACCCACCCATCGAGGAGCGGATCGCGACTCTGCAGGCGATGCTCCAGGTCAAGGAGACGTAGAACTCTTCGAAAGACGCAGCTTGGTTTTGCTAGCGTCATCGTCGTGGGTGCCATCCCCAGGCCGACCCCGGATCCCCCGGTCACCCAAGAGCGGGGGTTCTGGGTCCTCATCGCGTATGCCGTTGCCCTGGGGGTGTTCGGCGCATTCGCCGGACTGGTTTCGCTGGGGATCATCAAGTTCGGGGCACGATGGAGCACCGATTTCAGCCCCGGCTGGTTTGGCGGGCACTGGTGGTGGGTCGCGGTCACCGCCGCGGCCGGCGTCGTGGTCGGCCTGCTCCGGCGGTTGACCCGCCTTCCCGAGGAGATTCCCGGGTTGTTCGACGACCTCAAGGCCCAGCAAGTCAACCCATCACTGGTGCCCGGGACCATGGCCGTCTCGGCGGTGTCACTGATCGGTGGCGCGAGCGTCGGTCCGGAGAAGGTGCTGGCCACCATGGGCGGCGGCGTCGGGAGCTGGATGGCCCAGCGACGAGGGCTGCGCCAGGAGGATTCCCAGGTGAACACCCATGCCGGCATCGCCGGCATCTTCGGCGGGCTGTTCTCCAGCCCGGTGATCGTGGTGATGCTGATCCTCGAGGTTGCCCGCCCGGGGGGCCGCCGGTTCAGCAAGACCCTGACCACGGACATCGTCGCAGCGAGCGTCTCCTTCGGGATCTACTTCGCCATCGCCGGCGCCGTGTTCCTCGGCGCCTACCAGGTGCCGCGGTACACGTTCGAGGACTGGCAGCTGCTCGCCGGCGTCCCCCTCGGCCTGTTCGGCGCCCTGGTGGCGACCGTGGCGGCCGGGCTCATGATGCTCGCGTCGCGGCTGTTCGACCGGCTGGCGCTCCCGGCCATCGTGAAGTCAACGCTGGGCGGCGTGCTGTTCGGCATCGTCGGGGTGGCACTCCCGCTGACGATGTTCTCCGGTGGCGACCAGCTCGCTTCCGTGCTGAACGGTGCAGGCACGCTCGGCCTCGGCCTCTGTATCGCGATCCTCGTCGCCAAGATGCTCACGTACGCGGTCAGCCAGGGCAGCGGATTCGTCGGCGGGCCCATCTTCCCGACGCTGTTCATCGGCGGAACCGCCGGGGTCGTCGTCCACCAGGCGATCCCTGGCATTCCGCTGGGACTGGCGTTCAGCTGTCTGCTCCCCGCCGTCCTGGGGTCGCTCGCGGCGGCGCCGTTCGCGATGGTGGTGATGGCGGTGTTCCTGACCCGCGTGGGGCCGCTGCAGACCGCCCCCATTCTGCTTGCCGTCGTCACCGCCTTCCTCGGCGTCGAAGGGGTGAAGTACCTCCTGGCGAGCAGGGAGTGGAAGTGGCCGCTGCGACGCTCAGGGCTCAGGCCCTGACGAAGCGGTAGGCGCCGGGGATGCCTCGGCCGTGCGGACGGGGCCTGGCGCGGCCGGCGGGATCAGCCGGGCGGCGCAGCGGCCGCGGGCGGAGGTGGCGCGGCCGGAGCGGACGGCGTGAACTGAACCGTCGGCGCGGCGCGTTCCGAGTCCGCGACCGCGAAGAACGCGAACGGCTGGAAGCCCAGGATGCGGCCGTAGATGTTGGTGGGAAAGGTCTGCAGCGCGGTGTTGAAATCGCGCACGTTGCCGTTGTAGAAGCGCCGTGAGAACTCCACCTTGTCCTCCGTCGTCGTGAGCTGCTCCTGGAGGTTGAGGAACAGCTCCGCCGCCTTGAGCTGCGGGTAGTTCTCGGCCACGGCGAGCAGCTGGTGCGTCGCGTTGGTGAGCGTGTCCTCCGCCCCCGCCATGGCGGCCGGATCACCCGACTGTGATGCCGCCACTGCGTTGGTGCGCGCCGCGGTGACCGCCTCGAAGACACCCCGCTCATGCGCTGCGTACCCCTGCACCGTGCTCACCAGGTTGGGGATGAGGTCGTGCCGGCGCTTGAGCTCGACGTCGATGTCCGACCAGGCCTCCTGCGTGCGCGTGCGCAGGCGGATGAGCCGGTTGAACCGGTACGCGAGGTAGAGGAAGACGAGCACGAGGACGATCAGGACGATCCACAGCGCGGTCATGCGTTCAGTGTCTCACTCCTCGCGCAGCATCGCCTCCGGCACGCTGACCACGCGGTACGGCATGTCGGTGATGTCGTAGTAGCGGATCGGCTTCTTCAGCCGCTTCGCGATGCCGATCTGCACCTTGACGCCGAGCGACGGATTGCCGAACACCCACATCTGGTCGCAGCGCACGATGAGGTTGTTGAAGGCCTCGCGCACCACGTCCTTCGGCACTGTGTGCACGAGGTAGTAGTCGAACAGCATGAACGGCACGATGGGAACCTGTCCCTCGTCGAGCACGAACTTCGTGATGTGCTGCCGCCAGTAGAAGTTCCGATTGCTGAGCGCGCAGTAGATCAGCTGCTTGGGGCGGCGCAGCGCCCGCTCGGCCTGCTCGGCCGGACTCGCCTTGGGAGTCGGCGCGAAGATTCGCTCGAGTATGTCCTCAGCGTTCTTGACACCCGCCTGAGCCGGCACCACCGTTTCGTCGTTGATCGCCGGAACGCGCTCACGACGCGGCAGACCACGCTGGCGCAACCTTTCTCCCTGTCACAGCAACGAAATCCGGAGAGCCGATGATAGCATCGGCGATACCGCGCGAAAGTGTGTCGTCAGCCCGCGGTCTCCGCCCACTTGATCAGCGCCCCCAACCTCGAGATCGCTCGATCGAGCAGTGCGAGACGGGCGGGGTCGTTGAGCCAGCGGCTCTGACCCGATGGATGGGGCAGCGGCACGAGCGCCGGCGCCGCGGGGGGCGTTGCGTCGATGACGCCGCCGTCGTCGCTGAACGCGCTCCCGATCACCTCGTCGAGACGCCGGCCCGGGAGAAACCGTTCGAGGGCGAGCGACCCGATCGGGATGATGACCCGCGGGGCGACGAGATCCAGCACCGCGTCGAGCCATGGCGCGCAGAGCGCCACCTCGGCGGCGCTCGGGCGGCGGTCACCGGCGCCGTCAGGACGCCGGCCCGGAAAGCACGTGGTCATCGCTGTCATGTAGATGCGCGCGCGCACGTCGGCCTCGTCGAGAAAACCGGCGCGAATGAACCAGCGCATCAACTGGCGTCCCGCCCTCCCGGCGAACGGTCTGCTCTGATCCGCCTCCACGGGACCGGGAGCCTGCCCGACGAGCAGGATCTGTTGCTCCGCATGGCCGCTGAACACCGGGTGCGCCCGGGCGATGTACCCCGCATCGGCGCATCGCGTGCAGGCGAGCTGCTCACGCTGGATCGTGCCGAGGCGTTTGGCGAGTCGCTGCGGATCGCGCATGGCGAACCAACTTTGACTCGCGGAGGTGGCGTCGCCGGACCCCAGGCGATATCATCTGCACACCGCTCCACCACCAACTGGCTTCGTCGAGCGGTCGTCGCGGTCAGCCGTCGTTCCCCGAGGCTCCATGTCCGACGAGTCTTCGCGCTCTGCCAGGCCATCCGGTCAGCGACGGAATGACGGCGCCCCCATCTGGTGGGCCGCGCTCGATCGGACCGATCTTCCTGATGGTGACGGCGCTCCCGCCGCCCACCGGCGCTGGTACGAGGAGCGCCAGCCCGCTCCCGCCACCATCGAGGTGGCGGCCACCGGCCCGGCACCGCCCAGGCGGCGTGCCTGGATCCTCGGCGTTCTCGTCGCCGCCGCGGTGGCGATGATCCTGCTGGTCGCCCTCGCGCTGGATCCCCCGACCGATGCGCTCGTCGTGACGATGCTGCTCGGGGTGCCGCTGATCCTGGTGGTGGTCACCACGCTGGTGGTCGCCCGGCGGAGTCGCTGACCTCGCCGTCCCCGGAGGTGTCCAGCGCGTGACGGACGAGCGCCCGCGCCGTCGCGATCGGGACCGGCGGACGCGCCGCCCGCACCTCGATCCGATACCGGGGTTGGCCCTGCCCGCCGGCGACGACGAGACCGCCCCCACCCTTCGTGCGCGATTCGAGGCCGCGGTGGCGCCGGGGCCGGCCGACGGCGCGGCTCCCCGGGACGCCGAGATCGCGCGGTCGCTCGCCGAGGCCCCCGTCGAGCGCATCGCGGAGGTGGTCTACGGCAGCAACGCGGTCTTCCTGCTGGAGCTCGGCGCCCCGGATCCAGCCTTCCCAGATCAGCCCTTGCGGGCGGTCTATAAACCCGTCCGAGGGGAGCGTCCGCTGTGGGACTTCCCCCGGCGAACCCTCTATCTGCGCGAAGTGGCCGCGTACGTCGTCGACTCGGCGCTCGGGGTTCACAGCGTCCCGGTCACCGTGCTGCGCGACGGGCCGCTCGGACCGGGCTCGGTGCAGCTCTTCGTCCACGTCGCCGAGAACCGGCTGACGCCCGAGGAGGCCGATCGGCTCGAGGGCCAGCTTCGCGCCGTGGCGGTGCTCGACGTGCTCATCAACAACGCCGATCGAAAGCGGACCCACCTGCTCGTCGTCGACGGGCCCCGAGTTCACGCGATCGACAACGCACTGAGCTTCCTTCCGTATCCCCGGCAGCGCACCGCGCTCATCTCGCTGGGGGGATCGCAGCTCCCGTCGCGCATGGCGAAGCGGGTGCAGGGTCTCGCCGGTGACCTCGCGCGGATGACGGCCCTGCGGACGCGCCTGCGGACGGTTGCTGAGCGAAGCCGAGGTCGACGCCTTCAGCCACCGGGTCACCGAGCTCGCCGCCGACCCGACCTACCCGAAGCTTGACGACTGGGACGGCCGGCCCTTCGAGTGGTGGTGAGGCGGCCCGCTGGTCCTGCGGGCCGCCTCGGGGGTAGGGAGGAGGGTGCCGGCTAGCCTGTCGCGGGCGTCGAGCCGGTCATGTTGGGGCACGCCGTATGGGTCGCCGGGGGCGTGGTGGTGGCTGCCGGCGTTGACGTGGTCGCCGTGAGAGCGGCGCCGGTCGACGCCGGCGATGACGAGCTGCCGGCCGCCTGTGCGATCACGAAGCCGCCGATTCCGGATCCCGCGAGCAGGCCAGCGGCGAGCAGCGCCGTCGCCGCGATCCTGCGAGGGCCCCTCCGCTGCGCCGGCTGTGCCGGGGGCGGGGGCGGGGGTGTGAACTGGTCGCCGTCCATTGGTGTGTACCTCCTTGTGGTGGACTGACGTTTGACGTCGCCCAGCGTCGCTCCCGGGCGTGAGAACGCCGTGGGGGCCGGCTTGGAGATCCCTCAGAGTTTGTGAGCGATGGGCGCACCGGTACCCTGATCGCATGCAGGCATCACGGGGCGATCGGTGAGCTTCGTCCTGGCTCATGCCGGCGACGCGCTGCGTCTCGCGTTCGCCATGTTCTGGGCGGTCCTGTGGCCGCTCGCCCTCGGATTCCTCCTCTCGGCGGCGGTGGAGACCTTCGTCTCCAAGGAGGCGATCTCGCGGGTCCTCGGCCGCGGCGGCCCGCGGCCGGTGGCCCTGGCGACGCTCTTCGGCGCCGCGTCGTCGTCGTGCTCCTACGCGGCGGTGGCGGTCGGCAGGACCCTCTTCCGCAAGGGCGCGACCCTTCCCAACGCGATCATCTTCGAGTTCGCGTCGACCAACCTCGTCTTCGAGCTCGGTCTCGCGCTCGTCGTGCTGCTCGGCTGGGAGTTCCTCGCCGCCGAGTTTGCCGGCGGCCTGCTCATGGTGGTGCTCCTCGCGGTGCTCTTCCGCCTGACGCTCACCCCGCGGCTCACCGATGGCGCCCGCCTGCAAGCCGAGCGTGGGCTGCTCGGGAAGATGGAAGGGCACGGCGCGATGGACATGTCGGTCACCGGCGGACGGCTGCTCACCCGGGTGTTCTCCGCGCGAGCGCTCACGTCGATGAGCCACTACTTCTTCATGAACGTCTACGGGCTCTGGTGGGACCTGTTCCTCGGCTTCCTCATTGCCGGCGCCATCGGTGCGTGGGTGCCGTCCGGCGTGTGGTCGCACCTCTTCCTCGGAGGAAGCGGTTTCGGTCCGGAGCTGTCGAGCGCTGCGATCGGCCCGCTCGTCGCGATGCTGAGCTACGTCTGCTCCGTGGGGAACGTGCCGCTCGCCGCGGTGCTCTGGCGCAACGGGATCGGGTTCGGCGGCGCGATCGCCTTCATCTTCGGCGACCTCATCATCATTCCGATCCTCAACATCTACCGCAAGTACTACAGCGCGCGCGTCGCCGCGTACCTGTTCGCGGTCTCGTACGTCACGATGGTCGCTGCGGGACTGGCCGTGGGTCTCGCGTTCACCGCGTTGGGCTGGATCCCCGGCAGCCGCAACGTCACCGCGTTCGACACCACCGTCTCATGGGATCCGACCACCTATTGCAACATCGTCGTGCTCGCCGTGATCACGCTGCTCCTGGTGCGTTTCCTGCGCACCGGTGGAGTGGCGATGCTGCGGATGATGGACATGCCCGCGGAACAGATGGGTCACCACGCCCACGAGAGCGGGTAGGGTCGCCGCCCTCGGGAGGCCGGCGCGCTACGCCCAGGGTGCGGGCGCGGCGCCCGCCGCACGCAGCGCCTCATCGCGCGTCAGGTAGTCGTCCATGCGCAGGATCAACCCGTCGCGGATCGTGAACACGATGAACAGCTGCTGCCGATCGCCGACACCCGGCCGGCCGCCGAACGCCGGCCCCGCGAGACCGACGATCACGCGGTCGCCCGCATCGACCAGCTCCAGGTGTTCGATGCCGAGGTGCTCGCGCCGCATGCCATCGCGCACGTTCGCCAGCACCGCATCGCGACCGTCGCAGATCAACTCCTCGGAGTATCCCTGGTGGACGGCCGCCGGATCGAGCAGCGCCGCGACCGCGGCGATGTCACGCCGGCGGAGCGCGCTCAGGTGATCGAAGACCACCTCCATGGTCTCGTCGCTCATGCTGCACTCCAACGACGCGTGATGAGGGTGGTACGCCCGGAGGGACTTGAACCCCCGCACCCGGCTCCGGAGGCCGGCGCTCTATCCAACTGAGCTACGGGCGCCCGTCGCGGTTCGCCGGACCACCGTATCCCAGTATACGGCTCAGTCGGAGTCGTCCTCTGAGGCGAACATCAGGCCGTCCTGGACGTCGTAAAGCGCGTCCATCCATTCGGAGATGACCAAGTCGCTCGGCGGGCGTCCGGCGACCACCGGCGCCTCGGCGACCAGGGCCGCCGCCCTGCCGACCAGCTCGTACGGCACCTCGACCTCTTCCGCAAGATTGAGCTTCTCGAACGCATCGATGAGCTCGTCGATATAGCGGATCTTCTGCCTGCGAGCATTGCGTGCTTCCCTCAGGGAGGTCCAGCGAGCTTCCAGCTCACCGATCTCCACACAGGTTTCCTGGATCATTGCTCCTCCACCCTCAAATCGTCCATCCCCCGCGGGGCTCCATCGTATGTCGCTCAATCTGACCGGTCAAGAGTCGCGTTTTCCCGGGGTGCGCCTCCGGCGGATCGCCCGCACCGCGAGCACCCAGGATGTGATCCTTCGCGCCGCCCGTGACGGCGCCGAGGAGGGCCTCTGCTGCCTCGCCGGCGAGCAGACCGCCGGGCGCGGGCGGCAGGGGCGCGGCTGGGTCGCCGCACCGGGTTCGGCGCTGCTCGCATCGGTGCTGCTACGCCGCCGTCCGGCGATCGCGATCGGCATCCCGTTCGCCGCCGGGCTTGCCGTCGTCGATGCCCTGGCCACGACGTGTGACGTGCACGCGGGCCTCAAATGGCCCAACGACGTGATGGCCGGCGGTCGCAAGCTCGCCGGCATCCTCAGCGAGGTCGCGCCCGGAGCGTCGTCGACCACCGAGGTCGCGGTCGCCCTCGGGCTTGGGTTGAACCTGACGGTGGACGCATTTCCCTCCGGCGTCGCCGGCGCCAGCGTGCACATGCTCACAGCGCACCCGCCGGCCGCTGAGACGCTGCTGATCGCCTGGCTCGACGCGCTGTCGGACCGCATGGCGGCTCTCGAGAGCGGCGGGCTCGCGGCGATCCTCGACGACTGGCGCCGCTGCGCCGTGGGATTGCGCGGCCCGGTGACGGTCCATGGTCCGGGAGGCAGCTTCGAGGGGATCGCCGTCGACGTCGGCGAGGACGGCGCTCTTCTGGTCGAATCCGCGGGTGAGGTGCGCAGGGTCCTCGCCGGCGACGTGCATCTCGGCAGCGTCCCGACCCCCTGAGCCGGGACCGGGATGCCCTCAGGTTCCCCTGGCGACCGCGCCTGGGGGCCGGGGCTATGCCGCCGGGGTCGGCGTCGGCGAGGGGCTGGGCGAGGCGCCGGGCGACGCCGAGCCGCTGCTCGACGGCGGGGCGGCCGACCCCGAGACCGTGATCTCGCCCTTCATGTTGGGAGCGTGGATCGTGCACAGGTAGTTGTACGTCCCCGCGGAGGTGAACTTCACCTGCCACGATGCCCCCGGATCGAGGGTCGCGTCGGTGAGGCAGCCGTCGTTGCTGTCCTGGAAGGTGACGTTGTGCTCGACGGATCCGGTGTTCTTGAACTCGACGACCTGGCCGACCTGCGCCGTCGACGAGGCCGGCGAAAAGACGAGAGCGTCCGTCGCGTCGATGGTCATCGTGGCGGTGCCGAGGCTGCTCGCGGCGGCGGATCCATTGCATTTTCCGGTCGACGGCCCTGTGCTGCCACCGGGAACACCGTTGCCGCAGGCGATCACCGCAATCGCCATGCACACCGCCACTCCCACCGCCAAAGTGCGCAGATGAGTCAAGTGCTTTCTCCTCGGGTCATCTTAAACGATGGGTGCGCCGGGACGCCCCTGCGGGTCATCGCAGCGCCTCGGCAATGCGGTCCGCCGCGACCTCCTCGTCCCGCGCGGGGTCGGAGAAGAGCCGCATGAACACAACGATGATCGCCAGGAAGTACACGATGTTGCCGACGCCGAGCATGATCACGCCGCCATACTGCTGATCGGTCAACGGGGACACCCCCCACAGGCGAGGCGCCTGCACGTAGAAGCTGTACAGCGGCGCCGGTGCAAGCGCGAACACGATCCCCAGCACCGTCGGCGGAATCCCAGCGATGCTCAGGGCGGCGATCTTGGTGAGCGGGCTGACCGTCACCGTGTGCTCGTCGCGAATCGGGTCGACGACCGGCCACCACACGATCAATCCGACCGCGATGAAGCTGAGGTGCTCCACGATGTGCACGGGCTCCGTCGTCAACGTCGTGTCGTACAGCGATGGGATGTGCCAGACGAGCAGCACCGCATTGAAGATCGCGACCGCGGGCCACGGCCGGGTGACGGCCCACCAGATGGTGCGCAGCGTCCGATACCGCTCGCGCGGCTCCGGGCGCGCACCCGCGATCCCGAGCAGCAGCAACGGCGGCGCGACCATCATGAGGAGCATGTGCTGCACCATGTGCAGCGAGAAGAGATAGAGGTCGCCGCCGCGGTCGATCGGCGACTCGAGCGCGATGAACGTGACCAGCAGGCCGGCGATGAAGAGCACCGGGCGCCACTGCTGATTGCGAAACCACGGGGTGACGTCGTCGTTCGGTCCGACGACCCCGCGCCGCAGCGCGACGACGTAGCCGATGGCCACGGCCGCCAGGCCGCACACGATGGTGGGATCCCACGACCAGTCGCCGAATCCCAGGTGACCCGTCAGTGCCCTCCGTCCTCCGGGAGCTCGAGATACTCATTCCTCGCGCCACGCGCCCAGAAGAAGCACGAGACGATGAGGTAGACCAGACCGAGCCCCCACATCGCCGGTCCGACTGCGTTCCGGATGTCGGTGAGGAACCCGGTCAGCGTGATGGCGAGCGCCAGCGCGACGTTGATGGGCGCGAAGCTAGGCGGGGGAAGGTGCGGCGTCCCGTGGCCGTGCTCCTCGCCGGCGTCGTCGGCCACCATGACCGATCCGTTGTCGCTCACCGATGCGTCCTCACTTGGTCACCGCCAGGAAGATCGACGCCCACACGAATGCCGCCCCCATGAGCAGCAGGAGCAGGATGAACATGGACACGCCGAACCGAATGTTCTTCCGAGCGAGCTTCCGGTTCATCGGGTCATCCTCCTCAGAGGCCCGTCACGCGGTCGATCGCCATCACCGCGAAGAGCAGGGCCAGGTACAGCATGGAATGGTAGAAGAGCCGCCGTGCCGAGCGCGCCGTCGGCCGGCGGGAGGCGACCACCGCGTCGGTCAGGAGGATCGTGTCGAGCACCGCGGCCCCGCCCAGATAGACGGCTCCGAACGACCGGGTGAGCAGCGGGAGCACCGTTACCAGGCAGAGGACGATCGTGTACAGCACGATCTGGTACCGGGTCTGGCGATCGCCCTGCACCACGGGCAGCATCGGCACCCCGGCACGGGCGTAGTCGCCCTTGATGAGCAGCGACAGCGCCCAGAAGTGGGGCGGCGTCCAGTAGAAGACGACCGCGAAGAGGAAGATCGCGGTGATGTCGATGCTGCCGGTGACCGCGGCCCAGCCGACGAGCGGCGGGATCGCGCCGGCCGCGCCGCCGATCACGATGTTCTGCATCGACGATCGCTTCAGCCACATCGTGTAGACGAAGACGTAGAAGAGCAGGGCCAGGAGCGCAAGGCTTGCGGCGAGGAGGTTCACCGTGGTCGCGAGCAGGGCGAACGACGCCACGCCGAGGCCGATCCCGAAGGCGAGCGCCTGCTGCGGTTCGATGCGCCCAGCGGGCAGAGGCCGGGTCCTCGTCCGCCCCATCCGGAGATCGATGTCGCGGTCGAACCAGCAGTTGATCGCATTGGCTCCCGACGCCGCGAGCCAGCCGCCGGCGACCGTGAGGGCGACGAGACGCCAGCCGGGCCAGCCGCGAGCGGCGATCACCATCGCCGCGACCGCGGTCACCTCGAGGAGGAGGATGACCCGAGGCTTCGTGAGGGCGAGATAGTCGCGCGCGACCTCCGATGCCCGGCGGCGCGGGAGCGGCGTCTCCAGGCTGACCGCGACCGTCACAGCGACGCCACCTTCGCCTGCGGCCGGTACGGGCCGCCCCGCTGGGCCGATGTCACCGGTACCGGGGCGCCGTACGGATGCGTGCTCAGGGCCGCCACGACCACGACGGTGCCCCAGAGCAGCGACGCGAGGGCGATGTGCAGGCCGCGAACCCAGGCGGGCATGCCGAGGAGCACGACCAGTGCCCCGGCGGCCACCTGGAGCACGAGGAGCAGATTCACGACCATCGCGCCGATGCGAACGCCGCGATCACCGCGGCGGCGGCGGAGGATCACCGCCATCAGGCCACCGAGCAGCAGCACGACCACTCCCGCGACGAGCCGGTGGGCGATGTTGATGGTGGCCGCCTGACCGGCCGGCGGCGAGAACCCGCTGCCGCACAGCGGCCAGCTCGAGCACCCGACGCCCGAGCTGGTCTCCACCACGAACGCCCCGCTCATCGCAACGAGGTACGTGGCGATGACCGCGACGATCACGGGCCACTTCACGGACGGCATCAGTGCGCCCGCAAGCGAGGGGGAGCGCTCTGCAGTGCCCGTCGTGCTCGCGATCACGGCGACATAGATGAGGACCCCGAACAGCAGGAGCGCGTTGGCGAGATGGATCATCACCACGCCGCCCGGCAGGTTGAACTCGACGGCGAGCGCCCCGAGTGCGATCTGCACCACGAAGAGCGCCGCGGCAATCGTCGTGCCGACCAGGATGTTGCGCCGCTGCCGGTGCCAGAGCCAGACCGCGATCGTGAGAACGACCACGAGGATGGTGCACAGCGACGCGATCCAGCGATGGGTGAACTCGATGAGGGTGTTGATCTGCCACGCGGGCAGCAGCGACCCGTGGCAGAGCGGCCACTGGTCGCTGGTGCCGCAGCCGTTGCCGCTCCCCGTGACGCGCACGATCCCACCCCAGACGATCAACAGGTAGGTGAGCACGGCCGTCGCCACAGCGAGGCGGCGGAATCCCGCCGAAGGCCGCGAGGGGATCACCATGCCACCAGCGGTTACGCGGGTGCTCCGGCCGCGGCCTTCTTCCGCGCGATGCGCTTGTCACGCACGGGCCTGAGGCTGTGCACCTCGGGCTCCTCGTCGAAGTTCCACGGCGGTGGCGGCGAGGATGTCGCCCACTCGAGCGTGTTGCCCTCCCACGGATCATCCGGAGCAGTCTTGGGCGCGCGCATGCTGATGACGAAATTGATCAGGAAGATGGTCACCGAGATCGCGATCACGAAGGCGCCGAAGGTGACCAGCGAGTTGATGTCACCCCAGCCGCGGTTGTCGAGGTAGGTGGCGATCCTTCGCGGCATGCCGAGGATGCCGAGGGCATGCATCGGCAGGAACGTCAGATTGATCCCGATGATCATCGTCCAGAAGTGGAGCTTTCCCAACTTCTCGTTGAGGAACCGTCCGGTCACCTTGGGGAACCAGTAGTAGAAGGCCGCGAACACGCCCATGACGCTGCCCCCGAAGAGCACGTAGTGGATGTGCGCGACCACCCAGTAGGTCCCGTGGACGAGCCGGTCGACGGCGAGACTCCCGAGGTAGACGCCGTCGATCCCGCCGATCAGGAACATCAGGATGAAGCCGCACGCGAAGAGCATCGGCGTGTCGTACTTGATGCTCCCTCCCCACATCGTCGCAAGCCAGTTGAAGATCTTCACCCCCGTCGGCACGCCGATGATGAACGTCGTGAAGGCGAAGAACGTCTGCACGACGAGCGGCAGGCCGGTCACGAACATGTGGTGCACGAAGACGATGAAGCCGAGCACCGCGATGGCCGCGATCGATGCGGCCATCGCCTTGTAGCCGAAGACCGGTTTTCGACTGAAGACCGGGACGATCTCGCTGATGATCCCGAATGCCGGCAGGATCATGATGTACACCGCCGGGTGTGAGTAGAACCAGAAGACGAACTGGTAGAGCAGCGCGCTGCCGCCGTTCACCGGATCGAAGAAGTTGGTGCCGATCTGGCGGTCGAGCAGGTTCATCGCAAGCCCTGCCGCGAGGAACGGCGACGCGAGCACGACGAGCGCAGCGGTGATCTCCTGGGCCCACACGAACAGCGGCAGCCGTCCCCACGTCATCCCCTTGGCGCGCATGTTGTGGATGGTCGCCAGGAAGTTGATGCCGCCGAGCATCGATGAGATGCCGACGAGGTGCAGCCCGATGATCCAGAGGTCCTGTCCCATGCTGCAGCTGTAATGGGAGCCGGTGAGCGGCACGTACCCCGTCCACCCGGCGTCACCGGGACCTCCCGGGCAGAGCAGCTGTCCGTGCGACCCCATCACCGCGGGGACGAGGAACCCGCTGTACATGACGATGCCGCCGAGCGGGATCAACCAGAACGAGAGCGCGTTGATGCGTGGAAACGCCATGTCGCGCGCGCCGATCATCAGCGGGACCATGTAGTTGCCGAACCCCGCCCACACCGGGATGATCCACAGGAAGATCATCGTCGTCCCGTGCATCGTGAAGATCTGGTTGTACTGCTCGGGAGTCAGGAAGGTGTTCTGCGGTTCGGCGAGCTGAATCCGGATGAGCAGCGCCATGATCCCGCCGACCAGGAAGAAGAAGAAGGTCGTGAACAGGTACATGATCGCGATCTTCTTGTGGTCCACCGTCGTCAGCCAGCCGAGGATCCCCTTCGACTTGTCGTAACGAGCGAACCGCGTGCGCGGAAGCGTCGCGTCCATGACCGCCATCAGGATCCTCCGAGGGTGCACGCTTTGCTGGTGGCGTCGATCGACCCGCTGGGATTGCCGAACACGCACGATTGGAACTGATTCATCGGGAGAGCAACGACGACGAACGTCATCTGCGCGTGGCCGACGCCACACAGCTCGGTGCATTGTCCGTAATACGTGCCCTGGCGTGCTTCGATGGGCGCGGTGTTCACGTCACCCGGGATGGCGTTCATCTGCTGCCCCAGCGCCGGGGCGAAGAAGCTGTGGTTGACCCCACAGCCCTCGTTCGCGATCGCCTGCGCGAGGCTCGTGCCGGACGATGCGGATGGGCTCGCGTTGCAGGGGGGGTCCGTCGAGACGATGTTGAGCCCGACGTCCGTGTTCTCCGGCAGGTAGAGCGTGCCGAAGCTGCGCACCCGCTTGCCGGACGGGCTCGTCCCGTAATCGAACGTCCAGCTGAACTGCTGCCCGATCACCGTCACGGTGTACTGCGTATTCGCATGGACATCGTTGATGAACGGCATGTTCACCGCGGTCAGGCCGAACAGTGAGAGGAACGTCGCGAGCGGGACGAGCGTCCACGCGATCTCCAGCCTGGTGTTGCCGTGGAACTGCGGTGGATCGTCGTCGTCACTGCGCCGGCGGAACCGGATGAACGCATAGATCAGGAGGCCTGTGACGATCACGCCGAGGACGACCGAGGACCAGAAGACGGCCGTGTAGACACCGAGTGCCCGATCGCTGATCGTCCCGCCGTCGCCAAAGGGACCGGCATTGTTGACGCAACAGGTGGACGCTGCGAGCAGGTTCATCCGCGACGCAGGATGATCGCACAGCAGCGTTCGACCGGGCAAACCGAGCGGGACTTCACAGCGTGACGGGTGCTCCGGATCACTTCTGCCACGGGCTGGTCTTGGTGTGGATCTCGCGCTTCACCAACTCGGTGATGTCCGTGTTGATGAGCGCGGCTCGATCCCACGGCCCGCGGTTCGAGGGTGGGATGCCCGGATCCGGCAGCCTCTCGCCGGTCGTCGTGGTTCGCTGGCGCCGCCGCAGCCGGCCGAGCATGGCGATGGGGCTCGGCGGGCTCACAGCCGGAACATCCTTCGACCCGAGGCGGCCTCGATGTTCCCCGAGCGGAGCGCCTTCGCGCTCTGCCAGGCGTCGATCACCGAGCTGCCCCAGGCGAAGAGGCCGGTCAGGAACAGCCCGATGAAGATCAGCACCGACAGGAGGGCGACGATGAGGAACAGGCCGTCGGAGTGCCGGGCGAGCAGTCCGTGGCCGATGTTCTGGCCCTCGGTGATCAGCAGGATCGCGGGCCCGACGGTCAGGAGCGTGAACAGGAAGTAGTACGCGGCCTTGCGGGGCTGCCCGTTGTAGAGCTGCCCCAGACCGGGGATGAGCGAGAGACCGGTCGCCACGTAGGGGTTCGGCCGGCGCAGCGGGCTGATCCCGCTCGCCTCAGCCGCCATCACCCGCGCGGCAACACCGGCCGCCCTGCGTGGTCTCCACCGTCATCGGCTGGTGAATGCCCGGTAGAGGTAGTAGGCGGCGAGGAGCAGCGTGCCGAACGCCCAGATGGCCACGAAGAGCACGTCGCCCCAACCGGCTTCACCGGGGTAGAGCGGGTTCTGCAGCAGACCGGCGAGTGCGGGCATGTCAGTGCGCCTTGAAGTTCTCGAGCAGGAACTCACCGTAGATGAGCACGAACGTGAAGAGCAGCAGCCCGACGAAGACCACGAGGGTCCCGATCAGGCCTCTGGCGAAGGTGCTGCGCCGCTTCACTGTGGTGTGCTCATGGAAGGGTGGTGTAGTTCTCCCACTGCCGGATGAACTGGACGAGGATATTGATCTGCGCCTCGGTGAGGACGCGGGACTGGTTCACCACCGCTCCCGCGCCGGGAGGGTTGGTCGTCGGGTTGTAGTCGTTGGCGATCGCGCCCCAGTTGGGCATGATGCTGCCGTAGTGCTCGAATCCGGTAAAGCCGTATTCGATGCAGCGGTAGTAGTAATCCTCGTTGAAGTATCCGAGGCGGTCCTGGTTGTTGAGTGGCGGCCCCGCGCCACCTTCGCCGAGCCCGCCGTGGCAGCGGGCGCAGTTGGCGTAGTAGAGCTGCGCTCCCTCGGTGAAGGAGTACTGGGGATTCACGATCAGGTTCTCGTGCGCGCTGGTCTCGTCGAGCCCGAGACGATTCCCGTTGTGGCAGATGATGCATCCGACCTGGTCGATCCCCAGCTGGCCCGTCGGCGTTCCCGCCACGCCGTAATTGGTCGAGGGGTTGATGAAGGACGGGAGGGGTCCGGGTTGCTCGACCGTCACCGGTTTGGCCGCCGGTTGTCCGGGCGCGGTGTACGGCGTGTAGGCGTACGAGGTGAAGCCGTCCTGGCCGTAGGCCGCGTAGCTCGTCGTCGGCGGGTAGTTGCTGCCGCTGGCGGTGATGTACGCGGGGTGCTGGCCGGTGAGGTGGTACTCCTGGGCCAGTTGCTTGGCGTCCGGCTCGTACTTGAAGAACTCCTGGCTCAGCCGCTGCGCCGCCTGCACGGGTCCGATCGTGCCGATGTCCGGGACGTGGCACGAGATGCACCGCTCGACCCGGTAGGTATCCCCCTGGATGGTCGCCTGGGGGAAGCTCGGGAACAGCTGCTGGATCTGGACGTTGAAGTTCGAAGACGGGTAGTCCTTCTGGTACTGCTGCTGGATCGCGACGTAGGTGCGCGAGGACGAATCCTTGAAGGCCGCCCATGCCACGAGCCCGAGCAGTGCCACGCCGAGCCCGACGAAGAGGATCCTCGTCTTCACACCGGCGAGCTCAATCCCGGGTGGCCGAAGATCAGCGTCCAGTCCCAGTTGAAGGCCTGGCCGCGGAAGAACTCACCGATGACCACGAACGCGACCGCCAGGCAGACGTAGATCGTGAAGAGCACGATGGCGACCTTTCGATCCTGGGGGCGGCGGCTCGGGTTGCGGTCGAGGTACGGGGTCAGGATCATGAAGATGATCACGAAGCTCGGGAACGCGACGCCGGCCATGATCGGCGGGAACCGCTCGAGCAGCTCCTGAAGGCCCACGAAGTACCAGGGCGCCTTGGCCGGGTTCGGGGTGATCGAGGTGTTGGCGCGCTGCAGCAGCGGCGCGTTGACCTGGATCGACACCAGCATGAGGAAGACGAACGCCGCCAGCCCCGCGAGGAACTCGCGCCACACGAGGTAGGGGAAGGTGACCACCGTCTCCTCCTCCTCGCGGCGCCGGATGACGAGCGGTGTCCGCGCCAGCTCGGGCCCCGAGATCGGCGTCTGCGGACGCGGGGTCAGCGCCCCCTGGGGGTCGCGTCCTCCCTCGACGACGGTCGCCATCAGAGGCCTCCTGTGAACCCGTCTTTGCGGACGCGCCAGAAGTGTACGACCATCAGCAGAAAGCCGATCAGGGGTAAGGCGATCACATGTAAGACGTAGAAGCGGATCAGAGCACCTTGTGCTACCTGGTCGCCACCGAGCAGGAGGTATCTGGTGTACGGCCCGACGATCGGGGCGTACTTCGCCATGTTGGTGCCGACCGTGATGGCCCAGATGGCCAGCTGGTCCCAGGGCAGGAGGTAGCCGGAGAACGACAGGAGGAGCGTGATGAGCAGCAGGAAGGTGCCGATCACCCAGTTGAACTCGCGGGGCGGCTTGTAGGCGCCTTGATAGAACACGCGCGCCATGTGGAGCCAGACGGTGATCACCATCCCGTGGGCCGCCCAGCGGTGCATGTTGCGGATGATGTCGCCGAACACCGCGACGAACTGCAGGTCCTTGACGTTCTGGTACGCCGAGTCCACCGAGGGGATGTAATAGAACATCAGGAACAGCCCGGTGATCGTCAGCAGGATGAACAAGAAGAAGGAGAGGCCGCCGAGGCAGAGCGTGTAGGAGACACGCACCGCCGACTTCTTGACGCGCACCGGGTGGATGTGGAGGAAGAAGTTGGTGAGCGCGGTACGCGCCGCGACCTTGTCGTTGCTCGGCAGCCCGTGACGGAACACGGACCCCCAGAGCTGCGCGACGAACGCGCGGACTGGACTTGCCTGGCCCGGGGTTGCGCTCATCGACCGTCGCCCCTCATTCGCGAAGCCAGCCTCCTCTTAGACCCCATAGGTCTTGCCGTTGCTCTTCTTCGTGCCGACAAGCAGCCGCCATTGTGGCGCAGTGTTGTCCCCTGGCCCACGTGTGGCGACCAGAGCCGCCCGGTCGACCGCGAAATACCCGTCCGGCGTGACGCTGATGTCGACCCAGTCCATGGGCCGCGGCGCCGGTCCGTAGAAGTTGGTCGAGTCGATGAAGTACCGGCTGCCGTGGCAGGGGCAAGCCCATCCGTTGGGGAGCCGCTGGTCGGGCTTGCGCACCCCACGGGCCTCGGCGACCGACGGCGAGACCCCCGACCCGGTGATCACGTCGGTGACGTAGTTCGGCGTGCAGCCCAGGTGCGTGCAGACGAGGTAGACCGCGTAGATGCCGGCGTCGTCGAGGACGACGGTCACGCGCTTGTCGGTCTCCGACAGGACGTTGACCGGCGTCTGTGCCTGTCCGCCGGTGACCCCGCCGGTGAGATCGTTGAAGGTGAACGCGGTCTTGAACAGCGCGGGTGCATTGTCCGACGCGACCGGGAACATGAACCGCAGCACCTCGATGCTGCCGAAGAGGGTCGCGCCCAGCGCCGCGAGCCCGCCCATGAGCATCAGGAACTGGCGCCGAGTGGTCTCGGCCCGAGCGCGCATCCTCCCTCGCGCGGATTCGTACGGATTCAGCGCCATGCCGTCCTCAGCAGGAGCGACGTTCTGCGGACAGCGTGGGAAACAGCCGCTGGATCGCCGCCGGGAACCGATGTGGTGATGAGGCTCATCCTGCTTAGAGGAGTGGGTTGCTCGCGGGGGGCGTCAGGATATTGGCGAACACGATCGCCGAGATCATGATCACGATGAACGCCACGATGATGGCGAAGCATCCGAAGTCGGTGCGGAGAGCGACGATGAGGCGTTCCATATCTCGTGTTCGGAGCGTCGGCGGGGCGTCGGTCGGGCGAAAGGATACGTCACGACGCGCCGATCCCGCGCCTCGGCGCCGTGACCCCCGCTGCGACCGCCGGGGAGTAGCCTTTCGATCCTGTGAGCGGATGGCGTGAGGTCGAGGTCTACGGCACCTTCATCCGGTTGACGGGCGAGCTCGAGGTGATCGGAGCGGAACGCCTGAGCGACAGCATCAACCGGTTCGGCGCCTTCCTCCACGTGCGCAACTCTCGCGCGGAACCGCTCTCGACCAACTACCCGGTGCTGAGCCGTCTCGAGCCGCGGGTGACCATCGCCAAGTCGGGCGTCATCCTCGTCTGCCCGCTCGAGGACGTCCCAGACGGCAACTCCGCGATGTGGCGCGAGACGGTCCCGTACGCCGCGTCGATCAACACCTCGGCGATCTCCCTGGTCGGCGACGTCCACCTCTCGCCCGGGAACGACCTCCAGGATCATCTCGAGCGCCACCCCGGCGACTTCCTGCCGGTCACCAACCTCTCGGCGCTCTGGATCACGGCGATCACCAACGAGACCCACGCGGTCCAGCGCGCCTTCGCGCTGCTCAACCCCGCGTCGATTCTCTCGTTCTCCCTGCGATAGCCCTCGGGCCGCCGGCGGGCTACACGGCAGCCAGAACCTCCTCGCGTATCTCGCGGTTCTGAGCGGCGCCTCGGGCGAAGCCCGTGACCATGCAGAGGATCGCGATCGCCGCGAACCCCATGCCGATGAACTCGTTGATGGCTCGCTGCCCGATCCCGAGCGTGGCCAGCCCGGTGCCGCCGAGGAAGGTCTTCTCCGCCGGGGCGCCCCATACGGTGCTCACGAACGCCGCGAGCATCCAGATCACCGCGTAGAAGTGCCAGATCGCGGCGGTCCTGATCCTGCCGTGGCGAGGCTTCGACGTGTAGTAGAAGGCGACGAGCGCGATCACCGTCAGCACCACATAGGCGTTGAAGATGACGAACACGATGAAGAACGAGATGATCTGCGCGGTGGAGAGCCCGGTGAACCCGCTGATCGAGAACGGGAACGGGTTGTTGACCGCAACCAGGTTCGCGAGCATCTTCGACGCGGAAGCGTACAACAGCGCCCTGCTGACGTAACCCCCGGTGCTCGCCTAAGCTTCTGTGCAGATGGCGATCGTCCGCGCCCCCGCGTCCGCGACGTCCGGGGCACCAGCAGGCGTCACCAGGACCGCGGCCATCCTGGGGGTGGCGTCGTACGTCCCGGACGAGATCATCACCAATGCGCACCTCGAGGCGATGGTCGAGACCTCGGACGCGTGGATCCTCGAGCGGACCGGCATCCGGGAGCGCCGCAAGGTCGCGTCCGGCATGACGACGTCGATGATGGCGGCGGAGGCCGGACGCCGCGCGATGGCGGCGGCCGGCGTCGACAGCGTCGACGCGCTCATCGTCGCGACCGTGTCCCCTGACACCCCGCTGCCGTCCACGGCCTGCCTCGTGCAGCGGCGGCTCGGCATGGAGGGCATCCCCGCCTTCGACATCGCGGCCGCGTGCGCGGGATTCGTCTACGGCGCCGTCCTCGCCCGTGGCCTGATCGTCGCGTCCGGGCTGAGCCGCGTGCTCGTCATCGCCGGTGACGCGCTCACCTCGCTCATCGACTACAAGGACCGGTCGACCTGCGTGCTGTTCGGTGACGGCGCGGGGGCGGCGGTGTTCGGGGCGTCCGACGACGGGGGGATCGAGGGCGTCCACTGGGGAGCTGACGGCGGCGGCGCCGACCTGATCTACTACGGCCCGCACGCCGGCGAGGAGGAGGGGCAGGACGGCCTGCGCATGCACGGGAAGGGGACCTTCCGCCTCGGGGTCGAGCGGATGGCGGACGCGGCCCGGCTGGTGTGCGCCGAGGCGGGCTGGGACCTCGAGGACATCGACCTGCTCGTCCCCCACCAGGCGAACCTGCGCATCATCGAGGCGGTCGCGAAGCGGCTCGACATGCCGCTCGATCGCGTCGTCGTGAACATCGACCGCTACGGCAACACCAGCGGCGCCTCGATCCCGATCGCGCTCGCGGAGGCCGTGGAGAGCGGAAGGGTCCGGCAGGGCGACCGCCTTGTCTTCATCGCCTTCGGGTCGGGCGTCGTCTGGGGAGGGATCGCTCTGCGATGGACCGCGCCGACGCGCTGACGTCGCGGCGCCAGGCGCCCCGACGCAGGCTGCAGGCGCCCGGGCCGGAGCTGCGCCCGACCGCCCCGACGGCGGGGACCGTGGCATGCCCGCGCTGCCAGCGCCGTTTCGTCGAAGATCGCTACGCCGCCGACCTCAACGTCTGCTCGGGCTGCGGGCACCACGGCGTGGTGGGCGCAGCCCAGCGGATCGAGCAGCTGGCCGACGCGGGGACCGCCGAGCTGCTCGCCATCGACGCCGGAGATCGCGACCCGCTCGGGTTCGACGACGGCGTGCCGTACCCGCAACGCGTGGCTCGCGCTCGGGAGCGCACCGGGCTGCACGAGGCGTTCCAGGTCGCCAGGGCGTCGATCAGCGGCAACCCCGTCGTCCTGGCGTGCATGGACTTCGCATTCCTCGGCGGGTCGCTCGGCAGCGGCGCGGGCGAGATCTTCGCCCAGGGCTGCGCCGTCGCGGTCGCCGAAGGGCGCGCGTTCGTGGCGGTGTGCACCTCGGGCGGTGCGCGCATGCAGGAGGGCATCGCATCGCTGGCACAGATGGCGCGATGCTCGTCGGCCGTCGCCGATCTCGTGAGCGCGCGGCTCCCGTACATCAGCATCCTCGGCGACCCCTGCTTCGGCGGGGTGACCGCGTCCTTCGCGGTGCAGTCGGACGTCATCCTCGCCGAGCCGGGTGCCCGGATCGGATTCGCCGGCGGCAGGGTGATCGAGCAGGCGACCCACGACAAGCTTCCGGAGGGGTTCCAGACGGCGGAGTTCCTGCTCGCGCACGGCATGGTGGATGCGGTGGTCGAGCGCGGCCGCCTGCGTGACACGCTGGCGACACTCATCCACGTCTACACAGGTCGCGCATGACCACCACGATCGAGACCACCGAGCGCGAACGCCGGGCCTTCGCCGCGGTCGAGCTGGCCCGCCACCCCGAGCGGCCTCGCGCGCTCCAGGTGATCTCCTCGATCACCGTCGACTGGACCGAGCTCCGTGGCGACCGCCTCTTCGGAGACGACCGTGCCGTCGTGGGCGGACCGGCCCGTCTCGGGGGACGGTCGGTGATGGTGATCGGCCAGGAGAAGGGCACCGATCCCATGACCCGCGCCCTCCACAACTTCGGGATGCCCCACCCCGAGGGATATCGCAAGGCGATCCGGCTGATGCGCCAGGCCGAGAAGTTCTCGATGCCGGTCGTCTGCCTGGTCGACACACCCGCCGCGCACGCGGGCATCGGCGCGGAGGAGCGGGGTCAGGCGTGGGCAATCGCCGAAGCGCTGCTCTGCATGCTCGGGCTGCGGACACCCACTGTCAGCGTGGTGCTCAGCGAGGGCGGGTCAGGCGGAGCGCTCGCGCTGGCTCTCGCCGACCGCGTGCTCGCGCTCGAGAACGCCGTCTACACCGTCGCTCCGCCGGAGACCTGCGCGGCCATCCTCTATCGCGATGCGGGGCAGCGAGCCCGCGCGGCCGCCGCGCTGCGGCCCGGTGTCGAGACCGCACACCGGATCGGGCTCGTCGACGAGCTCATCCCCGAGCCCCCGCCCGGCGCTCATGCGCACGCGCCACTGGTCATCGCCGCGATCCGCGGCGCCGTCATCCGCCACCTCGACGAGCTCAGCACGATCCCGCTGGACGATCTCGTGGCGGAACGGCGCCGCCGCTACAGGGCCGCGGGAGGCTGATCGGCCCAGGCGGCGAGCAGCTCCCGCTCGCGCCTCGGATCCATCCCCACGCGCGAGCGGTTCGGCGTGACCGCCTGGGTCCAGCCCGGGTTGGCCTGCAACCACGACCACGTGTCCTCGATGGTCTCGCGGGGGCTCCTGCAGCTGAGCCCTGAGCGATACGCGAGCGATGAGTCAACCTGAAAGAAGTCCGCGGTGTCGCCGATCGGCGGGACCCAGATCGGCAGCTCGATCCACGGTTCGACGCCGCGCGCGAGCAGGAACTCGGCGTCGACCCAGGTCATCGTCGCGTCCGACCCGGTCACCTCCCGGCAGAGGGCGAGCAGCTCGGCCATCGTCGTGTGGCCGGGAGTGCTGAGGACGTTCACCGGCCCGTTGAGCGTCGTGTCGAGCGCGAATGCCGCGAGGTCCCGCGAGTCGATGTACTGCAGCGCGTTGCCGGGCGGGCCGGGGGCAAGCACCGCGCCACCCGCCGCGACGCGACGGAGCCACCACGGCAGACGCCCGATGTTCTCGCGAGGGCCGAGGATCAACCCCGGTCGCGCGAAGACTGCACGCTCCGGTCCGAAGATGCTCTCGATCGCAAGCTCGGCGCCACGCTTGTCGGCGGCGTAATCCGTGCCGGCGGCCTCGGGGTCCGCGTCGACGACCTGGGACACCTCGGTGATCGGACCGTCGTGCCCCTCCGCGTACACGGATATGGTGGAGATGTAGACGTAGCGAGTCGCGCTCGACCGCAGCGCCCTCGCCGACTCGAGCACCACTCGAGGAGCGCGGGGCCAGGTGTCGACCACCATGTCCCATTGCTCGGTGGCGAGCCCGGCCAGGTCGGCGGCGCGAGTCCGGTCGCCTCTGATCACGCGCACCCCCTCCGGCTCGACGCCCGTCTGCCCGCGGTTGAACACGGTGACCTCGTCGCCGCGCGCCAGTGCGGCGTCGACGACGGCGGGACCGACGAAGTCGGTGCCGCCGAGCACGAGGACCTTACGCGGCATGCGGGAGCGGTTCCGCCACCGCCCGCTCGGGTCTGCGCAGGAACAGTGCGGGAATCACACCGAGGATCGTGAGGATCGCGATGAACGCGAAGGTGCGGTCGAACGACGTGCTCAGTGCATCAGCAGCGTACTGCCGGCTGAAGCTCGCGACCGCCGGCGCGACACGCGCCGTCGTGCTCGGTTGACCCCCGTTCTGGATCAGCTTCGAGAACTCGGTCTGCAGGCCGCCGCAGAACTCCGCGCGTGTCAGCGTATGTCCCGGCGTCGACGCGGCGCTGAGCACCGCGGGCGACGGTGCGCACGATGCCTGCCCGATCGCCGTCGTGAACTGCGCGGCGAGCACCGTGACGAGCACCGCGATGCCGATCGACGAGCCGATCCGCTGCAGGCTGTTGGAGATGCTGGATGCGCTGGAGCTGAGATGGTGCGGCACGCGCGCCATCGCCGCCGCCATCGACGGCATCATCGAGAAGCCCATCGCGAAACCGCGCAGCAGCAGCGCAGCGACGACGAGCCAGTTGGACGAGTCGGGATGGATCTGCGCGAGCACGACGCCTCCCACCGCGAGCATCACCATGCCGGTCGCCACCACCGGGCGCGGCCCGAAACGATCGGTGAGATACCCGCCGAGTGGCATCGCGACCGCCGCGGTCACGGCCTGTGGCAGCAGCAACAGGCCGGTCTCGAGCGCGCTGTAGCCGTGCACCTCCTGCAGGTACAGCGGGAGCAGCAGCATGCCGCCGAACAGCGCCGTGACGATGATGAAGCTGAGCCCCATCGACCACGAGAACGTCGAGTTGCGGAACAGCCGGAGCTGGAGGAGCGGCTCGGGGCTGCCCCGCCCGCCGATGACGAGGTTGACCGCCGCGAGCACGGCGAGACCGAGCATCACGAGCGTGTCCAGCGACCCCCACCCGTCGACCGCGCCGTTGCGCAGACCGACGAGGAGTGCGCCGGCGGCCAGCGGCGCCATCATCAGCGCGGCGGCGCGCCTGCGTCCCAGCTGCGAGAGGACGAACGCCGCGATCAGGATCGCCGATCCGGTGAGCATGCTGATGACCAGCAGCGATCCCCACCCGAGCGTGACGCTCTGGTTGACCGCGTACATCACCGCGACCGCTGCCGGCGGTGCCGTGAGCAACCCGAAGGTGTCGAGCCGGAGGCCGCCCTTCCTGGGCGTCTCGGCGAGGAAACGCCACGCCGAGAGCAGCGCGATGATGCCGATCGGGACGTTGACGTAGAAGATGAGCCGCCACGAGAAGTCCTGCACGAACCAGCCGCCCAGCACCGGGCCGACCGCCGGCGCGAGGAGCATCGGGATGCCGA
Source organism: Candidatus Dormiibacterota bacterium (assembly GCA_963848445.1). Lineage (GTDB taxonomy): Bacteria > Chloroflexota > Dormibacteria > Aeolococcales > Aeolococcaceae > Palsa-851. The sequence continues at coordinate 87,030 of CAWKDT010000020.1, forward strand.
AGATCCCCATGACCCGTCCCATGTTCTGGGGTCCGACTGCGCGCATGATGATGGTCATCCCGATCGGCATCAACATGCCGCCGCCGAATCCCTGCACGACCCGGAAGAAGACCAGCTCGGGCAGCGTCTGCGCGACGCCGCAGGCCATGGACGCGAGCGTGAACAGGGCGATGGTCACGAGATACAGACGCTTCGTGCCAAAACGATCGCTCGCCCATCCCGCCATCGGGATCACCGCACCCTGCGCGAGCATGTACCCGGTCACGACCCACGAGATGTCGGCGTAGGAACCGGCCTTGAGGTCGGTCTGCAGCGTCGGGATGGCGATGTTGACGATGGTCGCGTCGAGGATCGTCATGATGGTGCCGAGCAGCACGACGCCGAGTGCGACCCACTTGTAATCGAAACGGCCGGTGCGCGTCCCGGCGACGGAGATGCCTTCGTCGACCGGTGCGATCGTTGCAACCTCTGCGCGGTCGAGCACGTCAGTCATGCGCCACCTCCCTCGGGTGTCCCGGCTCCGGCCAGTCGACGAGCTTCGCCATCAGCGCCACGAGCGTCTCGAGCTCCTCATCGCTCAGTGCCGCGAGCGCATTGACCGACACCGCCTTTCGGGCTTCGTCGAACCGCTCGAGCATCTCCTCGCCGAGCTGTGTCGGGACGATGTGGATGATCCGGCGATCCTCGGGATCGCTGCGACGCTCCGCGAAGCCGAGCCGGATCAGGCGATCGACCAGCGCGCTCGCGGAGCTCAGCGCGCACTGCTGCATCCGCGCGATCTCGTTCATCGTGGCCCCGGGCGACGTGCTCATCGCCGCGCGCAACTGCTCGAGCGCTCCGACCTGGTGCCAGGTGACCGCGCCGAACTCATCCTTGAGCTCCTCGGGGACGCTCGCCATGAGGCGGCGCTTCAGCCCGCCGATGTACCCGAACAACGCGTCGGCGAGCTCGTCGCGACGGGTGATGGGACGGCTGGATCGGGACGCGTCCTTGCGTTCCGCTGTGGAGACCTCGGTCACACGCTCTCTCGAGTGTTCGGCTGTCGAATGGTTCTAGTGTAGAACTATTCGACACTCGACGTCAAGTCGGCGTGGCGTCCCCCACCTGGCTCCGCTCGTGCGGGCGCCCGGTGAGCTCCCGCGCTCCCCTCGCGGCATCGAGCTCGGCCGAGGCCGTGGCAAGCAGGCCGTCGACATCCTGGGCATCGCCCGGGTACACCGCGACCCCCGCCGACGCGGAGGCCCCTTCCGCCCCGAACGACGGGTCACCTGAGGTCACCGCCGCGAAGCGCTGCCGGATGCGCTCGGCGACTGCGCGCGCCTGGTCGCGATCCGCACCCGGCAGCACGCAGACGAACTCGTCGCCGCCGTACCGGGCGGCGCTGTCCTCCCGGCGAAGAATCGAGCGGAGGACGTCCGCGAAGGCTCCGAGGATCCGGTTGCCGGTCTCGTGCCCCCAGCGTGCGTTGAGCTCACCGAAGCCGTCGATGTCGAGCTGTATCAATGCCAGCGACCCCTCTCGACGTGAGGCACGGGCCAGCTCCTTGTCGATGACACTGAGCACCTCACGCCGGGTCGCGAGGCCGGTGACGGCGTCGAGGAGCGCGTGGCCCATCTCGTCCTCGTGCCGGCGAGCGCGCTCGAGGGAGCGGGCGGCCTCCTCCGCGAGGGCCTCCATGAGGGCGATGTCGCCGTCGACCCACGCGTGCTCGCGGCGTTCGGACGTCAGCAGGATCACCCCGATGCAGGCGCCCTCGACCCGCAGCGGCGCGCCGATCGCCGACCGGATGAAGCCAAGCTTCGACTGCCGCAGCCGGATGCGGTTCGCCTCGCGCAGGCTCGCCTGTGCCATCGAAGCCGAGAGGGTGGTCGGCCACAGCGCGGCGCGCTCCGATTCGAACACCACGCCACCCAGCCCTTCGCCAGGCGCCAGCTCGTACCCCGGGCCGCCCGGGGCGACCCCCGTCAACGACAGGTGGACCCCCGGCGACTTGAGCAGCCCGTCGGCCGGGTCGTTGAGGAGGATGACCCCGGTCGATGCCTCGGGGAACGTCTCGCGACACGTCTCGAGGATCGCCGACGCCACCGAGAGCACGTCCCGGCCGACCCCGACCCGTCGCCCGAGTGTGGCGTACACGAGCCCGCGGCGAGTCTCCGCGTCGATGCCGGAGCGGATGCGGAGCGCGGAGCCCAGGACGAGCAGCCTGATTCCGGCCAGCGCGAGCGCCGCGACCACGAGCGATGCCACCGGGGAGCCGCGGGGCGCGCCGATCAGCCAGGTGGCGGCGAAGATCACGATGACGCCCCCGCCGGCGCCGAGCTGCAGCGCGGGTGGACCTCCGGCGTCGATGCCGGCCAGGATCGCGCCGAAGGCCAGAGCGGCAATCAGCGTGAAGTCCGGCAAGCCGCCCCCAGCCGCTGCGACGGCCACGCCGGTGACGACCGCGAGCGCGATCGACGCGGCCGTGTCGATCGCGACCCGTCGGGTCTCCCATCGGGACGGCCGCCGGATCAGCACGACGCCGATGCCCGCGGCCAGGGCAACCATCACGGCGTCGAGCGCGCGAACACCCGGCGGGACGGCGAGCGCCAGCACCCTGACGGCCACAGCCACGCCGGCGAGCCCGGCCCCCGCTCGGCTCAAATGCCGAGACACGTTCACATGCATCGTCCCCTGACCCCCACCCCTGATCGAACGTGATCCCAGGCCGCCGGCCCATGGGAATCGCGTCAGTCCCAACTCGATTGTCGCAGAAGTTCGACCCGATGACCGTGTGATAGGCTGTCCGAACTGACGTTCGCCCCCGGTCGCGATGCGCTCCAGCCCTCAATAGAGCATGCGTCTTCTCCATCTCGCCGACCTGCACCTCGACCGGGCGTTCGCCGCCATGGGCTGCCAGGCCGAGCTCGCACGGCGGCGGCGTCAGGGGCTTCGCGAGGCGCTCACCGGCGCCGGCCGGCTCGCCTCCGAGCTGGGATGCTCGGCGGTCACGATCGGCGGCGACCTCTACGAGCACGAGCGCGCCGACGTCGGCACCGGACGCTTCCTCGCCGAGACGTTCGCCTCGTGGCAGCCGATGCGGGTGCTGATCGCGCCGGGGAACCACGACCCGCTGCTGCCCGGGTCGCTCTATCGCCGCACCGAGTGGCCGTCCAACGTCACGGTCTTCCAGACCTCGCGCCTCGAGCCCGTCGAGCTGGCCGACGGCATCACCGTCTGGGGTCTCGCCCACCGGGAGCCGGCGTGGCAGGGTGACCCGCTGGCGGACGCCGGGGTCACGACCGGCTCAGGGGTGCATCTCGCGCTGTTTCACGGGGCCGAGCTCGGTTCGCGCCCCGACGGCAAGTCGATCCACGGGCCCTTCCGCGCCGATCGGATCCGCGCCGCCGGGTTCGCCGCGGCGCTCTGCGGACACTACCACCGCCGGCGCCTCGACTCGGCGACCGGGCTCCTCTACCCGGGGACCCCCGAACCACTGAGCTTCGATGAGGAGGGCCGTCGTGGACCCGTCCTCGTCGAGGTCACCGGGCGCGGTGCGGTGGAGTGGACGGCGCAGGAGACCAACCGCTGGTCGGTGTCGACGATCGAGTGCGACGCCGGTGGGTGCGGGTCGTTCGAATCGGTGATCGACGAGGTCACGCTGGCCTGCGCGTCGATGGGGCACGAGGATCCGGAACGCACCATGATTCGCGTCGACCTGGTCGGTGCGATCGATGCCGCGGTGTCGCTCGACACGTACACCGTCGAGCTGACGGTCCGCGAGCGGCTCCGGCTCGCCGCGGTGAAGGTGCGCGACCTCACGGCGCCACGTGTCGACATGGAGACCGCCCTGGCCGAGGAGAGCACGCGCGGCGCATTCATCCGCGCCGCAACGGCGGCCGCCGCCGAACTCGACGCCGACGATGCGGGGATCCTCGACGACGCGCTCCGGTACGGCCTCATGGCGCTATCCGGCGCCGAGATCGGCTTGCGATGATTCTCGAACGCCTCGAGATCACCGGCTTCGGCTGCCTGCGGGACGTGCCGGTCGACCTCCACCCCCGGGTCACCGTGATCACCGGACGCAACGAGTTAGGCAAGTCGACGCTGCTTCGCGCCGTTCGCGCGGCGCTCTACGGCGTCGACGCCGGCGGCCAGGGCCGGCCGGTCGATCGGAGTGACTGGGCTCGATACGAGCCATGGACCCGCGGCGCCTACGGGCTGGCGCTCACGTACGTGCTCGACGACGGTCGCCGGATACGCGTCGCCCGGCGCCTCGACACGCGCGAGCAGTCGGTCCAGGTGCTCGAGCTGGGCGGCTCCGAGCTGACCGACGAGCTGCGCAGCGGGCGGGCCGTCACCCCCGGCCGGTTCCACCTGGGCATCGACGAGGCGGTCTTCTGCGCCACGGCATGGCTGGGCGACGAGGGCCTCCGAATCGATGCGCCCGAGGGCGCGCGCCAGCGTGCGGCCCAGCTGCAGGAGGCGATCGAGCGGCTCGCGGACACGCGGCGCGGGATCACGGCGGCGCAGGCGCTCGGGCGCCTTCGCGAGGCGATGGATCGGGTCGGATCCGAACGCCGCGCGACGAGCCCGCTCGGCGTGGCGACGTCGCGGTTGCGGGCCCTTGATCGCACCCTGGCCGATGCGCGCACGCGTCTGGCGGCGGTCGCGCTCGAGCAGGAGCGGCTCGCGGAGCTGGAATCGACCCTCGCAGCCGCGGCCGAGGGGTGGGCGGAAGCTGAACGTGCCCGGACAGCGGCCCGTCTCGCGGAGGTTTCGGATCGCCGGCAGCGCTTCGCCGACCTGGTCCGCGAGGCGACCCTGCAGGCTGCGGCCCTCGAAGCGACCCGGGCGTACGCGAGGTTCCCGCTGGACGCCGAGGCGGAGGTGACCGCGCTCGGCGGCGAGCTCGCTCACGCGCGGTCCACCGCCGCCGACGCTGAGGCGCGGTGGGCCGCGGCCTCGGAGCGGCTGCGCCCCATCCGCTCCCGGCGTGCCGACATCGCCGGGGGGCTCGCGGCGATCGGCGCTTCGAGTGAGATCGGCGCCGATGCCGGTGAGCGAGCGCAGCGGCTTCGTGGCGAGCTGACCGCCGTGGCGAACGCCGCGCGGCATGCCCCCGGCGACGGCGCGCGCGAGGCGGCACTTCGCAGGGAGATCGCCGCCACCGGCTTGCGCAGCCTCCCGGTGACGGTCATTGATGACCTCCTCCCCGAGCTGGAGGAGGCCCGGCACGGCGGTGGCATGCTCGCGTTCGCCGCGGTCCTGGTCGCCGCCGCCGCATCGGCCGGTGCGCTGGGATTCGCGCGGGCTCACGCCGGCATCGCGGCGCTGCTGGTCGGAGCGCTCGGCGCAGCCCTCGCCGGCGTCTGCGCCTGGTTCTCCGCCCGCAAGTCACGGTCTGCGGCGCGTGCCCGGGATGCGGCGGCAGCGCTGGCCCGCGATGCAGGCATCGACCCCGCAGAGCTCGAGCGCCTGTCCGGACGCCTCCCGGTGCTGCGGACGCTGCACGAGGCGCTCGACGACATCGAGCACCGGACGTCGCGACGCCGTGCCGACGCCGAGGCGGTTCAGGGTGCGCTCGCCGCACTCCTTGAACGGAGCGGGGCACTTGCCGCCGAGGTCGGGGTCATCTCGCCGCGGCGCCACCAAGCCCCCACCGTCGTGGCGCTGGTCGGAGCCGTGGCGGCGACCCTCGACGCCGTCGACGCTGCGGTGGTCCGGGCACGGCGTCACCACGAGCTGCTGGCGGAGGACGCGATGCTCGGAGCGGAGGAGCTCGGGTACGGCCAGCTCCGCGACGAGGTCGAGCGGGCCGGGCGCGCCGTCGCTGCGCTCGACGGACGCCTCCGGGCCATCCTCGCCTCCGCCGGGATCATGCCGGCGAGCGACGATTCCGCCGCCGCGGTCGCCGGGTTCCGGCACGCCTGCGAGGAGCGCCGGCGTCACGAGGAGGCGCGGCGCAGCCTGGCCGACCTGCAGCGGTCAGCCGGTACGCTCGGCGGCGATGCCGGTGCGCTCGACAGCCTGGCGAAGGACCTGACGGACCAGCTGGTGCGGTGCGGCGGTGATTCCGTCGCGGCGCTCGCGGCGCCTCCGCCGGATGCTTCGACGCTCCAGCAGCTCGACCTCGAGGCGGAGGGGGCACGCCGCGCCGTGACCACCGCGAGCGACCAGGCGCGGGAGCTGCGCGCCCGTCTCGGCGGCGTCCTGGACACCCTCCCGGCGATCGCTGATCTCGAGGATGAGCGCGACGCGTGCGCGGCGGCGCGGGAACGAGGCCTGCGGCAGCTGAAGGCGCTCCGGCTCGCCGCGGAGATGATCGAATCCGCCTCGCGGGTCACCCATCGGGAGCTCGCCCCCCGCCTCGCGGCGTCGCTCGGCACGCGGCTCAGCCTGCTCACCGGGGCGAGGTACGTCGAGGTCAACGTCGACACGGATCACTTCGCGCTCTCGCTGCTCGGCCGCGAGCGGCCTGACATGGTGCCGCTCGACGCGGTGTCGCACGGCACACGGGACCAGGTCGCCCTGCTCCTCCGCCTCGCGCTCTGCGAGGTGCTCGGTGGTGCGGGTGAGCGCGCGCCGCTGCTGCTCGACGAGCCGCTGCTCACGGCCGATCCCGAGCGGCGCGAGCGGTTCATCGAGTTTCTGCACGAACTGTCTGGAACTCACCAGCTCCTGGTCAGCACCGCCGACCCGGCGATGACCGAGGCGATCCTGCGCGTCACCCAGGGCGACTGCGCGGTGGTGCGGCTCGACGACCCGGCGGCGCTCGACGCCGGCGCTGAGGCAGGGGCGCTCGGGCGCCACGGCGCGCGCATGCGCCTGCTTGCGGGACAGGGCTGACCAGGGAGCACCCTCGGCCGGGGGCCGTCCTCCGTTAGAGGATCTTGGCGATGCGCACCAGCCCCTCGAGCTCCGACACCTCCTCGCTGAACAGCGGCACGCGCACCACGGGCACCTCGGCGGCCCGGTTGAGACGGGCCATCTCGCGCGCCTCGCGCTGCGCCAGCGTGCTGCGACGCAGATACGTCTCGGCGGTGAAGCGGACCGTGTCGGCAGACACGCGCTGGTGCAGCTCCTCGCCGAGCCACGACGCGACCTTGGCGTCCTCGACCAGCGTCGTCGCTGCGATCCTCGCGCCCGGGTCGCGAAAGACGTCCGGCAGGACGCGGTTGACGACGATGGCGCGCAGGGGCATCGCGAACTCGCGCAACTTCGCGCAGAAGAACTCGGCCTCCGCAAGAGGGGCGTGCTCGAGCGTTGTCACCACGACGAACCCCGTCTGCGGGCTGCGCAGCAACCGGTAGACCGATCGTGCCCGTCCCTGCACGCCGCCGTAGATCATCTGCAATTCGCGAACGAAGTCCGAGACCTCGGCGAGCACCTCGGCCCCGAGGAGCCGGTCGGCGAGACGCAGGAAGGGCGTCGCCGCGAAGTTCAGCGCTCGCACGCCGATTCGCGATGGGCCGGCCAGCAGCGACAGGAGGCGCGCGCCCACGTAGTCGGTCAGCCGCGTCGGCGCCTCGAGGAAGTCGAGCGCGCTGCGCGACGGCGGTGTGTCGACCACGATGCAGTCGTACTCCCGGGCCTCGTGAAGCTCGTACAGGCTCTCGATCGCCGCGTACTCGTGGGACCCGACGAACGAGTCGGTGATGCGCTGGTAGAGCGGGTTGCGAAGGATGCGCTCGGCCGTGGCACGGTCCGGCGAGTAGCGCTCGATCATGCGGTCCCACGCCTGCTTCATGTCGAGCATGGCGGCCTCGAGGTCACCGGTGAGCGTGATCCCCGCGTGGCGGAGGCGCACCTTTGGAATCCGGACCGGCTCCGCGCCGATCCCCTTGATGCCGAGCGCGGTCGCAAGGCGCCGCGCGGGATCGACTGTGAGCACGAGCACGCGCTTGTCGGCCGACGCTGCAATCGCCATCCCGAGGGCGGCGCTCACCGTCGTCTTGCCCACCCCCCCGCTGCCGCAGCAGATCACGACGTCCTGCGCCGACAGTCGCGCTCCGAGCGCCGCCGGCTGTTCGCGCTGGCTCGCGCGCCGCTCCCGCCGCTCTGGGACCCCTGCCGTCTCGCTCACGCGAGCCTGCCTTCGATGGCCTCGGCGACCGCGCGCGTCGTGCTGAGCCCTGCCCGTTCGACGATGGCGGGCACGGGCACAACCGGCATCGGCAGCTTGCCGCGCAGCAGGCGCGCGTATCGGGCAGTCGTGGCGTGAAGCCGATCCTCGAGGTCGAGCGCCGCCTCGAACGGCTTCGGTGACCCGCCGAGGCGCTCGCTGACCGCGGTCTCGTGCTCCGGCTCGATCATCGCCGACACGAAGCGGCGGTGGGCCGCGGTCACCGGCTCGATCGTCGCGCGATTGAGCAGGCAGACGTCCACGGCCACGCCGGAGCCGCTGCGGAGCCTCTCGTGCAGCTCGATCGCCTCGGTGACCGGCATCTCCTCGGGCAGGGCGCAGAGCACGACCGTGGTCCGCCGAGGATCGCGGACCAGCGCGTTGATCCACTCCACCTGGGCGCGGATCATGCCCCCTCGAACGAGCGTGAGCATCGCCTGGGGAGCGGCGAGGTGCGACTCGACCTGGCCGCCTGCGGCGGAGTCGACGAGGATGAGGTCCCACACCGGCCGGCCGCTCGAATCCTTGCGCCGCTCCTCGTACGCGATCTTGCCGACCACGAGCATGTCCCGGGGACCGGGCACCCCGGTCGCGATGAAGTCGAAGACCCGGGCAAGCGGGGTGAGGCGGGCGAGGCGCGGGACCTTGAAGTAGATGTTGAGGTATTCCTGGAACAACTCGTCGACGCGCAGCTCGAGCACCGAAAGGCGCTGCTGGACCACGCGCGGGGTGAAGCCCGTCGGGGGAGACCCGAGTGCGGCCGCCAGGTCGCCCTTCGCGTCGACGTCGATCGCGAGCACGCGCTTGCCGGCGCGGACGGCGAGCAGCGCCAGCGCCGCGGTGACGGTGCTCCGACCCGTGCCACCCTTGCCCGCGACAAAGATCGCCCGCCGCCGAAGCAGCGTCTCGAGGTCGATCCGCTCGCCGGCGATCGCGCGCCTAACCGCCGTTGACGGCCTCCAGGACCTCGGCCGCGTGCCCGCTGGGCTTGACATCCCGCCACTCACGCTCGATGGCGCCGTCCGGTCCGATGAGGTAGGTGGTGCGCGCGACCCCCATGTAGGTGCGCCCCATGTATTTCTTCTCCACCCACAACCCCTGGGACTCGATGAGCAGCCGGTCGGGGTCGCTGATGAGCGGGATCCCCAACGAGCACTTGGTGATGAAGCGCTGATGGCTCTTCGACGAGTTGGGGGAGACGCCGTAGATCGTCACGCCCGCCGAGGCGAAGTCCGGGCTCAGGCGGGTGAAGTCCTGACCTTCGATCGTGCAGCCCGGCGTGTCGTCCTTTGGATAGAAGTACAGCACCGTGCGGTGCCCCTGAAGGTCGGCGTTGGTCACCCTGCCGCCGGCGGTGGTCTCGAGATCGAAATCTGGCAGGCGGTCCCCCACCGGCATGGCCCGAGTCCTCCGTACTGCGCCGCTTGTGCAGACAAGTGTAAGAGAGCGCCGCTCGCAACCCGTCCCGCGCGTGCGGGCTCCGGGGTCAGGAGCCCGGCCTCCCTATACTCGCCCCATGCCAGCGACCTCACGTCCCGGCGTGACCGCCCCGCGAAAGTCGTCGCCGGCGCGGCGCCCGGCTCGCGATCCCGCGCAGCCACGTCCCGTCCCGACCCTGCTCCGGTACATCTCGTGCGGGCTGCTGTCCCTCGGCGGTGGCGCGGCCTGGCGCTTCACCCTCGCGCCCGAGGCGATCGGCATCGGCACCGCGTTTGCCGGCATCTTCTTCCTGCTGATCGGGTTCCTGGTCGGCGGCGTTGCCTGGTACATCCGCGACCTTCGTGTCCGCGCGCGCCGGCCCGAGGAGATGCCCGACGAGCGGCTCGTCTTCTCGTTCGTCGTGTTCGTGATGGTGCCGTTCGCCGTCCTGGTCGTGATCGGGCTCGTGTGGCTGCTGTCCTACATCATCGGGGTCGGCTGACCGAACCCGGGATCAGTTGAGGAAGGCGCGCAGCCGGCCGGCGACCTCGGTCATCGCGGTGCGGTCGGGGCAGCTCTCCTGTGCCTCGTCGAGATACGCGGTGATGTCGGCAAGGGCCGCGACCACCCTCCCCATGCGCCACAGCAGCAACCCGCGATCACGGCGCTCCGCCGGGGCGGACTCGAGCAGCTCGACGCAGCGGTCGGCCGCGCGCAGCGCCTGATCCCAGCACTCGAGGCTCGTGTAGCAGCGGCGGAGATTGCGCGACATCCGCGCGAGCATCTCGCGCGCGTTCGCACGCTCGAGCTGCGGCGCATCGGGGACCGGCACGTCCTCGCGGCCGGTGGACGTCGAGACGAGCCTGCGAAGGTCGTCGCTGTCGAGGGGCTCGCCGCTCGCCACGGTGTCGAACAGGTGACCGTCGACGCGGACGACGAAGTGACCCGGAAGGTTCACGCCCTCGACGGGGATGTCGGCGCGCGCGCCGACCGCGATCCAGATCGCCGAGCAGGCGATCGGCACACCGGCGCCGCGTTCGAGCACGTGGTGGAGGTAGTGCGCTCGAGGATCGCCGCCTCCCGCGCCGCGCAGGCGGAGGCGATCGCGCAGCAGGGCGCCGACCAGCGGCGCGTCAGCGGGCCCGCATCCGTCGAGGCCGCACCGCGTTCGCAGCTCTCCCGCCAGCTCGTCGAGGCGGGCGAGCCACCGGCCGGGCTCCACCCCGGGGCAGTCGTCGGCGGCGAGCCACAGTGCGCCCTCGGCGATATCACCATCGCGGGCGGCGCAGTCGAGCACCGCCTCGCGGGCGTCCAGGTGCGACATGGCCGGTAATCATGCTCCGCCGCATGGGTGTGCGGGCTTTCGAGCGTCGGCCTTGAACCGCGCACCTCCACTAGACTGACCTGGTGCTGCTCGAGGAGATCTCCGGACCCGAGGACCTGCGCGGGCTCGGACCCGAAGACCTCGCCCGCCTCTGCGCTGAGATCCGAGAGGTGCTCATCAGTGCGGTCTCCCGGACGGGCGGGCACCTCGGGCCCAACCTCGGCGTCGTCGAGCTCACGGTTGCGATGCACCGGGTGTTCGACAGCCCGCAGGACGCGATCATCTTCGACACCGGGCACCAGGCCTATGTCCACAAGATGCTCACGGGCCGGGTGTTGCAGTTCGAGACGCTGCGCCAGCAGGGCGGACTGAGCGGATACCCCTCGCGGCGCGAGTCGGAGCACGACCTCGTGGAGAACTCGCACGCGTCGACCGGGTTGAGCTACGCGCTCGGCTTCGCCACCGCTCGCCAGCTCCGCGGCGAGACCGGCAAGGTGGTCTGCGTCGTCGGCGACGGTGCGCTCACCGGCGGGATGGCCTACGAAGCCCTCAACAACATCGGGCAGCTGAAGCCGGAGATGGTGATCATCCTCAACGACAACGGGCGCAGCTACGCGCCGACCGTCGGCGGGATGGCGGAGAACCTCGGCCACCTTCGTCTGTCGCCGCGTTACGAGGCCGCCAAGGACGCGGCGGGAACGGCGCTCCGCTCGCTCCCCGCGGTCGGGCACTCCGCCTACGAGACCGCGCGGCGCATGAAGAACTCGCTGAAGCAGCTCGTCGCGCCGATCTCGATGTTCGAGACCCTCGGGCTCAAATACGGCGGCCCGATTGACGGTCACGACCTCCAGGCGGTCGAGAAGGCGCTGCGTGACGCGGCCCACATCCGGGGACCGGTTGTCGTGCACGTCGTGACCAACAAGGGCCAGGGCTACGGGCCGGCGGTTGCAGACAAAGTTGACAAGTTCCACGGGGTGTCGACCTTCGACCCCGACAGCGGGCTCACCGTCAAGAAGGGCGCGGACTGGACCGATGTCTTCGGCGCCGCGCTGTGCGAGGCCGCCGAGACCGATCCGCGGATCGTCGCGATCACCGCGGCGATGGCGTCCTCGACGGGTCTGCTCGAGTTCTCGCAGCGCTTCCCCGACCGGTTCTTCGACGTCGGCATCGCGGAGCAGCACGCCGTGACCTTCGCCGCTGGGCTGGCGATGCGCGGGCTGCGCCCCATCGTCTGCATCTACTCCACGTTCCTGCAGCGGGCGTTCGACCAGGTCACGTGCGATGTCGCGCTCCACCGGCTGCCGGTGACCTTCGTCATCGACCGCGCGGGCATCACCGGGATGGACGGCCCGTCGCATCACGGCACCCTCGACCTCGCGTACCTGCGCTGCATCCCCGGGATGACCATCTCCGCGCCAAGCTCTCCGGATGAGCTGCGCCGCATGTTCGCCACCGCCCTCGCCGGCGACGGCCCGTTCTCGATCCGCTTCCCGCGCGGTGCCGCGCCGACCCCCGGCACCGCCCCGCTCGAGGCGATCCCCGTACCGAGCCTCGAGGTCTGCCGCCGCGGCCATGACCTCGCGCTGATGGCGGTCGGGAAGATGGTCGGCGTGGCGATGCAGGCACAGGAGCGCCTCGCCGGTCGTGGCATCTCCACCACGGTTGTCGATGCGCGATTCGTGAAGCCGCTCGACCCCAAGCTCAGCGCGATCGCCTCCCGCCACCGTGCCGTGATCACCGTGGAGGACGGCACCTCGGTCGGCGGGTTCGGGACGGCGGTGACCGAGTTGCTGACCGCAGACGGGATCACGGTGCCCATCGCGCGCCTCGGTCTGCCCGATCAGTTCATCGAGCACGGCGCCCAGGGCTCGCTGCTCAGCCAGTTCGGGCTGGACGCCGACGGTATCGTCGCGGCGGCACTGGCGCTGCTGCCCGCCGCCGAGGTCCTCGCAGGCTGATCGGCCCCGACTCGGCCGGGCGCTCCTCACCGGCTTGCCCGAACCGCTCCAGGCCGTATCCTCACGAGCGCCCATGCCATCGCAGCCCGACGACACCGAGGCCGGCGGCGTCGATCCCGACCTGAAGCTCCTGCTGCTCCAGCACGACCTCGACGAGTCCCGGCACACCAACCTCCGCCTGCGCCAGTCCCTCCTCGCGCCGCCGTACGCCCAGCTCCGCTCTCTGCTCCGCCGCCACCCGGGCGCTGCCGCGCCGATCATCAAGGCGCTCAACGTCGTGAGCGGAACCGGGACCATCAACGTGCACCGCAGAGCTCTCGCCCGTCTCCAGCTGCCGCGGGATCTGCGCGACGTCCGCGACTCTGGCTTTTTCGACGCCGAGTGGTACGCGACCGTCTACCCCGAGGTGGAGCGATCGGGCATGGATCCCCTCCGCCACTTCGTTCGCGCCGGCGCCGCACGGGGCTTCGACCCGGGCCCACGCTTCTCCACGGGCTTCTACGTGGATCACACTCCCGACGCGGCCGGCCGCGACACCAACGCGCTGCTGCACTACGTGCGCTTCGGGCGGGCGCGTGGCAATCAGATCGCGCCCTCGACGATGGACCGGCAGTGGCTCACCGTCACCATGCACGAGCGTTTTCCGAATCTCCGGCCGCTTCGGGTCTACGAAGCCGCCGGGTCTGCGCCGCGGATCTCGATGGTGACCGACAGCATCAGCAGCGGCAGCCTGTTCGGTGGCGTCGGGACCGCGCTGATCTTCTCGACGCTGCTGGCGGCGCGCATGGGACGGCCGTTGCGCGTGATCACCCGCGCCGAGCCACCGGCTCCGAGCAACTTCCGAGCGGTCCTCGAGGCCAACGGCATCGAGTGGACCGGGAACGTCGACTTCGTCTTCTCGCCCCGCGACGCCGACAGCGGACGCCTGATCGACGTGACCGACAGAGATCTGTTCGTCACGACCTCCTGGTGGACGACCTGGGCGACACGAGCCGTGCGCAATCCCGCGGGCATCATCTACATCGTCCAGGAGGATGAGCGCCGCTTCTATCCCGAGGGCGACGAATCGCTTCGCTGCGCGGAGGTCCTCGACGACCCGCAGATCCGTTACGTCGTCAATTCGAAGCTGCTCTTCGATCACCTCTGGCCGTCACACGACTCCACCGGCGAGCAGCACGTCGCATGGTTCGAACCCGCGTTCCCGGCATTCCGCACGCAGCAGGATGGTCGACATCACGGCAAGCGAAAGTTCATCTTCTATGCGCGTCCGAACAACCTCCGCAACCTCTACTTCCGCGGCCTCGAGGCGATCTCGTCCGCCATCGAATGCGGCACCCTCGACCCGGACGCGTGGGAGTTCTTCTTCATCGGGAAGGACCTGCAGCCGGCCACGCTCCCGCGCGATGTCCATCCCGAACTGATCGAGAACCTGGGGTGGCAGCAGTACCACGAGCTGCTGCGGCGCATGGACCTCGGACTTCTCATTGATGGCTTCGCCGCATCCGAGCTACCCCCCGCTCGACATGGCGGCCGCAGGCGCAGTCGTCGTCACCAACACGTTCGGTGCGCACCGGCGGTCGCTCGATCGCTACTCGAAGAACATCATCGCCTGCGATCCCGACGTGGCCTCACTGACATCCGGCATCGCGCGCGGCGCCGAGCTCGCAGGCGATCTGGATCGGCGCAGTGCCAACCATCGTGCGAGCACCTTCGCCGTCGACTGGCACCAGACGCTTGCACCGGTCTGCGAGCAGCTCGCGACCGTGCTGACCTCCAGCGAGGCCTAGCGGTGCCGAAGGCGGCCGACCCCCGGCTGTTGCCCCCCGGCTGGGAGCCGCCCGTCGCGGACCGCGTCCGCAGGGTGTACGCGGAAGAAGCGCACAAGGTCGTCTACTTCTACGAGATCCCCGACTCGAGCACCTTTCGATACCGAGTGTTCAACATGATCGAGGCGCTCGACGCCGCACGCCCCGGCGGCGTGTCGGCGACCTATTTCACGCGGTCCGAGCTCCCCGTGCTGGAGCGGCTCGTCGGCTCGATCGACACGCTCGTGATCTGCCGGAGTCGCTACACAGCGCAGCTGGCCGGGCTCGTCGCTCGTGCTCGCGCCTCGGGATGCCGGGTGCTCTTCGACACCGACGACCTCGTCTTCGACACCCGCTACGTGCCCCTGCTCCTCGAAACGCACGACCGCGACCCTGACGAGAAGCTCTGGGACGAATGGTTCGCGTATGTCGCGCGGATCGGGAGCATGCTCCGGCTCTGCGACGGGGCCATCACGACCAACCAGTTCCTCGCCGATCGCATCACCGAGTTCGCGCCGACACCGACGTGGGTCGTCCCCAACTTCCTGAACGCCGCGCAGATTCGCGTGTCCGACGCGGTGCGCGGCGCGCGACCGGCCTCATCCCGCGAGGGCGCGGTCACGAGCATCGGCTACTTCAGCGGCACGCCGACCCACAACCGCGATTTCGAGATCGCGTCCGGGGCGCTGGCCCGGCTCATGACGCGACACTCCCGGCTGCGTCTGAAGATCGTGGGCTTTCTCGACATCGGCGCGGAGCTGCGCGCCCTCGACGACCGGATCGACGTCCTCCCGCTCACCGACATGCTCGATCTGGAGAACGTGATCGGCTCGACGGACCTCAACATCGTGCCGCTGCAGTCCAACATCTTCACCGACTCGAAATCGGAGCTCAAGTACTTCGAGGCGGCGATTGTCAACACACCAACGCTCGCGAGCCCGACGTACGCATATCGATCCGCGATCGCCGACGGTCGCAACGGCTACCTCGTCGACGCGTACGACTGGGAGCAGCGTCTCGAGCAGGCCGTGAACGGTGAGCTCGACCTTGCCGGTGTGCGGCAGCGAGGGCTCGAGCACGTCCAGGCCGCGTACACCCCTGCGGCCCAGGTGGGCGCGATCTGCGCAGCGGTACTCGGGCACTAAACTCCGCACATGACTCTTCAATGGCAGAACATCGTCATCGACTGCAGCGACCCGATGCTGGTCGCCTCGTTCTGGAGTGAGGCGCTCGGCCTCGAGCTGCACGGTCCCGATCCCGACGACGGCGAGTGGTGGCTCGAACCCGGTGGCAACAGCCCGGACATCCTTTTCCTGCAGGTCCCCGAAGGAAAGTCGGTGAAGGACCGCATCCACCTCGACCTCCGTCCCGACGACCAGGACGCCGAGGTGGAACGGCTCATCTCGCTCGGCGCGCGGCGCATCGACATCGGCCAGGGTGACGTCACCTGGGTGGTCATGGCCGACCCGGAGGCGAACGAGTTCTGCGTCCTCCGTCCGCGGAGCAGCGCCTAGCGCGCTGACCCCGGGACGTGGAAAGGGGCCGGGTCGAGTGCAACCCGGCCCCCTGTCCAGGAAGGGAGTGTGCTGACCAGGGCTGAGCGAAGGCTCAGCCGTCGTAATAGAGGTGGAACTCGTAGGGATGCGGCCGAAGCGCCACCGGGTCCACCTCGCGCTCGCGCTTGTACGAGATGTACATGTCGATGAGATCCGGGGTGAACACGCCACCCTCGGTGAGGAAGTCGTGGTCCGCCTCGAGTGCGTCGAGCACCTCGGTGAGCGATCCCGGCAGGTCCTTGACCATCGCCTTCTCCTCGCCCTCGAGCTCGTAGAGGTCCGCCTCGACGGGCTTCGGCGGCTCGATCCGGCGCTTGACGCCGTCGAGCCCGGCCATCAGGCAGGCCGCGAACGAGAGGTACGGGTTGCACATCGGGTCCGGTGACCTGAACTCGAGCCGGCGGGCGGCCGGTGCGGGGCTGTAGGTCGGGATCCGGATGCAGGCGCTGCGGTTGCGCGCGCTATACGCGAGCTTGATCGGCGCCTCGTACCCGGGCACGAGGCGGCGGTAGCTGTTCGTGGTCGGAGCCGCGAAGGCGAGGATCGCCGGCGCGTGTGCGAGCAGCCCGCCGATGTACCAGCGGGCCGTGTCGCTGAGCAGTGCGTACCCGTCCTTGTCATAGAACAGCGGGACGCCGTCCTTCCACAACGACTGGTGGGTGTGCATGCCGCTGCCGTTGTCGCCGAAGAGCGGCTTGGGCATGAACGTGGCGGAATAGCCGTTCTGGTAGCACACGTTCTTGACGATGTGCTTGTACATGAGCACCTTGTCCGCCATCGTCACGAGCGTGTCGAACCGCATGTCGATCTCGGTCTGGCCGGCGGTGCCGACCTCGTGGTGGTGCACCTCGATGGCGATGCCGGCATCGATGAGCGCAAGCACGATCTTGCTGCGCAGATCCTGCAGCTTGTCGACCGGCGGCGTCGGGAAGTACCCCTCCTTGTAGCGCGGCCGGAACCCGAGGTTCGCGGTGCCGTTCTTCCCGGAGTTCCAGATCCCCTCCTCGGAGTCGATGTGGTAGTAGCCCTCGTGGCTGTTCTGGTCGTATCGAACCGAGTTGAAGATGTAGAACTCGCACTCGGGACCCCAGAACGACGTGTCCGCGATGCCCGTGCTCAGGAGGTACTCCTCGGCCTTGCGGGCCACGTAGCGCGGGTCGCGGCTGTACGGCGCGAGGGTCAGGGGATCCTTGATGTCGCAGATGATCGCGAGCGTCGGGATCTCCAGGGTCGCGTCGACGAAGGTCCGCCCCGGATCGGGGAACAGGAGCATGTCGCTCTCGTGGATCTTCTGAAAGCCACGGATGCTCGATCCGTCGAAGCCGATCCCGTCCTCGAAGAGCCCTTCAGTCATCTCGCCGACCGGGATGCTGAAGTGCTGCCAGCTCCCGATCAGGTCGGTGAACCGGAGATCGACGATCTTGATGCCACGCTCCCGCGCGTCGCGGATGACGTCCGCCGGGCTGGGCTTGCTGGTGAGGGTTGGAGACATCCTGGGCGACACCTCGTTGAGAACTCGCACGGCTAGCGACTCGTCGACTGCCATAGGACTCCTTCCGGGACGGTGGCTGGTCCGCCGCACCGACCGAGGCACCCGCCGGTCGCTGCGACACTCTATGGAGAGCAGCGTAGAGATCGCGCGGGTCGGGGACTATGGACGGCCCGACCGACGACGTACCTCCGGCGCTTGGGCGGCGCGCACAAATCCCGAGATGTAGGCGGTTCGGGCCCACGCAAGGCCGGCACCGAGGGTGCGTGGCGCCGTCTCCGATCGCCCGGGAGAGCGATCAGCTGGCCGGGACCGGCTTCAGCTCCGTGACCTGATTCCTGGCGAGCGCCTTGTCCTTGAAGTAGACCTTGTTGATGTCCACAAAGCGGACCTGCGTCTCGGGGACGTCCTCCTCCGCGAAGATCGCGTCCACGGGGCACGGGTCCACGCAGGCGCCGCAGTCGATGCATTCGTCCGGGTCGATGTAGACCATGCGGTCCTCGTCGGCCTCGTGGATGCAGTCCACAGGGCACACCTCGATGCACGACTTGTCCTTGAGATCGACGCAGGTCTCGGTGACGATGTAGGTCATGGCCGTCCCGAGTTTACCAAGGGCACCCGCTCAACCTGGAGCGTAACCGCTCGCCGTACCGCTCTTCGGCCTCGTTGTCACTCCCCTCCGCGACGGCGTGGACTTCGTGGACGGCGCAACCAACGGGTTCGGGTTGCTCCACCGACGGTACCCGCCGGCACAAGGGCGCTCAGCTGTCCGGGACTCCCTCCGGCTCCGGCTGAGCGCCCCGTGCGGCGCCCGCCTGCAGCACGTCGCGAATGCGCAGGCAGAGGTGCAGGTTGAGTCGGGTTGCGGGATCGTCGAGATGCAGGCGGCCGACCTCCTCGATGCGGCGCAGGCGGTAGAGCACCGTGTTGCGATGCAGGCGCAGCCGCTGCGCCGTCTCGGTCGGCGAGCCGTTCGCCGCGAAGAACGCGTCGAGCGTCGCCATCAGGCCGGCGCTCGAGCGCTCGTCGTACGCCAGCAGGTCGCCGACGGTGCCCCGGTAGTAGTCGCTCAGCTCGGGGTGCTGGGCCATCGCGAACAGCAAGCGATGCAGGCCGAGGTCGGCAAAGCTCGCCTGGCGGCCGGGGCCGAGCAGGCGCCGGCCCATCTCGAGCGCGTGCTCGGCCTCGCGGTAGGACTGGCGGACGCCCGCCGCGCCATCGTGGGTCCGCCCGAGCCCGAGCGAGGTCGACCCGTCACCGGTCGCGCGAGCGCATTCGCCACGCACCAGGTCCGCGAGCCGGTACATGACGTCGATCGCCGCGCCGGCCTCGGGCATCGCCACCACGCAGATCGCGTCCTCATGGGTGGCGACGAGCGCCCGCACCTCACGCCGCGCGACGACGTTCTGCGCCGCGCGCAGCGCCGGCGCGTCCCAGGCCGGTGATCCCGGCGAGCCGCGCAACGCGATGACCGCGACCTGGCCTGAGAGGTCCGCGCCGAGCCGGCGGGCCCGTTCCTGCGCGACGCGTTCCGAGGAGTACGACCCGGTCAGCAACGAGGCGATGAACTCACCCTCGAGCCGATCGCGCGTCTCCGTCACGGCGCGCTCGCGGTCGAACTCGATGGCGCATGCCGACGCGGCTCGCGCCACCGCGAGCCGGGCGATCTGATCGAGCTGCTCGTCCTCGCCGATCACGCAGACGAAGCCGCCGACCCCGCTGCGCATCGGCACAGGGCTGACGAGCGCGGCGAGGCCGCTCTTCCCCAGAGGTGAACTCGCGGACCGGCGGGTCAGCGCCCAGCGCGGCGATGGTCCCACCCCACCGGCGCAGAGCATCGGCACCACCTTCGAGCTCCTCCCCGACCGAGGCGCCTGCGCCGGTGAGATGCCGGACCTGCCCGCTCTCGTCCTGCCAGGCGGCGGGCAGCCCGGTCACTTCGGCAAGCCGCTCGATGATGCGGTCGGGACCCGCCCCGCCGAGCGCGAGATCCATGAGGGAGAGCTGCAGCTCCTGCGCCCGCTCGTGGAGCAGCGCGCGCTGATCCAGGATGTAGCGGATGCACGTCTGATGCGCGTCGGTCGCGTGGACGCCGTCCGGGAGCCGGAGCAGCGGCATCATCAGCCGGTCGGCCGCCGCGATGCTGTCGAGCGAGACGTCGCCGACGACCGCGACCGCGACGCCGCCCTTCTCGGCAAAGCTCACCATCACCTGGGGGAGATCGAGCCGCTCGTCGAGCAGGCGGATGCTCTTCACCGGCACGAACGCGATCTCGCCGCCCTTCACCGCCTCGAACGCGGGCGGCCGGGTGCGCAGCGCGCACGCCCATTCCACCCTGCGCTCGAGCCCGCCGCCGCCACCGAGCAGATCGGTTCCGGCAGGAAGGACTCCCCGCCACACGTCCTTGACGGTGATCGTCGGCGCGCTCACGTCGCGAGCACTCGATTCAGCAGCGCTCGAGGTACTGGTCGAGCTCCCAGGCGGTCACCTGACCCCGGTACTCCCCCCATTCGAGGCGCTTCGCCGCGATGAACCGCTCCGCGAGGTGATCGCCGAGAGCGTCGATGACCACCTCGTCGGCCTCGAGCGCGTCGACGGCGTCCTTGAGGTTGTCCGGGAGGACGCCGACGTTGCGGCGCTCGAGCTCGGTCTCGTCGAACCCGTACAGCGACTCCTCCACGGGGGGCGGGAGCGGCAGCCGCCGCTCGATGCCGTCGAGCCCGCAGCGAAGCATCACCGCGAACGCGAGGTAGGGATTGCAGGACGGGTCCGGGCTGCGCAGCTCCACCCGGGTCGCCTGGGCTCGCCCCACGTGCGGAACACGGATGAGCGCGCCTCGGTTCGTGCGCGCCCAGGAGATGAAGATCGGCGCCTCGAAGCCGCGCACGAGCCGCTTGTACGAGTTGACGAGCGGAGCGAGCACCGCGCTGATGCCGGCAGCGTGATGGAGTTGGCCTGCGATGAAGTGCTGGGCGACGTCGCTGAGCCCGTAGGCGTCGTCGCCGGCGAACGCGTTCGAGGAATCGCGCGCCTGGACGAGGCTCTGGTGCACGTGCATCCCGCTCCCGGGCTGGCCGTCGAACGGCTTCGGCATGAACGTGGCGATCACCCCCGCCTGCTGCGCCACCGCTTTCAGGGCATACCGGAACGTGATCACGTCATCCGCGGCCTTGAGCGCGGGCGCCGCATCGATGTCGATCTCGTGCTGACCGCCGGCGATCTCGTGGTGCGAGGTGTTGACCGCGATGCCCATGCCGAGCAGCGCGGTCACCATGTGCTGACGGAGGTCACGGTTGCCGTCGCTCGAGAAGTCGAAGTACGAGCTCCGGTCGTGACGGGTCGGGCCGAGCGAGCCGTCGGCGCCGCGCTCGAGGAGGAAGAACTCGATCTCGGGCCCGACCCGATACTCGAACCCCGCCCGCCCCGCGTCCTCGATCGCCCTGCGCAGCACTCCC
The DNA here is from genome assembly GCA_963848445.1 of Candidatus Dormiibacterota bacterium. GTDB lineage: Bacteria > Chloroflexota > Dormibacteria > Aeolococcales > Aeolococcaceae > Palsa-851. The sequence continues at coordinate 108,140 of CAWKDT010000020.1, forward strand.
CGGGGATCGCCGGGGTAGGGCTCGCCGTCGGGCGTCGTCGCCCAGCAGATGAGCCGGGCGGTGCGCTCCTGCGCCCACGGCAGCAGCTGGAACGTCGACGGGTCGGGGATGAGGTACATGTCCGACTCCGCGGTGCGCGCGAAGGAGTCGACGGACGACCCGTCGAACCACGTGCCGTGTGCCACCGCCTCCCCGAGCTGGGAGGCGGGGATGGTGACGGTCTTGACTCCGCCGATCACATCGGTGAACTGGAGGTCGATGTGACGGACCTGCTGTTCCTCGACCATCGCGATGAGGTCGGCGTCCACCTCTTTCCGGCCGGGCGTTGCCAAATCTGCGATCTCCACTGGGCGGTCTGCACAAGCGAATCCGGTTTCGCAGATTCTAGCCCAGCCTGCGACTCTTCATGGCGCCCCGATCGGCATCCAGCCTCGTACTGGATGCACATGTCAGTGCGAGACCGCTATCCCCATGCCGCCGAACGTGGTCATCGCCGCCGCGAAGGCCTCGGTGCTGAAGGTGCGCACGACGCCGTAGAGGACGTCCACCACGGTGACGGTGTCGCGCACCGGGTCATACCCGATGACCGGAACCGCGTGCTCCCCGATCGCCCAGGGAATCCGGCGTCCATCCCAGGCGGTCCAGTACCGCGGGGCGTGAGGCTTGAAATCCGAGGTGAGCCAGACCACCACCGCGTTCCCCTCGCGCAGCTGCGCGACGATCTCCGGGATGGTCCACCCCGTGTGCCCGTCGGCCTGCGCGCCGTCGCGCTGCGCGGCGGCCACGATCGGCGGGTAGTACACGCCATAGCCCGTGAAGCTGGGCTCGAACCCGTTGACATCGCCGACGAAATCGACGTACGGGTCGCCCCAGCGCTCCGGGTATCCGTCGGTGCCGAGCTGCACGGGTCGTGCGTCCTGCGGCAGGCTCGCGAAGATCTGATCCTGGGCCACGTCGATGTGCTGTACCGCCAGCGCGACCTGCAGCGCCGCGGACTCGCAGTCCAGCGCGAGGTCCTGCTTGATGACCGGCGCCTGGAGTGAGATCGAACCCGCGTCGGTGACGAGCGATGCCGACGGCGTCCCCGGGCTGACCGGCGTGGGCGTGCCCGCCGGCGCCGTGGGAGGTGGGACCGTCGAATGGGTGGTGCTGGCGTCCGCGAGCGTCCAGATCGGGAGCGCCACCGCCGCGGCGAGCGTCACCACCCCCACCACCGCGATCGGGAGCCGTCGCAGGCGAATCATCGGCGTGACCTCATGTCAGGCATGTCACTGTACCCAGCGCCGCACGAATCTCCGGCATCCGCACTCAGGAGCATCTGCCATCCGAGCCGGAGAGAACGGCGCCCTCACGAGGGCGCCGTCTACTGGGGCACGTTGATCCGCCCGCCGAGCTCGCGGAACTCGATGGCCTTCTTCTCCATGCCGAGCCGCACGGCCTGGTCCTCACCGACCCCGTGGTCGCGCGCGTAGTCGCGGATGTCCTGGGTGATGCGCATGCTGCAGAACTTCGGCCCGCACATGGAGCAGAAGTGCGCCACCTTGGCGCCCGTCGCCGGCAGCGTCTCATCGTGCATCGAGCGTGCCGCGTCGGGGTCGAGGCTGAGGTTGAACTGGTCCTCCCAGCGGAAATCGAAGCGCGCCTGGGACAGCGCGTCATCCCAGACCTGTGCGCCGGGGTGGCCCTTGGCAAGGTCGGCCGCGTGCGCGGCGATCTTGTAGGCGATCACACCGTCCTTGACGTCCTGGCGGTCGGGCAGGCCGAGGTGCTCCTTCGGCGTGACGTAGCAGAGCATCGCGGTCCCGAACCACCCGATCATCGCCGCGCCGATCGCCGACGTGATGTGGTCGTATCCGGGAGCGATATCGGTGGTGAGCGGCCCGAGCGTGTAGAACGGCGCCTCGTGGCAGACCTCCATCTGCAGGTCCACGTTCTCCTTGATCTTGTGCATCGGAACGTGGCCGGGCCCCTCGATCATCACCTGCACGTCGTGCCGCCAGGCGATCTCGGTCAGCTCACCGAGGGTGCGCAGCTCGCCGAACTGGGCTTCATCGTTGGCGTCCGCGATCGACCCGGGGCGGAGACCGTCGCCGAGCGAGAACGACACGTCGTACGCGCGCAGGATCTCGCAGAGCTCCTCGAAATGCGTGTACAGGAAGTTCTCCTCGTGATGGGCCAGGCACCACGCGGCGAGGATCGAGCCGCCCCGCGAGACGATGCCGGTGATGCGCTTCGCGGTGAGCGGCACGTAACGCAGCAGCACGCCCGCATGCACGGTGAAGTAGTCGACTCCCTGCTCGGCCTGCTCGATGATCGTGTCGCGGTAGATCTCCCAGGAGAGCTCCTCAGCCTTGCCACCCACCTTCTCGAGCGCCTGGTAGATCGGGACAGTTCCGACAGGAACCGGCGAGTTGCGGATGATCCATTCTCGCGTGGCATGGATGTCCTTGCCGGTGGAGAGGTCCATGATCGTGTCGGCACCCCACCGGGTGGCCCAGCGCATCTTCTCCACCTCGGCGTCGATGCTTGATACCACCGCCGAGTTGCCGATGTTCGCGTTGACCTTCACGAGGAACTTGGTGCCGATGATCATCGGCTCGGCCTCGGGGTGGTTGATGTTGGCCGGGATGATGGCGCGACCGAGAGCGACCTCGTCGCGCACCAGCAGCGGCGACACGTTCTCGCGAATGCCGATGAACTCCATCTCCGGCGTGACCGTCCCCAACCGCGCGTAGTGAAGTTGCGTGACCGCCGCGCCCGGGCGCCCGCGCAGCGCGCGGCCACCCGCTCCCGGCGTCGCCTCGACGTCGCCGCGCTCCAGAACCCAGGGGCGGCGCAGCGGCGGCAGGCCGGTCTCGGGCGCGACGCGGACATCGGGATCGCCGTGCGCACCGCTCGTGTCATAGCGACGCAGCGGGGGGTTGGGGGTGTCACCACTCATGCCATGCGTCACGGCTTGCGAGACCTCGCGGAAGGGCACCCTGACGTCGGGCCTCGAGCCCTGCACGTACACGCGCCGCGCGCCGTTCTCCCGTGCGCTCGATGTCGCCGTCACCCCTTCGCGATCGATCACGTCGGTCATGTCCGCCTCCATGTGAGACGACGCCCGGAGAGCCGTCCTCCAGCGGAGGCGGTCCGCTCCCTGCGCCGGCATTACCCGGATCAGGTTCGCCGGTCGGCCGCCCGCAGCGGCCCTCTCAGCCCGGTCCCGCCGAGCTCCCGCCACTGCATGGTACGCCACTGCGCCGCTCCTGTAACAGCGTTGCAGAGATATCTCTCGAGAGCTATAATTCGATACATGAAGATCGAGACCACACTCTCAAACTCTGACGGTCTCGATCAGATCGCCCCGCTTCCCTCACCGGAGCCGCGCAAGCTGACCGATCCACGGTCGATGCGGGCGGTCGCCCACCCGGTGCGGATCGCCCTGCTCGAGGTGCTCGGGACCGAGGGGCCCCTCACGGCGACCCAGGCGGGCGAGCACATCGGCGAGAGCCCGACGACGTGCTCATTTCACCTCCGCCAGCTCGCCAAATACGGGTTCATCGAGGAGGTCGGGAGCACGGGCGGGCGCCGGCGCCCGTGGCGCCTGGTCAACACGGGGCTGACCTTCTCCGACGTCAGCGACGACGCTGAGACCCGGCTCGCCGCCACCGCGCTCAGCCGCGTCATGCACGACTTCTACCTCGACCGTCTCAAAGAGGGTCTCGCGCTCCGCCGCGACACTCCGACGGAGTGGCAGAAGGCGACCGGCGCGAGTGAGTTCCTGCTGTACGTGACGGTCGACGAGCTGCGCGAGATCGACGAGCAGGTGCAGCGACTGATCACCCCGTTCATCGAGCGCATCAGCAATCGCAAGAAGCGCCCACGTGGATCGCTGCCGATCGAGCTGCTGTTGTTCGCCTATCCCCGTCCATCCCATCGAATCAACTGACCAGAGGAGAAAATTGAAATGAGTGGCCTCGTCACCATCGAGCTGACCCGCTCCATCGAGCTGGCTCGCTCCGTAGAACGCGGACGCAGTCTCTATTACGACTGCGGCTGCCTGCCCCGCACGATGCTGCAGCGCGTTTCCGCAAGGATCAATCCCTGGGCCGATCCGCACGACTGCATGTGAGGCCGGACCCCCTGCCGGTGCAGGGACTCACCCGCGGGTGAGCGGTCAGGTGCGTCGGCGGCGGCGCTGTGGTTCCGGCGCGGCCTGCGTCGTCATGGCGGTGCCGTCCGGCACGACACGTGAGCCGCATATCTCAGCGTAGAGCGCTGCACTCGGTTTGGCGACGCGCTCCAGGGTCTGCCTGTCGACGCTGAAAAGCCCGAACTTCTTCGTGTAGCCCTCGGCCCACTCGAAGTTGTCCCACGCCGTCCAGTAGAGATACCCGCGCACGTCGACGCCCGCGTCGACGGCATCGACGACGGCATCGAGATGATCGCGCAGGAATGCCGGGCGCAGCTCGTCGTCATCGTCGCAGACACCGTTCTCCGTGACCATGATCGGGAGGCGGAACTCCTCCCACAGGTTGATCAGCGCGACGCGGAATGCCGAAGGATCGATGGTCCAGCCATAGGTCGAACGCTTCAGGTCTGGGATCGGCTCCTGCCTGGTGAACAGCCGGCCCGGGGCCCTCAGGTCGAGCGTGACCGCCTCATTTGAATAGTGGTTGACGCCCAGATAGGTGAGTGTGCCGGCAAGACCCGGAACGGTTTCGCCGCGCCCGAACGGTGGGAGCATACGACCGGTCACGCACGAGCGCAGGAACCACCGATTGATCAAGAAGTCCGGGAGCGCCGCAACGGTCGTGTCGAGACGTGAGGTGGGGTTCCGCGGCATGATGCGCCGCTCGTGATGCGCGATGGACACCTGCGCGACGCGGTGGTGCCGCCGAGCGACCGTATTGATGGCCCGTGCCGCCGCGGCGTGCATCCGCAGAAGCCCTCTCGATGCCGCAACTGCTCCTGGCAGCGAGCGCTCGCACGGCGGCCACAATCCCTCGAGATACGCGAGCGTCGCGAGGATGGTCGGCTCGTTGAGCGTGATCCACCAGGTCACCATGTCCCCGAACGCTTCGACGCACGCCGCCGCGTAGCGGGCAAAGCGGACCGGCGCCTCAGGCGCGGCGACGCCACCAGCGGCCGCAAGCCAGGCCGGCAGCGTGAAGTGGTGCAGCGTCACGACCGGTTCCATGCCCAGCCGGCGGCACGTGCGGGCGACCTCGGCGTAGTGCTCCAGGGCGGCGCGATCGAATCGCCCCGGCTCCGGCTCGACCCGCGCCCATTCGACCGAGAAGCGATGCGCGGTCTGGTGCATGGAGGCGAGCTGTTCGAGATCCTCGCGAAACCGCGCGTAGTGGTCGATCGCGATTGTCGCGTCGCCACCGCCGGCGATCGCCTCGGGATGTGCGCCGGTCCACCGCGACCAGTCGTTGTCGAGGCCGCCCTCAACCTGGTGCGCGGCCGTGGCGCACCCCAGGAGCAGCCCCTCAGGCAACCTTCGTGGCGTCAACCGCCTGCCGTCGGCCGCTCGAGGACGATGCGGCGGAACCCCTCTGCGGCCTCGTCGACGACGACGCGTACGCCCTGCTTTCGACTCCACGTCCGAACCGCGAAGGTGTGCTCCGCGACCGGCGATCGGACCTCGAGACGTCCTCCCGGATCGAGACCCGCGTACGCGGCGCGAACCTGGTCGAGCGCGCCCGGCCGCGTGCAGAGGTCCTCCGCCCCGGTGAGGTCGACCAGGGTCGTCGCGGCGCTCATCGCACCGTCACATCGGTCGGGATCGCCGCACTCACACGACCAGAATACGTGCGAATGCAACGACGGACGCGACGGCCGTCGCCGGCAGGCCCCTTGACCCGCGCCCATAATGCTCGGATGCCCACACCACAGCCGGACCGTTCCGACGCGGACGAGTCCGAGCAGGACCCCCCGCCCCGGGTCGCCGGCACCGTCCGGCTGATGACCGAGGACCCGTTCGAGATCGACGACGGCGCGGATTCCGGCCTCGCGAAGCGCGTCACCACCGTGGTCGCCGATCGACCGTGGCTCATCCCCGCCGTGCTGCTGGGGATCGGCGTGGCCTTCCTCGTCCTGCGCCGCCGGCGCTGACCTCGAGCCCGGCTCGCGGCGCCACCTCCACAGGCGGGGGGCTGTCCGGCCCGGCGAAGACGTCGAGCAGCAGCGCCTCGAAGGCCAGGCGCGGCTGCGCGTAGTTGGCGACCGCCTCCGCTGTCTCGAGAATGCGCGTGAGGATCGCGACGATGCGCGTCAGATCGAGATCCTCGGCCCACCGCTCCAGGGCCGCGCGGTAGGCCTTCCATACCGCCAGCTCGGGAGCGCCGGCCGCGAAGCACGCGGCATCCCGAACGAACGACGCCCACGCACCGAGCGTGACCAGCGCCTGCTCTCGCACCTCGGCGCTGCGCTCGGTTCCCGCCGCCGCCGCGACGGTCACGGCGGCCGCCGCGCGGAGCGCGCCGGCGCTCCCACCACCGCCCGCGCCGATGAAGCGGTCGAGCGAGTTCGAGCTCCGAGGCAAGCGATCCCGACTCGGTGGCGAGGCGCAGGGCACGGCCCGGGCGACCACCGGCAAGCGCCGCGGCCAGCCGCGCGTCGTGCTCGTCGACCCCGTGCCCCCGCCGAAGCCAGTCCTCGATCGCCGGGGCCGGCACCGGCCCGAGCACGACCGTCTCGCACCGTGAGCGGATGGTCTGGGGCAGCTGCTCCGGATGCGCTGTCGTGAGCAGCAGGTATGCGCGGGGTGGTGGCTCCTCGAGGGTCTTCAGCAGGTTGTCGGCCGCCTGCTCGGTCAACCGCTCGGCGCGCGCGATGATCGCGACCCTGCGCCCTCCCGCGTAGGGGGCGAGCGACAGGAACTGCTGGAGCGACGGGCCCGGCTCGTCGTCGGCGGCGCGCCGCTTGGGCGAAGGTCGCATCCGGTCGATCCCGAGGTTCTCCGCCGATGAGTCCTCGACCCAGGAGTCGGGGTGCGCCTCGAGGCCTCCGGGCCACGCGGTCGCGCCGAGCAGCCCGGAGGCGAGCGCGAGCGCCGCGGTCGTCTTGCCCACCCCCTCGGGACCCACCAGCAGCAGGGCATGGGTGAGCTCGTCATCGATCGCGCTCGCCATGAGGCGCTCCAGCACCGGCCCATGGCCGATCACAGGTTCGAGCGTGGTCACGGGAACGATTGTGCAGAATTGCCCGCGGTGACTCAGTCCCAGACGCCCGCACCGGCAGCAGGGAGCCCGCCGCACCCGGCCGAGAGCGGGCGTCACTACGCCGCGAGGGTGATCCTCTACATGGAGGCGGCGTTCCTCCTGCTGGTCGCGTTCGGATTCCTCAGCGGGGCCGAGGGAAGCGACCTGCTCACCGTCGCGGGAGGCGGTGGCCTCTGCGTCCTCGGTGTCGCGATCCTCGCCGTCGGGGCGACGCGGATGCGCCGGGATGTGCCGGTGCTTCGCGACCCCACCGAGCCCGACCCAAAAGTTCCCTGGGACTGGACCGATTTCGTGATGTTCTGGCCGGGCTGGTTCAGCGCGTTCCAGCTGCTCGGCTCGGTCGCGGTCATCCTCACCAACCTCATCGGCAGCAACGCGGATCCGACCGTCCGCAACGCCATCGAGTCGTCGGTGCTCGCGGTGTGCCAGTACGGCGGGATGCTCTTCAACATCTTCGTGCTCGGCTTCATGCGGCGCGGGGGCACGCTGCGCGACCTCGGATGGCGGGAGTTCAAATGGTGGTGGCTCCCGGTCGTTCCGGCCGCGGCGTATGTCGCACTCGTCGGTGCGGATTTCCTGCAGACGGTGAATCAGAACCTCTTCCCCGGCGTGTCGAACGGGCAGTGCGTCGCCGTTCGTCACGACTACAGCCACTACTACCTGCTCGCGATCATCGTCGTCTGCGTGATCGCGCCGATCTCCGAGGAGACGATCTTTCGCGGCTTCATCTACGGCTGGCTGCATCGCTGGGGACCGGCCCTGCTCGCGATCCCGCTCAGTGCGGTGATCTTCTCGGCGATGCACCAGCAGCTGGTGCTCTTCCTTCCGCTGTTCCTCGTGGGTGTGGTCCTCGCGATGCTCTACCAGGGGTCGCGGAGCATCATCCCGGGCGTGCTCACGCACGCGTTGTTCAACCTGCCGAACATCATCGCGATCCTGAGCACCACGAACACCTGCTGACTGCGCGGCCGCTCGCCCGTGCGATGCGGCTCGCTCAGGTCACCGCCTGGATCTGGCCGCCATCGACCGCCAGCGCCACCCCGGTGACGAAGGACGCCGCCGGAGAGCAGAGGAACACCGCCACTCGCGCGATCTCGACCGGCTCGCCGACACGCCCAAGCGGATTGATGCGCCCGACCCGCGCGAAATGGGCCTCGAGGTCGCTCACCCCCGCCGTCCTCGCGATCTCCACCTGGCGATCGGTGCGGATGGCGCCCGGCAGGATGGAGTTGACGCGGATGTCCGGTGCCAGCTCGTTCGACAGCGTCTTGGCGAGCCCGTTGACGGCACCGCGGATGCTGTTGCTCAGAGTCAGGCCGCTGATCGGCTGCTTGACGCTCGTCGAGGCGATGAAGAGGATCGCCGCCGCATCGGACCGGCGGAGTGCCGGCAGCGCCGCCTGGATCAGATGCACCGCGCTCATGAACGTCAGTTGATTGGCTGCCTGAAACCGCTCGTCGTCGAGGTCGGCGAAGACCCCGTGCGACGGACCGCCGGCGTTGACCACCAGCACATCGAGGCGCCCCAGCTCGGCGATGGAGCGCTCGACCGCGATCCGCGTCTGCTCGGCGTCGGCCACGTCGGCCGCCGTCGCGACGACCCGGCCGCCGTGCGCGCGGATCTCGTCGGCGGCAGCCTGCAGCGTGGATGCCGAGCGCGAGCACATCCCGACGTCCGCTCCTTCGATCGCGAACTGCTCGGCGATCGCACGACCCATCCCCTTGCTCGATGCGGCGACGAATGCCGCGCGTCCGCGCAATCCCAGGTCCATTCCGCGACCCTATCAGCTTGGCGCGACCGCAGAGGACGTCCGCCGAGGGTCCGCCCCGGGGCGGCATCGCCCACCCGGCGCCTCGCATACTGATGGCATGGCCAGCGACGTTGGAAGGGAGCACTCGCTGCCACTCCTGCCCTCTGGAGCAACGCTTTTCGACGAGTTGCCGGCCGATGCCGTCGTGCTCGGCGCGCTCGCCCCCGCGATCGGCAACGGCGTGATCACGGTGCGCGACGGAGCCCGCACGGGAATCCTGATCATCCGGGCGGGCGCCATCGCCGACGTGTTGACCGTCGAAGCCGGCGTGCGCGCCAACGGAGATCCCGCCCTCTCGTCGATCATGGAATGGCATTCGGCGAAAGTGTCGGCGTGCCGCTTGAGCGAGGAAGCGATGGCGCTGCTGGGACCGCTGACCCGTGGTGAACCCCTCTACACGGATCTGCGCCTGGAGTGGACGGTGTGGACCGAGCTGCTCAGGGACCTGCGCTCGCGAGGCGGCACCTTTGTCGTGGAGCTGTGCACACCGGCAGGCCACGGCGTGACGCTGATCCGCGAGGGGCAGCAGGTCGCGACGTACACCGACTCGCACCGCTCGCTGGGCGGCGCCGACCTGATCGATGCGCTCGCCGCCGGAGGCTCCGGCGAGGTTCGGGTGCTGGTTGAGACGGGGGCGGGGGCGAGCGAAGCCCTCCTGGCGGGAACGCAGCCGTCACCCGTGCGCACCGGCCCGGCGCCGGACATTCCGAGCGCGTCGTCGATGCGCGTGCTCGTGCACTCCCGGGACCAAACGATCACCGAGGCGTCGACTCTGCTTCCGGACCTGAAGCTCCTGGTGCGCAAGCGGCTTCAGCGATCGAGTGGCTCCGTCGAGGAGGTCATCGAGCAGGCCGCCGCCGAGGGACGGAGCCTCGAATGGCTGGCGGACGAAGTGCGAGCGATGCGAGTCCGCGGGTTCATGCCCGAAACATTCGAGCGGCTGGCCGACGACATGCTGTCGCTTGCGGAGCGGAGCAGCGGTTGAGCGCTCAGCGTGGCACGTGTTCGGCCGCGCGAAAGAACCTGACCCTGGCGAGCCGGCGATAGCGCCGTTTCCTGTACCAGTACGGGAGATCGACAAGGGCCGGCGGGCTGTCGCGGTGGATGACGATGCCGCTGCCCGCGCGCAACCGGCGCAGCGTATCGGGGGTGGCCATCACGTCGTGACGTGTTGAGTACGAACGGCTTTCGCGACCGGATGGGTCGAGGCTCACCTGAAGTTCGGTGAACGCGGTGCGACCGATCAGCCTGCCGAGCACCTCTGCGGTCTCGGGATCGCTCAGACCCGGAAGGACGACCTTGCAACCGTGGTTGTTCAGGATCGTGTTGGCTCGATCCACGCCGTACCGGGTCCGCAACTGGCTCAGGTCCTGGACGATCGACATCAGCATCACACCGCGTCCTGCCCCCTGCGATGCCAGTGACGGAAGATCCTCGATTGGGACGACATTGGCCAGTTCGTCGAGGAACAGGCCCAGGCCGGGGTCGAGCCTGCGCCCGGGCGTGGCATCCGCCAGCGCGTACGCGGACGTGACCACCGTCATGAGGATCCCGACGAAGAGGCTCGCGACGCGCTCCGGGGTCTGCCGTGGCGTGCAGAGATAGAGCGTTCCACTTCGGCGAAGGAACTCGCCGGCATCGAAGCGGCTGGACAGCGCCGACTCCGCCACCGCGCGTTCGGTGAAGACGTTGAAGATGCGCATCACGGTCGAGAACACCGTGCCGCGCTCACGTTCGGGCCGCTGATCAACCGAGGCGAGCATCGACATCGCGCGGATCGGATCGGCGTCGCCGGCGATGTCGGCGTCGAGGAGGAGTTCCTCGAGCATGGTCATCGGCGTGGCGATATCGAAGCCGTGGATCCACGTGCGGACATCGACGATCGTGTGTCCCGTCACCGCGGCGATGAACAGGAGCGGAGCTATCAGCAGCTTGCCCGATTCGGACCAGTGCATCCAGTCCGAGTCGCCGCGACCCCCACCCTGCTGCAGCGCGGCGCTCAGCCACGAGGCGACCATCCAGGCGCGGTCGAGGTTCTCGCACCCCGTGATCGGTGACCAGGTGACCGTTCGACACCGGCCGCCGGTCTCACCCGTCGGGTCGTACACATACACCGGACCCATCGATTGGCGATGACCCGCGGTGAGGTCGACGAGCTCGCTCTTCGTGCTCGTCGCGATGGCGGGCCCGTCCCAGTCGAAGAGATTGGGAATCACGAGGCCGGTGGTCTTCCCGGAACGTGTTGGTCCGATGACGAGCACACTCGTCTCCGGCTGGGTGACCAGCGTGGTCCGTCCGTGCGCCCCCAGAAGGAACACGCCGCTGCGGCGCTTGCGAGCACGTAACGCCCGCAGGTCACGCGGTCGCGCCCAGTGCGCGGTTCGTACGGTGCGCCGTCCCGGCGCGACGAAACGACGGAGCAGCGTGGTGCGACCGAGCTCCGCCGTGCGACGCAGGTTGACGAGACATCCGCACGCGATGACGATCCCGCTGCCCAGGCACGCCCAGAATCGCCAGGCCACGACCGGCGTGGAAGGGTCCACGAGCCTCCACCACTGCCATGCGGCATCCCCGGCGGCAAGCCGCCGCCTGATCTCGGCGGGATCGATGAATCCCAGCGGGGAGGCGGTGGGATGCCCGCCGGCGATCCACGTGCACGTGCTCAGCAACAGCCAGGGACCGAGCCAGAGCACGGCCAGTCCCACGGTCACGCGAGCGTCGCGCCACCGGTGCGCGGAACTCGACCCGATCGCTGCCATCGGCGTCTCACGGTGCCCGACGGTCCCGGACGCCGTCAGGACAAACCACGACGGCCATCGCCGTCATCCGGCCATCAGCGCCTCACGAGGCCGGAGGAATCCGGGGGCCGCCAGAACGGATCCCCGCGCCCGGCGTCGCCTGCGGCTCAGCTCAGCGCTGCTGGTTGATACGGATCAGATTGCCCGCGGGATCGCGAAAAGCGCAGTCACGAATTCCGTACGGCTGCTCGGTCGGCTCCTGGACGACCTCGGCGCCCCGGGCCTCCAGCCTTTCGAAGACACCGTCGAGGTCGGCCGTTGCCAGGGTCATGATGGCGTAGGTCCCCTTGGCCATCATCTCGACGATGGTGCGGCGCTCGTCGTCGGTGATGCCGGGATCGGCGCCCGGCGGGTAGAGGACGATGGACGTGCCCGGCTGGTTGACGGGCCCGACCGTGATCCAGCGCATCCCGCGGTACCCGACGTCGTTGCGGACCTCGAACCCGAGGGTGTCGCGGTAGAAGGCGAGCGATGCCTCAGGGTCGTTGTGCGGGAGGAACGTCCCGTTGATGGTGATGTCCATGGCCGTCATGCTAGCCACGCCTCCTCGACGGGCGCTTCTCGATTCCTGACCGACCCCTTCGCCTGTTTCCCCTGTGGCCGCCAGGGCTCCGTCAGCGGCCGACATAGGCCGCGAGGTGCTCGCCGGTGAGCGTCGAGCGTGCGCCGGCGAGGTCGGAGGGGGTGCCCTCGAAGACGACCCGGCCACCCTCGTGACCCGCGCCGGGCCCGAGGTCGATGATCCAGTCGGCATGCACCATGACGGCCTGGTGGTGCGCGATGACGATGACCGACTTGCCGGCGTCGACGAGGCGGTCGAGCAGGCCCAGCAGCTGCTCGATGTCGGCGAGGTGCAGGCCGGTGGTCGGCTCGTCGAGGATGTAGACGTCGCCCCGCTCGGCCATGCGCGTGGCCAGCATGAGGCGCTGCCGCTCGCCACCGGACAGCGTGGTGAGCGGCTGGCCGAGGCTGAGGTAGCCGAGCCCGACGTCGGTGAGCCGGTCGAGGATGGCGTGCGCGGCCGCGATGCGCGCCTCGCCGGCGCTGAAGAACCCCCTGGCCTCGGTCACCGACATTGCGAGCACCTCGCTGATGTCACGACCGCCGAGATGATGGTCCAGCACCGAAGCCTGGAAGCGCTTCCCCTCGCACTCCTCGCAGGTGGTGGCGATACCGGCCATCATCGCGAGGTCGACGTAGACGACACCCGCGCCGTTGCAGGTGGGGCACGCACCCTCGGAGTTGGCGCTGAACAGTGCCGCGTCGACGCCGTTGGCCTTGGCGAACGCCTTGCGAATCGGGTCGAGCAGCCCGGTGTAGGTCGCCGGGTTGCTCCGTCGCGAACCGCGGATCGAGCCGTCGATCGACACCACGCCCGCGCCGGCGGGGATCGACCCGTGCAGGAGCGAGCTCTTCCCCGAGCCGGCGACGCCGGTGACGACAACCAGCACCCCGAGCGGGATGTCGACGTCGACGCTGCGCAGGTTGTGTGTCGTGGCGCCGCGAATCTCGAGCCTGCCGGTGGGCGTCCGCACCGACTCCTTGAGCGCTGCTCGGTCGCCGAGATGGCGGCCGGTGATGGTGTCGCTCGACCGCAGGCCCTCGACGGTGCCCTCGAAGCACACGATCCCGCCCAGAGTCCCGGCGCCGGGGCCGAGGTCGACGATGTGGTCGGCGATCGCGATCATCTCCGGCTTGTGCTCCACGACGAGCACGGTGTTGCCCTTGTCCCGCAGCTGCAGCAGCAGGCCGCTCATCCGCTGGACGTCGTGCGGGTGCATCCCGATCGTCGGCTCATCGAAGACGTAGGTGACATCGGTGAGCGAGGACCCAAGATGGCGGATCATCTTCACGCGCTGACCCTCGCCACCCGACAGGCTCCCCGACGGCCGGTCGAGGCTGAGATAGCCGAGTCCGATGTCGTCGAACGAGTCGAGGGTGTGCTGCAGCGTCGTCAGGAGCGGTGCGACCGAAGGCTCATCCAGGCGCTGCAGCCAAACCGCGAGGTCGCTGATCTGCATCGCGCAGGCATCCGCGATGCTCATGCCCTTGATCTTCGAGGATCTCGCCGCCTCACTCAGCCGGGTGCCGCCGCACTCAGGGCAGGCGGTGAATGTCACGGCCCGCTCCACGAAGGCGCGAACGTGCGGCTGCAGCGCCTCGACGTCTTTCGACAGGAACGACTTCTGGATCCTCGGGATCAGACCCTCAAACGTCAGGTTGATCCCGTCAACCTTGATCCTGGTCGCCTCCTTGTGGAGCAGGTCGTGCAGCTCTTTCTTCGTGTACCGGCGGATCACCTTGTCCGGGTCGAAGTACCCGCAGCCGCGGAAGATGCGGCCGTACCACCCATCCATGCTGTACCCGGGGATCGTCAAGGCACCCTGGTTGAGCGACTTCGTTTCGTCGTACAGCTGCGCCAGGTCGAAGTCGGTGACCGACCCGCGCCCCTCGCAGCGCTGACACATGCCGCCGGCGCGTGTGAAGCTCAGGCTCACGGTCTCGCCTGCGCCGCGGTCGACCGTGATCGCGCCGCTCGCTCGGACCGCGGGGACGTTGAAGGAGAACGCGTTCGGCGAGCCGATGTGCGGCCGGCCGAGTCGGCTGAAGAGGATGCGCAGCATCGCGTACGCGTCGGTCGCGGTGCCGACGGTCGAGCGGGCATCCGCGCCCAGGCGCTGCTGGTCGACGATGATCGCGGTCGTCAGCCCTTCGAGCACGTCGACCTCCGGCCGCGCCAGCGTCGGCATGAAGCCCTGCACGAACGCGCTGTACGTCTCGTTGATCAGCCGCTGCAACTCCGCGGCGATCGTGTCGAACACGAGCGAGCTCTTGCCCGATCCGGAGACACCGGTGAAGACCGTCAGGCGGCGCTTCGGGATCTCGACGCTGACGTTCTTGAGATTGTTCTCCCGCGCGCCGAGCACGCGGATGCGATCGTGGCTGTCGACGGGCCGCGGCGCGACCGGCCCTGCGTCCGCTCCGGCAGATGCGGACCCGCCGGTGCGGGTCGGCAGGTGCGCACGGGGAGCCGGTCCGCGCGGCGAACCGGCCACCCGCTGCTGCGTGCGCATCGATCTCGTCGGGTCAGCCGTCAACGGTCCTGAATCAGTCCGAGCACGTTGCCGTCAGGGTCGGTGAATGCGGCCACCAGCCGGCCACCACCGACGTCGTGGGGGAACTCCTTCACGGTGGCACCCGCGGCGGTCACCTCGGCCAGCTTCGCCTCGATGTCGGCCACGTGCCAGTAGGTCACCGGCGAGGTCATGCCCTGCGATCCACCGCCCGGCACGAGCCCGATGTGCTGGCCCGCGGCCTCGTAGCCGACGTAGTACGCCGCCTCCTGCTGCGGCGGGGTGCCGAGCAGAGCGGTGTACACCGGCGTGGCCTTCGCCAGGTCGGAGACGGGATGCAGCACCGTCTTGATTCCCTCGGTAGCAGATGCGGTCATGTTCAGTCCTCACGTCGTGGGTCGTGTCGACCCGGTTTGTCCGTGCCGGTCATGCTAGGTGCGGCTTGGCGACGGCGCTTCTCGATTCCTGACCGGTCTGGTCACCTGCTTGACCACGCACGACGGCATCCCCGCCGTCGTGCGGACCGCCTCACGCCGGTAGGCGCTGGGCGACATCCCCACCAGCTCCGTGAAGCGAGTGCTGAAGGTCCCGAGCGAAGAGCATCCGACGGCGAAACAGACCTCGGTGACACTGAGATCGCCACGACGCAGCAGCGCCATCGCGCGCTCGATGCGCCGGGTCATGAGATAGCCGTATGGCGCCTCGCCGTACGCCAGCTTGAACTCGCGGCTGAGATGCCCGGCCGACATGTGCACGCCGCGGGCGAGCGCCTCGACATCAAGCGGCTGGTCATGCTCCCGGTCGATCCGGTCCCGGACGCGGCGCAGCCTCGCGAGATCGCGAAGGTGCTGTTCCGCGGCGGGTACGGTGCTCATGTGAGACATCGTGCCACGCCGCACCGGAGCTGCCGTGGCGAGGCGGGATCAGGGTGGCCCCTCGCCCTCGGCGTGTCACGCCGGTCGTCCGGCGGATGTCGAACGACAGGCTGCTCAGTGCCCGACCGGGAAGGGCACAGGAATCAACGCGCTGCCATCGGCCACGTTGATCGCGGTATCGACGCCGTCGCTGTAGTGACGATGCCATGTGTTCGACGTGCGGTCGAAGCTGTCGACGGCGTCGAGCCGTGTCGTGCCGATGCTGAATTCGCACGCGTCGGTGGTATGTGTGGACATGTTGAGAACGCATCGCCCGGTGGTGGCGCGGCCATTCCATGTCATCACCGCGCCGCCCCGAACGATGCCGGAAGCCGGCACGCTGAGCGCAAGTGTCGCGACCCCGGTGAACACCTGCAGCCCGGTTGATCGTCCCGAGGCCGAGGGCGTCAGGAGAACGTCGTCCACGCGCACACCGCCGGCATCCATCGCCACGAGGTGCGCACGAGGGGCCGTTGACAGCCACGCGCCGCTTCCCGCCGCGGCCAAAGCCAGCAGCGCCAGCACGCCGGCCTGGTGCCGCCTCCATCGCCGTACCCACGCCCGCGTCCCGCGACGCGCGGGGACCATGCCACCGAGAGGAACCGGCAGGATCTGCCCTGATCGATCAAACGCGATTCGATCACGCACCGCGAGGCGTCACCTCGGCAACCGCGCAATCGACGACGCTGACGGGGTCGAGCTCGAGATGCATCGTGAGACGCAGGCGCCGTACGCGAGCCGGTACGAGAGTGCCGTCGGCTGCCTCGCGCACGCAGCGGTCGTCGAACTCCAGCACTGCGAGGACCGGCTCATCGGTCTGCAACAGCGCCCCCTCGACACGAAGATCCCCGAACGCTCCAAAGTCGGGGCGCATGACGTCGCCTCGTGCGAGAAACGGTTGCAGTGCGCGTTGCATCCGGGACAGCAGCTCTCGGTCCATCGCTCCGGCAGGAGCGTCATGGCCGGCGATCATCATGCTGAGCGCGTAGCTGAACTGCTCGACACAATCGCGGATCTCCTCGAGACACTCCTCGCGCCGCAAGTGCTCGGCGGCGCGATCGGACCGGGAGCCTCCACGCAGCAGGGCCGTGAGCCCCGGGGTCATCGGGATTCCGACTGAGGGGCGGAGGCGATCGCCTCGGCGAGCTCCCTGTACGCCACCTTGAGGGCACTCGACACAGTCTCGACGGGCACGCCCTCCATGCCCGCGTACCGCACGCGCTCCGCCTCGTCGGGGATGTCCACGATGCGATACGCCCGTTGCGCGATCGCCGCCATGTAGCGCTTGGCCAGCGGATGCTCGCGGTTCCGCCGGGTTCGGGGCACGAGCGATGCGACGATCGCCGGCGGGATATCGGGCACTTCGAGGTAGTCGAGCACGCCGTTGAAGTCCTGCTTCGAAGCCGCGCTCGGTAGGACCAGCACATCGGCGTGCTCCAGCCAGAACGCTGCCGCCGCAGCCTCCGGCCCGGCGGTGGGGTCCGGAAGGCGATTCGACATGTCGACGACGATCAGCGGATAGCGTGCCCGGAGATGAGCCGCGATCAAGCCGATCTCGGTCCTCGAGTATTCCGAGGTTTCCCGCGATTCGGGATAGCACGCGAGCGCGGGGGTCGACGCGTGCACCGGACGCGGTGGCTCGCGATTGACGGCCAGCGCGGCGATCACATCACGGACGGTTGCGGCTCCCGGAGGGAGGTTGAGCTGCCCCCATGCGTCAGGGTTCGCGATGTTGGCATCGACGATCGCCGCGCAGCGGCCGACCGAGTCAAGCGCGGCTCCGGCGACGATGGCCACCCCAGCGGCGTGGCTGGTCTTGCCGACCCCGCCCTTGCGTGACCCGACCGCGACGATGGTCGACCCCCGGCCCACGAGCGCGGTCGCCAGCGCTTGATCTGCGACGTCGTCCCGCCTGCCGAGTGACGCCACCCGTCTCGTCCATGCTGGAAGGCGAAGCCCGCGGCGCGCGGACGCGGGAGCATCACCCGCCTCGGCCGGGACGACGCGTGGGCGCGACGCGAGGTCGCGCTCAGGTGCGGACATCGCGATCAGCAGGTCGAAGGGGTCGGGGCCGGCTCCAGCGCCGGTTTGACCGGCGCGAGGTGTCGACTCGAGCAGCGGCGTCTCCCGATCGGGCATCGACGCTGCCAGCGAACGCATCCGGGTCGCTTCGGTCCGGCCATACACGCCCGATTCGACCAGGTCGCTCATCAACGCCGCGGCGTAGTCGAGCGGGCTCCGGACACTCACCGCGCGGGCGTTGGTGCCCTGGTACGTGGATGCCTCGGACTCGGAACGGACGCCCACATAGCACGCCGCGTCGAGACCGACAAGCCACTGCGCCAGATCGGGATGATGGTCCACCACGAACACCGGCAGCGATGCTGCGGGAATTCGCGCCGCCCACCACGCGTCGAGTTGCCGCTGCACCGTGGCGTCTGCGAAAAAGGCCATGCCGCGCACCGGTGGAAGGCAGACGACCGTGTTCGCCTCGTCCGTGGACAGATCTCCCAGCATGCGTGCGAGCGCTTCCGCCTCGGCGTCCTCGTCGAGGAGCACGACGATGGCATGTCCCGTGCGTCGTTCAGTGAGCAAGCTGGATCGCCTCCTGAATGGCGCCGTGTCCCGAACCGCAACAGACGGACGCCGAGGGAAGCGAGCGATTGACGGCGCTGACCGCGAGCAACAGCAACCCGGCAACGAGGAACAGCGCCGCACGCGCGGACGGGTGACGAGCAAACCGCGACTGCCAGACGGACCTTCCGATGCTCATGACCGCACCCGCAACCACCACGAGCACCACCGACCACGCGAGGAGCTTCATGACCGCCTCGCCCTCATCCAGCGTGGGAATCCCGCCATCGAAGAACGCAGCAGAGCGCGCGAGATCCGGCGTTCCGAGCACGAACCAGGACGAGATGAGGATGCCGATCGCCAGCGCAAGAACGGGGACGAACCGCGACCGCATGCCGATCACCCGCCAAGTCCGGACGAGATCGCGTGGAACGTCGGCGCCCCGATCAGCAGGAGCAGCGGCACGAGCATGCCGGCGATGGGGAGCGTGATGAGGATTCGGGCTCTGGCGGCCCGCACCTTCGCGTCGGCCAGGCGGTCCTGGTATATCGCAAGCGCAAGGCGCGTGAACACCTCCCGCTCTGGGACACCGACGTTCGCCCTCGCCGCGGCATCAGCCACCTGACCGAATTCAGGGATCCGATACGCGGCCCCAATCAGCCGGTACTTCTCTTCCGTGGATCGGAACGACCCGCCGGCGAGACGCTTGAACCCGCTGCGATCGATGAGACTCTGCAGGGCGTCGTCGCGAGCGCAGCGCGACATAATGCGCACCGCGTCATCGAGCTGCAGGCCACGCGTGTCCGTCATCACCGCAACGGTCATCAGCGTGTCGCCCAGGATTCGGCCGGTCGTCTCCTGGGTCCGCATCGCCCGTCGCCGGAGTTCGATGAGCGACAGCGGTGCGACCGATAGTGCGATCACGACCGCCACCCATGGTGGCGCCGGCCACTGGCCCTCAATGGCTCGAGCAGCGGCGATGACGGTGAGGAGCACCGCAAACGCCATCAATGCGATGGCGCCGGTTCTGGCTGCAAACCCGGCGACCGTCTCCTCCGTGTGCGCCTGAGCGAGCAATCGCTCGAGATCGAGCTCATCCTGCACTCGCTTCAGCATCGGAGCCCGCCGAGCCACTCGCTCCAGGGTTGACGCCCGCATCGCATACCCGCGAAGGTGGCTCATTCGTCGCCATGCGCGGACATCAGGCGCGGTGAAGACGTCGAGGAGCACGATCCCGCCTGCCCAGGCCGCGATGATCACGACCGCAACCGCCGCGTACGGGAACACCTCAGCCATGAGGATGCAGCTCCTGCTCCTGCACGAGGCGCAGATCCCAACGCGTCCACTTAGTCACGCGAGCGATCCGGCCGAGCATCCCGATGAGCGCGAAGAACATGGCGACCGCGACGAGCAGGACCATCGTCCCCGCGAATGTCTGGAAGTACGCGCGGAAGCTCTCGACACGGACGACGCTGACAAACATCACGGTCATCAAGCCGGACATCGCGAACGTGACCGCGCGCTGCTGGCTCAGCGTGACCAGCGACTCCTCTTCGACAGCCAGCTGCGCCTCGCCCACCGGGATGAGGACGTCATCGATTGCGACAATGAGGCCGTCGAGGCTGCGCGTCCTCGCCCAGATCAGCACCGCGCACGCGTGCTCGATCATCGGCGACCGGGAGCGCAGCCCGCTCTCGACGATGTTGGCTGCGACCGCGCCGCCGTGTGCCCATGGTTCGAGGACGTGGCGCAGCTCAGGTCCGGGATCGCGCCCGATCTCCTGAAGTGCTGAATCCAGCGACTGGTTTGCGATCGCCATTCGGTCACGAAGCGCACGAAGCTGCAGCAGGAACGCTCGCTCCATGCGCAAGCGGCGCCGTGCGGCCCTTCCGGCGACCGCGAATCGAAGCCCGAAGAAACCGACCGCACCGAGGATGACCGCGAGCAACGGAATCTGGGTCGCCACACCGATGGCGATGCCCCCGGCCGAGACGAGAACGCGAGCCGCCACCCACCTGCGCCACTGCCACCCGAGAGCTGCCGCAACGTCCTTCTCGTGTTCGAGGAAAGGGAGCGCGTGCGGGCGCACGCTCCGGGTCACTCCATCGACGCCGAGGATCGATGCGATGACGGCGAACCCACACGCCACGATGAGCGCGATACCAGCAGTGAGGATGACCGGCTCCGGGACACCTCCCGCGATCGTCATGGTTCGGGGACCTCATCGCCGCGCAGGTGTTCACGCAGGCGTGGCGCCAGGCGCCCGAGATTGCCGATGAGGTCGGTGGTCCGGACGAGTTCGCCGCTGTCTGCCTGGCGATAGACCCACTTGTGATTCCCGCCGCGTTCGACGGCGACGACGCCCGTGACGCGTCGACGCCCGTCCTGGTTCGCGATATGCACGACCACGTGCACCGCCTGTTCGACGATCCGGCGTGCGAGCCGCTCGTTCCCGGCGAATCGCGGGCTCTCCATCACGTAGTGCACCGACTGGTCAATGGCCAGCTCGGCGTCCTCCGCGTGGATTGTCGTCATCGAGCCGTCATGCCCCGTCATGAGCGCCTTGCATACCGCCGCCATCTCCTCGCCGCGCGATTCGCCCAGGATAATGCGATCCGGTTGAAACCGAAGTGCATGGCGGACCAGGTCGAACATGGTGAGGTGCTGTCCGTCACCCTCCTGGCGGATCGACGGGATCGTTGATACCGCGGTGGTGAGCGCGTGCCACGGCCGCCCATCGCCGCGATCCTGATCGAGGTGCAGCTCGGCCCCGTCCTCGACCACGACGATGTGCTCGTCCGCCGGCACCATGCCGGCGAGCACGCGCAGTAGCGTCGTCTTGCCGGTCGACGTGCCACCCGCGATCAGGAGATTCGCTCGCCCGCGAACGCACGCCTCG
Organism: Candidatus Dormiibacterota bacterium; assembly: GCA_963848445.1. GTDB lineage: Bacteria > Chloroflexota > Dormibacteria > Aeolococcales > Aeolococcaceae > Palsa-851. Next base: position 129,423 of record CAWKDT010000020.1, read on the forward strand.
ACAAAATCAGCGACGCCGCGTGGCATCACCATCTGCGAGACATAATCCGTGAGGTCGCGCACCCTTGATCGCGCCGGCACCCTGATGGCCGCCCTCACCGCCGACCGGCCGGAAACCGCCGGCCGTTTCGCAACGCAGATCCGGATCACACTGCCCACGTTCGCTTCGGCGATCGGCGCGGCGTCGGTGATGGACTGGTCGCCGGTCACCCCACGCAGGCGGATGACGCCTCGAAAGAACTCGAGAACCTCGTCGTCGCTCGAGAATGGGCTCGCACCGATCAGAGAGAGCTTCCTCCCAACCGTGCTCACGAGCCAGTGGTCGTAGCCGAGGCACGTGATGTTCTCGAGCTCGGCTCCGTAGATCAACAGCGACAGCGGATACAGGTGCGAGGCGAGGATGACGGCGTTGCGCTGTGTGGTCGCCCGGTAACTGGGATTGCCCGCGAGCTCGGCAACCACCGGAAGTGGCAACCCGCCGGCCTGAGGAGCCTCGATAGCATGGGCGATGACGGACGCGACGTCGGCGCCGAGACGCTCCTCGTGCAGGACCGACGCGGGCTCACCGTGTCGCGCTCGATCCACCGCTGCAGCGATGATGTCGGCGACCTCACGCTCCTCGGGAGGGATACGAGGCCAGCTGCTCACCCGCACGGCATCCGCGGCGCCGTCACGAGGTACCAGCGGCATCTCGATGTTGGTGGCCGTCACAGGTGCAACTCCGCCTCGACCCCGGCGAGGGTCATCGGCCGTCCTGTGTCGGCCATGCGCGCCGCACGCCGCTCATCCCACTGCCATCCGCCACGGACCGGGAGGTTCGGGAACTCGCGCTCCATGGTCTCCGTCATGACCCGTCGATGCGCGGCGCCGCGCTGTTCGCAGACGATCAGCTCGCCGTGCGGGGGCTTCGCTGTTCGGAGGACCTCGATGCTCCGTGAGAGCAGTGCGGGCTCATCACGAAGCACGATGAAGACACGATGGAACACGGCGCACACCGCGTCGGCCGCCGACCTCGGTGACCGCAACCCGGGATGCGCCCACGGGTGACCGAGGTCGACGATGACGACGTCACAGTCGAGCTCAGGGAGTGCCGGTGCGATGGCGCGCAGGCATTCGCCGATCTCGAAGCCATAGCTGCTCCGCAGTCCCGGAATGACGCGGAGCCGGGGGCGCCCGGGAACCGGGATCTCCTGCGCGGCCAGTACGGACCCCGTGACGGGGCGGCCGCCGAAGCAGTTGGCCAGGCTCCGGTCGTCGAGGCGGAGATAGAGCAGATCTGCGATCGTTCCGCCCTCCATGTCGCAGTCGACGAGGACGACCGACCGTTGTGCCGCGAGCGACCACGCAAGGCTGGTCGCCCATGACGTCGAGGTCTGACCGCCGCGCGTGGCGCACACACCGACCAGCGTGCTCATGGCACGGGAGTCGCGCTGTCGGTAAGGTTCGCACACGCTGCACCGCAGAGAATCCGTACCGCGTCATCAGCCGTCTGTGGTGAGGGCGCGAGCTGCGCACCGCCGACCGTCAGCGCCACGTGCAGCGCCACGTTCGACGATCCGACCGCGATCCAGGATGCCTCGTCGGCCACGGGAACCAGCACCGTCACCGCTCCGCCTGACACCGTCTGAATGGTGAGGTCGTGGCCGATCCGCACCTGCTGACCGTCCACCAGCCCCGCGAAGATGTCGACATCCGCGCCGCTCGAGAGGGGCGGAGGGTTCACGACCGTCAACGCCACCTCCGCCTCCGCGGAGTCGGCGACGAGGTCGTCTGCGCGAAGGATGTCGTTGGTGGACACAGAACGAGCGAAGCGCGCGTGAAAGACCGCCGGACTCAGTGTCTCGTGGTTGAAGTCGCCGGTCCCGGCGCGAATCTGGACCCGCTGTATGTCATTCATCGTGTACGGCGCGCCCGCGGGCACGTCATGGGTGACGATCCATACGGACACCGTTTGCGTCGCGTTCGAGCGCTCGGTGTACACGATGAGCGCGAGCACGAGCACGATGACGGCGCTGAAAAAGACGGCAGCGGCAAGCCTGCGACGGCTCATGTGTCGCACCCCTCTCTGAAAAAGTCCCCGCCCGCCAGGCACCGCGGAGCATAGGACATACAGGCAGGCGGACGTACCGGTCGGATCACGGCGGAACTGAGCCCCAGCAACGCAATCCGCTCGAATCGTGCGCCGCGGGATACCCCGCCGGAAGCAGCGGGCATGGATCCACCGGCCTCCCGCCGGAGATCACCTCGAAGTGGAGATGCGGGCCGGTCGCGCACCCCGTGGCGCCTTCGAAGCCAAGTGGCTGTCCCGCGACGACCCGGGCGCCGTCGGCAGCCACAAAGCCGCCAAGATGCCCGTACAGGAACGTCTCACCACCCGCGTCGAGTTCGCCGTAGCTACCGAGACCGCCCGTTCGTCCGATCGGGTATACACATGGCGACTGGCTGCCGCGGTCACGATGGAAGACGCCGGCGGCCACGGCGACGACCAGCGTCGCCGGCGGGCACACGATATCGATACCCGTGTGCGGATGTTCCCACGGCGTGTCGCCAAATCCCTGGCTCACCGAGAGCCCCGGACAGTTCATGGGTGCGCCCACGCTTGCGCCGACCGCCGAAACGCACGTTCGGGCGGCGGCACCGCGACAGTCATACGGCCCCCCGCCCGTGACAATCGAAGCTGTGGCGGCGACGAGTGCGGTGCCCGCCGCGAGCGTGAGAATGCCGGCGGCGATCGCGCACCCGGCGCAGCCGGCGCACGAAGTCAGGCAGCAGGATCGAGAGCGCTTGCCCGCCCGACCAGGTGGCGCCTGCGCGAGCGCGCGGCCGAGCGTTCGCATGGATCGAAGCCTCGCCACGGACGCGGCGAGCGCTGCCGGAGCCGCCACAACTCAACCCGACGTGAGCGCGGCCGGTTGCGGGCGTGAAGGCGGCGAAGAATGCGCGAGGGCCAGGAGCCCCGGACCCGGCAGGACTCCGACGACAGTGCGCTCCGCTCCCGAAAGGAGCACTGCGCGCCCTTGCACCGATGGGTTGATCGCAGCGACCTCGTCGTCACGCAGCCCGAATACCTCGCGCACGTCGGCGAGCGCCGCCTCTTCGCAGCCGAGGATGACCTTGGTGGCGGCGGTCGCCACGAGTGTTCGGCCGAGGTCGTTGCCCACGAAATCGTGGACCTGCTGCGAGCACATCCACACGCCGGCGCCATGTTTGCGAGCCTGACGAACCAGCTGGCCGAGCACCTCGCCGGCGTCCGGATCGATCGTCACGCGGTGCGCCTCGTCCACGACGACGATGAGTCGACCGTGGTCGCGAGCGAGCGCCGCGAGCACCGCCGTCAGGACCACCGCAAGCGCTGCCGTGAGGTCGGCCGCGTACGTCAGTGCGAAGTTGCGCAGACCGACCGACACGGGAAGTGCGCCGACGGTGAACGTGGAGGGGCGATCGAACACTCGTGCTCGGTCGCCCTGGGTGAAGCGTCGCAGCCGGGCCGTGATGATCCGGCAGCGCTCCTTTTCGCGACGGGTGAGCGCGCGCATCGCCGAACTCGTCTCGATATAGGCGACGAGGTCGTGGATCAGCGGTTCGCGCCGGCCGCCGCATCCGGCCCAATCCCTGTAGAAGGCTGCTATCTCACCGTGGATCCAGCCCTGATCCTCGTCGGGAAGCCTGCGAATCGGCCGGCCGTCTCTCACGCCTTTCTCGTCACCCGCCATGACGCTCAGCACCGGAAGCACCAGCCCTGCCGCAACATCGGGTGACACCTCGATGCCAGGCGCGAGCGGATTCAACGCATCGGCGCCCAGCTCGAAGTGCAGGCCTCCGATCGCGTTGATGACCCTCCGATACTCGGAGTCGGGATCGATCACGACCGCCGAGACACCCTCCATCACGTGGCGGACGAGCATCGTCTTGGCCGCGACGCTCTTGCCGGACCCGGAGCTGCCCACGATCACCGCGTTGTGGTTGGGCCTGCTCCAGATGGAGAGATACGCGGGCGCGCCCGTGAGCTGGTTGATGCCGATCAGCGGCTGGCGCTGATCCGCGAACGGCGTCCCCAGCGCCGGAACCATGCATGCGGCGACGGTGTGGGCAGTGAGTTGCAGTCCCCTGCCGAGCGGCGCTCCACCGGGAGCGACCGACAGCGACGGGAGCAGACCAGGCGAGGTCGCCTGCGTGATCTCGAATCCCTGACCGCGCAGCAATCCGTCGAGGCGTTCGGCGGCTTCTGCCGCCTTGACGAGGATCGAGTCTCGGATCGCGAAGCTCAGGGCCACCCGGCACGGGACCAGCGTGCGCTGGGCGATGGCCGCGAGCGCTGCCGTTGTATCCGCGAGGGCAACCTGATTGTCGACGGCGTCGTTGCCCTCTCGCGCGGTGTAGCGCTGCATCGCGGCGCGCCGGTCGAGAGCCGCACGGGCGAACTTCGCCTCCACCGGCAGGACGTGCAGGCTCGCGAATCCCTTGACACGGCTCCGAATCAAGGCGTCCACGACCGCGCCCGGATGGATCGTCGTCGGCAGCTGAGTGCTCGAGAGCACGATCTGGTACTCATCGCCGATGCGGACCACGCCGCGCGCATCGGCGGCGGCGCTGGATGTACCGAGAATTGTCTCAAGGAGCAGGTCGGCGATATCGTCGCGATCCGCGACCGACGCGGCAATCCCCAGACCCGGAGCCAGCCGCAACGCGGACTGCAACACTCGGATTGCGTCCTCGTCGCTCGCCTCGACAACCCGGCCGATGCGCGTTGCGCGGCTGAGCCATGGGATGCCGTCTCCACCGGCGAGTCCCGGCGCGAAGATCACGAAATGCCGCAGCCCCACGCTTTGATCGGCAACTCGGCCGGCGAGATCACGCTCCAGTTCGGCGAGCCGCGTCACCGGCCAGCCCTTGGTGCGTGCGTCGAACGCGATCTGCGCGCGCCTGCTGTCGAAATTGCTCACCACGCTGATGAATTGCGCCGGACACTCCACCGAGAGCATCCACTGGATCAATGCCTCGCACCAACGTGCATGCTGCTCACTCATCGTCGTCCCGCCCGGCCCCTCGACCGCGACGACGGCACGAACACCTCCAGGATTCAGGCGAAGGACGCCGGCATCGGCGCTGCCGACCCGGGGTAGGGTCGTCAGGTGCAGGAATCGGCGGAGCACGCCGCGGCCGCGGATCTCCGTGCGGATGCGTGACACCTGCAGTCCGCTGCCGATCAATTCCACCCTCGCACGCCGACCGTGGCCGTCGATCACCGCGGTCGGGAGGGCTCGACGCGCGATGCGGTACAGGCACCAGGTCCCGATCCATACGCCTTCGCGGAGCGGAGCAGCCAGTGTGAACCCGAGCATCAGGATCGCGACTGCGAGGCCCAACCGAGCGCTCACTGAGAGCGCTCCGACAGCAAGGCAGAGGAACGCGAGTGGTGCGGACACTGTCAGGAGGACGAGCGCACGCAGCGGGATCATGAGTGGCCCGAGGGGCACCCGCACCTGCGCATCAACAGCGAGCGGAACTCGCACCGCGTTCACGCGAGCACGCCCTCCTGCAGCGGGAGCCACATGGCGTTCACGCGAGCGCAACCTCGGGAAGCGTCGCATCGGCGCCGGGTGTCCAGGTCGGCACCGCCGGCGCTGCTCGGCCGGTCCCTGACCCAAGCCATGTCGACAAGAACTCATCGGCGAATGCGGCCTGGCTTTGAGGCGACGATCTGCTCCAGGCGACCTTGGCTCGATCGCCCGCGCTGATGGATCCATGGGCGTGGTCGCGCGTCACAGAGCCGATGAACCTCCCATGCGACGCGGCGAACGCGTTGAATGCCTCCTGGGAGAAGACCATTTCCGACCCCTCCACCGCGGCACGCCCATCGACCCCGAGCACGCTCGCGACATCGGGAGGGCCACCCGCTGCAACCACATCACGTGCCGCGCTGCTCGGCCCGGCGGGTCTCAGATTTGCCGTGCCAAAGCCGCCGCCTCCGTGTGACGCCGGACTCAAGCCCTGCACCGCAAGACCCATTCGCTTCATGAAGTTCACTGCGCCGTTGCTGCCGTCGCGATTGGCTCCGAGCGCTTCGGCGACGAAGCTCACTGATGACAGCCGATGGACCGGCGCTGCCATAGTCGCCACCCCGGCAGCGAACCCAGCGAGAGCGCTGCCGTGATTGAATCCGCGCCAGGTGAGCTGGTGTATGAGCTTCGCCGCAAACCATAGTCCGCCGCACAACGTGACCATCGCGATCAACGGGCCGACAACCAGCGCGGATACAACGTGCGACGCCAGCGTGAGGCTCAGGGCGATCGCGATGCCGAGGAGCAGCGGTGTCAGCAGCACGCTTCCGAACAGGTCGAGCCACCAGTGAAAGAACCTGTTGTTCGCGTCGAACACCACGGTCGCGAGGCAGAACGGCGCCATCACGACACAGAAGCCCAGCATCACCGTGCGCACGATCATCAGAAAGGCCGCATAGATCACCAGGATGAGCAGCGGGATACCGCCGATGACCACCGCGACCATGTTGTGGCTGGCGCCGGCGAGCACGGCGAACACGTGGGTGAGCCAGCCGCCGCCGGCCGGCATGCCGTTGAGCAGGCTCGCGTGCAGGATGAGACCGACCACCGCGCCGGCTACCGAGATCGACGCATCGACCGCCCAGACGATCGCGGTGTACCCGAGGCTCACCGAGGTTCCAGGCACCCCGATCAGTGCGACCGCGACCAGGAATCGCGGGAGCACCGAGAGGACGGTCTGCATCGCGGGAGTTCGATGGTCGACGAGTGCCTTGATGATGCGAGCAGCAGCCGCGACCGCCGCGATCATCAGCGCGGGGGCAACCATTCCTCGGTACAGCGATTCGTAGATGTGCGTCGCGTCCCAGCTTTGCGACGGCGTGCTGATCGTCCCGAGGAACCAGCTCTGCAGTTCGGGCGGAAAGAGGGCGCTGGTGATCCAGTTCACCGCGTCGGCGATGAAATGGCCGGTGTCGAAGAAGAACCTGAAGAACTGCGTCAGGATTGTCAACACGCTACCGAGCGCATTGAGGACTGCACCTCCCGCATCGTAGGCGCCGTGGAAGAACCCGGCGACGTTCTGGAGCCAGGTGACCGGACTCCACCAGGGGGCTGCGACCGTCATGCGGTGCGACTCCTCGCGCTACGAGCGCGGTTCCGACCGCTGTGCGAACACGGCCGGGACCGCGCGGTCACTGACCTGCTCCGCGATGTCGCGTGCGTGATGCCTCGGCACCCTCGCGTCGAGCTCGTCGCCGAACGGAACGGCCGGTCGACGTCGCGGAACAATCGCCCGATGCCGCGTCAGCGACACCGACAGCAGATACACCTCCATCAGCTCAGACCAGCGATCGATTTGACGAGCTGCAGCACGAGGATCGCGCCACCACCCTTGGTCACCATGTCGACCATGAACGAGCCGCCACTTTCGCGGTGTTCCATCATTTTGTGGAGGCCGCTGATCGCCACGACGGCGGGTATCAGGAACTGAGCCGATGTCAGAAGCGGGTTCGCGACTCGAGCGAGCACCTGCGCGGACAGTGGGTCCGTGGTTGAGGCCACGGACGCGGCGACAAGCCAGCGAACAGTTGCGGTGGCGGCAAACACGAGCATGGCCTACGCTCCTCGACCCCGGTTGACTGGTTCCCTCTCGGACCAGGACCGTACTGTAGGAATGCCGTGCGGACCACCCGCGGACAAATGGGTATCGGCGCCTGAGGCCGACCGCGCAAAACCTTGTCACGGAACGATCAGCTCAGGCCTTCGATGACCTGATCGGTGGCTGGGTGACCAAGGACCCTGGCCCGTCCGAAGCCTCGCGTGTCAAACTCAGATTGGAACTGGAGGACCGTCACACGCGCGGGCGACGAGAATCCGGCCGTGCTCCGGAGCGCAGGCGCGCGCTGGCTCAACGGTGATGATGGTCATTGGACGGATGCGCAGCCGTCATGGAGGTCACTGATGTTCAAGAACATTTTGGTCGGCGTCGATCGCTCGGAGCATGCCCAGGCGGCGCTCAGAGAAGCGATTGACATTGCGCGCACCCAGCAGTCATCCATCACCGTCATCGTTGCGTACAGCACCGTGATGCCCTGGGGTCCTGTTTCCCCGCTGCCTCAGATCGCCGTGGACGACTTCGTTGCGGGCGTCCGTCTCGACGCGCAGACGATCGCCGACGAGACCGCGGCGCTGATCCCCAAGGAGGTCAAGTCCCAGGTGCTCCTGGTGGACTGCCCTCCAGCGCAGGCACTCCTTGACGAGGCTGCCACGGGACACCACGACCTGATCGTGGTCGGATCCCGAGGTCGGGGTGACGCGACCTCGCTGCTGCTGGGCAGCGTGAGTCATGCAGTGCTGCACCACAGCCGCGTTCCTGTTCTGATCGTGCACGTCCCGGCGGTGGAGACCGCGGGTGCACACCGGGGCCATGCACACGATCGGAATGCCGCGGCGCACTGAGTCGCAGCCCGTGCGTATCTGAAGGACAGGCACAGCGCTCCACCTGCCGGGCCGGCATCGAGCTCATCGGGCGCGAGCTTCAGCATGATGATCCTGATGCGCTTCCATCCCTGCCGGACGCGCCGACGCCGGCTCGACGGCGAAGCCCTCACCCCGTAGCGGCGATATCGGGCGGTCGGGCACGCCACCCCACCTCGGGCGACGGAGTCTCGCGAGCAGCCTCCGCGACTGCGTCGCCATACCCATGGCCGCGGGCCGGCATCGACGAGCGAGCAGCCGCCTCCTGGAGCGGGGGACCGATGCCCAGGTCGGTGACCGGCGCCAGTGTCGTCAGGGCGCCGTCGGATGCACGGATGAGCTGCCACCCGCCCTCATGGACGAGGCGGTGGTGGCGGTGGCACAGGAGCCTCGAACTATGGTTCAAGCGTAGTAGCGCCCGACAATAAGGGGGCCGAACATGAGCACCCACAAGGAGAACTGCGCGATGAACACCGTCACCTACACACGACTCAGCGTCGAAGGAGACAACGTCGAGACGCAGCTGCGCGACTGCCGGAAGCTCGCGGCGGACCGAGCCTGGACCGTCGCCGAGGACTTCTGCGATAACGGGATCAGCGCGTACAAGCGCACCGCCAAGCGCCCGGCGTATGAGGCGATGCTCAAGGGCATCCGTGCCGGACGGATCGGCCGGGTGATCGTGTACAACCTTGATCGCCTCACGAGGCAGCCTCGCGAGCTTGAAAGCCTGATCGACCACATCGAGGCGCGCTCGCTGGAGATCGTGGCCTGTACCGGATTCTCGATCGCGACCGACAGCGAGATTATGGGTGCCCGGATGTCCATAGCGATGGCCAACCAAAGCTCCAAGGACACCTCCCGCCGTGTGGCCCGCAAGTGCCAGGCGAACGCCGAGGCTGGTGGGTCGCACGGCCGTCGCTGCTATGGCTACCAGATGGGCGGTCTGATGGTCGATGAGGCCGAGGCTGCGTTCTACCTCAGCGCTGTCGAAAGCATGCTCAGCGGCATGAGCCTACGGGCGGCGGTCCGCAAACTCAATGCGGCCGGGTCGGTGACGACGGTCGGCAAGCCCTGGAGCGCAACAGGGCTCCGCACGACCCTACTCAACCCACGGCATACTGGCGTGAGGGTCCATAAGGGCGTCGCGTACAAGGCCCAGTGGCCCGCCCTGATCTCGCCGGAGCGCCACGCCCAGGTCGCCGCGATCCTGCACCGGAACGTCAACACGGCTCCGGGAACCAGTCCCAAGTACCTCTTGAGCGGGATCGCGCGCTGCGGGAAGTGCGGAGCCGCGCTGCGGGTGAACAAGCACGAAGGCCGAACCTATTACACCTGCCCGCCGAAGGCGGAACGCGGATGCGCCGGAGTATCCGTGCGCGCTGCCTCGGCCGATGCTGACGTGATCGAGCGCCTGATGAACCTTCGCCACTGGGTGGATGCCGAGCCCGTCCCGGGTGTATACGTGTACGGGAAGCTGACCGAACTCCGCGAGCGCCGGATCGACCTGGCCCACATGCTCGGCGAGGGACGGATGGCGGCGGACGTGGTCACGATCGCGCTTGCCGACGTGGACCGCCAGATCGAGGCTGCCGAGGCCAAGCAAGCGGAGATTGCCGAGGCACACGCCGTCGCCGAGCGCGGACGCGACATTCGGGTGCGGTGGGACACGCTCACCCTAGACGAACGGCGCGACCTGGTGAAGTCCGTGATGCAGTCGATCACGTTGATGCCGGCGACCAGTGGGGTGCCTAGGTACGACGAGCGACGGGTAGTGGTCGAGTGGGCCTGGATCGAGGAGCCGGACGTGCGCGAGCTTGAGGCCGCAGAGGCGCGTCGCCGGAGCGCGTAGAACCTACCGCCGCGACCAGCAGGGTGGGCTTGCTGGTCGTTGTACTTCGATGACAACTCTCGGTCCATCGGTGAGTCGGCACAAGCTCTGAGGCGCAGAGGTGGCTCGCGTCGCGCGTACCCGGCCGGGCCTCTCAATCGTACCTTGCTTCACCTAATCACGTGGCGATCTGCTTCAAGGGTTACGCGGTTCAGTTTCGAGTAGCGCGGTAACCTCTTAGTAGGCATCAATCCCGTTGCCCACTAAGGAGAATTCGACGTGTCGAACGACGTGCTCAGTCGTTACAACAAGCGCCTCACACCGGCTGATTACGACATGATCAGACGCATGCGGGCCGAGGGAATCAAGAACTCCATGATTGCGCGCGTCATGGGGTGCAGCAAGATGCATGTGGGCCGCGTGTTACGTGGCAAGGTCGTGGCTGATGTAGCGGGCACACCGACAGCTCTTGGAGAGCTATCGGGGGACGCTGCGAGTGCCAAGGAGACGCATTCGCGTGTCTAGTCAATCCCGTACTGCTGATCATATCCCGCTTCGCGCCGAACCAATGGTCATCGACAGCCCGGAGTTCCTTGAGTGGCAGGAAGGTGAGCGCCGCAGGCTGGGTGTGCCGGACCCGTTGCGCTTGCCAGTTGTGGCGAAGGCGTCCACGAAGTCCTACACGAAGTCCGAGCCCGAGCGCGACAACCGGAACGACCACGGCACAATCGTCTCCACCGTTGCCAATGAGCGCGTCGACTGGCTCTGGCGCCGGTACGTTCCACTGGGCTATATCACGCTCCTCGATGGCGAGCCCGACAAGGGCAAGTCGCTGATGACGCTCGACATAATCGCGCGCGTCACGACTGCGAAGCAGATGCCAGACGGCACGCGAGGTATCCGCCCGGCCGGTGCAGTCATCTGGACCGTTGAGGACGGGCTCGCCGATGTCATCAAGCCTCGCCTCGAACGCGCTGGCGCGGACACCGAGCGGATCATCCACCGGACGATCGCTGTTGACTCCGAGGGGTTCTCGCGCAGCCTTACGGTGGCCGACACCGAGCGCATGCGCCGCGACATTGAGCGCGTCGGCGCGAAGCTCGTGGTGCTCGACCCGTTGAGCGCATTCCTCGGGAAGGCCGACAGTCACCGGGATTCCGATGTGCGGGCTGCGCTCTCGCCCATGCAGAACCTGCTCCATGAGATGGGTGTTGCCGGCCTGTTCGTCCGCCACCTCACGAAGGCTGTTGGTGGCTCCGCGATGACGCGTGGCATGGGCTCGATCGCTGGTGTCGCGCTCTCGCGCTCCGCGCTGATCGTTGGCCGCGAGGACGCAGACGACCCCACCTCGATGTGCGTCCTGGCCAGGATCAAGGGCAACTTGGGTCCGAGTGCACCATCGTTGCGCTACAGGCCGGTAGGCGATCCGGAGGATGAGGACGCGCCACCCTGGATCGAGTGGCATGGCGTCTCAGACAAGACCGCTGATGAGCTGGTGGCCGCGCCCGACCAGCCACGCTCCGTCGTCGCGGAGGCGGCCGATTGGCTCAAGCTGCACCTGTCCTATGGGCCGGTGCCGACGAAGGAGTTGTTCGGTGACGCTAGGGCTGAGGGATTCTCGGAGGCATCGCTGAAGCGCGCCAAAGAGCGCCTTCCCATAGACGCCTTCAAGGAACCAGGCAAGATGGGCGGACCGTGGCTATGGGGACTTTCCAAAGAAGCTCCAACACTCCCTGACGAGCTTCTTCTCATAGACAAAGAGCGCCTTCCCATAAACCTGGTTGAGACGAGCGCCTTAGAAGAAGCTCGTGGCCGTGGGAAGAAGCTCGCCGACGTGTGTGTGGAGACTCTTCACGACCAGTACGCTTCGGTGCCGTTCTGATGGCCAGCCGTCGTCAACTCTCCCGCGCCGAGTATCACCGCCACCTCAACGCCGTCGATGGCTGGCTCGAACTGGCTACCACTGAGGGCAATGACGACCTGGTTGAGAACCTCAACGAGTACCGCGCCAAGGTGGTCGCAGACTGGCACCACGACAACCCGATGCCGACATGTGGCGGTGAGGAAGTCTGCCCGCGTGCAGCCCACCATGCCCCATATCCATGTCCGTGTCGTGGCAGCCTCCGGATCCAACAGTCAGTAGCACGACACCTGGAGGACTTCGAGTGAGTAGTGCCCCTCGATTCGCACTACACCTACCACGCCTCACCCTAGTCGGCCGGTGGACCAAGCCTTGAAGCAGATCGTGCGCGCTGCGTCTGGCGATACCTCGGCCGTGGATGTGGGGGGCATGGAAGTCGGCAGAACTCCGTGTGGACCATATAGAACGACCCACGTCTGTACGAAACGCGATTTGGTTGCGGTTGCAGACACACGAAACATCCAATCCCCACGAGGAGCCCGATATGGCAGAAACGCCACTGTCCGATGACGACCTGCGCGAGATTGCGCGGAGGCTGGCCGATGGCGAGCAATCCGGCGCACTCGCACGTGAGTACCACGTCTCACGCGCCGCGATCCTGAAGGCTGGAGCCGAGATCGGTGGTGCGCGCCTCTCGTTCCTGGATCGCCTCGACGCCGAGCACCGCGAATCGTGGCCGGAGCCGAGCGCGCTGGAGCTTGCGGCCGGAGCGATCATCGCGGCTCGCGGGCTGCAATCACCCGGACGGGATCGCACGCACACCGGCCGCCAGATCGCGTTCGAGGGCGATCACGAGCCCATGGCGACCGCGCGCAAGTACCGGGAGACAGGCCGCCTAGTCGTGGACGGCAGGCTGGTCACCGAGGCGGATGCGCGCGCCGCCCAATACCGTGAGCGGTGGCTGGAGGCGTCCGACAACTAGGCCCAATCGGCGACCGCCGCGCGGAAGGTTTCGGCGAGCGCCGACCCAGGGTATGTAGTTGGGGACATGGTTGACGATAACACCGAGCCCGTCGCCGATGAAGCACCTCCGCCACGTCCGAGTGACGCGCCGGAGGAGCGCGACCGGACCATTGCACCGGCCGACCAACCCTGGAACGCGAATCCCAATGGCGAGTTGTGGAGCGACCGCCTCCCACTGTGGGACCCGCGCAAGACCGTCGCCGGACGGTACCCACCCATCGACCCGCAGCCCCCAGAGGTGACCGAGTGAGCGATCAGGCCGGTATTCCACCGTTCTTCTCCATCGCGGAGGTGGCCGATCACTTCGGGTGCAGCAAGGACACAGTCCTGAACATGGTCCGGAGTGGACACTATGGGCAGGTCCTGCAGGTCGGCAACATGCTCTTGATCTCGCGTCAGCAACTCGCCGATGAGATCTGCCGCCGACTGGCCAATCCGAAGGACGAGCGCCGTGTGGTGATCGAGCACTTTGACAAGCTCCAGGCCGACGCGGCCACCGAGACGCGCAAAGAGCGCGAGAAGCAGGACAAGGAGCGCAAACGCCGGTTCAGCCCCGAAGGCCGCAAGGCCGCAGCCGAGTACAGGCGCGCTCAGGAGGCTGCCGCCGCTAAGGACAACCCGGACTTCGGCACGAGGCGTGCGCGTCTGTCGCTGATCACGCCGCACTTGCCCAAGACGAACTTTCGCCCGCGTCCGGAGCCCGTCGCGGACATCGCGACCACCGAGGAGGCGGTGTTGGCCGCCGATCCGACGCCTACCGGCACTCCACCCGGAGCGCGCACTGGCTACGTCGTCACTAACGAACAACTCGCCGCAACAGGATTTCAACCCAGGGAGAGACGATGACCACCAAGCTCACAACCATGCAGATCCTGGAGGCGCAGGCGCGCGAGGATCTGGCGCACTACGGCAGCCCGGAGGCGGTCATCGAGGCGCGCAACTCTGGCGAGCTTGACTGGCGCACTGACGTCGATTACGCCGTCAGCGAAGGCACCATCGACGCGCGCGAACGCCGGATGCTCGCCGAGCGCGCACCGCAGGACACACTCGGCGCACTGCACGAACGGGTCCGCGCTTCCAACGCGCTCGCCCACGCCACGCCATCACGCCACTGGCGCGCCGCAATGGCCTCCGTGCCCGAATATCGCATGGCATTCCAGGCGCTACTGGCCGGAACCGTCAGCGATGATCAGCGCCAGATCCTGAACGCCGGACGGTTCGACGCCGCAGAGGCGCGAGATCTGACGACGGGCACCGGCTCATCGGGTGGGTTCACGATCCCGCAGGCGTTCAACGAGTTCCTGGTCAAGTCGCTCCTCGATGGTGCGCCGATCCTCGGGCTGGCCACCAAGGTGGAGACGGACGCTGGCGCCGCGATGAAGGTGCCCGTCATTGACGACACCGCACAGCTGGCGACGATCTTGGCAGAGAACTCGACTGTTGGAAGCACCACCGACCCTGTGCTGTCGCAAGTCAGCCTCGGCGCGTTCTGCTACGTCGCCCCGGCCGTCCTCGCGCCGTGGTCCTGGTTGCAGGACACCGCTGGGCTCGACGCGCTCCAGGTGCTCGCGAACATCGCCGGAGATCGTATCGGCCGCGCTGTGGACGCCCACCTCGCAGTCGGCACCGGCTCTGGCCAGCCCCTCGGGATCTCGGCCGCCACGGTGGGTGTGACCACCACGTCGAACGCGGCGATCACCTACGCTGAGTGGGAGGCTTGCTACTTCTCCGTGCGCGCTGGCTATCGTGGCCCGAACGCTCGCTGGGTGATGCACTCGAACACGTATAAGGCCGCGCTCGCGCTCCTCGACAGCGGTGGACACCCGGTGTTCGATCGCGAGAAGGGGACCATGTTTGGCGCTCCCGTCGTGTGCGATGACTCAATGGCGCAGATCGGCGCCAGCGCCAAGGTCGCCGTGTTCGGTGACTTCAAGCGCGGGCTGGTCGTACGGCAGGTCGTGCCGACCCTCGCCCAGGTCCTCCACGAGAAGTACGCCGACGTGTTATGCAGCGCCATCATCGTCGCCACACGTATCGACGCGACGCTGTCCGACGCCGCTGCGTTGCGTTCGCTGGCGATGCATTCCTAAAGGCTCATGGCGTCTCGGCCGGATCAGGGACCGGAACCCCTGGTTCGGCCACCCCCCCTGAACCCCGCCGCCACGTTCGCATGTGCGCAGTAGCGAAACGACATCCTTGTCGATTATGGTTGACTTCCGCCAGATGAGTAGCGGACGATGATTTGAGACGCCGCGTTTGAGCGGCCAAGAGGGGAGACACATGAGAGACCAACAGTCGGCATCTAGGCGTCCCTGGAGAGTTGCCCGATACCCCATAGCCTCCGTGGTGGCTGCCGCCGCGATGGTCGCCGCTGCGAGCGTGGGGTCGGCGGCGGGCGGGTGGTCAGCTGTCAGCAGCCCAAAGAACGGCGGAGAGAACGGCGGCGGTCCGGACGGCGTCTCGTGCCTTAGCTCGACCTTCTGCATGGGCGTAGGCGCCTTTTTTCCGAACTCCGAGTACTACATACCGTCGGCGGATATATGGAACGGGAGTACGTGGACCCCGACCCCCCCTCCCCACCGAGGCGAGGAAAGCGGATTGGTGAGCGTGTCGTGCACGAGCCAGTCCTTCTGCATGGCGGTCGGCGAATATGACAATTACTATCCGGAGCGGACGCTCGCAGAGATATGGAACGGGGCGAGCTGGTCCGCGCTCGCGAGCCCCAACAAAACCACGCAGGACAACCTGCTCTCCAGTGTTTCCTGCACGAGTTCGTCGAACTGCCTCGCCGTTGGCTTCTACTCCTACGGACCTAATGACATACCGTTGGCGCTGGCCGAGAAGTGGGATGGAAGTGCCTGGTCGATCACGCCCGCCCCGGCCCGTAGCAACGACAGCTTCCTGGATGGTGTCTCCTGCACCGGAGCGAACAGTTGCATGGCCGTGGGCGTCTATGTGAATTCGTCTCGCGCACAGGCGACCTTGATGGAGGCCTGGAACGGGAGTGCATGGTCCGTCGTCGCTAGCCCCAACAGGCCGCTCAACGCTTGGGACAACTACCTCAACGGTGTCTCCTGCACGAGCCCGAGCCAGTGCGTGGCCGTGGGAGAGGCGGGCAGCACGAACCCCAGTACGCCGATATCCCAGACGCTGGTCGAGAGTTGGAACGGCAGCACGTGGTCAATTACTCCCAGTCCGACTCCCAGCCCGACCACGCTCGCTGAATTGCAGGCTGTGTCCTGCGTCAACTCCGTCAGCTGCGTTGCTGTGGGCTCCAACGAGAACAGCGCCGCAGGCACCGATTTCAGCCTGATCGAGACGTGGAATGGGAGCGTCTGGTCGATCACCCCCCACCCCGATAGCAGCTATGGCTATTTCTACGGGGTGAGTTGCGCCAGTTCCAGTGTGTGTCTGGCTGTGGGTTATCCGGAGGAAGTCGGGCCCGCCTGACCGTCACCAAGTATCGCGCCTGACGACACCCCTGGCAGCGCGCCGGGGGTGTCTTGGCGTCTGTGCCGCAATTCTCCGCAGCTAGCTGACCCGAGAGGCACATGGCCTGTCTCCGAATACCTCCAGGGATCACGCCAGTGGGCGCGTTGGCATTCTAGGCACGCTGCGTTGTGCGCTCGCGAGACCACATCGCCGTAGGGTAAGCTTGACTTCCGCCAGATGAATGGCGGACCATGATTCGTTCGCCGCGTTCCAGCGGCGCCAAAGAGGGGAAGAGTTGAGAGACCAACAGTTCGCGGCCACGCGTTCCTGGAGATTTGCGCGGTTCCCTATCGCAGCGTTCGTGGCCGCCGCCGTTATGGTGGCCGCTGCAAGCGTCGGGTCGGCGGCGAGCACCGCCGCTCCGAGTTCTTGGACGGTCGCCACTAGTCCCCCGGTTACGCTTCTCAACGGTGTGTCGTGCGCCAGTTCCACGTTCTGCGTGGCAGTGGGCCTCACCCTCGTCCCGGACTCGGAGTACACCCGGCCGCAGATCGTGACGTGGAACGGAACGACCTGGTCACTCACGCCCACTCCCAAGAAGAGCGTGGATAGCGGTCTCGCGAGTGTGTCCTGCATCAGCGCGTCTGATTGCGTGGCCGTCGGCGAGTATGACGGCGGGGCCGGGGGGCGAGGTTATAGGACTCTTAGCGAAACTTGGAATGGCACCTCTTGGTCCATCGTCGCAAGCCCTAACAAGACCACCGAGGACAACGGCCTCTACGGCGTTTCATGCACCAGCGCGAGCAACTGCGTCGCCGTCGGCTACTACTCCTACGATTCCGACGGCCGCGAAACTCCCCTCGCGTTGATTGAGCGTTGGAATGGCAGTGCGTGGTCGATCGTGCCCGCCCCAGCGCGGAGCAACCACAGCTGGCTGGGTGGGGTCTCCTGCACCAGTTCAAGCAGCTGCGTCGCGGTGGGTGAGTATGAGACCTCCTCGGAGTACGACAAGACCCTGGTCGAAGCTTGGAACGGCTCCGACTGGTCGGTCGTCCCGAGCCCAAACGCCGGCACCAGCTCTCCGGAATGGGGGAGCTCCCTCCTCAGCGTTTCCTGCGTCGACGCAAGCCACTGCGTGGCTGTTGGCGGGTACGAGCAGAATGGAACCGTCCAACCATTGAGCCTCACCGAATCCTGGAATGGCACCAAGTGGTCGCTCATGCCGAGTAGTTCCGTAAGCGGGTATCTAGACGGCGTGTCTTGCATCGCTGCGACCGAATGTGTTGCCGTAGGTAACTTGCCCTGTTGCGTGGCGCTGATCGAAACCTTAAACGGTTCCGTTTGGTCCGTTACCCCGAACCCTTCGGACGCTGACGCTCTTGAGGGCCTGTGGGGCGTCAGTTGCGTCAAATCGGGAATCTGCGTAGCGGTGGGTCAGAATAGTCCTGATGCGATTGTGACGGGCCCGGCCTGACCTAATCGCAGTCATCCCGTCCTGACGACACCCCTGGCAGCGCGCCGGGGGTGTCCTCTCTGCATGTGACGCTTACTTCATGTGCGACTGCACATCGGCTGTGATGTAGGCCCTCAGCGCGACCTCCGCCAAGCTGTAGGCCTTCGGAGCCACCACCATGAATGCCTTCAGCGCCGCGGCTCGCTTCTTCGGTTCTTCATCACGATTCAGCAGCACCTTGAGCTTCTTGTCGAGGTCACGGCGCTCTGCGTCGGGGAGGTTGTCAGCCGCGAGCAGGTTTTCGATGTGATAGCCCAAAGCCTCGTCGGGTGCCCAAGGGAACGGAGTACCGCACCCACAGAAGTTGGGAGGCTTATACGAACCGCCGAACATACCGCTGGGGCTGCCCCGAACCGGCTTCCTGCAGGTTGGGCACGCTGTGATGATCGGTGCCCCGCACTTCTCGCAATGCTCCGGGATGGGTGATTCCTTGACTTCAAGGATCGACGTCTCGACGTGGCCCCGCGTAGAGCAGACCGCGGCTGTGTAGTACTCGGGTGGGCCACCCACTGGCCAGAACCTGGACATGGGGAGTGGATCAGCTCAGATGCGTCGGCCGGGTGAGGTTGGATAACCACCCGAGAGCAGGCGCGGCATCACGTCGGAATGGAAGCCACCGCGCCCAGCGCCGGGGCTTTGCAGCAGGACAACGGAGAGGCTGCCCGTGGCCGAGATCGCAGCGCCAAGCTGGATGGTGCGTGGCTTGACCGCTCGCCGGAACGGGCTGTCGGAGAGGACCGCCGCGAGGGCACCGAACGCGCTCCCCCAGATCACCAGCTCATTGCCAACGAGGGCGTTGGTGGGTGACACCACGGCTGCTGCAGCCAAGAGGCTGACGGCCACGCCTACGGCGAGCTGCTGAGGGGATGGGTTCACGACCCCAATTCTACAGGAGCCTAAAGTTGCCACCGAACAGGCGTGCCCACGGTCAGGTGGTTCGCGACCTACGGGGGTATTGACTTTTGAGCAGCACCAGATTCTGGAGTTCCGTGCTCCCGCCCTGAGCCCAGTGCACGAGATGGTGGGCCGAGGTCCACGAAACCGGGCGGTCGCAGTTCGGCCAGACGCAGCCGCCGTCCCGAGCCCGGAGCGCACGCCGGGTCGGCGCCGAGGGGAGCCGGCGGGTACGGCCCACGTCGAGCACCGCTGAGCTCGGGCTGAGGAGCACCCGGGCGATGCTCGCGTCGCAGGCGAGGCGCTGCGCCGTCGCCCCGGCGATCGGCCCGGCGAACTCGAGCATCGCTGCCGGCGCTCCCGGCGTCCCGCTGAGCGTGGCCACCGTGCTGGTCACCTGGAGGTGGGGACGCTGCCCGCCGACACCCGGCACTCGGCCGGCGTCGAGACAGTGGGTGGCGAGTTCCACGAGGGCATCGGCATAGCGCTGCTCGCGGGTGCGCAGATCCCCACCCCCGAGCCGGCGTGCCAGGGGATCGAGGGCGGTGCGCAGGGTGGCGCCGCCGACCTTGTCCAGGCAGCCGTGGAGGAAGAGGGCCCCGTCCTCGCCGGCGCGCACCTCGAGGGTGCGGTATCGCTCGTCGTCGTTCTGGGCGGCGAGGAAGAGGGCGGCGCTGTGGGCGTGGCGGACGTGGGCACAGTCATCGCGGAAGCGGCGCAGTGAATGGGTGAGGGCCTGCTTGAG
This sequence comes from Candidatus Dormiibacterota bacterium, assembly GCA_963848445.1. Classification (GTDB taxonomy): domain Bacteria; phylum Chloroflexota; class Dormibacteria; order Aeolococcales; family Aeolococcaceae; genus Palsa-851. The sequence goes on from CAWKDT010000020.1 coordinate 149,195, forward strand.
CAGGGGCCGCTCGTCGAACGGAGCCACCTCGACCCCCGCCGGGTTGGGGGTCTCGCGTACCCCCTGGGCGGTGGCGGCGAGCAGGCCGAGCTGGGCGAAGCCGAGCCGGCCTTCCTCGAGCGCGCTGATGCTGAGCGGGATCCCCGCCGCTTCCTCGCCGACGCAGACCGCTTTGACCGCCGCCCCGGAGGCCATCTTGCACTCCACCCGGAGCCAGTTGATGGCACTGGGATAGCCGCCCGAGTCCTCGTCGTAGCAAGCGTCCAAGGCGCTCGCCGAGGCCGCGAAGGCGAGCTCGAGGAGGTCCGAGACCCGGCGCAGGCGGATCAGCTCCTCCTGGAGTGCCGCCTGCCCGACCGCCGGCCCCTGGGCGCGCACCCGCCGCGCCGCGACCAGCAGGGCATCGAGCGCATCCCCCGAGCCGGTGGTGTCGCCGCCGCCATCACACATTCCTGTATCATAGCAAACAGATGTTCGCTCAGCAACGTCTCCCGCACCCGCCTCGCGCACCCCGCCTCGCGCACCCAGCGGCGGCTCTAGGCATTGACCCCGGCTCGCTCGGCGATCCCCCGCACCCGGGCGCCTGCGAAGCCCTTCTCGGAGAACTCCGACAACGCGGCGTCGAGGATGCGCTGGCGCGTGCGCTCGGCGTCGCGCAGGCGTGCCTTGGGTCCGGCGCTCTCCGCGTCCGGGTGCGTGCTCTTCGGCCTCGCCTTCGAGTGGGTGTTCATGTGCATGGGACTATTCGCGAAGAATGCCGTGCGCTGCCTCACGCAGGGACCCCGCGTCGAAGCGCTGCTCGGGCACTCCACCGCCTAGTACGTCGGCTTCTCGTTGCTGTGGACCGCCGGGATCATCGCGGTCTTCGCGCCCCTCCCCATTGCGCGATTCGCTCGCAGGTGACGGCGCGCCACGCATCGAGCGCCGCGAGCGCGGTCGACGCCCTCAGCTCTTGCTGCCGACCGGCTCGCTGAGGACCTGCGTGCGGGCGATGACGGGCGCCGGGCCCGGCCGGGAGCCACCGCCCCGCAGCCAGGATGCGGCCGCCCCGACGAGCATCATGATCAGTGAGAACGCGAAGGTGATGTGCATCCCGATGATGAACGGGTTGCTGATCAGGTTGGGAAAGAAGGTCTGCCCGGACAGGAACGCAGCCTGGCTCGCGCTGAGCGTGTGCAGCGTCGGGCCGAGCAACGTGCTCATGGGGTTGTAGCCGAGGAACGCGGCGAAGAGCGATCCCACCGGCGGCAGGTTCGCCACCTGGTGCGCCGCCGCGACCGGGACACCGTGCGCCGTGAGACCGTTGAACATCGTGGAGGGCAGGCTGGAGCTCAGGCCCGCGATCATCAGCGAGAAGAAGATGCCGATGGACAGCGTCATGCCGCTGTTCTGGAAGGTTGCGAGCATGCCCGACGCCACACCGCGCCGATCGGCGGGCACCGAGTTCATCACGCCCGCGGTGTTCGGCGCGACGAACATCCCCATCGACACGCCCACGAGGAAGAGGAGCAGCGCGAACGGCGGGTAGGCGAAGTTGGCGGGCAGCAGCATCAACAGCCCGAAGCCGATCGCCGAGCAGATCATCCCCGCGGTCGCAAAGCCGCGCGCCCCGAGGCGATCGGAGAGAAAGCCCGACGTCGGTCCGCCGACCAGGAAGCCGGCGGTGAGCGGGAGCATGAAGATGGCCGCCCAGAACGGGGTCGATTCGAAGCTGTACCCGTGCAGCGGCAGCCAGATTCCCTGCAGCCAGATGATCACCATGAACATCAGCCCGCCTCTGCCGACCGAGCTCAGCAGCGCTGCGACGGTGCCAAAGGTGAAGCCCCGCAGGCGGAACAGGCTCACGCGGAACATCGGTTCCGCGACCCGCGTCTCGATGATCACGAAGAGCACGAGCAGCGCAACGCCACCGATGATCTCGGCGAGCACCGCCGGATTGGTCCATCCCATCGTCTGGCCGCCATACGGCTGGATCCCATACGTGATCCCGACGAGCACCAGGATGAGCCCGACGCCGAACGTCACGTTGCCCCACCAGTCCACACGCGACCGCCGCACGATCCCGATCTCACGGAGCTTCAGATACGCCCACACCGTGCCGAACAGGCCCACCGGCACCGACACGAGAAAGACCAGGTGCCAGTCGGTGGTGCTGAGCAGCCCGCCGACGATCAGCCCGATGAAGGAGCCCGAGACCGCGGCGACGGCGTTGATCCCCAGGGCCATGCCCCGCTCATGCTGCGGAAAGGCGTCGGTGAGGATGGCGGTCGAGTTGGCGAAGATCATCGCGCCGCCGACGCCCTGGATGAGCCGGAAGAAGATGAGCTCGAGCGCCGCGCCAGGCCCGGACATGAACACCGTCGAGAGCAGGATCGACCCGGCGGTGAACACGAGAAAGCCCAGGTTGTACAGGCGGACTCTGCCGAACATGTCGCCGATGCGGCCGAGGCTGACGACCAGCACGGCCGTGACGACCATGTAGCCCATGATCATCCAGAGCAGATAGCTGACATTGCTCGGGACGAGCGGGTTCAAGTGGATGCCGCGAAAGATCGCGGGAAGCGAGATCAGGACGATCGACGAGTTGACGGTCGCCATCAGCATGCCGATCGTCGTGTTGGAGAGCGCGACCCATTTGTAATGGGGACCAACGTCGCCGCTCTTGCGGGTGGCGTTGGGCACGCGCGCTCCGATCGTCGTCACGCGGCCGGCTTCGCCTGCTTTTGCCGCTCGCGCTCGGCCCGGACTCGCTGCCAGTACCGAACGCTCTCCAGATCCAGCGCGGGCCGGTCCCGCTTGAGCTCGGCCAGGGTGGGCGTGCGCGCCAACCACGTGAAATGCCGCCAGAGCTCGACGCTGTCCTCGTCGTTCGGGAGATCGCTGATGATCGGGCCGAACATGTGCGGCCCGGCGCCGCCGTCGAGGATGATCGTCGGGACGCCGAACGCCTTGTGCACCTCGACCGCCTCGTCATGCTCGCGCTGCACAGCCTCCCACGTCGACGGGTCGGCGAGCGCGCGACCCAGCAGCTCCTGCGCGAGGCCGGCCTCGCCAAGCGCCGCCTCGAGGACCGCATGGTCGTCGACCTGAGCGCCGCGCAGATGGTGCGCGTCGCTGACGGCCTTGTAGAAGGCGCCCACGGCGGCACTGCCGTGCGCGTCCCGAATGGCGATGGCGGTCCGGAGCGACGGCGCGGAACCGGTGTCCGCAGCCGCGCGCCCCTCGTCGCCACGATTGACGATGGCCAGCGAGAAGACCCGCCAGTCGACCTCCACCACGCCCAGCTCCTCGAGACGGCGCGCCCAGCGCGATGTCTCGTAGCACCACGGGCAGAGAGGGTCGAAATAGAAGCGGATCTGCTCAGCCATCTTCAGGTACCTCAGAAAGCAATGCTACCCGGTCGGGTTTCTTACGCGGCCGCGCCGACCGCGATCTCCTCCTTCGCCTGGGCGAGCTCACCGTCGATCTCGAGCTTGACCTTCTCGCCGACCAGCAGGCCGCCGGCGCCGAGCGCGACGTTCCAGACCAGCCCCCAATCGGTGCGGTTGATCGTGCCGCTGAGGGTCCCGCCGACCTTGACGTTGCCGTAGGGATCGACCGCAGAGCCGTTGTGCTCGTACCCGAGCGTGATCTCCTTGGTGACGTCCTTGATGGTCAGGTCGCCGGTCACCGAGTACGTGTCGTCGCCGTGCCTCGCGACCTTCTTCAGCGTGAAGACGATCTCCGGGTACTTCTCGACATCGAGGAAGTCAGCGTTCTTCAGATGACCGTCACGCATCTCCGAGCCGGTGTTGACGCTCGCGGCCTGGATGGTGACCGTGCCGCGGCCGGTGGTCGGGTCGTTGGGGTCGTCCAGCTCCAGTGCGGCTGCGACCTGGTCGAAGCGGCCGCGAACGGTTGCCACTCCCATGTGCTTCGCGCTGAAGGCGACCGATGTGTGATGCGGGTCCAGATTCCACGTCATGGCGTGTGACTCCTCGTGTTCCAGGGATGCCCCGGGCGGCTCCGGGCGGTACTTCGTCCGGTGAAGCACATCATGCAGCATAGTGCTATACTTTGTCAAGTGATCGATTCCGCAAATCTCCGACCCCAAGTTGAGCTACGATCTCGCCTGGGATGGAGGAGGCCACAAGACATGCAAGCTGAAGGCGAGTACTGCCCGGTCCACGAGGCCATTCAGGTGCTCCAGGAGAAGTGGACGATGCACATCGTCCGCGCGCTGCTCGACGGCCCGATGGGCTTCAACGAGCTGGGCCGCACGGTCGGCGGCTGCAACCCGGCCACACTCAAGGTGCGCCTCGACCGTCTCGAGCAGCTCGGGCTCCTCCGGCGTACGGTCCACTCCCAGATGCCACCGCGTACCTCTTATGAGCTGGCCCCCGCCGGCATCGACCTCCAGCGGGTGATCGACGCGATCGACCGCTGGGGCCGCGAGCATCTCGACCGCGTGCCGGGCGCGCGCCAGGAGTTGCAAGCCGCCGCCGGCTGATCTGGTCGATGGGGATCCGCCAACGGGTTGCCCTGACGTCGGTGGTGCTGATCATCGCGGCCTGCGGTTCGACGCCCCACCCCAGCCCAAGTCCCAGCGCCACCCCCACCCCCACGGCCGGCCTCGAGACGACGACCCCGACGACCACCCCCAACCCGTGCGTCGCACCGTCCCGCGAGCCGGCCCCCAACGGGACGATCCCCGCGGCATTCGCCACCGCCCTCGCGTTTGCCCCGGACGGCAGGCTCTTCTGGACCGAACGGTCGGGCACGGTGCGCGTGTGGCAGAACGGGGCCGCCAAGGCGTTCGCTCGCGTCCGCACGGTGACGACCGAGGCGAACGGGAGCTACAGCGAGCGCGGGCTGCTCGGCCTCGCCATCAGCCCCACCTTCACGACCGACCGATTCGTGTACGCCTTCTACTCCGACGCGAACCGAAGGACTCAGCACGTCATCCGCTGGTACGACTGCAACGGCACCGGGCTGAACCCCGCGATCATCGCCACGTTCCCCGCCGGAGGGGATTGCTGCCACAAGGGCGGGCGGCTCGCCTTCGGCCCCGACGGCAAGCTCTACGTGACCCTCGGTGACGAGCACGACGCCCCGAGCGCTCAGAACAGGAGCGACCTGCGCGGCAAGGTCCTGCGCTACAACCCCGACGGCACGATCCCGTCGGACAACCCGTTCGGCCCCACCAACCCGGTGTGGGCCTACGGATTCCGGAACCCGTTCGGCATCGCCTTCTCCCCCACGGGCCAGCTCGCCATCACGATGAACGGCCCCTCCGGTGATGCGGGGAGCCCCCCGACCGGCTATGACACGCTGTTCGAGAGCGTGCCCCGGGGTGGGCACTACCAGTGGCCCGACTGCTACGGATACAACCATCCACTCGCCGCGTCCACCTGCAGTGGCGGCACCGCCCCCAACTGGAGCAGCGAGAGCACCACCTTCGTCCCGACCGGCGCGACCTTCGTGGACTCGGCAGGCCCTGCCGGGTACGCGGGGCACCTGGTCTTCTGCAGCGACGACCGCGGCATGGTGATCGCCACCCCGGGGACACCCCACGCGACCGTCCGCCTCGGTCCCTCAGGGTGTCGATTCGATGTGGCCGAGGGTCCGAACCACGCCCTGTACTACTCAGACCTGACACACATCTATGAGCTTGCGTAGAACTTGTCCATGAGCTTGCATAGAACGCGTTCGTCTGTGGCAGGACTTCTTCATGGAACGCCCCCCAAAGGGGGCGTGTCACCGAGTCGAAAGGTTGACGCCCCTACGCTCCACGTCGACGAATCCAGGAGGTTGCGATGGATCAGGACACGTTCACCTACGACCCCCCGTCCGAGGACCACTCGCACCGGCGGAGCTTCGGCGGCCTGGGCCGCGGACCCGCTGCGCTGCTCCTCGCCGCAGGCCTGCTGATCGGCGGCGGCATCGGCGGGTTCGTGGTCGCGAACGCGGCCTCCACCGCCCCGACGCCGTCCGCGTCCCCGGGCGCCGGCGGATCCCACCCGTGTCCGCACATGAGCGGATCCGCCTCGATGTGACCCACCGGTCGCGCGGCGGGTGATGCCCCACGCGTGACCGGTTGACCAAGCCTCCCTCCCAAGACGGCTCGCCCCACGGGCGAGCCGTCGCTGTGTCCGGCGTCTACGATCCCCCGGTGGCTCGACGCGTGCTTCCAGCGGTCGTCTTCACCGCTGGAGCGTCGTCGCTGGCCACCGAGATCTGCGCCACGCGCCTGCTGGCTCCGTACTTCGGCACGTCGACCGTCGTCTGGGCGAACGTCATCGGCCTGATCCTCATCTATCTGTCGCTCGGGTACTGGCTCGGCGGCCGTATCGCGGACCGGCATCCGACCCCGCGAGTGCTCGGGCTCATCCTGGTGCTCGGGGCCGTCTGCACGGCGTTGCTGCCCTTCGTCGCGCGGCCGTTCCTCAACCTGGCGCTGCAGGGGTTCGCGGCCGTGAGCATCGGGGTGGTCGTCGGCTCGTTCGTGTCGACGCTGCTGCTCTTCTCCGTGCCGGTGACGCTCATGGGCATGGCCTCACCGTTCGTGCTGCGACTGTCGCTCACCGCGATCGACCGGGCGGGACGCACCAGCGGGCGTCTGTCGTCGCTGGCGACCGTTGGCGCCATCGTCGGCACCTTCGGCTCGGCGCTCGTGCTCATCCCCGGCGTCGGGACGCAGCGCACGCTGCTCGTCGCGGCGCTGCTCGTCGCGCTGGTGTCCATCCCGCTGCTGATGCGGCCGGCGGTCGCCGCGAGCGTGGTCATCATCGCCTTGATCGCGCTCCCGCCCGGCCTCGTCAAGGAGACGCAGGGCACACTTGCGGAGCGCGACACCACGTACCAGTTCGTGCAGGTCGTGCGCGAGCCGGACGGCAGGATCGTGATGCGGTTCGACGACGGGATCGCGGATCAATCCGTGTACCGGACGGACACCACCCTGACCGGTGGCGAGTGGGACATGCCGCTCGTGGCGCCACCCTTGCTGGGCCGGCCGCTCCGCCATGTGCTGGTCATCGGCAACGCCGGCGGCACCACCGCTCGAGGGCTCGCCGCCGAGTATCCCGGCATCAGCATCGACGCGGTCGAGCTCGATCCCGTCGTCACGCAGCTCGCGCGTGAGTACATGGGCCTTGATGCCATCCCGAACCTGCACGTCATCACCGCCGACGGTCGCGAGTATCTCGAGACGACGGCGAAGCGCTACGACCTCATCGTCGTCGACGCGTACCGGCAGGAGTACATCCCCTTCTACCTGGCGACACAGGAATTCTTCGCACTGCTGCACGCGCACCTCGACCCGGGGGGCGGCATCGCGCTCAACGTCGAGCGGGTCCCCGGCAACAACCAGCTCGTCGACGCGATCGGCGGTACTGTCGCAACCGAGTTCCCGCAGGTGTGGGTGTGGCCTGCGCTGCATTTCAACGAGCTCGTCCTCGGATTGGACGTCCCGCTCGCGCCCGGCGCCGTGACCGAGCGCATGCGGCAGCTGCCGCTCGACGTGCAGGTGCTCGGACCGCTTGTCGATGCGCAGGCATTCGTCGCGAGGCCGTCGAACGATCCGCTCACCGACGATCACGCACCGGTCGAGTGGCTCACCGATCGCGCGATCCTCGCGTACATCGCGACGGGGGGGACGTTGAACGAGCATCTCCTGCCGACGGCTCCGTGACGGTCGCTACAGCCGTGCTCCGGCATCCGCGAAAGAAACCCCTTGCGCCCTTCTGACGCGTTTGCTATGGTTTCAGCGTTCGGTCCTTTTGGATCGATACGACTGGGGAGACGGCCTGAGGGATAGGGGGTTGCGAGCGCTCCTCGGCTCATCGCGAGCCGGGGAGCGCTCCGCGAAAAGAACCACCTTCGGCGACGTCGGGAAGCCAAGTCGCATATCGCTTCTTTGGGCCTTTGCGTTCGCCACAAACAGGTGCCCTTTCCGGCTATCACCGTCACAACTGGACACGCGTTATCGCGGTGAGCGTTAGTGCCAAACGCTGCACTTGCATCGTTCACGTCGCTTTTGCTAGTGTGATTTCAGAGAGAAGCGTTCGGTAGTAATGAACCGATCGGCGCTCTTCTCTCTCACCTCGCGACGGATCGGGAAGTGTGAACAGGGGACGCCGGCTCGGCCGGAAGGGATGAAGGAGGACTCAGGTGGCTAACTCAGCCAATCAAGGAATGGGACGGCACGCGCATCGCGGTCGTCTAGGGATCGGCCGAGTGGGCGCGGTGGCGATCGCGCTCGTGGCGGGTGGCGCGGCCACCTTCGTGACCGCGTCGGCGCATCACATCGTGTCGACCACTCCGAAACCGACAGTGGGCGTCGTCGGCACGACACCCCTCGCCGACACGGCGCTCGTCTACGCGGACAGCAGCCGTCATGTCGTCTTCTTCCTCTGGGCACCGGGTACGTGCGCAACCCAAGGAGCCTCGCCGGTGTTCACCGACAGCGAGCCTGTGGGAACCAGTGGTCTCACCGACAGCACGGTCACCTCAGCGACATACGTTCCACCGCAGGTCGGCGTCTACGAGTGGACCGCCGAGATCGTCGTGAACGCCGGTGGCAGCATCGAGAACGGCCCGACGAGCTGCACCGATGAGCAGGTCACCGTCAACCAGGCGAGCTCGTCGATCACGACGGAACAGTCGAACGCCGACGGAGCGCCGGTCGGCACGGCGATCGTCGATTCCGCGCACGTCATCGGCGACAATCCAAGCGGAAGCGTGACGTTCTATCTCTACGGACCCGACAATCCCACCTGCGCGAACAACAGCGACGCCGGGCCTACCTGGCTGCAGTCATGGTCCGAGCAGCTCGACCAGAACGGGAACGCGTCGGTCCCAGGACCGGGCTTCACCACGGCCCAGGTGGGGACGTACCAGTGGGTCGCCCACTACGCCGGTGACGCCAACAACACAAGCGCCACGAGCGCGTGCGGGTCAGAAGCGGTGACCATCGGCAAGACGGATGCCCACATCACGACCGAGCAGTCGAACGAAGACGGTGCGCCGGTCGGCACCGCCATCGAGGACACCGCCCACGTCACCGGTAACGATCCAACGGGCGACGTGACGTTCTATCTCTACGGACCGAACGATCCGACATGCGCCAACAACTCCGACTCCGGCCTCACCTGGCTGCAGAAGTGGACGGTCGACCTCAAGTCAGACGGCAAGGCGTCGGTTCCCGATCCCGGATACGCAACCACCAAGACCGGCACCTACCAGTGGGTCGCCCACTACAGCGGCGATGACAACAACAAGAGCGCCACGAGCGAATGCGGCAGCGAGCCTGTGACGATTCACAAGCTGTCGCCGGCCATCGCAACCGTGGCCTCGGACGGCGGACCGGTCGGTACACAGATCCACGACACCGCACAGGTTTCCGGCGGTGACAACCCGACGGGCACCGTCACCTTTTCTCTCTTCTCGCCGAGCAACTCAACCTGCTCGAGTGAGGATGGAGGTGGGTCGCTCCAGGACGTCACCGTTGCACTCGGATCGGACGGATCCGCGAGCAGCGCCGGCTCACCGTTCACCACCACGAGCGTGGGCACCTACCATTGGATCGCGACCTACAGCGGGGATGCGAACAACAAGGGCGCGAGCACCTCGTGCTCGGACGAGCCGGTCGCCATCGGGGTCGACCCGTCGGCGCTCTCGACCACCGCGTCGTCGGGTGGTAACACCGGTACCGTGATTCACGACACCGCAAAGGTCACGGGCGGAACCGATCTGACTGGGACGGTGACGTTCACGCTCTTCGGGCCCACCAACTCGACCTGCAGCGGCACGGCACTCTTCACCAGCACCGTGGCGCTCGGCTCTGACGGAACCGCGACTTCAGCGAACTTCAGCGGAACCTCGAAAGCCGGCACCTACAATTGGATGGCCAGCTACAGCGGTGACTCCAACAACGCCGGCTCGGCGAGCAAGTGCGGCGCCGAACCCGTGACCATCACCGCGAGCGCTGTCCAGGGCATCACCACGCCGGGCACCGGGTCGGCTGGTGCGATCGGACAGGTTGGTCTGGGCATCGAACTTCTGCTCGGTGGCCTGGCGCTCGGCCTGACCAGCGAGTTGGTTCGGGAGCGTCGTAAAGCCTAAGAGCAATTCGCACACAGCTGTTCACAGCCGGGTCTCCCCCCGCCGTCTTTGGGGGGAGATCCGGTATTCTCATGATCAGTCCCCGAGCCGCCCACGGCGGGCTCGCAGTTTAGGAAAGAGGTCCCCTGAGCATGAATCGTCGAACGATTATTGGTGCCACTCTGGCGTTGATCGCGGCTGCGGCGCTTCCGCTCGGTCTGCCTCATGGCGTGTCGGCATCGGTGACCTACAACTCGCTGGTGATCTCGCCGCTGCCAATTGCGCAGCCTGGTACCCTCACGGCGTCGCAGGTCGTGGACCTCTGCGTTCAGCCTGAGCAGTCCGGCGTGCATGTCCCAAACGCCACCGTCTGGTTGAGCATCGACGCTGGGAAGTTCACGTCTCCTCTGGCGGCCGGAGGAACGGCGATGGTGGGTGGAACGCCGCTCACCAGCACGCCTCAGGCATTCACCTCAGGGTCCGCGACCCAAACGTGCACCTCGTCGGGTGGCTCGGTTTCCAAGGCTGCGGTGCTCGTTGTGTACACCGCCCCTGCCACCCTACCTCCTAACGGGCGCGACATCATCGTTGCCGCCGACAGCTCTGCGGACTCCGGATCGAACGGCGTGTGTGGCGGTGGCGTCTGTGACGCCGGCACCTACGTCTTCTCACCTGTTGCCAGCTATGCGTTCTCGTTGACACCGATTGCTACGACCGGCTCGTTGACGGCAGGACAGTCCGTGGCGCTAACGGTGACGGCGTTGGATAATTCGACACCAACACCGCAGCCCGTTCCCGGTGCATACCTCGACCTCTCAATCGGGAATGCAGGTGGGACGGCGACGGCTTTCAACGAGATCTCAGGGAGCCTCAGAACGCTGACCAATAGCCCTCAGCGCGTCGGAGCCCTGAGCGATGGTTCTGTCGCAATCACCTACAAGGCGGCCAACCCGTTGCCATCCTCTGGGGTCGACACCATCACCGCACAGAACCATCCGACGGAAACCGTTGAGAGTACGACGTCCTACACGTATGCAACGTCAACCGCACCACCGTCGAATCCATACACGGCGGTCGCCCCATCTCGGGTGTGTGATACGCGGCCGGTTAGACCTGGAATCGCATCCAACCAGTGCAACACCGGCGCAGGGAGCGGGCCGATCGGCCCGGGAGCTGCACGCGCCATCACGGTTGACGGACTCGGCGGCCTACCTGCATCCGGGGTCACGGCGGTCGTCGTCAACGCCACCGCAATCGCGCCGACCAGGAACACGTTCATCACGTTCTATCCCGATCTCCAGTCGCGGCCGGCGACCTCGAATCTCAACCCGCTGGCTGGGCAGGTGGTCGCCAATCTCGTGGAGGTGGGAGTGAGCTCCGCGGGCAAGATCGACGTCTTCAATGACGTCGGAACTACCAATCTGGCGCTGGACATCGAGGGGTACGTCTCCTCATCCTCCACGGGGCTGTTCACGTCATCTCCCAGCGGTCCCGTGCGCATCTGCGACACGCGCCACGCCGGTCCGGGCATCGCGTCCAACCGCTGTAACACCGGCGGTGCTTCGCCGATCGGTGGTGGAGCCACACTGACCTTCAACGTCAACGGCTCCGGGAGCCCTGTGCCGGGATCCGGAGTGAGCGCGGTGGTCTTCAACCTCACGGCGATCGGACCCACCACGCGCACCGTGCTGACGGCGTTCGCGGGCGGAACGAGCCGGCCCACTGCGTCGAACGTGAACGTCGAGGCACACCAGGCGGTCCCCAACCGCGTCATCGTTCCGGTGACATGCACCGGAGGCAACTGCTCGGTCTCGATCTGGAACAGCGTTGGTTCGGTCAACATCGCGGTCGATATCAACGGGTGGTTCACCACCGGATCCGGTGCGTCATTCACAGCCCTGGCTGCGCCCGCGCGCGTGTGCAACACGCAATTTGGGAACGCCGGTGATCAGGGCTGCCTCAAGGCCCTGGTCGGGGGGGGCAGCGCGCTCAACATCGCTGTCACAAACATCGGCAACATTCCCACCTCCGCCGTGGCCATCGTGGCCAACGTGACCGTGGTGAATGCGACGTCGAGCACGTTCGCGACAGTCTATCCGGGGCTGCTGAGCCGTCCGACCGCTTCGGACCTCAACGTCACGTCATTCGAGCCGGTGACCAACCTGGTCGTCGTTGGAGTGGGGTCGGACGGAACCATCAATCTGTTCAACGACCTGGGCAAGGTCAACTTCATCGTCGACGTCCTCGGTTACTACAGTTGAGCGGGTAGGAGCGAAACGGTGAGGGGGGAAGAGCTCGTGGTCGCGTCCGACCACGAGCTCGCCCGCTTCGGGGCCGTCGAGGCCGGGCGTGTGTTGTGCGCGTTGCGCTCCACTCTCGGTTTCGCGGACCCGAAGCGGCTGCGCGACACGGGCGACCGCGTCTCACACGAGTTGCTCATGAAACTGCTCGCGGAGCAGCGACCCGAGGATTGCGTCCTGTCTGAGGAAGGAGCCGACGGGGCGGAACGGCTCACTGCGCGCCGCGTCTGGATCGTGGATCCACTCGACGGAACTCGTGAGTTCGGCGAGGACGGCCGGTCAGACTGGGCCGTGCATGTCGCGTTGATCGAGGACGGCCTGCCCACTGCCGCCGCGGTGTCGCTGCCGGCGCGCGACGTGGTGATGTCGACGCAACCGGCGCCCCGTACACCGCGCCGCGCAGCGGGACGGCTCCGTCTCGTGGTCAGCCGCTCGCACACACCTCCCGAAGCGCACGCCGTCGCCGCTGCGCTCGATGCCGAGCTCGTCTACATGGGTTCTGCGGGCGCCAAGACGATGGCCGTGGTCCTCGGCGACGCGGACGCATATGTGCACCTCGGCGGCCAGTACGAGTGGGACTCTGCGGCTCCCGTGGGTGTGGCGCTGGCGGCCGGGCTTCGCGCCACGCGCGCCGACGGATCACCCCTGCGCTACAACCGGGAGAACCCATGGCTTCCCGACCAGGTGGTGTGCCGCGCCGACCTCCACGAAGCGGTCATCGACGCGCTGCGTTCGGCGGTCGCTCGCGCGGCGGTTTGACGGTTTCCGGGAACCCGATTCACCACGGGCTCACAGGTAGCCGATCCTCGCGGCTCGGCACAATACTGGTATGAGAGAGGAACGGTGAACCGACACGCCGCGCCGTCGGGCTTCGACGGTTGACCGTGGCCAGGCGCGCCGATTCCAGAGGCTCGCTCGCAGGTGGAGTGATGGTCACCGGCACTGCGATCGCGACGCTGCTCGCCGGATGTGGCAGTTCACCGGCACCGAGCGCTCGCCTCAGCCCGACGCCCTCCCCGAGCGTCGCTGCCTCGCCCTCGAGCGAGCCGACGACGCTCAAGCCGATCCTGCGCGGGTTGCTGGATCGCAACGGCCTCCCTCCCGCTGCGTACGTCCCCTCGCTGGGCGGCTTCGTCGTCAGCGTCCGCTGGGGTGACCTGGAACCGTCACCGTCGGGTTCGCTGGCGCCCGACAACGCCATCGACCAGGCCATCACCAGGGTTCGCGCGCTCAACGCGACCGACCACACCGATCTTGGCTTGAAACTGCGCATCCTCGCTGGTGTCTGGGCGCCGGACTGGGTCAAGCACCTGGGGGGTGCCCCGATTCTCTTGCTCAATCCACAGAGCGCGACGGACGGAACCATCGGGCGGTTCTGGACCGCTCCGTATGGCCAGGCGTACGACCGGCTCGAGAACCTCCTCGCGGCGAAGTACGACGCCGTTCCCGAGATCCGTGAGGTGACCATCTCGCGATGCACGACCTTCTATGACGAACCGCTCATCCGTGACACCGCGTATGCGCCGAATGACACCGCGCTGCTCGCGGCGGGCTACAGCATTGCCGCGGACGAGGACTGCCAGCGCGAGGAGATCGACGCGAACAAGGTGTGGGAGCACACGCACTCCGACCTCGCGTTCAACCCCTATGAGCTGGTGAACGCCGATGGCTTCAACCGCACCGACGAACTCTTCACCCAGGCGATGATGCAGTACTGCCGCCAGGTGCTCGGAGCCGCGTGTGTGCTCGAGAACAACTCGCTTCGCGACCCGCCGCAGCAAGGATACCTGGCGATGTACGCGAGCATGAAGCAGCTCGGCCAACCGCTCGCGTTTCAGACCGCGACTGTCGCGCGAGTCGGCAATCTGCCGTCCACGCTGGCGTACGCGGTCAGTCTTGGCGCCAACTCGGTCGAGTTGCCTGGCGGGTACGAGTCGCTTGGCACTCCGGCCACCTACGCCTCGACAAACCACGCGCTGGCCGCCAATCCGACAACCGCCTGAGAGAAGCCGGACACGTCCCGACCAGGCTGGGACGGAGGCGCACCGCCGCATCGGGCGAGGAGGCGCCAAACCCGTATCATTCGCCCCCTTGGGGTCTGCGCCCCTGTCGAGGTGGGAGTCATGCGTCGCATCATCCTTGCGCTCAGCGCCAGTGCCGCCGTCATCCTGTCCTTTGCCCTGGCGACCGCCGCGTCGTCGGCGGCACCGGGGCCATCTGCTCATGGGTTCACGCTCACCGGCAATGTTGCTGGTGGGGTCAAATCGGCCGAGTTCGGCCAGCCGCTCACGTTCGTCTTCTCCGAGAAGAACACCGGCACGACGTCCCAATCGGTTGATCTCGTGCTGGAATCGCTCTCGCACGCCACGCTTGCCTCGATCGGCTGTGCCCAGCCGAACGGAGCCGAATTCAATCCCGATGGCAACGACTGCGAGCCTGGTTTCCTCAATCATGGGCAAATAGCGTCGAGCGTCTTCAACGCGACCATCACCGGGACCTCGGGCAATGTCGCCGCACGCGTCTGTCTCAGCAACGAGGGGACCGGTGTCGTCGGACCCTGCGAGACTCTGACCGTGCACCTGCCCTGATCCCGGTTCGGCGACCGCCATGGACAGGGAACAGTTCAGCGGCCATCGCACACCAGCGGTGACCATCGGCGACGACAGAGCCGGCCTGCGATCCCGCGTGCCAACGGAGCGGGAGCGATCCCGACGAGCTGACGCGATTGACCCGGCTAATTGGAGTTCGGTACAATCGGTGCTTCAAGCAGCGCACCGGTTGAACGCACGGTGCGTTGGTCTTCAGAGGGTGAAAGGGGGTTTTTGATCATGATGCGGTGCTTGACGTGAGAGCGATCGAAGGGCCTTGCCGTGTGCTCCTTGTGCGGCACGGCACCACGCGGATGAACGTGGAGAATCGCTACCGCGGCCGATGGGACGTCCCCCTGGACGCGCAGGGTTACCAGGAGGCGGTGGATGCCGCCCGGGCACTCTCCGACACGGGCCTGACCGCCGTGTACACGGGTCCGCTGCGCCGGACGATCGCGACCGCGCAGATCATCGCCGACGAGGCCGGCGTTCCCGATATTCGAATCCTGCAGGGTTTCATCAACCTCGACTACGGCGCGTGGCATGGCATGACCTCCAAAGAAGCGTCGGTGACGGATTCGACGGCCTTTGCGGCCTACCGATCGGCCCCGATGCGCTGTGTCTGCCCGAATGGCGAGCGCTTGGTGGATGCGCGGGATCGCATGCTCGAGGCGCTCGAGCTGATCGGCTCACGCCACCAGGGCGAGACGGTTGTCGGGGTCACCCACGCGGTCATGATCCGGCTCGTGATCTCCCACCTCGAGGGCATCGACGGCGAGGGATGGCGCGTCCCCGTCAACCGCGGGGGCATCATCGAGTTCCAGGTCGAGAACGGGGTGATTCGACTGGTCACCCCCATCGCAATGGGGTCCGACCAGGAAGAGGCTCGCGCCGAGCACCAGGATCAGGTCAGACGTAGCGCCAGCGCTTGAGCAGCGGCCAGCTCATCAACGTCACCAGCTTCCGGCTCTGAGCCGGAAGCTTCGTGCGCCAGGCGTCGTCCTCACGGAGCGTGATGGTGCCCTGGTCGAGACGTGAGTCGTTGCCCACGGCCGTGTGGTCCTCACGCATGTGCACGGTGGGTGGTGTGATGAAGTCGAGATCATGCTCCCCAACCGGCCGGCCGGCAAAGGCTGCGATCTGCCGCAGCGTCTGATGCGGAGATCGCACCACGTCCTCGTAGCGCGCCGTTATGCCGGGGATTCCCGCGATGCGGATGCAATCGAAGATGAGGTGATACACGATCCAGCGCAGCGTGATGACCGGAGCAGCATAACGGTGCTTCGGGACGAGCCGATCGACACTGTCCTTCATGATCTGCTCCTTCGACGATGAGTACGCCGTGCCCCGACTGTCGCGCACGAGGTCGAGGATGCGAAGGTCAACACCGGGAATCCCGCGGAGCACGAGCGCATACGCCGGCGCCTTGGTGGAGTCGACCACGATGTCCGCACCCGACACCGCGGTGACCGCGGCGTACAGCCTGGCAAGCAGCGACCGATAGCGGCGCAGCTTGCGGGCGAACCCGGGTGACATCGATGGGAAGATCAGGAGCGGGATGTACCGCTGACGAGTCAGCTGTGGATGCAGTCGTACCAGCTCCCCAGCGTCATCACCGTCCCAACCACCGAAGGCCCGCTCACCGACGGCCTGCCAGTACGGACAGTCACGGAACCGGCGGCCGCACCCGCAGAGGCGGTTCTCGGTGATGCTGTGCGTGGTGATCAGCCCGAACTCCCCCGTCGAGACGAAGCCGGGAAGCTGACCGAGCATGCGGTCCACCAGCGTGCTGCCGCTTCGGGTACATCCGCCGATATACAGGATTCTGCTCACGTGAATGACTCTAGCCGGGACGCCGCTGTCCGCTCACGCTCCGAACGTGCCCGTTGTAGATTCGTTGCTCAGCCGAAAGCGCCGGCCAGATCGCCGTTCACGGCATTCGCGGAGTTGAGAAGCAGCCCGACACCAAATGCCTTCTCGATCGCTGCGAGTGTCCCGTAGTGGTCACCTGTGCCCGTGAACGAACCAAGACCCTTGTTCGCCGACGTGATGACGATGGTCGGGATATGGCCGCCATTCGCCACACCGCCGCAGCATCCGGTCTTATCGGTGGAGGCGCCCTCATCCCAGGCGATGATGATGATGCCGTTCTGCTTGAACCAGGACGACTGGATGACCGGCCCGATGTTGGTCGACAGCCACGTATCGCCTGCGCTGATGAGCTGACGTTGCGTATCGCTGCCGCACGTTGATCCTGTCTTCTTATCCCCGTGCATCTCGTCGCAGTCGTTCGGCAACAGGTACACGAAATCAGGTGCTCCGGCGGCATCGAGAGCCGACACCAGCCCGGTCGAGCCGGGATACGGGACCACACCCTCGGTGCTCAGGTTCGCGCTGTTGCACCAGTCTCCGGTCCGGGTCCCGTACCTCGTGAAGTAGTGGAACGGGTTGTGAAACACGTCATAGAGGCCGTTGGCCGTCGTCCCTTTCAGACAATCCGACGGCAGGCTCTCCATGTACGCCTTCCAGGGAATGCCTTTGGCGTGCAGTTCGTCGACCAGTGTCGGTGCCGCGTAGGGCTTGCCCACGGGGATGCCCTGGTTTGAGCCGGAGATGAGTTCAACATAGTCGTTCTCACTCGTGTGCTGCACCGCATACCAATTCGTCGCGGAGACGTAGGTTCTCGCCAGGCTGTTGAGGTATGGGGCATACGCCGCATAGGTACCGAAGATGTCGCTGTACGAACGATTCTCTTCCACGATGAGCATGATGTGCGGTGCGGTAGTTGCAGCCTTGCTCAGCGGCGCCGCTGTGCCCTCGACATTCAGGCGCCCACCGCCGAGCAACCCCATGGCGATCAACGTGGACATCGCGAGCATCCCGAAGGCCCTGCGTGGCGACCACCCAAGGCGCGGTTTGTATCGTTGTCTCTTCGTCACCTCACCCCAATATCGCCAGCCCCAGCTGAGACGCCGCGCCAGCCTCAAAAATGTACTTGTTTTGCACCGGAGATCGTCGCCGAGTTTCGACGAGCCGGCCCCTCATATGGAGCGGTGAGTATAACCTATTGGTGTGTTCGACGTTTTCGGAGGGTTCGCGGCGAAGTTCCGCGCTTGGGGCCGCGGCGTGTGGCTCCCTACCAACACCTCCTGTGGCGACCGTTGTGACGGGGCCGGACTGTGGGGCGGGTGGAGGCGACCGGCTACTTGAACGTGGCGACGGCCCCGAGCCAAGCGACCGATGAGCTCAGGGTGGCAGCGAAGCTCTGAGGGCCGGTGGCGCTCACGATCAGCCAGGCTGCCTGCTCCCCGGTCTGGTTGCCCGAGACCGTGGATTGCTGACGAATGGCATCGGCGTATCCGGCCGTCGCTCCGCTGAGAGTGACCGTACTGTTCCAGCCGATATCGGCGATGACGATCTCGTTGGGCTGGCTGGTCGCGGAAGTGCTACCGGTCGAGGCGGCAGTGCTGGTACCCGTGTTGAACATCGTCCGGTCGAGTGGGTTCGTCGCCGAGGCCCCGGCGATGTCCACGACCGTCATTGCCAGCGACGCCGAGACGCTCACGTCCGCCGTGAACTTGGTTACCGGCGTCGCGTTCGCCGCATACCAGATCTCCTCATCGGCCTGGCCGTGCTGGACTCCCGTCGCTCTCACCCACGTGTTCAGCCCGGATGAGCTGTCGCTGATCCCGGTCACCATGGTCGGCGAGCTGCTCCTGCCCTTGATGGTGATCACGAGGAGGTCTCCGTTGCCCGTGGCGGTGCCGGTCGTAGCCGAGAGTGTGCTGCTCGCAGACTTGGTGGCGGTCCCGAGACTCTGGACGACATTCAGGGGGCTCGCGAGGGCAGTGAGCTGGAAGTCCTCGGTTGCCGCGAGGCCCGGACTGACCGTGAATGGAGCGCTGCCCTGGCCGACGTAGCCGCCTGCCGTGATTGTCAGCGTGTAGGACGCGGGGGTGACATCGCTGAAGTCATAGACGCCGGCAGCGTTGGTCGCGACCGCCGCTGCCTGACAGGTGCACGTGACGGTGGCGTTGCTGATCGCCTGGTGGGTGCCGGCATCCGTGACGGTGCCGGTGATGATGCCGTCCTCCGTGAGAGAAGCGTTCTCGGTTGTCTGGGTGCCTGCAATCACACCCACGTTGTTGATCGTCTGCGAGACGAAGCCGGGGTCGGTGAAGGTCAGGGAGTACGCCCCGAGCGCGATGTCACTGAACGTGTAGCTGCCCGTTCCGTCGGTGCTGACGCTCCCGCCCTGGCAGGTGCAGGTCACCTCCGCGCCTCCGACCACCGGGGTGCCCGACGCCGTGCCGTCGCTGACGATGCCCGTGATGCTGCCGCCCTCGATGAGCGATGCGCCCTGTGTTGTCTGCGTCCCAGCGGTGACGCTCAGGCCGCTCACGGACAGCGGCACGAAGCCGGGGTCGGTGAAGGTCAGGGAGTACGTCCCAGGCGTGACGTCACTGAACGTGTAGCTGCCCGTGCCGTCGGTGCTGGCGCTCCCCACCTGGCAGGTGCAGGTGACCGTCACGCCTGCCAGCACCGGATTGTCGCCGGCCGTGCCGTCCGTCACGACACCGGTGACGCTGCCATCCTCGCTGAGCGATGCATTCTCGGCGGTCTGGGCGCTCGCGAACACGCCAACGTTGTTGACAGTCAGCGTGGTGTAGCCGAGGTCGGTGAAGGTCAGCGAATACGACCCGGGTGTCACGTTGGTGAAGGAATAACTTCCAGTTCCGTCGGTCGCGACACTCGCGGTCTTACAGGTGCAGGTCACGTTCACGTTCGCCAGCACTGGGTGGCTCGCCGCCGTGCCGTCGCTCACGACACCCGTGATGCTGCCCGGAGTACCGCTGAGCGCGAGATTCTCGGTGGTCTTTTGCCCGGCGTTGACGACCACATTATTGATGTTCCGCGGCGAATACCCGTTTGCGGAGACGGTCATATTGTAGTTGTTCGCCGGGGTGACGTTTGAGAACGCGTAGTTGCCCGCACCGTCGGTGGTCGCGCTGCCGCTGTGGCACGTACACGTCACCGTGGCATTCGCAATCGGCAACTGCGTGGCGGTGTCCGTCACCTGGCCACCGATGCTGCCGTCCTCGGTGAGAGCAGCGTTCTTGGTCGTCGCTTTCCCAGCCGCCACAGCGACGTTGTTGACAGTCTGCCCCACGTAGCCGGTGTCTGAGAAGGTGAGCGAGTAGTTGCTGCCGGGGGTGACGTTGCTGAAGGCGTAGCTCCCGCCGGCTCCCGTTGTGATACCACCGGTCGCGCACGTGCACGTCACGGTTGCGCCGGCGACCCCGGCCGTCGTCTGAGCGTCAGTCACCGTTCCGGTGATCGAACCGGTTGTCGGCGCCGATCCGAACGCACCGCTCAGGTCCCCATGGGCGCTGTTGCCGGAGCCGCCGAGGAATCCCACACCGTACGTTTCCTCGATCGCTCTGAGAGTCCCGTAGTGGTCACCGGTCGCGGTGAACTTCCCCATGCCCTTGTTCCCGGCAGCGACCACGATGGTGGCGACGTGACCTCCAGGTGAGCTCAGGCCGCAGCAACCCGAGCGGTCGCCGTTGGCTGCCTCGTCCCACGTGATGATGATGATGCCGTTCTCCTGGAACCACGCCGAACTCAGCACCGGTGCGAGGTTGCTGGACAGCCACGTGTCGCCGGCCTTGATCAACTGACTGTTCGAACTGCTTGCGCACGGAGAACCACTACTGGTGTCGCCGTGCATCTCGTCGCAGTCGTTGGGGACCAGAAACACGAAGTCCGGTGCGTTGGCGCCGTTGAGTGCGGAGACCAGCCCGCCGGAACCCGGGTATGGCACCACTCCCTCGCTGCTGAGATCGGCGCTACTGCACCAACCTCCTGACGAGCTCGAGTACTTGGTGAAATGGACGAAGGGGTTGTGGTTCGTGTCGTACAGCCCATTGCTGCTCGAGCCCTTGGCGCAGTTCGACGGCATGCTCTCCATGTACGCCTGAGACGGAATGCCGCCGGCGTGCAACTCGTCCACGAGCGTGGTCACCGAGTACGGCTGGCCACTGGGCAGGCCCAAGTCAGAACCCACGATCAGGTCCAGGTAGTCGTGCGGGCTGTTGTGCTGAACGGCGTACCAGTTCGTCGCGGATGCGTACGTCGTCGCGAGGCCGTTCAGATAGGGTGCGCTGGAACTGCCGATGATCTGGCTGTATCCCTCGTTCTCCTCGAGGATCACCATGACGTGAGGCGCACTGGTGGAGGCAGAGGCCGCCGCGGCAATTGTTGATGCCCCGGGACCCCCGGCAGCTGATGGCGCATATGACGAATGCACGGCAGTGGCAGGGGTCGTGGAGGCGCTCCCGACCGCGGGGTGAACACCCTCCAGCGTCCCTGCCACCACGAGCAAAAGGGCGCCCAGCGATCGGAGTCCCGTGCGAGCCAACCCGTAAGCGATGCACGGTGCTTCCCCCCTCTCGGTCACCGCTTCCTCACGGAGAAATGATAACGATTGAATTGCTGGTCATCACCACCTGACCCCGCCCGCCGTGGCTAGTGGAAGGTTGCGATGGCGCCTGTCCACGCGAAGGCGCCGCTGAGTGAGCCTCCGAAGCTCTGCGGTCCGGTCGTGCTGACGATCAGCCACGCCGCCTCCTCACCGCTCGCGAAGTTCGTGGATCCCATCTTGGCGGTGGATTGTTCGGGCTTCAGCGTCGCATACCCGGCGGTGGTGTTGCTGAGGGTCAGGCTGCTATTCCACCCGATGTCCGCAATAACAATCTCGTTGGCGTAGTTGGTCGAGGCGGTGATACCCGCTGACGCAGTAGCGGTGGACCCGGTGGCGTTGCCAGCCTGGTCGAACGGGCTCGTGGACGAGGCACCGGCGATGTCCACCACCGTCATGGACAGCGACGCGACCCCGCTCGTGGTCACCGTTACGCTGTTCACGCCCGCTGCATCCGGGGCATAGTAGATCGCTTCGAACGCCTGCCCGTTGTGCGTGCTCGTCGCTTGGTACCAGGTATTGCTTCCCGAGTTGTCGCTAACACCGGTGATCGCGAACAGGGGACTGCTTCTCCCCTTGACCGTGACCACCAGAAGATCCCCGCTGCCGGTGGAGCCGCTGATGGGTGAAGCGCTCAACGTTGTGCTTTGCGTCGCATTGAAGCTGCCAAACGTGGTGACGACACTCAGCCCCGCAGCCGTGGCGAGCTCGAAGTCCTCCGGTGTCGCGTTGCCGGTGCTCACGATCACGTTGGATATCGACCCTGTAGCGTACCCGCTTGCAGACGCAGTGATCGTGTACGTCCCCGGCGGCACCGTGAGCGTGTACGTACCGTCGGAGGCGCTGGTGGTACCGGTGCAGCTTGGCGAGCCCGTGCATGAGACCGAGGCACCACCGATGCCCATACTCGTGACCATTTCCTTGACCGTTCCGGTGATGGTTCCGGGGGCGAGGATCAGTTGGAAGTTCTGCGTCGGAGTCCCACCCGGGCCCACACTCACGGTGAAGGTTTGCGATGAGTACCCGCTCTTGGACGCCATCACCTGGTAGCTCCCTTCGGTGAGACCGCTGAGGGTGTAGTCGCCGGTCGAATCACTGGTCATGGTGCCGGTGCAGGTCAGGGTGCCCGTACAGGCGACGGTCGCACCCATGATGCCGTTGCCCGAGACCGAGTCCTTCACCATGCCGCTGATCGCCCCTTGATTGGGCACCAGCGTGAAGTTCTGAGTTGTCGTGACGCCGACGGCGACGGAAACGTTTGTCACCGGATCCGACGCATACCCGGTGTCGGATGCAGTCACGGTGTACGACCCAGCCGTGACATTGCTCAATGTGTACGTCCCATCCCCGGCGGTGGTCGTGCTGCCGCCGCTGTATGCGACGGTGGCGCCACCAACAACCGCTCCGGTGATCGAGTCTCTCACCGTGCCGCTGATCGAACCCGTCGTCGTGGGTCCGAACGCAGGCTCGAGGTCACCGTTGCCCGTGTCGGCTGAGCTGCCGAGGAGCCCGACACCGTAGTCCTCCTCGATCCCGCGGAGGATTCCGTACAGGTTGCCGCCGGTCGCGTAGTTGTGACTGCTGAGCGTGGCGTTGGCTGCAGAGACGACGATCGTGGGAATAGTCCCGCCACCGCAGTTCGAAGAGGACGGGCAGGCTGCACCGTTCACCCAGCCGGCGTTGTCCGTGTGGAATCCTTCGTCCCATGTGATGATGACAACCCCGCCCTGCTGGTACCAGCTGGAGCCCAGGATTGTGGGCAGGTTGTTCTTGAGCCAAGTATCACCCTGCGCGACTTCGGTGTTGCTGCCTGACGGGCACTCGGAATGCATTTCATCGCACTGGTTGGGTACCACGAACATGAAGTCCGGGAGCGCGTTGTTGTTGAGATCGGTGGCAAACTGCGAATACGGGACGTTGTTCTGGCACGCAGACGTGGTGCGTGTCGAGGAGTAGTACAGGAAGGGATTGTGGTCGGGAGCGTACAGGGCGGTGGATCCATTTGAGCCCGGCGGCTCTTTGGAGGTTTCGCAGTCGGTCTGCATCGTCTCCATGTACGCCTTCCAGGTGATGCCCGCGCTGGTCAGCTCGTCGGCCAGCGTCGTATCCGCGGCCGGCTTGTTGAGCGAACCGTTCGTGTTCCCGGCGAGGAGGGCCATGTAGTCAAGTGGGCTGCCGTGATAAGGGGCGTACCAATTGGTTGCGGAGAGGTAGGTGCTGGCGAGACCGTTGATGTACGGCGCCTGTGAGCTGCCAATGACCCCTCCCGCTCCGGTGTAGGAGCGGTTCTCCTCGACGATAACCATGATGTGGGGCTTGCTCGGAGGGGAGGTCACCGAGAAGGAGGTCGCCGACATCGCGGTGCCGCCGGGTGTGGTGACGCTGATCAGACCGGTCGTTGCCCCGCTGGGGACCGCCGTGCTGATATCCGAATCATCGGTCACCGAGAACGTGGCGCCGGTGCCGTTGAACTTCACCGCGCTGGCGCCGGTGAGCCCGGTCCCGGTGATTGTTACCGGCGTGGTAACCGGCCCGTTGAGCGGGCTGAAGGTCGTGATCGTCGGTGTCGGTGAAGGGTTGACCGTGAACGTCGATGAGGTAGCGGTCCCGCCCGGGGTCGTCACGGTGATGCTGCCGGTGCTGGCTCCGGCCGGCACCGAGGTGCTGATGTGCTGATCGTTGGTCACCGAATACGTCGCCGTCGTCCCATTGAATTTGACCGCTGAGGCACCCGTCAGCCCGCTTCCGATGATGGTGACCGGGGTCCCCACGACTCCACTGGACGTGCTCAGACTCGTGATCATTGGCGTGGGCGCGGGGTTGACGGTGAATGAGGTCATCGACGTCCCAGTTCCGCCAGGGGTCATCACGGTGATGGTGCCGGTGGTGGCTCCGGCCGGCACCGACGTGCTGATGTCCTGATCGTCGGTCACCGAATACGTGGCCGTCGTCCCATTGAATTTCACCGCCGAGGCGCCGGTGAACGCGCTGCCGGTGATCGTGACCGAGGTGCCCACGACCCCATTGGGCGGGCTGAAGCCCGTGATCACTGGCTGCGAGGCTGCCGACTTGAAGGTGGCGATGACGCCGGTCCATGCCACCGTTGATGAGCTCAGCGTCGCCGAATAGCCCTGCGCGCCGGTCGCTGTCAGCGCCTCCCATGCGCCCTGCTCGCCCGCATTGGTGTTCTTGACGGTGGAGGTCTGGGTGGGCAGAGAGCTGTAGCCCGCGGTCTGGCCGCTGACGCTCAGGCTCGGGCCCGTGTTCCACCCGATGTCCGCGATTGCGATCTCGCTGGCCTGTGAGGTGGTAGTCGTGAAATTCGTGGATGCGGGCTGCGTGCTGCCGCCGTTCGCCGCGATGACATCAAGGGGCGATACTGATGCAGCCCCGGAGACGTCGAGGACCGTGAACGCGATAGCCGAGGTGACCGCCGAGGCTCCGCCCACAGTCACGGTGACCGGTTGCGTCGTCGAGAGCCCCCCCGCGGCGGCTGCGTACCAGATCTCAGCGTCGGCCTGACTCCCCTGAGTGCGGCTTGTGGCTCGAACCCAGTGGTTCGAGTCCGGATCCGTGACGCTGCTGACGGGCGCCATCGCAGTGGTGTTGCGCGTCCTGATCAGCGCAACCAACAGATCGCCCGGCGTGGTGGCAGCAGTCGGAGTCGCCGAAAGCGTGGCGCCGGCGGCGGTGTTGGCCGCGCCGAACGATCGGACGACGCTGGCGGCAGCTGCCGTGAGGGCCTGCGGCCCGGAGGCCACCATTCCTGCCGCCAGGGACAGCGCGACCAAGAAGAACGCCGACGCCCTGGCCGACAGGCCAACCCAGCCCAGGGGCACGTGCCGGCGAGGTCTCAGCCGCGGACGCAACGTCTCACATCCGAGCATCCGCCATCCGAGCGACACGCTCTCCTTCCAACCCGATGTCCCCCCACGTCTGCCCCCTTATGCCGCTGAATGCTTCCGGGCTAGCCGGAAGCCCCTCCTGAGAAACCCGCTCCCGCAAACTATACCGGATGCTCGGAGCGGACGTCGTGACCGCGCCGCGACACGACGCAGCCAATGGCGCCCGGGTTACTGGAACCAGCCCGCGATGTCGAGAATGGCGTTGACATCACCCGCCGCGTTGAAGAGATCAACCGCACCGGACGAACCCCCGGTCGTGGCAAGCGCGACGACGGCGAGATTGGCGATGACCTCCGACGCGCTCGGGTTGAGGTCGGAGACGCCGGGCCGCTGCGTGACATCGCCCGGATACATGCTGAGATAGGTGTTTGCCGTCCCTGCCACCCCGGTGAGGTTGGCGACAACCGCAACGGGAGGGGTGGATCCGCCATCACGCGGCACCACAGCGACCCCGGCGACCTGGATTGTTTCGGTTGAGCCGGCAGCGAGGAACTGACCGGCGCACCTCGTGGGCGACCCGGCGCGAGTATCGCAGATCCGCGTCGGCGCCACCGGGTAGAAGAGGGCGCCGGCCGGCGACTCGGTGCCGTCGCCGAACCACCCGTTGACGTCGATGATGAAATCGATGCTGCCGAGGCTATTGTAGACGCAGACATCCTGACGGGGGCCGAGCGGAACGATCACACGGTTGGCCAGCGCTTCTCCGGCCCTGGGATTGAGGTTCGACGTCGGCGCACTCGACGGACATTTGTCCGTAGCCATGGCGGGTGGAGCGACGGAGAGGAACGTGGCCTCGCTGCCTTGGGTAGCCGTGAGGTTGAAGACCGCGGCTGCCGCGCCGGTGGTCGGTATGGACCGGGTTCCCGACAGCACGACCTCGCGCCATGTGTTCGATACGAGCGGGTTGTCTCTCGTTCCCGCGCAACCGGTGTGCGTATCCCCGCGTGTATCGCAGACCCGCACGGGGGACATGCTGTGGAATGCACCGGCGCCTGACGCCGAGGGAGCAGCGAAATATCCCTCGATGTCGACAATGACATCGGTGAGGCTCACCGAGTTGAAGACGCTCATCTGACCGCCGCTACTCAACCGGACTGTCGCGAGATTCGCCTGCACCGCGCCGCCTGTGAGGTTGATGTTCGAGGCGAGAGGAACGGCGCCGCCGGTGGGGAACGCCGTGATGTATGTGGCTTGGCTGCCGTGATCGATCGCCGTCAGATTGACGACGGCGGCCTCTGCGCCTGCTGGCACACCTCCGTTGCCGCTGATCTGGACTGGGATGACGCCATGGGCCCCGAGGGTTTTGCCCTCGCATTGACTGGTTCCTGATCGCGCACGGGTGTCACAGACCCGGTAAGGCGTCAGCGCTGTGTACGCGCCGGGCGCAACGTACGCGTACTCATCAGCGGAGCCGGGTGCGCTGACGCCACCCGCGGTCACGACGCGGACGTCGACCGTTCCTGGCTGCGCCGCACCGGGAGTAAAAACGCTGATGTGCGAAGAGCTGTCGACGGCGAAGCAACCGGCGGACGATCCGGGACATGGGTAGTGGTTGCTGCCGGGGACATCGGCTCCACCAAAGAGCAGGTCGGACGCTGTGTAGCCGCGGCCGCTGAAGTTCGTGCCCGCGATCGATACGATGGCGCCCCCGCCTTGAGCCCCCGCCGGTGGAGTCACGCCGGTGACCGCTGGTGGGGGGACGAAGATCGGGATGTCGAAGGCGGGTTCGATGTCACCGAAGCTCGGGTC
This sequence comes from Candidatus Dormiibacterota bacterium, assembly GCA_963848445.1. Lineage (GTDB taxonomy): Bacteria > Chloroflexota > Dormibacteria > Aeolococcales > Aeolococcaceae > Palsa-851. Next base: position 176,298 of record CAWKDT010000020.1, read on the forward strand.
AGCGGATTCGCCGAGCAAAGGCACGCCATAGGCCTCTTCGATGCCGCGCAGCGTCGCGAAGTGATCGCCGGGCGACGGGAATGAGCCACTGGAATCCGCGCTGATGACGACATTGGGGATCTGCCCACCCGTGCCGAAGGTGCCGCCCGACTTGTCCCCGTTGGCGCTCTCGTCCCACGTGAGGATGATGATCCCGCCGTCCGCGTACCAACTGGATGACAGCACGGTGGGCAGTGTGTCGCTCAACCAAGTGTCCCCATTCGCAACGACATTGTCGGGGCAGGTCGGGCCCCCGCTGTGCATGTCGTCACAGACGTTGGGCGTGATCCAGACGAAATCGGGTGGGTGGCTGCTGTTCAAGTCCGTGGACAGCTGTGGTTGAGTGAACGGGACCACACCGTTGCCGCCGGAGCACAGTGAGTGGTAGTCGCTGAAGTAGCTGAAGGGGTTGTGGTCCGACGAGTACAGCGTGGTCGAGCCGTTTGCACAGTCGGACGGCATCGACTCCATGTATGCCTTCCAGCTAATGCCTGCGGTGTTCAGTTCATCGACCAGCGTGGTGGCCGTGTACGGCGGCCTGATGCCGTCGCTCAGACCCTGGTTCGAGCCGGAGATGAGATCCAGATAATCGTTGGGGCTGTTGTGCTGGTTGGCAAACCAGTGCGTGGCGGACGTGTAGGTCGTGGCCAGGCTGTTGATGTACGGCGCGTCGTCGTTCCCGATGATGAACGGCGACCCCTGCGCACTGGTGTAGCCCGCGTTCTCCTCGACGATGACCATGATGTGTGGCGGAGTGAACGCGGCCGACACGGCGGTCCGAGGCAGAACCGGTGCGACGGCGAGCGCGACAGCACCCGCAACGCCCAGAAGGACCGCGCCGTCGCGTCGGCGCCGCCGCATGTGACAAGCCTCCGCTACCACTCGGTCATCACCTTGCCGTCCCCCGCCTGCCGCCCCTGTATGAGGGCGACCCTAGCATGCCGCGGCATAGGTTCGTGTCCGCGCCGCCGCCGCGTGTCCATGTCCCGACCGCTGCTCATACGGCGGCGCTGATTGGGTGCTACGGCTACGCGACGGTAACGGCGCGGTTGCCATTGGGGAACGCCACACGGGAGCGGCGTAGCCTCGGCCACGTCGCAAAACGCACTCCCGTCGCGAGGCGGGTTCGCAAAGCCACGGGGCTTCGAGCGCCGGAGCCGGCCGGGTTGCCGATGCCTTCTCGATCACGTTCGCGGGCACGCGGTGACTCCGGTATGGAGGAACCACATGGACCTCAGATCGAGGCGATACGGCCGTCATCAGCCTCCGCGGCCCATGGTCTCCCGGGCCAGACATCTGCGCCTTGCCGCCTGGCCCATCGGCATCGTGGTCGCGCTGGCCGCCTGTGGTCAGGCCGCGACAACCTCCGTCGACGAAGGCAATCAGCACGCTCTCCGCTCCGTGCCGTTCGTCCCGGATCGTCCCAGTTCCAGCGGGGAACGCGGAAGATCCACTCCGGGGTCGCCTGGAACAACCCCGGAGTCCGGCGGCTCCAATCGGCTGTCCGGCGACACGACCACGGCATCCCCAGGAGCCACGGCCACGCCAAGTGGACCAACAGCGAGCGCGACGGAAGCGCCCACGCCTCTACCTACACTCAAACCGACCCCACTTGGGACTCGGAACAAGTTCCTCTGGCCCTTCACCAGCACCAGCATCTGGAACATGCCCATCGGCCGCGCCGCCGTCTACGTCTCCGTCCACATCGCGGCGCCCACCATCCAGACCCTCACCTCTGATCAGGACATCATCGTCATGGATCCCACCGCGCCACTCATGTCCCTCCAGCACAGCGGCGCGGGCTGGGGCGGCGGCAACCGCTGCAGCGCGAGCGGACCCGCGTTGGCGTCGGTACCGATTCCTGCGGACTTCCTGGTCCCGAGCGACCGTCACAACGACGCCCTGGCTGTGGTCATGCCTGACGGTCAAACCGTTGTCCAGGGCCAACCGTTTGCACGCTGCGCGGCTGCTGCCATTGGTACGGTGCTGGCGCTGGCGCCGTCCGACAACCTCTACGGCGCCGGCATCCTGGGCGCTCACGGCGGCTCGGGGCTCAGCTCGCTCGGCGGCACCATCCGCTTGAACGAGCTCGTCCCCGGTGGCCAGATCCGTCACGCCCTCAAGGTCAACCTCGATGCCGCCGCAGACCTGTATCCCAGCCCCGGGTTCCGCTGGCCGGCGATCCGCCACAACTCCTGTGCCCCCGGCTGTTACGGCGGGTCCGTGCCCGCCCTCGAGATGGGCTCCCTGCTCGCCATCCCCACCAGCGTGGACATCAACGCGCTCGGCCTGGAGACCGCCCCCGGCAGGATGCTCGCCTGGACCCTGCAGAACTACGGCGCCTACGTCGCCGACAACACCGCGCGCAGCGTCTTCTCGATCGAGACCGAGGACGGCCCGAGCGGTCGGTGGTGAATCAGTTCCAGCAGACCTGGGGCTACCCGTTCCAGGCACCTGCCGGGAGCGGAACACCGTGGTCGCACGACATCAACGTCATCCTCGCCAACCTCGCCGTGGTGGCCAACAACGGGCCCGCATCCATCGGTGGCGGCGGCGCTCCCCTGCAGCCACTCGCACCTCCCATCGGCAACTGACCGCAAGCGACGCGCGTACACCCGCGGTGCCGCTACGGACGCCCCATGTGGAGAGGGTTCCGTTGCGTGGATGTGTGGATGGTCTCGCGTGGATGTGGACCGGCGACGGCACGGTAACGACACAGTTGCGCTCGCGAAACGCAGAACGGCTGCGCCGTAGGCTCGGCAACGTCGCAAAACGCACCCCCGTTGCGAAGCGGGTCCGCAAAGCCACGGAGCTCCATCGACTCGGAGCCAGCCGGGTTGCCGATGCCTCCTCGGACGACGTCTATGGCACGCGGTGATTCCCGGCATGGAGGAATCACATGGACGTCAGATCGACAGGCAGCGACCTTGATGAGCGCCGGCGACCTGGCCTCTCTCCCACGAGCCGTTGGCGTCTCGTGGCGTTGGCAGCAGGGGTGGCGCTCGCTCTTGCCGGGTGTGCTCAGGCGTCGACGACGCTGGTCGGCAACGGCGCCGCGAAAGCCTTTGGCGCGGTTCCCAGTTCCTGGGGTCGCCCAACGCTCCCGCCGCAACTCGCACGACCCGGGACGCCGACGCCGGCTTTCTCCTTTGGGCCACTCGCGTCCAGGTCGACCCCAGGCAGCACTCCTCACGGAACTCCGACATCGACGCCAGGACCCACGCCGTCGCCGACCGTCGACCCCACTCCGAGGCCAACGCCAACCCCGGCACCCAGCCCCACGCCGCGCCCATCAAGCGCGCCCCATGTGCTGGTGCTCATGGAGGAGAACAAGGGCTATGCCGCGGTGCTCGCCGGGGCCCCCTATCTCGACGGCCTCGCCAGGAGCTACGCCAGCAGCAGTGCCTGGTTCGGCATCGATCATCCCTCCGCACCCAACTACGTCGGGATCCTCTCCGGTTCGCGGCAAGGCGTGGTCGGTGATTGCACGCCGCCGAGTTGCGGCCCCTTCGCGGCCCCATCCCTGGGTGGCCAGCTCAGCGCCGCCGGCATCCCCTGGGCCGCCTACATGGAATCAATGCCCTCGCCCTGCTACAGCCACGCCACCGCCGGCGAGTACGCCGAGAAGCACAACCCCTTCCTGTACTTCAACGACATCCTCAACAACAACTGCACCGCTCATGACCTCCCCTACCCCGGGGCCGGCGCGCTGGTCTCCACCCTCGACGGTCCCAACCCCCCCGACTTCGTCTGGATCACCCCCAACCAGCTCGACGACATGCACGACGGCTCGGTCGCCCAGGGTGACAACTGGGCCCGCGCCAACCTCGCGCCCGTCCTCGCATCGAGCTGGTTCCGCGACTACAACTCCACCCTGATCATCACCATGGACGAAGGTGATGCCAATGGCACCGCCTCCTGCTGCGGACAGCTCCCCGGCGGACCCATCCCCCTCATCATCGTCTCCAACAACGCCGCCGGCAAAGGCAGCCTCGCCATCACCGGCGATCAGTACGGCACCCTGCGCTCCATCGAAGAGGTCTTCGGTCTCTCCCTGCTCGGCGATGCCGCAAACAAGATCAACGGCGACGTCAGCTCCCTCTTCGGCTAGACATTCTTTACGTCGCGTAACCACCGCCTGAGGGTCCTGGGGCGACCGCCGTCTCAGGATCCTTGCGGCTGTCGACGTCAGTTGCCGATGGGAGGTGCGAGCGGTTGCAGGGGAGTGCCGCCGCCACCGATGGATGGGGGCCCGTTGTTGGCCACCACGGCGAGGTTGGCGAGGATGACGTTGATGTCGTGCGACCATGGTGTTCCGCTCCCGGCAGGTGCCTGGAACGGATAGCCCCAGGTCTGCTGGAACTGATTCACCACCGCACCGTTCGGGCCGTCCTCGGTCTCAATCGAGAAGACGCTGCGCGCGGTGTTGTCGGCGACGTAGGCGCCGTAGTTCTGCAGGGTCCAGGCGAGCATCCTGCCGGGGGCGGTCTCCAGGCCGAGCGCGGTGATGTTCACGCCGGCGGGGATGGCGAGCAGGGAGCCCATCTCGAGGGCGGGCACGGAGCCGCCGTAGCAGCCGGGGGCGCAGGAGTCGTGGCGGATCGCCGGCCAGCGGAACCCGGGGCTCGGATAGAGATCGGCGGCGGCGTCGAGATTGACCTTGAGGGCGTGCCGGATCTCACCGCCGGGGACGAGCTCGTTGAGGCGGATGGTGCCGCCCAGGGAGCTGAGCCCGGAGCCGCCGTGAGCACCGAGGATGCCGGCGCCGTACAGGTTGTCGGACGGCGCCAGCGCCAGCACCGTACCAATGGCAGCAGCCGCGCAGCGTGCAAACGGTTGGCCCTGGACAACGGTCTGGCCGTCGGGCATCACCACCGCGAGGGCATCGTTGTGTCCATTGCTGGGCACGATGAAGTCGGTCGGCATGGGAACCGACGCCAGGGTGGCGCCGCCCGCGGTGCAGCGGTTGCCGCCGCCCCAGCCGGCGCCGTTGTGGACGAGCGCCATCAGTGGAGCGCTGGGATCCATGACGATGATGTCCTGGTCCGAGGTCAGGGTCTGGATGGTGGGCGCGGCGATGTGGGCCGGGACGTAGACCGCGCCGCTGCCGATCGGCATGTTCCAGATGCTGGTACTCGCGAACGGCCAGAGGAACTTATTCCGAATCGGGGTGGGCCCCGGCATCGGGGTGGCGTCTCGTCCCGATCTTGGCTTCGCGTTGCGGCTGCTCCGCAGGTGCAACGTGGCTTCAGGAGTTGCACTGTTCGATTCGATGGGAGTCGGATCAGCCGTCGGCCGATGGGGGCCGGCGGTGGGCGTGGCGCGCGTGGCCATCGGATTCGCCGCTGTCCGTCCACACGCCGCAACGGCGATGACGATCACAGCCGAACACGCCGTGAACCGGCCGCTCCTCGCGCCGAAACGATGCGGCCGACGCGCTCGACCAACATCGTTGTGTGTCGCCTTGACATCCATATGAGTCCCCCGCGCTGGGAGTCACCGCACGACACGGACGTCATCGACAAGATTCGGTGACGCTTCGAACGCCGACGTTCGGAGTCCCCGTGGCTGCGGACCCGCCTCTCAGCCGACGCGCATCTTACATGCATGGCGACGGCCGTGTCAGGCGCTCAACGCGTCGATAAGTGCAACATAGTGCAGCATCATGCGGTTGCGCACCCGCGTGCATCGTCGAGGGCCGATTTGTCGGTCGTGCCGGCACCGTTTCGGGCGCACAACCGGCGCCGGCGATCCTGCTAAGCTGGCCGCTCCTCGAGCGTGGGGGCACAAGAACCCGGGTAGCGATGGCCGCGTGGTGGCGAGAGGCGCGGGCATCCACACCGGGCAACTGCGTGGAGTTTTCTGACTTTGCGACGTCAGCTTCGTACGCGCTTTCGTCTCAGGGCCGTCCACTGGGGATCAGTGCGGTCGTGGGTTATCTGGGCTGCCATCACCGCCGTGATGGCCGGCACGGGCGGGGCTAGTGCGAGCTTGATCATCCACCGCGCCGGCTCGCAAGCAACCGGGCTCGACGACGACGGCTGGCCGCCCTCGCTCCTCAGACCCTCCCGGGAACTTACCGGTGTCCGAGCCGCGCCGCCGCCGCCGCCGCCGTCCGCGTCTTCCACGCCATCGAGTTCCCATGCTGCGGCAGGCCACCGCCGGCACGTGACTCCTCCGCAGCCATCGAGCACCGCGCATGTGCTGGTGCTCATGGAGGAGAACAAGGGCTATGCCGCCGTGCTCTCCGGGGCCCCCTATCTCGACGGCCTCGCCAGGAGCTACGCCAGCAGCAGTGCCTGGTTCGGCATCGATCATCCCTCCGCACCCAACTACGTCGGGATCCTCTCCGGTTCGCTGCAAGGCGTGGTCGGTGATTGCACGCCGCCGAGTTGCGGCCCCTACGCGGCCCCATCCTTGGGTGGCCAGCTCAGCGCCGCCGGCATCCCCTGGGCCGCCTACATGGAGTCGATGCCCTCGCCCTGCTACAGCCACGCCACCGCCGGCGAGTACGCCGAGAAGCACAACCCCTTCCTGTACTTCAACGACATCCTCCACAACAACTGCGCCGCTCATGACCTCCCCTACCCCGGTGCCGGCGCGCTGGTCTCCACCCTCGACGGTCCCAACCCCCCCGACTTCGTCTGGATCACTCCCAACCAGCTCAACGACATGCACGACGGCTCGGTCGCCCAGGGTGACAACTGGGCCCGCGCCAACCTCGCGCCCGTCCTCGCATCGAGCTGGTTCCGCGACTACAACTCCACCGTGATCATCACCATGGACGAGGGTGATCCAATGGCACCGCCTCCTGCTGCGGGCAGCTCCCCGGCGGACAGATCCCTCTCATCATCGTTTCCAACAACGCCGCCGGCAAAGGCAGCCTCGCCATCACCGGTGACCAGTACGGCACCCTGCGCTCCATCGAAGAGGTCTTCGGTCTCTCCCTGCTCGGCGATGCCGCAAACAAGATCAACGGTGACGTCAGCTCCCTCTTCGGCTAGACATTCTTTACGTCGTGTAACCATCGCCGTTGCGTGGCAAGTGCAGGTCCCACGGTGGTAGGGTGGGGACGCGGGGGATGTTCCACCGCCGCAATGCTGCAGACAAGACGTGCGGGGGATTGGTTGCAAGCAAACGTCAGGCAAGTCGACTGAGATGAGCGACAGGGGTCGCTCGCGGCGGCAGCGGCTGCACACCTATTCGGCGGTGTTCCGTTGTCGCCCCCGGCGTACACAACTCAAGGTGTACAGGCGCAGGCACACGCTTGCGCTCAAACCGCGACGTGGGGTCGTCATACGAGCGGGCGCAGCGCTGGTGGCGCTCGCCGGCGCCTTGGTGATTGCCGGCATCCCCGCCCTCAGGTTGACGACCGCCGATGCGACCCTGGGCGTGATCCAGTCCTTCGGTGGGGCGAACAACGCCGTGGGATCATCCATCTCTGTTTTCCCAAACGCTCCCACCGCGTCCGGTGACCTCTTGGTTGCCGCCGTCAAGAACCGCGATCTCGGCGGGTACGAGACCGTGGCATCCGTCACGGATTCAGCAGGAAACACTTGGACGGCGGCCAACCGTCTCAGCCAGGGCAAGCAAGCCGATGAGGAAATCTGGTACGTGGGCGACGCTGCGTCCATCGGAGCGAACGGCAGCGTCACCGTGACGATGAGCGGGGCGGCTGCGATCGCCGTGACGGTGCTCGAAGTCGCCGGCGCATCTCCAACACCGCTCGACGGCGTTGCCAGCGCAGGCGACAACAGCACTTCCGCGGCGACCGGTGCCGTCCCAGCGGTTACGCAGGACATCGTCATCGCCGATGTGGGCTGGAATGCCGACGTCACGCCTGGCGGCCAAACCCCAAGCTTCACGACTACGGCCGTGGAGCAGTCGACGGTCGAGGGCGGCATGACCGGGGAACAGGCGGCGTGGGACGTGGTGAGCAACCAGGGAACGCAGGGTTACTCCACCACACTCAGCGCCCCGGTCGTATGGACGGCGACGATCGTCACCTTCGATGCCGCCGGGGACACGTCACCGACACCAACTCCCTCCGCAACCGCCACGCCCACGCCGACGACGCTGCCAACCCCCACGCCGTCACCGACCGTGAACCCAACGCCGACGCCTACTCCCACGCCAACGCCAACTCCGACGGTCACGCCCACACCAACACCGGCCACCCGTCACGTGATGGTGATCATGGAGGAGAACAAGGGCTACGGAGCGACGCTCGGCTCGTGCGGCAGTGATCCGTATCTCTGTTCGCTTGCGGCCGCGTATGCGAGTTACACGCGATGGGACGCCATCGCCCACCCCTCGCTGCCGAACTACTTCGCAATCGACAGCGGGGACACGCAGGGCTGCGCCGCGGACTCGTGCCCCGGCCCCTTCAACGCGCCTGATCTGGGCGGACAGTTGACCAACGCGGGCATACCCTGGACGGCCTATATGGAGTCGATGCCATTCCCATGCTACCCACTCCAATCGGGTGGTCTCTACGTGAAGCGGCATGACCCGTTCGTCTTCTTCAACGACGTGCTCAACAGCGGCTGCGCGAACAACGTCGTGCCGTATCCGGGCAGCAGCGGGCTGATCTCGCAGCTCGATGGCGCAGGCGCACCCCAGTTCGTGTGGATCACCCCCAACGTCCTGAACGACATGCACACCGGATCGGTCGCGCAGGGCGATGCGTGGCTGCAGAGCAACCTCGCCCCTGTGCTGTCCTCGACGTGGTTTACGAACTTCGACAGCACCGTGATCGTCACCATGGACGAGAACGACGCGCAGTCATCCCCCGGCGGCGGTCAGATCCCGATGGTGGTCATCTCGAGCGACGCGGCCGGCCAGGGGGCGATCGCCACCCCCGGCAACCTGTACGGGACATTGCGCGCGATCGAGGAGGCGTTTGGGCTCGGCTATCTCGGTGCCGCAGCCGATCCCTCGAACGGCGACCCGATCGGCTCCTTCTAGCTTCGGCGTTCGGCGCTCAGAACCCCAGTTCCTCCAGGGTGACCCCGAGCGCCTTCGCGAGCCGGCGGCGGAAGAAGAGACGTGGCGCGGCGTCGCCGGCCTCCCACGCCTTCACCGAGCGAACCGACGCCCCTACCTTGCGCGCCAGTCCGGCCTGGGTCCACTCGCTCGGATCCACAGCCTCCGCCTGACGCTCAGAGCGAAGCTCCGAGATCCTGTTCCGTCGGGATTTGGATGGCGACTTGCGATCCTGCACCATACTGCCCGATACTGCCTTTAGTGGGATAGGCAATCCGAGCAGGAGAACGACCTCGATGCAGACTGGTTTCAGGAGCGCGACATGGTCCGTTGCTCCGCTCCGGCCGGCGGCGCAACCGCCTGACCAGAATGAAGCCGGAGGCGGCCCCCGGCCCGGACGGAGGCTGCCTCCGTCGGTCTGACACAACCCAGCCCCCCCTTATCGGGCGCTCCGACGCTTTCGAACGGCGGGGCGCCTTTTTCTTGCCGTTTCGGAAGCGCGGCGAATACCGGCGGCGGTCATCGTCACGGTACCCTGACAGGAATGGCTGAGAGGGAGCGCTGATGCTGGTCGTCGTCTTCGGAACCGGGCGGTGCGGGTCCACGCCCATCGTCGAGGTGGTCAGCCGCCATCGAGACGTCGGCTTCGTGTCGAACCTCGATGACAAGTTGAGCCTGCTCAATCTCAAGGGCACCTGGAACAACCGCCTGCATCGCCTGTCCCCGCCACGCGATCCGAAGATGAGGCCGTTCGGCGACCGGCGCAAGCTCGTGGAGCTCGGCCGTTTCCGAGTTGCACCGGCCGAGGCGTGGAAGATCCTTGACCGGCAGGTGGCCCCCATCATCTCGACGCCCTTTCGCGATCTCGGCGCGGAGGACGCCACGCCGTGGCTGCAGGGACGATTTCGCAGCTTCTTCGAGCGCCGCATGGCGGCCCAGCACCGCGACGTCTTTATCCAGCACCTCACCGGTTGGCCGCGGGCGGGGTTCATCCGGGCTGCCTTTCCCGAAACTCGCTTCGTCCACGTCGTGCGTGACGGCCGCGCGGTTGCCAACTCGTGGCTGCAGATGGGGTGGTGGCGCGGCTACCAGGGCCCGGAGGCGTGGCACCTCGGGCCCCTGTCCTCGCAGGCGATGGCCGACTGGGAGGACTCCGGCCGCTCCTTCGTGGTTCTCGCGGGACTCGGCTGGCAGCTGCTGATCGACGCCTTCGAGCGTGCTCGCCAGAAGGTCCCGGACCACCAGTGGATGCAGGTCCGCTACGAGGACGTCGTGGCAGAGCCTCGTCGCCACATCGAGGCAATCCTCGACTTCATTGGACTCCCATGGACCGATGAGTTCGACCGCGAATTCGCTTCGTATCCGTTCGAGGGCGGCCGCGTGCAAGGGTTCCGCCGGGATCTGGACCCGGCGAGCCTCGCCCAACTCGAGCGCGTCATCGGATCGACCCTCCGAACCTACGGCTACGACACCACGGCGTCATCGACGTAAGACCGTTTCGTACACCGCCTCGGTGGCGTCGGTCACCTCATCCCAGTCGTACTCGGCGACGACGCGGTCGCCCAGCCTGCACGCGCCGTTGCGTGCATCGTCGAGCGCGCCCAAGGTTGTGGCGAGCGCCTGCGCGAGCGCCGCTTCGTTGCCGCTTGGGACGAGACGCCCCCCCGGCCCGTCGCTCCCGAGGACCTCACGGTTGGGCGGGATGTCGCTCGCCACGATCGGGAGGCGATACGAGGCAGCCTCGAGCAGGGTGAGCGCCAGGCCCTCGAGGCTCGACGGCAGCACGAACAGCGCGGCGTTTGTGTAGAGCTCGTCGAGCAGCTCACCCCGGACGGGTCCGACCATGAGAACCCGGGAATCCCGCGCTGCGGCGGCCTCGAGCTCCTGAACATACCGGTCAGTGAAGCTTGAGCCGCCGGCGATCACCAGGCGAGCAGCGGTATCGACACGGCGGAATGCGCGGAGGAGCAGGTCCGGCGCCTTCTCGGGGACCAGGCGCCCGAGGAAGAGCGCGTAGTCGCCTCCGTGCAGGCCGAAACGCTCGGTGATGACCCGCGGTGGGCGATGAACGGGTGCCGCCACGCCATTCGGGATGTAGTGGGCCTCGCGTCCGTACCTCCGAAGGTAATAGTCCGCCAGATTTCGCGACACGGTGATCGTCGCGTGGGGAACGTGAGCGCTGATCCACCCGGCACTGCGGAGCGCGGCCCGTGCTCCGACACCCCACTTGTCGCGATCGTAGTCGAGGCCATGAATCGTGAGGACGACCCCGCGGCGGGTGAGCGCACGTGGCAGGGGCGTGAACACCGATGGGCCGATCGCGTGGAAATGCAGAATATCTGCGCGGTTCGGCCCGGGCGCCATCGCAGCTGCTGTGGAGAGCCCGCTGTGAACGAGGGCCTCCAGATGCTTGGTGGGAGCGGTCGGGATGTAGCGCACGTGCATCCCGCGGTGCTCGATGAGGTGGCGCGCCGTGTAGTTGGATCGCGAGAAGACGGTCACATCATGACCACGGGCCACCAGCCGCGAGCCGATCTCCTCGACGTGGTGCTCGATACCGCCGATAGTGGCAGGAACTCCGCGCTGTCCGATGAAGGCGATGCGGGCGGGTTTCAAGCTGTTCGCTGCCGTGTCGCGCGCGCCGCCACCGCGTACAGTGCACCAATCCGTTCGAGATGCTGCTGAGGTGCGAATCTCGTTGCGATCGCGGAGCGTGCCCGATCGCGCATCGCAAACCCATGTCCGGGATCGGCGAGATACGGGCGGAGCGCAGCACTCAGCGCCACAGGATCGTTCGCGGGCACCAGGTCGCCGGTCTTACCAGGCTCGATCAGCTCCGGCATGCCGCCCAGAGCGCTTCCGACAACGGGCACGCCTCTGGCGAGCGCTTCCAGCACGACCATCGGCTGGTTCTCGTACCAACGCGAGGGCACCACGACCACGGCAGCGGAGAGCATGAGCCGCTGCACCTCCGTCTTGTCGACAAGGCCGTGAAAACGCACCCGACCCGGGGCGATCGATGTCGCGAGCTCGCGGAGGGCACCCTCATCAGGACCGGTGCCCGCGATGTCGAGCGTGGAGCCATCGATCGATCCGACCGCCCGGATGGCGATGTCGATCCCCTTCTCCGGTGAGAGCCGGCCGGCGACGAGGATTCCGGTGCCGGCCGAAGACTTCATTGGAACGCCCTTCGTCTCGATGAAGTGGGGCACGTGGGCCATGCGTTGCGGGAACACACCCGCGGCGCGCATGCGCCCCTCGAGAAAATGGCTGGGACAGATGAACACGCGCACGGGCGAATACGCGTGGGTGAGCGTGTGCACGAACAGTTCCCCGGCCATCACTGCGCTCGAGCCCAGCGATCCGTCCTTGCACCGGCGCAGGATCGCGTGCTGAAAGTGGCCACCGAGACACGCCTGGCAGAGCTTGCCATGGTCGAGAAACTGGTAGGTGGGGCAGGCCAGCTTGTAGTCGTGCAGCGTCATCACCGCCGGAATCCGGCGGTGAGCCACCGGGCGGAGCACTGAGGGCGACAGCTGGTGATAGATGTTGTGCAGGTGCACCACGTCCGGGCGGAAGTCGGCGAGCACAGCGTCCATGCCACGGCTGGCCGACGTCGAGTAGAGCATGCGCGCCACGCCACGCACCCGCCCGGTGATCGTCGGCGGGGGGGGCTCGAGCTCGATGTGCGTGGGGTAGTGCGACGCGTACTCAAGGTGGGTGTTGAGTGGGTGCGCCATCCCGAAGTAGGCGACGGTGTGCCCGGCTGCGACCTGCAGATCCGCCAGGTCCTCCATATATGCCTCCGCGCCGCCGCGTCGGTAGAGGAACTTATTGACGTGGAGGATTCGCACGCTGCACCATTTTCAGGGGATCGCGGTGTGAACGGGAGCGCTCGGCTCCGCTACACACCGAGAAGCGCAGGCTCGTCGTCCTCGACCGGCGCAGGCAGACCACGAAGGACCGCGTTCTCCCTGTACCGCGTGACAGCGTATGCAGCCGCGGCAAAGGCGACGTAGTACCAGAGCACGACCACCTGGGTGATGACGTTGGACACGATGCTGAGAATGACGAAAGCCATCACGCATCCTGCGAATCCCACGGCTACTGATCGTTCATAGCTCCGGAGTCGCCGGCGTGTGAACGTCATTGCATGACGCGCAACGAGTCCCATGCTGATCAGCAGGGCGATGTACGCGAGCGTCCCGATGACGCCGGTCTCCACGTACGAGCGAAGGAAGTCGTTGTGTGGCTCCTTCTGTTGACTGGTCGCCTGGGAACTCATGTTGAGACCGATGCCGGTGATCGGGTCCGAGTTCGCAAGCGGGAGCACCTCACCCCAGTAGTCGAAACGCCAAGACAGCGAGTTGGACGCATATCCGGCCGCGCTGGTCGATGTGCCCAGGTCCGCGAAACGCTGCAGGATCGATGGGACCGCGACGACCGAGACCATGACGCCGGCAACCATGACCACCAGCGTCATCCGGCGGCGCCCCATGATCGCAACGGCGAACACACCGAGCACCGTGGCAATCCACGCGCTCCGGGTGTAGGTGAAGTACAGGCACACCACCGAACCGAACAGCAAGACCGACATGCCGATCTTCTTCTTCTGGGTCAGGTGCGGAAGCAGTGCCACACCCATGATGATGAGCAGCGTCAGGTAGATCGCGAACGGGTTGGGCTGCGCGAACGTCCCCTCAAACCTGCTCACGCCGCCACTGGTGAACTGGGAGTGATGGGTGACGACGTTGAAGAGGGTGTAGCCGACGGGGACCACGGCCGATATGTAGATCGACGCGATCAACTTCTTGATCATCTCGCGATCCACCAGCATCACCTCGAGCACAGCGAGCATGACCACAACGGCGAGAACCCGAATCGCTTCCAGCAGGCTGAGGGTCGGGCTCGCGGAATCGATGACGCTGAGAAACCCCGCCAGGGCGAACAGCATCAGGCAGATCCGGTGGATTGACATGGGCGGCGACTTGCGGCCCTCACGAATTCGCATGAGCACCCACAAGAACGAGACGAGAATGAAGAGGATCGCCAGAGCGCCCGTGGGATCAACCCCAGGAGCCGACGCCGTGGCGGCGTTCACCCCGGACGCGCCGCCGTTGCCGGCTCCGGTCTTGGTGATATCGAGGCTCGCGCGTATCGCAACCGTGGTGAAGACGAAGTTCTCGAAGTTCACGAGCCCGAGCACGAAGAGACCCAGGCCGACGAACGCGCCGATCGGAACGACCAGTAGGAGTTTGTTGCCACCCAGGGCCGCTTCGACGCTGGTTTCGACCGCCAGCGCCAGGATGACAACCGCGCAGAACGCGTACAAGACCCTCGAGCGCCGCGACGCCGACTGGATGTCGGGTGGTCGACGGATCATGGCCGTCGCCATCAATCGTTCCCCCTGTCCACGGGACCGCCTACCCCGAAGATTGTGCGAGCCCCCTTCCGATCCGAAACCCCGGGCAGCCAACACCCCTGCCGATGCCAGTTTCCCAAATCAGTGTACGGGCTCGCATCGCTCATGGCAAGTTTGCGGTGATTGCGGTGCTCTCAAGGTCGACCGACCGGTCGACGTCCACACCGTCCTCGATGGCGTCCGGTCCTGGAATCGGGCCGTGCGCGCCAGGCGTGGCATCGGTGACGGGTTCTGGATTGCCCGCAGTGCCCGGACGGGAGCGCCGCCGCCAGAGTGAAGTCCTCCAGCCGGCGATCTCGCGGCCATTGAGCAGGGACATCATCGCCCCAAGGACGACGAGCCCGGCCAGACCGGCGAGGGGCGTGTACACGAGCAGGTGGGTGCGATCGACTGAACCGTAGAGGTCCAGTGCCATCGAGACGGCGATCATCACGCCGGCCGTGATCGCGGAGGCCGTCACCAGCCTCATGGTGTACGCGACAAGCCCCCGACCCGGGTTCCCGTCAGCTTGGGAGACGCGATACCAACCGTGTGCCACATTGACGTATTGCGCGAGCGAGTACGCCAGGGCGACCCCGACGATCGCCATCTGATCGTGCAGTCCAAATGGGAGGACGAAGATGGGGAGCAGGATGAGATTGGCCGCGACTCCGTAGATCGTGTTGCGCAGGGGGGTTCGCGTGTCGAGCCGCGCAAAGAACGGCGCGAGGAGCGCGCGCTGGACGGCGGATCCGACAAGGCTGATTGCGTACACGGCAAGCACCGTGCCGAGCAGTTCCGCGGACGCGAGCTTGAAACTCCCACGCTCGAACACGGCGATCGCCCCGGGTCGCGCCAGCGTCGCCATGAATACCGTGAGCGGGAGGCTGATCGCGAGCATGATGCGCATGCCGAGCCCAGTGAAGCGGCGTACCTCCGCCTGCCCGTCGCGGTTGTGCGCGTCCGTGAGCCGAGGTATGAGCGCGACGATCACAGAGCGGAAGAACACTGTGCCGCCCACCGCCGACACGACAAGGTAGCCGTAGTTGAGGACGGTGATCGAACCGGGTGGCAGAAAGGACACCATCAGCTGCTCGCCGATGCGCGCCACCGGGTTGAGGCCCGCAGCCGCCACCGGACGAAGACAGAGTTTCCCGATGCTGCGGAGATGGTCGTCGTGGACGTCGAGGGCCGGCCGGAACCGCATGCTCTGACGGAGTGCCATCCCGCACATGAACACCGCCTGTGCGGCAGCACCCGCCAGGTAGGCGTAGGCGACGAGATGGATATCGTGCACTCCCAGCAGGCGTCCGCCGATGATGAGCAGAGCTGCCAGGCCATTGAGCACCACAGTCATCAGGGCGGGTGCGACGAAGGCGTATCGGGCATTCAGATAGGCGCGCATGACCTCCGCGACGGCCACGAGCGGGACCATCGCGAACACGATCGGGAGCATCGACGCAGCCAGGTCGGCCTCGCTGCCCGAGATACCCGGAGCGGTGATGCGGATGAGCGGCACCGCGATCAGCCACGAGAGCACCACCAGAGCGAGCCCGATCGTGACCACGGTGCACAGCACCATGGAGATGAGGTGGTCGGTGGGTCGCTCCCCGCGCTTGGTCGATGACGTCCGGAAGGCGGGAACCAGCGCCTGGTTCGCCGCAACCATGACAATCGCGACAAGTCCGATCGGGATTCGAGCCGCCACGAAGAAAGCGTCGGTGCTTCTTCCGGCTCCGAAGCCGAAGGCGATGCTCACATCGAGGAGCAGTCCGGCGGCCACGCCCGCAGCCGCAGCGACACCGGTCAAGCCGGACTGGCGCACGAGTGCGCGATCTGACTGCCGCCCGGACGCCGGCGTGCTTCCGTCAGCTTTCACGACGCACCAGTTAGGCGGCCCAGCCCTCGCCTTGAAGGCGCAACGCCTCATTGAGGCGTTCCTGAAGCTGGGTGCAGAGCATGCGGACCCGCCGGTCGAGATCGAGCGGCCGTCCACCGCCGGAGGCGCGCGGAGAGATGTGCTCGATAAGCGCCGTGCGGAATTCCAATCCAAGGAACCGGCAGATGTGCTGCATGGCTGCAGACGGACTTGCGAGCATGTCCTGGTACGAAGTGAGCAGCACATCGTCGCGGCGATCGAGGCCAAGCTCAAAGTACAGACTGTTGCGGACCCACCAGAACAGTGCCGCCGCGGATTCGGGGGTCATCGTGGAGTAGTCGAAGCTCCTGATCTGCTCGAGCGTGTCGTCGGAGAGGCGCTCCGCCTGCCACATGCCAGTTCTTCTGCCGGCAGCGATGTCCGCCAGCACGAAGAGGTTGTTCCGTCCAAACTTCGACACAGCCGACCGAACGCGACCGTCAACGTCACGATACGCCCAGATCGCGCGCCCGGGCGATGGCGTGCCGAGTGAGTCGAGCAGGCGATCGACGCGATGCGAGTCGCAGAGGGGCTTGAAGAGGACGAACTGGTGCTTGCTCGCCATGACAATCCGCCGGATCACCGCGTCATCCCGCAGCAGATAGTGTGTGAAGGCCCCGCGGTCGTTCTCGTTGTGGACCTCGAACTCCGGTGCGGTGTCGAGCCCGCGGGCGAGCATGTTCGTGCCTGACCGCTGCAGGCCAACCAGGTACACCGGGGTGGCCGATCCTGGTGGCAGAGGGTGTGATCTGCGCCAGCGTCGCTTGGTCCCCGCGACCCTCACCCGGGCGAGCGGATTGAGCTCGTCCTCCTCGACAACGCGAGCAAGACCTTCGGTGCGGATCCACCTCAGGTGGCGGCGGATCCGCCGCGTCGCACGCGACGCTGAGCCTTCGCCTCGCGGGGCACGATCGAAGATCGTCTCCTGGCTCGCTCGCTCGGTTCTCGGACGCAGCTCATATCCGTAATGGAGAAGGAGCGGCAGCGTGATCGCGCTGACGAGCCGCTGATCGCGGCGGGCCATCGCGGTGCGCCACCGATCGTCAGGTCGCAGGCGGATCAACCCGTGGAGCAGGCGGTCCGGGTTCCCTGCGACGCTGTGGTTGAAGGAGGTGACGGCCTCGCTTCCTCCGACGAAGGGAAGCTGCGCGTCCTCCATCCCGACCATCGAGAGGATGTGTCGCACCGCCGCCTGCGGATTCGCGATGAAGTCTTCGTACCGGAGGCGAAGGTAGCGGTCTGGCGAGCCACTGAAGAGGAGCCCGCCGGAGAGATTCCAGAGGTCCCACAGGACGGCGCTCTTCGCCGGCCCGATCTGCTCCATATGCGTCCGTGCGGCGCCATCGGTGAGCGGCTTTCGGCTCGACCACGAATGCGCGGCACCGCGTGGGTCTCTGATGAGATGAATGATTCGAAGGTCGATGCCGGGTGTTGCGGTGAGCACGTTTGCATAGGCCGGAAGCTTCGAGGAGTCGACGATCACCCGGCTCCCGGTCGCCTCGGCTATGGCCGCGTAGAGCTCGCCGAGCGCTGCACGATCCCTGGCGGTCGACGCCGAACGCGCAGGGTTGATGCCCGGCCAGACGTGTCCGGCGAGGATCGCGGGAAGGTTGCGGATCCTACCCGTCCGCTTGAGGAGAGCGACGACGCCGTCCATGCGCTCGGGTTCGTCGAGGTGCCCTCCGTGCGACAGGACGGCGCTCCATACCGGGCAGTCGCGAACCGGCACCCCGCATCCACAGAGGCGGCTTTCCGCGAGGCCCCGCTGCCAGAGGTAGCGAACCTCGCCGGCCGCGAAGATGCCGTCGACCTCGCCGAGGATGCTGGCCAGCAGCGTGCTTCCGCTTCGGCCGGTGCCTGCGATGTAGAGAACAGTGCTAGACATCAGTTCAACGCGTCACGCCGACGCCAAGCGGCTGGCGGCATGCTGCTAACGGCGCCGGAGAAGCCCGCCTTCGCTCCGCTGCGGGTCCACCTCGACATCGGCGGTGTGGCCGTTGCCGTTGGTGTGACCGTTCCGATTGCCATTGCCATTGGCGTGACCGTTCCCATTGGTGTGGCCGTTGCCGTCAGTGTGTCCGTTGTCGCCGAGCACGGGAAGCACGGCTGTCGCCGACGGACTGGCACGCCACGGATCGCGCGTCGGCGCACTCGCCGGTGATGGCGTGCTCGGCACCCGCGCCGACACGGCTGAGCTCATCGGCACCACGGTGGCGGGCTCGGCGCCCCAGGCGAATGCCTCCTGCTCCGGTGCGGGGTCGTCGGCGGAGCGGCGGCCCGCTCGCATCAACTCCAGGATGAGGACTAGACCGAGCATCATGATCAGCCCGAGGGCGAACGCGATGCCCGCGAACCGGATGGTGTTGGAGAGCTTGGAAAGCCGCACGACCGGCACCGTGGTGACTGTGCCGGGAGCCCCATCCGTGGTGACGAGCGCCTGAGCGTCGACGAGCTCCTGGTTGGCGTGGTTGCTCGTGCTCCGCGCCGCGAAAGCGCGTCATTGAGCGTCTGGTACTGCACGTCCTGCTCGACCCAGCACCTTGAGCTGGGACGTTGATCTGAGCGATCAGGGCATTCGCAGCAGCCACGTGTGACGCATCGTGGTTGAGCTCGAGCGACTGGCAGGATCGCCCTCTTCCAGGCTGAGGCGAGTCAGCGCGTTGCTGAACTCGGTCGGCGGGTTCGGATTCTCGGTGGTCTCGACAAAGGCGTTGTAATCGCCGTTCGCCCTCTGCAGCCCGGTCTCGGCTTGTGCCACCGAATTCTGTGCCTGGGCGAGTCGGGGCTGGGCGATCGCATTGAGCGAATCGACGGTTGCCTCGTGCACGGCCCCCTGGAGGTTCTGACGAGCCTTGCCGATGAGGACGACGTGAATGATGTTGCTGGACGCTGTGATCGTGCTCGCGCTCAGCCCGTCCGCCAGTTCGCTTGTCGGAATCCCGTACTTCTGGGAGACGTCGTTGAGGACAGGCTGAGAGACCAGTACATCCTTGAACGTGTCAACGTACTGGGACGCCGCGCTCTGCGAGAAGCCGCCCGCGCTGATTGCGGGAACCACCACAGAGGCATCCGCCTGGTATGCCGAAGGCTGAATCTCCACGAGGCCTCCGGTCGCCAGCGCTGCCACAACCGGAATGAGAATGACGAGCCACAGAACACGGCGGATCGCCCGAAGGTAGTCGCGAATCTCCATGGCTTGTGCTTTCCCCCTTGAGTGGTTGCCTAGATATCGGTGCTGTGCCGACGCTTCCCAACGATCAGCATACCGGCACCGGCGATGACAAGTGCGGTCCCCACCGCGAGCCATCCGCCACCGGAACCGGTGGACGGCGTGGTGATTCCCTGTACCCCGCCCACGGGCGTGGGTGTGCTCGTCGCGCCTCCGACCCCACCCGTGGGTGACGGAGTGGGGCTGGGCGACGACGCGTCGCAGCCAAGCACCCGGATGAAGCCGGAAGCGAGCGTGGCGCGATCGCGACCGCTGCTGCCTCCGTTGAAGGGCGCCCACACATCAAGCTGGTAATAGCCGCAGGCGTTGAACGTGTAGGTGAGCGACAGCGTGGCGCTCTGCTTCGGATCCCACGTCGCCGTGAAGTGCTGCGTTCCCGCGATCAGGGCCTGCGTGGTACCCGTCGGTCCGCTGAAGGTGATTCCAGGCTGACCTGGTTGGCCGTCCGAGACATCCACACCGTTGTAGGTGAGGATGTGGTGCGCTGAGAAGTTCAGCGATACCGCCTGGGTCGTCGTGGTGAGGTTCGTCGCGAGAACGTCGAAGTCGACTGCCGCCGGTCCACCCGAGATGTCATACGCGTCAGGGCTGCTCATGAAGCCGGTCGGTGCGGCTGCGGAGATGATGCCCTCGAAATTCGGGTTGCCACCCGCGGCCGCCGCCTGGGACGTCAGCAGGGCTGACAACAAGGGACAGGACGCCGGCAAGCCCCGAAAGACCTCCCGCCCGCTTCAGGGTGAAGCCAGTCCGCTTCACCTCGTGTACCGACCCTTGGGCGTGACCGCTCGCATGCTCATTCGCCATTATTCACGCATTCGACAGAAGGGCAAGAAGCACGTTGACGTCGCCGTTCGCTTCGCCGAGTCTTCCCAGCGGCGAACGCAGCTGGACCAGCGCCGAGCGCGCCGCGACGATCGTCGACTTATTGGCTGGGTACTCGCTCGGAGTCATCGCCATCACCGCCTCAGCGGCATTGCCCGCGGTCCTTCTCGCAGCGGTGATCGACGCGGAGAGGTCGTTCAATGTGGCCAACTCCCTCTGATGGTTGGGATCGCTGGCTGCGTGGGCGGCGACCTGACTCGCGAGCGGCTGTTCCTGGTTGGCGAGTGCGTTCAGCTCGTACAACTCGTCGCCGGCGGCGACGGCCAGGTGGGTCATCGGCACGAACACGCCATAGACCCTCGTCGACGGCCCGATACTGAGGACGTCGCTGCGCAGCTGGTCGGCGAGCTGATCGGACGCGATCCTGTCTGACAGCGCCTGGAGCTGAGCGTTGACGCCGTCGAGGATCGCGATCAACGACTGCCCGAGGCTGCGACCGGCCGGATCGACGCCGTTGAGATACTTGTCGGACCGAACATCGGCGATCAACGACGCGACAACCCCCTCGCGCTTCGCGATCTGCTTCGCGCTTGTCGCAACGAGGGCGGCGATCAACTCCGAGCGGTTCAGGCTTCCGGCACTGGTCAGGGCGTTGAGGTCGGCGGCGACGCTCGCCGACTCAGTAGCAACGCTCTGGGAGACGCTCACCTGGGCGAGTTCGTTGGCGATCGCCTCGTTGATGGCGTTGTCCAGCGAGACCGGTGCGGAGGCGACAGGCGTGGAGACGCTCGGGAGACCGATCACCACATCCCGCGGAGCGGCCGAACAACCGGCCAGCCCGAAGCCGATGGCGGCCGCGCCCATGATCAGCGCTGACACTCCTGCGATCGGGCGTTCCATGGGTCCCCCTAGTCAGCCGACTACTCTGCGGAAACGAGATCCGACGTCTGCGCCCCCAAGCGCCGTCGGGCCCTTCCGAAGGTAGATCCGTCCGAACGCATCATGACGGACGCGTCGATTCCTTGTCAAAGACCGGGGTCTTCGAAGCGTGCCGACCATACCCGTGCCTCCATGGGGCTCATGTTCGCTTCCCCTCCTCCCAAGATCGCGCCAAGGGGACGAAGGGCGTCATTTGACGAGCGTGTGACGCGACGTTAGAATCGCCGAGGGGAACGGAATCGGGGGTGGTGCGGACACCCGGGGCGCCGTTTCAGCGGCATCGCTGGCATCGACAAGGGGGAACGGTCGTGGGGCTTGCTGAAGAGGCACATCTAGGCTCAAGTCTGGCGTCGGAAGTCGCCATGAACGTGCCCGAGGCACTTGAGATCGAGTTGATCGGCGAAGCGCAGGCTCGATCCGCGCCTCCCGCCGCGTGGGGAACGAAGGCTCCTGCTGAGCGCCCCTGGGCTCTGATCCTTGCCATCACCACATTTGCCGTCGACATCGTGGCCGTGGTCGGTGGTTATTTCCTCGCCAGGATCGTCCTCGACCTGTACAACGGGAAGGTCGGAGGACCCGACCCGTTCCGGCCGGTCGTTTTCGCAACGGTTGCGATCTGGCCGGTGGTCTTTGCGATCTACGGACTTTACGATCTGCGGCGGCCGACCCACGCCACCGCGGAGTTGCGCCGTCTGGTCAACGCCGCGGTGATGTCAGTGCTCCTGGTGGTGCTGATCACGTTCGAGACTGAAACCGATCCACGCCGAGAGCTCATCCCGGCGCTCCTCGTCATATGCCTCGTCACCGTCATCACCGGACGGCTCGTGACACGCCGGATGACTCACACGCTCAACGCCCACGCGATCACCAGCCAGGTGACATTGATTGCCGGGACCAACGACGAAGCGAGAGCCTTGGCGCGCACGCTTCAGCGCCGCCCGTGGATGGGCTACCGAGTTTGCGGATTCGTCGAGGTCAGCCGGTCCGGCCTCGAGGTCATGGACGGGATCCCGGTGCTGGGCACGGTGGAGGATATCGCCCCCATCAGCGCGGCCCACGGCGTGCGCGCGGTGATCATCGCCGGAAGCGCCGCAGGTGGGGCCACGCTCCAGCTCATCGACTCGGCGCTGTCCGCGGATGTGAATGTCCGTGTCTCGCCGGGCCTCCCCAACCTGGGGGCCGCCCGCGTCATCCTCGAGCCGATCGACGGCATGGCGCTGTTCTCGCTGCGCCGGCATCGCTTTTCGCGCCGTCAACGGGTCCAGAAGCGATGCCTCGATCTGTTCGTGACTTCGATCGCCCTGGTGGTCAGCGCTCCGCTGATGCTTGGAATCGCGATGCTCGTCCGCATGAGCAGCCCCGGTCCCGTGCTGTTCCGCCAACGCCGTGTCGGCGCCCAGGAGCGTGGATTCACCATCTTCAAGTTCCGTACGATGGTGGTGAACGCAGACGCTCAGCGGGACGGACTGGCCGCGCACAACGAGGCCGACGGCTTGCTCTTCAAGATGCGCCGCGACCCGCGAGTGACGAAGGTTGGCCGCCTGCTTCGGCGCACGTCCCTCGATGAGCTCCCCCAGCTCTTCAACGTGCTGCGCGGCGAGATGAGCCTTGTCGGACCGAGGCCCGCGCTGCCGGAAGAGGCCACGCGATACGCCGAAAGTCAGCGCGCGCGGCTTCGCGTCAAGCCCGGCCTCACGGGCTTGTGGCAGGTGAACGGCCGGCACGATCTCGCGTTCGAGGACTACGTGCGCTACGACCTCTTCTACGTCGAAAACTGGTCGCTGACGATGGATCTCTACATCCTCGCAAAGACCATTCCGGCGCTCATCACCGCACGCGGCTCGTACTAGCGTCGGCGCTCACCCCGCCGCTCGATAAGTGAGAAGGACGGGGCTCGGATGCCCCGCCCTCTCGATAAAGGGGGTGGAGTTGTGCTTGGAAGATCGGAGGGTCCACTCGTACTCTCGATGAGCCGCAGGATCATTCCGTGCGTCTGCGTCCTCCGATTGCGTTGTCAACTCTCACAACGATAGTGCGTCGCCGCCCGTCCCCATTGCAAGGGGAAATCGCCGTCTCAGCGCACTGTGAACGAGATGTTCTCAGGATGTTAGAGACGCCTTAACGCGATGGATCCCACGCCTTAATAACCGTCGGGCTCAGACCTCGAGGTCAAGCCGAACGTGAAGTAGTCGACAGAGACACCATCCCTGATCAGCCCCTCTTGCGCGATCAGGTGCGCCATGAATCCTTCCTCGGCGGCCACCTCCATGAGGTGCGCCTGGTCCGATGAGGGCCCTACGAAGAAGAGGATCCTCCCGCTCGGACTGAGGTGCCGCTTCGCCTGGCGGACGACGTTCGTGATACCGCGTGGGTTCTCGCTCATGGTAGCGACCGCACGTCGTTCATCAAGAAAGAACCCGCTAACGCGCGGTTCAAAGACGATGATGTCAAATCGGCCCTCAACATCGCTGAAAAGATCGCTGTGTTTGATCTCGATTCGTTCCGCGAGGCCGCTTCGCCCGACGTTTTCTCGAGCCGCATCGCGCGCCTGCGGGTTGAGGTCGACGGCCACAACCTGGGCTCCCCGCGATGCTGCGAGAATGGCGTTGATCCCGTTTCCGGTCCCTACGTCGAGGACGCGGTCACCATCGCGAACCTCCGCAAGCACCGCCTCGCCGAGCAGATGATGGACACCCGTGATCTGCTTGCCACGTGGGGGGACGGTCAGCCTCATGCCTCGGAAGACAAACATCTGCTCCGTGGCACCACGGTTCGCGATCCGCGACGCGACCTCGTGCCATTCCCGTATGCACTCTGCTGCATCCGTAGAGACCACCGATTCATCTCCATTGGGGCACCGCGCCGCCGTGGCAGTGTCCAGGTCCGCAGTGTGTTCAGCCGATCAATGGCAACGAGCGGGATGAAGGGCCGGGCTCGGTCGGCGCCATTACAACACGGAACTCGGTGCTTGTGGCCCCGGGTCAACGCCGGTGCGGATTGACCCGGGATCAGCATCGGCGTCTGCGGGCGCGATTCCGACCGATGAAGTCTGTCCGCTGGGCGCAGAATCCACGCAACGCGCCAAATGCGTCGCTAACCTCCCGGGTCTGTGCGCCCGAAGCCGGCATCAGCAGCGACCCGGGTGAGGGTCAGGATAACCTCACCTTAATGACGCCCACGTGGACTCTCGGTCTCGTCATCGTGGCAGCGGGGCTGCTCGGCGCCTTGGTTGGGTTAGTTGGCGTCCAACGGGCGCGACGAACCAAGGCGACGCTCCTACGCTCCGTTGATGAGGCACGCATCGAAGAGCGGCGATCGGCTGCATATCTCGAGACGGCGCTCGGTTGGCACGCATACCTGCAGACGATTCGCCCGCTTGCCTTCCCTGACGAGGCGCATGCGACCAGCAGACAGCGCGATCTGGCGACCGTCCTGAGATCGCGTGCTCAACTCGAGCTCTTCGGTTCCGGGGTGGTGCAGGCGTTACACGAGGAGGCTCTCGACGAAGCTGTGCAACTCATCGACCTCATACGCTCGATGCCAAAGACGCCGGCGACAGGCGAGCCCGACATCGCTGCCGGGAGATTTGTCCTGAGGTTCGTGCTCGGCGAGATGGGCAAGAGGGTCGATGCGCTCGAGCGCCAGATGTACCGGGAGCTGCGGGGTCCGTCGCAGGCAGCTGGGCAACTCCTCGAAGTCATCGGACGGCCCCATGCTGGTCAGACGGGCGCGGCGCGCGGTCGCCGACAGTCCAATGGTGTGGACGACGGGCGAGCCCTCTCACCTCCCTCTCCGCTCGGGGCGAACCAGCAGCATTGACGCGATCCGCCGGGCCGCTCGGTTCCCGGCCCGCGCGCCCTTCGCCGGCCACGCCTCGGCCGGCAGCGGCGCGGCCCTTCGGGGCCGCGCGCCGCCGTCACCGGGTACCCGTCGTCAGACGGGCAGGACAGTCCTCTTGAAGCTCGCGTTCGCGACGTCCGCGAAGGAGGTGTACATGGCGGCAATTGCGGTGAGGATGCCGAGCCATCCACCGATGTTTGTGAAACCCTTGCCGGCGGCGTCGTGGCCCCAGAAGCCGATCGCCAGCGCGACGAACGTGATGGTCAGCAGGAAGAAGACCACCGAGACGGCCCTCGACCCCGCCAGCGAGGCGACGAACATGTAGGCGGTGAAGATGCCCCAGCCGAGCGCGTACATGCCGAGCATCGGGGTGGGATCCTTCGGCAGCGCGGATCCGAACAGGGTGTTGATGAACACGAAGCTGAACCAGAAGGCGCCGTAACTCAGGAACGCCGTGGCCGCGAACGTGTTGCCGTTGCGGAACGCGATCAGCCCGGCGACCCCCTGGCAGACGCCCCCGAAGGGAAGCGCCAGCGCGAGCACGATCGGCACCGACGTCGGCGGGATGATGTTCGCGTTGGTCAGTGACAGCAGCAGTGTGGTGAGGCCGAACCCCACCAGACCCAGTGGTGCCGGGTTTGCAAATGGGACAAGCGCCGGCGCCGCTGCAGGCGCCTGTGTCGCCCCTGATACCTGTGCCATAGGTTGGTAGCCCTCCAAAGTGTCCGGAGTCATTCGCACTCCGGCGCGTGTTCGAACGACGAACGAACCCCCATCGCGACCGTTCTACTGTTCTTTCGATTCCTCCTCAGTGGCGCGGCGCTGGAGGTCCGCGACGATGCCCGCGTCGGCGAGCGTCGTGGTGTCGCCGAGCTTGCGATTCTCGGCGATGTCGCGGAGCAGGCGGCGCATGATCTTCCCACTTCGAGTTTTAGGCAGATCTGGCGTAAACGCGATCCACTTGGGCCGCGCGATCGGCCCTATGAGCTTGGCGACGTGCTCGCGCAGCTCGGCGATGAGGTCGGTCGACTCGTCGTATCCGGCGCGCAGCGTGACGAAGGCCGATATCGCCTGACCCGTCTCGGGATCGCTCTTGGCGACGACCGCCGCCTCGGCGACCGCGGGATGGTCGACGAGCGCCGACTCAACCTCGGCCGTTGAGATGCGGTGGCCGGCGACGTTCATGACGTCGTCGACGCGACCCATGAACCAGAAGTAGCCGTCCTCGTCGATGCGCGCGCCGTCACCGGCGAAGTACTGGTCGCCGAAGCGGTTCCAGTACGTCTCCTTGTACCGCTCGTCGTCGCCCCAGATGCCGCGCAGCATGCCCGGCCATGGTTTGGTGAGGGTGACGTAGCCGCCTCCACCGAGCGCAACCTGCTTGCCGGCCTCGTCGACGACGGCGGCGCCGATGCCGGGCAGGGGTTTGGTCGCCGATCCCGGCTTCAGCGTGGTGACACCGGGCAGCGGAGCGATCATGATGCCGCCCGTCTCCGTCTGCCACCAGGTGTCCACCACCGGGACCCGGTCGCCGCCGATGTACTGGCGGTACCACATCCACGCCTCGGGGTTGATCGGCTCGCCGACCGTGCCGAGGAGGCGAAGGCTGGAAAGGTCGTGCGCCTGCGGGTGCTCGGCTCCCCATTTCATGAACGTCCGTATGGCGGTCGGTGCGCAGTACAGGACGTTCACCTTGTACTTCTCGATGATCGCCCACCAGCGGTCCTTGTTCGGATAGTCGGGGGTGCCCTCGTACATCACCGACGTGACGCCGTTGCCGAGCGGCCCGTAGACGATGTAGGAGTGGCCGGTCACCCATCCGACGTCGGCCGCGCACCAGTAGATCGTGTCCGGCTGGATGTCGAACACGTAGTCGTGCGTGAACATCGCGTAGAGCAGGTACCCGGCCGTCGTGTGCTTGATGCCCTTCGGCTTCGCCGTCGTGCCTGACGTGTAGAGCGTGAAGAGGAGATCCTCGGACTCCATGTGCTCGGGCTCGCACGTATCGGCCTCATTCGCGACGAGCTCGTGGTACCAGTGGTCCCTGCCCTCCGTCATCGGGACCTCGTTGCCGGTGCGGCGGACCACCACGACGTTCTTGACCGTGGGGGAGTTCTCGCAGGCCTCGTCGACGCTGCGCTTGAGCGGCACGACGTTGCCTCGCCGCCACCCCTCGTCGGCGGTGATGATCGCGACGGCGGCGGCGTCGTTCATGCGGTCGCGCACCGCCTCGGCGCTGAACCCGCCGAAGACCACGGAGTGGGCCGCCCCGATCCTCGCGCACGCGAGCATCGCGATCGGCAGCTCCGGGATCATCGGCATGTAGATGCCGACCCGGTCGCCGCGCCGGATGCCGAGCCGGCGAAGGGCGTTCGCCAGGCGGCACACGCCGGCGAGCAGCTCCGAGTAGGTGATCGCGCGGGTGTCGCCCTTCTCGCCCTCGAAGTGGTAGGCGACCTTCTCGCCGCGGCCCGCCTCGACGTGACGGTCCAGGCAGTTGTAGGAGACGTTGAGCTCGCCGCCCAGGAACCATTTCGCGAAGGGGAGGTTCCATTCGAGGACCTTGTCGAAGGGGCGGTACCAGGTCACGTACTTCCTGGCCTGCTCGGCCCAGAACGCCTCGGGGTCGGCGGCTGCGGCGTCGTGGAGGCTCTGGTCCGTCACCCTCGCGTCGGCGAGGAACTCGGGGCTCGGAGCGAACGTGCGCCGTTCGTCGAGCAGGGTGTCGATGGTCCTGGCGCTCACGCTCATGTCGACCTCCAGCCGGGCGTCCGTGGGAATTGCTTGTCGCGCATTAATTGCACTTGTGTAACGGCTTCGGCAAGCACCTTGTGGACCAGGGACGATTGGATCGAGGTCGTCAGCCACTCCGACGTGGATGGTTGGCCGGCCGACCAAGGTGCAGCGCGCCGGCGATCGGGCGTATCGGCGATCCGTGACCATTTGCAACCAACTCTTCACACCTCGCCATCGAGCAACGGGCGGATCGCGTCGATACTGGCTTCGGGTGGACGGGCAGGTGTCGCGGACACCCTCGCTCAGCGGATCTGGAGGATCGACGATTCATACACGTGTCAGGCGGATGCGGCGGCGCGAGGCCCGGGGGCAGGGCCTGGTCGAGTTCGCCATCGTGGGCAGCCTGCTGTTCTTCCTGCTCTTCTCGATCATGAACGCCGGCTTCTACCTGTACGGGGCGAACGCGATGCAGTACGCCGCCGACATCGGGGTCGCGGCCCTCGCCGCCGAGGGCAACTACGACAACCCGCTCGCCACGGCCCCGAACAACGCCGACACCGTGGCGATCTCGAGGATGGACAACACCGGCCTCACCAGCACTCCCCTGGTGAAGGTGACTGAGGTCGACATCTACAAGGAGTCGGTGAACAGCGGCGTCTTCAGCGATGCCAGCACCTGCGGCTCCGGCACCCAACTCTGCGAGAACCGGTACACGAACACAGGCACCTTGATCGGGACGCAGATGTGGGATCCGGGCACCCGGGTCGTCGGCCCCTCGCCCGACTACGCGAAGCTCGTCATCAAGTTCTCCTACACGCTGCTCATCGGGACGACGACCTTCAACTCGACGACGGTCAACCTCTTCCGCCTGGAGCCGCAGGTATGAGAAGGCGCCGTGACGCCCGGAAGGGCCAGGCGATGGTCGAGATGGCGTTCCTGCTCCCGGTGCTGATGATTCTCTTCCTGGGGTCGTGGACCGCGGCGAACCTGATCGACGACAACAATGCCGCCGCGCAGGCAACCCGTGCCGGCGCGCGCCTCGCCGCCGAGCTCGGCAACGGCAGCGACCTGAGCCTGACGCAGACGCAGGTCGACACCTACATCATCGACCAGGTCATCCCGATCGTCTCTCCGCAGCTCACCAACGCGAAGGTGACCGAGATCGACATCTACCAGCCTAACGGCTGCATCGGCATCACGCCGTTCAGCTCCGGCTCGTGCCCGCCGAACAACGGAGCGTATTGCACGAGCGCACTGGTCAACGCGTGGACCCCGGTCTGCGCCGGCGTTACCGAACCGATCGACAGCTACACCGTGGTCAACAACGTCGCCCAGTTCCCCTGTACGACGTGCACGTTCACGCTGTCACTGCGCGGCCAGACACACCCAAGCGAGGCGGAGCTGGGCGTTCGTCTGGTCTTCAAGTACACGTCGCCAACTCTGTCGTTCTTTACGCAGACCGACACCCAATACACCGTCATGAGGCTCGCCCCGACATCGTGAGGAAGACAATGAGACCAGCACCGAACCGGCCCTCCCGGCGCTCCGCAACGGGACAGGCGATGGTGATCTTCGCCCTCACCTCGGTCCTGCTCTTCGTCATCGCGGGACTCGCCGTCGACGCGGGCACGAGCTACCTGACCAGCAACAAGGTCGAGCGCGCCGCAGCGGCGGCCGCGCTGGCGGGTG
Source organism: Candidatus Dormiibacterota bacterium (assembly GCA_963848445.1). Lineage (GTDB taxonomy): Bacteria > Chloroflexota > Dormibacteria > Aeolococcales > Aeolococcaceae > Palsa-851. The sequence goes on from CAWKDT010000020.1 coordinate 205,896, forward strand.
TGGCCTACCTCCCGGGCGATTACGCGGACGCGCAGAATGCCGCGCTCGTGGAGGCGGCGCGCGACGGCTTCGCCAACGCGGGCTCCGGCAACGCGTGCGCCGGCTCGCCGGCGCCTTCGCCGTGCGTCGTCACCGCGCAGCCCGCGGACAACAAGCTGACCGTCACCATCTCCGTGTCCGTGTCGACCATTTTCCTTCGCATCGTCGGCTTCGGCTCGCACACGGTGGTGCGGTCGGAGACCGCCATCTACCTGCCTCCGATCTCGCTTGGGCAGTCCGGGTCGCAACAGGGATCCGACCTGGCGAGCCTCGGTTCGGGCGGAAACAACTTCTATTTCGAGCGCACCGAGGGGTGGGGCAACCCGCGCTCGGAGGGGGACGCCTTCACTCCCTCGCCGAAGGAGCCGTCCAACGGATGCGGACCGACGGGCAGCGATGGTTGCAGCGCGGCCTCCGCGCCGGACTATCACGCGATCAGCGCGGAGGCGGGCACGGTGGCTCCCGACGCAACCCTCAACTATCAAGGCGGATCGAATTACCTGATCACCATCCCGCCGGGCCAGTCCGCCGACGTTCAGATCTTCAATCCCAGCTTTGCCCCCGACAACTGCACCCCCAACGCTTCCGGGTACTGCTACCACGAGAACGACTCGAGCTTCGATGCGTGGAGTACGCCACCGCCCTGCACCGACTACTCGGCGATGGAGTACACGATCTATCAGGTATCCACACTGTCCTCACGATCGGGAGACACCAAGATCGGGCAGGAGGTCTTCTATCCGTACGACGCACACAGCCTCCCCTCGAGCTACTCGTACTACACCCCAGGTGCGTCCTGCCCCACTGCCACGACAAAGTCCGGCTATACGCCGGTCACATATCAGTCCTGGATCTCCGCACTCAACTTCACGCCGACCAACACCAAGGACAAGAACCTGTACAACGGCACCAACAAGATCGGCGCCTACCTCAGCAACCCTGCCTCGGCGACCGTCAGCGCCTACTACCGCCTCGAGGTCGACACACTCCAGTGGAACGGGTCCCCGACCTGCGCGGCGACCTCCGGGCCTTGCTCGTATCCGTCCACGCCGACCGATGCGCAATCCGAGGCGCACAAGGGCTACGCCGTGCGCCTTGTCTCTGACAACGGTTCGCCGACGAACACCCTCGGCACCATCACCGGCTCGGCGTGCGCCAGCTGCGGCACCGCTTCGGCGATGGACGACATGATCGTCTACACGCCGGTGAACGGCGCCACCACCAGGCAGTTCTCGATCCCGCTCTTCAACGTCGACGCGTCGTACGCCGGGCAGGTCATCGACATCGATCTGTACGACCTCGGTGACGTCGGAGGAGGCGCCGCATACGTCGGCCTGCGAGAACCGGACGGGACCACATGGGCGCCGGCGGTCAGCATGACGGACCTCGGGGCATCGCTCGGCGGCGCGAGTCCACCGGGCGGCGGCACGAACGTGTCAGCGCTCGGGACATGGCCGGGCACCGGCGGCGGCTCGTGCACCGCCTGCTTCCAGACGGCGGGGTCGGGGGGTGGCGCCATCTACCAGGGCCAGTGGGTCCAGATCCAGATGCAGGTGCCGCAAACCTTCACCGCGGGATACTGGAGCCTCGTCTACGACGTGGCCGCGAGTGCAACCGCCGGTGACACCTTCAGCGTCGAGGTCGGCTTCAACGGCACGCCGGACCACCTGCTGCCCTAGGCTTCCCGCGCCTCACAGCGGACTCTGAGGATCCTCTCAGCCCGCGGTAAGGCGGCGGCAACAGAGTGAGGGCATGACCTCACGACCGTTCTTCGACGGTCCACGCCTGGCCGTCCCGATCGCGCTGCCGGGTCCGGACGAGCGCGGCGCCTCCCGAGACCGGGTGCCGCCGCCCGTGCGGTGGGCCCGGCAGCTGGTTCGCGGCCGGGAGGACGACGCAGCCTGGGTTCGCCCCTCACTGATCGGCCTGCTCGGCGTCGCGGCACTCCTCTATCTCTGGGACCTCGGCGCGTCGGGGTGGGCCAACGCCTTCTACTCCGCCGCGGTGCAGGCTGGGTCGACGAGCTGGAAGGCGTTCTTCTTCGGATCCTTCGACGCTTCCAACTTCATCACCGTCGACAAATCGCCCGCGTCGCTGTGGGTGATGGACATCTCCGCGCGGATCTTCGGGGTCAACGCCTGGAGCATCCTCGTGCCGCAGGCGCTCGAGGGCGTCGCGGCGGTGGGATTCACGTACCTCACCGTTCGCCGGTGGTTCCCCCCGGCCGCCGCGATCATCGCGGGCGCGACGGTCGCGCTCACACCGGTTGCCGCGCTGATGTTCCGGTTCGACAACCCCGACGCCCTGCTCGTCCTGCTGCTCACCGTGGCGACCTACGCAACGGTGCGCGCGATCGAGGCCGGAAAGACGAGATGGCTGGTTCTCGGCGCCACATTGATCGGCTTCGCGTTTCTCACCAAGATGCTCCAGGGCTTCCTGGTCGTCCCGGTGTTCGGCCTCGTGTACATGATGGCCGCCCCCGTGTCGGTGCGCCGGAGGATCGCCCAGCTCGGCATCGCCGCGGCGGTGATGGTCGCGGCCTCGGGCTGGTGGGTCGCGATCGCCCAGCTCATCCCGGCCGCCGACCGGCCGTACATCGGAGGCTCGCAGGACAACAGCCTGCTGAATCTCATCTTCGGCTACAACGGTTTCGGCCGCATCACCGGCAACGAGACGGGCAGCGTCGGTGGCACCGGCGGCGCAGGATCGATGTGGGGAGCGACCGGGTGGGACCGCCTGTTCAACGTGAACTTCGGCGGCCAGATTTCCTGGCTCCTCCCGGCCGCCCTCATCCTGCTGGTCGCCGGGCTCGCCTTCACGCTTCGCTCGGGGCGCACGGATCGCACCCGGGCCGCGCTCCTGCTCTGGGGCGGCTCGCTCGTGGTGACCGCGGCGGTCTTCAGCTTCGCCGCCGGGATCATCCACCCGTACTACACGGTGGCGCTCGCCCCCTCGATCGGCGCCCTGATCGGCATCGGCAGCGTGCTGCTGTGGCAGCGCCGCTCGCGGCTGTGGGCTCGTCTGTCGCTCGCCGCCGCCCTTGGAACCACGGCGGTCTGGTCGGCGATCCTACTGCAGCGAAGCGCCGCATTCGTGCCCGGCCTTGCCCCTGCCGTGGCCGCGATCGGCATCGGCGTGGCGATCGCCCTCGTCGGGCTGCCGCTGATCCGCAGCCGGGCCGCCACGGCAGCGGTGATCGTGGCCGGACTGACCGCCGCTCTGGCCGGCCCCGGCGCGTACACGATCAACACCATGCTGACACCGCACAGCGGGGCGATCCCGTCGGCGGGGCCGGTGGTGACCGCCGCTCTGTCCGGCAGGCCGGCCGGCGCCGGCGGCGTCGGTTTCGGGCCCCGGGGCGGATTCAGCCCGCCCGGCGGTCTTGGCACCGGCGGCCTCGGAGGGCCGGGTGCGTTCGGCGGCGGCGGTTTCGGCAGTGGGGGACTCGGCTCGAGCCGCGGACCCGCCGGCGGCGCGGGGTCGGCACCCGGTAACGGCGGATCGTTCCTCAACGCGAGCGCGCCGGGCGCCGCGCTGGTGAAGCTGCTCGAGAAGACCGCGTCGAGCTACTCGTGGGTTGCTGCCACAATCGACGCTAACTCGGCGGCGGGATACCAGCTCGCGACCGGCGACCCGATCATGGCGATCGGCGGCTTCAACGGCACCGATCCCGCGCCGTCACTGGCGCAGTTCGAGGCGTACGTCGCGCAGGGACGGATCCACTACTTCCTCGGCGGCGGCTCGGGTGCGGGCGGCGGGAGCGGCACCTCCAGCGAGATCGCGCAGTGGGTGCAGCAGCACTACACGGCGAGCCAGGTCGACGGTGTGACCGTCTACGACCTCACGCAGCCGGCCGGCTGAGGAGCCTTCACCCGATCCAGGTAGCAGCCGACGTCGCATCGAGGTCGACGCTGGTGTCGGTGACACGCCGCGGGGCCCGGGGGTGCAGGTTGGTCGCCGCGGCGATGTACCAGAGCCCGAAGTTGCCGTCCGGGTCGGATGCATCCATGTACAGCAGGTTGGTTCCGCTCGTCGACCATGAGGGCGAGTTGCACAGGCAGTCGGGCACCAGCACCCGCGGCGCGCTGAGTGTCGCACCCTCGAGCGTCGCGACCTCGAGGTCGGCGGTCTGTCCGCCGTTGGTGCAGACCATCGCGACAGTCGCTCCGTCGGCCGCGACCGCCGGACTCCCGCAGTCCTGCGCGGGGCTGGTGAGCGACACCATGCGGCTCCGCGGCCCCGTCTGGAGCCCCAGCACCGACTGCACCTGCCCCTTCCCGGAGTTCGCATAGCTCGCATAGAGGATGTCGCCGTCCGGGAGCGGTATCGGTTCGATGTCGCCGCCCGTATAGGCGTCGGGCACCGACCACCGGGTGCCCCCGGCCACACCGGCGTCGCCGATGGCGATCGGACCGCCCACCGGAGCCGACCACAACGAGAAGTCGACCTCGTAGCTCTGCCGGGGAGCGGGCTTGGGCGCGTCGGTCGCGAAGAAGACCGTGGCGCCGTCTGGGCTCACCGCCGGCCAGAGGATCCAGTGATTGAGCTGGAGCGTGCGGCTGACGCTGGACTGGTAGTCGCTCGTCATCTTGCTCAGCACGCGTCCGGACGCGGACACGTGGTACAGGTCGGAGTACTCCTCGAAGCGGCGGACCACGAGCAGTGAGCCGTCCGGCAGCGTGCGCGGCTGTATCCACGCGCCACCGGACGGGAGTGGAAGGCGCCGGACGCTCGTGCCCTTGATCGCGAAGATCGCTCCCTGTTGCGCGACGTAGATCGTCCCCGGCAGCGTCACCTGCGGGCTCGTGGTGTTGACGAGACTCCCCGCGTTCGTGTGGGTCTGGAGCACCGCGAGCGTCCGGTTCGCCGCGGCGCAGCTGGCGACCATCAACACGATGAGGATGAGCGTTCGCTTCATGCCGTCACGACGTCACGGGGAAGTACCTGGCGACCTCGGGCCGGATCAGCGACCAGTTGGGCTTCAACGCGTCCTGCCCGGCCACGTACTCGCTGGTTGTGTACGGCGACAGCAGGACGACCTGCGTGATCGACGCCAGCGCCACCGAGCCCGCGACCGGCAGCAGCCCGCTCACCTGGCCGATGCTCATGTCGGTCTGGAAATCGGAGCCGAGTGACGCCGCGAGGTTGGGGATGTCGGCGATCGAGAGATGCTTCGTCTTCGCGCGAAGCGCGATGAGCACCTGCTGCTGGCGCTGCGACCTCGCGAAGTCGCCGTATGCGTCATCGTGGCGTGCTCGCACGTACTGGAGGGCGAGCGCTCCGCTCATGTGCTGCGCTCCGGGAAGCACCAGGACCCGTTGGTACGCGAACGGGCTGCCGCCGGAGAGGTCGGCCGGATAGTAGTCGTCCATCACCGGGTTGTTCGCGACGACGTTGATGCCACCGAGGTCATCGAGCACGGACACCAGTCCCTGTAACCCGATCCACGCGTAGTAATCGATGTGGACCTTCATGTCCTTCTCCACGGTCTGGATCGCGCACTGCGCACCACCGTGAAGGAAGGCCTGATCGATCTTGCCGTTGCTGCCGTTGCAGAGGCGCACCCACAGGTCGCGCGGGATCGACAGCATCGTCACGTGCTTCGTCACCGGGTCGACCCGCGTGAGGATCATCGACTGCGTCAGGTAGTCCCCTCGGAACTTCGAGTCGCTGTCCGATCCGAGCAGCAGCAGCGTGAAGGGCGACGTCGACGACAGGTGCTCGCTCGCGGACACCGGCTTGAGCTGGGAACTCCCTCCGAGCGACGTGTTCGTCTGGCCCGTGTCGCGCAGGGCGACCTGGATCGCCGGCAGGAAGTACAGCAGGACACCGGTGAGGATCGAGACGGCGAAGCCGGTCACGATCAGGGCGCGCCCGGCGGTCCGGCGGCGACCGGTTCTCAGAGACGCGCGGCGGCGGCGCGGAGTGCCGCGGACGTCGAAATCGCGAGAGCGAGACAACCTCGAACCTCTGGTGGGACGTGGAGTGGATCGGCGAGTTCAAGGACGGCCGGGGCGCGGGGCCCACGGCCGACCGATGGTACCTCCGGCGCGCCCGGCGCGGACACATCCGGCCGGATCGGCGCAGGCGGAGCGGCCGGATGGGGCGACCGCTCACCTCCGTGTACGCTCACCGCCACGCATGCCCGACGATGACCGGCATCGATCCCACCCCCCTGCGAGGGCCCGATGAGCAAAGCGCGCCTCGAGGCGTTCAGCGACGGCGTCCTGGCGGTGGCGATCACGCTGCTCGCCCTTGACCTCATCGTCCCGCAGCCCGGCCAGGGACGGCTGCTCACCCAGCTCGGCGACCGCTGGCCGGAGTTCGCCGCCTATGCGGTGAGCTTCTTCATCATCGGAATCATCTGGGTGAACCATCACGCCCGGATGAATCTCATCGCCCGGGTCGATCGGACCCTCCTCTTTCTCAATCTCGTGCTGCTGCTCTTCGTGGTGCTGATCCCGTTCGCGACCGCGATGGTGGCCGCATACCTCACGACCGCGAACGCGAACTCGCACATCGCGATGGCTCTGTACGCGGTCGTCATGGAGGGGATGGCGCTGAGCTTTGCTGCGATCTTCGAGTGGTCGCTGCAGGAGGGGCGCAGCCACGTGCACGTGCCCGCAGATCAGCGTCGCACCACGCGTCTGCGCACCTCGCTCGGCGGGATCCTCTATGCAGTCGTGTTCGTGGTTGCGTTCGTCAGCGCGCCCATCGCCCTCGCCATCACCGGCGCGACGGCCGTCTACTACATCTTCGCGCCCGTGCCGCGTGGCGCGGGAGCCATCGCGGAGTGAGCGCTCACCTGACCCCCGGCGCTCCCGAACCCCCGGAGGAGACGGTCTCAGCAACGTCACAGGATCGCCTCAGTCCACACTGAGCGAGCGGCCCCATCCTGAGCGTGTCACCCAACTGAAAACCTCGGAGCAGGATGATGACCAGCGACATGGAGTACCGCCCCTTCGACCCACCGCCGCCTCCCCCAGGCGAACCCCCGGGAGCCCTCTACGGTCACTGGTCGGCCGATCCCACATGGGGTCCGCCGTCCTGGCCGCCCACCGCAACCCCGACCGGCCGCTCGCGAGCGATGCGGCGGACCACGCTGGCCATCCTCGCCGCCGTCTGCATCGGCGTCGGGGGCGGCACCGGCTGGGCGGTGACCAGCGCGGCACTCTCCAACCACAGCACCGCGTCGCTGACGCCGGGGAACTCCACCACCAACCCCCCGGGCTCGACCGGCAACGGGAGCACGTCGCCCTCCAGCAATGGCTCGGGCTCGGCGTCCGCATCGGACATCGCGACGATCGATGCGGCGGTGGTCGACATCAATGCCGCCGTCGCGGGAAACACGACGGCGACGGTCTCCGGCACCGGCATGATCATCACGTCGTCCGGTGAGGTCCTCACCAACAACCACGTGATCGACAACACCGTGAACATCACCGCTCAGATCGACGGCGCGGGACGTGTCTACAAGGTGACCGTCATCGGATACGACGCCGCCGACGACGTCGCCCTGGTGAAGCTGCAGGATGCCTCGGGACTTCCCACGGTGCCACTCGGCAACTCGAGCAACCTCTCCGTCGGGGACCAGCTCACCGTGATCGGCAATGCGCTCGGTCGTGGCGGCACGCCGGCCGAGGTGGCAGGCGTGGTCGCTCAGCTCGACCAGCAGGTCACCGCGAGCGACGAGAGCGGCGACCAGGAAACGCTGACCGGCATGATCCAGGTCCAGGCGAACATCCAGCCCGGAGACTCGGGCGGTCCCGAGATCGATGGCAGCGGGAAGGTGGTCGGCATGACCACCGCGGGCCAGCAATCCGGCGTCACCGGCCGGCAGACGACCCCGACCACCGGGTTCGCGATCCCGATCAACAAGGCCATGCAGATCGTCAACGAGATCCGCAGCGGTAGCGGCACCAACATCCACATCGGCAACGCCGCCCTCCTCGGGGTCGGCGTGACCTCCGGGGGGAGCGCCGGCGCGATCGTGTCCCAGGTGTCACCCGGCAGCCCCGCGGCGAATGCCGGCATCACGGCTCAGAGCCTGATCACCTCGATCGGTGGCCACACGGTCACCTCCTCGAACGACCTCCACAACGCCATGGCGGGTTTCTCGCCCGGCCAGTCGGTCTCGGTCACCTGGACCGACCAGGCGGGGACCTCGCACACCGCCAGCGTCACGCTTGGAACGGCGACCTTCCCCGACTGATCCGACGTAGGGCCCGCCTCCCGGCGGGTCCTTCTCGTGCCTGCCGTCACAGGCGCGATGCCGGACCGCGATGACGCGTTTGGAGCGTCAGGCGTATAACTCTCGGCAGCCCCTGAGGGGGGCCCGCCGGAGGCCGGCGTCAGGCCTACGCCGGAGAGACTGCGATTGACGGATGGTCATGACGTCCCCCGAGCCGCGGTGACCGCCGAGCCGCGGGACGATGAGGCGCGCGCGGGAGCAGGCCAGGTGCCCGGTCGTGGCGTGCCGGTGCTGACGCCGATCCGCGTGCTGACCACGCTCGTCGTTGTCGCCGCGGCCGTCGTGTACGTGCTCGCCGTCCTGCCGCTCGGGCCTACCCGAGGCTCCACGTGGTATCTCGTCGCCACCTTCGTGGCCCTGTTCGGCTGCTGCGAGTCGTGGCGCGTGTCGATCGAGTTCCGGCGCACGTCGCAGACCTACTCGCTCAGCGAGATCCCGCTCGTCGTCGGCGTCTTCCTGGTCTCCCCCGGTGAGCTCGTCCTGGCGCGGGTGATCGGCGGTGCGATCGCGCTCGGCATGATTCGCCGGCAGGCGCCGGTGAAGCTCATCTTCAATATGGCGAGCTTCGCGCTCGAGGCTGAGACCCTCACGGTGCTGGCGCACCACCTCCTGCCCGCCATGGACCCAGCCCGTCCGGACGTGTGGTTGTTGGTGGCGCTCTTCACGCTGGTCTCGTCGCTGCTCGGCTTCGGTCTCAGCGCGGCGGCGATCACGGTCATGCAGGGCGGGCGCGTGCAGTGGGCTGCGCCGCTGGTCATCGTCGTGGTCGGCGGGATCGCCAACTGCAGCCTCGGACTCGTGGTCGCCGCACTGCTCAGGCTCGATTCGCAGATGGTGCTGCTCCTGTTCACACCGCTGGCGGCCATCGGAGTCGCGCTGTTCCTGTACACCCAGGAGCAGCGGCGGCGCGAGCGCCTCCAGCACCTCTACGCGTCCACCGACCTGCTCCAGCGCGCGAGCACCGACGGGGCCGCGATTCCCGAGCTGCTCGACCAGCTGTGCACGGCGCTGCGCGCGGACGTCGCGACGGTGTCGCTGCTTCCCGCCGCCACCGGGACCACGTCGTGGCGAACGATCCGCAGCGCCGAGGGGAGATGTGACCTGGTTGACGCCGCGCTGAGCCCCGAGCAGCTCGAACACCTCGTGCCGCTGCTCGCCGAGCCGAAGGGCGGCGTGCTGAACGCGGACTCGCGCGGCGCGCCGGCGATGCGGGGAATCATCGCGACTCAATCGGACGCGCGGATGCGTCCGTGGCTCCGCGAGCAGGGATTCAGGGACGCGACGGCAACCCTGCTGCAGGGTGAGGGCATGCTGCTCGGGACGCTGGTGGTCGCCAACCGGCACAGCGACGCCGGCAGCTTCGATGCGGATGACCTGCCGCTCTTCGACGCGTTCGCCGCGCAGATCGGCGTCGTGGTGCAGAACACGCGACTGGGTCAGCAGAACACCAACCTGGGCGATCGTCTGCACCAGCAGGCATTCCATGACGCCATCAGCGGGCTGCCGAATCGCGCCCTCTTCATGGACCGGCTGGAGCACGCGCTCACGCGCCGGGGGCGCCAGGACGCGTCGCTCGCGGTCATGTTCCTCGACCTCGACGACTTCAAGACGGTGAACGACAGCCTCGGGCACGTCGCGGGCGACGAGCTCCTCGCGAGGGTCGCGGATCGGCTCGTCGAGGTGCTGCGGGCCTCGGACACGCCGGCGAGGTTCGGCGGTGACGAGTTCGCCATCCTCATCGAGGAGACCGGTGATCCGCTCGGCGTCGCGGAGCGCATCCTCTCGATGTTCAAACCGAGGTTCGTCGTCGCCGGACGCGAGGTCGGCATCACCGCGTCGATCGGCGTCGCGGCGACGGCGTCGCGTGAGGTCACCGCCGAGGAGCTGGTGGGACGAGCGGACGTCGCCATGTATCGCGCGAAGGTGAAGGGCAAGAACGCCTACGAGGTGTTCGAGCCCGGGATGCAGGACGTCATCGAGCGCCGGCTCGAGGTTCGTACCCACCTCGAGCGTGCCATCCAGAGCAATGAGCTCGTCGTGCTGTATCAACCGATCGTCGACCTCGCCACCAGCCTGCCGGTCGGCGTCGAGGCGCTGGTGCGGTGGCGGCATCCGCAGTGGGGCATGGTCTTTCCGGCGGAGTTCATCGGCATCGCCGAGGAGACCGGCATGATCCGCGAGCTCGGCATCCACGTGCTCGAGGAGGCCTGCCGGGAGTGGCAGGGATGGCAGCGCGAGCTGATCGATGAGCCGTCGTTCAGCCTCAGCGTCAACGTGTCGCCGCGCCAGCTGCGCGACCCGGACTTCGTCGGCGAGGTCTGGCGTGTGCTCAGCCGCACCGGTGTTTCTCCGTCGCATCTGACACTCGAGATCACCGAGAGCTTCATGGTCGACGACCCGGTGAGCGCCAGGTCGCGCCTGCGCGAGCTGAAGAACCTCGGCGTGCGCATCTCGATGGACGACTTCGGCACCGGGTACTCGTCCCTCGCGTCGCTGCAGGACCTCCCGCTCGACATCCTCAAGATCGACAAGGCGTTCATCGACCACATCGCGGAGGATCCAAGGCGCACCGCGTTCGCGGCCGCGATCATCCGCATGGGAAAGACGCTCGGGCTGGAGCTGGTGGCGGAGGGCGTCGAGACCTCGGACCAGAGTGAGCGCCTGCAGAGCCTCGGCTGCCGCCTCGCGCAGGGCTACTACTTCTCCAGGCCGGTCACCGGCGACGATATCGTGCGGATGCTCCATGCCTCACAGGCGGTGCGGGTCGCGGGTGGCAGCTGGGCAACCCCGGACGCGCCCCCCGCGCACTCCAGGCTGCGCGTCCTCGAGGAGACCGCCTAGCACCGCACCGGGCTCACGGCTCAGAAGATCGCTTCGATCCGGCCTCGAACATCCGGCGTGATGCGGTCGATGACCTCGAGGGCGGCGAGGTTCTCGCGAACCTGCTCAACGCGGCTCGCCCCGGTGATCACGGTCGACACGTGCGGGTTCGACGCGCACCACGCGATCGAGAGTTGGGCGAGGCTCACCCCGAGGTCGTGGGCGATCTCGGCGAGCGCCCTGACGCGGCGGTTGGCGCCGGCATCGGTCACATCGGCGCGCAGCCAGCCGTATCCCGGCAGGGCCGCGCGGCTGCCCGCCGGGACGCCGTCGACGTACTTGCCGGTGAGCAGGCCCGAGGCCAGCGGGCTCCACGTGGTGAGGCCGAGCCCGATGCGGTCGTAGAGGGGCGCGAACTCGCGCTCGACCTTCGCCCGCTCGAAGAGGTTGTACTGAGGCTGTTCCATCACCGGCTTGCGCAGGTGGTGGCGGTCGGCGATGTCCCATGCCTCGGTGATCGCCTCGGCGCTCCACTCCGACGTTCCCCAGTACAGGGCGCGCCCGGACGCGATGATGTCGTTCATCGCCCACACCGTCTCCTCGACCGGCGTCGAGGGATCGGGACGGTGGCAGAAGATGAGGTCGAGGAAGTCGAGCCCGAGACGCCGCAGCGACCCGTCGACCGCCTGGAGCAGGTACTTGCGATTGAGCGTGTTCCGGGTGTTGATCGACTGTTCGATGCCCCAGAAGAACTTGCTGGAGACGACGTAGGTGTGGCGGGGCCATCCGAGCTCCGCGATGGCCGCGCCCATGATGCTTTCCGATCGCCCGCCCGCATACACCTCGGCGTTGTCGAAGAAGTTGACGCCGGCGTCGTACGCCGCGCCGAGGCAGTCCCGGGCGGTGTTGCCGGCGAGCTGGGGGCCGAAGGTCACCCACGATCCGAACGAGAGCACGCTGACCTGCAAACCCGAGTGCCCGAGGTGTCGATACTGCATGTCCATGACCGAGGAGCATAGGACTCGGGTCGGCTGCCGGAGCCCGGACGGCTGAGCGCGCTCGACACCGCGACCGGTCGGATCGCCTCCATCAACCTGGCGTCGCTGCCCACCGGCGATGGCGCTCCCCCCGGAGGATTCTCTGGCAATATGGTCGCCTCGCTCTGATCGCTCGATGAGCGGGTTTGGTGGAGGGCTTCAGGTGACCGAGACGACCGAGATCGCCGCACCGTCCGGCGCGGTGGCGACGCCCGCGCACGCCGGCACGCCGGGCGAGCTCGACCCTCGCCGGTGGCTGGCGCTCGCCAGCGTGATGACCGCGCTGTTCATGGTGCTCCTCGACGTCTCGATCGTGAACGTCGCCATCCCGGCCATCCGCAGCAACCTCGCCGCGAACAACGCTGACATTCAGTTCGTCGTCGCGGGGTATGGACTTGCCTACGCGGTGATGCTGATCACGGGCGGGCGACTTGGTGACATCTTTGGCAGAAAGCGGCTCTTCCTGATCGGGATGTCGGGGTTCGTGGTGGCGTCGGCGCTCTGCGGCCTCGCGCAGAACGCGATCATGCTCGACCTCTCCCGCGTCCTCCAGGGGACCATGGCCGCGCTGATGTATCCCCAGGTGCTCTCCGTGATCCAGGTGACCTTCCCGCCGCACGAGCGCGCCAAGGTCTTCGGCTTCGTCGGGGCCGTCATCGGCATCGCCACGATCGCCGGACCGCTCGCCGGTGGGCTCATCATCCGCGACGACATCACGGGCGGGTCATGGCGGTGGATCTTCCTGGTGAACCTCCCGATCGGCATCGCGGCCCTCATCGCCGCGACGAGGCTGGTGAGCGAGTCGAAGGCGCCGAACGCGACCCGGCTCGACATGGTCGGCGTGCTGCTCGCCACCGTGGGAATCCTCCTCCTCGTCTATCCGCTCGTCGAGGGTCAGGTCGCCGGGTGGCCGGCATGGACGTTCATCTGCATGGGCATCAGCCCGGTGGTGCTCGCGCTCTTCGTCCTGTACGAACGATCGCTGCCGTCGACGCGGTTCCCGCTCGTCCAGCTGTCGCTGTACCGCATCAGGTCGTTCCGAGTCGGGGTCATCATCTCCGCGGTCTTCATCGCGGGCATCCCGGCGTTCTTCTTCACGTTCAGCCTGATGCTGCAGGTCGGGCTTGGATTCAGCGCGCTCAATGCGGGCCTCACCACGCTGCCATGGAGCATCGGTTCGGCGTTCGCATCCGCGATGTCGGCGCGCGTCGCGCCGCGACTCGGCAAGTGGACCATCGGCATCGGCTCCGCGCTGCTCGTGGCCGGGACGCTCGGCATCATGCTCACGATCCACATCGCCGGTGTGAACGTCACGGGCTGGGATCTGATCCCGTCGTTCCTGGTCAGCGGACTCGGCCTGGGGACGGTGATCGCGCCGCTCCTCAACATCATCCTGGCGGGTGTGCCGGGCCGCGATGCCGGATCGGCGTCCGGGGTCCTCACCACCTTCCAGCAACTCGGCGGCGCGATCGGTGTCGCCGTGGTTGGCGTCGTGTTCTTCGGTCTGCTTTCGAGCCGCGCCGCGACCGCGGTGGCGACCGTCACGCCGCAGGTGCGGGCGCAGCTCTCAGCGGCGAGCCTGCCTCCCGCTCAGGTGAGCGGGACGATCTCGACCTTCACGCGCTGCTTCGAGGCACAGGCATCGTCCAGCGACCCGTCGCAGCAGGTGCCGGGGTGCCCATCCTTCAGCCCGCCGCAATCGTCGCCCAACAACGTGCCGCGCATCCTCAGCAGCGCGGCGCGGCTCGCACTCGGGCGTGACTTCGTCACGTCGGTGGAGCGCATCCTGTTCTTCAACGTCGGGTTCTGGGGGCTCACCGGCCTCCTGTCGATGCTGTTGCCCCGGGTGCGTCCGCAGGCAGCGCCCGGCGGAGGCGCTCACGCCGCCTGATCAGAGGCTTTTGGAGAGCTCGGTCACCGGCAGGCGGACGACGATTCGCGTTCCGCTCACTCGTCCGTCCTCCAGCGTGATCGTGCCTCTGTGCGCCGACACGATCGCCGCACAGATCGCCAGGCCCAGTCCGGCGCCTCCAGTGCGGTGGGACCGAGCAGCGTCGCCCCGAGCGAATCGCTCGAAGACCACGGGGCGAAGGGCGGCGGGAATGCCCGGGCCCGTGTCGGTGATCGACAGAACGCATGCCCCAGGAGGGTACGGAGACAGGCCGATGGTGACCACCCCACCCGCCGGTGTGTTGCCGATGGCGTTCTCGAGCAGGTTGTCGACGAGACGGCCGAGAAGCAGCGCGTCGCCGTCGAGGGCTGCTTCGCAGTCCAGCCGGCGCGTGAGCGTCACCCCGAGCGCCGATCCGTGGCTCCGCCACCGGTCATAGGCCTCCTCGAGCACATCGCTGAGGTCGATCCGCCTGGCCGCGGTCAGCAGCTCACCGGCGTCGCTCCGCGACAGGGTGAGCAGGGACTCGGAGATCTTCACGAGCCGCTCCGTGTTCTTGAGCGCCAGCTGCACGGTGGCCGTCAGCTGATCGGGGGTGCGGGGCTGTCGCAGCGTGATCTCCAGGTCACTCTGCAACGCTGACAGGGGATTGCGCAGCTCATGCGCGGCGTCGGCGGTGAAGCGCCGAAGTTGCTCCGTGGTGGCCATCTGCACGTGGTCGCGGGCCACCAGCGATCGCACGGTCATCTCGCTCAGGCACGCGGTCACCACCACGGCGATGAACTGGAACTTCGCGGTGAGCGGGTCCACCGCCCCCTGCAACGCGGTTGCCAGCGTCACGGCGATCGCGGCGATGGTGATGGCGATGGAGAACCCGCTCGGCAGCATCCAGGTCGCGAAGAGTACGGAGAGCAGGAGGAATCCACCGAGGGTCGGATTGTTCGGGACCCCGATCTCCACGAACGCGACGATGACCAGCACGGCCGAACACCCGAGAAAGATCGCGAGACGCGCCGGGTTGGATCGCATCTGGCGGGGACTGAACGCGTCGCGGTGCCAGGCGGCGGCGCTCATTCACGCCACCGCGACGGCGGTGCCCGAGATCAGCCGGTAGCCGATCCCGCGACAGGTCTCGATGCCGACCGTGGCGCGCGCCGCGATGAGCTTGCGCCGCACCTTGCTCGCGTACACCTCGACCAGCCCTGATTCGGCGGTCTGCCCGTCACCCCACACGGCGTCGTGGATCTGCTCCTTGCTCAGCACCTGCGCGGGGTGGCGCAGGAACAGCTCGAGGAGCTCGTACTCGCGGCGCGTGGTCGCCAGCACTCCGCCGTCGACCATCACCTGGCGGGCGTCACGGTCCATCGTCAGGTTCCCCGCCCCGAGCACCCGGACCTGTGGCGCGGCCTGCCGCCGGCTCAGCGCCCGCACGCGGGCCAGCACCTCCTCGAAGTGGAAGGGCTTGGCAAGGTAGTCGTCCGCCCCGGCGTCGAACCCCGCGAGCCGGTCCTGGACCTCGTCGCGAGCGGTGAGCATCAGGACCGCCGTGGGCGCCGCCTCTGCGCGGAGGTACCGGCACAGGGCGATGCCGTCGATCTCGCCGCCGAGCATGACGTCGAGCACCGCAACGTCATAGGGAAGCCCGGCCCGGATCGTGTCGAGCGCCTCCTCGCCGCTGAGGGCGACGTCGACCGCGTTCCCCGCCTCGGCCAGGCCGCGGGCGAGGCTGGTCGCCACCTCGGGTTCGTTCTCGACGATCAGCAGACGCATATTCGAATCGTATTCACGCAACGGCGGCGTATCGTCCCCGCGAGTGACTCGCTACCCGCTCGAATGAATGACGTCATCGCCGCCGATGGGAACCTCGCCATCCGGCGGCTCCGCGACGAGCAGGACGACTACGCGCTGATCGTCGCCTGGAGGGCCACCCCCCACGTCCACGAGTGGTGGGATCCAGACGAGCCGGCGCCGGATCTCGCGGCCGTCGACGCCGAGCTCCGCCCGACCACCCGGGCCTCGGACCCGACGACCGCCTGCATCATCGAGGTCGACGGCCGTCCGGCGGGCTTCATCCAGTTCTACCCCTGGGCGAGCGAGGGCGCGTACATGAGGGAGGTCGGCATCAGCGTCCCGGACGGCGCCTGGGGGCTCGACATCTTCATCGGCGAGCCGGCGTGCCTGCACCGGGGCATCGGGTCGAGGGCGGTTCGGCTGCTCTCCGACCACCTCTTCACGAATGACGGCGTCAGCGCGGTCGCACTCGCCACCGAGACGACCAACACCCACGCGCATGCCGCCTACGAACGCGCCGGCATGCGCGCTGTTCAGGAGTTCCTGGACACCGACCACCGCGACGGGCAGCGGATTCGATCGCTCCTCATGATCCGGGACCGGCCCGGCGGAACAGCTGCCGGGCGATGATCTCGCGCTGCACCTCGGACGCCCCTTCGTAGATGCGCGTGCCGCGCACGTCGCGGTAGAGGTGCTCGAGCAGGTGTCCGCGCTCGAGCGCACGTGCGCCGTGCACCTGGATGGCGACGTCGACCGCGAGCATCGCGGTCTCGGTGGCGAACAGCTTCGCCATCGCGGCCGCCTCGGTGATCGGCGTGATGCCGGCGTCGTGGGCGGAGGCCGCGGAGTGCACCAGCAACCGGGACGCCTGGACACGGGTCGCGACGTCGGCCAGCTGGTGGCTGATGCCCTGCAGGGTCGAGAGCGGCTTGCCGAACGCCTCACGTGTCGCCGCGTGCGCGACCGCGGCGTCGAGCGCCGCCTGTGCGATGCCCACGGCGCACGCGCCGACGCTGGGGCGGAAGAGGTCGAGCGTCCGCATCGCGACCCCGAATCCGTGGTCGACCTCGCCGAGCACGTTCCGCTCGGGTACGTGGACGGCGTCGAAGCGAAGGCGGCCGATCGGGTGGTCGGCGATGAACTCGATCGGCGAGCCCGACAGCCCGGCGCTGTCGCGCGGCACCGCGAATGCGGTGATCCCGTGCGCGCCCGCGCCGGGGGTGGTGCGGGCGAAAACGGTGTAGATGTCGGCATCGGGCGCGTTCGAGATGAAGGCCTTCTCGCCGTTGAGACGGAAGCCGTCGCCTTCGCGGTCGGCCGTCATGGCGAGCGCGGCGACGTCGGATCCCGCCCCGGGCTCCGTGAGTGCGAACGCCGCGACCGCCTCGCCGGCGCGGATTCGTGGGATCCATTCGTCGACGATCTCGGGACGGCCGGCGGCGAGGATCGGATGCGCGCCGAGGCCCTGGAGCGCGAACGCGGTCTCTGCCGTGGTGGAGTGGCGGGCCAGCCCTTCCCGCACCAGGCACAGGCTCAGGGCCGGCACCGGTCCCTCGCGCCCCAGCACGATCGAGAGCAACCCGTGCGCTGCGAGCGCCCCGACCAGCGGACGGTTGACCGCACCCGGCTCCCCGCCGGCCGCGATCGGGGCCAGGACGTCGCGGGCCAGCGCCTCGCTTCGCTCCAGGAGTGCCCGCTGCTCCGCGGACAGATGCGCGTAGGTCGCGCTCACGGGATGACCGCGACGCCCACCAGCTCGACCAGGGCTCGGGGGTCGAACAGCTCCAGGACGCCGATCACCGCCATGGCCGGGTAGCGGCGGCCGAAGTGCTGGCGCCAGATCGTGCCCAGCCCGGGCATCGAGAGCCGGTACGCGGTGAGGTTGGTGACGAAGACCTCGAGGGACACGAGATGGTCTGGCTCGCCGCCCGCGGCTCGCAGCGCGGCGATGAGGTTGCGGGCCGCAAGGTCGAACTGCTCCAGGATGGTCGCGCCCTGGATGGCGCCGTCCGGTCCCTGCGCGGTCTGGCCTCCGAGGTGGACCAGACGCCCCGGACCAGCGATGACGGCATGCGCGTAGCCGACCGGCCCGGGCAGGTCCGGCGCGGTGACGATCTCGTGCGGCGGTTCGCTCATCGCCCCTCCCAGACCGGCGCGCGCCCTTCGGTCCAGGCGCGGTGGTACTCGGCGTGGTCGTGGCTGCCCATCAGCAGCGCCTGGGTCATCGCGTCGAGCTCGAGGGAGCTGCCCAGATCCATGTCGAGCTCACGGTTGAGCAGCGCCTTGGTGGTCGAGTACGCGAGCGCCGGTCCGCCCGCGAGACGCCGGGCGAGATTCATGACGGCGCCGTGCAGGTCCTCGTCCTCGACGACCGAGGTGGCGAGGCCGATCAGCAGGGCGCGTTCGGCGTCGACCGCGTCACCGAGGATCAGCAGCTCCGCCGCCCGGCCGAGGCCGATCACCCGAGGGAGCAGGTAGGCGGATCCCATGTCGGCGCCGGACAGGCCGACCTTCGTGAAGAGGAAGGCGAAGGACGCCGATCGCGCGAGCACGCGGAGGTCGGCGGCCAGGGCGATGACCGCACCGGCGCCGGCGGCCACCCCGTTGACCGCGGCGATCACCGGCAGCGGGCACTCGCGGATCGCCTTGACCACCGATCCGGTCATGCGCGTGAAGGCGAGCAGGTCGCCGGTCTCCATCGACCGGAGAGCGCCGATGATCTCGACCACGTCGCCACCCGAGCAGAAGCCACGCCCCCGCCCGGCGATCACCACCACACGCGCGTCGCCCCGGTGCGGCAGCTCAGCGAGGAGATCGCGCAGGTCCGCGTAGACGTCGAAGGTGAGCGCTCCCAGCTTCTCCGGGCGCGCGAAGGTGATCGTGGCAACGCCGTCCGACACGACGAAGTCGAAATGCCGCCAGCGTTCGGTGAATCCCGCCGAAGCCCGGAATCGAGCCATCAGGTTGCCTCTCCTGTATCGCCGGTGGGCGGCGCGACCGCCAGCTCGCGCAGCGCCCGCCGGTCGATCTTGCCGGAACCGGTCCGCGGCAGCACGTCGGTGAAGCGCACCTCGCGCGGGACCTTGTGCGGCGCGAGCCGCTCACGCACGAACGCCTGGATCGACTCCACGGTCGGCGAGGTGCCGCCGCGCGCGACGATCCACGCGCATCCGCGGGTCAGGCCGTCGTGATCCGCGGCCACGACCGCGCACTCGACGACATCCGGATGGCCGGCCAGGCATCGCTCGATCTCGGCGGGCGCCACCCAGATGCCGCCGACCTTGAGGAGGTCGTCGGCGCGACCGCGGTACACGAAGAACCCCCCGTCGTCCCGCTCCACCAGGTCCCCGCTCATGACGAGATCGGGGCCGAAGGTGCGCCTCGATGCCTCCGCGTCACCCCAGTACATGAGCGCCGCGCTCTCGCCGCGGACCCAGAGCCGTCCGATCCCGCCGTCGGCCATGGGCTCGCCGCTGTCATCGACGACAGAGGCGACATAGCCGGGGACCACCTCGCCGATGCTTCCCGGCCGGGAGCGTCCCGGGCGGTTCGAGACGTAGATGTGGTACGCCTCAGAGGAACCGATCCCGTCGAGCACCTCGACGCCGAACGTGTCGATCCAGCGACGGTGGAGCGGTTCGGGGAGTGCCTCGCCCGCGGAGGTGCAGAGCCGCAGGCAGCTCAGATCCTGGCGTCCGGCGTCGGGATGATCGAGCATCGCCTGCATCATCGTCGGCACGTTGACGAGGATGGTCGGCCGGTGTCGCGCGATCAGCGCGAAGAGGAGCTCGGGAGTGGGCCGGTCCGGGAAGACGATCCCGGCGCCGCCGGCACCGAACGGGAAGAGCGCGGTGAGGTCGCGCGCGTATCCGAAGAACAGCTTTGGCACCGGCAGCACGACGTCGTCGGAACTGATGCCGAGCACGCCCCGGGCGTATCCCTCGTAGCTCACGAGCGGGCTGCGCACCGCATGCACGCAGGCCTTCGGCCGGCCGGTGCTTCCGGTGGTGAACTTCCAGATCGCGATCGTGTCCCGGTTCGCCGGCGCCGCGACGAGGGTGGCGGACTGGCGGGCGACCACCGCCTCGAAGCCGACCTCACCGTCACGGAGCTCACCCGGCGCGCCGCCGACCACCAGAAGGATGGGCCGCGCATTCCCGGCGTCCCGCGCCGCTCGCATCCGCTCGAGCGTCGGCGCGTCCACCACCACCACAGTCGCGCGCGTGTAGTCGAGGTAGTACGCGTAGTCCTTGGGCTGCAGGAAGGTGTAGACCTCGGCGGTGACCGCGCCGATCTTCTGCGCCGCGTACCAGGCCGCCACGAACTCCACGGAGTCGGCGAGCGCCAGCAGGACGCGGTCCTGGGGGCGGACACCGATCTCCAGCAGCGCGTTGCCGGCCTGGTTCGTGAGAGCGGCGAGCTCGGCATAGGTGCAGGCGCCGCCGGGCGCGATGAGGGCGGTGCGATCGCCACGGCCGCCCGCGACGTTGCCATCGAGAAAGCGGGATGCCAGGTTGAGATCGTCGGGTTCGGCGGCGCGGGTCACGCGGGGTGACCCGCCGCGACGCGCTCCCGGATCAGCGTGATCAGCATCCCGGTGAGCGTCGCAAGCGTCGCCTCGCCCTCGGCGGCGGTCGCCTCCGCCGGCGCGCCGCAGTACGCCTGGTCCATGCCCATCGCGATGAAGTCGTGCTGTCCCGAGGCCATCGCCGCGGGCATGTTGAGCGGCACCGGGGGCAGCGCGCGCATCACCTCGCTGTCGACAAGCTCGGGATGGCTCGCCAGCACCATCGACGTCTCGTACCGCCCGGCGTGGGCGGCGCCGCTGCGGAACTCCTCGGTCAGCTGCTCGGCCATCACCCGGCGGGTCAGATCGAGGAAACCGGCCCGGCTCGCTGCCGCCGCCTCGCGCAGCGCCGCCACGTGCGCCGGCTCGAAGTGGCTGTTGACGATCACCTGCTGCGCAAAGCCCTGTGCCTGAAGGGCCGCGCAGATCTCCACCACCAGCGAGCGCAGCGTGCCCTCACTGATCGTGACCGCCCCCGTGAAGGCGGCGCCGTACGCCGTGACGCCGAACGCGATCCCGGGAAGCACCAGCGCGCGGATACCGGCATCGCCGGTCAGCGCCATGGCGGCGCGCTCACAGACCGCCGTGGAGATGATCGAATCGGTGCCGAGCGGCGCGTGCGGTCCGTGCGGCTCGACCGCGCCGACGGGAAGCAGCAGCACCGGGACGCGCCCGGCGCCGAGCAGGGCCCGGGCTTGCGGCGATGTCAGATCGGCGAAATGGATCGATGCCGGCATGCTGGCGACGCCACACTCACGACGGTCGACACTTTACAGTGACCGCAGGTGGTCCCTCGGAGTAGTGCGAGCGCGTGCCGGGTGACGGATCACACCATCAGCCGCCCGGGTGGGGTGTCGGACTCACGATGCGCATAGCGGTGGTTGGGGGCGGGCCGGGCGGACTTTACTTCGCGGCGCTCGCCATGCAGCTCGACCCGACCCACGAGATCACCGTGTGGGAGCGCAACGCGGCGGACGACACGTTCGGCTTTGGCGTCGTCTTCTCGGACGAGACGCTCGGCGGCATCGAGCACGCGGACGCCGCAATCCACCGGGCGATGTCGCGGGAGTTCGCGCGCTGGGACGACATCGACATTCACTACCGCGACCAGGTGATCACCTCGGGCGGTCACGGCTTCGCCGCGATGAGCCGGCGGCGGTTGCTGCAGATCCTGCACGAGCGGTGCCTGGAGCTGGGGGTGGCGCTTCGCTTCCACAGTGACGCGCCGGCGGCGGACGAGCTCGCCGCGACCCATGACCTCGTCGTCGGCTCGGACGGCGTGAACTCCGTTACGCGCTCGAGGTTTGCCGGCGCATTCCACCCGCGCCTCGACGTGCGCCGCTGCAGGTTCATGTGGCTCGGCACCGATCTCGTCTTCGACGCGTTCAAGTTCCACATCGTCGAGACGCCGCACGGGATCATGCAGATTCACGGCTATCCGTATGACGCCACGGGCAGCACGTTCATCGTCGAGATGCACGACGACGTGTGGCGACGAGCGGGCTTCGACGCGCACGCCGCTCGAGGCTTTGCGCCCGGCGAGAGCGATGAGACGAGCATCGCCGAGATCCGCCGTCTCTTCGCCGGCATCCTGGACGGCCACGAGGTGCACGCGAACAACTCGAGATGGGTCAGCTTCGCGACGGTGCGCAACGAGCACTGGCACCACGGCAATGTCGTGCTGCTCGGCGACGCCGCGCACACCGCGCACTTCTCGATCGGATCCGGCACGAAGCTCGCGATGGAGGACGCCCTCGCGCTCGCCGCCTGCCTCCACGAGCATGAGAGCATCGGCACCGCACTCGTCGCCTACGAGGCCGAGCGCGCTCCGGTGGTGCTGTCGACGCAGCGAGCCGCGCAGGCGAGCCTCGAGTGGTTCGAGAACCTCGGTCAGTACGTTCACCAGGACCCGCTCCAGTTCGCGTTCAACATCCTCACCCGCAGCAGGCGGGTCACGCACGACAACCTCAGGTTGCGCGACCCGGAGTTCGTCGACCGGGTCGACCGGTGGTTCGCCGGACAGGCGCGCAATGCGGCGTCGCGCAGCGCAACGGTGGACGCTCCGCCGATGTTCCAGCCCTTCCAGCTCCGCGGCCTCGAGCTGAAGAACCGCGTGATCGTCTCGGCGATGGACATGTACTCCGCCGCCTGCGGCACGCCCAACGACTTCCACCTCGTGCATCTCGGCAGCAAGGCGCTCGGCGGGGCGGCGCTCGTGATGACGGAGATGGTGTGCGTGTCGGCTGCGGGACGCATCACACCCGGGTGCACCGGCATGTACGCGCCGGAGCACGAGGACGGCTGGCGGCGCATCGTGGAGTTCGTGCACGAGCGCACCACGGCACACATCGGGCTGCAGCTCGGGCATTCGGGACGCAAGGGTTCGACGAAGCTGATGTGGGAGGGCATGGACGACCCGTTGCCGGACGGGAACTGGCCGGTCGCGGGACCGTCAGCGATCCCGTACTCGCCGCTGAACCAGGTGCCCCACGAGCTCACGCACGCCGAGATGGAGGCGATTCGCGATGAGTTCGTCCGGGCGGCGCAGGCGGGAGACCGCGCGGGCTTCGACCTGCTCGAGCTGCACTGCGCGCACGGTTACCTCCTCTCGAGCTTCATCTCGCCGCTCTCGAACCAGCGCACGGACCGGTTCGGCGGATCCCTCGATGGCCGCCTGCGCTACCCGCTCGAGGTGTTCGACGCCGTGCGTGCGGTCTGGCCGTCACACAAGCCGATGAGTGTGCGCATCTCGGCTTCCGACTGGTGCGAGGGTGGGATCGACGCTGACGATGCGGTCGTCATCGCCCGAGCCTTCGCCGAGCACGGCGCCGACGCCATCGATGTCTCGACGGGGCAGGTGGTCTCGGAGGAACGGCCGGCCTTCGGGCGCTCGTACCAGACGCCGTACGCCGATCGCATCCGCAACGAGGTGGGCATCGCCACCATCGCCGTCGGCGTGATCTCCTCGTACGACGACGTCAACTCCCTGGTGCTCGCGGGTCGCGCGGACATGTGCGCACTCGCCCGCGCGCACCTCTACGACCCGCAGTGGACGCTGCACGCGGCCGCGGATCAGAGCTACGCCGGACCCGGGATCGAGTGGCCCGACCCATTCAAGGCGGGCAGCCGCAAACCGCAGGCAGGACGCACCGACGGGCCGAAGCCGCGGCTGCAGCTCATCCGCGAAGGCGAGCCACGCACACGTCACGGGCGCTGGCGGCCCGGCGCGGGCGGCTAGCCCGCACGGTCGCGCGCCACATCACCGCTCCCCGGTGACGCGCGAGCATTGTCCGGCAACTCATCGGCGGCGCAGCACCTCGTCCACGGTGGCGAGGAACCACTTGCGTTCGCGGAACATGAAGAAGAGATGGCCGCCGTGAAAGGTGATCATCCGGGAGCCCTCGATGCCGTCATGCATCGCCTCGGCCATCCGCAGCCGCGTGACCTTGTCGTGCCTCCCGTGCAGGATGGTTGTGGGCACGTGGATCTGCTCCAGCCGGTCGCTGCAGTCGTACGCGGCGGAAGCCTCGCGCTGCCGCTGGAACGCTTCCCGCGGTTGGGGATGCTTGCCTCGGAAGAGCACGCCGGCGAACATGCTCAGCAACCCCATCCGCGTCGCCGTCTCCGTCGTTCGCGCCGACGCAAACGTGCTCACCAGGATGAGCTGACCAACCCGATCGGGGTGCGAGAGCGCCAGCTCCAGCGCGATGCGACCGCCCATCGAGACGCCGAGCACGGTCGCCCGGGTGATCCCGAGCGCTCCCATCAGCCCGTCGGTGTCGCCGGCCATCATCGGTATCGAGTAGCCGGCGTCGGGTTTGTCGGAGCGTCCAGCCCCGCGGTTGTCGAATGCAAGGACGCGGTTGTTTCGCGCCAGCGCCGCGGTGAGCCATTCGGTCTCCGAGATGTCGCTCGCGAGCCCCCCGATCAGGACGAGCGGCGGGCCCTCTCCGTGCAGCTCGTAGTACATGTCGATGTCGCCGACTCGAAGGACTGGCACCGCTTCGGGCTCCGATCAATGAAGGGTTATCGTGACGCTCCCGCGCTGTGTGTCAGATCTTCCTCGATGCCGTGCGCCGCGGCGAGCAGGTGCGGAAGAAACTCCTCCCGCACCAGCGCGGCGCTCCCCCGGCTCACCGGCGACGACACGTTCACCGCGGCGGTGACCCTCCCCGCGGGGTCGTGGATCGGGGCGGCGATCGCGCGCAGTCCCTCCTCGAGCTCCTCGTCCACGAACGCCCACCCCTGCTTGCGAACGACGAGCAGCTCGGCGCGCAGCGCCGCGACGTCGGTGACGGTGCGCGCCGTCAGACGGCGCAGCTCGACAGTGGCGAAGTATCCGTCGAGCCACTCGTCGCCCTGCCCGGCGAGGAGCACCCGGCCCATCGACGTCGCGTACGCGGGAAAGCGCGTACCCACGCTGATCGTGACCGTCATGATGCGACGGGTCGGCACACGTGCGATGTACACGACGTCGTCGGCGTCGAGCACCGATACCGACGACGACTCGCGGAGCTCCGCCACCAGCCGCTCGAGATGCGGCTGCGCGACCTCGTGCAGGCTCTGGCTCGAGAGGTACGCGTATCCGAGCTCGAGGACCCGCGGTCGCAGCGCGAAGAGCCGTCCGGTGCTGCGCACGTAGCCGAGCTCGGTGAGGGTGTGGAGGAAACGGCGCGCCGATGCGCGCGTGAGCCCGGCCGCGCGTGCGACGTCGCTCAACGTGAGCTCCGGATGCTCTGCGTCGAACGCGCGGATGACCGACAGGCCGCGCTCGAGCGACTGCACGAAGTCGCTGCCCGGCGTTCGCTCGTCCCGGGACGGGCTTCCCGGCGGGTGCATCGCGGTCATGTGTCGCTCGAGCCTTCTCCGGCGTCCGTGAGCGCGTCGCGTGCCACCGTGAACGCGTGGTTCGCCCTGGGCAGGCCCGCATACACGCCGACGTGGAGCAGGACCTCCTTGATCTCGTCCACGCTGACACCGTTACGCCGTGCCGCGCGGACGTGCATCGCAAGCTCCCGGTCTGAGCCCTGGGCGGCGAGCATCGCGACGGTGATGCAGCTGCGCGTGCGGCGGTCGAGCCCCGGCCGCGACCAGACGTCGCCCCACGCGTAGCGCGTGAGCAGTTCCTGGAAATCCGCCGTGAACCCGTCCGTCGCCGCGAGCGCCCTGTCGACATGCTCGTCGCCGAGCACCTCCCGGCGGGTGGTCATCCCCTGATCGCGCAGGTCATCGGTCACGAGTGTCCTCCCTGTCCGGCCGAAAGATGCTCGCGGATCAAGCGATTCACGATCTCGGGCTGTTCCACGTTGGCAAGATGCGCCGCATCAGGGATGACCGATACCGCCGCCCAGGGAAGTGACGCCCCGAACGTGGCCGCGGACGACGGCGTCACAAACGGGTCCTCCGCGCCGGCGATGACGAGCGTCGGCGCGTTGATGCCGGTGACGGCGCTGCGCAGGTCGCACGATGCGATCGCGTCGCAGGATGCGGCGTACCCCTCGGCGTCCATGCCGGCGAGCGCTTCGCGATACGCGCGCAGCAGGCTCGGGTGACGCCGCGCGAAGCCGTCCGTGAACCATCGGGAGACGACACCGGCGGCGATGGGCTCGAGCCCGTGGGTTCTCACCGCCGCAGCCCGCTCCGTGTAGCGGCTCGCGGGCTCGAGCCGCGCGAGCGCGCACATGACGACGAGGCGCTCGACGCGCGACGGATGATGCGCCGCAAGCCAGAGTCCGATCATCCCACCGAGCGAGAGCCCGCAGTACGACACGGAAACCATCCCCAGGCTGTCCAGGAGGAGCAGCACGTCAGCGCCCATCTCGTCGATGGTGTACGGACCGGGCGGCGCGGGGGAATCGCCGTGGCCGCGGTGGTCATAGAGCAGCAGTGACCAGTCGCTCTCCAACGCGTGCTGCGGTGTCCACATGGATCGTGACGTTCCGAGCGAGCTGCCGAGGACGAGCACCGGCTTGCTCCGGTCGCCCATCCGCGAGTGCGCGAGCCGCACCGGCATCACTCCACCTCGCGATGCGCCAGCCGCGCGCGCCGTATGAGTGTCGTGGTCGACCCGAGGTAGCCGGCGGGGTCCAGAGCCGCCGCAATCTCCGCCTCGGAGAGATGGCTGAGCACCTCGGGATCACCGGCCACCACATCGGCAAACGGCATGCGGCGCTCCAACAACTCGGCGGCGCAGCGGCGCACGATGTCCCGCGCCGCGGCACGGCCGAGGTCGCGCGACAGACGCTGGGCAATGCTCTCGGCCATGACGAGGCCACCGCCGGAGGCCAGGTTCTCTCCCATGCGCGTCGCGTCGACGCGAAGGGATTCGAGCATGCGGGCCGCGTGATGACTCGCGCCGCCCGCCAGTCGCAGCAGCTCGCGAATCGTCTCCCACTCGGCGTGCCAGGCGCCGGCAGCGCGTTCGTGCTCCTGCACCATCGCGTGGAAGATGGTGCCGGCGAGCCCCGGCGCCCGCTCCGCCGCTGCCACGATGAGCACTGCGCGGACGGGGTTGTGCTTCTGCGGCAGCGTCGACGACGTGCCGTGGCCCTCGCCTTCGCCGACCTCCGCGATCTCCGCCTGCGCCAGCAGGGTCACATCGCGAGCCACCTTGCCGAGGACACCGGCGGCCATCGCCAGCGCGGCTGCCAGCTCGGCCATCCGCGTCCGGTCGGTGTGCCATGGCATCACCGGCTCGGCAAGCCCGACCCGTGCGGCGAGCCGGCGCGCGACGTCGACGCCGTCCTCCTGCAGCGACGCGAGCGTCCCCGCGGCGCCACCCAGCTGCACCGCGAGACGTTCCGATCGCACATGCGACAGCAGCGCGCGCGCCTCGTCGACGGCAACGAGCCATGAGGCCGCCTTGAGACCGAACGTCATCGGCAGCGCGGGTTGCAGGAGCGTTCGCGCGGTCATGACCGTGCCCGCGTGCTCCTCAGCGAGCGCGGCGCACGCGTCGGCGACGGTGGTGAGGTCCGCGAGCACGACGGCGAGCGCGCCGTGGCTGATCAGTGAGATCGCGGTGTCGATGACGTCCTGACTCGTCGCACCGAGATGGACGTACGGCCGGGACCCGGCCGAGACGGCGTCGGTCAGGTCGTGCACCAAGGGCACCACAGGGTTGCCGGCCTCGAGCGCACGGCGCGCGATGTCCACGGCATCGAAGAGCGCGACCTGACACGCCGCCGCGATCTCTGCGGCGGCTGACGCCGGCACCAGCCCCGCATCCGCCTCGGCCTGCGCGAGCCCGGCTTCGACGTCGAGCATCGCCTGGAGCCATGCGCCGTCATCGACCAGCGCGTCGACGGCGGGGCTGCCGAAGAGCCGGTCGAGGAGTCCCTCAGCGGTCGAAGAAGACCGTTTCACTCGCGCCCTGGAGGTGGATGTCGAAACGCAGACCACCGCCGTCCGGCGCGGCGACCAGCGTCTCCCGCTCGCCGGACGTCAGCCCCGCAAGGACGGGATCGAGCGTGTTCGCGTCGCGTTCGTCCGGAAAGTACAGCCGTGTCACGAGCCTGCTCAGCAGACCACGTGCGAACACCGAGATGTCGAGGTGCGGCGCCGCGCCCTCCCCGGCGCCTGCCCTGTCATACCCGGGCTTCACCGTGACGATCACGAAGTGGCCCTCGTCGTCGGTGGCGCAGCGTCCAGCGCCCTCCGGCTGCCATGTCTCGACGACCGCGTCCGGAACGGGCGTCCCCTCCCCGTCGAGGACCTGCCCGGAGATGCGCAGCGCGCCCGGCGTTCCGGCGGGAACGACATCGCCCCCGATGGTCTCGCTGAGCCCGACGGCGAAGAACGGTCCCACCGTCTGTGACGGCGTGAGCGGCAGCCTCATCGATCGACGGTCTCCTCGGGCGGCGTCGCATCGGGACCGGACACGACGATGTCCCACTCGTACCCGAGGGACCACTCGGGTTGCGTGAGCTCGAGCGACCATCGCGCGACGAGGCGTTCGCGCGCCTCGGGATCAGCCACCGAATTGAACACCGGATCCAGCGCCAGCAGGGGATCGCCGGGAAAGTACATCTGCGTGACCAGCCGGTGCGCGAACTCGGCGGACAGCACGGAGAAGTGCACGTGAGCCGGGCGCCAGGCGTTGGGGTGGTTGCGCCATGGGTAAGCGCCCGGCTTGATGGTCACGAACCGGTAGGCGCCATCGGCGTCGGTGATGCAGCGGCCGGCGCCGCTGAAGTTGGGGTCGAGCGGCGCGGCGTGCTGGTCGACCTCGTGCGCGTACCGTCCCGCCGCGTTGGCCTGCCAGACCTCGATCAGCGCCCCCGCAAGCGGCGCGCCGTGCTCGTCGCGAACCCGGCCACTGATCGTGATGCGCTCGCCGAGCGGCTCACCCTCGTGCCGCCGGGTGAGGTCGCTCTCTCCGGGGTCGATGCTCTGTCCGTGGAGCAGCGGAGCGGTCACCCGCGACAGGCGCCCGGGCAGCGGGCGGAGCGGCCGCTTCGGCGCGCGCAGCTCGGTCGAACGGTAGGCGGGGAAGTCGTTGGGAGGATCGACCGCCCGCCGCGATCCGGTCATTCAGCCCTCCAGCACGACGGCGAGCCCCTGCCCCACGCCGATGCAGATGGCGGCAAGCCCGTAGCCGCCACCGCGGCGGTGGAGCTCGTGCGCCAGGGCCCCGATGATGCGCGCACCCGAGCAGCCGATGGGATGCCCGATCGCGATCGCGCCACCGTTGGGGTTCACCTTCTCGGGATCGAGCGCCGGCCAGTCGTGCAGGCAGGCCAGGGACTGCGCCGCGAAGGCCTCATTGAGCTCGACGACCGCGAGATCGTCCCATCCGATCCCGGCGCGACGGAGCGCCTGGTTCGCAGCCTCGACGGGCCCGATCCCATACATGGGCGGTTCCACGGCGCTCACACCGCGCGCGACGATCCGCGCGAGCGGTTCCCGTCCGGCCCGCTGCGCCCCACCCGCGTCTGCGAGGAGCAGGGCCGCCGCGCCGTCGTTGAGCGGCGACGCGTTGCCGGCGGTGACCGTTCCGTCGGGCCGGAACGCCGGGCGGAGCTTCGCGAGTGCCTCGAGCGAGGCGTCGGGCCGGACGGTCTCGTCGCGGTGGAGGTCGACGCCGGCGAGCTCCACCACCTCGGCGGCGTACCGGCAGGCCTCCCACGCGGCGGCGGCGAGGCGGTGGCTGCGCAGCGCGAAGGCGTCCTGCGCCTCGCGTGTGATCCCATATCGGTCGGCGAGCAGCTCGGCCCCTTCCCCGAGCGACACGGTCCAGCCTGCGGGCATCCGCGGGTTGACCATGCGCCACCCGAGCGTCGTCGAGAAGAGCGTCTCGTTCGAACGCGCATAGCCGCGATCCGGCTTCAGCATGACCCACGGCGCTCGGCTCATCAACTCGACGCCGCCGGCGATGCAGATCGAATGGTCACCGATCCCGATCGCCCGGCTCGCGGCGATCACCGCCTCGAGACCGGAGCCGCAGAGCCGGTTCACCGTGGTCGCCGGGACCGAGGGTGGCACGCCCGCGAGCAGGGCCGCCATGCGCGCGACGTTGCGGTTGTCCTCCCCAGCACCGTTGCCGTCGCCAAAGACCACGTCACCGATCTCGGCGGGGTCGAGGCCGGGGCTGCGCTGCACGAGCGCGGCGATGACATGCGCGGCGAGGTCGTCGGGACGCTGCGCCGCGAGCGCGCCGCCGTGCCGGCCGATCGGCGTGCGCACCGCGTCCAGGATGAAGACGTCCTCGCTCATGTCATCCCTATGGTGGCTTCGAGCCGGCGCAGCACGCTGAGCTCCGCCTCAGACGGCGGGTCGGTGGTGCTGAGCGCCGGCGACACGGCGAGCGGCCACCCGGTCGCGGCACGCGCCTGCTCGGAGGTCGCGCCGGGGTGCACGCTGACCAGGGTGAGCTCGCATGTCTGCGGGTCCGGCGTGAGGATGCCGAGGTCGGTGATGACCACGCGCGGGCCGGCGCCCGTCAATCCCAGCTGCTGACGGTCGCCGGGGCCGTGGCCGAAGCCGACCGAGGTCACGAAGTCCACACGGTCCACGAACGTTCGCGGGGTCTGACGCAGCACGACCACGACCTCGCGACAGGACGCCGCGATCTCGGGGGCCCCGCCCGCGCCGGGGAGCCGGACCTTCGGGTGACGGTAGTCGGCGCCGATCATCGTGGTGTTGATGTTGGCGAAGCGATCGATCTGCGCGGCGCTGAGAAAGCCCACGTCGATCCTGCCCGGCTGCAGCCAGTAGTTGAAGACCTCGGGCACGCTCACCACGGTGTCGGCGGTGTCGGCGAGGATGCCGTCCCCGATCGACAGCGGGAGTCGGTCGGGCTTGGCGCCGAGCGTGCCCGACTCGTAGATGAGCACGACATCCGGTGCGTGGGTCGCCCGCGCGAGGTTGGCGGCGGTGCTCGGCAGACCGATCCCGACGAAGCAGACGGCGCCGTCGTGCAGCTGCCGTGCCGCCGCGACGGTCATCATCTCGTCGGCGGTGTACGCGCCGCTCACGCAGCCGGCCCGCTGCGCAGGACATTGGCACCCATCCACTCCAGGAACGTGTCGCGATCTCTGCTGATCGCGTCCCACTCGGTGTAGAAGTTGTTGTCGCGCAACGAGTATCCCTGCGCGTACGAGGGATGCGACCCTCCAGGGACGACCGCCACGTAGCTGGTCGCGAAGGACGGGAGGATCACCTCCTGTGGCTGTGGCTCGAGGCGGTCGACGATCTCCTCCACGGTGACGAGGGACCGCTTCGCGGCAAGCACCGCCTCCTTCTGCACGCCGATGATCCCCCACATCTGCACGTTCCCTCTGACGTCCGCGCGCTGCGCGTGGATGATCGTCGCATCCGGTGTGAGCGCCGGGACGGCGGTGAGCACCTCGCCCGTGAAGGGGCACGTGATCGGGCGGATGGTGTCGGTCTGAGCCGGCAGGTCGGTGCCGACGTACCCCCGCAGGACGGCGAACGGCATCCCGCTCGCACCGGCCAGGTACCGGTTGGCCATGCCGGCGTGGCTGTGCTCCTCCAGCTCGAGTGGCAGAGGCCACCCGTTCTCGACGGCATCGCGGAAGCGGTGCAGCGAGCCCACCCCCGGATTGCCCCCCCACGAGAAGACGAGCCTCGCCGCGCAGCCCATGCCGATCAGCTGGTCGTAGATGAGATCGGGAGTCATGCGCACCAGGGTGAGATTGCGCCGTCCCTGGCGGATGATCTCGTGCCCCGCGGCAAAGGGGATGAGATGCGTGAATCCCTCCATGACGAGCGTGTCGCCGTCGTGCACGACAGCGGCGACCCCTTCGGTCAGGGAGACGATCTCAGCCACACCGAGCTCTCATCAACGTTCGCATAGCGCACAGACGTCCTCCCTTCGATGGTAGACGATCGCCAGACAGTGTTGCCCATGCCCATAACAATGTGATAGTTTCATGTAGAGAACTCAAGTTCGCTATGCGAACACTTTACCATCGGGTAGGTACGAGGTGCGAGCCATGTCTCACGTCGGAGCCGGCGAGATCTCCATGTTCGATCGCCTCATCGCCGGCCATGAGGTCTCTCGACGTGATGTCCTCAAGGCGATCGGGGCGGGCTCGGTCTCCGTGGTCGCGGGCGGGCTGCTCGAGGCATGCGGCCAATTGGGCAACACCGGCGGCACCACCTCCGCCGGCACCATCAAGATCGGGTATGTCAGCCCGCTCACCGGTCCCGCAGCCGGCTTCGGGGAGCCCGACCCGTATGTGATCTCGCTGGCGAAGAAGGCGTTCGCGAGCGGCCTCACGATCGGCGGCAAGCACTACACGGTTGAGATCCTCAATCAGGACAGCCAGTCGGGTCCGCGTGCCGCACAGGCCGCGAACGACCTGATCAACAGCTCGAACGTGGATCTGCTGCTGACGACGTCCGCGCCGGAGACCGTCAACCCGGTGTCGGACGCGGCGGAGGCGGCCGGCGTGCCGTGCATCTCGACGGTCGTGCCATGGGAGGCCTGGTACTTCGGGCGGCAGAGCAATCCCGCGTCCCCGGTGCCGTTCAAGTGGACGTTCCATTTCGCGTTCGGCGTCGCGCAGTTCGCAAGCGCATACGAGCATCTCTGGCCGCAGGTGCCCACCAACAAGGTGGTCGGCGTGATGTGGCCCAATGACGCCGACGGCAACGCCATCCGCATGGCGCTCGGCCCGATGCTGAAGTCCGCCGGGTACACCATCGTCGACCCGGGCGCGTACGCCGACGGCACGAACGATTACACGGCACAGATCTCGCTGTTCAAGAGCAAGAACTGCGAGATCTTCAACACCTTCCCGATCCCGCCCGACTTCGTGACCTTCTGGCAGCAGGCCGCCCAGCAGGGCTACGTGCCGAAGATCGCCCAGATCGCCAAGACCGGATTGTTCCCGTCCCAGGTCGAGGCGCTCGGGTCGCTCGGCGCCGGGCTTGCAAGCGGCGTGTACTGGGCGCCCACCTGGCCCTACTCGTCATCGCTGACGGGAGTCAGCTCGTCGCAGCTGGCGACCGGATACGAGCAGAGCGCCAAGAAGGAGTGGAATCAGCAGCTGGGCGCCAGCCTCGCCCTGTTCGACGTCGGCGCGGCGGCGCTCAAGGCGAGCGGTGATCCCAAGAACAAGCAGGCCGTTGCCACGGCGATGAAGACGCTCGCCGTCGACACGCCGCTCGGGCGCCTGACGTGGGGATCCGGGCCCAACCCGAACGTGGTGGCCACGCCGATCATCGGCGGTCAGTGGGTCGCGACACCCGGCGGGCCCTACGCGATCGACTTCGTGATCTGCGAGAACTCGAGTGATTCCAACGTTCCCGTGGCGTCGAAGCTGACCGCTTACAGCTGACCGGGGGGCGCGTATCGTCGTGCCGTTGTCCACTCCCCTCCTCGAGGCCGACGGCATCACGCAGCGATTCGGCGCGCTGCTGGTGCTCGACGGAGTGGACTTCCACCTCGCGCCCGGCGAAGCCGTCGGCGTCGTCGGCCCCAACGGCGCGGGCAAGACAACGCTGCTCAGCGTCCTCGCCGGATCGCTCCGGCCCACCACGGGGACGGTGCGTTTTCACGGCGCCGATGTGACCGGCGTCCGCGCCGACCGCCGCTGCCGCCTCGGCATCGCCCGGACGCATCAGGTGCCCCGCCCGTTCGTGGGAATGACCGTGTTCGAGAACGTGCTCGTGGGCGCGATGCTCGGCGCCGGTCATCGCAATCCCGGCGCATATGAGCGCGCCGTCGAGGTGCTCCGGACATGCGGTCTCGTCGGCGTGGCGAATCGCCGGGCCGCGGACCTCGGTCTCCTCGATCGCAAGCGGCTCGAGCTTGCGCGCGCGCTGGCGACCGATCCTCGGGTGCTGTTCCTGGACGAGATCGGCGGCGGCCTCACCGACGCCGAGGCACTCGAGCTGGTGCACACGATCAAGCAGCTCCGCGGGCGGGACATCGCCATCATCTGGATCGAGCACATCGTCCATGTGCTCGTGCAGGCAATCGATCGCCTCGTCTGCCTCGACGCCGGCCGGATCATCGCCGACGGTCTCCCCAGAGACGTGCTCGCCGACGCGGCGGTCATCGACGCGTACCTGGGCGCGGCCGCGTCGTGAGCCTGCTCGAGGTTCGCTCGATCGAGGCGAGCTACGGCCTGCTCAAAGCGGTGCGCGGCGTGTCGTTGACGATCGACGAAGGAGAGACACGCGCGTTGGTGGGCGCCAACGGCGCCGGCAAGACGACCCTGCTGCGAACGATCGCCGGCGCCCACCGGCCCACGGCGGGCAGCATCGTCTTCGACGGCGTCGACATCACTGGGGTCCCGGCGCACAAGCGGGTCGCCCTTGGAATCGCGCTCGTTCCCGAGGGCCGGCACCTGTTTCCAGGCCTGTCCGTCGAGGAGAACCTCAGCGTTGCGGGCGTTCGCGGTCGCGGCGGCCCGTGGACCGTCGAGCGCGTCCTCGAGGTGTTTCCGCTGCTCCGCGCGCGGCGCAAGCATCGCGCTGCGACATTGTCCGGTGGCGAACAGCAGGCGACGGCCATCGGACGCGCGCTGATGTGCAACCCGCGCCTGATCCTGCTCGATGAGGTCTCGCTCGGGCTCGCTCCCCGAGCGGTCGCCGGCGTGTACGAGTCGCTGCGAACCCTCATCGCGGCCGGTACGACCGTCGTGCTCGTGGAGCAGGATCTGAGCCGGGCGCTCAGCGTTGCGTCGCGCGTGACCTGCCTGCTGCACGGTGAGGTCGTCCTCGAGGGGGTCGCCGATGAGCTCACTCGCGAGCAGGTCACGGCCGCGTACTTCGGGACCCTGCGCCAAACCGTGCCCGGCGTGACGGCATGACCTGGGTCAACGCGCTGCTGCAGGGCGTCCTGCTCGGCGGCTTCTACGCCCTGCTGGCGTGCGGGCTGTCGCTGATGTTCGGGGTGATGCGGATCATCAACCTGGCGCACGGTGACATCGCGGTGGTCGGCGCCTACCTCATCTGGCTGATCGTCAACCAGACGTCGATGTCCCCCTTCCTCGCGGCGCTGATCGTGCTTCCGGTGATGTGGATCGCGGGATACGCGATCTACATCCTTCTGCTCGAGCGAAGCCGGCGAGCCGGGCTGCTCGTGCCGCTGCTGACCACGTTCGGTCTCGCGATCGTCATCGAGAACGTCCTGCTCCAGGTGTTCTCGCCGGACGTGCATTCGCTCGGCAGCACGACCGGCGGGCTCGCGACGGCGAGCGCACGGTTCGGCGGCGGGCTTTCGATCTCCGCGCTGGGCATGCTCACCTTCACGACCGCCGTCGTCGTGCTCGCCGGACTCCAGCTGTTCCTGTCCCGGACCAGAACGGGTCGTGAGATGCGCGCGACGGCGCAGGATCCCGACGCCGCGCAACTGGTCGGCATCAACGCCCGCGCGGTGTACGCGCGCGCGACCGCCATCGCCGTCGCGATCGCCGCGCTCGGCGGCATGTTCCTCGCCATCCGTTCGACCTTCGAACCCTCCACCGGCCCGACCCAGCTCATCTTCGCGTTCGAGGCCGTCGTGATCGGCGGATTCGGCTCGCCCTGGGGGACGCTGCTCGGCGGCGTCGTGCTCGGTGTGGCACAGGTGATCGGCGAGCAGATCAACCCGCAGTACGCGATCCTGTTCGGCCATCTCGTCTTTCTCGCCGTGCTGGCCTCGCCGCGCGGAGGGATCCTGGCTCGGCGAGGCGGTGAGGCATGATCCACGCACGCGGCGCGCCGATCACCGGTGGGTTCCATGTCCAGCGCTGGACGCGGGTGTCCGTGGGATCCGGCGTCGCGACCGTGGCGATCATCGGCGTCCTCGCCATCGTGCCGTTCCTCTTCGGCGCCGACGTGACCCAGCAGCTGACCACCCTGCTCATCTTCGTGATCCTGGCGGTTATGTGGAACGCGCTCGCCGGCTATGGGGGGCTGCTCTCGGTGGGACAGCAGGCGTTCATCGGCCTCGGTGCATACGGCACCATCTTTCTCACGCAGCACGGGGTCACGCCGTACCTGGCCATGATCGTGGCAGGCGTGATCGCGGGCGGGATCGCCCTGCCGACCTCGTTCATCATGTTGCGCTTGCGCGGTGGTCAGTTCGCCATCGGCATGTGGGTGGTCGCCGAGGTCTTCGGCATCCTCGTGTCCCTCAACTCGAGCCTCGGTGGCGGCACCGGCATCTCGCTCAACGGTCTGGACCAGTACGCGCCGGGTTACCGTCAGGCGTACACGTTCTGGCTGACCCTCGTCTGCGCCACGGTGCTGCTGGGGCTCGTGTTCTTCCTGCTGCGACGGCGCATCGGCGTCTCGCTGCAGGCGGTCCGCGACGACGAGGACGCGGCGGCATCGCTCGGCGTGAACGTCGTGCGCTCCAAGCGCGTGCTCTTCGTGGTGGCGGCGACCGGGTGCGGCATCGCCGGAGCGCTCTACCTCGCCAACACGCTGTTCATCCAGCCCACGTCGGCGTTCGGCGTGCAGTGGACCGCCTACATGCTCTTCATGGTGCTGGTCGGCGGTCTCGGCACCTTCGAGGGGCCGATCCTCGGTGCGTTCATCTTCTATCTCATCCAGACGCAGTTCGGCGACAGCGGCGCCTGGTACTTCGTCGGGCTCGGCGCGACCGCCATCGCGTTCGCGCTGTTCCTGCCCAACGGGATCTGGGGCGCGATCGACCGGCGGCTGCACCTCCGCCTGCTCCCGGTCGGCTACACGCTGCGAACACTCGACACAGCGGCCACCGACGGCTCCGGACATATTGAAGACGAACCACCGCAGGCAATGGAGGATCGACCATGACCACGCAGGCAGCGAACGGCAACGTCCCGGCGTGCTTGCAGCTCATCGGCGGCGAATGGATCGCGGGATCGGACGGCCGCATGTTCGATGATCTCGATCCGTTCACGGGCGGTACCGTCGCCCGCGTCGCCGCCGGCACGCGTGCCGACGCTCGACGCGCCGTCGATGCCGCGGCAGCCGCGTTCCCAGCATGGTCACGCACACCGCCTGCCGAACGTCAGCGGATCTTCCTCAGGGCCGCCGATCTCCTCGAGGCCCGGCGCGACGAGGTGGTCGGCTGGCTTGCGCGCGAGACCGGCTGCAGCTTCGGGTTCGGCATGTTCCAGATGGGATTCGTGCCCGGCCTGCTGCGCCAGGGAGCCGGCGCCGCGTACGCACCGGTGGGTCAGGTGGTTCCGTCCGACATGCCCGGAACGACGGCGATGGCCGTGCGCAGGCCCGTCGGGGTCGTCGGCGCGATCGCGCCGTGGAATGCGGCGCTGATCCTCTCGGCGCGATCGATCTGCGCACCGCTGGTGTTCGGCAACACGGCCGTCCTCAAGCCCTCGGAGGAGTCCCCCTACAGCGGCGGGATCATCTGGGGCGAGATCTTCGCTGAGGCCGGTCTCCCCGCCGGTGTGCTGAACATCGTCACCCACGCGCCCGGGGAGGCGGCGCCGATCGGCGACGAGCTCGTCGAGAACCCGAAGGTGCGGCGCATCAACTTCACCGGTTCCACCGCGACGGGCCGCCGGCTCGCCGAGGCCGCCGGTCGCCATCTCAAGCGGGTGGTCCTCGAGCTCGGAGGCCAGAACCCGCTGATCGTGCTCGACGACGCGGACCTGGAGTACGCGGTCGACGCCGCGGCGTTCGGCGCCTTCCTGCACCAGGGACAGATCTGCATGTCCGCGCGACGGATCATCGTCGAACGTCCGGTCGCCGACGCGTTCATCGAGCGCCTGACGCGGAAGACGGCGGGCCTCAAGCTCGGCGACCCGAAGGAGATGGACACGATCATCGGACCGCTGATCAACGCCGCGGCTCTCGCCACCGTGAAACGTCGCGTCGATGCGGCCACAGCCGCGGGGGCGCGCGTGCTCGCCGGCGGTGAGGCGGTGGGGGCCTGCTTCCAGGCGACGCTGATCACCGGCGTCCCGGCCGGCTCGGAGCTTGCCACCACCGAGACGTTCGGACCGGTGGCGACCGTCGAGGTCGTCGACGGTGACGATGAGGCGGTGGCTCGCGCCAATGACACGGCGTACGGGCTCGCCTCGGGCATCATCACCGGCGATCCCGAGCGCGGGATGGCCCTTGCGGATCGCATCGAGGCGGGCATCGTGCATGTGAATGATCAGCCGGTGCACGACGAGCCCCAGATGCCGTTCGGCGGCGTCAAGGACAGCGGGTGGGGTCGCTTCGGCGGCACCTATGCCATGGACGAGTTCACCGAGCTGCGCTGGGTCACGGTGCAGAACGGCCGCAGGCCGTTCCCGTTCTAGGCATCTCCGTGCCGCATCCGATGTAGGGTCAGCTGACCATGCGCACCCAGGTCGGCATCGTCGGGGCCGGGCCAGCCGGGCTCATGCTCGCGCACCTGCTGAGCCTCCAGGGCATCGAATCGATCGTCATCGAGAGCCGAACACGCTCGTACATCGAGCATCGCGTACGTGCCGGCGTGCTCGAGCAGGGCAGCGCCGACCTGCTCGACGCCGCCGGCGCCGGCCAGAGGATGCACAGCGAAGGGCTGGTCCATCACGGCATCGTGCTGCGCTTCCGCGGCGACGATCACCGGATCGACTTCGGCGCGCTCACCGGGGGCCGCGGGATCACCGTGTACGGCCAGCAGGAGATCGTCAAGGACCTGACCGCGATCCGGCTCAGCGCCGGACACCCGATCCTGTTCGAGGTCAGCGACGTGCACCTCCACGACACCCGGAGCGAGCACCCCTGGATCGGCTTTCTCCTCGGCGGCGCGAGCATCCGGATCGACTGCGACGTGATCGCGGGGTGCGACGGGTTCCACGGCGTGTCGCGCGCGAGCATTCCCCGGAAACAGCTCACCACATACGAACGGGAATACCCGTTCGCGTGGCTCGGCATCCTCGCCGGCGTCGCCCCGTCGTCGGAGGAGCTCGTCTACTGCCACCACGAGCGCGGTTTCGCGTTGCTCAGCATGCGTTCGCCGGCGGTGAGCCGTCTGTACCTCCAGGTGAAGGCGGATGAGCGGATCGGCGACTGGACCGACGCCCGCATCTGGGACGAGCTCGGAACCCGTCTCGCATCCCACGGCTGGTCGCTGCACGACGGCCCCATCACCGAGAAGGGCATCACGCCGATGCGCAGCTTCGTCGTGGAACCGATGCAGCACGGGCGTCTCTTTCTCTGCGGCGACGCCGCGCACATCGTGCCGCCGACCGGCGCCAAGGGCATGAACCTCGCCCTGCGCGACGTGAGCATCCTCGCCGAGGCGCTGACCGCGTGGTACCAGAGCGGCGATACCGCGCGGATGGACGCGTATACCGCGCACTGCCTGCGTCGGGTCTGGCGAGCGCAGCACTTCGCGTGGTGGATGACCTCGATGCTTCACCGATTCCCCGACGGTGACCCGTCGCAGGAGCAGCTCCAGCTGGCGCAGCTCGATTACACCGTCAACTCGCCCGCCGCCGCGAAGAGCCTGGCTGAGAACTACGTCGGGTATGAGTGGGCCCCGGGATGACATCCGGCGCCGACCCCGCAGGCGACCTGACCGCGAGGGTCCTCGACAGTCTCGCCGGCTGCCCGGATCCGCGGTTGCGGACCGTGCTCGCCGGCGTGATCAGGCATGCGCATGCGTGCGCCGTCGAGAACGGGCTCACCGAGTCCGAGCTCGTCGCCACGATCAGCTTCCTCACCGAGGTGGGCCGGTGGTGCACGGACCGGCGTCAGGAGTTCATCCTGCTCTCGGACACCCTCGGGCTGTCGATGCTCGTCGACCTCCTCAACCATGGAAGCGAAGCGCACGTCACCGAATCGACGGTGCTCGGCCCGTTCTACGTGCCCGGTGCGCCATGGCGCGCCGACGGCGACGCCATCACCGATGACCTCGGCGACGAACCGCTGATCGTGAGCGGCCGGGTGACCGACAGCACGGGCCGGGCGCTCCGTGACGCCGTGATCGACGTGTGGCAGAACGCGGCCAACCGCCTCTACGCCGTGCAGGACGACGGCCAGGCCCCCGACAACCTGCGCGGACGCTTTCGCGCGGGTGCGGACGGCACCTTCTCGTTCCGCACGTCACGACCGGTCGACTACTCGATCCCCGACGACGGTCCGGTCGGCGGCATGCTGCGCGCGACCGGCCGGCACGCGTGGCGGCCGGCGCACATTCACCTGATCGTGTCGGCGGACGGATGCGTGCCGGTGACCACGCACATCTTCGACGCCGCGAGCCCGTATCTCGA
This sequence comes from Candidatus Dormiibacterota bacterium, assembly GCA_963848445.1. Taxonomy (GTDB): domain Bacteria; phylum Chloroflexota; class Dormibacteria; order Aeolococcales; family Aeolococcaceae; genus Palsa-851. Next base: position 245,950 of record CAWKDT010000020.1, read on the forward strand.
TTCCGACGCCGTGTTCGGCGTGAAGCGATCGCTCATCCAGACCTTCCGGCGGCACGATCCCGGCGTCGATACGCTCCCCGACGGGATCCACGGCGCCTGGTACACGGCGGGGATCGACATCGTCCTGCAGCCGGCGCCGGCCGCGCCCGTCGGCAGCTAGCCGGCCGGCGGCTGCGCGCCACCCTCCATCTGCTCCTGCACCCTGCGCATGCCGCGCAACCACCGTTCCGGGTCGTCGGTCTTGCGCTGCATCCATGTCAGCGCGATCGGGTCCGAGATCACCAGGAACCGTTCGTCGTGAATCGCCTCGACGACGGACCGGGCCACCTCCTCGGGCTCCTTGATCGGCCCCGCGACCATTGCCGCGAACGCCGCATCCGATGCCTCGAGCATCGGCGTCCGCACTCCCAGCGGGGCGATGAGCGACACGCGGATCCCGCGGTGGTGGTACGTGATGGAGAGCCACTCGGCGAGGCCGACCACCGCGTGCTTGGTGGTCGCGTACACGACGTTGCCGTGGCTCGTGAGGATTCCCGCCATCGACGCGGTGTGCACGAGATACCCGGAACCGCGTGCGAGCATCCCCGGCAGCACGGCGCGCACCGCGTGGACGTGCGCCATCACGTTGACGGACCACTGCTCGTTCCAGACGCTCGCATCCGAGGTGAGCACGTCCCCACCGGTCGCGAGCCCCGCGTTGCTGAAGCACACGTCGATCGGCCCGAGGCGTCGTTCGACCTCCGCGACCATGCGATTGACCGCCGGCTCGTCGCTGACGTCGCACGCGACCGCCATACCCCCGACCTCCGCGGCGATCGTCTCCGCTCCGGGCCCGTTGCGGTCGACGACGGCGACGCGCGCGCCCGCGGCGGCGAACGCGCGGCACGAGGCGGCGCCGATGCCGCTCGCACCGCCGGTGATCACTGCGACCTTGCCGGTCAGGTCGATGTCAGGATCCCTTCAGCCGTCAAGCCAGCTCGTAGTCGAGCTGCAGCGAGTGCGCGCCGTCGTCCGCGATGTCGATCCGCCCGCTGCCGCTGATCCCCGCCAGCTCACCGGTGCCCGAGCCCGGCGAGATGATCCACCGGCCCCAGCTGGTCCCCTGCTCGTCGATGGTCGAGATGTGGAGCAGCGCGAAGCTGCCCCGGCGGCCGTCGAGGGTGCCGGTGATGCGCTCGAGCGCGACGTACCCGGCGCCGGCGAACGACCCCTCACGGGGCGTGCGCGTGAACAGCATCTCCACGGTGCTCGTGCCGTCGATCGCCCCGGTGAAGGTCTTGGCGATGAGCAGCAGGCCGAACTCGATGCCGGCGTCGGTGGTCAGCTGATTCGGCCGCGGCTCCTGTGAATCGATCACGAAGGCGGCGGTGAGGTGGGGCACGCGCGCAGTCTACGTGGCCGCCGTCGCGCTCAGTGACGGACCTCCTCGGGCGTCTCGTACCAGCGGATGCGCTCGCCGACGCGGCTGCGGATGCGCCAGGCCCGCGACTTCGGGGCATCCTCGATCGCCTGCCGCAGCGCGGCGATCTGCGTTCCCACGTCGCACGAGACGCCGGCGAGGGGCTCGGCGGCCCACAGCTCGGCGACCTTCCGCGCGTTCCGCTCGAACGTGTGGCAGAACCCCCAGTCCTTGCCGAGCACCGAACGCAGCCTCGGAAGGCTGATGCCGTCGTTGACCGTGTCGTCCTCGGTGAGCGCGTGATCGGCGAGCAGGCACAGCGTGTCGCCGAGGTCCTTGCGATTGATCTCCCATACCTGGAGCTTGCTCAGCAGGACGTCGGCGAGCGTGATCGTCGGCGCGGCCCCGTCGAGCCGGCCGCGAAGATCCAGCTTGTGCGACATGACGAGCTCGTCGATGACGACATCGATCGACCAGCGGCCGGCGGGCTCCTGGTAGTACAGGCGGGTCGCGCCGTGCAGACCGTTGAAGAACTGATCGGGCAGGTAGCCCTGGGTCATCAGGAGCGCTTTGAACTTCAGGCTGGAGGCGGCGCTCACCGCGAAGTCCATGTCCTGGTACGAGCGCGCGAACAGCCCCGTGCGGACGCTCGGGCAGCGCAGCCAGACGGCGAGCCCGCCGATGAGCCGCGCACCGAGCTCCAATTGCACACAGGCCGCCGCGAGACGCCGCGCCTCCTCGCGGACGTCGGCAAGGATCAGCGTCTCGTTCTCAGGCATCAGCGAGCGCCACGCAGCATCCGGACATGGTAAGGGCGGCCGGTGGATTCACCGACCGCCCTGCAGCCAGGGAGGGGATTCGGTCACTCCGGCGGGAGTTCCTTGTAGACGAACTTGATGTTGATGCCCTGCGAGGAACGGATCAGGCGCGGGACGTAGTAGAGGAGACAGCCGCCGACGATCAGCGCCCCGAACCATGCGGGAATCCACCACAGGTTGCTCGAGTTCCCGTTCATGACGAGAGCGGGATACTGCGTCGAGATGATGGCGATGCCCACGAATACGAGAATCGACAGGGTGCCGACGATGTAGAGCACCGGGATGCCCAGCCATCTGACGTTTGCGGGTGAGGCCTTGTAGAGGTCGGGCCGTCGCATCGGTAACGCGATCGCCGCAGCGCCGACGATCACGACGGCGAGACAGCCGGCGAGGACGATCAATCCCAGGACGAGTTGGAAGGAGTTCGAGTACACGCTCCAGACGACCAGGGCCGCGATGATGACATTCGCCACGATGATCGCGTTGACCGGTGAGTGTGTGCGCTCGTTCACCTTCGCGAGACCTTCGGGCATGAGGCGATCGAACGACCAGGCGAAGAACGAGCGAATGGGCATGAAGGTGTTGGCGATCATCGATGGGAGCGACCAGAAGAGGAACGTGCCGAGGATGAGCACCGTGAGGATCGGCGTGTTGAACACCAGCGCTGCGAGGAATGGATAGAACGGACCTGAGGGGATCCCGTACGCGGCGTTGGGGCTGAAGTTGAGGGCATAGACGAAGTTGTATCCAGCGATTCGGAAGAGCAGCAGCGCCCCGATGATCAGCAGGAGAACGTCCCACCCGAGGGCGCCGAACATGATGCCCAGCTGCCGTCCCCGATTCGACGCGCTCTTGAGCTCGCCCGACATGTAGACGGACCAGAAGTTCCACATCATGAAGCCCTGGATGGAGAACAGGGTGGGCAGCGTGGCGCTGAAGTTGCCGAGATCCGGCGCCGCGTGTGCCGCGCCCGCCTTTGCGATGACGTCCTGCACCGTGCCGCCGCCAAAGCTCTTGTTGAGCGCGTTGAAATTGGAGAAGAAGGTGTGCTGGTTCCCGATGAGCAACACGACATAGGCAAGGACGATCCCCACCATCGCCACGATGAAGGAGATGTTCTGCCACCGGAAGGTCGCCTTGGTGCCACGAATGAGGATCAGCGTCTGAAGGGCCACCATGAAGAGCGCGGCGCCCAGCACCCAGCTGGTGTTCGTCTCGAAGGAGGAGCCCCAGTTGATCAGGGTGCTGCTGTTGGCGAACGAACCGAACGCGACCAGCACCGGACCGAGCGCGAAGAGCGCGAAGAACTTGGCGAAAAACGCCGCACCGAGCAAGCCCCCGCAGATCATGCAGAGGTTGGAGATCAGCGCCAGCGGCGGCGCGAGCACGCGGCTCACCCAGACATAGTCGCCCCCGACCCGCGGCATGCTCGACGCGAGCAACGCGAACATGATCAGCACCGGGATGTTGATGGCGAGGGTGATGAGGAGCACGCCGACCGTGTCCGCACCCGGGAACGCCACCAAGGTGAAGAAGATCGAGTACGCGAGCGTCGACCCGACGGGCGCCGAGATGACCGCGTTGAAGATCGTGGCATCCACCGCCGACGCCGAACGGACGAGTCCGGTGCTGTTGCGGACGAACAGCCTGCTCGCGGTTGCCATGGCGACCCTCCGGCGGCCCGACCGCCGCGAAAACTTGACATGCCCCTCGAAAGCAGCCAGAGTTTGAACACAATCGAACATAGCTGTCAAGCGGGCAGAGACATGGAGGGACACCCTCCGGTCACAACCTGAACAGGAGGCGAGCAGGAACAACCGTGTTGGCCGTTGAGCGCCGTCTGAAGATTCTCGAGCGCGTCGCCGAGGATCAGGCCATCGAGGTCGGCACCCTCGCCCGCGATTTCAAGGTCTCCGAGATGACCATCCGCCGCGATCTTCGGCGCCTCGAACGCGACGGCTTCGTGCGACGGACGTACGGCGGGGCGACGACGCATCTCGTGCGCACCTTCGAAGCCGGCGCCAACGCACGGACGCTCCGGCACGCGAAGGAGAAGCGTGCCATCGCCAAGCGCGCCGCCGAGCTGACGGTCGGCGTCCGAGCGATGTTCCTCGGCATCGGCACCACCGTCGAGCACTTCGCTCGCCTGCTTCCGGCGCGGGAGGACCTGATGGTGATCACGCCATCGCTCGCGGTGGCAAGCCTGCTCGGGACGCGCAATGTCCGAGTGATCATCGCCGGCGGGCTCGTGCGCCAGGACGAACTGACGTGCATCGGCGCCACCGCGGTGGAAAGCGTTCGCCGGTACAACACCGACACGGCCGTCATCGGGGCAGCCGGGCTTTCGGCGAAGCGCGGCATCACGGAGCTCGACGATCGGGACGCCGACGTGATCCGCGGTGCGCTCGAGCGCACCGAGCGGATCATCGTCATCGCCGACGGATCGAAGTTCGGGGCGGTCGCGATGAGCACCGTGGTACCGATCGAGCAGGTGTCGATCGTGGTCACCGATTCGAGCGCGGACCCGGAGGAGATCGCGCGCATCGAGCAGGCCGGCGTCGAGGTGGCGATGGCCGGTCCCGACATTGCGACACGCAACGGCAATGGCAACGGCAATGGCGGCCAGCGGCGGGTGCGAGTCAGGGGGCCGGAGTGACCCTCCTGCGCCGCCTGTTCGGCGTCGACAAGCCGATCATCGCGATGCTCCATCTTCCGGCGGTGCCGGGCCGCCCTCGTCACGATCGGACGGCGGGCATGCCGCTCGTCGTGGAGACCGTGGAGCGCGATATCGACGCCCTCCAGGACGCGGGGGTGGACGGGTTCCTCTTCTGCAACGAGGCGGATCTGCCCTATCAGATGACCGTCGGGCCAGAGGCCGTCGCGGCGATGGCGGCGGTCGTCGGCGAGGTTCGCGTTCGCCTCTCCAGGCCCTTCGGTATCGACCTCGTCTGGGATCCGGTGGCCAGCCTTGCGGTCGCTCGCGCGACCGGCGCGTCGTTCGTCCGCGAGGTGTTCACCGGCGTCTTCGAGAGCGATATCGGCATGATGCGCCCGGATTTCGGCGACATCTCCGCCTACCGTGAGCACATCGGTGCCGGGTCGGTCGCGCTCTTCAGCAACATCACCCCGGAGTTCGCGAGCACGGTCGGCACACGTTCGGTCGCCGAACGGGCTCGCAGCGCCGCGTACCTCGGCGTCGAGGCCATCCTCATCAGCGGCCAGCTCACCGGGACATTCACCGATGTGGGAGCGTTGCGGGAAGCCAAGGCGGCCGTGCCGGACGTCCCCGTGCTCGCCAACACCGGGGTTCGCGAGGACACCGTCGATCAGATCCTCGCGATCGCCGACGGCGTGTTCGTCGGTACCAGCCTGAAGCGCGACGGCATCACGTGGAACGCCGTCGATCCGGAGCGTGCCGGGCGTTTCATGACCGCGGTCCAGCGCGCGCGCGAGGCAGTCGCGATCTGACATGTCCAGGACCAGGATCTACTTCGTCAGCGATCTTCACGGATCCAGCGTGTGCTTCCGGAAGTTCATCAACGCCGCGCGCGTCTACGAAGCGAAGGTGCTGATCCTCGGCGGCGATGTCGCCGGGAAGGCGATACAGTCGATCGTGCGCGCCCCCGGCGGCCGCTGGCAGTGCAGGTTCATCGGCACGGACTACGACATCACCGATGGGCCGGAGCTGACCGCGCTGGAGAAGCTCATCGCCGACCACGGGTATTACCCCTACCGCGCCGACCCGGGAGAGCTCGAGGCGAAGGAGGCGAACGGCGGCCTGGACGCGCTGTTCCTCGAGCTGATGCGCGCCCGGCTCACGGAGTGGCTCGAGCTTGCCGACGCGCGCCTGCGGCCGCAGGGCATTCCCCTCTACCTCATGCTCGGCAATGACGACCCGGAGGAGCTCGGGGCATTGCTCGACACCGCTCCGTGGGGCATCCACGACGAAGGCAAGGTGGTCTGGCTCGACGACGAGCACGAGATGATCAGCCTCGGATATTCGAACGTCACGCCCTGGCACACGTACCGGGAGGAGACCGAGGATCAGCTGAAGGCGTCGATCGACGCCATGGTCCCCGGGCTGCAGCATCCCGAGCGTGCCGTGTTCAACCTGCACGCGCCACCGTACGGCACCCATCTCGATGACGCACCGATGCTCGACGCGAACCTGCAGGTGCAGGCGACGCTCGGGCAGGTTCGCTACACGGCGGTGGGGAGCACGGCGGTGCGTGATGCCGAGACGGCGTACCAGCCACTGCTCGGCCTGCACGGGCACATCCACGAGTCGTCCGGCATCCGCAGGATCGGACGCACGGTTGTCCTCAACCCGGGCAGCGACTATTCGACGGGTGCGCTCAACGGCGCCCTCGTCACCCTCGACGGCGACAAGGTCAAGGCGCAGCAGCTGGTTCGCGGCTAGGCGGACGTGGCAAAGCGAAGCTCCGAGGCACTCGTCTCCGTCGACGTCGGCACGTCGGGCGCGCGAGCGACCGCGTTCGACGCGGCGGGCGCGCAGCTGCTCGAGGTCCGGCGCTCGTACCCGACGCGAACCCCTCGCGACGGTTGGGCCGAGCAGGATGCGAGGGACTGGCGGGACCAGTCGCTCGCCGCGCTTGGACAGCTGATCGCGGAGCTCGGTCCCCGGTGCTCGATCCGCGCAGTCGGGTTGACCGGCCAGTGCCCCTCCGTGGTGCCGATCGACCGGCGTGGCTCGCCACTGCGCCCCGGCCTCATGTACCGGGACAACCGCGCTGCGGCTGAGGCCGGCCAGCTCCGCGGCCGGTTCGGAGACGCCAACCTCCACGGACTCACGGGGCACGTGCCCGCCGCATTCCACGTCGCCGCGAAGATCCTCTGGATCCGCACGCACGAGCCGGAGATCTTCAAGGCGGCGCACCGCTTTCTCGAGCCGACGGAGCTGCTCGCGCTCACCCTCACCGGTGATGCGGTCACCGACTGGACCATGGCGGCGGCGAGCGCGCTCCTCGATCTTCGGCGGCGGCGCTGGTCGGCGACGCTCGTCGACGCGGTCGGGCTCGATCCGATGCAGCTGCCGGTGCCGCATCCGTCCTGGAGCGTCGTGGGTGAGCTGCGCTCGTCACTTGTTCAGCGCTTTGGTCTCTCGCGGCCGATCCCCATCGTCGCCGGGGCGGGCGACAGCATCGCCTGCGCGGTCGGCGCCGGCGTCGTCGCGGCGGGGCTCGCAAGCGAGATGGCCGGCAGCTCGACCTGCCTCAACACCGTGGTCAGGCAGCCAACTCGGGATCTCGCGATCACCCACTACCCCAGTGCCATGGCCCGCACGGGCTACGTGACGGAGGTCGGGATCAACACCGCGGGCGAAGCCGTCGAGTGGCTCGCCGCTCTCATGTACGGCGGGCGCTCGGGCCGTGCGGGCAACGCCGACTTCGACCGCCTCGATCACGAGGCGGCGGACGTGGCGCCCGGCGCGGACGGACTGCTGTTCATACCCGTGCTCGGCGACGGAGAGCGAGACGACCCGACGCTGCGCGGCGCCGCAGTTGGGCTGTCGGCCCGGCACGATCGGAAGGCATGGGCGAGGGCAACGCTCGAGGGCGTCGCATTCGCCATCCGAGCGCACCTCGAGGCGCTGGGCAGGGCGAGCACGCCGGTCACGGGATTGCGAGTGTCCGGCAGGGCGGCCTCGCTGCGGACGTGGAACCAGATCAAGGCCGACGTCCTCGGGATCCCGGTCACCAGGGTTCCCGGCGATGCCGCGGCAGCGGGCGTGGCGATGCTCGCCGGGCTGGGGGTCGGCGTGTACCCGGACGCCGCCGCGGCCGTCGCGACCGCGGCTCGGAGCGACGAGGCGTTCGAGCCGGTTCCTGCCAATCACGACCGATACAACGACGTCTACGAGCACTATCGGGAGGTCGTCGCCTCCGCGATGCTGCGAACCGAGCCGGTGGCCGCGGCCGACGCGTGGCCACCGCAGCGCCGTGCGCGAGGAGCGGGATGAACGTCAACCTGGGAATCAACACCTGTTTCGCGCTCAAGCGCTGGCCGCGGCCGGCCGACTGGGCGTCGGTGGTGCGCAATGACCTCGGGCTCGACCTGGTCGAGCTGTCCTTCGACCTCATCGAGGGCACCGAGACCTTCGCCGGGCGCCGCGAGGCGATCGAGCGGACGCGGGCCGCGCTCGACGCCAACGGCCTGACGGCGCACGCGACCTTCACGGGCCTCTCCGCGTACTCGCTCGACCTGCTCATGCACCCCGACCCGGCACGCAGGGAGGCGGCGATGAGCTGGTACCGCGGCATGGTGGACCTGACCGCCGCGCTCGGGGCCTCGGCGACCGGCGGCCACGTCGGTGCGATGAGCGTCCCCGACTGGTCGGATCCCGCGCGGCGGGCCGAGCGCTGGAACGGTCTGAAGCGCGATCTGCGCTCCATCGCGGGCCACGCGCGCTCGGCCGGCCTCGAGTACCTGCTCGTCGAGAACCTGGTGGCGGTCCGTGAGCCGTCGACGATGGCGCAGCTCGAGGAGCTCATCACGGAGGGGGACGACGACCACGTGCCCTGGCGGATGTGTCTCGACGTCGGGCATCAGTGCGTACCCGGAACCGAGGGCGACGAACGCGATCCGTATGCCTGGCTGCGCACGTTCGGGTCCAGGCTCGCCGAGGTGCAGCTGCAGCAGTCGGACGGCATCGCGGATCACCACTGGCCGTTCAGCGCTGAGCACAACGCCACCGGGCGCATCGACCCCCAGAAGGTGCTCGAGACGCTCGGCGCGGCGGGCGCAGGGAGCGTGGACCTCATCTTCGAGATCATTCCCGGCTGGGAGGATCCCGACGAACGCGTGGTCGACGACCTGGTCTTCTCGGTCGAGCTCTGGCGGGCCGCCATCCGTGCCGGCGGCATGGAGGCCTGACGGCATGCCCGTCGTGCACGGAAACGGCATCGACATCCATTACCGGGTCACGGGCGAGGGCGCGGAGACCCTGGTGCTCATCAACGGTGTCGGCGACGACCTCGAGGGGTGGTCGATGCAGGTCGGCGATTTCGTCGCGGCGGGGTATCGGGTCATCTCGTTCGACAATCGGGGCTCCGGCCGCTCGAGCCGTCCACCCGGCATGTACACGAGCGCCATGATGGCCGCGGACATCAAGGCGCTCGTCGACGCCCTCGACCTTCCGCCGTTCCATCTTGCGGGCGTATCGCTGGGTGGCCTCATCGCTCAGGAGTACGCGCTCGCCCACCCAGCCGACCTCCGCTCCGTGGTGCTCGCCAACACGTACGCGACGCCTGACGCGTTCACGCGCGCGGCGTTCGATGTCTGGGGCCGGATCGCCGAGGAGGGGGGCATGCCGCTGATGATGCGGCAGCAGGCGCCGTGGGTCTTCAGCCCGGAGTTCTACGCGGGTCAGCCGGCACGCCTTGCCACCGTCCTCGACGAGATGGTGCGCAGCACGCAGCCCGCATCGTCGTTCCGCGCGCAGATCTCGGCGCTGCTGACCCACGACTGTTCCGGGCGCATCGGCGCGCTGCACACGCCCGCGCTCGTCATCGCGGCCGGCGACGACATCATCATCAGGCCATCACTGTCGCGCCGTCTCCTCGAGATGCTCCCGAACGCCACATGGGCGGTCGTTCCCGGCGGCCATGCGGCGTTCCTCGAAAACCCCACCCCCTGGAACCACGCCGTTGTCGAATTCATCGACCAGCACCGCGGCCCGGTGCCCTGAGGAGACCGAGATGACTCTCTCGCTGGCGCAGCGATTCGGCACCCCCAAGCCGGTCATCGCGATGCTGCACTTCCCGGCGCTGCCCGGACGTCCGCGGCACGACCGCGAACAGGGCCGCGCGCACCTGGTGGACGTCGTCGGTCGCGACCTCGAGACCCTCCAGGCCGCCGGGGTCGACGGCGTGCTCTTCTGCAACGAGGCCGACATCCCCTATCAGCTCGCGGTGGGACCGGAGATCCCGGCCGCCATGGCGGCGGTCATCGGCGAGCTGCGCTCGTCGGTCCAGGTTCCCTTCGGCGTCAACATCCTCTGGGACGCGAAGGCAAGTCTCGCGGTCGCACGCGCAACGGGTGCGAGCTTCATCCGCGAGGTCCTGACCGGCGTGTACGAGAGCGACCTCGGGATGATCGCCCCGTCGATCGGGGACCTGGCCGGGTATCGCACCGCGATCGGCGCCGATGGCGTTGCGCTCTTCGACAACATCTCACCCGAGTTCAGCAGCGCGATCGGCTCGCGCGGCATCGCCGAGCGAGCCCGTGGGGCCGCGTTCCTCGGGGTCGACGCCATCCTGATCTCCGGCCCGGCGGCGGGCGTGCCGTTCGCGATGAGCGATCTGCGAACCGCAAAGGACGCGGTGCCCGACGTCCCAGTTCTAGCCAATACTGGCGTCAACGCGGAGCGCCTCGGCGAGATCCTCGCCGCGGCCGACGGCGTCATCGTGGGCACGAGCCTCAAGGTCGGTGGGATCACCTGGGGCCAGGTCGACCCGGCCCGCGCGACGCACATGATGGACACGGCTCGATCCCTGCGCGACAAGAGCGCATGAGCGACGACTTCCGGTTCGCCCGCGACTACCTGCTGACACATCGCCGGGATTACGAGGCGGCCTATATCGACTTCCGATGGCCGCAGCCGGAACAGTTCAACTGGGCGCTCGACTGGTTCGACGGCATCGCCGATGGCAATCCCCGTCCCGGGCTCTGGATCATCGACGACGACGGCACCGAGACGATGCTCTCGTTCGCCGAGCTTTCGGCACGCTCCAACACGCTTGCCGCCTGGCTCCGCTCGCACGGGGTGCGTCGCGGTGACCGGACGCTCCTGATGCTCGGCAACCGCGCCGAGCTGTGGGAGTGCATGCTCGCGCTCATCAAGCTCGGGTCGGTGATGATCCCGTCCACGACCCTGCTGACCCCCTCCGACATCGCGGACCGCGTCGCGCGCGGTCACGTCGCGCACGTGATCACCGAGTCGGCGCAGGTGCCCCAGTTCGCCGGTATCGAAGGGGACTACACACGCATCGCGGTCGGCGACGCTGTCGAAGGCTGGCTCCGCTACGGCGACTACACATCCGCGCGCGAGCCGTTCGCGCCCGACGGACCGACGCCGGCAGCCGATCCCCTGTTCCTCTACTTCACCTCCGGAACGACGGCACACCCGAAGCTCGTCGAGCACACCCAGATCAGCTACCCGATCGGGCACCTGTCGACCATGTACTGGCTGGCGCTGCAGCCGGGAGACGTCCACCTCAACATCTCGTCACCGGGATGGGCGAAGCACGCGTGGAGCAACGTCTTCGCTCCGTGGAACGCGGAGGCAACCGTGCTGATCCTCAATGCCGCGCGCTTCTCGGCGCGGCGGGTCCTCGACACGCTGACCCGATGCGCGGTGACGAGCTTCTGCGCACCGCCCACGGTGTGGCGGATGCTCATCCAGGAGGACCTGCGTGCGTGGCGGCCGCCGCTCCGCGAGCTGCTGAGCGCCGGCGAGCCGCTCAATCCCGAGGTCATCGACCAGGTGCGCAGCGCATGGGGGCTCACCATCCGCGACGGGTACGGACAGACCGAGACGACCGCGCAGATCGCCAACACCGCGGGGCAGGCGCTCAAGCCCGGGTCGATGGGCAGGCCGCTGCCCGGTTACTCGATCGAGCTCATCGACCCGGCGACCGGGGAGCACGGCGACCAGGGTGAGATCTGCATCGACCTGTCCCGGCGGCCGGTGGGATTGATGACCGGCTACCGCGACGACCCTGACCAGACGGCGGAGGTCATGCGCGACGGCTTCTATCACACCGGCGACGTCGCGTCCCGGGACGGCGACGGCTACATCACGTACATCGGCAGGTCGGACGACGTCTTCAAGTCGTCCGACTACCGGATATCGCCGTTCGAGCTCGAGAGCGTGCTCATCGAGCATCCGGCGGTCGCGGAGGCGGCGGTGGTGCCGTCCCCCGACCCGCTGCGTCTCTCGGTGCCGAAGGCGTTCGTCACCGTCGGCGCGGGACACACGCCGTCAGGTGAGCTGGCGCGATCGATCTTCGAGCATTCGCAGGCGAACCTCGCCGGCTACAAGCGGGTGCGCAGGCTGGAGTTCGCCGAGCTGCCCAAGACGATCTCCGGGAAGATCCGGCGCGTCGACCTTCGTTCGAAGGAGCGCGATCAGCGCGAGAGCGGGTCATCGGAACGAGCGGAGAACGAGTTCTGGGAGGAGGATTTCCCCGATCTGCACGGGAAGCCGTCGCGCTGACAGCGGCGCGACAGCCCGAAGGTCGGAGGGCGCCGCGCACGCATAATCAGAGGTAGAAGCGGTACATCCCCTGGGCGATGCAGCAGGGCTTCTCGGCACCCTCACGCTCGACGACGAAATCGACGACGAGCTGCACCGCGCCGTCGGCGACGTCCTCGATCGAGACGAGGGTCGCTCCCGCTCGGATCCTCGAGCCGACCGGCACCGGCGCCGGGAACCGAACCCGGTTGAGCCCGTAGTTGACCCCGAGGCGCAGACCCTCGTACTGCAGGATCTCGTGCCACATCGGGATCAGCAGTGACAGCGTCAGGTACCCGTGGGCGATCGTCGTGCCGAACGGTCCCGCGGCGGCACGCTCCGCATCGACGTGGATCCACTGGTGGTCGCCGGTCGCGTCGGCGAACGTGTCGACGCGCTCCTGCGTGATCTCGCGCCACTCGCTGTATCCGAGATGCTTGCCGGTCAGCGCACGCAGCGCCTCGATGCTGCCGACGATGTTGGTCACGCCGCCGCCTCTCGCTCGAGGACGACGACCGGGATGTCGCGCTGCGTCCTCTGCTGGTACTCGTCGTAGTGCGGCCAGATCGCGGTCATGATCTTCCACAGCTCGGGCTTCTCGGCCGCGGTGGCGGTGCGCGCGTGCGCGGGGAAGCGATCGCCCTTCACCTGAACCTCGACCTCCGGATTCGTGTCGAGGTTGAGGTACCACGCGGGGTGTGCCGGTGCGCCGCCCCTGGAAGCGACGACCAGGAGGTCGTCGCCGTGGCGCCCGAAGATCAGCGGTGCGCTCCGGGACTGGCCGGATCGCCGGCCTTTCGTGGTGAGGATCAGGATCGACGAACCCTCATGCCAGCTGTACCCCTCCTCACCGTCAGTCGCGACATAGCGGTCGAGGTGCTCTTTGCCGAACAGCATCCGTGTGTCTCCAGGTTGCGATCGCGCCGGTTGAACCGACTTTGAGTGTAATTTACCGGTGCAATTCGAACGTCCTGCGCACTCGAGCGCCGGATCGATCGCGGTCGTCTGACCCGTGCTGACACGGCTCGGTGCGTCGATCGACCGAGTGGGCGCGCTCGCCGTCGCCGTCGCCGCGGCGATGTGGGCCGCCGATGCGTACTTCCGGCCGGCGCTGACACAGCAGCTGTCGGCAAGTCAGATCGTGTTCGCCGAATCCCTCCTCATCACGCTGTGCTTCCTGCCGGTGGCCGGCCGGGTGCGCCGGGAGCTGCGCCGCCTTCCACTCCGTCAGTGGATCGCGATGGCGATCATCGCCCTCGGCGCGCAGGCGTTCGCGACGGTGCTCTTCACGCAGGCACTCGGCTACGCGTTTCCGGCGCACGCCGCACCCGACCTCAACGTGGAGAACGAGGTCTACCTGCTGTACCTGCTGCAGCCGGTGTTCGGCGTCGCACTGGCTCGGATCGTCTTGAAGGAGCGACGCAAGCCGTACTTCTGGCCGCTCGCGGCATGTGCGCTGGTCGGCGTCTATCTGATCGTGTTCCCGCAGGATCCGCTCGCGCCGTTCTCATCGGTGCAGCACGGCCAGCTGCTTGCGGCAGTCCTCGTGCTCGGCGCCGTCCTGCTCTGGGCGTCCGGCACGGTCTTCGGCCGTTACAGCCTCTCCAACGTCTCGTTCGTCACCACCGCGGCGATGCGCTTCACCCTCGCGCTGCCCGTGCTGCTCGTCCTGATGCTCGTGAACATCGGGGGCGGCGCCTCGGGCAGCTTTGCCGTGCATCAGATCCCGAGCTTCATCGGCATCGCCCTGATCCCCGGACTGCTCGCGATGCTGCTGTATTACCGCGCACTCTCCAGCACGCCGGCCTCGATGGCGTCGGTGGCCGAGCTGGGCTATCCGTGCACGCTGTTCCTGGTCCTCTCGCTGCCGCCCCCGGTGGGTCAGGGCATTCCGTTCTACGGCATCGAGATCGCCGGCGCCATCGTGCTCGTCGCCGCGGTCACCACCCTGAACCTGCTCAAGCACCGCGACGTCGTCGAAACGCCGCACCACGTCGAGGTCTCGCTCGCAACCGAAGGTGGCACCTAGAACGCGATGACGCCGCTGTGGATCGTCGTGCTCATCAAGGATTTCAGCACGGCCAAAGGCCGTCTGGCGCCGGCCATGGAACCCGCGTCCCGGAGCGCGCTCGCTCAGATGACGGCGGCGCGCGCGCTCGACGCCGCGCTCGCCGTCGCACCGACACTCGCCGTGTGCGGGTCCGCGGAGGCCGCCCGTCTCGCCGGTCCGAGAGGGGCGGAGTTCATCGTGGAGCACGATCCCCGGGGGCAGAACCCCGCGGCGACGCTCGGTCTGGCCGAGGTGACGCGGCGAGGAGCACCGGCGGCACTGCTGCTCAGCTCCGACCTTCCGCTCGTCGACGAGGCCGGCCTGCGAAGGATGCTCGCGCACGACGACGGCGGTGAGTCGCTGGCGATCGCGGCGGCGGCCGCTGGACGGCAGGGCACGAACGCACTCTTCCTTCGACCGCCCGGGGACTTCGCCCTCCATTTCGGCGATGCGTCGCTGCCCCGGTTCGCCGAGGAGGCACGGCGACGCGGGCGCAGGTTCGTCCTCCACGACGACCCGGGCCTCGCACTGGATCTCGACGAGCCATCCGATCTCTCAGCCTGGCACCTGCTCGAGCGGACCGCGTGAACGTCGAGCTGCGCGGCATCGAGGGCCTCCCCGAGATCGCTCCCGGCGACGACCTCGCCGCGCTGATCGTCGATGCGGCGCCCGGCCTGCGGAGCGGCGACGTGTTGGTCGTCGCGCAGAAGGTGGTCTCGAAAGCCGAGGGCCGGCTGCGCGACCTCACAACCGTGAACGCGTCCGAGCGAGCGCGTGGCCTGGCGGACTCTCTCGGCGCCGACCCGCGTCTCGTCCAGGTCATCCTCGACGAGAGCACGCGCGTGGTCCGCGACGACCGGGTGCTCATCGTCGAGACGCGCCAGGGATTCGTGTGCGCGAATGCCGGTGTCGACCGTTCGAACGTCGCCGGCGACGACTCGGTGAGCCTGCTGCCGATCGACTGCGACGCGAGCGCGCTCGCGCTGATGGAGCGCATCACCGAGCTGTCCGGCGCACAGGTCGGCGTGGTGGTGAGCGACACCTTCGGACGCGCCTGGAGGATGGGTCTCGTGAACGTGGCGCTCGGTGTTGCGGGCATTCCCGCGATCCTCGACTACCGCGGCCGGCCCGACGATTTCGGTATGCCGCTGCAGGCGACGCAGGTGGCGATGGCCGACGAGCTCGCCGCCGCCGCCGAGCTGCTCATGGGCAAGACGAGGCGCGTGCCGGCTGTGCTGGTTCGGGGGCTCGACGTGTTCGAGGGTCCACCGGGCTCCGGGCAGGAGCTCGTGCGCCCGCCGGAGCTCGACCTCTTCCGATGAAGGTCGCGCTCCTCACCGGAGGGACGGGGGGCGCGCGGCTCGCCGCCGGCATGGCCGCGGTGCTCCCGGCCGGTGATCTGTCGGTGATCGTCAACACCGCCGACGACGAGGAATTCTGGGGTCTGCTCGTGAGTCCGGACGTCGATGCGACCCTGTACCGCCTGTCCGGCCTGTTCAACGAGGCCTCGGGCTTCGGGGTCCGTGACGACACGTTCAATGCGCTGGCGATGCTGGGAAGGCTGGGAGAGCCGACGTGGTTCCAGCTCGGCGACAGGGACATCGGCCTGCACCTCCAGCGCGCGCAGCTCCTGCGCGACGGCCGCCGCCTCACCGACGCGGTCGCTCATATCGCGCGTCACCTCGGGATCAGTGCGGCGGTGCTCCCGATGAGCGACGACCCGGTGCGCACTCGCGTCATCACCGACGAGGGTGAGCTGAGCATGCAGGAATGGTTCGTCGGACGGCGGTGCGCCCCGCCCGTTCGCGCCCTGCGTTTTGCCGGCATCGAATCCGCACGTGCGGCGCCGGAAGCCGTGAGGGCGGTCACCAACGCGGACGTGGTGATCATCGGACCGTCCAACCCGCTGCTCAGCGTCGATCCGATCCTCGCGCTGCTCGGCGACCAGATGGATCGCGAGCGTGTTGCCGCGGTCTCGCCGATCGTCGGCGGCCGTGCACTCAAAGGGCCGACTGTGGAGATGCTCCGTCAGACGGGCGAGGATCCGAGCCCGTCCGGGGTGGCGCGACACTACGCCGGCATCGCGTCGACCTTCGTGATCGACCGCGCCGACGCGGGGATGCGGCAGTCGATCCGCGAGCTCGGGATGCGCGTGCTCGTCGACGACATCGTCATGGAGGACGCCGCCGGCGAGCGACGAATGGCGGCGACCCTGCTCCAGGAACTAGAGTTGCGCAATGGCGCATGAGGCCGCGCTCGAATTCCTTCGACACAACCATCGCGCCCTGCTCGCGACCTACCGCAAGGACGGTCAGGTGCAGCTCTCGCCGGTCCTCGCCACCGTCGACTCCGAGGGCCGCGCGGTGGTCAGCACCCGCGCAGGAGCGATGAAGACGGTGAATCTCCGGCGCAAGCCCCGCGCCTCGCTCTGCGCGATCACGGAGCGGTTCTGGGGCGAGTGGCACACCGTCGAGGGCGACGTTGAGATCGTCGACCTTCCCGAGGCGATGGAGCCGCTCGTCGAGTACTACCGGGCGACGTCCGGGGAGCATCCGGACTGGAACGAGTACCGCGCGGCGATGCAGAGCGAGGGCCGCGTGCTGTTGCGCATGACGGTCGATCGCAGCGGCCCGACGAGGCAGGGCTAGCGCCGCCGTTTCGCGACGCCGCGTCCCTACCGGCACCGGGCCGGCGTGCGTGCTCATTTCTTCACCACCGTTGATCCGCCGCTGACAGTCGTCGCGCTCGATGAGGTGCCTGCGGTCGCGGTGCCCGTCGAAAGCGTTGTGGTCGTGGTCTTGGTGACCGTGCCGTCATCGCCCGCCGACGTGACCACTGTCACCGTGCGTGTGACCGGCGCCGTCGGTGACGCTGCGACCGTCGACACGGTCGCCTTGGTCGCGGCGTTCACCGCGATGAGGTAGCCGGCGGCGCCGACCGCGGTGACTCCGGTGGCCGCGGCGAGCGCGTTGATCTTGCGACGAAGTCTGAGCGCGCGATCGCGCCGCTCCACACGGTTTCGATCAGATGGCGTGCCGTTCATGTGAGGGCTCCCTGGTTGTCGGAAATGACAACCACCACGGTGCATTTCGCGTCTGAAGACCCGCTGCGCGGTTGCTCGGAGTCCGCTGTGAAAACGCTCGAGTGCGATCCCGACACGAATTCAGGTTTTGAAAGAACATCGGATCAGTTGTCACAGGAATATGGGATGCCGACCCGTATCCTGCCCGCGGCGGGACGCGACTTAGTGGCATGGATCCGGCGCCGTAGCGCGCCCACTACCTGGAGGACACGATTTGCGCCCTCGTCATCGCCCCCGCTTCCTCACGACCGCTACCCTCGTGGCGCTGTGCGGCGCCGTGACCGGCCTCGCGGCCGCCGGAGGCGTCGGCCCGTTCGCCTCGCTTGGAACGCCGGCGCAGCACACGGTCGCGGCCCATCTGCAGGGTGCCCCGTTGCGCGCGGACAGCCTGTTCCCGGTTCCCACGCGGCCCCCGGCCACCCACGAGGTCATCGAGGTCACCGACCCGCCCGTGCGCTCCGCCGCTCCATCGACGCCGTGGCCTCAGACAGCCGCGCCGGAGACGGCGGCACCGACATCGGCCTCGTCCCCGACCCCGACACCCTGTGATGACGACTGCGGCGGCGGGGGTGACCACTGACATGGCCGAGTACCGACCCTCCGACCGCGACAGCGCGTTCCGACGGGTCGCGTCGTGGACGACCGGCGGCGTCTCCGGTGTCATCGTCCTGACGGGCGCGCTCTCGGCCGCAAGCGCGGCCAGCTTCGCGGCGGCTGCCGCGTCCTCGAGCGCTCCCACGGCGCCGCCCATTCCCCCGGAGACGGCCCCGGTGCAGGGTGTTCGCCCAACCCCGGCGGTGATCGTCCAGGTGGTCCACGTCCCTGCGTCGGCCGCGGGCTCGGCCGTGCGCTCGCGCGGAATCGCCGCGCCTCGCAAGCGGCCTTCGGGTGGCGGCAGCTCTTCGGCGCCACCCCCGCCACCCCCGCCACCCCCGGTCTGTCACTCGACGCCCTCGCACCCGTGCTGAACTCGGCTTCCTTCAGGGCCATGGGCAGCACGGTGGTCGTGGCCGTGGAGGATCCTGCCGCCCTCGATCTCGCGATGTCCGCCGCTCGTTCGGTGGTGGCGTCGATCGACGCCACGTGCAGCCGCTTCCAAGCCGATTCCGAGCTGAGTCGGGTCAACGCCGCGGCGGGGGGCGGCTTCGTCGAGCTGTCCGAACTCCTCGACGAGGCGATCGGCGTGGCGCTCGAGGCAGCGGCAGCCACCGGAGGACTCGTCGATCCCACGATCGGAGCGCTCATCGAGCGCGCCGGATACACCGTGACCTTCAACGACCTGCCGCTCGACGGACCCGCGATCGACCTCGAGGTCCGATCCGCCCCCGGCTGGGAGACCGTGCGGCACGATCGGCGCGCCCGTGCTCTGGCCCTGCCACATGGCGCGTCGCTCGATCTTGGCGCCGTCGGGAAGGCCTGGGCGTCGGACCGGGCCGCGCTCGCGGCGGCTCGGCGTATCGGCGCGAGCGCGCTCGTCGCGTGCGGCGGCGATGTGGCGGTTGCGGGCCCGGAACGCCCGGAGGGCTGGCGCGTCCGCGTGACGGAGTCCCCCGATGCCGGCGGGTGGCAGGACGTGCTCATGTTCGATGGCGGCCTCGCGACCTCCGGGACCGGGAGCAGGACGTGGCGGCGGGGCGGCGAGACCCTCCACCACATCCTGGATCCGTCGACGGGCCTGCCCCCCGTCTCCCCATGGGTGATGGCAAGCGTCGCGGCTGCCACGTGCGCCGGAGCGAATGCGGCCGCCACGGGGGCGATCGTCATGGGCGACGGGGCGCCGTCCTGGCTCGCCGCCCAGGGCCTGCCCGCCCGTCTCGTCCAGCGCGACGGGTCGGTGGTCACCGTCGGACACTGGCCGGATCAGGCCGCGGCAGGATCGTGATGGTCGGAGCAGCTTCGACGGGACCGAGCCCGCTGTGGTTCGCGACGCGCGGCGCCGGAGTCATGACCCTCGTGTGCCTGACCGTGGTCGTGATCCTCGGGATCTCGACCTCCCTCCGGGTGCAGGGCCGGCGCACGCCGCGCTTCGTGACGGCGGCGCTGCATCGGAACTTCGGCCTCTTCACCCTTGTCCTCCTCGCCGTCCACATCGTCACCTCGGTGCTCGATCCGTTTGCGGGCATCCGACCGGCGGACGCGGTGATCCCGTTTGCCGGCGCATACCGCACGGTCTGGCTCGGCCTCGGGGTGATCGCGGCCGAGGTGCTGGTGGCCGTCACGGCGACGAGCCTCCTTCGGGGGCGCATCGGACCGCGGGTCTGGAAGCTCATCCACTGGGCCACGTACGCGTCATGGCCGATTGCGCTCGCCCACGGGCTCGGGACCGGCTCCGACGCCCAGGCGCCCTGGATGCTCGGCCTCACCGCGGCCTGCATGGCTGCCGTCCTCGTCGCGCTCGCGCGACGGTTGCTCGCCGGACGGCTCCGCACCGCGCCGGTTCGGGTTGGAGCGGCCGGTGTGGCCGTGGTCGCAACGTACGCGCTCTGCGCGTGGGCGGCCGGTGGACCGCTGCAGCCCGGTTGGGCCGTGAAGGCCGGAACCCCGCGATCGATCCTGTCGTCGGGGTCGAGCACGCATCTGGCCCGATCCACGAGGAACGGATTCGCCGACCAGGTGATCGGCACCCTCACGAGCACCCCGGGGAACGTCGGGATCGCGCTGCGGGACACCGTGGACACGAGCCTCACCGTGGTGATCACCGAGCCCGGACCGACGCAGACGCTGCCGCAACTGACCGTCGCGCGCGACGGCAGGACGGTGTGCGCGAATGTCCCCGCGCGGGCCGGTGTCTCGTTCTACGCGGTCTGCGGCACGACGCGCCTGGTGATCACGCTGTACGGAACCGGGCCGTCGATCAGCGGTCGCATCGTCACCTCGGGGCCGCTGTGACCCAGGCAACGCTGATCCGCACCGCGCCGGTACCACCGACGCTCGGCGCGCCCTCGCCCGATCCGCGGCTGCTCGCGGGCCCCGCCCTGCACCGCGGTTCCGAGAGCTTCGCCGAGCACCGATCCCGGCTCGGCCGCCGCCCCGTCGGCGGCGAATGGCTGCTCGACGTCATCGAGCGTGGCGGGCTTCGCGGCCGGGGCGGGGCGTGGTTTCCCACGCACCGCAAATGGCGGTCCGTGCGCCGCCTCACCGGCCTTCGCGGACCGTCGGTCATGGTCGTCAACGCCTCGGAGGGCGAGCCGCTCTCCGCCAAGGACCGCGTCCTGGCCGAGCACCGCCCGCATCTCCTCATCGACGGTGCGCTGATCGCCGCCGAGACGGTCGGAGCCGACGAGGTGGTGATCTACCTGTCGCGGCCGTCGCGCGCCATGACCCGGAGCCTCAAGCAGGCGCTCGCGGATCGGCACGGCGATGACGGCCGTGCGCTGCCGATCAGGATCGTCCATACCCAGCATCGGTACGTCGCCGGCAAGTCCTCCGCCGTCGTCCGCCGCCTCAGTGGCGGCCAGTCCAAACCGTCGTTCGCTCCACCGCACCCCTCGGAGCGCGGCGTCCTGGGCAGGCCGACCCTGGTGCAGAACGCCGAGACCCTCGCGCACGCCGCGCTCATCGCACGGTTCGGCGACGCGTGGTACCGCGAGCGCGGCACCGACGACGCGCCCGGCACGGGGTTGGTGACGATCACCGGCAACGTCGCGGAGCCCGGCGTCTACGAGGTCGACCTCGGCTCCGAGCTCGTCGCCGCCGTGGCTGGCGCCGGCGGTGTGCTCTCCAGGCCGATCGGCGTGCTGGTGGGCGGTTACTTCGGCACCTGGCTCGACGCCGAGCGGGGAGCCCGGGCGCGACTCACCCCTTCGGAGGTGTCGCTCGGGTGCGGGATCATCGGGATGCTCGGCGACGACGCGTGCGGCATCGCCGAGTCCGCCCGGATCGTCCGCTATCTCGCTCGTGAGAGCGCTGGCCAGTGCGGGCCGTGCGTCTACGGCCTTCGTGACATCGCCGAGGCGATGACACGTCTCGCATCGGGCGATGCCGACAGGGGGGACGTGCACCGCATCCATCGATGGTCCGACCAGGTCGCCGGCCGGGGCGCCTGTCACCATCCCGACGGAGCGATCCATAACCTCCGGAGCGCGCTCGAGGTCTTCGCGCCTGATGTGGAGCGGCACCTCGCGGGCCGGGCATGCTCGGGCAGGAGCCGCACGCCGCTCCCTCCGCCCCCTCGAATGCGGAGGGGATGGCGATGAGCGACCAGGACCCGCGCCTGCAGGTCAATCCGATCCTCTGCGACGGTGTGGGGTACTGCGCCGAGATCGTCCCGGAGCTCGTCGGGCTCGACGACTGGGGCTACCCGATGGTTTCGGCCGACCCGGTTCGCGATCCGGCGCTCCTGCGCATGGCCGAACGCGCCGTGAGCCAGTGCCCGAGGGTGGCGTTGCTCCTCAGCCGCCGGGCAGACCGCGCCGGCTGAGGATCTAGTTATCCGGCGGGGGGCTGCCACCCGGCGAGGCCGAGCCCGAGTGATTGTCGTCGCTGCCACCGCCGCCGCCATCGGTCGGCCTTGGGCTGCGGCTCTGCGAGGACCGTGGGGTCTCACCGTTGCCGCCTGACGAGTCCGTCGGCTCCGGCTCCTTCTCCGTCTCGGTCGGACGCGGCGCCGGGCTACCGGCTGCCGGGATACGTTCGTCAGGCTCGAGGCCCGATTCGTCGGCTGTCAGTGTCGCTTCGTCCGTGTGATACCGGACCCACAGCGCGGACGTCCGGTCGGCGGGCAGCTCGGGCAACGCGGCCGCAAGCTCGCTCCTCGCGTCCGCGAGGCTCTGTTCGGGATCCACTCCGCCGTGCGCTTCGGCAAGCGATGCCTCAGCGAACTGCAGATGGAGCTCGGCGTCGTTGGATCCTGGAAGCTTGAGCATCACGCCCTGGCGCGCGGCACGGACCGCGAAGAGCGCCGACCCCGGCGCGGCGTTCCAGCCGGCTGCCGCCACGCCGACGGTCGCGGCGAGCGTCGCGGTGGCCGCGATGAGCCCGGCGTGCCGGAAGCGGAGCCGGAAGAGCGGCGCACGCGCGCGTGGAGCGGTGGCACTGGACGCCAGCGCCGCGAACATGGCGTCCTGGGCGCGCTCGCGCGCGTGACGGCGCGGCTCCCGGCGGCTCGTCCGGCGCCAGGCGCCGAGCTGCGCCGACAGGAGGGGATCGATCACGTCGGTCATGCCGCCCTCCCGGCGTCGAGTGCGCGACGGAGTGACTCCAGCGCCCGGTGCTGCATCGATTTCACCGCGCCGAGGCTGCGCCTCGTGTTGAGCGCCACGTCCTCGATCGACTGGTCGAGGACGAATCGGCGCACGAGGATGTCCTGCTGCTCGTCGGTGAGCCGGACCATGGCGGCGCGTACCCGATCGGACTCAAGGTTGATCTCGGCGATCGCGCTCGGATCCGGCGCGAGGGACTGTCCGGGGTTGACGGTGTTCGCGCGATATCGGACGGCCCGCCGGATGTGGTCGACGACCTTGTTCCGGCAGATGTGCAGAAACCATGCCTGCACCGCGGGTTCCCTCCGATCCCGAAGGTTTCGGATCGATGTCACTGCAGCTACGAACACGTCTTGTGCCACATCCTCAGCCGACGTCACGTCCCCGAGGCGCGCGAGCGCGTACGCATGCACGTCCGGGTAAAAGCGCTCGAACAGTGCGCTCCACCCGCGAGCCTCGCCGCGCTGTGCGGCCTCTACCGCCTGCGCGAGGCGGTTGGGATCTGCCAGGCTCTCGCCGCCTCGATCGCTTTCATCGAACATCAAGTCGCTGGAACTCGCCTCCGGGATACGGGCAGGCGCCTCAACGGTGAAGGACGCAGGCCCGCCCGCCGCCGAACGTGGCGTCGCAGGTGTGCGACAGCCTGGAACAGGGTAGAGCTCCACCAGCCCTGCGGGCGGGTGCGCCGGCGACACCGAGCTTCGACGGCACGAACCTCCCCGGGCAGACCGGGCACCCCGCGCGACCGGAGCCCTGCTCGCCACCGACACGTCAGCAGGACGGGTGCGATATGTGTACATGGCCGCGGGCGATGCGATCGCCCTGGCTGCGGGCAGCGACGGCACCGTGTATCTCGCGACACAGGGCAACGGGATCGCGGCCGCCACCGCCCCCTGAGGCGCACCGCGAAAGGCGCATACGCCGGTGCCGGCGCGGACGCGAAGCGCCCGTCCGGCGGGTCGGTCCATGTGGCAGCATGGGACGGCTCATGGCGACGACGCCGCTGCTCATGATCCCCGGGCCGACGCCGGTTGCGCCCGACGTGCTAGCCGCGCTCGCCGAACCGGTGCGCAACCACACGGGCCCCGAGAACGCCGCCACGATGGTGCGCATCCAGGAGGGAATCCGCCGGCTGGCGGGCTCGAGCGAAGCGCGGGTGCACTGCTTCGCGGGATCCGGCACGCTCGCGATGGAAACCGCCCTGGTCAACCACGCGTCGCCCGGTGACCGTGTGCTCGTGGTCAGCCACGGGTACTTCGGCGACCGGTTCACCGAGATCGCCGCGGCACTGGGGATGCGCCCCGAGGTACTGCACGTCGAGTGGGGAGCGCATGCCGACCCGGACGCGCTGCGCGACCTCATCGGCGGAGGCGACGCGCCGTCGCTCGTGTGCATGACCCACGTCGACACGAGCAGCGGCGTCCTCGCCGATTGCGCCGTCCTCGCGTCGACAGTGCGAGCGGCGGCGCCGGATGCGCTCATCGTGCTCGACGGCGTCTGCGCCACCGGTGGCATGGAGGAGCGCATGGACGAGTGGGGGGTCGACGTCGTGCTCACCGGTGCGCAGAAGGCGCTGAGCGTTCCGCCCGGGCTCGTCGTGCTCGCGGTGTCGGAGCGAGCGCGGCATCGCAGGGAATCGCTCGGCGGCATCCGCGCGTACTACGCGGACCTGCGCCGTTGGGACGCGTCCGTCGACGATCCCCGCAAATACTTCTCGACGCATGCGGTGTCACTGCTGCGCGCGCTCGAGGTGTCCCTTGACGCCATCTTCGGCGAGGGGTTGCCCGCTCGATTCGAGCGGCATCGGCGCGTGGCTTCGATGGTGCGTGACGGCATGGGCGAGCTCGGGTTCGTGCCGCTCACCGAACAGCCGTACCTCGCGCCGACGCTGAGCGTGCTCGCGCTCCCCGAGGGCGTCGACGACGCGACGCTGCGCGCCGGGATGGCGGAGCGCGGCGTCGTGATCGCGGGCTGCCTTGGGCCGTGGGCGGGACGCGGCATCCGCATCGGCCACATGGGCACCACCGGCGAGGCGGAGGCTGCGCGCACCATCGATGCGGCGGCCGCAGCGCTGGGGCGGTGACTTCCGGAACCAGGCGCACGCCGGTATGACGAGTGCTTGAGACGCCGGTCCTCGAACAGCTTCGCGCCGCCGTCGGCGCCGATGGGCTGATCACCGAGCCCGCGGCGCTGCGCACCTACGCGTGCGACGGGCTCACCGGACGGCGGGTCTCCCCCGCCGCGGTCGCGCTGCCCGCGACGACCGAGCAGGTGGCCGCCGTGGTGCGGAGTTGCGCGGCGGCCCGCGTTCCGTTCGTCGCCCGCGGCGCCGGCACCGGTCTGTCCGGCGGAGCACTCCCGGTCGCCGATGGCGTGGTCATCGGCCTCAGCAGGATGCGGTCGATCTTGAAGATCGACCTCGACAACCAGCAGGTCACCGTCCAACCCGGCGTGACCAACCTCGAGGTGAGCAAGGCGGTGCGACCGCTGGGATATTTCTACGCGCCGGATCCGTCGTCGCAGCAGGTGTGCACGATCGGCGGCAACGTCGCGGAGAACTCCGGCGGTGCGCACTGCCTCAAGTACGGGTTCACCACGCACCACGTGCTCGGTGCGACGTTCGTCACCGCCGACGGACGCATCGCCCGGCTCGGCGGCGCCGTGCGCGACTCCCCCGGCTACGACCTGCTCGGCGTCGTCATCGGCAGCGAGGGAACCCTCGGCATCGTGACCGAGGTCGTGCTGCGCATCGTGCGCGTGCCGGAGTCCACGGAGACGATCCTCGCGGCGTTCTCGAGCATGGGTGATGCGGGTGAGGCCGTCTCGCGCATCATCGCCGCGGGGATGACGCCGGCGGCAATCGAGATGATGGACCGGCTGGCGATCCAGGCGTGCGAGGAGACGGTGCACGCGGGCTATCCGGACTGCGGCGCCGCACTGGTCGTCGAGCTCGACGGTCCCGCTGTCGAGACCGTCGCGCTGCTCGCTCAGGTCACCGAGATCTGCACCGCGAGCGGCGCGACGAGCATCCGCGTCGCCGCCGATGACTCGGAACGCGCGCTGATCTGGAAGGGGCGGAAGGCCGCGTTCGCCTCCATGGGAAGGATCAGTCCGGACTACTACGTGCAGGACGGCGTCATCCCTCGAACGAGGTTGCGCGAGGTGCTTGAATCGATCGGCGACCTCTCCGCGGCGTACGGGTTGCGCGTGGCCAACGTCTTCCACGCCGGCGACGGCAACCTGCATCCCCTGGTGCTGTACGACGGCGCGGAGGCGGGGGCCGCGGAGCGCGCGCTCGAGCTGGCCGGCAAGATCCTCGGATCGTGCGTCGCCGCCGGGGGATCGATCACCGGCGAGCACGGGGTCGGGTCGGACAAGGCCTGCCACATGCCCGCGATGTTCAGCCCCGAGTCGCTGTCGGTGATGGGCCGGGTGCGCGACGCGTTCGACGATCGCGATCTCTGCAACCCGGGAAAGGCGCTGCCGACGCCGCGGCTGTGCGGCGAAGTTCCCGGCGTGTACCGCCCCCATGCCGCCGAGCTGGCGGGCCTGGCGGAGCGCATGTGATGGTCGCCGCCGAGAGAGCCCTCGATGTGTTCGCCGCCATCGTCGGCGCCGATCAGGTCCGCGAGGCGCGACCCGCGGACGCGGTGGGCGGGGTGGTTCCGCGCGTCGTGGTGTCGCCCGCAGACGAGCCCGAGGTCGCGGCCGTGCTCGCCGCGGCAACCCGCGAACGCCTCGCGGTCGTGCCACGCGGCGGCGCAACCAAGCTCGGCTGGGGCATGCCGCCGCGGCGCTGCGACGTCGTGCTGTCGACGGCGCGCATCGCCGGGATCGTCGACCACGAGCCCGCCGACCTGGTCTGCGTGGTCCGCGCCGGAACACTGCTCGCGGCACTCCAGCGGACGCTCGCCTCGACCGCAGGCTTCCGCCAGCGGCTGATGCTCGACCCCGCTCACGGGGATGCGGCGACCGTCGGCGGGGTCGTCGCGACCGCGGCGAGCGGACCGTTGCGCACCCGGTTCGGCACGCCGCGCGACCTCGTGATCGGTGCCGCCTTCGTGCTCGCTGACGGCACGGCCGGCCGCAGCGGCGGGAAGGTCGTCAAGAACGTGGCCGGCTTCGATGTGGCCAAGCTCCTCGTCGGCTCGATGGGAACGCTCGCAGTGATCACCGAGGTCGCGGTGCGCCTGCACCCGCTCCCGGAGGCGTCGCGAACGGTGCTGCTCGAGTCGCGGTCCATCGACGACCTGTGCTCATGTGCACGCGGTCTCGCGCGGCTTCAGGTGACGCCGAGCGTGGTCGATCTCCATCTGCCGGATGGCCTCGTGCTCGTGCGCTTCGACAGCTCCGAGCGCGGGGCGACGCTCCAGGCCGAGCGCGTGATCCGAGAGATCGGCGGCCGCATGGTGCGTGACGGCGAGGCGGCGTCACTGGCCAGCCGGTATGAGCGGTCGCCGTGGTCGGAGGATGGCGCCGTCGCCGCGCTTGCGGTGCTGCCGGCACGCGTCGCGGAGCTCGTGACGTCGATCGCCGGTATGTGTGATGCCGTGGTGATGCGCCCCTTGCTCGGCACCGGAGAGGCGCGGTTCACGCCGGATGCCGCGGCGGCCGTTCGCGCCGCGGCGGAACGATGCGGCGGTCGCGTGACGGTGAGGCGCGGGCGCGCGGACGGCGAGCCCGAGGGCGGGATCGACGCCGTCGCCCTTGACCTCATGCGGTCGGTGAAGGGTCAGCTCGATCCGGCCGGAACGTTGAGTCCAGGCCGCCTGACCGGTGGCATCTGAGGTGACCGTCGGCAATGCCGGCCCTCCTCGGGCGATGGGTCACGCGCGTCACTCCGGCGCATCGATGGCGTTCGACAAGCACCACCCGCCCGACGCGGCGCTCATCGCCGACTGCGTGCACTGCGGCTTCTGTCTTCCTGCATGCCCGACGTATCTCCTCTGGGGCGAGGAGATGGACTCGCCGCGGGGCCGCATCCTGCTCATGGACCTCGCCGAGCGCGGCGAGATCGGCATGGATCGCGAGGTCGTGCGCCACTGGGACGCCTGCCTCGGCTGCATGGCATGCGTGGACTCGTGCCCCTCCGGGGTGCGGTACGACCGCCTCATCGAGCAGGTGCGCCCGCAGATCGAGCGACGTTTCACGCGGGACTGGCGGTCGCGGGCGCAGCGCGCGCTCCTCTTCGCGGTGCTGCCGGATCCCAGGCGCATGCGACTCGTTGCCACCGCGGTCGGGCTCACCCATGCGCTCGGGTTGCGCCAGGCGCTGCGGCGGCCCGCGCTGCAGCGTTTCGTCCCGCACACGCTCCGCCGCCTCGACGGCATGGCACCGCCGCTGCGCCTCGACGACCTGCGTCGGAAGACGCCGCGACGCATCGCACCGGCGGGGTCCCGCGTGCTGCGGGTCGCGCTGCTCACCGGGTGCGTGCAGGACGCGTTCTTCTCACACGTCAACCGGGCGACCGCGCGCGTGCTCGCCGCGCACGGCTGCGAGGTGCTCGTCCCGTCGCTGCAGAGTTGCTGCGGCGCGCTCGAGATCCACGCCGGGCGCGAACCCGCCGCGCTGCAGCACGCCCGCGCGGTCATCGCACAGATGGAACGGCTCGACGTCGACCGCATCGTGGTGAACGCCGCCGGCTGCGGATCGACGATGAAGGACTACGGCGCGCTCTTCGCGGACGATCCGGTGTGGTCGGCCCGCGCCGCCTCCTGTTCGGCGAAGGTGCGAGACGTCACCGAGGTCCTCGGCGGTCTCGACCTCCAGCAACCCGCGAGCCTGCACGCGCTGCCGGTGCGCGTCGCGTACCACGACGCCTGCCATCTTGCCCACGCTCAGGGAGTGCGCGCCCAGCCCCGCGCGCTGCTCGGCCGCATCCCGGGCCTCGAGCTCGTCGACCTCACCGAGTCCGATGTGTGCTGCGGCAGCGCCGGCATCTACAACCTCGTCGCCGCGCAGACCGCCGATGATCTTGGCGATCGCAAGGCGCGCCACGTCATCGCGAGCGGGGCCGAGCTGCTCACCGCCGGCAACGGTGGGTGTCTCCTGCAGATTCAGGCGGCGCTGCGACGCGCCGGACATCCGCTGCCGGCGGTCCACCCCGTGGAGCTGCTCGACGCGTCGATCCGCGGTCTCCCGATGGCGATGGTCCGCGAGCGTGCCGGCCGATGACCATCGAGGACATCGTGGCGTTCATACGCACGCAGAAGCTCGGCGTCGTCGGCTAGGGATCACAGTCGATCCACATGGGCCGTGATGCACCTGCGTCGGTGGTGGTGGTCGGCGCCGGTGCGGTCGGCCTTGCCGTCGCGCTGCAGCTGCGCAGGGCGGGCGTTGCCGGCGTCATCGTGGTCGAGCGCAACGCGTCGCCGGGCATGGGTTCGACATGCAGGGCCAACGGCGGCGTCAGGGCGCAGTTCACCACGCCGATCAACATCGAGTTCTCACGGTTCACGATCCGCGAGCTCCGGGCGCTGCACGCGGATGTGGGCTTTCGTGCCGTCGGCTACCTCTTCATGACGGGGACCGATGACGGAGCGGCGGCGCTGCGGCGCGCATGGGCGCTGCAGCGCGCCCACGGCGTCGAGGTCGAGTGGCTCGACCCGGCGGGCGTCGCCGAGCTCGCGCCGTTCGTGCGCACCGAGGGGTTGCGCGCAGGCACGTTCTTCGGCGGCGATGGGATCATCGACCCGAGCGGTGTGGTGAGCGCGTTCTCCGATGCCGCGCGCGAGCTCGGCGTGTCGATCCGCTGCGACACCGCGGCGATCGACATCGGCGTCAGCGGTGGACGCCCCGTGGTGCACACGACGCGCGGCGACATCCCCACCGACCACGTCGTGAACGCCGCCGGGCCGTTCGCGCGGTCGGTCGCGGCGACGGCGGGCATCGACCTTCCGGTGACACCGCGGCGGCGCAACCTGGCGTGCACCGAGCCGGTCGCCGGCATGCCCGACCCGATCCCGATGTGCGTCGACAACGACACCGGCGTGCTCATCCGCCGGGAGGCCGGTGGATTCCTCGTGGGGTATTCGGATCCGCACGACCCCGAGTCGATGGAGACCGGCTTCGATCCGGGTTTTCTCGATGTCATCGCGCGGCGCATCGGGCATCGGTTTCCCTTCCTGGAGGATGTGCCGATCAACGCGCGCAAGTGCTGGGCGGGCCTCTACCCGGAGACGAGCGACCATCACGCGATCATCGATGCGCCGACCGGCGCGCCCTGGTTCATCCAGTGCGCCGGGTTCGGAGGGCACGGCATCATGCACTCGCTCGCGGCGGGTCAGGCCGTGGCGGAGCTCATCCGCGACGGCAGGTGCACCACGTTCGACCTGCACCCGCTCCGTCTGAACCGCTTCGGCGAGCCGGGCGGGTCCGTCGAGACGGCGGTGCTGTGACCGCTGCGTCAGCTCGCCGTCGCCGCCTCGAGCACTGCCAGGATCCCTGCCTCCCGATCGTCGATGAGCGCGTGCAGCGCCTGGCGCTGTGACGCGTTGAGCGTCTGCAGTGGCGGCCGCACCGCATCGTCGATCTCCACCCCGCGGCGGCGGAGGATGAACTTCAGCGCGGAGAGGAACGGGACCCGTTCGATCGAGTGGCGGATCCGCGCAGCGCGTGCGCTTGCGTCGGGCGTCCGCTCGGTGACCGCCGCGATCGTCAGCTCGGGAAGCGCCGCCGCGAGCCCGGAGACGGCGCCCGCCGCACCCAACGCCAGGCCCTGGTCGATGAGACCCTCGGCACCGATGAACACATCGAGGCCGGGGAGCAGGTATGGCTCGACGCGCTCGAACGGCGCGTCGGAGACCTTGAGCCCCGCAAGGTTCGGCGCGGTGGCTCGCAGCCGCTCCACGACCGCGATCGGCACGGAGTACCCGCTCCGCGCGGCGAACTCATAGACGTAGAACGGCGTCGGAGCGCACGCGCTCGCCGCGGCGTCGAGGTGCCGCCAGATCGAGTCGGCGTCGAGGGCGAAGTACGGGGGAGGGATGACCGCGACGCCGGCGGCGCCGTTGCGCGCCGCGTGCTCGGCGAGCACGATCGTGTCCCGGGTGGTCTGCGCGCCGCAATGCACGATGATCGGGATGCGGTGCGCCGCCGTCGACAGGAAGCGCTCGGCCACACCGCGGCGCTCCTCCACCGAGAGCAGGATCCCCTCGCCGGTGGTGCCGAGCGCGAGGAGGCCGTCGAGCCCGGACCTCACATAGAAGTCGACGAGGTCGCCGATCGCGTCGGCGTCCACGCCGGCGCCGCCCTCGCGCAGGGGCGTGACCGCGGCGGCCAGCGTGCCACGGAGCCGGGGTGCCGCGACCATGTGCCCGCAGTCTACCCGGGCGTCACCAGCTCGCTGCGACGGCTCCCGCGATGAAGACGAGCGCGAGGTAGAGCAGGGAATAGTGGAAGAGCAGGGCCGCGGCACGGGACGACGCCTGCGCACGCGCCCACCATGCGAGCCCGAGGTACACGGCTCCGAGCGCCGCGACGGCCACGGCGTATCCCGCGCCGAGCGCGAGCCCGGGAATGAGGCTCGCGGCGACGAGCACGAGCGTGTACAGCAGGATTCGACGGTGCGTGCGCGCGGTGCCGATGAGCACCGGGAGCATCGGGACCCGGGCCTTGCGGTAGTCGTCGCGGAGGAGGAGCGCCAGCGACCAGAAATGCGGCGGCGTCCAGAAGAACACAACCACGAAGAGGGCGAACGCCGGCCATTCGATGTCGCCGCGCACCGCAGCCCATGCGACGAGCGGTGGGAACGCGCCGGCGGCGCCGCCGATCACGATGTTGAGCGGCGTGCTGCGCTTCAGGATCATCGTGTACACGAAGACGTAGAAGACTCCGCCGCCGAGCGCGAGCAGCGCGGCGAGCGCGTTGACCGCGATGGAGAACACGAGCACCGATGCGGCGATGAGTCCGACGCCGAAGGTCAGCGCCTGCCAGGGGTGGATGCGCCCGGACGGCAGCGGCCGGCCGCAGGTTCGCGCCATCAACCGGTCGATGTCGCGGTCGTACCAGCAGTTGATCGCGCCGGATCCTCCGGCCGCGAGGGCACCGCCGGCGGCTGCCCAGAGCATCAAGGCCACGGGCGGCAACCCGCGCGCGGCGATCACCATCGTCGCGACCTCGGTGAGGACGAGCAGGACGATGATCCGCGGCTTGGTGAGGCTCAGGTAATCACGAGCGATCGAGTGCGAACGCGAGAGCGAACGTTCCACCGCACGATGCTCGACCGGCACGTCGAGCGCACCCGCGGCGTCGGTCGGGATCATCACCTCCGCACTCGTCTGCATCTGCTCTCCTCAGGCGCTCCGTGTCTGCTTCGCCAAGAGCGTCGTGATCTCGGCGTTGAAGTCCTTGACGCTCATCGTGCCGAGCCCCCCGAGCACGACGTCGGCGGTGCCGCCCTTGGCGTCGAGGAAGACGATCGCCGGCGCTGCCGGAATCCGGTACTCGACGGCGATGGTCGCCTGGCTGTCGGCGATGCTCTGGTAGGGCACCCGCAGCTGCGACTGAAAGGCGATCGCGTCCTTGTCCTGGTCGCGGAGGTCGATCCCGAGAAAGACAACCCCCTCGGGTGACCACTTCGCATATGCGGTGTTCAAGTCCGGCTGCTCGTCATGACACGGACCGCACCACGACGCCCAGAAGATGAGCACCACGGGATGCCCGCGGAACGCGGTGATGCTCACGTCCTTCCCTGCCAGGGTCGGGCCGCCGGTCGCCGACACCGGGATCGGCGTATGCGCCGTCGACGCGTGCGGAGCGCCGCACGCGGTGAGACATGCCGCCGCGCAGATGAGCACGAGGCATCGTCTGCGGATCACCGTGGCGCAGTCGCCGGCGCACTCACGGTGCGGCCGTCTCGGTCGAACCACAGCGCTCCCAGCCAGACGAGCGCGAGGACGAAGGGCACGCTACCGGGCACCCACATGACCCCGGCGGCGATCTGCTGATCCGTGAGGAGGTTGAGACCTCCGGCGGGGTAGGCATAGAGGGGTTGAGCGGCATACGCGATCAGCACGGCGAGACCCCAGCTCACGGCCATCCCACCCAGCACCGTCACGCCGCGTCCCAGCAGGGAGAGCCGTTCGCGGGCGTCGACGGCGCCGATGACCTGATCCCAGAAGAGCAGGCCAAGGCCGAAGAACATCGTGTGCTCCAGGTCGTGCACCGAGTCGAGGCGCAGCGTCGTGTTGTAGACCGGCGGAAGGTGCCAGAAGAGAAGGTTGACGCTGAACGCGACCACGACAACGGCCGCTGCTCGCGGCCCGGCGTGCAGCACGCGCATCGCCCTGGCGGGCCAGGTGTCCGCGATCGCGATCGCCCGCCCCTGAATGGCGAGGTAGCCGGCCCACGCCGTTCGGAACGGGTCGCCGAGCAGGATGAGCGGGGGCGCCACCAGCAGCAGCAGCACGTGCTGCAGCATGTGGTCCCACTGGAGGGTGGTGTCGAAGTATGAAACCGGGGACACCAGCGCAAGCAGCAGCACGCCGAGCCCGGCGGTGAACGCCAGATCCCCGTTGTCCCAGCTCCGGCCTCTCCCCAATGCCATCGAGGCGGAGCGCCGCCCGCGCCAGTACAGGTACGCTCCGGCGGCAGCCCCGACGATCGGCACCGGGTCGAAGCTCCAGTCGAGCAGGGGGGCCCAGAGCATGGCCGTTGCTTACGTGACGAACTCGACGAGTGCGTACACGGCAAACGCGAGGACGGTGACGTACGACCACTGTTCCATGATTGCCCGAGCCTGGATGGTCGTGATCGGCGATGTCCCGCGGATGTGCCCCATCACGAGGCTCAACAGCCACAGGCCGAGGATGATGAACTCAGCCAGGACGACTCCGTACCACACCGTCGAGATGTCGATGTAGGTGCCGTTCGTCAGGTCCCATCCGAACTGGTACATCAGGAAGATCCGCACGGCGCCGGTGAGAACGACCGCCGCGACGGCGAGCCAGAGCAGCCCCTTGACCGAACCCACGGCGCTGCTTCTCGAAAGGCCCATCGACGCCGCCCACATCGCGAGCAGCGCGACGACCGGCACCAGGAGACCCACCAGCGCCAGCACCTCAGGAGGAGCGCTGACGCCGCTCGGGTGCCACATGCCCCCGAAGTTGTTGGTGCGAAGGTACAGGTAGGTGAAGAGGAACGTCAGCTGCAGTGTGGTGTTGGCGCCCATCAGCAGCCTCGAGCCGAAGAGGAGCGTGCGTTCGCCGCCTGCGATGTCCTCGACGGGCGTCAATCCGGTCGGGCTTGCGGTTCCGTCGATCATCTCAGGCACCGCTCAGCGCAGGCGTCGCCGGCCCGAGGTCGGTGGCCGGCTTGCCGGTGTCGTAGTCGTACGGCAGCGACCATGATGTGGGGACCCTGTCGAAGTTGAACACGGGAACAGGGGTGGGGACCTGCCATTCGACCCCCAGCGACTCCCACGGGTTCGGCGCGGACTTCACCTGCTTGACCGCAGTCCAGATGAGAATTCCGAGGAACCACGCCATCGAGGCACCCAGGCCGAAGGCGAACAGCGATGCGGAAACGTTGAGCGGTTGCAGGTAGGCCGCGTAACTGATCGCGCGGCGGGTCATCCCCATGATGCCGACGGCGATCAGTGAGAGGAACGTGCCGTTGAACGTGATGAACACGGCCCAGAATTGGTATCGCAGCTGTTTGGTGTCCATGTTGAGGCCGGTCATCTTCGGCAGGAAGTAGACGATGCCCGCCATGAGCGCGAACACCTCGCCTCCCATGATCGTGTAGTGGAAGTGCGCCTGGACGAAGTAGCTCGCATGGAGTGTGAAGTCGCTGGGCACGTCGGACAGGAAGACGCCCGTGAACCCTCCGATCAGGAAGTTGAAGAAGAACGCGCAGATGAAGAGCATCGGTGTGCCGAAACGGATGCGCGCACGCCACATCGCCCCGAGTGCGACGAGGTAGATGATCCCGGTCGGCACCGAGATGAGCTCCGTCGAGAACATGTAGAAGGGGCGCAGCGACGGAGCGAGGCCGCTCACGAACAGATGGTGTTGCCAGACGGTGAAGCTCAGCAGGCCCACGCCCACCATGCCTCCCACCGACACGCGGTACCCCCACAGGGGTCTCCGCGTGAACACAGGCAGCATCTCCATCACGAGACCGAACGCCGGGATGATGAAGATGTAGACCTCGGGGTGCCCGAAGAACCAGAAGAGGTTCTCCCAGAGGAACGGTGAGCCGCCGCCTGCCGGCACGAAGAAGGTCGTCTGGTACGAGCGATCCATCGTCTCCAGCAGGATCGCCCCGACGAGCGCGGGCGCCGCCAGGAGTCCGAGGAACGACGTGACGAGCACCGACCAGACGAAGATCGGCATCTTGGTCATCGGCATCCCCGGGGCGCGCTTGGTCATGATCGTCGCGATCATGTTGAAACCCGAGAGGCCGATCGAAAGGCCGATGAGCGCGAACGCCATCAGGTACGAGTCCATGCCGAGCACGTTCTGGTCCGAGAGGGGCGCGTAGCCGGTCCAACCGGTGGTGAACCCACCGAGGAACACGGTCGAGAGCAGGATGAGCCCGGCGGGTGGCAGGAGCCAGAACGTGAGCGCTTCGACCCGGGGGAAGGCCATGTTGCGGGTGCCGATCATGATCGGCACGAAGTAGTTGCCGAAGGGGCCGATGATCGCGGCCGAGGCCATGAAGATCATCAGCGTGCTGTGCAGGCCGACAAGCGTCAGGTACGACTGCGGGGTGGCGACCGAGGGAACCGGCGTCAGCAGCTCGCTCCGGATGAACATCGCGCCCAGCCCGCCGATGAACAGGAAGGCCAGGATCATCATCAGGTACTGCATACCGATGACCTTGTGGTCGGTGGTCATCCGGAAGTAGCGGAGCAGACCGCCACTCTCGCCGTGCAGGTACGCGTTCTCCTCCTCCGTCGGCTTGGGCCGCCCGAGCAGGCGTCCGATCGGATAGTTGAGGAAGCCCATTCCCGCGAGGAACCCGACGACTCCGAGGCTGTAGCCGAGCAGGATGCCCGGGTCGGATCCGAGTGAGTTGTCTTCACCGAGCGAGTACGCGATTGCAACGCTGCCGATCGCCCATCCGACGATGAAGCCGATCACCGCACCCACCAAACCCAGCAGCAACCCCCAGTCCTGGAGCCGCCTCGAGAGCGTCGGTCCCGGCCGTATCGGCGCGCGTGCTGGGGCTACAGCATCCACATCTGCATCCTCTCGTGTGCTTGCGAATCAGACATCTTCATCCACCGTAGACCGGCGGTTGGGGCTCGTACGTGTGGCTGTACGGCACCAGGTACTTCATGATCGGGGCGTCCAGCGCGGTCTGCTGCTGGATCCAGGAGGCGAAGTCCGACTGACTGACGACCATGGCGGTGTTGTCGGCCATGTTGCCGTGCCAGAGGCCGCAGAGCTCCGTGCACTGGACTCGGAACGTGCCGATCTGGGTGGGGGTCGCGAACTCGACGTTGTCGTTCAACGGGACCGCGTCCGCCTTGACACCGAGCGCGTAGAAGTTGAAGGAGTGCACGACGTCCAGCGATGTGACGTTGAACTCGATCTTCTGGTTGACCGGGAGCACCAGCTGAGCGGTCTCGATCCCGCCGTAGCTTGGATAGCGATACGTGAACCACCACTGCTGTGCGATGACCTGGACCTCGAGCGGCTGATCCGTCGAACTGGGCTGCGGGAGCGCGGCCGACAGCGCCGGAACCCCGGCGCCCGGCTGCTCGATGGCGAGCTCGACGGTGCCGTAGGTCGCAAGGCAGAGCACCAGGACCACTGAGGTGACGATCCATGTCGCCTGGATGCGCGTGTTTCCGCGCAGCGATTGAGCGGAGATCTCACCCTGCAGGGGGGCCGTCCGGTTCACCACGAGCGAGAAGAGGATGGCCATCAGCACGCCGGCGAAGATCGGCCAGCCG
The DNA here is from genome assembly GCA_963848445.1 of Candidatus Dormiibacterota bacterium. Lineage (GTDB taxonomy): Bacteria > Chloroflexota > Dormibacteria > Aeolococcales > Aeolococcaceae > Palsa-851. The sequence continues at coordinate 282,658 of CAWKDT010000020.1, forward strand.
GCCATGGCCAGGACCCTGATCACCGTGCTTTCGTCGGATGCGAGGTTGGACGCCTGTCCGGGAGGGATCGGCCCCAGGGCCAGCCCGATGTCGCCCGCGACAGCGAGCACGAGCCAGATCCCGGCGAAGAGGCGGATGGCGGTGGCCCTATTCCTCATCGCTCAACCCACATGGAGCTCGCCGGCCATATAGCCGAGCGTCTGCATCGGGCCGCCGTTGCCGTACAGCGTCCCCGCGGCGCATGGGACGAAGCACTGCCAGCGGTAGACCCCGGCCGTATCCGGCACGACGAAGTCGAACGTCACGACGATGGTGGCGCCGGCCGGCGCATTGTCGGCCACACCTTGCAGCGGAACGCTGAGACCCAGGTCGGGGATGGTGAAGGTATGCGCAGGGAGGCTTGGATCGATCGCCTTCATGACCTTCCCGTTGACGGTCATCTCATTGTTGATCGTCCCGCGCACCAGGCCGAGGTACTCGTTCCGGAGGCCGGACGAGCCGTCCTGCTGATCGATGGTCATGTGGACCACCGCCCCCTTCGGAACGCTCAGATACGTGGTCGGCAGGTATCCGACCCAGTTCGGGTGCTCACCGTGCCCCTGCCCCGCATCGCCGACCGCCGCGACCGTGGTGAGGGTGATGTTCACCACCGGGCGCCCCTGGATGCTCGAGGACGTCGTGCTCGCGACGATCGTCGGGGGTGTGGGGTTCAGGAACCGCGTCACGAAGAAGCCGATGATCACGCCGGCCACGGCGAGGCCCGCCACGACGATCCAGGATCTCAATCGCATGCTTGCCTCACCCCTTTTATGAATGAGCGACGTCGTGAAAACAGTCGATCAGGGCGAGCGCCACTCCGGCCGAGACGCCGCACAGGGCGACGACGACCGCAGGCGCGCTCCGTCCAGCCCGTGACAGGGCGGGTGCCTTGGATCCGGGCATCCAGTTCTCCGCTCAACAGGATTGCCGGTAACAAAGTCGACATGATGGCTGTCTCAATAGGGAACGTCAAGACCTCCCCACAGTCATCCCTGGCTCAAAACGACATTCGTCGCGCCGTGGCGCCGCCGGCGACCCTGTCAGCTGGGCCGGCGGCTGACATGATCGATGCCGCCCGAGCCCTGCGCCAGTGACGCGATGTCGTACCGGTCGCGGGCACCCGTGCGGCGCAGCAGGAGGTCCGCGACGAGGCCGGTCCAGCCGGTCTGATGCGACGCGCCGAGCCCCCGGCCGGTGTCGGCGTGGAAGTACTCGTGGAACGGGATGAGCCCCGCGAGATCCGGCCGGGCGTAGAGGCCGGTGCCCGCGACGACCGGTCGCGTCCCCGTGGCGTCCTCCAGGAAGAGGCCGGTCAGCCGCCCGGCGATCGCATCGGCGACGGCGCCGAGGTGCTCCTGGCGGCCGGATCCGCTGGGGTATTCCACCGTCCAGTCGTCGCCGAGGAACCGGTGGTAGCAATGGAGTGCCTCGACAATGAGGTGATTGACGGGGAACCAGACCGGCCCCCGCCAGTTCGAGTTCCCCCCGAAAAGGCGGGTCGTCGATTCGGCGGGCTCGTAGTCGAGCCGCGCGATGGTCCCCTCGATGTCGAGCTCGAGCGGATGGTCAGCGTGGAATCGGGAGAGGGCGCGGAGCCCGTGCGGGCTCAGGAACTCCTCCTCGTCGAGCACGCGGTGGAGGATCCGCCGCAGACGGTCGGGATCGACGATGGCGAGCAGCCGGTTCTGGCGCTCGTTCGGTTCGACGGCGAGCGCGATGGCGGCCGCAAAGCCTGGCTTGACCGCGACGAACCGGCGCAGCCGTTCGGCGAACTCAGGAAGCACCCCGAGTGTGTCGTGCCCGAGGGTGGTGGCCGCGCAGAGCGGGATGAGACCCACGATCGACCGCGCCGGGATCGGAATTCGCGATCCGTCGGCGAGGTGCAGGCTGTCGTAGTAGAAGCCCGAATCGTCGTCCCACAACCCCTGGTCGTTCATCGCGGTGGCGATGGCGGCGAAGTGCTCGAAGAACTTCGTCGCGACGTCCTCGTACGTGCGGTCGTATGCGGCGAGGATGAGCGCGGTCTCGAGAAGGTTCAGCGAGTACATCGCCATCCACGCGGTGCCGTCCGACTGCTCGAGGTGCCCGCCGGTGGGCGGCATCTCGGACCTGTTGAACGGGCCAATGTTGTCGAGCCCGAGAAATCCGCCTTCGAAGATGTTGTTGCCCTCGGCGTCCTCGCGGTTGACCCACCATGTGAAATTGATGAGCAGCTTGTGGAAGACGCGCGCGAGAAACCGATGATCGGTCGCGCCGTCGATCTCGAACACGCGAAGCGCCGCCCACGCGTGCACCGGAGGGTTGACGTCGTCGAAGGACCATTCGTATGCCGGCAGCTGGCCATCAACATGCATGTACCACTCACGGCACAGCAGGATGAGCTGCTGCTTGGCGAACTCGGGGTCGACGTGGGCGAGGGCGACGCACTGAAACCCGAGGTCCCACGCCGCGAACCACGGGTACTCCCACTTGTCGGGCATCGAGATCACGTCGGCGGTGTCGACATGCCGCCATCCGGCGTTGCGGCCGGTGAGACGCTGTGCCGGCGGCGTCGGTTCCTCGGGGTCACCGTCGAGCCAGCGGGCGACGTTGTAGTGATAGAACTGCTTCGACCACAGCATCCCCGCCAGCGCCTGGCGCGCGACAAGCCGCTCGTCCGGGGTGAGGGTCGCCGGGAGCACGGTCGCGTAGAACGCGTCGGCCTCACTCCGGCGCCGGGCCAGCACGTCGCCGGTACCGGCGTCTCCCGGGGCATCGCGTCGACCGAGGCGGAGCCTGATCGCGGCGGTGCCGCCGGGCGTCACAGTCAGGACGTAGTGCAGCGCCGCCTTCGTGCCGGTGAGCGCCGGGTTGACCGTCGCCGCGCCGCCGACCACGTGGTCGTTGATCCCGTCCTTGGGATACGCGCTCCGGCCGGCCGATCCCCACAGTCGCATCGCGTTCGTCTCGTTGTCGCAGAACAAGGGCGTATGCGTCCCGTCGCCGGTGAGCGACCACCGGCCGAGGTCCGGGTGATCCGCGACGATGCTCTCCGCGTCCCACGCAAGCGATGGGACGATGCTGTCACGGTCCCACGCCCATGTGTTCCGGAACCACAGCGTCGGCAGCGCGTGCAGGATGGCAGTCTCGCTGCCGGCATTGCGCACGCGCAGCTCGCACACGATGTCGTCGGGGGACGTCTTCGCGTAGTCGACCGTGATGTCCCAGAACCCCGTGTCGAGCACGCCTGTGTCGGCGAGCTCGTACTCGGGGTCGAGCGTGGTGCGGCGCCCGTTCTCATCGACGAGATCCTGGTACGGAAACGGGCGCTGGGGGTAGAGGTATCGCCACCGCATCCATGAATGCGTCGGGGTCGAGTCGACGTACCACCAGTACTCCTTGGCGTCCTCACCGTGGTTGCCCTGAGGTCCCGTCAGCCCGAAGATTCGTTCCTTGAGGATCGGATCGACACCGTTCCAGAACGCAAAGGCCATGCAGAGCTGCTGATGATCGTCACAGATGCCGCCGAGCCCATCCTCGCTCCAGCGAAACGCCCGCGAGCGAGCATGGTCGTGGGGAAGGTAGTTCCACGCATCCCCGTTCTCGCTGTAGTCCTCACGCACGGTCCCCCACGCCCGCTCGCTGAGGTACGGGCCCCAGCGGCGCCAGGCAGCGGGATCGTCACGGAGCCGCCGGCGCTCAGGGTCCTCGTTGCTCACGTCCGGCGGCGACGATACCACCCCGGTCCCGACTGAATGCTCACACCGCATCGAGATGCGCTTGACTCGCCGGACGGGACGCGGTATCTCGACTTCAACAGCCAGTTGGTGGGCGTGAACATCGGCCACGGGACAAGCGTGTCGTGGCGGCGATCGCACGCCAGGCCGAGCGACTCGCTTACATCAGCCCCTTCATTGCGCACGAGCCCCGGGCGCTGCTTGGAACGTGATGACCAACCCGCCGCTGCGCATCCCCGAAGAGCAGCTCGCAGCGGGATTCGCGGTCATCGACGAGGCTCTGGCGATCACCGATCGATCCGTCAGGCCGTAGAGTCTCCGGCGCCGTGGTCGAGTCGGAGGTTCTTGTCGGCGTGGTCGAGGGCGAGGAGCCCAGCAGCGGGCTGCTCGGCGCGCACCCGGGGGTGCGCTACACCTTCATCGACCCTTCAGAACCGACCGGTGCGGAGGCGTCGCATGCGGACGCGCTCTTCATCTGGAACGTCCGCGGCGGGTTCCTCCACCGGCAGTGGCACGAGTTCGACCGGCTGCGCTGGGTCCACACCGCGACCGCCGGCGTCGAGCATCTGCTGTTCCCCGAGTTGGTGACAAGTGACGTGGTGGTCACCAACTCACGCTTCCTGTTCGACCAGGCACTCGCCGAGTACACGATCGGGCTCATGCTCTGCCTGAGCAAGGACTTCGGCACGACCATCCTCCATCAGACCCAGCACCGCTGGGACCAGCGCGGGACCGATACGCTCGCAGGCAAGGTCGCGGTCATGGTGGGGGTGGGGCCGATCGCGCGGCGGACCGCGCACATGGTGAAGGCGCTCGGCATGACGGTGCGCGGCGTCGGGCGCACGTCTCGTGACGGGGACCCCGACTTCGGCGACATCGTCGCGTCGACGCATCTCGTCGAGGCGCTCGCCGGGGCCGACTATGTCGTGGTGGTGCTGCCGGGCACGCCGTCGACCGCCGGCCTGGTCGACGCGGCGACGATCCGGTCGCTCAAGCCGACCGCGCGGCTGATCAACGTCGGACGCGCCGCAACCCTCGATCAGGACGCCCTGGCCGAGGCGCTGCGCGCGGGCCGTCTCGCCGGTGCGGCGCTCGATGTCGTCAGGCCCGAGCCACTGCCCGCCGACGATCCGCTCTGGGATGTCCCGAACCTCATCATCTCGCCGCACATGTCGGGCGATCACAAGGGCTGGCGCGACGAGGCCGTCGCGATCTTCGAGCGGAATCTCGAGCGGTGGCGCAGCGGTGAGCCGCTCCTCAATGTCATCGACAAGCACCTCGGCTATGCGCCTCGGGATAACCCCTGAGCTGACGTTGCGTCGTGCCGCATGCGCGGGCTGACCGCCCGAGGGCCGGCGTATGGTGGCAGCGAATCCTCAGCATCCAGACGATCACGGGAGCAGACACACCGATGCCGCACAGCGATCATCTCCAGCAGTCCATCTCCGTCGACGACATCGCACCGCTCGCACTGATGCACGGGGTCCGTGCCCGGCCGGTCCACGGTGAGCACATCACGCTGGCCGTCGTGGAGATCGATCGCAGCGCGGGGATGCCGGAGCATCACCACATGAGTGAGCAGGTCGGCATCGTGGTCCGTGGGGAGTTCACCTTCACGATCGGTGGTGAGACCAGACTGCGCCGAACCGGCGACATGTGGGTCATTCCCGCGTCGGTTCCTCACACCGTCGAGGCCGCCGGGCCCGAGGGTTGCACCGTCCTCGAGTCGTTCTCACCTCCGCGCGCGGATTGGGCGGACATCACGCGCGAGCACCCATCACGAGGCCGCTGGCCCGGCTGAGCTGCCGAGAGATCAGCGTGGCGGACCGAGTGCGGAGCGGCGTTATTCGTCCGGCCCGCTCTCGCCTTCGACGTTCTGTTGACGGGTGAGGAACAGCGCGACGGACAGGATGAGCACGACGCCCGCACTGGTCCCGAGCTCGACCAACGATTGTGGATATGGTGTCCCACCCGCACTGGCGCCTCCGGACGACAGGGTGAGCTTGGTGGAGACCGCGAGGATGTCCCGCACCGCAGCGATGATGCCGATGACAAGAAACGGTCGAAACGGGAAGCTCCAGCCCTCGAGATGCGTCAGCACCGTCCGCATGATGTCCACGAGGATGATCACCACAAGGACGCCGTCCACGGCGCTCACCAGCGTCTGCGGGTACCCACCCAGGGATGTGATGAAGTCGACGAAGCTCCGCACCAGGACCACTCCGGCCAGGATGAGCAGGACCAGGGCGACGCCGTATTGAAGGAGGTCGATGAGCACCCTCACGGGGGTGCCTCGGCGGATCTCGGACCACGACCACGGCCGCATGCTGCGCGTGCCCGTGCTCTCCTGGGAAGCGGGACGGCGGCTCACGCTCGGCTGATCAGGCATCCGGTTCGGTCGAGTGTAGAGCGGTAACCCGCACTGTGCGCCAAAGGCATCACCCCGGAGTACTCGGGCACCGCAGCGGGGCGTTGCGCCGGTGCCGTGACGCGTCGTTACGGGGTGATGCGGATCAACGCGGCCGGGTCAGCGTCCGAGGAGGGGTGAGCGCGGGCCGTCTCCAGTTCGCCCGCATGCCGTGGACGGCGCAGCCGCCGATCCCGGATGTCACGGCGGTGTGACGGCGCGGCGGTCGATTTCCGAAACGCCATGCCCGCCTATGACAGTGTTGGGCGCGGGTCACGTGCGGTCGCTCGCGGGTGACGGTTTCTTCGAACAGTGCGGGATGCGACGCTCGGATGCACCCTACGGGCGCGATGCTCCGATCATCAGATGGACACGCGACACACCATGACCCTCGGGCATCGCGCCTGGAACCTCAGGGGAAACCGGCGGCGGACCGGCTCCCGTACCGCGCGCCCGCTGACGGCCGCGCTCGCGGCGACAGCGATCGCGCTGCTCTCCGGTGGTGTCGCCGGGCACGCCGTGGCCCTGTCGACGACGACGCTGGCATCGGGGCTCAACGCCTCGATCTACGGTCAGCCGGTCACGTTCACCGCGACGATCACCCCGGTCTCGCCCGTTCCGACGGGTTCGGTCACCTTCCAGGACGGCGGCGCCAATATCGCGGGCTGTGTCAATCGTGCGGTCGCGGCGCGAGTCGCCGCCTGCACGGTGAGCACGCTGACCGCGGCCACCCACACGATCACCGCCGTGTACGGCGGGAACGGGACCTACGCGGGAAGCACGTCGATCGCGGTGATCCAGGTGGTGAACCCCGGCGACACGACGGCAGCCCTCGGCGCGTCGGCCGACCCGTCGGTGAGCGGGCAGACCGTGACCTATACCGCGACGGTGACAGCGATCGCACCGGCGTCCGGCACTCGGACGGGGACGGTGAACTTCGAGGATGGCGGCGTCACGATCACTGGATGCGGGGCGAAGGCCGTTGCGGCAGCGGGCACCGCCACGTGCGCCGCGGCGTATGCCGGACCGGGATCGCACTCGATCACCGCCACCTACAGCGGCGACGGCAACTTCGCGGGATCGACCTCCGCAACGTTTGACCAGAACGTGAACCAGGGCGCGACCTCCACCGCGCTCGGATCATCGGTCAATCCCTCACGCACCGGCGCCAACGTCACCTTCACCGCCACCGTGACGGCGACTGCGCCGGCATCGGGCACGCGGACGGGGGCCATGAACTTCCAGGCGGACGGCGTGACGATCACGGGGTGCGGCGCGCAAGCCGTCGCTGCCTCCGGGAAAGCGACCTGTGTCACCAATGGGCTCGCGGTGGGCACGACCGCCATCACCGCTGTCTACAGCGGGGACGCGAACTTCACGGGCTCGACATCGTCGACGCTGACGCAGGTGGTCAACCAGGGCGCCACGGCGACGACGCTCGCATCGTCCCTCAACCCCTCGAGCACCGGGGTGAACGTCACCTTCACCGCGACGGTGAAGGCGACCGCGCCCGCCTCGGGCACGCGGACCGGCACGGTCGACTTTCAGGACGGCGGCGTCGACATCGCAGGGTGCGGCGCCCAGGCGGTGGCGGCTGCCGGCACCGCGTCGTGCACCACCAATGCGCTCGTCGCCGGGTCGCACTCGATCACCGCGACATACAGCGGTGATGCGAACTTCGTGACCAGCACCTCCGCACCACTCGCACAGACCGTCATGAGCACCACCTCGACCGTCGTGGCCTCGAGCGTGAACCCGTCAGTGCTCGGACAGGACGTTCAGTACACGGCAACCGTGAACGGCGGACCGTCGGTGACCGGGACGATCACGTTCCGCGACGGCGGAGCGAGCATCGCAGGATGCGTCGCGGTGCCGGTGAGCGCCGGGATCGCATCGTGCACCGAGGCGCCGACCGTCGGCTCGCATGCGATCACCGCCGTCTACAGCGGCGATTCGGCCGACGCCGCGAGCACCTCGCCGGCCATGTCGCAGGTCGTCGGCGCCGATGGCACCACGACCGTCATCACCACCGCCGTGAATCCTTCGGTGTATGGGCAGTCGGTGACGTTCACCGCCACGGTGACCGCCAACGCCCCCGGTGCCGGGACTCCCACGGGCAAGGTGACGTTCCAGAGCGGGGGTGCCAACATCGCCGGGTGCGGCAACGTCACGATCGTCTCCGGATCGGCGACCTGCACCGCGACCACGCTGAGCGTCGGACCCCATTCGATCGTCGGCGCCTACAAGGGCAGCACGAGCTTCCTGACCAGCACGTCGGGCGTCTTCACGCAGACGGTCGACCAGGGTGCCACCGCAACCGTGGTGGCGTCCACGGTGAACCCGTCCGTCACCGGTCAGGCGGTGGCGTACACCGCCACGGTCAGCGTGGTCGCTCCCGCAGCCGGGTCGCTGAGCGGAACGGTCGAATTCCAGGACGACGGCGTGACCATCGCCGGCTGCGGGGCTCAGTCACTGGTCGCCGGGGCCGCGAGCTGCACCGTCACCTACGCTGGTGCGGGTGACCATGCGATCACCGCCGTGTACAGCGGTAACACCAACTTTGCCGCCTCCACGTCGCCGAGCATCACCCAGAGCGTCGATGGGGCATCGACGTCGATCGGGCTCGCGTCGCCGGTGAACCCGAGCGTCGCCGGTCAGGTCGTGACGATCACCGCCTCGGTGGCCGTGATCGCGCCGGGCGCCGGCACTCCGAGCGGCACCGTCGAGTTCCAGGACGGCGGCGTCGACGTCGCCGGCTGTGCGGCGCAGGCGCTGTCGGGATCGGGCAGCTCGAGCTGCACCACGTCGTTGGCGACCGCCGGCACACACTCGTTGACGGCGATCTACAGCGGCGATGCGAACTTCGCCGGTTCCGCGTCCCTGAGCATCGACCAGACCGTCATCCAGGCGTCTACCGGCACTGCATTCGCTGCTTCGCTGAACCCGTCGGTGACCGGTGAGGTCGTGACCATCACCGCGACGGTGACCGTCAGCGCGCCGGGGGCGGGAACGCCGACCGGCACGATCGACTTCCAGGACGGCGGCGCCACGATCGCAGGATGCGGCCCGGTGCCGTTGTCAGGGCCCGGGAGCGCGACATGCGTGACGTCGTTCCCGACCGCCGGCGCGCATCTCATCACCGCGGTCTACAGCGGCGACGCCGACTTCGACAGTTCGACATCGCCGGCGCTCGCGCAGACCGTCGCGCAGGGAGCCACCACGACCACGATGGCGTCGTCGTCGAATGGCCTCGTCGTCGCGGGGTACGAGGTCACGCTCACCGCCGCAATCACACCGGCGTCGCCCGCGAGCGGCGCTCCGACCGGCGCCGTGGAGTTCATGGACGGCACCACGCCGGTCAGCGGGTGCACCGCGCAGCCGCTGGTCGCCGGCGTCGCGCGGTGCAGCGTCGCCTACGCAGCCGCGGGGGTCCATGCGGTGAGCGCTGCGTACAGCGGCGACCACGACTTCACGGGCTCGACATCGCCGAGCCTCACCCTGACTGTGAGCCTGGATCCGTTGGTGCCGGACACCGGCGCGCATTCGACACCGTCGGTGTGGGGTGGCATCGCGGTCCTCGGTGGATTCCTGCTGCTGTGCCTGGGGATATTCGTCCGCCGGCGGGGTCGTTCAGCGGCGTAGGGAATCGCGGCGGTCCACGACGCGCTGGAGCTTGCCGGACGATCGTTCCAGGGTTCCCGGATCGACGACCTCGATGCCCGCGGTGACGCCCACGCGACCCTTCACCGCGTGGGCCAGCTCCCGGGACGCAACCTCGCGTCGCTCGGGCGCGCAGTCGGGGCGAGCCTCGACACGCACCGTCAAGGTGTCCAGGCGGCCCTGACGTTCGAGCACGAGCTGGAAATGTGGCGCGAGCCCCTCCGTGCGCACCACGATCTCCTCGAGCTGCGTCGGGAAGACGTTCACCCCGCGAAGGATGATCATGTCGTCGGTGCGCCCCATCACCTTTGCCATGCGGCGAAAGCCGGGTCGCGCGGTGCCCGGCATCAGCGTCGTCAGGTCGCGGGTGCGGTAGCGGATGATCGGCAGCGCCTGCTTCGTCAACGATGTGAAGACGAGCTCGCCGATCTCGCCGTCGGGGAGCACCTCACCGGTCTTCGGATCGATCACCTCGGGATAGAAGTGATCCTCCCAGATGTGCAGCCCGTCCTTGGTCTCGACGCACTCCTGGGACACGCCGGGCCCCATGACCTCGGACAGGCCGTAGATGTCGACGGCATGCATGTCGAGCCGATCCTCGATCTCCGCGCGCATCGCCTCGGTCCACGGCTCCGCGCCGAAGATCCCGACCTGCAGTGAGGATGCTCTCGGATCGAGCCCCTGACGCTCGAACTCGTCGAGCAGCGCGAGCATGTACGACGGCGTGACCATGATGATCGACGGCTGGAAGTCGCAGATCAGCTGCACCTGGCGCTCGGTCATGCCGCCGGACACGGGCACCACCGTGCAACCAAGCCGCTCCGCGCCGTAGTGCGCGCCCAGGCCACCGGTGAACAGCCCGTATCCGTATGCCACGTGCACGATGTCGCCGCGGCGCCCGCCCGCGGCGCGGATCGACCGTGCCATCAGGTCGGACCAGATGTCGAGGTCCTCCTGCGTGTATCCGACCACGGTCGCTCGACCGGTCGTCCCGCTGGATGCGTGGACGCGGCGCACGTCCGTCCGCGGCACCGCGAACATGCCAAAGGGGTAGTTGTCGCGGAGATCACCCTTGGTGGTCAAGGGGAATCTCGCGAGATCGCTGAGCGATCGGCAGTCGTCCGGCGTCACTCCCGCCGCATAGAAGGCGCGCCGGTAGTGCGGCACATTGGTGTATGCGTGCTGCAGCGACCAGCGCAGCCGGCTGAGTTGCAGATCGAGGACCTGGTCCCTGGTCAGCCGCTCCCCCGGGTCGAGCTCATCCGGACGCGGCGCAACCCCAAGCCGGGTCACGTCACGCCGTCTCGCGCTCGATCGTCCGGCTCGTGCCGCGGAACTCGGCGATGATGTCATCGCCGCGCCGAACCGTGACGTCATACACGCCGGAGCGCCCGAACCGGGTGCGCTCCTCGGCGCGCGCCTCGAGCAACTCCCCTGCGTACGACGGCGTGATGAAGGTGATGTGCACGGAGGCCGCCACCGCGACCGGGCCACGGCTGTTGCACGCGCACGCGAACGCCGTGTCGGCGACGGCGAAGACGAACGCGCCGTGGGTGATGCCGTGGCCGTTGACCATGTCGGGGCGCACCCGCATGGTCGCCGTGGCGCTTCCCTCCCCCACCTTCGTCACCACGATGCCCATCGCCCGCGATGCCTCGTCCCCGGACATCATCCGGGACGTCGAATCGGTCACATCATCTCCCAGTGGCCGGCGGCGGCGACGCGTCCCATGATGCCAGGGTCGTCACAGCGCATTACGGACGCTCGACCCACAGGAAGCTGGTGAAGTTCTCGCCCAGGTCCTGCAGGTTGTCCTCGATGACGCGCAGCCCGTGGAGGTCGGCGAGGACGCTGCTCCCCATGGTCGCGATGCTCGGGGCGAGGTCCCCCCGGGCGAGGAGCTCGGCCACCTTCGCGTGGTCGATGAGGTCGCCCTCGCCGCTCGTCTGACGGAGGTGCGGGTACTTCCGGCGCAGCGTTTCCTGGCACTGTGCGAGGACCTGCGGATGGGTCATCACGGTGTCGACGCCCTCGAGGTCGGCGGAGCTCGCAACCATCAGGGCGTGCGCGATCTTGATGGCGAACTCCTCGACGATGGCGAACCGGTACCTGGCCATGGCGGACACCAACTCGCCGACCATGCCGCCGACGGAGTTGTGGATCGCGAACTGACCGCGATCGACCGCGCCCTCGTGGAGCGCGCGCAGCACGTGCTCGGTGGTGTGCAGGTACACAAGCTCATACGCGACGTCCGGCGTCCGGCTCATGTACTGGCGTGCCGCTTCCTCGTTGAAGCTGCCACGCCCTCCCTGGATGCCGACGAGCAGGCGGTCGCTGACGATGCGGTTGGGCAGGAGCTGGTCGAAGACGCTGTCCTGCGCATGCGAGAGGCGAACCCGCATCGCGCTCGTGTAGGGGTTGCGCGTCTGCAGGTCGACAAAGAGCTGCTCGGTGTCGTGGGTCACCTGCGCGGTGATCTCGTGGAGCATCCGTGTTCCCAACGTATCGATCGGGGTCGGTGCGAAACCGAAGCGTTCCAACGTCCGCCCGACGAAATGGGTGACTCCCTGGCTCTCGGCGGCGAGGCGGTCATGCTCGTCGGCGGTCATGACGACGACGTTCAAACCCCGGCTCGCGAAGTAGTCCTTCCACCGCTCGAACGCCGGGCCGGGCATCCGGTAGCGATCGAGCACGATGGTCTGCCCGGCGAGGCCACCGACCGCCACGCTGTCCGGGCCGAACATCGGATGCGTCAGCATCGCGTGGTACGGAGGGCGGAAGGTGGCGACCGAAGACCGCGCGGGGGTGCACCTTGACGGAGAGCACGTCGACGAGCGTTCGCTCCCCGCCGAGCTCGGCGAAGAGCGGCACATGTTCGGCGAGCGTCGCCTCGAACACGGAGATCGGGACGCAGTAGAAGATCACGTCCGCGGACAGCGCCTCCCGCAGGGACACGCAGGTGAATCCCTGCGCGACGGCCTGCTCGCGCAGGACATCGGCCACCTCGTGCACGAGCACGGTCGTGTCCTCGCGGAGCATCGACGCCCAGAGCCGGCCGAAGCGGCCGAACCCGATCACCGCAGCTGTCGACGCCGGAAACACGGGCATGGGCGGCGCTACAGGGTGAACGTCGTCCGCCCGAGGGCTGCCAGCGCCTCGGGGTCGCCGTCGACTGTGACCTGCGCCGCGGTGCGCCGGCCACTGAGGAAGAGCGTGAGCTCCGTGGCAGGGCCGCGCATCAGCGCCCGCGGCCCCGAACCGAACGCTCGGCGGACGCCGTCGGGCCTCACCAGCTCGAGGCTGTACGGACCGAGCCTGCGGACGAGCCGTTTCGCGCTGTAGCCGGTGAGCCGCCACGCAAGCGCGTCGACGTCGGGGATGCCGGTGCGCGGCCCGCGGCCGTTGGCCCTGCGGACGTCCTCGTGGTGGATGAAGAATTCCAGGCCGTTCAGCACGTTGCGGAGGCGGGGCAGGCGCCACGGGATGAGCGGAGCCCCGGCTCGCAGGCGCGCGACCAGCGCGGGAAATCCCTTCGCCTTCTCGGCAGCCAGGCGCGGTGCCGGCCACCGATGGAAGTGCTCGCGGAGGACCAGATGTGCGGCGATGTCCGCCGCCGTCCACCCCTCACAGAGGGTGGGGGCGTCAGGGCCCACCTCGATGAGCAGGTCACAGAGCTCACGGCGTTCCCGGACGTCGATGGGCTCGCTCACGCCGGCTCCGCCGGCGACATGACGTGCTCGACCGCGCTGGGATGCGGAGCAGCATCCCCTGGCGCCGCGAGGAAGCCAGGCAGTGACGCTGATCGCGACGGGAAGGTGACGTTCATGGACGTCGAGGGTAGCGGGGTGGCCGGATCCAGCCGTCGCCCGGGGCGCATCGAGTTCATCGACACTCGAGGGATCGGCGATATTTGGCGACCTCGGGTTGTGGGTACGGTAGTTGTGAAGCCTGGCGAGGCTGCGCGGCAGCGTTTCCGGGTGCAGAGACAGAGGATGTCTGAGGACGCGGTTCGAGGTGTGGCCCAGATGGCTTCACGGGCGGCTCGAGATGAACATGGCGGTGCGGGAACCGCCACGAATCGGCTGCTCGGCGCCTTGCCCGATGGTTGTCGTGAGCGAATTACCGGGTTGCTGAGTCCCGTCGCGCTGAGCCTCAGGAGTGTGGTCTTCGAGCCGGGGCAGACCATCAATTCGGTCGACTTCCCACGCGACTGCGTCGAGTCACTCGTCACCCCCGTCGCGGACGGCCGCACGGTCGAGGTGGCGGCCACGGGCAATGACGGGATCGTCGGAGTCCCGCTCGTGCCGGGCGGCTCCCTCACCGTCCGTGCGGTCTGCTCGGTCCCGGGGATCGTCGATCGCATCGATGCGACGGCGTTCGATGAGCAGATCAAGAGCGACCCCCATCTGCGTGAGCTGGTGGACGACTACGAGCAATCCCTCATCAACCGGCTCTCGATCGCGGTCGCCTGCAATCGGCTGCACTCGACGACGGAGCGGCTCGCGCGGTGGCTGCTCACCAGCAGCGATCAGACGGGTGGGATGACCTTCGCCACCACGTTCGCATTCCTCGGGGAGCTGCTCGGCTGCAGCGAGACTTCGGTTGGGCGAAGCGCCCAGTCGCTGCAGGATGCGGGGCTCATCCGCCATGAGCGCGGGCGCATCACGATCGTGGATCCCGCAAACCTCCGGATGGCGGCGTGCGAGTGCTACGCGCTGATCAAGCGGGAAGCAGACGGAGTGATCCAGAAGGCGCTGGTCCGCACGCTCGTGCTCACTGACTGACGATCGGCGGCCCGCGGCGCGGGACCGGCGAGGCGTTGACGATCGATGTCGTCGTCTCCCCGAACACGAGGAAGCGGTCCAGCAGCGCGCTGAGATCGTCGATGGAGCGCAGGTGGACCTTGAGGTAGAAGCAGTCCTCGCCGGTGATGCGATGACACTCGCTGACCTCGGGAATCCGCGCTGCCAGCTCCTGAATCCGGCCGAGCTGTCCGCCGACGGGCTTGACCCGGATGATGGCCGTCAGCTGGTAGCCGAGGGCGCGGGGATCGACCTCGGCCCGGTACCCGGTGATCACTCCCGCCTGCTCGAGACGCCGGACGCGCTCGGCGACGGCGGGCGACGAGAGGTTCACCCGGCGTCCGAGCACGGCGAACGGGACCCGTCCGTCGACCATCAGCTCACCGATGATCTTGCGGTCGATCGTGTCGAGCCGTGGGTATTGGGTAGCTGCTGACGCTGAAATTCCGTTATTCATTTCGCCGTTCGACCATATCACCTTCGATCATGCATGTCCATTCGAGGGCGCTCTCGCTACGATGCCCGCATGGCCCTCACGGTCGTGTCACCGGCTCCCGGCAGCACCTCGACAGCGCCGCGGAGCGAGGGCGTGCCGCCGCACGCGTACTTCGTCGGCAGCGCGGTCTTTCACTACCTCGGCCCGTCATTTGCCGTCCTGCTCTTCGCGCGCGTCGACGTTCTCGGCGTCGCCTGGCTCCGGATCGCAACCGCCGGCCTGCTCTTCGCCATCTGGCGCCGGCCCTGGCGTGCCTTCGTGCGTCTGGATCGCGACGGCCGCGTCTTGATCATCGGTCTGGGGGCGGTGCTGGCCGTGATGAACGCGTGCTTCTACCTGGCGATCAGCCGCCTGCCGCTCGCCACGGTCGCCGCGATCGAGTTCATCGGCCCCATCGTGCTCGCTGCGATCGGCGCCCGGGTGCCTCGCAACGTCATGGCAGTCGCTGTCGCGGTCGCGGGCGTGTACCTGCTGACGCACGTCCGGTTCGTCGGTGACCCGCTGAGCATCGGCTTCGCCCTCGCGAATGCCGCGTTGTTCGCGCTGTACATCGTCCTGGCCCACCGCATCGCCCGGCGCTCCTCCATGGGTGGTGTCGACGGCCTGGCCGCGGCCATGATGTTCGCGTTCGTGTTCGTCTCGCCGATCGGTCTGGGTGGCGCGCTGCGCGTTTTCACCGACCCGGTTGCCCTCGCCGCGGGCGCCGGCGTCGGTGTGACCTCCTCCGTGATCCCGTACGTGTGCGATCAGCTGGCGATGGCGCGTCTTCCGCGCGCCACCTACGCCCTGTTCGTGGCGTTGCTTCCCGCCACCGCGACGGTGATCGGGGTCGTCGTGCTGCGACAGTTCCCATCCATCACTGACCTTGCCGGCATCGTGCTCGTGATGATCGGCGTGGGAATGCATCGCGCCCACCCGGACGACGTCGCGGAACGCCGGCACGATCACTCAACCACATCGCCTTCTCGGACACTCGCGCCGCCGGACTCCGTCGATCGCGCCACCGGGATTTCTTGACGGACTCGTGCGCCGGCCGCGGAGGCGCGCCGCTGTGCTCGTGGCGATGGGCGACCATACGTCGGATGGACCTGGTCTTTGGGACCGACGCTCCCTTTCGCCGCCGTCCCTGAGGCGCTGCCGCCGCATGCAGATACAGTGGACTTGGCGACGGGTGCTCCTCGTCGTCCTGCTCGTCGCCGGCGCGGCGTACTTCGTGGTGGCGGCGGTGAAGGAGATGCGAGCCCCCGAGGCCGGCGTCCACGATTTCGGTGTCTACTACCGCGCCGCCGTCGCCATCACTCACGGCGGGCGCCTGTACGCGACCCCACCCGCGTGCTGCTTCAACGTCGCGGCGATGACCGGCTACACCTACCCGCCCGTCTTCGCCGCGCTCTTGATTCCGTTGACGTGGCTGCCCGTCGACGATGCGGGCCGCGTGTGGCTGGTCGTCTGCTACGTGTCGCTGCTGGTCGTGCTGCTCGCGGGAGTGCGCGCGGCACCGCAACCGCTCGACCGCGAGTCGATCCTGTGGCTCGGTGTCGTATTCCTCGTCGCGGGCTCGGTGGCATTCGCGCTCTACGAGATGCAGGCCACGCCGCTCGTCGTCGCACTCGAGGCGATCTTCGCGCTGTGCGTCATCCGCAACAGGTTCGTCTTCGTCGGAGGACTCTGCCTTGCGCTCGCCGCGGCGTTCAAGGTGTCACCGATCCTGATTGCGCCGGCCATCCTCCTGCTGCCGCGGCCAGGCTCGTATCGGGCGCTCGCGGGGTTGATCGGTGGGCTGGTGGCGACAGGACTGCTGAGCCTCGCGCTCACCCACGAGGCAACGGACTATGTATTTCACGTGTTGCCCAGCTTCTCGGGTGGTGTCGTGTCGCTGAACAATCTCTCGCTGCCCGGGGTGATCCTGCGCGCGCTCGTCGCCGCCGGCCTGCATCCGGCGGCCTCACTGGACATCCCCTTCCTGACACTCGAGATCGCCGCGCTCGTTGCGACGTGGCTGTTGTGCCGGGGGATCGGCGGCGCCGCCGGCCGCGCGTTGATGATCGCCGGGCTCCTCGCCGTGGTCCCGATCGTGCAGGGCGTCACCTGGGATCACCACCTGATCGCCGACATCCTGGTGCTGATCCTGATGGTGCCGTACCTTCGCACCTGGTCGCCGGCGTGGGTCCTCGCCGTCGGCGGTACGATCGTCGCAACCGCGAACCAGCACGTCCTCGAGAACTGGCTTGCCACCCACGGTGTCGCGGCCCCCTACAACGCGTTCACCTACGCGGCCTTCGTGGCTGCGGCGTCCTGCAACCTCATCGGCATGTGCGGGCTCTGGATCGCGGTGGTGATCACCGCGCGCCGGATGCGCGCCGGTGCTGCTGCCGATCCCAGGCCCGGCGTGCGCGTATCGCGGCCCGCGGTAACGACCTGACGATCGCCAGGCCGGTCTTGACAGGGGCTGGCGCGACGCGCTACCGGGTGCCGGTCATCGCATGGTTGCCGGCGGCCGGAATTTCGTGACGGATGGCCCTGTTGGGCCGGCCGAAGCCGATCGCAGCATGAAGCCGTGAGACCGAACGTCGGTGACCTTGCGGCGGCCGGGCGCCCACGCAGTGTCGACCCGGATCGGAGGGCGGCGTAGCGGCCGCCCTCCGCCCACGAGCCGGCACCGAGCAGAAGGAGCGCAGCATGAGCACCCTCATCGCCTACGCGAGCAAGCACGGTTCCACCGCGGAGATCGCTGAACGGATTGCGGCGGCGATTCGCGGCGAAGGACATGACGTGCAGGCGCTGCGGGCATCGGCCGTGCGAGACGTCACCGGCTTCGGAGCGGTGGTCGCCGGCAGTGCCGTGTACATGGGTCACTGGATGAAGGATGCGACCGAATTCATCAGCCGCCGGCGGTCTCAGCTCGGGTCGCGGCCCCTCTGGCTCTTCAGCAGCGGCCCGGTGGGCCCCAGAGCGCTGCCCGAAGCCGCGGAGATCGCGATCTACCGCAAGCAGTTCGATGTCAAAGACCACCGCACCTTCGACGGCGCCCTCGACAAGAAGGAGTTGTCCCTGTCGGAGCGAATGATGATCAGAGCGGTGAAGGCCCCCTACGGTGACTACCGGAAGTGGGAGGACATCGACGCGTGGGCGATGGCGATCGCCACGTGGTTGGCGCTCGCAGCGCAGTCTCCTGAGCCGGTGACCGCGGGTGCAGGGCCGTGGCAGTAGCGGAGCGGCCCGTGAGGGTCACGGTTCACGACGCATCATCCCCGTCGACCCGCGCCGGCGACTGGTCGTTCCGGGTCGACCGGCATCGAGACGCGGTCGCGACAGCGTTCCCCGCGCTTGCAGCCTGGATTGTTGCGGGCTGCGTCACTACCGCGTGGGTGATCGGCCGCCGCCGCTGATCCGTCGGCGGCCTACTGAAACCAGCCCTCGATATCGATCACGGCGTTGACCGTGCCCGCGCTGTTGAAGAGCCCCACATCGCCGTCATGCGCGTCGGCGGTGGTATCGAGCTGCACCACCGCGAGGTTGGGCAGGACCTGGTTCGCCGCGAGGTTGAGATCCGACGCGTGGGGATGGCTCAGGTTCGCCGGGTACAGCACGAGGTAGGTCGGCTGCGTCGAGAGGATCCCGGTCAGGTTGGCGATCACGGCGACCGCCGGAGTCCCGGCGGAGGTGGGCGGCACCCCACCCACACCCGCGACGCCGACGGTGCGGATCGTGCCCGCGCCCAATGTCTGTCCGGCGCATGGCAGATGCGATCCAGGCCGGGTGTCGCAGATGCGACTTGGCCCGATCGCCTGGTACTGCGATCCTGCCACCGCAGACGCGTCACCGAACCAGCCATTGGCATCGAGGATCACATTGATCGTGCCCGCGGCATTGTAGACGCAGACGGACGTGGCGTTGCCACCGGGGGCGGACGGCCCGAGCGCAACCATGACGCGATTCGCCACCACGGCTCCGGCCGCGAGGTTGAGCGTCGAAAATGGCGGCGCATGAGTCCCGACGTACGTGCATGCGCCACTCGCGTTGGTAGGGAAAACGCTCAGGAACGTCGGCGAAGTCCCTGCCACACCCGTTAGATTGAGCACTGCAGCCTGCGCGGTGCCATCGCCTGGGATCCCGCTCGCTCCCGTCACCGCGACCCTGATGGCCGTGCCCGCATGCAATGCGGCGTTGGAACCGCAGCCACCGCGCGTATCGCACACTCGCACCGGGGCGATCGGATGAAACTCGCCGGCTGCGGTGCTCGATGCCGGGGGCTCGAAATACCCCTCGACGTCCGCGACGACGTTGACCGTCCCGAGCGCGTTGTAGATGCTCACCTCGCGCTGGCTGTCCGAGGCGCCGCTCTGGCCCAGCGTGACGGTCACGAGATTCGCGCTAGCCGTGTGTGCAGCGAAGTTGAGGTTCGACGCCTGCGGGCGTCCCGTCCCGTTGGGAAACACCGTCAGCAGGCTGAACGAGTTGTCAAAGACCGCAGTGGTGTTGATCACGACAGCCGTCGCATCAGCGGGGATCGGGTCTGTGCCGCCTGGCAGACCGGTGACGCCCGTGATCTGCAGGGTCCGCGTGGCTCCGGGCCCCAGCGCCCCCGGACCGCACTGGATACATGAGCCCGAGCGAGTGTCGAGGATGCGGAACGGCGTGACCGGCACGTAGTTGGCGAGGCTCGTGTAGATGTACCCGGCGCCGGCGGTGAGCGGGCTCGTGCCAAGCGTGTCGGACACCTGCACGCTCACATAGCCGGCGGGGCCAGGCGGTGTCGTGAACGTGAACGTGGTGCCGGTGATCGAGGCGGGGGTGACGGAGACGCTACCGATCGTTGCCGTCATCCCTGACTTGAACCCGACCCCCGAGACGGTCACCGTCTGACCGCCGGCGATCGGACCGGCGGCGGGCGTGACGGCGGTGATGTTGGGGCCGGACGGCACGGCGTTCACCCGGTCACCGCCCTCCACGAAGATCATCCCGTTGGATGCGGACGGCGACGTGAAGTGATTGCTGCCGCTGATCGAGTAGCCGGCGAGCATGTTCCCGGTGCCGGCGTCGTACTGGTACAGCGTGTCGCTCACTGCGCTGACCGCCCAGACGCCGCCACCGACCACGATCGGTGGCTTGTCCGACGCCTGGCTCGTGTTGTGCCAGCCGAGGGAGAAGTTGTTGTTCGAGGCGGCGATCTGCACCGCCCGCAGCCCGTCACTGCATCCTACGAACACGGTCTCCACGCCGCCGACCATCGCGTACGCGAGGCTGCCGAAGGCCGCGTCGCTCGTCGCCGAGCACACCCGGTGGGACGCGATCCCGCCGCTGATGTGTCCGAGGGATGTGCTGTCGAGCAGGTAGCCCATGCCGCTCTTGCCCACCTCGAACACGCGGTTGGACGGGAGCTGCAGCGGCGTGGTCGATCCAAGATCGGCGTCGCTCGCGTTGTCCTCCCACCATGTGGGGCCGCCGCCGTGGTTTGCGTCGGTGACGCCGCTCGGAGCGAAGTAGTCGGCGACACTCAGCGTGGTGGGCGTGAGCTCGACGACCGCATCGCTGTCGTCGTAGGCGTCGGTGCTGTTGGTGTGATTGCTATTACCGGTCGCGACGTACACGTCCCCGCCGGCGTCGATCGATGCGCCGCCGGCTGCCCACACGCCGGCCTCCATGTCCGTCGAGTTGTCCGCCGCGGACGCCCACCACTGCACCGTCCCGCTGCCCGTCTCCGGATACGACATGACGTAACCGCGATATCCGTCGGTGGCATTGTTCGGGTTGGTGCAGTCCCCGGCGAGGCCTCCCAGCGTCGCGTACACCTCGCCGCCGGCGACGGTCAGGGCGCCGCGCTGCTGCTGGTAGTTGGCGTCGAAGTTGATCCCGCTGCGGTTGCCGGGGTCGATGTTCACCTGCCGCGTGACCGCCCCGGCGAGCGTCAGCGTGACGAGGTCGAACTCGAAGTGCGTCGGACTGTCCTGGATCTCGGCGACCACGTAGATGTTGCCGGCGTCGATAACCGGCGTTCCGGTGATGCCCAGCGGCATGATGTCGCCACACGGGAAGTTGGCGGTGCGTGGTGTTCCGATGTGTTTGGTCCACTGAACCTGGCCCGTCGTCGCGTTGAGGGAATACACGGTGTCGTTCTCGGTGGCGACGACCACCTGGTTCCCCACGATCAGGGGCTGGCCGTAGAGCTGGCCGTCCAGCGCCGGAGAGGTCCACGGCGCCGTGCCGGCAAGGGCCTGGTCCGTGGTGTCGTCGCCCTGACGGGTGTTGTTCCC
Source organism: Candidatus Dormiibacterota bacterium (assembly GCA_963848445.1). GTDB lineage: Bacteria > Chloroflexota > Dormibacteria > Aeolococcales > Aeolococcaceae > Palsa-851. Next base: position 304,032 of record CAWKDT010000020.1, read on the forward strand.
GTGATAGGTCGTCCAGTCCGCGGCGGCCTGCGTCAAGGCCAGCAGCGGCGCCACGGCCGCCAGGATGATCGGGAACCGGCGCACTCGAGCATTTTCACCCTTGACCGGCCGCGGGGATGGCGTTCCCGTCACGGCGCACCGCTCCTCGACCGCCGGTCGGCTTCGGCCGGCGGCTCTCAGGCGAGGAGCGGTCCGACTTTCGCGGCAGCCTGCCGGTCGCAGAGTAGGATCGCCTGATGGCAACGCCGCTCCGCCAGGATGCACGGAACACCGCCGCGGTGACCGGGCGTTAGCAGTCTCACGTTTCCGAGGCACGAGGCGGTAGTGCCTCGTCCTCCAGGCGACCGGTAGACCGTTGCGCATCGCGTTCGTCTCGTCCGCCGTGCCCCGCCGTTGCGGCATCGCCACCTTCTCCGCCGACCTCATCGCCGCGGTGCATGCAAGCGATCACACAGTGACGTGCCGCATCGCCGCGATCGAGGAGCCGGCCGTGCTCCGGCCGTATGGATCGGACGTCCGGTGGCGGATACGGCAGGGCGATCCGGAGAGCTACCGCGCCGCGGCGCGGGCGATCAACACCTCGAACGCGGACGTGGTGAATGTGCAACACGAGTTCGGTCTCTACGGCACGTGGACGCAACCCAAATTCGTCGCGGGCCGGTGGACCGAGAGCGTCTATGACGACTGTCTCCAGCCGTTCCTCGAGGAGCTGCGCAAACCCGTCGTCGTGACCATGCACACCGTGCTGCCGCAGCCGACTCCCTCGATTCGAGCGACGGTTCGCGCCATCGCCGAGCGCTGCGACGAACTCATCGTGATGGCATCGACCGCTGTTGATCTGCTCGCGAACGACTACGAGCTCGTGAAGCCTCCTCGGGTCATCCCCCACGGGATGCCGGTGATCGAGCCGCATGGACGTCTGCGATTCAAGGACAAGCTCGGGGTCAAGGGGCGCACGATCATCTCGACCTTCGGTCTTGTGGACCCACGCAAAGGGCTCCAGTACATGATCGAAGCCATGTCCCGGGTGATCGCTGAGCACCCGGACGCCCTTTACCTCATTGCCGGACAGACCCATCCGGATCTTCTGCGCGCGCAGGGCGAGGAGTACCGGAATTCGCTGGTCGCGCAGATACGGTCGCTGCAACTCGACGATCACGTCGCGTTCATCGACACCTACATGACCCAGCGCGACATCATCGAACTGCTGCTCGCGACCGACGTCTATGTGACGCCGTACCTCGACCCCAACCAGATCACGAGCGGCACCCTTTCGTACGCCCTGGGCGCCGGAAAGGCGGTCGTCTCGACCCGGTACCTGCACGCTGCCGAGGCGCTGAGCGATGGCCGCGGTGTGCTCGTCGACTTCCGTGATGCGGGACAGCTGGCACATGCGGTGACGGCCATCCTCGGCGACACGATCGCGAAGAAAGCGCTGGAGGATGCGGCGTTCGCATATGCGCATAACGCGACATGGCCTCGATCAGCCCAGGCCTTCCTGGGGGTGATGAGCGAGGCCGCAACGATGCGGAAATCTCGTGGCGTCTCGCCGGCGGTGGCCACGCACGACATGGGTCGGCGCTCGAATGAGAATCCGATCCTCTCAGCAGCCGACGTTCGCCCGTCACTCCCCGGTCTCGAGGTCATCTCGGTGTTCAACGCCGCGGCGGCGCGGGTCGGCGACGAGGTGGTGCTGCTCATCCGTGTCGGTGAGCGACCGAGCCTCGGCGTGGTCCCTCCGGCCGACGCCCTCACGCTCGACCTGACGCGCCCCGAGCCCGAGATCAAGCCGCTCGGTCCCGGCCACGGAGCCGACGACGTCATCGGAATCGCCTTCCTGGACGCCAAGCAGGAGCCGGCGCGCGTCGTGGAGGTGTTCATCCCGAGGGACACGCCCGGGCTCGACCTCAGCGATCCGCGTGCGATTCGCTATCGCAATCTCACCGGCGGTTTCACGGCCGCGGCGGACGACGTCAGCGACTTCCTCACCCAGATGTCGCACCTGCGCGTCGCGCGCAGCCACGACGGCATCCACTTCGAAGTCGAGAACGAGCCCGCGGTGGTGCCGGCAAATCGTTTCGAGGAGTACGGCTGCGAGGATCCGCGGGCCACGCTCATCGACGGCGTCTGGCATATCACCTATGTCTCCGTGAGCCGGATCGGCATCAGCACCAGCCGGCTCACGACCACGGACTTCCGCTCATTCGAACGGCACGGGGTCATGTTCCTGCCCGATCACAAGGACGTCGTGCTGCTTCCCGGCCGGGTCGGAGGACGGTACGCAGCGCTGACGCGGCCGATGCCCCAGTCGTTCGGCCGCGTGCTCGGCATCTGGATCGCGTTCTCCGACGATCTGGTCCACTGGGGTGAGCACGCGCCGCTTGCACTGCCGCGGCCCGGCATGTGGGATGAGCTGCGTACCGGGGCGAGCGCCGTCCCATTCCGCGTCGAACAAGGCTGGCTCGAGATCTACCACGGCGTCGATCGCAACACGCGGTATGCGCTCGGCGGCCTGCTGCTCGACGGCGACGACCCGAGCCGGGTGATCGCCCGGTCCCCGGAGCCGATCCTCGTGCCGACCGCGCCATACGAGCGCGACGGCCTCTACAACGACGTCGTGTTCACCTGCGGGCACGTCCCGCTCGATCCCGAGGGGAAGGACATCCGTGTCTACTACGGTGCCGCCGACAGCTGCCTCGCGGTGGCGGACTTCACCGTTCGAGACATTCTTGACCAAATGACTCCGTGCTGAGGCAGATCGCACGTCTCGGTCGCTCCGTAGCCTTCGCCGGGCCTCGAGCCATCGCCATCGCGGTGTACGCGGATGAACGCGACCAGCTGATACGGGCGCAGGAGGCCGGCTACGAAGGCGTCGCCTGCGTGGATGATGCGGCCCGCGCCCTCGAGCTGTACTGCGACCTCTGGGAGGCGACGCGGCTGCCGTGGGTGATGCGCTGGTGCGAGGGGCTTCTCGACTTCGTGCTTGCGATGCAGGAGCCGGACGGGCGCTGGCTGAACTTCATCCGCGACTGGGACGGAACGCCCAACCGCGGAGGCCGCACCTCCGTTGCGGGGGGCGGCTTCTGGCAGGCCCGCGCGTTGATGGCGCTCATTCGCGCGTCAGCAGTCCTCGATGACCGGCGCATCGGGATTGCCGTGGCGCATGCCGTGCCCCATATCCGTGCGGCGACCGCCGTGCCGGCTGACGTCCGCGCCCTGCATATCAGGGCCGCCCTCGCGACCCTCGGCAGCGCGGACGATCATGGTCTTGTCGAGATCCTGCCCGAATGGGTCGAGGAACTCCTGAGCTGCCGGGAGGGCGACGTGCTCATGAACTCACCCGACGAGCGAGGCCGCCCTCACCTGTGGGGTCATATCCAGGAAGGCGTCCTCGCCGACGTCGCCGCGCGCATGAATCGCGATGAGGTGCTCGAGGTCGCGCGGCGAAGCGCCGAGCTGGTGTTCACAGGTGTGGTCACCGGTGGGTTCCGCGAGCCGCACGTTCAGCCGTACGACGTCGCCTCCTCCGTCTATTCGCTGGGTAGGCTTGCGGAGGTGACCGGTGCACCGGCCTATCGCGCACTCGCCGGCGACGCATGCGCATGGTTTCTCGGGCGCAACCCCGCCGGTGCGCCGATCTACGACGAGGCTTCCGGACGGGTACACGACGGTGTCGACGAAGGACGCGTGAACGCACACTCGGGCGCCGAGTCCAACATCGTCGGTGCCCAGGCGCTCTTCGACGTGGCGACCGCGGTTGCCCGCCGACTCACCGTTGCCGAGGGTCTCCCCGGCTCAGCCTGATCCGGTTTTCCGTCGAGATTGGCGGATACAATCCAGGCCATCCACGCGAGGAGACGGCGACTCGCGACCACCGTCCGCCTGAGGATTCCCGATGCCACACATCAACGCGGGGGACACTGCGTTCGTCCTGATCGGTGCAGCCCTCGTCTGCCTCATGACCCCCGGCCTGGCCTTCTTCTATGGAGGATTGGTCCGCCGCAAGAATGTCCTGACGATCATGATGCAGAGCTTCATCTCGATGGGTGTTGTCACCATCATCTGGGTGGCGTTCGGCTTCAGCCTGGCGTTCGGCGGCACCGACCCGGTCACCCACCATCAGTGGGCGCTCAACGGCCTCATCGGCAACTTCGACTACGTCTTCCTGCACAACGTCGGAGTCGCCCCCAGTCCTCTCTACAGCTCCACCATCCCGTTCCTTGCCTTCTTCGCGTTCCAGGAGATGTTCGCGATCATCACGCCGGCGCTGATCACCGGGGCCTTCGCTGACCGCGTGTCGTTCAAGAGCTATCTGCTGTTCCTGGTGGGTTGGAGCGTCCTGATCTACATCCCGTTCGCACACTGGGTCTGGGGCGGCGGGTTCCTGATGCAGTGGGGCCTCAAGGACTTCGCGGGGGGCATCGTCGTTCACCTCAGCGCGGGGTTTGCGGCACTCGCCTCGGTGTTCGTCGTGGGCAAGCGCGTCCTCCAACCCGGGGAGAAGCTCGCCCCGCACAACATCGCGTTCGTGGCGCTGGGTACGGGCCTGTTGTGGTTCGGGTGGTTCGGGTTCAACGCCGGAAGCGCGGGGGCCGCGAACGGCCAGGCAGCCATTGCCTTCGTCAATACCGACATCGCTGCTTCCTTCGGCATGCTGACCTGGCTCTTCCTCGCCTGGTACAAGGACAAGAAACCCGGCATGACCGGGGCCATGGTCGGAGCGGTCGCCGGGCTCGCCTGCGTGACGCCGACGGCCGGCTTCATCGACCCGTGGGCGGCCGCCGTCGTCGGCGTGGCGGCCGGGTCGATCTGCTACGGCGCCGTCCTGTTCCGAGCGAGGATGGGATGGGATGACGCGCTCGACGTCTGGGGGTGCCACGGCGTGGGCGGAGCGCTCGGCATCGTGCTCACCGGCGTGTTCTCGGTCGGAGCGTACGCCGGGATCGCCGGACCTGGCCTCATCGGCGGCCGCCTGCATCTCTTCGGGGTTCAGGTCGCCGGAGCGGCGATCACGATCGTCTACTCGTTTGCGGTCACGTGGCTCATCCTGAAGTTCGTGAACATCTTCGTTCAGGTGCGTGTGAGCCCTGAGGAGGAGCTGCTGGGGCTGGACGCGATGGAGCATGGGGAGATGGCGTACGCGGGCCTGGATGCCGGTTGACGACTGACCTCGTAGCCTTGCGCCAAAGGTCCTGAATGTTCGGCGACATTCGGCACTGGGCGAAGCCCGCTCTGCGGCGGACGCTGCCGTCATGGAACCTGATCGACTGTTCGTGATGCTCGACCCGGCCACGGATCAGATCGTCTCGATGTGCGAAGGCCCCACCGACGACGGGCGCTGCCCTCGCACCGACACGCCGCCGTACCTCTGCCAGGGGCTGCACCTCGTCGGTGCGCACGGCACGCCCGAGTACCGCGTGTCCATGACGGTGACGGAGATGGTCCCCGGCCGCTGCCCGCTCGCCTTCATCGACGAGGCCCGCTAACCTCGGATCGTCGCGAGCCCGAGGGTGCCCTGCCGCGCGCGCCGGTCGGCGCGCCAGCACCCTGCACGCATCGGCACGGGGATCGCATCCTCACCCGAAAACCACGTGCGCAATGCCTGCCGCGCGCGACCCAGCCCGGCGGCACGTGCGGCCGGGTCAGCCATGATCACCCGGCTGTGGGTCGCCAGCGCGTCGACGAGGTCGTCGATCGTCATGGTGACGGTGAAGGCGAACGATCTCGCCTCCACGTGGTTGAAGGGCGCGTCCCCGGGGAGCAGCAGCCCGGTCATCTGCCGCCGCAGGACGGCAATATCGGCATTCGCCGGCGGGTGCTCGGGCGTGGCGATTCGCAGCCGGTCGAGCTCCCGTATCCAGCCCACCTCACGGTCGCGGCCGGCCCACACGACGCCGAACCGCCCGTGATCGCGGAGGACGCGCGCGACCTCGGGGAGCGCCCGGTCCGGGTCCATCCAATGCCAGGCGGAGGAGACGAGCACCGCGTCCTGGGACGCGTCGGGCAGCGGAATCGCCTCTGCACGCCCGTCGATGGCGCGCACCCCCGGCGTGCGAGCGATGAGCACCGCTCGCATCCGGTCGTCGGGTTCGACCGCGGTGACGTTCGCGACGCTGCCGGCGAGCGCCCGCGTGAACAGTCCGGTGCCGGCTCCGAGATCGACCGCGCTCTCGCAGTGCCGCGGCAGCAGCCACCTGACCGCAGGCGGCGGCGGTGCGGTACGGAGCCGGTCGTAATCTTCGGCGATTGCCCCGAACGACGTTGCCAGCGGGTCGTCACGAGCCACGCGACCCATGGTATGCAGTCCGCCGATGAACGATCTCTTCGATCGGACCGCATGGGTGCTCGACCCGGAGACCCTCCACCTCAACCACGGATCGTTTGGCGCGGTCACCAAGGTGGTGCGGCGCGAGCAGGATCGATGGCGCCGCATTGCTCAGGCGAACCCGAATGGGTTCTTCACGCGCGTGCTCGTCGACGCCCTGGACGCGGTGCGCATCAGGGTCGCGGATTTCGTCCGGGCCGATCCATCGACCCTGCTGCTGCAGCCCAACGTGACGTGGGCCGTATCGACGGTGCTGGCGTCGTTCCCGCTCCGGCCCGGGGACGAGGTGCTCATCACCGATGACACGTACGCTGCGGTTCGCGCCGCCGCGAGCGACACGTGCGCGAGGAGCGGCGCGCAGCTGGTGCAGGCGGCCCTTCCCGCATTCGACGAGCGCGATGCCGCGGACATCGTCACGGCGCTGGAGGACCGGCTCACGGCGCGGACGCGCCTCGCCATCGTCGACCACATCACATCGCCGACCGCAACGCCGGTCGACCCGTCCGCCATCGTCGAGCGCTGCCGCGCCAACGGCACCGCCGTGCTCATCGACGGAGCGCACGCACCGGGGATGCTCAGCCTCGACGTCCGCGCGATCGGCGCGGACTTCTACACTGGCAACTTCCACAAATGGTGCTGCGCACCATGGGGCTCCGCGTTCCTCACGGTGGCGCCACCGTGGCAGGACGCCCTGCGGTCCGCGGTGCCCGGATCGGAGGCACACCAAGGGTTCCCCGCCGGCCTGGAGTGGTGGGGCACCGCCGACTACTCCGCGCTGCTCGCGACGCCGTTCGCCCTCGACGTGCTCAAGGAAGTCGGCGTCGAGGCATTGCTCCAACGCAACATCGCGCTGGTCAACCAGGGGGCGGCGCTCGTCGCCGCAGCTCTCGGACAGCCGGCCTCCCGCACCGAGCTCGATCGCCATGACGTGCCTCTCACTGCCGCGCACCATGGCCTGGGACGCCGAGAGCGCTCGCGCGCTGCGCCGGCGTGTTGCCGATGACATCGGCGCGGAGATCATGACGACCATGGCACGTGGCAGCGCCGTGCTGCGGCTGTCGGCTCACGCGTACAACCGCCTCGACGATTACGAGCGTCTCGCCGCCGACCTGAGCGCGCTGCGGTGAGGTGACGTCACTGCGCCAGGCGCAGCAGCCCGATGATCCCCACCGCATAGAAGGCGACCGCCACGATCGAATCCGGCCCCAGGCGCCTCGGCCGTGACGGCCTGACGATGACACCACCGACATAGATGGCGGTGAGTGACAGGCTCAGCGCCGCCAGCCATGCGTTGGCGATCCCGGTGCTCGGCAGCGTCGGTTTCGCAGCGACGAGATCCGCGATCACGAAGAGGCACAGCTGGAATGCATTGCCGCCGAAGACATCGCCCATTGCAAGCTGATGGTCACCGAGACGGACGGCCTCGATGCCCGAGCTGATCTCCGGGAGCGCTGTTGCGAGCGCCAGCACCGTCGCACCGAACACCACACCGTCGATCCCTGCGCGATGTGCCAGCTCGCTCCCGGTGATCTCGAGCACGACTCCCGCAGCAAGTGTCACGAGCGACGCGACGACGAAAACCGTGACGACGCGCGCCGTCGAGTGCGTCGCGCGCGACGCGTCAGCGACAAGATGACGCACGCGGCGATGCGGGCGACCGGGTTGCGCGCCCTCCATCACCACCTTCCACCTCGGATGCGCGCGCACGCGATTGAGCACCCACACGCCAGAGACCCAGACGGCGACGATCACCAGCGAGGCCGGGCTGACCCGGCCGCCGATCGTCACCGAGGTGGGGAGCAGCGCACCCATCAACACAGCCGCCACCGTCAGCACCACGAGCAACCCCTCGAGCACCGGCACCAGCGACCCGACGAGATACGTGAGCGGTCGTGGCGCGAAGAGGTCGCAGATGACGAGCACCATCGTTGCGGTGGCGATGCCGCCGATCAGGTTTCCCGCCGCAAGGTCGAGATGACCCGATGCAGCCGCGGAAATCGTGATCGCCAGTTCCGGGAGGCTGCCCGCGATTGCGAGGAGCACCATGCCCCCGAGCGCGTCACCGATTCCGAGCCGCCGGTCGAGCTCGTCGGTCGATCGGGACAGCTCGATGCCCGCTGCCCAGGTGGCGGCGGACGCGACGACGAAGAGGCCCACGACCAGCAGGACCGGCAGCGAGGACATCAGCGGGTTAGCGCCAGCGATTCGGCCGGGCGGCGAAGCGCGTGATCGCTTCTGCGATGCGCTCCTCGAGCGATTGATAGAAGAGATGGCGCTCGTCGCGGTCGATCGTCGAGTCGAAGGGCAGGCCTTCGCGACGGCGCGCGATCCAGGGTGGGATCTCGTCCGCCACCACGTCGGCGCCGACTGTGACGTGCACCAGCGCATCGTCCTCATCGGAGATGTGCACGGTCACCTTGAGCACGATCCCCGTGCTTTCGACGATCCGCCAGCTGCGCTCCCAGCGCGACGCGCGGGATCGGTCGCGGGCAAGACGAACCGCGTCGTCGACGACGACGCTTTCGCCTGGGCGGGCTGCACCGGCGAGCATTGCGCGGATCTTCTCGTCCAGGTCGCGCGAGACCCAGTTGACCAGTGATGGTGTGCGGTCGTCGATGTCCGGGAGTCCGTTGGGATCGAACGCCGCTTCACCGATCGCCTGAATCGTGCTGGCGTGCCGTCGGCAGTACGGGACACCGGCGACGGTCACCCGGTGATCCGGACAGAACACCGCGTCGCATCCTCTTCCCCGGCGGTCGCGATATGCGCATGGGAGCGCGGTGTCGTTCAGACACCCGGGCATCCCGCACCTGATCCCGGTGGACACCGGCTCGGCCTCAACCTCTTCCTGACGGCGGCGGCGGAAGAGGCTGCTCATCGTCGGCGCTCCACGGTGCGCCCATCCTACGCCCGGGTGCGTATTCGCACCTGCGTCGGGCGGCCGATCTCCTTTGCAGAGCGGGCTCTTCGGCGCCGCGATGTTTGAGAGTGCCGAGCCTCAGGTACCGTACGAAGGTGCAGACCCCGAGCGGGGCGATCCGAACACGTACTCACCCTGGGGTCGTCATGACAGCGAACGCGCGAGTGACAGCGGCTCCCTGGAGAGCGGACGATGAGCTCGTCAGTGCCGCTGAGATCCTGATTCTCCGTGGCAAGGAGCTCGGTCACCTCACGCCCGACGAGATCGTGCAGGGCCTCCCTGCCGTCGAGGCCGACCCGGATCAACTCGAACGCGTCTTCCGGGCCTTCAGAGAGCTGGGGATCGAGGTCGGTGACGGCGAGGGGGACGTCGTCGACGGCCACGAGCCGGACGACCTGCTGGAGGCGGAACCCGCCGACACGTATGCGTTTGACGACCCGGTGAGGATGTATCTCAAGGAGATCGGTCGAGTCTCGCTGCTGCGCAAAGAGCAGGAGGTCGAGTACGCGATGCGCATCGAGCTCGGCGATGAGGAGGCGCGCGACAAGCTCACCGAGGCCAACCTCCGCCTCGTCGTTTCCATCGCCAAGAAGTACCTCGGCCGAGGGATGCCCTTCCTCGATCTCATCCAGGAAGGCAACACGGGGCTGATGCGCGCCGTCGCGAAGTTTGACTACCGGCGGGGCTACAAGTTCTCGACGTACGCGACGTGGTGGATCCGCCAGGCGGTGACGCGAGCGCTCGCCGACCAGTCACGCACCATCCGCATCCCGGTGCACATGACCGAGGTCATCAACAAGCTCACCCGAGTGTCGAGGCGGCTGTTTCAGGAGCTCGGACGCGAGCCTGATGACGAGGAGATCGCCGAGGAGATGGGCCTCACACCGGACCGGGTGCGCGAGGTCGTGAAGATGTCGCGCGAGCCGGTGTCGCTGTCGAGCCCGGTCGGCGAGGACGGCGACGCCGAGTTCGGTGACTTCATCGAGGACAAGGACGCGACCACGCCGGTGCAGGCCGCCTCATTGACCCTGCTTCGCTCGGAGGTCGAGGACGCGCTCGATTCCTTGACCCCGCGCGAACGCCGCGTGGTGCAACTGCGCTACGGCCTCGTCGACGCCCGCCAGCTGACGCTGGAGGAGGTCGGCAAGCGATTCGGGGTCACCCGGGAACGCATCCGTCAGATCGAGGCGAAGGCGCTGCGCAAGCTGCGCCACCCGTCCCGCAGCAAGCGGCTGACAGACTTCCTCGAGTAGCGCCGCCTCAGAGCAGGCGCTGCACCGCCCCCACTTTCCGCTGCATCTCGCCCGAATCATTCCCGGCGCGATCGTCGATCTTGATGACGGTGCTTGTGCGCCGCACGCCCGCCGCGGTGGCGAGAGTCTCGTGGCAGCGCGCGAGCATGGCGAACACCCGGTCGCGCGGTCCCTCAACCTCGGTCCCCATAGCGCCGAGGCGGAAGGACAGGCCGCTCTCCTCGATGATCCGGATGGCGGCGGCCACGTGCTTCGAGTACGAGCCGGTGCCGTCGTCGGGGGCGATGCTGAACCAGGCAATCACGCTCAGGCCCTCCTGTTGCTGTCTGATGTCAAACAGAATGACGCGTGAGCTGATGGCGCGGCCCTCACCTTCCCCGGTACCCTCACGGTCCGAGTAACAATCTGGGAGCCGGCATGCGCTGTTCGAACTGTGGCGCCGAGAACCGTCCTGGCAGCAAGTTCTGCTCGGAATGCGGGACGGCGCTTGCCCGCACCTGCCCTTCGTGCTCGACCCCAGTCCGTCCGGACGCGAAGTTCTGCGACGAGTGCGGCGCGCCGCTGTCGGAGAGCGCGACGCCCGCGATGGCGCGAGTCGCGACGCCAGCGCCCGTGCTCGACAGCGCCACAACCGCGGAGCGCCGCCTCGTCTCGATCCTGTTCGCGGATCTCGTGGGCTTCACCGCGCTCTCCGAGAAACGGGACGCCGAGGAGGTGCGGGAGCTGCTGACCCGGTACTTCGACACGTGCCGCGCGGTGGTCACCCGGTACGGCGGCGTGGTGGAAAAGTTCATCGGGGACGCGGTGATGGCCGTGTGGGGCGCGCCCTCCGCTCACGAGGACGATGCCGAGCGCGCGGTGCGCGCAGCGCTCGAGCTGATCGAGGCCGTGTCGCTGCTCGGTGGCGAGGTCGGTGAGCCGGCGCTGCAGGCGCGTGCCGGCGTGCTCACCGGTGCCGCGGCGGTCACCTTCGGCGCCGACGCCCAGGGCATGGTGGCCGGCGACCTGGTCAATACCGCGTCGCGGATCCAGTCGGAGGCGACCCCCGGAGCAGTGCTCGTCGGCGACGCCACCCGAAGCGCAACCGAGGCTGCGGTCGTCTACGCGGACGCGGGGGAGCGTTCGCTCAAAGGCAAGGCGGAGCCCGTGCGGCTCTGGCGGGCGCTGCGCGTGGTGGCGATGGTCGGCGGTAGGCAGAAGTCGGAGGGGCTCGAGGCGCCGTTCGTCGGGCGCGACCGTGAGCTGCAACTCATCAAGGATCTGTTCCATGCCAGCGCCGAGCAGCGCAAGGCACACCTCGTGTCGGTCGTGGGCATCGCCGGGATCGGCAAGTCGCGGCTGTGCTGGGAGTTCCACAAGTACATCGATGGCATCGCCGAGCTGGTCTACACCCATCGCGGCCGGTGTCTGGCGTATGGCGAGGGCGTGACGTACTGGGCGCTCGCCGAGATGGTCCGGATGCGTGCCGGGATCACCGAGGCCGAAGACTCCGCATCGGCGCTCGTCAAGCTGCAGGCATGTCTGGACGAGTTCGTCCCGGACGCGGACGAGCGCCGGTGGGTGGAACCCCGGCTCGCCCAACTCCTGGCGCTCGAGGAGCGCGCAACCCAGGAACGCGAGGACCTCTTCAGTGCCTGGCGGCTGTTCTTCGAGCGGCTCGCCGACCGGCATCCGACGGTCCTGGTCTTCGAGGACATGCAGTGGGCGGACACCTCGCTGCTCGAGTTCGTGGAATACCTGCTCGAATGGTCGCGCAACCACGCGATCTACGTGGTGACCGCCGCGAGACCGGAGCTCGTCGACCGGCATCCCACGTGGGGTGCGGGCAAGCGCAACTTCACATCGGTCTTCCTCGAGCCACTCGCGGCGACCGCCATGGAGCTGCTGCTCGATGGACTGGTTCCCGGGTTGCCCGACGAGCTTCGGGAGCAGATCCTGCAGCGCTCGGAGGGCGTGCCGCTCTACGCGGTGGAGACCGTTCGAATGCTGCTCGACCGGTCGCTGCTCGAGCGTGCCGGCAGCGTGTACCGGCTGACCGGCGCCGTCGAGGACCTCGAGGTCCCGCAAAGCCTCCACGGGCTGATCGCCGCGCGATTGGACGGGTTGCGACCCGAAGCTCGCCATGTGCTTCAGGACGCGGCGGTGCTCGGGAAGACGTTCACGGTCGCGTCGCTCGTGGCGGTGAGCGGTGTCCAGGCGTCCGAGTTGCAGCCGCTGCTCGCGGAGCTGGTGCGCAAAGAGGTGCTTTCCGTACAGGCTGATCCGCGCTCGCCGGAGCGAGGCCAGTACGGGTTTCTGCAGGATCTCGTGAAACGCGTTGCGTACGAGACGCTCTCGAAGCGTGATCGCAAGGAGAAACACCTTGCCGTGGCGGCATGGTACGAGCAGTCGTGGGGCGGCGAAGAGGGTGACGTCGTCGAGGTGATCGCCGCGCACTATCTGGAGGCGTACAACCTCGCCCCGCAGGACCCGGATGCGGACCAGGTCAAGGATCGAGCGGCGGACGTGCTCTTTCAGGCCGGTGAGCGCGCTGCGTCACTCGCGGCCAACCTCGAGGCGGAGCGCTACTTCGAGCAGGCATCACTGCTGGTGCCCGATTCGGCGCGGCAGGCCGAGATGCACGAGCGCGCCGGGCAGATGGCCGCGCGCACCGGTCGCAACGCCGTCGCGACCGCGCACCTCGAGCGGGCGATCACCCTGTACGAGAGCGAGCATCTCCCGCATCCCGCTGCACGCGCGCTGTCCCGGCTCGGCATGGTCGAGGCGGTGAGTGGCCAGCTCGACCGCTCCATTCAGCGAATGGAGGGCGCCTTTGCGGTGCTCGCCAACGACACGCCGGACGAAGATCTCGCGTCGCTCGCGGTGCGTCTCGGGTCGTTGCTGCACTTCAAAGGCGAGACCGAAGCCGCGAGGATGCGCCTCGAGATGGGCCTGGATATCGCCGAGAGGCTCGGACTCTCCGAGCTCGTTTCGCAAGCGCTGAACGTCAGCGCGATGCTTGCCATGCAACGGCGGCACACCGAGGAGGCGATGGCGCTCTTTGCGCACGCTTTGAAGATCGGTGTTGACAACGACCTCCCGACAGCCACGGTTCGCGCCCATTTCAACCTCGCGGACCTGCTGTGCCACCGTGACCGCTACTTCGAGGCGCTCGATCACTATCGGAGCGCGCTCGCACTCACCCGGAAGATCGGGGACCGATCATATGAGCGGAGCACGCTCGCCGAGCTCGCGTTCAATCTCGTGCGAGTCGGCGAGTGGGATGAGGCCGCTGAGTTCGCGGGGGGGCTTCCCGAAGATGAGGTGCGCAGCGCGCCGGCTGATGTCCTGTCGCTCCTTGCCTTCGGCGAGATGCCGGTCGAACGCGGTCATGTCGAGGAGTTCGAGCTCCTGCTGACATGGATGGCGCCACTGGCGTCGTCGGATGACTGGCAGGCAGGCTCATGCTTCCTCGCGAGCCGCGCGTGCTTGCGATGCGCTGAGGGCAGGTATGGCGAGGCCCTGGAGGATGCCGAGGCCGCGATCACCCTCGCCGCCCGGCTGGGCGGTGCGAGTCACCAGAGCGTCAAAGCCGGCTACCGGGCGGCGTGCGAAGCCGCATTCGCGCTGAGCGACCTGACAAAGGTCGAGGAACTGCTGGTGTTCGTCGAGCGGCTCGGAGCGGGCGAACGGCCACCGTATCTCCATGCGCAGAAAGAGCGATTTCGCGCCCGGCTCGCCGCCATCAGAGGCAGGGCCGCCGATGTCGAACCGTCCTTCATCGAGGCGGAGGAAACCTTCAAGCAGCTCGGGATGCCGTTCTGGCACGCCGTCACGCAGATCGAGCACGCGGAGTGGCTGATCGCGCAGGGAAGGCCGGCCGCGGCGCAGCCCATGCTCACCGAGGCCGGGAGGGTGTTCGAGCGCCTCAAGGCGCGCCCGTGGCTGGACCGGGTGCAGCAGACGGCACCCGGAGCGGTGACCGCTTCCTGATCAGTCCCCGCTTGTCTGCCCGAAGGTGAGCGAGGCCGACGGATGCGTCCGTGCCAACCGCGCCTGCGCGCTCCCCAGTGCGGTGGGTGAGAGGTTGGCGACCGTCATGGCGTTGACGAAGTCGTCTCCGTTGATGCGGTAGATCGCGCACGGTGCCACGGTCTTCACCGTCGCGGTCCGAGCGCGATGCTCGAGCAATCCGATCTCGCCGAAATAGTTGGGTGGGCCAAGCACGCCGAGGGACTTCTCGACTCCCGCCTCGCCGGCCGCCAGGATCTCGACCTGACCGTCGGTGAGGACGAAGAAATCGTCCGCATCTGCGCCCTCGCGAATAAGCACCGTGCCGGCCTCGACCTTCTCCTCCACCGCCGCTCTGGCGATGCGCTCCAACGCCGCGCGAGTCGCGCCGGCGAAGATGTCGAGGCTCTGCAGCACGAGCGATGCGCGGTTCGATCGCGGAGAGCTCGCGCAGTGCTCGCAGGTCGAGGACGCGGATCCACGGATACGCGCAGATGCAGAGCGCGGGAATCGCGAATCCCATGATGAGGAGTGTCGCGGTGAATCCCACGCTGCCGAGCAGGATGGGCATGAGCAGCGCGCCGAGCGAGATGGCGGACAGCACGAGCGCGAAGAAGACTCCGAAGACTCGCGCGACGACCTCGGGTTTCACGAGGCGCTGCAACGCCGTGATCGCGAGCACGTCGACGACGATGGTCCCCGCGCCGCGCACCACCTCGAGCACGAACGCGATCCACGGCGAGTGCACGATCGTCAGGAGGGATGTCGGCAGGCAGTACACCGCCATCCCGATGACGATGATCCGCCCGAGCCGGCCGGCGGATGCGACTCGATTCATGAATCCGGCGATCAGGATCCCTCCGACCCCGAGTGCAGCGAGCAGGTAGCCATATCCGCTGCTGCCGGTTCCCAGCTGATTCTTGCTGATGACCACGAAGAGCACCGTGTCCGTCCCGTAGACGAAGCTCGCGAGGATGCTGAAACCCGCAAGGAGCGTGACGCTCGGCGACGACACGAATGCGCGGAAGCCGACTCCCATCTGCTTGAGCGGTCCCGCGGTGCCGCCCTCGGTGATGTCCGTGGGATGGCTTCTGGTGCGCATCCGGCTGACCACCAGTGCCGAGAACCCGAACGTCGCGGCGTTGACACCGAACACGACCGCCGGCGGGCTGAAGAGCAGCAGCACGCCCGCGATCGCGGGCCCGACGATGATGGACAGGTTCTCGACCACCGATTGCGCGCTGTTGGCGGCCGCGAGGTGCTCCTCACCGACGATGATCGGTGTCGTCGCGCGGGCGGCAGGGTCGTATGAGGACGTTGTGATCGAGGTGAGCGCAGCGAGCACGATCGCCAGCACCACGGGCCCGTTCAGCGCCGCGACGACGGCCAGACCGGTCTGGAACGCGAGCGCAAGCGAATCGAGACTCACCATCAAACGCACGCGCTCCATCCGATCGGCGATCAATCCACCGATGGGGCTGGTGACGAGCGCCGTGAGGAAGCGCGTCATCGACGCCGCCGCAACCCACGCCGGTGAGTGCGTCGCGTTGAACACGAAGACCACGAGGGCGACGTTGTAGGCCCACGATCCGCTCATCGAGATGGTCAGCCCGCTGAACAGCAGCCGGTAGTCGCGGTTGCGGAACAGCGAGCGGTAGCCCACCCGGGGCGTCGCGTCATCAGGGCTCCGGCCGGTCAGCCGCGCGAGGAGACGGCGCCTGACCGAGGGCTTCGGCTCCGCTGCGACCTGCGTGCTCATGCGTCGCCGCGCGCGGCGCGGAAACCCCTGACCCTGCGATTCACGCGCGGAAGCGTACTCGCCGCCGATACCCTATGGGACATGCGGCTGCGGCTCTGCGGCACGAGGGGATCCACGCCCGCGCCGGGCGTCGACTACACCCGGTACGGCGGTCAGACATCGTGTGTGGCGGTGGTGTCGGACGGCGGCGAGTGCCGTCTCATCCTCGACGCGGGCACCGGCCTGCGCAGGCTGCCCGCGGCGCTGGACGGCGCGCCGTTCAGCGGCAGCATCCTCCTCACCCACCTCCACTGGGACCACACGCACGGCCTGCCGTTCTGCCCGTCCGTCGACAACCCCGGCGCGCGGACGGCCCTCTACATCCCCGAGCAGCCGGGCGGTGACGCCGAGGAGATCCTCGCCCGCGCGATGTCGCCGCCGCATTTCCCGATCCGCCCGCGCGAGATGCGCGGATCGTGGCAGTTCGAGCACCTCAGCCCGGGCGAGCATCGCATCGAGGGCTTCGACGTCCTGGCGCTCGAGATCCCTCACAAGGGCGGGCGCACATTTGGGTACCGGGTCTCCGACGGTCACACATCCATCGCGTACATGCCGGACCATGCGCCGATCGCCCTCGGCCCCGGGCCGGACGGGTTCGGCCCGTACCACGAGGCGGCCGTGCAGCTCACCCAGGGTGTCGACCTGCTCCTCCACGATTCGCAGTACACGAGCGAGGAATTCCCCGCGCGGGCGCATTTCGGGCATTCGAGCATCGACTACGCCGTCGGCCTTGCCGCACACGCCGGCGTGCGGCGGCTCGTGCTCTTCCATCACGATCCCTGGCGATCGGACGAGCAGCTCGACGGCATCGTCGCGCGCTGGTCCGATGCGCCGGTGCCCGTGAGCGCCGCGATCGAGTGGGATGTGCTGGACGTCGGCGGCGCCTCCGACCCACGGGTCGAGCGGCAGCAAAGTACGCTCCGCACGTGAGATGCGCGGCGTGTGGGGCCGAGAACAGGGCCGGCCGCCGGTTCTGCGGGCGATGCGGAGCTTCCCTCGAACGCCTCTGCGCGAAGTGCGGCACTCCGAACGATTCCGACGAGCGCTTCTGCGGTGGCTGCGGCTCGCCGCTTGACGCCGCCGGAGCCCCCGCGTCCGCGGCCGAGCCCTCCCTCGCCACGCCGGCGCCGCTCACGGCGCGGGCGCCGGCGGCCGAGCGACGCCACGTCACAGTGCTCTTCTCGGACCTGGTCGGGTTCACAAGCCTCTCGCAACTGCGCGACGCCGAGGACGTCCGGGAGCTGCTCACCCGGTACTTCGACTCGGCGAGCACGATCATCACGAGATACGGCGGGACGGTCGAGAAGTTCATCGGCGACGCCGTCATGGCGGTCTGGGGGATCCCGACGATCCAGGAGGACGACGCCGAGCGCGCGGTCCGGGCCGGCCTGGACCTCATCGATGCGGTGACCGCCTTCGGCGACACAGTTGGTGCACCCGGGCTGCAGGCCCGCGTCGGCGTGCTGACCGGCGAGGCTGCGGTGAATCTCGACTCGTCCGGTCAGGCGATGGTGGCCGGCGACCTCGTCAACACGGCGTCCCGGGTGCAATCGGCCGCCTCGCCGGGCACCGTGCTGGTGGGCGAGACAACGCGGCAGGCCACCGAGGCGGCCATCGTGTACGACGACACCGGGACGCACGAGCTGAAGGGCAAGGGCGAACCGCTGCGCCTCTGGCGCGCCAACCGGGTGGTGGCCGCCCGTGGTGGCGTCATGCGTCCCACCGGCATCGAGCCGCCCTTCGTCGGGCGGGACCGCGAACTCCGCCTGCTCAAGGAGATGCTGCACGCCACCGCGGAGGACGGGAAGTCGCGGTTGCTCTCGGTGGTCGGCGTGGCGGGCGTCGGCAAGTCCCGGCTCTCGTGGGAGTTCGAGAAATACATCGACGGGCTGACGCAGCCGGTGTACTGGCATCGCGGCCGGTGCCTGGCGTACGGCGAGGGCATCGCGTACTGGGCGCTTGCCGAGATGGTCCGCACCCGTGCCGGGATGGTCGAGAGCGAGCCTCAGGAGGGCGCGCGGGAGAAGCTCCGGCGGACGGTCCAGGAGTTCATCACCGACGACGAGGAACGGCGTTGGGTGGAGCCCCGTCTCGCCCAGCTGCTCGGGCTCGACCGAGAGCTGTCGAGCGAGCCACGCGACCTCTTCGCGGCATGGCGCATGTTCTTCGAGAAGCTCGCGGCGGACCAGCTCACCGTGCTGGTGTTCGAGGACCTGCAGTGGGCCGACAGCGGGCTGCTCGACTTCATCGAGTATCTCCTCGAGTGGTCGCGCAACAGCCCGATCCTCGTGCTCACGCTCGCCCGGCCCGAGGTCGCGGAGCGGCGGCCGGGATGGGGCATCGGCAAGCGTGGCCTGACATCCCTCTACCTCGAACCGCTGTCGAGCGAGGCCATGGCGTCGCTGCTCAGCGGGATGGTGCCGGGCCTCTCCGAGGAGCTCCGCGCGCGCATCCTCGAGCGCGCAGCCGGGATCCCGCTCTACGCGGTCGAGACCGTGCGGATGTTGCTCGACCGCGGGCTCGTCGTCGAGGAAGGCGGTGCGTACCGGGCAGTCGGCTCGCTGGACTCGCTCGAGGTGCCGGAGAGCCTGCACGCGATGATCGCAGCTCGACTCGACGGGCTCCAGCCCACCGAACGGCACCTCCTCCAGGACGCGGCTGTCCTCGGCAAGTCGTTCACCCGCGAGGCGCTCGCGTCGGTGTCCGGGCAGCCGCTCAGCGTCGTGGAATCGGCGCTTGCGGCACTGGTGGAGAAGGACCTGCTGTCGATCCAGTCGGATCCGCGCTCACCCGAGCGAGGCCAGTACGTCTTCGTGCAGGACCTCGTGCGCGGGGTCGCCCACGGCACGCTCGCGCGAAAGGACCGGCGCTCTCGTCACCTTGCCGCGGCGGATTACCTCGAGGCATCGTGGGGCGGCGAGGAAGGCGTCGCGGAGGTGATCGCGGTTCATCTCGTCGCCGCGCACGAGGCGGAGCCGACGGCGACGGACGCCGCGGCGATTCGCGCGCGAGCGCTGCGCGCGCTCGTTCGCGCCGGCGATCACGCAAGCTCGCTGGGAGCGCTCAACTCCGCGCAGCGTTACTTCGAGCGCGCGCTCGAGCTCGCCGAGCATGACCGGACCCGAGCCGAGCTCACCGCGAAAGCCGGTCAGGCGGCGAGGATGCAGGGGCGCGATCAGCAGGCGAAGGCGCACTACACCACCGCGCACTCGCTCCATTCGTCACTGGGAGACACAGCGGCTGCCGCCAGGGCACTCAGCGGCATCTCGGTGATCGAGATGTCCGAAGGAAAGACGGAACTCGCGATCGAGCACGGAGAAGCCGCGCTCACGATGCTCAACACGGCGGACGACGATGATCCCGAGCGGAACGCCGCCCTCGCTGAGGCTGCGGCGCGGCTCGCGGCGACCGAGTACTTCCACGAGGACATGGATCACGCGCTCGAGCACGTCGAGCTTGCGCTCCAGATCGCCGAGACGTGGAAGCTCCTCGACATCGTCACCACCGCGCTTGACACGAAGTCATGGATCCTCGCCGCCCGCGGTCGGCGTGAAGAGGGGTTGATCCTCGACGAAGGCGCGCTGAAGCTGGCCCGTGCCATCGGTATGAGCCGGGTTGGAACGATCGAGAGCAACCTGGCGGACACGCTCCAGGAGGCGGACCGCCTCGAGCCCGCGGCGCAGCATTTCGAACAGGCGGCGATATCGGCACGCAGGGCCGGCGACCGCGTCAGCGCCGCGTTCGCGGACCTTGCGGGGACTCCGTCGCTGCTCGACCTCGGGCGCTGGAATCGCTGCGACGAGATCATCAGCTACTACTTCGATCACGACGCCTCCGACCTCGCCGGCCACGTCCCCACAGTCGGCTATGCCGTCGGCGCGACCTGGTTGTTCCTGTGGCGCGGCCAGCTCAACCTGGCACGGAGGCTCGTGGCGGACGCCGATGCGCTCTTCGGGCGCTCGGGCTCCGGGAGCAACGTCGCCGCCGATCTCAGGGCCCTGCTCGAGGCAGCGCGGGCGGGTCTCGCCAACGCCGAGGGCCGCCACGCCGATGCCCTCGATGCGGCTGAGAAGTCGCTGGCGATTTCGATGCCCTCCTACCCGACCATGGCCCGCCGCGCGCTCTGCGAGGAGGTGGAGGCCCTGTTCGCCCTCGGCCGCGAGGCGGATGTCGTTGACGTGATGGAGCAGGCAAGCCGGCACTTCTCCGCCGGCAGCCAGCCGACCGTCGACGCGCACCTTCTCAGGTGGAGGGCTCGCCTCGGTGACCATCGCGGGGATGAGGAGGCGGCTCAGCCATTCCGCAAGGCAATCGAGGTCTTCGAGCGGCTCGGCCGGCCGTTCTGGCTGGCCGTGAGCCACGTCGAATTCGGGGAATCCCTGATGGCGCGTGGCCGCGATGAGGAGGCGATCCTTCATCTCGAGCAGGCACGTGGCGCATTCATCGAGCTGGCAGCAGAGCCGTCGGTGCGGCGCGTGACGCTCGCCTCCGGGCCGGATCTCCCGATATCGGAGCGCGCATCAGCGGGACCGTGACCGGCGCGACACGTCGCCGGCGATGGTGCATCCTCGCTTTCCCGGACTTGGGTAGTCGTCGCCGGATTCCCGATCTGAACTCGCGAACCAGTAAGCTCCTCTGGCGATGAACTGCCCTGCCTGCGGAGCAGAGGTCCGCGCCGGACGCCGCTTCTGCCCGAAGTGCGGCGCCGCACTTGCGCTGGCATGCATCTCCTGTGGAGCCCCGTATGAGGAGGGCGACGCCTTCTGCGGTGAGTGCGGCGCGGCGCTCGCCGCCGGGGTTGCCGCACCCCCGCCGCCACCGGCCCCGATCCTGCTCGTGGCTCCCGAACGTGCCGGGCTGACCGAGCGGCGGCACGTTTCGGTGCTCTTCGCCGACCTCGTCGGCTTCACCGCCCTCTCCCAGCAGCGCGATGCGGAGGACGTGCGCGAGCTGCTGACCCGGTACTTCGACACCGCTCGCACCGTGATCAGGCGGTACGGCGGCACCGTCGAGAAGTTCATCGGCGACGCCGTGATGGCAGCGTGGGGCGTCCGCGAGATTCAGGAGAACGACGCGGAGCGGGCCGTGCGCGCCGCGCTCGAGCTCGTCGATGCCGTGGCCGCCTTCGGCGAGCAGGCGGGCATCCCCGGGCTCCAGGCACGGGCCGGGGTCCTCACGGGCGAGGCGGCGGTCAACCTCGGCGCGACCGACGAGGCGCTCCTTGCGGGCGACGTCGTGAACACCGCGAGCCGGGTGCAGGCGGAGGCCGAGCCTGGCACCGTCCTCGTCGGCGAGAGCACCCGCAACGCCAGCGACGCCGCCATCGAGTACGCGGACGCGGGGACACGTCACCTCAAGGGCAAGACGGAGCCGATCCGGCTCTGGCGCGCCGCCCGCGTGATCGCCGGCGCCGGAGGGGCGCTGCGTCCCACCGGGCTCGAGCCGCCGTTCGTCGGGCGCGAGCGCGAGCTCCGGCTGCTGAAGGAGTTCATGCACGCCACGACCGGAGAGGGGCGCGCGCGGCTGCTCTCCATCGTGGGGCTGGCCGGCGTGGGCAAATCGAGGCTGGCCTGGGAGTTCTTCAAGTACATCGACGGGCTCACCGAGACGATCTGGTATCAGCGCGGGCGCTGCCTGGCGTACGGCGAGGGTGTGGCGTTCGCGGCGCTCACCGAGATGGTCCGCATGCGCACCGGCATCGTGGAGAACGAGCCGCCGGAGTCCGCGCGGCAGAAGCTGCGGCTCAGCGTCGAGGAGTTCATCGTTGACCCGAGGAGCGTGCGTGGGTCGAGCCGCGCCTCGCGCATCTTCTCGGGCTCGAGGAGCGCGCCGTTGCGGACCCTCGCGACCTCTATGCCGCGTGGCGCGTCTTCTTCGAGCGGATGGCGGCGCAGTTCACGACCCTGCTCATCTTCGAGGACCTGCAATGGGCGGACAGCGGGTTGCTCGACTTCATCGAGTACCTGCTCGAGTGGTCGCGCAACTCGCCGATCCTGGTCGTCACCCTCGCACGTCCCGAGTTCGCGGAGCGCCGCCCCGGGTGGGGCACCGGCAAGCGGGGGCTCACATCGCTCTTCCTCGAGCCGCTCTCTGCTGAGGCGATGGCGCAGCTACTCGATGGCATGGTGCCCGGCCTTCCCCGGGAGCTCCATGCGCTCATCCTCGACCGCGCCGCCGGCGTGCCGCTGTATGCCGTGGAGACGGTGCGCATGCTCATCGATCGCAGGTTGCTCGTCGAGGAGGGCGGCGCCTATCGCGCGACGGGGTCGCTCGATGCCCTCGAGGTCCCGGAGAGCCTGCACGCGCTGATCGCCGCGCGGCTCGACAGCCTCACGTCCCTCGAGCGCTCGCTGCTGCAGGATGCGGCGGTTCTCGGCAAGTCATTCAGCGGAACCTCCTTGAGCGCGATCACCCAGCTCTCAGAATCGGAGGTCGAAGCCGGGCTGACGTCGCTGGTGAGCAAGGATCTGCTGGCGATCCAGTCCGATCCGCGATCTCCCGAGCGCGGGCAGTACGTCTTCGTGCAGGACCTGATCCGCAGCGTCGCCCATGGGACCCTCGCACGCCAGGAGCGCAAGCAGCGCCACCTTGCGGCGGCGATGTACCTGGCCGGCTCGTGGGCTGAGGAGGAGGAGATCGCCGAGGTCGTCGCCGCGCACCTCGTCGAGGCGTACGACGCCGATCCCACCGCAACTGACGCCGCGGAGATTCGCGAGCGCGCGCGACTCGCGCTCATTCGCGCTGCGGAACATGCCAGCTCGCTCGGAGGCGCCGCGTCAGCGCAGCGGTATTACGAGCACGCACTCGAGCTCAGCGCGGACGACGAGATGCGAGCCGACCTGCATCAGAAGGCGGCCAAGGCAGCTCGGTTGCAGGGACATGCGGCGCAGAGCCGGGCGCACCTCGAATCCGCGCGCGAGCTGTGCGCCGCAACCGGGCGGCCACTCGGCGAAGCGATGGCGCTGTGCGAGCTCGCCACCGCCGACTTCGACGAGGGGAATATCGCGAGCGCATTGGCACGAACGCGCGAGGCCCTCGCGCTCGTCCCGCCAGACGAAACCGACGATGAGCATCAGGCGACGCTCGCCTTGATCGACGGGCGGCTCGCGAGGTTCATGTATTTCGGCAGCGAGTACGATGCCGCGCTCCCACACGTCGAGCGCGCGCTTCAGATTGCGGAGACCCTGGGCCTGTGGGAGGTGCTCTGCCCCGCCCTCGACACCAAGGGCATCATCCTGGCTGCGCGCGGACGGCGTGCCGAGGCGGACGTCCTGATCCGCGGCGGGCTCGCGGTGGCGCTCGAGCACGGCCTCACGCAGCGTGCGTCCGTGTCGTCGATCAGCCTCGCAACGACGCTGGAGGAGGACGATCGACTGGAGTTGGCTCTGGAGATTTACAGCCAGGCCGAAGAGCTGCTGCGCCGGCTGGGCGACCGCCCGCGGGTGGCGGGCACCCGCCTCAACCGGATCCAGGGGCTGCTCGAGCTCGGCCGGTGGGACGAGGCCGAGGCGATCTTCAACGAGTATCTCGAGGCCGATGCGGCGGAGCTCGGTTCGCTCGTGTGGCCGGGTGCCCAGGCGGCAAACGCCGCATGGCTGTACCTGTTGCGCGGCGATACCGCCACCGGGCGACGCCTGGTCGAGGAGGGCGCGAAGCTCGTCGCCAACGCTCAGATCGAGATGCGCGTTATGCATGACGCCCTGCGAGCGGCCATCGCGAACGCCGATGGTGACCACGCGGAAGCGCTCGAGTTGGCGGAGGCGACACTCCACGCCTGCATCGACGAGACCTTCCCCGTGGGGATGAGGTCGGCGCTCAACGAGGGTGTCGAAGCGGCGTTCGCGCTGGGGCAGGCGTCCAAGGTCGTCGAGCTGATGCAGCTGGTGCGCGATCGTTATCGCCCGGGACGCCAGCCGTCGGTGGACGCGCACATGCTGCGATGGGAGGCTCGCATGGCGGCCGCCCTCGGTGACTACGAGCGCGCGGTTCCCAAGTTCCTGGCCGCGATCAACTCGTTCACGCGGTTGCAACGCCCGTTCTGGCTGGCGGTGACACGCTGCGAGTTTGGCGAGTGCCTGATGGCGCAGGGCCGCGATGCGGATGCACTGGATCAGCTGGCGCAGGCTCGCGCCCGATTCGAA
Organism: Candidatus Dormiibacterota bacterium; assembly: GCA_963848445.1. Lineage (GTDB taxonomy): Bacteria > Chloroflexota > Dormibacteria > Aeolococcales > Aeolococcaceae > Palsa-851. The sequence goes on from CAWKDT010000020.1 coordinate 328,459, forward strand.
CAGCTCCGAGCGACTCCCTGGGTGCAGCGCGCGAAATCCGCCGAACAGCGCGGCAGCATCGGCCCGGACCGGGCGCAGCTCGCGCACTGACTCACGGCGGCTCCGAGCCGCCGCTCACATCAGCCGGCGTACGACCCTGCGGCGACCGGCAGTGCGAAGACCGGGAGCGCGATGTCGTGCTCCAGCACCCGTCGCATCGCCAGCGGTGTCACGGGCTGACCGAAGAGATATCCCTGGGCCAGCTCGCAGCCGAGATCGCGCAGCTCACGGAGGTGCTCGTCGGTCTCGACACCCTCGGCGATGACGCTCAGGCCGAGGCCGACCCCAAAGCTGAACACGGAGTGAGCGAAGCCGATCGATTGCGAGGGACCGCACAGCGAGGCCGTGAACGACTTGTCGATCTTCAGCACGTCGATGGGGAAGTCGCCGAGGCGGCTCAGGGATGAATGGCCGGTGCCGAAGTCATCGAGGGCGATGCGGATGCCCAGCTCGCGCAGCGTGTTGAGGCGAGCGATGATCGACTCGGGGTCGCTGATGATGTGCGCCTCCGTCACCTCGAGGATGAGACGGTGCGGCTCGAGCCCGGTCTCCTCGAGGATCGCGCGCACGCTCGCAACGAAGTCCGGCTGATGCAGCTGGCGAGCTGCGACGTTCACGCTCACCGCCACGGCATCCGCGCCATCTGCCGCCGGCCAGCCCCGTGCCTCCTCGCACGCGCTGCGGAGCACCCAGTCGCCGAGCTGCAGGATGAGCCCTGTCTCCTCCACGAGGCTCATGAAGTCGTCCGGGAGGACTGTCCCGCGAGTTGGATGACGCCAGCGGAGCAGCGCCTCGGCGGCGACGATCTGCCGCGTCGAGACGCGCACGATGGGCTGGTACACGAGCTCGAACTCCACCGATTCCACCGCGTGGTACAGATCGGCCTTGAGGCGGTGCCTGCGCTGCACCGCGGCGTACATCTCCGGCTCGAACAATTCCCAGCGCGACTTGCCCGAGCTCTTCGCGGTGTACAGCGCGAGGTCGGCGTTCTGGAGCAGCTCCTGACCGTCGCACACAGCGCCGACCGAGGTGGCAACCCCGATGCTCGCGTGCGTCAGGATCTCCTCTCCGGCGATGGCGAACGGTTCACGCAGCGCATCGATGACCCGCTCCGAGATGCGCACCGCCATCGTCGCGTCATCGATGCCGATGAGCAGCACGGCGAACTCGTCACCCCCCAACCGCGCTGCGATGTCGCCGGGGCGGAGGCACCGGCCGATGCGGTCGGCGATGGCACGGAGCAGCTCGTCGCCCGCGGCGTGGCCGAGGCTGTCGTTGACGGTCTTGAAGTCGTCGATGTCGATGAAGAGCACACCCACGTGCTGCCCCACCTGCGCGAGTGCCTGCTCCACACGGGAGCCGAAGAGGAGCCGGTTGGCCATGCCCGTCAACGGGTCGTGCGACGCCTCGTGCTGCAGCTGCTCCTGGAGGACAGTCAGCTGCGACAGCGAGTGCTGCAGCCGCCCCCGCTCGAGGATCATGCCCGTCTGGTTGGCGAGCATCTCGAGCAGACGCAGATCCTCGTGATCGAAACCGGTCACCTCACCGAGACGGTTGGCGATGAGCATGGTGCCCACCATGTTGTTCTCGCCGCGCAGCACGACCGCCATGGCGTCGCGCAGCCCGCGCTGCTCGAGGAAAGCGCCCGGGTCGCTGTCGGTGCCGCTGCGCACTCCGAGCAGCAGCGGCGAGTCAAGCAGGAGCCGGCTGATGAACTGCAGCTCCGCCTCGTCGAGCGTGATCGGCGCCATGAACTGCGTCGTGTGCTCCTTGTCAACAGTCGTGCGCAGCACGGCGTCACGCTCGCGGGTCGGAAGGAACGTGATCTCCGCGCGTTCGGCGCGGAACACCTCGCAGGCCTTCCTCAGCAGGCCGGCGACGGCCTCGTCGACCGCTTCGTTGCGCTGCAGGTCCTTGGTCGACTGGTACAGGAAGTCGACCTGGCCGCGCTTCTCGCGTTCAGCGACGTAGAAGCGGTACGCGACGAAGACGCCGAGCGTCGGGACGGCGAGGAGCCAGAGCTCCGTCGGGTTGTCCCAGATGAGCCGCACGCCGATGAGCGCGAGACACGTGTTGACTCCCGTGGCGGCAAGCGCGAAGCCGAACGTGGAGGCGACACCGGCGGGATCGAGATGCCCTTCGGAGAACGAGATCGCGGTGAGGATCACGGCCGACTGGAGGACACCCGCCGCCAGTATCGCGATCAGCACCCCGATGAAGCTGGTCGTGCCGAGTGCATCGTGATGGTCGACGAGATGCACGAACAGCAACGCTGCAACGCTGTTGGCGACGGCGAAGTTCGCGAGGTTGAACGCCAGCTTCAGGGGGGATTGGCGGCGGTAGAACGCGAGTGCGACCGCGGTGCCGGCGATGTTGGAGAGGACCACAACCACAGGCGGCGCGAAGAAGAGTCCCACGACAAGCGGCAGCTCGCTGAGCGAGAAGGACTGCGCATCGCGACGGAACTGGATGTGGACGACGAACACCTCCGCTGCGCAGAAGAGCGGAGTGAGCACCCACCAGGGGATCTGGCCTGGGGCTGAGACTCCCTGCAGCGGTCCGACGACCTTGACGAGCAGGATCACCGCGGTTGTCACGAGCACGAGGGTGAGGAGGTGAACGCGGTGGCCTCGCCGGGCGGGTGCGGCGACCTTCGGGGCGCTCGCGGATCCGGCAACTCCGGCCTGGGTGGTCATGCCTGAATGCTCCGTGACATCGAACTCACCCGAACTCGCCGTGCCAGCCCTGTTGCCAACCGGTAGCAGGGCTATCGTCGGGTCACGCAGCGAGGTGACGATCCCAGCCGGACTGCGGCTCGCCGCGCGTCAGATCCAGTCGAAGCCGGACCAGCTGGCCCCGGACCAGGACGCCCCGGACCACGACGCTCCGGACCAGGACGCTCCGGACCACGAGGCTCCGGACCATGACGCGCCCGACCACGACGCGCCCGACCAGGAGGCACCCGACCAGGAGGCACCCGACCACCAGGCGCCGGACCATGACGCGCCTGACCACGACGCGCCGGACCACGAGGCGCCGGACCATGACGCCCCCGACCACGACGCTCCGTTGAAGGAGCCGCGGTTCCACGCAGTCCCGTTGTGCTCTGCCGCGGCGAGCGCCTGCGTGTTCACCGCATGACCGAAGATGTCGTGCTCGCCGGTGAGCGCTGCGCCGCCCGTCGCCGCGACGTGATGCGAACCGCGCGAGGCTTCGAGGCTGCCGGTGCCGTTCGACTGCGGCCACGTCTGGACGGCGTTCGGCGTTGCCGCGTCGAGGACCGCGCTGAGGTTCAGTTCACCGCTGCCCTTCACGGCGGTGCGGCCGAGCATCGAATTGGTGTTGCCGTCGAGCAGCGCCTTGACCTGGTCCGGCGTGAGCCCCGGACGCTGACTGAGCAGCAGCGCGGCCGCGCCCGAGACGACCGCGGCCGCCTGCGAGGTGCCGCTGCCCAGGAAGAGGCGGTCTGCGACCGTGGCGGTGGCGCCGAACTGCTGATCGATGAACGATCCGGGGACCCGGAGCGACGGGATGTGGACACCGGGAGCCGAGAGGTCGGGGTTGCGCGTGCCATCCCCTTCGCTGGTGAAGGTCGCGGGCTGGTGAAGGCGCACGGACGTGGTGTTCTCGGTGTCGGCGGCGCCGACGGCGATCACGTAGGGATCGATCGCCGGGTCCTCCATGCCGTCGGAGTTATTGCCGCCGTTGCCCGCGGCCACAACAACGACGATGCCGTGGTCCCACGCCTGCTCCGCCGCATACGCAAGCGGGTCGAGCACGTAGCTCTGCGAGCTGTCGGTGCCGTACGAGAGGTTGAGCACGCGGATGTTCATGCCGTTGTCGTGCTGGTGCTGCACGACCCAGTCGATGGCGGCAAGCACCTGCGAGACGTCGGTCTGCCCACGTCCGTTGGCAACCTTCACGCTCACGATCTGCGCGTCGGGCGCCATGCCGAGGAAATGTGTGGTGTCGCTCGAGCTCACCGAAGTCGCCTCGGTGTCACGACCGGCGATGATGCCGGCCATGTGCGTGCCGTGACCGAAGCTGTCGAGATACTCGAGCGACGAGTGCTGTGAATCAAGGGAGAGGTCGGGGCCGTTGACCACCTTGCCCGGGGTGGACAATCCATCGACGGGCGTGACGCCGGAATCGATGAGCGCCACGCCGACGCCCTGGCCCGTGTAGCCGGCGTCCCAGTACGCATGCGCGCCGTCCATCCCCTCGATGCTGTACATCGAGTTGACGTCCGCGGCCGGATTGAACGAACCCAGCGAGCTGTACGAGCTGCCGAGCAGCTGAACGGAGGCGTTCAGGGTGACCTGCGCGACACCGGTCGAGGCGCCGAGCTCCTGCACGCGGGTGGTGGGAACCTCGGCGACGACCGCGTTGATGAGTCCGATGGTCTGCTGGACGTGGCCACCCGCTGCTGTGATCGCCTGACCCACGGCGGCAGCCTGTCCGGGTTGCGCTCGCACGATGACGGATTCGTACTGCGGCGCGGCCTGCACCAGTGCGGTCAGCGCACCTGCGGCAAGCAGCATCGATGCGGCGGTGGCGATTGCGCCGACGGCGCGACGCTTGCGATCGTCCCAGCTGATGCCGTCTGCGGCAGTCACTATCCCGGTACCCCCCGATACTTGGTGTCTTCGTCCCGCTGCGTCCCCGCCGAGCGAACTCTGTGCCAAAGGCTAGACGGCACCGGAGCAGCCGGCTCGCTGCACCACAATGCTGTGACGCACCCCTACGAAAACCCCGTCCCGGATCGGATGTTGCGATCTGCTCTCAGCGGACGCGATGGACAGAGCCCGCCGCGGCTACCGCGATACCGCGTAGAACGTGACGATGCGGGTGCCGCCGGGCGTGAGGCACGTTTGAAACTGAGCGGCGCTCCCGGGCGGGGGTATGTCCGCCGGGCCGTACGCACGCGTGTACTGGTGACCCTCGATGACGTAGCGATGTGCCGCGCCGGCGGCGTCGTACCAGGTGAGGGTCTCACCGTTGTAGGCGTTCCTGAGTCCCGTGAACGGCCCACCGAAGCTGTGGCCCACGAAGTACGTATCCCGGGTTATGCAGAGATCGATCGCCACGGTGGTTCGCGGGAGCGGTGTGCGTCCGGTGCAGTCCGAGTACGTCGAGACGCCGACATCGAGACCCGGGGCGATCAGCCTGCTGCGAGGAGGCGTGATCACCGTGGTCACGGCGGGTGTCGACCGCACTGCCGCGGGAGTCGGCCGCACCGCCGCGGGCGTGGCGGGCGCGGGTGGGGCGACGTGACGAATGGGTGGCGCGCCGGCTGCTCGACGCGACGTCTGACTGGACCACGTGCTCACGGCGCCGGCGACGAGCGCGGCGGTCGAAGCCGGCGGCGCCGAGGCGTGTGTCGCGGGCATTGCGGTCATCTCCGCCGCGCGCACTCCCGCGATCGAACCGTTGATGACGGCGAGCCCGGCCGCCACGGCGACCCCGCTGATCACGAGCTTCAGGCGCGCCGGAGAGCTCGTCCGGAACGGAATGCCGGCTCTGACGGAATCGTGTCGCTCGTTCATCGCTCTGATCGCCCCACATCGAGCAACATCGTGCGAAATCGCTCTTGAATTCAGGGGAGCGCCGACCCGTGTCGGGTATGTCACATCCTCTGGTCCCACATCACACGATTCGTCACGAGCCGGGGTCGAGGCGCCGGTCTCCCGATCACCGGGCAGCCGCGGATGTCGTCGCATGCGCTGTTTTCCGGCAGCCCCGGAAGCCGGCCGTCGTGCTCTCCGGCTGTGGTCGGGACGTCACAGTCCGATGACGAACCATCGAGGGGCGTTGAAGCCTGAACGTGCCCCGCATATACAGGGGATCAAGCCGCCGCCCGAGCGGCACGAATCGGCCCTCCGATCTCCTCGCGCGGGTCGCCCGCCCAACGGCTGAACGGGGAAGGGCCGGAGACGCAGGGCCATGAGACGGGCAGCTGGGTAGGAGCGCCGATGAAGGGCCAGCAGGGGGACGTGGTCGTGGAGGCCATTCCGACGCCAGGTCCGCCACCGCGGCGGCGTGTGCGGATGCGGCGCCGTTTGGACGCTGCACACGAGGCCGGCCTGCAGGAAGGGCTGCGCATGTACAGGAGCATGTTCGAGCGCGGGTCGCTCGGACAGCTGATCGTCGACTTCACGGTGTTCAACATCGAGCGGGTGAACCAGGCGCTCTGCGCACTGACCGGATACAGCGCGGACGAGCTGGTGGGCGGGCCGGTCGCGAAGATCTTTCCAGCCGACCAGAACCCGACGCTCGATGCCATCGCCCGCCTCGCCGACGGCACCGTCGACGGATATTCCGCGGAGCGCGTGCTGCTGCACAAGAGCGGGAGGATCTTTCCGATCCTCTCGACGGTGTCGGCCGTCCGCGACGAGTCGGGGCGCCCGATCCACGCGCTCGTGCTCATGCAGGACTTGAGCGAGCAGCACGAGGTGAGGCAGGCCCATCGCCGGAGCCAGGCCCTGATCGACGCGGCGGTCACCGCGCTTCCCATCGTCTTCTCGACCTTTGATGCCGGTTTCCGCTTGACGTTCGTCGCTGCCGGCAGCGGCGTGGCCGGGTCGCACCTCGAAGCGTTCGTCGGCAAGCACATATCGGACATCACCGCCGATCCCGACGCCGTGACCGCGCTCGAAGACGCGATGGCGGGCAGGGAGTCGACCACACGCACCGTCGTCGACGGCGAGACGTATCTGACCCTGAATGCGCCGATGCGCGACGACACCGGCAGCATCGCCGGCGTCATCTCCGTCTCGAGCAATATCACCGCGGAGGTCTCGGCGGAAGCCGAGCGCAGGCGATCCGACGATATGCGGCTCTACGCCGTCCGCCACGATCCGCTCACCGGCCTGCTCGCGAGGTCGGGGCTCGTCGAGCACCTCAACGATCTCGCCGCGGCTGCGACGCCCATCGGGGCGCTGATCCTGGTCGACCTCGACGACTTCAACCTCGTCAACGACAGTCTGGGTCACGATGTCGGAGATGCGGTCCTGCGCGAGCTCGCGACGCGGATCTCGCAGACTTTTCCCGGTGCAACCATCGCCAAGTACGGGGGCGACGAGTTTGCGATCGTCGCGCCCTTCGTCGTCGATCGACAGAGTGCCGTCGTCGCGGCACGCCGCGTCTTCGAGGCGGTGGACGGCGACATCGATGCCGGCGGGCACACGGTGCGGGTGACCGCGAGTCTCGGGATCGCCTTTGAGCGTAACGGGGAATCCGTTCCCGTGCCGACGCTGGTTCGCAATGCCGACTCGGCGTTGTCGCACGCCAAGAGCGAGGGGCCGGGACAGTACCGCCTGTACGACGACGTGATGCGTCGCGAGGTGCGACACCGGCTCGAGGTTCAGGACGGGTTGCGCCGGGCGATGGATGCGAATCAGCTGGACGTTGCGTATCAGCCGATCGTCGAGCTCGGGACTCGGCGCATCGTCGGCGCCGAGGCGCTGCTGCGCTGGACGCATCCCGAGCATGGTCCCATCCCACCCGGAGACTTCATTCCGATCGCCGAGCAGAGCGGCCTGATCGTGCCGCTCGGTCAGTGGGTCATGCACAAGGCCTGCTCGACGATGGTTGCGATGCACCGGAAGCACGGCACGTACATCGCGGTCAATGTCTCGGTTCGACAGCTCGTCGGCGACCTCTTCGCGGGATGGGTGGAAGAAACCCTCGAAGCCGCCGGGCTACCGCCGGGCGCTCTCGTCGTCGAGGTGACCGAGACTGCGCTGATGGATGACATCGGCGTCGTGCAGAGCGCGTTTCACCGGCTGCGTTCGCAGGGCGTGGTGGTCGCCATCGACGATTTCGGCACCGGGTATTCCTCGCTCGCTCGCCTGCTGCATCTCCCGGTCGATCTGATCAAGCTCGACCGTGCGTTCGTGACCGATGTGAACGTCCGCCCCGAGGCCCGCGCGATGGCCGAGGCGATCCTGCAGATCAGCGCCGCGGTGGGCGCGCGCATCATCGCCGAAGGCGTCGAGACCGAGGCGGAGGCGGCGACCCTGCGCGACCTGGGCTACACCTTGGGGCAGGGATATCTCTTCGCACGACCGATGCCCTTTGCCGCCCTGTCGGCACGTCTGGCGGAACGAGCCGGCACGATGTCCGGCGGGCTGCGGAGCGCCGGATAAGCCACACATACGTTCCGGGCCGAAAGGCCCTGGTACGTCGGGGCAAAGTACCCGGCGCCGTAACGAAACTCGCGAGTTGCCCGCAGCGAATGTGACGCGCCCGGCACGGAGCGCCAACACGCGTCATGGTGTCGCGGCTGTCGACACACGTTGTCTCTCGGAAGGCAATGAGACACATGACATATCCCCCGAATTCGCTCCGATATTCGGCTCCCTCGCGTGGTGGGATCATGACGGCGCCGCGGCGCATCGTCCTCGTGACCCTCGCCGCGCTGAGCGTTACGCTCGCGGTGGTGATCGGTGGGCCGCTCGTGGCGCACGCCGGCTGGACTCCGGGCCCGACGCCGCAGTGTGGCGAGACCTTCACTGGGGGATCCGGGCCGCTGCCCGTACCCTGCTCATCACCTCCGTTGCCGCAGGTGAAGAACTTGAACGCGCCGTTGATCCGGCAGGACATGCCTCTTGACTGCGAGGCTGCGGCATTGGCCGTTGCGCTCCAGACGAGGGGGTTCGGCGTCTCACAGAAGTGGGTCTTCAACCACCTTCCGAAGGACCCGCGTACCGCGGTGCTTTCTGGCGGGCACCCGCTGCACTGGGGAGATCCGAACACGGCGTTCGTCGGCAATGTCGACGGTTCGGAGACACGCTTCACCGGCTACGGTGTCTACGAAGCGCCGATTGCCGCTGTCGCACGGCTTGCCGGTGCGACCGCGGTTGGACGTACCGGTTGGACCGCGGTCCAGATCGAGGACGAGGTTCGGGCAGGCAATCCGGTCGTCATCTGGGTGAACTTCAACTTCGGCTTCACGCGGACGAGCACCTGGACGGCCTGGGACGGTGTTGCCGTTCACTACACGACGGATGAGCACGCGGTGACCGTGGTGGGGGTCAACATGCGGGCGCATACGGTCACGATGGTCGATGTCGCGCTGGGCATCCGCAGGACGATCTCCCAATCGGCGTTCGTGGCGGCGATCGCGACATTCGGCGGAATGGCCGTCGCCATCTCGTAGGCAGGACGGTCGATCATGGATGCTGATCAACGACGTCGGGCGGTCGCGAAGCCACTCGCGATGGTCGTCGCATTGCTCGCGCTGACGGCATTGCCGGCCGCCGCGGTCGCCGTGGCATCGCCGCTGACCGCATCTCATCCGCGGGTCGTCGAGATGGAGCGGACGAATGCCGCCCTGGGCGGCAACACGCCGGGCACCAGGGCAAATATCGTCGAGTCGGCTGTGCGCAAAGCGCACCCTCGCAATCGCCTGATCGGGCCGCATCTCGATGTCGGCGTCTCGATCTACAGCGACTGTACGGGCCGCACGGAACTCACGAGGAAGACCGCCGCAATCGACACATGTGTGAAGCGCGACGTTTACTTCGTGGGCCATAGCTTCGGCGGACCGTTCACGAACCTGACCCACGCGTACAACGGCGAGAGTCTCACCTGGTATGACTCCGCCGGAGTGGCTCATCGCTACATCATCAGGGGCCACCAGTACACATACGCGTACGGCCCGGTTGATATTCCACCGCGCGGAACAGCCGCCCAATTCCAGACGTGCCTCACACCCAGTGGCTCTCGGATCATCACCTTCTACGCGACGTCGCGGTGAGCCGATCGCCCCGTCGCCCAGGGTCGCCGGAGTCGTTCCCGAGTAGCAGGCAGCAGCAACCGCGGGACATGCCTTCAGCCTCGAGCTGACGGCTTCCACCCATGGATGCCATCACGGTCGGCACAATGGTTCGTTGAGAGCCTCGCGGTGGCATCCGCCGGCGAGGGTTCCGGATGAAGTGAGGCACGAGGGTCCGTTCAGATGTCGGAGCGTCAACTCCCGAGGTGGTCGGAGATCAGGCCGCTCCTGCGCGCCCGGCCCGTCGAGCTCAATCCAACCGCGCGCCGCCTGCAGCATGCGCTGACCATCAACGAGCTCCGGGCGATCGCACGGCGTCGAACGCCACGAGCGGTGTTCGACTACACCGACGGCGCGGCGGAGGCCGAGATCAGCCTGCGCCGGGCCCGAAAGCTCTTCCAGACCCTCGAGTTCCAGCCGTCGGTGCTGCAGGACGTGTCGGACGTGGACACCTCCACGTCATCGCTCGGCCGGACGTCGGCCCTGCCATTTGCGTTCGCACCAACGGGATTCACGCGCCTGATGCACCACGACGGTGAGCGCGCCGTGGCTCGCGTGGCCGATCGGATCGGTATCCCCTACGCGCTCTCCACCATGGGCACGACGTCGATCGAGGATGTGGCGACGGCGGCACCCTCGCTGCGCAAGTGGTTCCAGCTGTACGTCTGGCGAGACCGCGCAGCCGGCGAGGAACTGATGACCCGCGCCAAGGCGGCCGGCTTCGAGGCGCTCATGCTCACCGTCGACGTCCCCGTGGCCGGAGCGCGTCTTCGCGATGTTCGCAACGGTTTCTCGATCCCGCCGACGCTGACGTTGCGGACGGTCGCCGACATCGCGACGCACCCCGCGTGGTGGATGAACCTCCTCACGACGAGGCCCCTGACCTTCGCATCGTTGGCGGCGTGGGACCGAACCATCGCCGAGCTCATCGACGAGCTCTTCGATCCGACGATGACCATCGCCGACCTCGAGTGGGTGCGTTCCCACTGGGACGGGCCGCTGATCATCAAGGGGATCCAGACCGTGGCCGATGCGCGCAGGATGGCTGACGCAGGGGTGCAGGCGATCGTGCTCTCCAACCACGGCGGCCGTCAGCTCGATCGCGCACCGGTCCCGCTCCGTCTCCTTCCCGAGGTCGTCGACGTGGTCGGCGACCGCACGGAGGTGTGGATGGACACGGGCATCATGACCGGTGCTGACATCGTCGCCGCGATCGCATTGGGCGCCAGGACGACGCTGGTCGGCCGCGCATACCTGTACGGGCTCATGGCAGGCGGCGAGGCGGGCGTGGCCCGGGCGGCGGAGATTCTCTCCCGTGAGATTCGCCGCACCATGCAGCTACTGGGGGTGGCGCGGATCGCCGACCTCAGCCGAGGTCAGGTGCGGCTGCCGTCGTCGTGAACCGCTGACCGGGCCGCGGCCTGGTTCCGCGCGTGATCGACGAGGGAACGCCTCGGGGGATTGAAGACGTCGATCTCGCGGCATGACGTGTCGTGCGTGCGTGCTCCATGCGGCACCCAGCTGGGCACGACCGCGACATCACCGACGTGCATCGTGCGCACGTCACCGTCGATCTCGAACTCGAACTCACCGTCGATGACGAGGACGATCTGCTCCTCCTCGTGGACGTGCAGGGGTGCCTCTGTGTTCGGCGCGAACGAGACGAAGTTGACCATCGTGCGCTCACCGAGGACGGGCCGAAACACAAGGCCGGGCAGGAACTCGACGGCTTCGATTGCGTCGACGTCGACGTAGCGCCCCGGTGCGGCGGGCGTGCCGTCCGCGCGCAGTGTGAAATGGTGGTCGGCGCCGGTCATTGGTGCTTCATGAACCCCTCGCGGGATGACGGTCAGGTGCAGTGCCTCGGATGTGCCAATGCTAGCCCATCCCTTGACCTCGCTTCCGCCGGATCCAGATGACGAGGAGTGAGTGCCCGCACCGGCCGGCAGCGCGTTCGTGACGCGAGGCTTGATAGGGTTGGGAGGTGATCTCACAGCGGTTCGATCCCCTCGTCATCGACGGGCTCGTCAACCTGCGCGACCTCGGCGGCCTGCCGACTCAATCCGGCCTCACCACACAAGCCGGCCGGCTGCTCCGCAGTGAGTTCCCGCACACGCTCAGCGAGGCCGGGCTGGGTGCGCTCCTCGACCTCGGGATCGGGGCCGTGGTTGACCTACGAACCGAGTCCGAACGTGAGCGGCGCCCGAGCCCGTTGGTGGATGCCGGGGTCAACACGCTGCACGCGCCGATCTTCACCGACGACGAGGACTATCCGGACCACCTCAGCACCGCCGGTGAGGTGTACTGCTGGTGGCTGCACGAACGGAGCGCGGGCATCGCGAGAGCGATGAACGCGATTGCCGGCGCACCATCAGCGCCGATCCTCGTCCATTGCCACGCCGGCAAGGACCGCACCGGCGTGATCGTCGGGCTGGTGTTGCGCCTTGCGGGCGTGAGCATCGACGCCATCGCCGACGATTACGCTATCAGCGGCATCCAGCTGGCCGACATGCTCGCTCGAGACCGTGTGACGGCGGTTGAGCGTGGGATGGACGCGGTACGTGTCGAGCGCATCTTCACCGTTCGCCGTGAGGCCATGGTGGAGACGATGGAGCACGTCGATGACGAACATGGTGGGGCTGCACCGCTCCTGCAGAGCATCGGCGTTGAGGAGCCGGGGATCGAGCGTTTGAGGGACCTGTTGCTGAAGCCGTCCTGGCCATGACCGAGGAGCGCGAGCTCGACATAGTCGTGTTCGGCGCGACGGGCTTCGTCGGCGGGCTCGTGGCGGCCTACCTCGCCCATCGCGCTACCGGCGGCGTGCGCGTCGGGCTCGCGGGGCGGTCGCGGGAGCGGCTTGCGGCAGTGCGCTCGGACCTCGGCCTGAACGCTGTGTCTTGGCCGCTCATCGTGGCCGACGCCGGTGACCCGGGCTCCCTCAAGAAGCTCGCCGAACAAACGCGCGTGGTCGCGACGACGGTGGGCCCGTATCGCAGGGACGGGATGCCGCTCGTGATCGCGTGCGCCGAGGCGGCGACGCACTACGCGGACCTCACCGGTGAGGTGGCGTTCATGCGCGAGAGCATTGACACGTGTCATGGCGGGGCTGTACAGAACGGGGTCCGTATCGTCCACAGCTGTGGGTTCGACTCCATTCCGTCGGACCTCGGCGTGCTGCTGCTGCATGACGCTGCGCAGCACGACGGCGCCGGTGACCTCGAGGACACCACCCTCATCGTGAGGGCTCTCAAGGGCAGCCTGAGCGGCGGCACCATCGATTCGATGAAGGTGCAGCTGCAGGAGGCTCGCGGCGACCCGCGCGTTCGACGGCTCGTCGGCGACCCGTATGCGTTGAGCCCCGACCGCGCTGAGGAGCCGGAGCTGGGAGACGAACGCGACCTTATGACGGTGCGCCACGACGACGACTTGGGTGTGTGGATCGGCCCATTTCTCATGGCGGGCTCGAACACGCGCGTGGTGCGTCGCAGCAACGCCCTGCAGGGGTGGGCCTACGGACGGCGCTTCCGGTATCGGGAGGTGTGCGGTTTCGGCGCCGGAGTCACGGCTCCGGTCAAGGCTGCCGCGATGACCGCCGCGATCGGCGGCCTGGCGGCCGGCCTGACCTACGGGCCGTCCCGCGCATTGCTCAGCCGGCTGCTGCCCGCACCGGGCGAGGGCCCGAGCGAGAAGGCACGCCGAGCGGGTCGTTTCCAGGTCGACCTCCGCACCCGGACGTCGAAAGGAGCGCGATATGTCAGCCGCGTCGCGGCGAGTGGTGATCCCGGATATGCGGCGACATCGGTGATGCTCGGTGAGACGGCGCTGTGCCTGGCCCAGGACGAGCAACAACTCCCGGATCGTGCTGGTGTCCTGACGCCCGCCACCGCAGTGGGAATGGCGCTCGTGGAGCGGCTGCGTACTGCGGGCATGACGATGAGTGTGCAGCGGGACGTGCGCTGATCGATGCAGCGGAAGCTTGCTTCGGGTGCGATCGTCGTCGGCATGCTGCTGATGGGAGATGGGTCAGAACGCGAGTAGTGTGATCCTGGCAACTTGCCGCCGCATGACGTGCTGGATCAGGGTCATGACGGTTCAGCCTGCTGACGGGTTATCCGCGTCCACAGAGCCAGCGGCCGTACCGTACTGCCCTGGAGCAGCAGGCTGAGAACGACGATGCCATAGGCAATGGTGATGACGCGTTGTGCCACTCCAGTGTGCGCCGCAATCGAGAGCGCGAGAGCGATCGACAATGCACCGCGTATGCCACCCCACACGACGATCGGCCGGAACCGCCACGGCAGCCGGCGTGCCTTCCAGTCACTGATGACGAGCAGCGGATACACGGTGGCGAACCTCAGGACCGTGAGGAGTACGAAGCCTATGACGATCGGTCCGGTGAGCGCGAGCACGTCACCGCTGGGCAATGACGTGCCGATCAGCATGAACAGGACGACGTTGAGGACGAATCCGGCAAGATCCCAGAAATCGATCAGGCGCTGGCCGTGCAATCGCAGGCGCTGTCTCGCGATCACGAGCATCAGCGCGGCAACGACGACGGCAACGATGCCCGAGCCATGGATGATGTCCGCGGTCACATACGCGCCGTACGCAAGCGTCAACGTCGCGAGGAACTCAAGCGGCGCTTCGCTCGTCCATCGCAGGGCGGGTAGCACCAAGGCGCCCCAGACAAGGCCGACGGCAACTCCGAGACCGGTGGCTGTCAGAAAACGAATCCCCACGTCCGTAACGCTCGGCGCGCCGCTCGCGACGGAGGCGATCAGCGCGGCGAACACGGCAACGCCGGTCGCGTCGTTGAGCAGGCTCTCCCCCTCGAGCAGGGCGGTCACTCGAGCCGGTGCGTGGACCGTTCGCAGCACGCTGACGACCGCGATCGGGTCGGTGGGTGCGAGGATCGCGGCAAGGATGAATGAGTCAGTCCAGCTCAGGCCGAGCGCGGCGTGGAGGGCGGCGCCCGTCCCGGCGACCATCGCCACGACTCCGATGGTCGCCAGAAGGGATACCGGAACCAGCATGCGACGGAGCACGCCGAGCTGCAGCGTGAAGGCTGCCTGAAATACCAACCCCGGGACGAATGCGAGGAGGATGAGGTCCGGACTGAGCAGGTCGCGGCGCGCCCCGGGGACCAGCCCAGCAAGAATTCCTCCGACCGCGAGAACTACGGGATAGGGGACTCGGGATCGGTTCGAAACCGCACGCAGCACAACGGCCAGGGCGCTCAGGAGAACGAGAAAGGCGAGCAGCCGTTGGGGCTCAGACATCACACCGGAGCATAAGAGTGTCGCGGATACCGCGACATGCCCGGCGCGGACCTGCTCGAGCCTGAGCGATCGGCCGCCCTACGCTCGCGACGTCATGAGACCCTCCACCCCGCCGCCTCGACGCTCGTCACCGAACGTCGAGGTCACGAAATGCGGTCACCGCAGCGACCAGGAGGACCGCACCGACCGCCAGCAGCACCACCACCGACCAGACGCTGATGCCGTTTGCGAGTTGCTGGTCGCCAACCGACCAGTAGAAGAGTGACACGAACCTCGCCGGTCGAATCCAGTCAACCACCGGAGCAAGCGAGCCGATCAGGTACGAGACCGCGGCAACTGCGGCAGCGACGCCGAGCGCCGTTCCACAACTCCCCGTTGCGCAGCCGACCGCGAGCGCCAGCACACCGAAGTCGACCCCCAGCAGCACCACACCCAACGTGAGACCAGCCAGATTGCCGATCGAGATCGAGAGATCGAATCCGCGGCCGGCGACGACGCAGAGCATCGTGACCACGCCGATCAACATCGACTGCACCACGAGAGTCAGGACCTTCTGCAGCAGCACCGACCGTCGGGAGACCGGAAGGGTCACCGCCAGAGCGAGTGTCCCGTCCTCGTCCTGGCCGGCGATGCACGACGCGCCGTACCCGATGGTCGTCAGCAGCATGATGAGCGGAAGGAAGTTCTCGAAGATGTTGGCATCGAGCCAGCCTGTGGGCGACGTCAACGAGCCCGTGGCGCCGAACAGGGCAGCGACGGCTGAGCCGTTCTTGGTCAGGTCGTTCAGGCTGGTCGAGTCTTTGAAGGACGGGTAGAGCACCACGATGGCGAGCGTATACAGCGCCATGCCCACCGCATAGCTGAGCAGCAGCCGTCGCCGCAGCCGGAGGTCGAGGAGCGTGACCTCAGCTCGCATCGACGCCCTCACCTCCACCGCCGTCGCGGTAATACGTGAGAAACAGCTCGTCGAGATCGGCTGGACGCGCGATGACGTCGAGAGGATCATGCGCAGCGGCGACACGAAGGAGCGGTGCGACGGCGCCGTGAAACGCGAGGGTTATCGCGGCCCCATCTGACGCCACGACGCGCACCCCGGCGAGCGACGCGAACCGCGCGGGATCGACCCTCGCCGGGAAGTGGAATTCGATGGTGCGCGGCGCGTTGCTGCGCAGTCCATCCACGGTGTCGACGACCACGAGCCGGCCTTCCTTGATGATGGCAACTCGATCGACGACGCGCTGTACCTCATCGAGCTCATGGGACGAGAGGAACACGGTGCGTCCTTCACCGACCGTCTCCCGAAGCAGGCGTTCGAACTCGTCGCGCATCAGCGGGTCGAGCCCGGAGGTCGGCTCGTCGAGGACGAGCAACTCGGGGCGGTGCATCAGCGCCAGCACGATGCCGACCTTCTGGCGGTTGCCCTTCGAGAGCGTGCGCACCGGCCGCGCGAGATCGACCTGGAACCGCTCGACGAGCTGGTCGAGGAGGATCCGATCATGCATCCCCCGGGCGCGGGCCGCGAAGTCCACGTGCTCCCGGCCGGTGAGACGGGGATGGAGGGCCAGCTCCCCCGGGAGGTATCCGATGCGGCGATGCACGGCAACGGCGCTGCCGATCGGGTCAAGGCCGAAAACGGTCCCCGCGCCCGCGGTGGGGTGCGACAGCCCGGTCAGCATGCGGATCGTCGTGGATTTGCCCGCTCCGTTTGGACCGAGGAAGCCGAAGATCTCGCCTTCAGCAACCTCGAACCGGAGATCCTCGACACCGCGATGCCGTCCGAAGGTCTTGGTCAACCCATCGACGGCAACGATGGCGCTCATGCCGGCCACACCGGGGGGCGACTACCGGCGGCTGCGCGCATCGTCAGCCTCTGGAGCTCGTGTTCAACGCTGCGTCCTCAGTCATCTCCCGCGAGGGGGGAGCGGGTGGCACGTCGCCACCCGCCCATGGGAGGGAGAACCCGATTATAGAAAACCAACGGGTCGGTTTTCACCATGGTAGCATGATTGCCATGCCTCGCATCTCCTCCGCGGCACGTTCGGAACGCCGGCAGCAACTCATCGACGCAGCCTGGCGCTGCGCCGGCCGCATGGGGTACCGGGACCTCACCGTGGACGACATCTGCGCCGAGGCCGAGGTCAGCAAGGGCGCCTTCTACGGATATTTCGACTCGAAGCAGGATCTCCTCGTGGCGCTCCTCGAGGAGGACGCCGCCGAGCTCGACGGCGTGCTGGGGACCCTCGCCGACCGGAACGTCTCCAACGTCGAGCGCCTGCGCAGCTTCGCCCGCGAGATGTGCGCGCGGGGTACCGACCAGGCGCGCGTTCAGGTCCGGTCCGATCTGTGGGCCGCGATCATCACCGAGCCCGTCATTCGCGAGCGCATGGTCGGGGCCGTCGAGCGCCGCCGGGCGATGTTGCGGGGATGGATCGACGACGCCGTGCAGGGCGGAGAGCTCGCGCCGCTGCCGGCCAATGCGTTCGCCTCGGTGCTGCTCGCCCTCGGCGACGGCCTGACGTTGCACAGCTCGCTCGATCCGTCGGGGTTTCGCTGGAACAACATCGCGCGGGTGCTCGCGGCGATCTTCGCCGGACTCAGCAACGACGAGGGATGAGATCACCCGCGCTCAAGGTGCACCTCCCGCGCGGCCTCCGCCGCCGGGTGGTGGACCGGCTGCGTGGAACCCCCGCCGGAACGATCGCGATCGCGCTGGTGGTGGGCGCCGGCGGCGGGCTCGGTGCGATCGTGTTCCGCGATCTGATTCGCTGGTTCACGGTGCTGTTCTCGGGACACAACGACTACAGCGCCGCGGGCCACGCGATCAATCCCTACGTGCCGTGGCTTGGGATGTGGTTCGTCGTCCTTGCTCCGGTGGTCGGCGGGCTCATCTACGGCCCGCTCATCCAGCGCTTCGCTCCTGAGGCCCGAGGTCATGGCGTCCCCGAGGTGATGCTCGCGGTCGCCGAGCGCGGCGGCCGGATCCGGCCGCAGGTCGCGGTGGTCAAGTCGCTCGCGTCCGCGATCTGCATCGGCGCCGGCGGGTCGGTGGGTCGCGAGGGACCGATCGTGCAGATCGGTTCGGCACTGGGGTCATCGATCGGGCAGTGGCTGCACGTGTCGGAGACCCGGCTGCGCCTGCTGGTCGCCTGCGGCACCGCCGCGGGGATCTCGGCGACCTTCAACGCGCCCATCGCGGGCGTGTTCTTCGCGCTGGAGCTGATCCTCCAGGACTTCGCCGTGGATTCGTTCGGCGCCGTGGTGCTCGCGTCGGTCACCGCCGATGTCATCGGCCGGGCGGCCTTCGGGAGTCAGGCATTTCTCTCGCTGCCGACGTTCCACATCGTGTCGGGATGGGAGTACGGCCTCTACGCGCTGCTGGGAGTGCTCGGCGGGCTCGCGGGCATCGCGTTCATCCGCATCCTCTATGGCACGGAGGATCTGCTGGATCGCATCTGGCGCGGGCCCGACTGGCTGCGTCCCGCGGCCGGCGGCGTGCTGCTCGGTCTGCTGCTCCTTGCGCTCCCTGAGCTGTACGGGGTGGGATACCCCGTGCTCCAGAATGCGGTTGCCGGCCGGATCGTCCTCGGGTTGCTCGCGCTGCTGCTCGTCGGCAAGATGGTGGCCACCAGCCTCACCATCGGCATCGGCGGTTCGGGCGGCGTCTTCGCGCCGTCGCTGTTCATGGGAGCGATGCTCGGAACCGCCTTCGGGACCATCGCCGGTCTGGTCTTCCACACAGGAGTCGCCCCAGCCGGGGCCTACGGTCTGGTGGGAATGGGCGCGGTGTTCGCCGGCGCTGCCCGCGCGCCCATCACGGCGGTGATCATCATCTTCGAGCTCACCGGCGACTACACGATCATCCTGCCACTCATGGTGGCCATCGTCGCGGCCGCGGGCTTGAGCAGCGTGCTTTCCAAGGACACCATCTACACGCTCAAGCTGCGGCGGCGCGGGATCGACATCATGCGAGGCCGTGGCGCCAACCTCATGCAGGTGCTTCGCGTCAGGGACGCGATGCAGCCGCTGCCGGAGCCGCTCGCCGCCGACGCCTCGTTGAACGAGATCGTCAATCGCTTCGCCCAGCGCGACGTCGCGGCGGTGCCAGTCGTCGATGCCGATGGGTCGTACCGAGGCGTGGTGACCGCGGGCGAGGTCGAGGGCGCGATGCGCGACAACGCACTCGACGTCACCGCCGGCGACCTTGCCGACATGCCCGCACCGGTCTCCCCCGACATGACCCTGGAGGCGGCCCTTTCCCAGCTCGTGCAGCAGAGCAGATCGACGTTGATCGTGATGGCGCCGAGCACCACGACGCTGCTCGGATGGTTGACCCATCGCGACATCCTGGTCGCGTACAACAATCGAATCGAGCGCAGTGTCGCGGCTGCGGAGACGGTTCCGGCGCCGCCCCGCCGCGACCCGCAACCGGCGACGACCGCGGCGCCCTCATCGCTCCCGCTCATGAAGAACTACCGGATCGTCGACATCGAGCTCACGGACGGGCAGGCCCCCGTCGGTTGCAGGATCGCCGACATCCCGTGGCCGCCGCATGCGCTCGTGGTGGGCCTGCATCGGGATGGCGCCGGCGAGGTGCCGAACGGCGACACCATCCTGCGTCGCGGCGATCGCCTGAACATCCTCGTCC